>CAWBBL010000037.1:0-19680 GCA_963786985.1 Ilumatobacteraceae bacterium | reverse complement strand
TGGTCTGCCAGCGCTGCGGCATGGGCGGTGATCTTCGCCATGTCCCCTTCCACCTGCAGCACCGTGTCGTACGCGTCGACGACGCGCAGGAAGGCGTCGGGGGCGAAGCGGACGCGGTACCAGAGGTCGTCGATCTTGCCTCTCGGGATGAGCAGGTCCTTCGGCCCCCAGTCCGTTTCTATGACCCTGGCCTCCAGCACCGTGACGTCGTAGGAGGTGTAGTGCAGCTTGCCGAGGATCTGCTCTGTGCTGCCGGGGAGCTGGCGCACGAAGAACCCGCTCGACTCGACGATGACACCGGTGAGCGGCGGCAGTTCCGCTGACGCAGGGATGGCGCGCAGCACGAGGTCGACGTCGATCGAGTCACCCGCCTCGAGGTCGAACACGACGATGCCGTCCTGGTGCCCGGGATAGCCGGTGACCACGGCGACGATGCGGCTGGGGTCGACGTCGGCGAGCAACACCTCGCCGTCGGCGCCGCTCTTGGCCGTCTGCAAGGACGCCCCGTTGACGGTGACGGTGACGATGACGAACGGCAACGCCCCGCCCCCGTCGTCGACGACTCGGATGGTCGCCGAGGCGACGGTCGATTGCGGCGTGTCAGGTTCGGGCTCGGGGTCAGGATCGGGGTCCGTCTTGGGCTCGCCTACCGTGCCCGACGGTGCCCGTCCGCCGTCGACCAGCGACGCCAGGGCGTCGGCGACCTGCAACGCCTCGCCGTGCGAGGTGGTGGACGTCGCATCGTCGGGTTCGAGGTACACCTTCACCTCGGCCTGTCGGTTGACGAACAGAGCCAGCTCGATCACCTCGGCGAGGCCTTGCTCGTCGAGTCCGGCGGCGGGCGCGTCCTCGAGTGCTTGCACCGTGAACAGGGTCGGCTCGCCGCCGTGGTCGGTCCTGATGTTGCGGATCGGGTCGCCGGGCCACAGCCACAGCCGGTTGCCAGCGGCTATGTACGCAGGGCGGGCCGCCGCATCGTCTTCATAGGTGTGCCACACCGTCGTCGCCCCGGTGATGGCGCTGCACTGGGCCACCACGGCGGCGAGGTCGGTCGACATCGCCTCGTGATGGGCGCCCACGGCGTCACGGAAGGCGCGATCCGAGTGGTGGGGCACATCCGACGGCTGTGGCAGCAGCGCCATCCCAGCGGCGACCTCTCCCAGGTGAGTGGACACGAGCGACGTCACCTCGGTGGGGATCATGCCCACCGGCCCGCACAGGTGTGTGTGCGAGCAGTCGTCGGGGAACACGCCGACACCGCGGGCGGACGGGATGTCCAGGGTCGCCGGGTCGGCCCGGGGCTGGCCGGTCGGCGGGAACGGCTGGGGCACACTGCCGATGAGCGAGACGCGCTGCGCTTCTTGGGCCGTGTTCGGCCCGTCGGCGAGCGCGAAGCGGATGGTCGAGACCAACGTGTCGGCGAGGGGGTCGATGTCGAACGGTGCCGCCATCGCCAGCGCGTACCCGGCCGCTCGCAGACGTTCGTCGTCGTGGCGCGTGTAGTTCTTGACGATCGCCAGGTCGGCGCGTGTCCCTGAATCCTGATCGGTCAGGACGAGCACGTCGCCGTGCTGCACGCCCGCCAGCAGCAACACCTCCGAGTCGTCGACGAGGACATGGACGCCGAGCGTCGGCGTCACCTCCGCGCCGTCGACGAGCGCCAGCGGCCGTGAGAGCCGTCCGTCGGTCAACGACAGCGCTCCGACCGGCACGGCGCTCCCGACGGCGTGCTCCTCGCCCCAACGCCGATATGTCAGCACGAGCTCGCCCTGCGGCGACGGCGGGTCCATCAACGTCGGTTCGATGCGCTCGAGCCCCTGCAGCGGGGGGGCCAGCGTGGCGAACACGTACCGCTGGCCGGGCTCGCCGTGGACCTCGCCGCCGAAGTCCCAGTGCGGCAGTTGAGCCACTTGATCCAGCCGATGAAGCACGTCGACGACACCCTCGTCGTGGCAGGCCATCAGGAACTCGGTGTAGGTCAGCCGTCGCGAGCGACCGATGCGAAAGGCGCGCCCCAGCCCGTCGGCGGACACGTCGTCTTGCCGGCGTCGGGCGCCGCGCATCGCCCGCCGCAGCAGCTGACGGTCCGTGCGCTCGTCGTCGAAGCGCTCGCGGAGGGGGATCCGGGTGGACCGCTCGCGTTCGACCTCGGCGCTGACGAAGTTGCGGATGCCCGCGTCGTCGATGAGCTGCGACGCCGCCGATCCCAGCTCGACGATTGCGTCCGTGTCGGCATCGCCTGCGAGCACCGACCATCCCGCGGGGTCGAACATCGTCACCAGGCCGCTCGGCGCCGGCAGCGCCATGGCGAGGTCGGCCAGCTCCGCGCCGCCGGTGGCGGCCTCGATGGCGTCCAGCAACTCCGCCTCCGCCTGCTCCAGTGGGCCGCCGAGCTCGCTGAGCAGATCGGAGAGATCGAGCTTCGACGCCGCCCCTGGCACCGGCACGACGAACCAGCCGCCCCGCAGGCCGGTCGTCGTCAGCGCCAGCGTCCTGCTCGTGACCCGCAGCCCCACCACCACCGTCGGCTCGTCGACGAGGGCGTCGAGGATCTCCGTCGGCAACGACTGGCGGGGCGTGCTGTGCATCCTCATCGCGGTGTCGAACGGGAGCTCCAACGCGACGTCGGTCGCTGCGCCGGCGACCAGCAGGCGCGTTGTTGCGTGGCCGCACAGCGACAGCAGGATCAACACCGGCTCGAGCACCTCGAGCAAGTCCTCGACGTGTTCGCTCAGACCGGCGGCCCGATCGCGCGCCTCGCCGACATCGATGTGGTCCAGCAGCACGTCGGCCGGGTCGCCGAGCGTCGGCTCGGGCCACTCACGGACGTCGCGCAGCAACGACGGGATGAAGAAGTCCTCGTTCGTCACGGCAGGCGAGAGCCCAGCGGGCACGACTTGGGTGTGGTTTTTGCAGCGATCGCCAGCCCGATGGCCTCCCGTCCGCAGAGCGACAGCAAGGTGAGGACCGGCTCGACGACCTCGAGGAGCCGCTCGACGTTGTCCGCGAGGCCGTCGACCGGGTCGTCGGCGGGCCCGACATCGACCATCGTGAGCAGGTCCTCGTGTCCATCGACGAGCGCAGGACGCGGCGGCTCGTAGAGCTCTCTGCGGAGCGACGGGATGTTGAACACCTCGCTGGACACTCAAGGCATGTTCGTAAGCGGGCGTTACCCGAGCGTTACCCACCCAAGATTCTGGGGAAGAATCGTGTCAAACGAGGTTCTGGGGAAGATCCGTGTCAGCGTCTGACACGGATCTTCCCCAGAAGGCGAGGTGACACGCATCTTCCCCAGATCGCGGGGGCGGGGTCAGTGGTCGGCGGTCACCCAGGGGGCGCAGAGGCCGTCGAGATCGCGGACCTCGATGCGCTCGCGGTTGGCATAGGTCACCTCGTTGTCCGGATCCGGCTTGAGGTTGAACGTGCGGATCGACATGTCGGTGGTGTCGATCGTCAGGATCCGCCCGATCAGCGGCTCGCCGATGCCGAGCAGCACCTTGATCGCCTCCAGCGCCTGGATCGACCCGACGATGCCGGGCAGCACGCCGAGCACGCCGGCCTCGGCGCAGCTCGGGGCCAGCTCGGCGGGCGGCGGCTCGGGCACCATGTCGCGGTACGTGGGGCCTTCCAGCGGGTGGAACACGCTGACCATCCCCTCGAAGCGGAAGATCGAGCCGTGGACGACCGGGATGCCGAGCTTCACGCTGGCGTCGTTGAGCAGGTAACGCGACGGGAAGTTGTCGGCGCCGTCGACGATGACGTCGTAGCCAGCGATGATGTCGATGATGTTGTCGGCCGACAGGCGAGTGTCGTACGTGACGACGTCGACGTCGGGGTTCAGCGAAACGATCGTCTTCTTCGCCGAGTCGACCTTGCGGTCGCCGATGCGGTCGAGGTTGTGGAGGATCTGGCGTTGCAGGTTCGACGCGTCGACCTCGTCCATGTCGACGATGCCGATCGTGCCGACCCCGGCTGCGGCGAGGTACAGCGCGGCCGGGGAACCGAGACCGCCGGCACCGAGCAGCAGGACCTTCGAGGCGAGCAGCTTGGACTGGCCTTCGACGCCGACCTCCGGCAGCAGCAGGTGGCGCATGTAGCGGACCTTCTGGTCGGCGGTGAGCGTGACCGGCGTGCTCCACGCCCGGCCCTCGTCCTTCCAGCGCCCGAACCCACCGATCATCGAGACGACGTCGGTGTACCCGAGCTCCTGCAGGGTGCGGGCCGCGAACGCAGAGCGCACTCCCCCGGCGCAGTAGACGACCGTCGGCGTGGTCTTGTCGGTGAGCCGAGCTCTCGACCTGCGACTCGAGGTGGCCGCGGGGGATGTGCACGGCACCGTCGAGGGCGCCGGCGTCGTACTCGTCGGGCTCGCGAACGTCGAGCACGGCGGCGCCGTCGGCGATCATCGCCGCGGCCCCTTCCGGGTCGACCTCGCGGATCTCCGCCTTGGCGGCGGTGAGCAGATCTCGGAACGTGGCCATGCCTTAAACCCTACCTGTCGGGTCGGGATTCCGACAGCCGCCAAGGCTCGCCCGGCTGCCGCTTCCAGGGCCGCACGTCAACCACCGCGTCGACGGGCAGCGGCCCGTAGATGTGGGGAAAGCTCCTCGCGCCCGTCGGGACCGGCTCATCGACCACCGGCGCATCGATCGTCTCACGATCGATCGTCAGCAACACCAACTCGTCGACGTCGGGGTAGAAGGTGTTGGCGACACCCTCCACCTGGTGTTCGTAGGACGCGTGGATGAAGCCGACGTCGGTCAATGGCATCCCGCGGGTCGAGATCTCGTAGCTGCCAGTGGCCAGCGCCGCCTCCCAGTCGGCCGGAAGGGCCGCGTGATAGATCACAGCCGGTCCGCCTTCGCCGCGGCGACGACCGCCGGCAACAGCTCGGAGATCTGTCCGTTGAGGACAGTGTCGGCGACCGAGTCCATCTCTGTCGGGCCGGCGTTGATGATCACCACCCGCGCCCCTGTCGCCGCCGCATGCGGTACGCAGGCCGCCGCCGGATACACGCTCAGCGTCGACCCGACAGCGACCAGGACATCACATGATCGGCTCACGGCAAACGCCCGATCGATGACCTCTGGAACGAGCGCTTGGCCGAAGGAGATCGTGTCGCTCTTGAGGATGCCCTCGCAGACCAGGCACGGCGGGTCGTCCTCCCCGTCGCGCACCCGGTCGAGCGTCTCGGCCATCGGCCGGCGGTCGCCGCACGACAGGCACCTGGTCCACCACGCCGTTCCGTGGACCTCGATCACCAGCGCCGGATCGGTGCCGGCCTTCTGGTGCAGCTCGTCGATGTTCTGGGTGACCAATCCGTGGAGCTTTCCGGCGCGCTCGATGTCGACGATCGCCCGGTGACCGGCGTTTGGTTGGGCCGACCACAACGCCGCATCGGCACGCACCCGCCAGGCGTGTCGGCGAACGTCCGGGTCAGCGACGTAGTTCTGCAGCGTCGAGGACTTCTCCGCCCCCGGGTTCTTCGTCCACACACCCTGCGGGCCGCGGAAGTCGGGGATCCCCGAGTCGGTCGAGATCCCTGCGCCGGTCAAAACGGTCACCCGCTCGGCCGCGGCGAGCCAACCCCCGACGAGCTCGATGTCCGACGACATCTCCGCAGTCTGCCTTCCGCTCGGCCCTCCAACGCGCGCCCAGGAGGAGCAGAGCACCCGACATCCTCCAGCGTCACACCTGCCGGAAGGTGACCGATGGAGACCCTCGCGACACTTGCCCGACCACCCGCCCATCGGGGCGCTGCCTCCGTCCTCGATGTGAAAGGCCGGTCGGGCGATGAGGCTGCTGGACATCGAGTTCCCCGGCCAGTTCTCGGCCGTGCCGTGGCCCGACCCGGTCGTCGAGTCCGTCGGGTTCGGGTTCGATCACGCCTACGTCGAGTTGTTGTGGCTGCCGGTCGTCGGCCCCAGCTCCACCTGGATCTTCCGGCGCCTCGGCGCACGGCTGTCGCAGCATCCCGACGGCGTCGAGGTCGACCTCGCCGAGTTGTCGAGCTCGATGGGATTGGGCGAGGTGGTCGGCTCGTCGTCGACGGTGCAGCGCTCGCTGCGCCGCCTGCTGCGCTTCGGCCTGGCGTCGTGGCAAGGTCGTCTCGCGGTGCGCACGGCCGTCCCTCCGCTGGCGGCCCGCAACCTCGATCGACTTCCCGGCGAGCTGCGGCTGATCCACCAGTCACTCGTCGGCGGTCGCTGCGGCGGCCTCGTCGCCCAGCGACCTGACCCAACCTGACGGGCTACAGCCGAACCGGGCGTCCAGTGGCCATCGACTCGACGGCGGCGAGGCCGGCGACGAGGGGGACCCTGGCGTCGTGGCCGCTGACCGCCGGCGGCGCGCCGGCGACCACGTTGCCGACGAAAGACTGCCATTGGCGCACGAAGCTCGTCTCGTAGCGGTCGATGAACGAGTCCGGCAGGACGGCGCCGCCGATCGCGCGGTCGTCGCCGATCACGGCGCTGTGCCGGGGCGGGTTCTCACTGACGGCGAGGCCGTCGGTGCCGAGGGCTTCGACCCGCTGGTCGTAGCCGTACACGGCCTGGCGACTGTTGTCGATCACCGTGAGGCAGCCCGTCGCGTGGCGGAGCACGACGACGGACGTGTCGACGTCGCCGATCTCGCCGATCGCCGGGTCGACGAGCGCCGCCCCGACAGCGGCGTGGACCTCGACGATGTCGCTGCCGGAGATGAATCGGGCCATGTCGAAGTCGTGGATCGTCATGTCGAGGAACATCCCGCCGGAGCGGGCCAGGTAGGCCGACCGGCGGCGGCAGCCGGTCGCGGCTGGTGATCTTGACGAGGCACAGCGTCCCCAGCGACCCGTCGGCGACGGCGGCCCGCACCGCCTCGTGGGCCGGATCGAAGCGCCGGTTGAAACCGACCTGCAGGTACGTCCCCGCCTTGTCGACGGCGGCGAGCGTGGCGTCGACGGTCGGCAGGTCGAGCGAGATCGGCTTCTCGCAGAACGTGGCGAGGCCGGCCTCGGCGGCGCGGGTGATCAGCTCGGCGTGCGTGTCGGTGCTCGTGCAGATGGCCACGGCATCGACGCCGGTGAGCGCGTCGTCGAGCGACGGGGCGACGTCGAGGTCGTAGCGGGTCGGCGCAGGTGCTCGGCGACCTCGGGGACGGCGTCGTAGACCTTGGCGATCTCGCACCCCGCCGACCCTCGAGCGTCAGCAGCTCGGCGTGCATCTGACCGATCCGCCCGCAGCCGAGCAGGGCGATCCTCGAGCACTCTAAACCCCCCTCCGCTGCTGCGCCTTGGCCTCGTCCATCGCCTGGCGGGCCTCGCGGATCGACGGGCGATCGGACGTCTCGGGAACCCCGACCTCCCACCACGCACCGCCTTCGGTCCAGGCGTGCGGGTCGGTGTCGATGACGATGACCGTCGTGCGGTCGGTCGTCCTGGCCCAGTCGAACGCCTCGCCCAGCTCGTCGATCGTCGCGACCGACGGACCTCGCAGCCGAGGGCCGCGGCATGGCCGGCGAAGTCGACACGCACCGCGGCCCCGGGCGTGTGAACGTCGGACCACAGGTTGTTGAACGGCTCGCCGCCCTGGCCCACCTGCAGGCGCTCGATCACGGCGAATCCGCCGTTGTCGCACACGACGACGATCATCTTGTGCCCGGACAGCACCGAGGAGTACAGGTCGCTGTTGAGCATCAGGTACGACCCGTCGCCGACGAACACGATCGTGTCCCCGTCGGGTGCCAGGTTGCTGCGGGCCATCGCCGCGCCCCAGCCGCCCGACAGCTCGTAGCCCATGCACGAGAACCCGTACTCGCAGTCGAACGTCGCCACGGCGTGCGACCGCCACCCGTTGTTCAGCTCGCCCGGAAAGCCGCCCGACGCGGTGAGGGCGTAGTCGTCGGCGGTCGCCCGCTCGTTGATCACGCGGACGACCTGGGCGTAGGTCGGCAACCCATCGGTGGGTTCGGCCAGCCGGTCGAGGTAGCCGCACAGGTCGGCCACCTCGGTGCCGATCGCGCGTTGTCCACTCCTCCGGAGCGCGCCACGCATCGAGCCCGGCGCCGAGCTCGACGAGCGTCTCTCGGGCGTCGCCGACGACCGCCAGGGACAGGTGCTTGTGGGCGTCGAAGCGCGCCGCGTTGACGCCGATGAGGCGGACGTCGGGACCGAACACCGACCACGACCCGGTGGCGAAGTCGCCGAGTCGGGTGCCGACGGCGAGCACGACGTCGGCATCGGCGGCGAGGCGATTCGCTCCCTCGGCCCCGATCACCCCGATCGGCCCGGCGTAGCACGGATGCTCGTGGGTCAGCGTCGACTTGCCGGCGACCGTCTCGACGACGGGGACGCCGTGGCGCTCGGCGAACGAGGCGAGCACCTCCTCGGCGAGCGAGTAGTGCACTCCCCCGCCGGCGACGATCAACGGCCGACGCGCCTGGCGAACGGCGGCGATGGCCGCGCCGAGCTGCGCGGCGTCGGGCCGCGGGCGGGCGATCTCGTGGACGACCGGTTCGAACAGGCGCAGCCGGAAAGTCGTAGGCCTGCGCCTGGACGTCCTGGGGCAGGGCGATGAACGCCGGACCGCAGTCCGCCGGGTCGAGCATCACGGCGAACGCCTGGGGCAGCGACTGGATGACTTGCTCCGGCCGGGTGATCCGGTCCCAGTACCTGACGACCGCCCGGAACGCGTCGTTGGCCGTCGTCGACGGCGCACCGAAGTGCTCGATCTGCTGGAGCACGGGGTCGGGGAAGCGACTCTGGAACGTGTCGCCGGCGAGCATCAGCAGCGGGAGCCGGTTGGCCATCGCCACGCCGGCAGCGGTGACGAGGTTGAGGGCGCCCGGGCCGATCGAGGTCGTCGCGACCATCAGCTGGCGCCGACGCATCGCCTTGGCGTAGGCGATCGCCGCCAGGGCCATCCCCTGCTCGTTCTGTCCGCGCCACGTCGGCAGCTCGTCGCGCGCCGCGTGCAGGGCCGGCCCGAGGCACGTGACGTTGCCGTGCCCGAAGATCGCGAACACGCCGGGGACCAATGGGACCTCGGTACCGTCGATCAACGTTCGCTGGGCAACGAGATAGCGGACGATGGCCTCTGCGGTGGTCAGCCGGACGGTGTCACTCACGGCTCGAAGCTCCACTCATCGGCACCGCGCGGATCGACGGCCATGTGCTCCCACGAGTCGCGGACCCAGTGGTGCGCCGGGTCGTCGCAGAACGCCATCGATCGTTCGCCGTCGGGTCCAGCGAGCACGTTGAGGTAGTACAGCGGATACCCGGGTGCGGCGACGCACGGGCCGTGGTAGCCGCGCTTGACGAGGAACATGTCCCCGTCGCCGACGGTCACGGTGGCGTCGACGTCGCCCTCTGGCGTGTAGGTCCGGTGCAGGGCGAAACCGCCCGGGGCGTAGTCGGTCGTGCCGGCCGTGCCGATGCGGAAGTAGTAGATCTCCTCGTTGTTCACCGGGCACTCCGGGCTGTCGTCGTGGCGGTGCGGGGGGTAGCTCGACCAGTTCCCGTCGGGGGTCAGCAGCTCCACGCACATCAGCTTGTCGGCGCCATCGAACGCCTCGGGCGACATGAAGTTGGTGACCTGGCGGGTCGCCGGCCCGGCGCCACGGACCTCCACCGCCACGTCGTCGGCGGCGACGTGGGCCGCGTCGAACCGGCGAGACGCCCGGGCGGACGGCAACGCCAGCTCCGCGCCAGTGGCGCTGGACAGCCGGACCTCGGCGTCGATCGGCAGGTACGCCCAATCCGTGACAGCACTGAACACCGTCGCTCGCCCGTCGAGCTCGAGGCGTTGGCCCTCGACGTCGACCGTCAGCGGGCCGCCGGACAGCGGCAGGACGGCCATCTCCGAGCCTCCCGTGACGAGCTCGTACGCCCCACCGGGAGCGATCGACAGGATGCGCAGGCCGCAGTACGCCCATCCCGCAGTTTCCGGAGTCACCTCGGCGACAGGGCCGAGGTGCCAGGGATGCCGATGCGTTTGCGTCAGCTGGGCGACCGGTTGTGAGTCGTCGGACTGACGCAAACCGCTCATGACCCGCCTCGTTTGGAGACGGCCGCGCTGACCAGCTCGGCGGCCCGCCCGACGGCGCTCTCCACGTCGCCGTCGGGTGGGTAGAGCAGGGCCCGGCCGACAACGAGCCCGCGCACGGTCGGTTGCCCGAGGGCCTGCTCCCACGACGCGAACGTGGCTTCCGGATCGGGACCCGGCGAGCCGCCGAGGATGAGCAGCGGCTGCGTCGTCGCCTTGGCGACGGTTTCGATGTCGGCCGTCGCCTGGATCTTCAGCCAGGTGTAGGCCGACGAGGCGCCGAGCCCGGCACAGACACCGACCGCCCTGAGCAGGGCATCGGGATCGTGGTCCCACACCGCTCGGCCGGTGTCGTCCTTGGTGTACGGGATCGGCTCGACCATCGCCATCAGTTGTCGATCGTTGAGCGCCATCACGGCGGCGGCGCAGGCGGCCAGCGTCGGGATCGTGCCGCGATCGCCGGGGTCGATGCGCAGGAGCATCTTGCCGGCGTCGAGGTTGGCGGCAACCAGGTGGTCGGCGTCGTACGCCGTGAACCGGTCGTCGATCTCCCACTGCGCCCCGGCCAGGCCGCCCCGGTTCATCGTGCCGACGGCGACCTTGCCATCGAGGGCGCCGAGGCAGATGAGGTCCTCGAGGATGTCGGCACTCGCCAACACGCCGTCGACCCGCGGATTGTCGAGGGCGATGAGCAGGCGCTCGAGCATCGTCCGCCGGTCGACCATCGCCCGCGGTTGACCGGGCACGCCGATCATGCCTCGCGCCGTGTGGTCGGCGGCGACGATGAACAGTGCCCCGTCGGCGGTCAGCCGCTCCCGCCGGGGGCGGTCGGCAAGCGCCTTGGCGATCCGGCCCGGAGCGTCCACACGCATCGCGGTGAGGGCGGTGTAGTCGGCATCGTCGAGACGACTCATGGCCCGTCTCCACTCGCTTGCAGCATCTCGTCGATCTCGATCTCCGTCGGCATGGCATCGGCACACATCAACCGCCCGGCGACGATCGCCCCGGCGGCATTGGCGTACTCGACGATTCGAGCAGGTGGCCAGCCGGCGAGCAAGCCGTGCACGAACGCCCCGCCGAAGGCATCCCCGGCGCCCAGACCACAGACGATCTCGACTGGCCGCGGCGCGACGATCGTTCGCTCGTCAGCCGTGGCGACGAGGACGCCGTCGCCGCCGAGCTTGACGACCGCAATGTCGACCCCGCGCCCGAGCAGGGCGTCGGCGGCCTGGTCGGGCACCTCGGTGCCGACGGCGACCCGGCACTCGGCGCGGTTGCCGATGGCCACGTCGGCGCCGGCGATCGCCGCCCCGATCACGCTCGACGCTTCGGCCTCGCTCGACCACAACATCGCCCGGTAGTCGAGGTCGAGCACCGTGTGCCGAGCGTCGGGCTCGGGTGGCCAGGATCCCGGCAATCGTGCGTGCGCGCCGGCTGCTCAGCCATCGCCGAGCCGGCGATCCACAAGACGGCGACGTCGTTGACCGTTGCCTCGTCGACGTCGCCGGGCCGTAGTTGCATATCAGGGGCCTTGGGAACACGATAGAAGACGATCTCCGGATCGTCGGGAGGCGTCAGCGAAGCGAACGCCAGCGGCGTCGGCAGCCGATCGTGGCGGCCGACGAATCGAGTATCGACGCCGAACGACTCCAACTTGGCGACGACGTAATCGCCGAACCGGTCGGCGCCGACCTTCGTGAGCACGGCGCTGTGATGCCCGAGCCGCGCCGCCGCCACCGCAACGTTGGTCGCCGTCCCGCCGATCGACTTGACGAAGCGCTGCTCGTCGAGCCATCCGGCTCCGGGCGCGTCGGCGTAGAGGTCGACACTGACCCGACCGACTGTCAACAGGTCGAGGGCCATCGTCAGCAGCGCCGACGATTTGGGTCAGCCGGACGACTCACAATCGGTCGAGAGGCTGACGCAATCCGTTGGCCGATCGTCATCCCGGTCGCACGAGCGACTCGATCTCGTGGCTGAGGGCCTCCAGCTCAGCACCGCCGGCCATCAACTGGACGAGCTCGTCGCGAGTGATCTCGTCCTTGGCATAGTTGCCGAGGCTCTGACCACGCTTGAGGATGAGGAAGCGATCGCCGACCGGATACGCGTGGTGCGGGTTGTGGGTGATGAAGATCACCCCGAGACCGCGGTCGCGAGCGGCGACGATGTAGCGCAGCACGACGCCCGACTGCTTGACGCCCAGGGCGGCCGTCGGCTCGTCGAGGATCAACACCTTGGCCCCGAAGTACACGGCGCGGGCGATTGCCACCGACTGGCGCTCGCCACCCGACAACGTGCCGACCGGCTGTTCCGGGTCGCGAACCTCGATGCCCATCTTGGCCAGCTCCTCGACCGCAACGGTCTTGGCCTTCCTGGTGTCGATCGTGCCGAGCCAGGTCGTCGGCTCGGAGCCGAGCCAGAAATTGCGCCAGACCGACATCAACGGGGCCATCGCCAGGTCCTGGTAGACGGTGGCGATGCCGGCCGACTTCGCCTCGCGTGGGGAGTGGAACGTGACCTGCCGACCCTCCATCAAGAAGTGACCCTCGTCGTGACGGTGGACGCCAGCGAGGATCTTGATCAACGTCGACTTGCCGGCGCCGTTGTCCCCCAACACGCACGTCACCTCACCGGCACGCACACTCGTGGTGATGTTCTGCAGGGCGATGACGCTGCCGAAGAACTTCGACAGTCGCTGCAGCTCGAGCAGGGCGTGAACATCGACGTCGCGGCCGGCTGGGTCCGGAAGTTGCTCCTCGACGGTGCTCATCGCTCACCTCCTGCCATGTCGGCCTCGACCATCGCTGCGGTTGCCTCGGCCTCGCGCTCGCCTTCCACGGCAGCCTGTTCGATCTTCTCGCTCGGTGGGCGCGACACGGAAGTCGCCCATCGCCGGATCCACTCGTTGGCGAACGCTGCGATCAGCAGGATCGCACCGAGGAAGAGGAAGTACAGGTTGTTGTCCCACCCGGCGAGGGGGATCCCTCGCTGCGTCATGCCGAGAATGAGACAGCCGAGGGCTGCGCCGACGATCGAGCCGAACCCGCCCGTCAGGAGGCATCCCCCGAGCACGGCGGCGATGATGTAGAAGAACTCTTGGCCGACGCCCTCGAGCACATTCGACCGGTCGGTCTGGAACAGCACGATCTGACCGTGGATCCAACCGCACACCGCCACCGTGACGAACAGACCGACCTTTGTCGCCGTCGCCGGCACGCCGACCATGCGTGCCGCCTCCTTGTTGCCACCGACGGCGAAGATCCAGTTGCCGACCTTCGTCCGCGACAGCACCCACGCACCGATCACCGCCATCACGACGAACCACAGGATGGCCACCTTGAACCCGACGGTGCCGATGTGGACGAAGTCGGAGGCGAACAGCTTCCGACCAAACGAGTATCCGTCAGAGTTCTCGATCCCGACGACCTGGGTCTGATCGGTGACCCGCCGCGTCAGCCAGAGGTTGAATCCCTGGAGGGCGAAGAGGACGCCGAGCGTGACGATGAAGCTCGGCAGTCGCGACGTGACGACCATCACGCCGTTGAGCACGCCGATGCCCACGGCGATGACCAGCGACACCAGCATGGCGACGGCGACGGGCCACCCGGCGTGGACCGAGAACAGGGCGGTGAACATCCCGGTCGTGCCGACGATGACGCCCGACGAGAGGTCGAACTCACCGCCGATCATCAACAGGGCGACTGCCAGCGCAGACACGCCGAGCAGCGCAGCAGTCTCGACGTACGTCTTCGTGCCCTGCCACGACAACCAGGCGTCGCCGGCCTGCCAGGCGAACAGGGCGAACACGACGATCGCTCCGGTGAGCGCCCCGAACTCGGGCCGGATCATCAGACGGATCAGCGGCGAGCGCCGAGCGAGCCGCTCGTCGGTCGCCGCCTTGGGGATCACCGGCACCGTCGCGGTCGTCATCGCCCCTTCTTTCCCGAGCAGGGGGAGGGGACGGTCCCCTCCCCCTCGAGTGAGTTGGTCAGCGAGAACCTTCGCCGGTCAGCTCGAGCACCTGCTCGGCGTTCTCGGCGGTGACGAAGCCAGGACCCGTGTAGACGGGCAGACCGCCACCGACGGTGTTGAGGTTGTCCTGGAACAGCTTGAGGAAGACGATCGGCAGGTAGCCCTGCAGGTACTGCTGCTGGTCGATGGCGAACGCCATGTTGCCGTCGATGACCGCCTGGATGACGTCAGGGCTGAGGTCGAACGTGGCGATCGGCATCTGCCCGAGCAGGCCGAGCTCGTCGAGGGCGGCCATGGCCGGCGTCGATGCCGTCGGGCCGAGGGCCAAGATCGCATCGATCGTGTCGTCGGCCTGCAGCGTTGCGCTGACGGTGCTGGTGATCCCGGCGGCGTCGTTGAGGTCGACTTGGACGATCTCCATCGTGCCGCCAGCCTCCTCCATCGCCTCCCCGGCACCTTGGCAACGTGCGTCGAGGGAAAGGTTGCCCTGCTCGTGGTGGATGCACAGCAGGTGTGTGGCCCCGCCCTCGGCGAGCCGTGCCCCGGCCCCGCGGCCGGCGATGATCTCGTCCTGGCCGATGTGCGTGATCGCCCCGATCTCCTGGTAGTGCTCGGAACCGGCGTTGACGGTGATGATCGGGATGCCCGCTTCGGTCGCCGCGGCGAGCGAGGCCTGCAACGCCGGGAAGTCGGGGACGGAGACCACGAGGCCGTCGGGGCCGGTCGCCACCGCGGCGTCGATGAGCGAGGCCATCTCGGTCATGTCGAAGGTGGCCGGCGCCGAATAGTTCGCCGTCACCCCCATCTGCGCCGCGGCGTCGTCGACACCACGCTTGAAGACCGACCAGAACGGATCGGCTGCCTGGCCGTGGGTCACCACCGCGATCGTGCCGCCACCCTCGTCGGCTGGCGGCGACGTTGCCGATGCTGTGGAACTCGCCAGGGCCAGCGCGGCTGCAGCGAGCACTCCGATGCGGAGCCTGTTGGACATACTTCCCCCTCAGTGCGGGCGGCGTTCACCCCGCCGCGGTGATGATTCGTTTCGACCATAGCCCACCCCTGCGCGCCCGAACGCGGGGCGGTACCAATCCGCTGCGCCGCGTGGCTCCGAAACCTCGGCCATGAACATCCACACGTCACGCCTCCGTGGACATGTCCGCCGCGTCGCCATCGGCGTCGGCGTGCTGTCCCTCGTTCCCCTCGGACTGAGCACTGCCCAGGCCGGCTCGACGGTCGCGCCCGCGGCAGCCGGCACGACGCTGTACTCGGTCGATCTCGACTCCGGGGCGGCGGCGGAGATCGGCTCCGTGGGCACCGGCCGGCAACTGGTCGGCTTGGCCATCGCCCCGGACGTCGGCAACGTCTACGGGCTCACCGACGTCGGCGAGCTGGTGACCTTCTCCGTCGACGATCTGACAGCGGTGACGACGGCCCAGATCACCGGCCCCGATGTCGACGATCCGATCGTCGGCCTCGACCGTCGTCCGGCGGACGGCAGCATCGTCGGTCTGACCGGGGGCGGGGTCGTCTACACCATCGACCCCTCCACCGCCGCCGCGACACCCGTTGGACCGGCGATCGATCCGGCGCTCGAGTCAGCGGCATTCGGCTTCGACTTCAACCCCACCGTCGACCGCATCCGAGTCGGTGCCAGCACCGGGCAGAACCTGCGCCTCAACCCCGACACTGGGGCCATTGGGACGAATCCCGACACCGGTGCACCGACGATCGATGGCCAGCTGGCCTTCGCTGACGGCGACCCCAACGTCGGGGCCCCACCGCAGCGTCGTCGGCGCGGCGTACACCAACTCGGTGGCCGGGGCGACCCGGACGCAGCTGTACGTCGTCGACGCCGCCACCGGCTCGTTGGCCATGCAGATGCCACCGAACGACGGGATCCTCAACACCGTCGGACCGCTCGGTGTCGACCTTCCCGACGCCGCGTCGTTCGACATCGCGGCGAACGGCGACGCCCTGCTGGCGGTGCCGTCCAGTGCGTTCGGAGCCGGTCCCGACCCCGCGGCAACGCTGACGTCGGGCCCCGGCTGCGCCGCCGTGCCGACCGAAGGTGAGGGCAGCTTCGAAGGGATGGCCGACGACCCGGTGGCCACGGCCTCGAGCAACAACCCGCAGCTGTCGACGCTTGGTGCCGCCGTGGAGGCGGCGGGACTCACCGACACGCTCAATGGCGAGGGCCCGTTCACGATCTTCGCCCCCTCCAACTCGGCCTTCGGCAAGATCCCGCCCGGTGACGTCGACGCCGTCCTCGCTGACCCTGCCGGTGCGCTCACCGACATCCTGACGCTGCACGTCGTGGTCGGCCAGCGGTTGTCCACGACGGACCTCATCGACGCCGGCACGATCGACACGATGGCCGGCACGTTGACCATCGATCAGTTCGGCGATCGAGTGACGGTCGACGCCGGAAGCGGCCCGGCGATCGTGGTGTGCGGCGACATCCAGACCGCCAACGCGACCGTCCACATCATCGACACGGTGCTGCTCCCCAGCAGCATGGTCAGCGGCTGAGATAGTCCAAGCTCGCGCGAGCCGCCTCCACTGGCCCGGTGCCGGGAGGCGGCTCTGCCGCGCCGAGATCGGTGTCTTGCTCGAGCACGTACCACCCGGCGTAGCCGGCGGCCTCGAGGGCGTCGACCGTCGCGTGGATCGGCGCCTCGCCCTGCGCCGAGCGGGCAGAACAGGCCGGCGCCCACTCCCGCCTGGATCGACAACTCACCGCGGCCGACGCGTGCGGCGACCTCGCCGCGCACGTCCTTGAGGTGGGCGTGGACGACGCGTTCGCCCGCGTCGACGGCGAACTTCGCCGGGTCGTAGCCCCCGATGAACAGGTGCCCGGTGTCGAGGCACCAGCGCGACGTCGGAGCGTTTCGAGCACCGTGGAGACGTCGGCGGCCGTCTCGACGAGCGTGCCGACGTGCGGATGCAACGCCTGGGTGAGCCCGTGCTCGGCGCACAGCTCGTCGAGCTCGCCGAGCATGCCCGACGAGGTGGTGCCACTGCGGCCCGGACAGCTCGAATCGCGGTGACCAGGCGGGATCGACCACCACCGCAGTGACGAACATCGTCGCCCCGGCGGCGGCGAACAGCTCGGCGGTCGAACGGGCGTCGGCGAGCGTCGCCTCGCGCTGGTCAGGGTCGTGGAGCACCGACCGGGACGAATCCGCCGATCAGCGACATGCCGTTGCGGTCGAGGACGGCGCGTAGCTCGTCGGGGTCGCGGGGCAGGAAGCCCGGGGCGCCGAGCTCGGTGGCCGTGATGCCCAAGGAGCGCATCTCGGTGAGCACCCGGTCGGCCGGCAGCATCACGCCCCAGCCAGGCACCTCGCAGACGCCCCACGTGATCGGGGCGCCGCCGATGCGGTCGAGCGGGATCACCCCCGCCAGGCTACGACCCATCCGTTCTGGGCGGCCTGCGATCCAATCGGCGATCCGGGCGGCCCGCGGTCCGGATTCCGGCGGTTTCGCCGCCCAGATCGGCGATGTCAGGCGGTCGAGGTTCCTCAGCACTCCGTCTCGCTCAGGTGGAACGGCAAGGTTGACGAGGTACTCCTCGATGAGCGCATCTGCGCAGTCGTCGACGCCATAGCAGATGTGCTGGTCTGCCTCGATGACGATGAGCCTGCCATCCTCGAGCGTGTCGGCCATCCGGCGCGTGCCCTCCAGCGGGGTGGCCGGATCGCCCGTTGCGCCGCACAGGACGATCGGACCGGCGCCGCGACCGGTGACGTCGGCACGCGGATCGGCCGCCTCGGGAAAGAACGTGCAGGCGTACGCCTCGCGCACCGCGAGGCCGAGTCGCGGGGCGACAGCGATGAACTGTTGGGTGGCGGTGTCCTCCTCGTCGATCGTCAGGCGTTCGGCGGTGTCCATGCACGAGATCACCTGGTAGGCCTCGAGCGAGTTGGCCCATGTGCCATCGGCCTGACGCTGGTAGAGGCTGTCGTAGAGGGCGAGGAGCGGCGCGCCGTCACCGCTGCTGGGCGGCGGCCAGCGCTTCAGCGAGCTGTGGCCACGTCGCGTCTGTGTACAGAGCGGCGACGACGCCATCGAGGGCCATGCCGCGGGTGAGCGCCGGGCGGTCGGCGACTGTTGGCAGCGGGGTCTCGTCAATTGTCGACATCAGCTCGTCGAACGCGCCCGCAGCATCGCCGCCGTTGTGGAACGCGCAGTTCGGGTTTGCGCTGCACTCGGCGAGGAACGTCGCGAGCGTCGCTTCGAACCCCGCCGCCCGCTCCAGAAGCCGTTCCGTTCGCACGCTCGTCGGGCTCGGCGCGCTGTCGAGAACCGCGGCACGCACCGTCTCGGGAAACAGCGTTGCCCACGTCGCGCCGAGTTCGGAGCCGTAGCTGAAGCCCATGTAGCTCACCTCGTCCTCGCCGAGCGCCCGGCGGATCGTGTCGATGTCGCGTGCCGAGTCGTTGGTGCCGACGAACTGCAGGATGTTCTCGTTCGCAGCCGTGCAGCGCTGAGCGAAGTCCTCGGCGATCTCGATGAGCTGCTGCCGCTCGGCGTCGTCGTCGGGGGTCACATCGGTGCCAGCGTGGTAGTCGTCGTAGTTGTCGATGCAGTCGATGAGCGGTTCGCTGCGTCCGGTCCCGCGCGGATCCCAGGCGACGATGTCGAAGTTCCTCAGCAGGTTCTCGCCGTAGATCACGTCCGCATTCAGGGCGTGGATCGTTCCTCCGAAGCCCGGACCACCGGGGTTGATCAACAACGATCCGATGGGCGACTCAGATGGCGGCCAGATGACGGGCGAGGTGCAGCCGGAACGTTCCTCCAGCCGGGTCGGCATAGTCGATCGGGACATCGAGCCAGCCTTCCTCGATCCCGCCTCCGAGGGATGTCCACTCGATCGGCGCCGGCGCGAACGGCGGTATCGAAGGCGGTGCCGCCCCGGCCGTGACGGTGCCATCGAGGCCGACGCCGCTGACCACGAGGCCACTGACCACGAGCGCGGCGTGGCGAACACCGCGGGGACGATGAATCACTCGTCCCAGCTCCCCTCGGTCGTTTCAGGCAACGCGGCCGCGGGCGAAGGTGATTGCTGTCTGCGTCCCACCCACAGCGCGGACACCAAGACATCGATCGCTTCGCTGACTTCCGCCACCATGACGTCGTAGTGGCGTTGGGTGAGTCTGAACGGATCGGCGACGTCGTCCGCCGGGTCGGGACGCAGCAGGTCACCAGCCTTGCGCTCGGCGCTCACCCGTTGCAGCCAGGCGGGCACCGGACTCGTCCGGCCGCGGCCCGCCGGCGGCAGATGCCCGGCGGGCAAGCTCCTTCAGTGTGAACGACCGCGGCCATGCCTGGGGAACCAGCGTGGCGACCGTGCGCAGATGCTCCCGTGTCATCGTGAGCACCAGGTCCTTGCCCTCAGTGACGACCATCGCGGCGTCCAGCGTGCGCGGACGATGCCCGCTGAGATCGATGCCGAACGGTGTGACCGCTCGCTCGCGCGACATGGTCCACGTCGAGGCCGAATCGGCCGATCCCGGCCGAGTGCACGGCCCACGGCAAGCCGTCGCTGTCAGTCCGATCAGTGAGACGCTGGCGGAGCAGGTGTTCGGCAACGGGTGACCGGCACACGTTGGCGGTGCACACGAACAGCACGGATCGCATCGTGACCAATCGGAGCAGGTCGATAGCTCGTGCCGCCAGCCGGACG
>CAWBBL010000036.1:0-79153 GCA_963786985.1 Ilumatobacteraceae bacterium | reverse complement strand
TCCCTGCGCGCCGAGATCGACAAGCTCGTCGCCGACGACCCCCGACCTTGGCGCGCCATTGATATCCGGCCTGCCCTACCGACGCTCGGAGGCCGTCTACGCGGTGCGCGAGGAGATGGCGACCACGCTGGTCGACGTGCTGACGCGGCGCACCCGCAGCCACTTGTTCGACCGCGCCGCCACCGTTGCGGCGGAACCCGATGTCGCCGACCTCCTCGCCAGCGAGCTCGGCTGGGATGCCGCCGAGCGCGAACGCCAGCTCGACGCCTACACGGCGCTCGTTAACCGCGAGGTGGCGGACGCCGAGCGGCGCGCCGCTCCGGCCGCCGTGTGAGGCCGACGCCGATCGAGCCGACCAAACGCCCGCGTCGGTGCGCTCACGGATGGCGTTGAAGCTCAGCGCCGACGAGCGAGCGACTGACGCTGTTGCCCGGCGAGGGCGACAAGATCGCCGGCCGCGGCCGGAAACACTCGGGCGGGTCAGGTCGTGTAGTCGGCGTTGATGCGGACGTAGCCGGCGGTGAGGTCGCAGCCCCACACGGTGCACGCCTCGTCGCCGGTGCCCAGTGTGACGTGGATCAGCACCTCGGGGCCGGAGAGGTAGGACGACAGCTCGGCGAGATGGTCGTCGTCGAGCCTCGTCGGGTACACCTGCTGGTCGCCGAAGCGGATGACCACGGTGTCCGGGTCGATGTCGGCGTCCTCGTCGCCGGCGCACTTGCCGACCGCCATCGCCACCCGCCCCCAATTGGGATCGGCGCCGTGTACGGCGGTCTTGACGAGCGGGGAGTTGACGATCGACTTGGCGACGCGCTTGGCCTGCGCCCGATCCCGAGCACCGTCGACGAGCACCTCGATGAGTGTCTCGGCGCCCTCGCCGTCGCTGGCGATCTGCTTGGCGAGGGACAGCGAAACCTCGTGGAGGGCGGCGGAGAATGCACCGGCATCGACCGCTCCAGCGGCTCCACTGGCGAGCACGACGGCGGTGTCGCTCGTCGACGTGTCGGTGTCGATGCTCACGCAGTTGAACGTGCGCTCGGCGATCGGTCCGAACGCTTCGGCGAGCTCCGCACCGGCGACTTCGGCATCCGTCAACAACACGGCGATCATCGTCGCCATGTCCGGCTCGATCATTCCGGCACCCTTGGCGATGCCCACCACTCGAGCGGTGCCGCCATCGATCACCGCCGCGGCGATCTTCGCTCGGGTATCCGTCGTCATCATCGCCCTGGCCGCGCCGTCCACCGATCCCTCCGGGAGCTGCTCGGGCATTGCGGCGATCCCTTTGAGCATCCGCTCGATCGGATACCGCCGGCCGATGACACCTGTCGACGCCACCAGCACGTCAGCGACCCGACACCCCAGGCGCTCCGCTACCGCCGTGGTCACGGCCAGATTGTCCTCCTCGCCGGCGGGTCCGTTGGCCACGTTGGCATTGCGCGACACCACGACGATTGCCTGGGCCGTCGAATCGGCGAGGCTGGCGCGACTAGCGGTCACGCACGGAGCGGCGAATCGACTTCGGGTGAATACTCCGGCCGCCGCCACGGGCCGCTCGGCGGCGATGACGACGAAGTCGTCGTGTTCGTCCTTGACCCCGAGGTTGGCGACGTAGGCGCGAAAGCCGGCGGGGAGTGCGGTCAAGCGCACAACCCCGCCTGGATGGCGCTGAACACTCGTCCGAGCGCAGCCACGTCGGCGCTCGAGCAGTGATCGAAGATGTGTCGGCGAACGCTGGCGAGATGCGTTGGATAGGCCTCGGTGAGTTTGGCGAAGCCGCGATCGGTCAGGACGGCGAGCATCACCCGCCGGTCCTGATTTGACGGGAGGCGGTCGACGTACTTCTCCCGACACAGACCATCGAGGCGCCGGGTGAGCCCGCTCGGCGACAGGTGCAATGCGGCGGCGAGGTCGACCATCCGCATCCGGCGACCTTCGGCCTCCGAGAGGAACACGAAAACCTGATAGTCGCCGAGGGTGATCTCGTGCGGTTGGAGGTCGTCCTGGAGGGCCCGGGTGAGGTCGTCGACGGTCTCCACGAACGTGCGCCAGGCCACCTGTTCGGTCGCCTCGAGCGGTCGATCCGGAGGCATCGGCGGCACGTACCGACCCTAACCGAACCACCGCAATAGTTGTTCACTCAACGAAGACGCGACGGCGCTGGTGTTTGCCAGCGTGGTCGTCGGGGTAGCCACGACCATCGCCAATGGACTGATCGACTTCGTCAGCCAGGCCGAGGGCATCGCCCTCGCCGCCTTGGTCTTCGCCCTCGTGCTCGGCGAGAGCATGATCGTCACGGACCTCGTCGTGCCTGGCGAGGTCGGGTTGGTCATCGCCGGCGCGGCTGCTGCGGCGAACGGCACGCCCGTCGCGGTGGTCATCGGTGCCGCCCTGCTCGGTGCAATCGCCGGTGACTCCGTCGGGTACCTCGTCGGGCGACGCTTCGGCGAGGAGGCGATCACGACGCACCGCTGGGGCCGCCGGCTGCGCCCGGCACTGCGCCGCGCACGCCGGTTCCTCGACGAACACGGAACGGCCACCGTCGCGGTCGCCAGATGGGTCGGTGCGCTCCGTGGCGTCGTGCCGGTCGTCGCCGGCTCCGCCCACGTCTCGGCGCCGCGCTTCTACGTCCCGGCGGTGCCATCGGCCGCGGCGTGGGCCACCACGGTCGTCGTCCTGGGAGTCGTCTGGGGCGACGACATCGCCGATGCCGTCGATCACGTCGGCCTGGTCATCTCGGTGGTGTTCGTCACGGGCATCGTCGCCACGCTGTGGTGGCAGCGGCGCCGAAGCGCCGATTCCGCGACTTGACTTGCGCCCGTGCGCACCCGCACTCTCCTTCTCCTCGCCGTCGCGTGCGGCCTCGTGATCCTCGTGGCCGGGGTCCTCCAGCTGCTGCGCATCTCCGATCAGCGTGATGCCGAGGACGTTCCGGTCTACGGACTTGGTGACGACGTGGAAGTCGGCGACATGGCCGTCGTCGTTGACGGCTACGACGAGGCGGCTGGCACGGCGATCGTCGACGTCACGCTCGGAGGGGTCGACGACCTCGACGGGGCCAGCGAGTTCCGCCTCGTCGTGCTCGGGGAATCCGTGGAGTCGACCGGCGCCGGCGACGACGCGTGCGGCGCCACGACGATCGAGCCGCAGGCGTGTCGTTTGACGTTCGTCGTCGACGATGCGCCCGGTGCCGGGCGCATCCTCCTGTATCGCCGCGGCGAGGACGTGGCCCGCTGGCGATTGGCCGCCGCTGGCGGTTCGTGACGCTGCCGCCCGCGGCGCCGGTCACGCGGCGCTACCGTGACTCGGCGCATGGCTGAGCAATTCGACCTCGTAGTGATCGGTGGTGGCCCGGGCGGCTACTCCGCTGTCCTCTATGCCGCTTCGGCGGGCCTGAAGGCGGCGCTCGTGGAGAAGGATGCGACCCTCGGGGGCACCTGTCTCAACCGCGGATGCATTCCGGCCAAGGCCTTCCTGGAAACCGCTGCCGTGTATCGCCATGTCGACCACGCCGCCGACTTCGGCATCGAGTCGAGTGCTCCGACCGTCAACTTCGCCGTCACCCAGCAGCGCAAGCAGAAGATCGTCGCCGGCCTCGTCGGAGGCATTGCGGGGATGTGCAAGAACCGCAACGTCGAGGTGTTCAACGGCGTGGGCCGGCTCGGCCCCGACCGCACGGTCACGGTCACGAGCAGCGACGGGTCGACGACCGAGATCACCGGGTCGACGGTGATCCTCGCCGCCGGCTCGGTGCCCCGGCTGATCCCCAACTTCGAGCGGGGCGGACCGATCATGACGAGCGACGAGGTCCTCGACATCGACTTCGTCCCGCACCGTGTCGCCGTCATCGGCGGCGGGGCGATCGGCTGCGAGTTCGCCTCGACGTTCGCCGACCTCGGGTCGGAGGTGACGATCCTCGAAGCGTTGCCGAAGATCCTCCCAGGGCTCGACAAGGATGTCGCCAACGTCGTCGTGCGCTCGTTCAAGAAGAAGAAGATCGACATTCGCACGGGAGTTCCGGTGACCGGTCACCGACCGCGCGACAAGGGTGGCACGGTCGTCACGTTCGGCGACAACGAGGAGCTCAAGGTCGACATCGTCATCGTCTCGGTGGGACGCCGGCCGTACGCCGACGAGCTCGGTCTGGAAGGCACCGGTGTCGTCGTCAGCCCGCGTGGTTTCGTCGAGGTCGACGAGTTCTGCCGCACGGGCGAACCGGGCGTGTACGCCATCGGCGATCTGATCGACACCCCGCAACTCGCCCACGTCGGCTACGCCGAGGCGATCCTCGTCGTCAAGCAGGCGCTCGGCGAGTCGCCGATGCCGGTGCAGTACGACAGGGTGCCGTGGGCGATCTACTGCCATCCGGAGGTGGCCTGGGCGGGTCCGGGCGAGGAGGAGGCCAAGGCAGCGGGCCACGAGGTGGTGGTCGCCAAGCACCCGTTCCGGGCGAACTCGCGGGCGCAGATTCTCGGGGAGACCGATGGCCTCGCCAAGATCATCGCCGAAGTCGGTAGCGATGGGCGGCCCGGTCGCATCCTTGGTGTGCACATGGTCGGACCGTGGGTCACCGAGCTGCTGAGCGGTGGCTACCTGGCTGTCAACTGGGAGGCCACCGTCGACGAGGTCGCCGAGTTCATCCAGCCGCATCCGAGCCTCACCGAACTGTTCGGCGAGACTGTGTTGACGCTCACCGGTCGCAACTTCAACGGCTGACCGGTACGAGAAAGGATTCAGACATTGGCTGAAGTCACGCTCCCGCAACTCGGCGAGACCGTCACCGAGGGAACGATCACGCAGTGGTTCAAGGCGGTCGGCGACAACGTCAACGCTGACGAGCCGTTGTTCGAGGTGTCCACCGACAAGGTCGACACCGAGGTGCCGTCGCCGGTGGCCGGCACGATCTCCGAGATCCGCGTGCCGGAGGGGGAGACCGTGTCCGTCGGCACGGTGATCGCCGTGGTCTCCGAAGGAGACGACGCGCCGACGGCGGCTCCGGCCGCCGAGGAAGCGCCGGCCGAGGAAGCTCCGGCCGAGGAAGCCCCGGCCGAGCAAGCGCCGGCCGAGGAGGCCCCGGCCGCCGAGGCACCGGCCCCGGAGCAGGCGCCCGCGCCCGAACCCGAACCCGAACCCGAACCGGAGCCCGCGCCGCAGCCCGAGACCGCACCGACCCAGGCGTCAGCCCAGCCGGCGCCGGCACCGGCCGCCGCCCCGGCCGACGACGCAGCCCCGTCGGGCGCCGCCGGAAAGTTGCTGTCGCCAGTCGTGCGCCGCCTCGTCAACGAGCACGGCCTCGACCCGGCAGCGATCAGCGGCACCGGACCGGGCGGACGGATCACGCGAGACGACGTACTCGACCACATCGACACGTTGGCCAAAGGCCAGGCCCCCGCTCCGGCAGCCGTTGCTCCGCAGGAACCGACCCCGGCTCAGCCAGCAGCCAAGGCTCCGGCAGCACCGGCCCAGGCCGCACCACCGGTTCCGGCAGCCGCGGCACCCGCCGCGCCGGCAGCTCCCGCCCCGGCGGCCTCCGATCGCGACGAGGCCATCAAGCTGAGCAAGATCCGCAAGCTCACCGGCGCGGCGATGATCACCTCGAAGGCCACCAGCCCGCACGCCCTGAGCGTCGTCGAGGTCGACTTCCACAACGTCGACGTCACCCGGGGCAAGGTCAAGACGCAGTGGAAAGCAGACGAGGGGTTCAGCCTCACCTACCTTCCGTTCATCAGCCGAGCCGTCGTCGATGCCCTCGACGAGTTCCCCCACCTCAACGCCAGCGTGGGTGACGGAGAGCTGATCGTCCACGGCTACATCGATCTGGGCATCGCCGTCGACCTCGACTACGAGGGCCTCATCGTCCCGGTGATCCGCGGCGCTGAGGGCAAGCGGCTCGGCGCCATCGCCAAGGAGATCTACGACCTCGCTGGGCGAGCTCGCACGAAGAAGTTGCTGCCCGACGAGATCTCCGGTGGCACGTTCACGATCTCCAACAACGGTTCGGCGGGCTCGGTGCTCACGTTCCCGATCATCAACCAGCCGCAGGTGGCGATCCTGTCGACCGACGCCATCGTGCGCAAGCCGGTGGTCGCCACGCTGCCAGACGGAACGGAGGCGATCGTCGTCCATCCGGTCGGCAACCTGGCGATGGCCTGGGACCACCGAGCGTTCGACGGCGCCTACGCCGCTGGCTTCCTCGTGCGGGTCAAGGAGATCCTGGAGACCAAGGACTGGTCGACGGAGCTCTGACGACTCAACGGCTCGGCCGGTACGGTGAAACCGTGACAGGTCCGTTGCGGGTTCGCTGGTTGGGGACGGTGCCCTACAGCGAGGCGCTCGCCGTCCAAGAAGCCCTGTTCGGCGGCCGCATCGAGCAGCATCTGCTGCTCCTCGAGCATCCCCACGTGTTCACCTACGGGCCGCGGTCGGACCTCGACCACAACCTCCGGTGCCGGCCCGCCGATGTCGGCGCCGAGCTGGTGGCGGTGAGCCGCGGCGGCGACATCACCTATCACGGACCTGGTCAACTCGTCGGCTATCCGATCCTCAGCGTCGCCAACAAGCTCGACGCCGCCGGCCACGTCAACAACGTCGAGCAGGTCGTCATCGACACGCTCGCCGCCTTCGGCGTGACCGCTGGCCGCCTCACCGAGTACCCGGGGGTGTGGGTCGACGCCGGCGGTCGCAACCCGCGCAAGATCTGTGCCATCGGGGTGCGTCTCAAGGGCGGCCGGACGATGCACGGCTTCGCCCTCAACGTCGCCCCCGACATGGCCTACCTGCGCCAGCACATCGTGGCATGCGGAATCGGTGACCGGCCCGTCACGTCGCTGCGCGAAGAAGGCGTTGACGTCGAGATGCGCGAGGTCGTCGACGTCCTCGCGCGCATCGCCGGCGAGCGCTGGGGACACGGTCGGATGGAACGCCAGGACGTCGCCTGGCGGCACCGCCCAGAGGATCTCTCGCTGTTCTCCCGCGGCGCCGGACCTGGACTCCTGGGCACCGCCCAGACCCGCGGCGACGTCGTGCGTCCCGAACGGCAGGGCACGCCGGTGCGCCTGACATCGCGTCTCGCCGCAGCGGGCGTCGTCGACGGGCTGTCGATCTCCGCTCGGAAGCCCGACTGGCTGCGCCCCAAGGTTCACCACACCGCACCCGTGCTCGACCTGAAGCGGACCATTCGCGCGCTCGGCCTGGTCACCGTGTGCGAGGACGCCGGGTGTCCCAACCTGTCGGAGTGCTGGGCCGACGGAACGGCGACGTTCATGGTCCTCGGCGATCGGTGCACCAGGGCGTGCGGCTTCTGCCTCGTCGACACGCGCAAGCCGGAGGCGCCGGCTGCCGACGAGCCGGCGCGGGTGGCCGAGGCGATCGACCGGATGGCCCTCGATCACGTCGTGCTGACGATGGTCGCCCGTGACGACCTCGCCGATGGTGGAATGGCCCACGTCGCGGCGTGTGTCGAAGCGATCCGCCGGCGGCGTCCGCAGGCGCGAGTCGAGACGTTGATCTCCGATGTCCATGGCAGCGCCGACGCCCTGGCCACGCTGTTCGAGGTCCGCCCCGATGTGCTCAACCACAACGTCGAGACCGTCGCCCGGCTGCAGCGGGCCGTGCGCCCCTCGGCCGGCTACGGCCGTAGCCTGGCGGTGCTCGCCAGGGCCAAGGCCGCCGGCCTCGTGACCAAATCCGGCCTGATGGTCGGCCTCGGCGAGACTGACGCCGAGGTCGACGGCTTGCTCGCCGATCTCGCGGCCATCGGCGTCGACATCGTCACCATCGGCCAGTACCTCCGCCCGACGTCGCACCACATCCCGGTCGATCGCTGGGTCGAACCGGCACGATTCGCGGAGTGGGCCGCGCTCGGCACGAGCCTCGGGATCGGCCACGTCGAAGCCAGTCCGCTCACCAGGTCGAGCTATCACGCCAAGTCGGCGTTGTCTCTGCATTCCCCGGCCACGCAGGCCGATGGCGGCCATTCCCTCGCCGGCGCTCGCTCGCTCGCATCTGTACCAGGAGATCACCATGAGTAGCACTCAGTACATCGATCGACTCGACCGCGTTCGCAAGGCGATGGCCGATCAGGCCATCGACGTGCTCCTCCTGTCCGTCGGTCACGACCTGCCCTATCTCACCGGCTACTACGCCATGGCTCTCGAGCGCCTGACGATGTTCGTCGTGCCCCGGGACGGCGAGGCGACGCTCGTCGTGCCGGAACTGGAGGCCCGGAGGGTCGTCGAGCAGCCGGATGTGTTCACCGTGCAGCCATGGCCGGAATCCGCCGATCCCGTCGAGATCGTCGCCCGCCTGTGCGGTGCGGCATCGACGTTGGCGGTCGGCGATCAGATGTGGGCGCGCTTCCTCGTCGAGTTACTGCCGCACCTTCCGGAGGCGTCGTACCGGCGGGCCGTCGACGTCGTCGGCCCGTTGCGCACGATCAAGGACGACACCGAGATCGCCGCGCTGCGCGCCGCCGGCGCCGCCGCCGATCGGGTCGCTGCGCAGTTGCACGCCGGTGACATCGCCCTGGTCGGGCGCACCGAGGCCGAGGTCTCCGCCGACATCTCGGCCCGGCTCCTGGCCGAGGGTCACGACAAGGTCAACTTCGCAATCGTCGCTGCCGGGGAGAATGCGGCCAGCCCGCACCACCATGCTTCGAGCCGGGTCATCGCCGCCGACGAGGTCGTGCTCTGCGACTTCGGCGGCACGATGAACGGCTACTGCAGCGACATCACGCGCTGCGTGTTCACCGGTGCGCCACCCGCGGACATCGCCGATGCCTACGCCGTGCTGCACACCGCCCAGGCGGCATCGGTCGCTGCGGCGACCGTCGGCACGTCGTGTGAGGACGTCGATCGGGCCGCCCGCCGGATCATCGCCGACGCCGGCTTTGGGGAGTACTTCATCCACCGCACCGGACACGGCATCGGCCTCGAGGAGCACGAGGACCCGTACATCATCGCCGGCAACACCGAGCCGTTGGCCCCCGGCCACGCGTTCAGCATCGAGCCGGGGATCTACATCGGCGGACGGTGGGGAATCCGCCTGGAGGACATCGTTGTCGCCAGCGAAGCCGGCCCGCAGCGCTTGAACAACGCCGACCACTCCCTCGTCTCCGTCTGACCGCGCTCCACCCGAGTGTTTCCGGCGACCCGAGTGTCTGCGGCCGACAGGTGCCGCCGGAAACACTCGGGTTGACGCAAACCCTCGGGTGGGGTTGGGTCAGTCGCCGCCTTCGGTGAACAGGCTGGCGTCGGCGCCGGGCTCGTAGGCGGTCATCGTGATCACGAGGTCGCCGGCCTCCATGCGCCCGAGCACGCCGTTGTCGAGAACGCAATAGGTGTTCGTCGACCCGTCGACGGGGATCGACGTGCACGCCGCCGGCTGACCTTGGATGTCTTCGGTCGAAGTTGTCGGATCGGCGACGGCGACCTCGGCGTCGTGGCGCAGTCGGGCTGCCAGGCTGGTGCCGAAGAAGTCCGGTGTCATCTGCACGTCGCTGACCCGCGCCGCGTCGATCGTGTCCGTGCACTCGCCGGTCGACACGGTGCAGGTGCGGGTCGACGGCCCGTCGACGAGGTAGCGAACGTCGCCGATCGTCAACGAGCGCCGGCTGGTTCCCGACTGCGCGGCGCGCACCGGAGTCGTCGTGTTGTCGAACGTCGTGACCACGTCGTAGCTGGCGGTGTACACGGCGTCGCCGAGCGATCTCACGCGTTCAACGACGGCGTCGACGGCCGGCGAGCCGGTGGTCGGCTCATCGGCGAGCGTCGGGCGTTCGCCGGTGAAGCAACCAGACATTCCGACGGCGACGGCGAGCGTCGCGGCGAGCGGGAGCAGGCCGCCGAGCCAGGGCCGGGTGGGTCGACGGTCGTTCATCGCGGCGCCAGGCTAGGCCGCTGTCGCCGAGAGGCGACGGTACCCTCCGCCGCGTGATCCGCCTCGAGGCCGCCACCGTGCTGCTGCAATGGGCCGTCGGGGGAATGGCGTTCTGCTGGTTCACCACGCGACACCGCGAGGTCGGGCTCGGGTATGGGTGGCTACTGCGCGGCGTGTACGCCGTGATCGCCTTCGGGGCGCTCGCCGCCGGGCTGCTCACCGACCCGAACCCAGTGCGCGAGGCCTCGGCTGCCGCCACCGGCGCCGCCTGCCTCGGTGTGCTGGCGGTCTCCGTCGCGCAGCGGTCTGCGGGAGTTCGCGGGCAGCGGCTGGAGCACGACCGGAGGTCGGCGCGAGTCGCGGCGATGACGGGTTTCGATCGGGCCGAGTCGGCGCGACCGTCGGGCGAAGTTCGCCGAGGGCCGCGGACCACCGCGGAGTTCGACCCGCGGCTCGACCTCGTCCCCGTCGTCGTCGGCACGGTGGGACTGCTGGCGGCGGCCGTCGATGCCGACGGCGAGGTGGCGTTGTCGGTGCTCCGGACACTGGTCGGAGCAGCGTTTCTCGGGTCGATCACCGACGCGATGCTCCTCGGCCACTGGTACCTCGTCCAGCCCGGCCTGCCGCGCCGCCTGCTCGACGAGCTGGTCGACGCCGTCGCCGTCATCTGGCCGATCGAGGTGGTCGCCCTGCTGATTCCCACGGGGATGCTGAGTGTGTTGTCGGGGTCGATCGACGACGGCTGGGGCGGAATGCTCGGCTGGATGTGGGTGGCGTGTGCCGTGACGACGATCGTCCTCGTCTTCGTCACCAAGGCGGCGCTCAAGGAGCGGCAGTACTCGGCCGTGATGGCGGCGACCGGTCTGCTGTACCTGGCGATCCTCACGGCCTTCGGAACGGACATCGTCGCTCGCGCCGTGCTGTCGCCGTGACCATCGCCCCGGGGTGCGGCGGAATTGCCGTGAACTCCCGCGATGATGTTGAGCCATGATTTCGACGAGGTGGCGACACTGCGCGCCCGCCGTGACGGCGCTGATCGTCACGGTCGCTGCCGCGGGGTGTGCCGCGTCGCGTCCGCTCGCCGAGACGGCGACAAGTGCGGAGCCGGCCCCCGTCGCCACCGCGACCCCATTGACCGACGACTCGGCCCAAGGCGCCACCCTTGTTCCCACTGCTCCGCCCGTCACGCCGGTCGTCACGACAACGATGGCACCATCGACGCCGTCGACGACGGCTCCGCGCCCGGCTGCCGGCGGCGGGGCGCCGAGCAGCACGCTCGGTCGGCCCACCGACATCGAGTGGGCGCGAGTCGACGCGATTCTGCAGGACCGCCTGCTCGGCGCCGGCGACTTCGCCTTCGGGGTGGCGGTGAGCATCGATGGCGTTCCGGTCCATGCCGCGTCGTTCGGCGATCGCAACTCACCGAACATCGTTCTTCCGCCGCCGGAGCCGCCGACGGATTCGGCCGCTGCGTCGACGATCGCAACCACGACGACATCGACGACCACCACGATCCCCGTGGTCCTCGAGCCGGTCGACGTGAGTGATCGCTTCCGCATCGCCAGCATCTCCAAGTTGATCACTGGCACGGTCGCCCTCCAGCTCGTCGCTGATGGCACGCTGACCCTCGACGATCCGGTCGGCGAACTGCTCGGAGACCAACTCGGCGTCGACGTGACCGGCCGGCCGCCGGCGGGGATCACGGTGCGCCACCTGCTCTCGCACACGTCCGGGTTCAGTGAGTTCTACGACACGTTCTTCTCCCGCCGCGTCGAGTCGTGCCGCGAGGCTGCCGCCCGCGGTTTGGACGCCGGAGTCCAGTTCGATCCCGGGACGACGTACGAGTACTCGCAGATGAACTTCTGTCTGCTGTCGATCCTCATCGAGACCGTGACGGGAAAGCCCTACGAGACCGTCGTCCGGGAGCGTCTGCTCGCGCCCCTGGGGATCGACGGCATGCGTCTCGGTGGGACGTTCGACCCGAACCCGGACGAGGTTGTCCACCCCTCGTCTCCGAACCGCAACTACATGGAGGTGCTCGACGGGGCCGGCTCGTGGGTGGCGACGCCGACCGACGTGGTCAAGATCGTCGACTCACTCGACAACACCAACCCGGGGTTCCATCCCTTGCCGGACGATCTCGCCGAGCTGATGCGTGAGCCGGTGGCCGGGATCGCCTACCCCTCACCGGGCGAACGGTGGTACGGGCTGGCGACGATGGCCTACGCCAACCAGTCGTGGGGGCACACCGGGACGATCGAGAACACGCACGCGATGGTGGTCCACCGTCCCGACGGGATGACGTGGTCGATCCTCGTCAGCGGCAACTATCCCGAGGAGACCGGCGATCTCGCCGCGATCTTCCAGGAGGCCATCGACGATGCCGGCATCAACGCACCGGCGCCGACGACATCGACGACGACGACAACTTCCACCTCGACAACCGTGCCCCCAGCACAGCAGGCGTCGACGACGACCGCCGGGTGAAAGACTGGCGGGGCCAGGGGGAGGTTGCTGCATGGAGGTCGTCGGGTTTTCGGAGACGTGGGTCACGCCACTGCTGCGTCGCTGGTGGGCCGTCGTCGCCGTCGGGGTGGCGATCGCCGCCGTCGGGGTCGTGCTGCTGTTCAATCCGTTCGCCGCGGTGGGCACGCTGGTGGTCCTCGTCGCCATCGGGTTGACGTTCGCCGCAGTCGACGAGCTCATGCAGGCCGAACGGCACGAGGTGCGCTGGCCGTCGTACGTGCTCGCCGCGATCTGGATGGTCACGGCGATCGCCGCCCTGCTGTGGCCGGACGTCACGCTGTGGGCATTGGCTGTCGTCGTCGGGGTCGGGCTGCTCTTCGGCGGGATCAGCGAAGTGATGTTCGCGTTCCGCTATCGCCGTGAGCTGCCGCGTTGGGGACTGTGGTGGCTCGACGGCCTCTTGAGCATCGTCGTCGGAGTGCTCGCCCTGGTGTGGCCGGAGGCGACGGTGGTCGTGTTGGCCATCCTCCTCGGGATCCGATTGTTCCTGCGGGGTTGCGCCACCGTCGCCTTCGGCCTCGGTCTCCGCGACCTCCACTCGATGACCGCGCCGAGGGTTCCGACGTAGTTCGGCCGTCCGAAGTCTCACGCCAATTGTGAGCAACTTCTTGCTCACAATTGGCCCCAGACTCGGCGGGCGGCGATCCGCGGGGACGTGGGGTCAGTGGACCTGGCGGTCGTGGCCTGACCAGAACGGCTCGCGAAGCTTGTACTTCTGCAGCTTGCCGGTCGCCGTGCGGGCCAACTCGCTGCGGAACTCGACACGTTTCGGGCACTTGTAGCCGGCGAGTCTCTGCTTCGTCCAGGCGATCACGTCGTCGGCCGACAGCTTGCTGTCGGGCACCGTGACGACGAGGGCCGTCACCAGCTCACCCCACTTCTCGTCCGGGATGCCGATGACGGCGACCTCGGCCACGTCGGGGTGCTGGAAGATGGCATCCTCCACTTCGATCGACGACACGTTCTCACCACCCGAGATGATCACGTCCTTCTTGCGATCGGAGATCACGACGTAGTTGTGCTCGTCGATCGATCCGCCATCGCCAGTGCGGAACCAACCGTCGACGATCGCCTCGGCGGTCGCCGCTGGTTGGTTCCAGTAGCCCTCCATGACGACATTGCTGCGAGCGAGCACCTCGCCGTGCTCGTCGACGGCCATCGTGCACCCGATCGCCGGACCACCGGCGCGTCCGAGCCGTCCGGCTCGCTCGGCCGGCGACAGATCGTCGAACTCGGCGCGACGTCGATTGATCGTGAGCAGCGGGGACGTCTCGGTGAGTCCGTAGATCTGCGCGAACTCCCAGCCCAGCTCCGTCTCGGTGCGCTCGATCGTGCGTGTCGGCGGCGGCGCTCCGGCGACGACGATGCGCGTCCGGCCGCTTCCGGGGATCGGGCCGTCCCAGGTGCTCGCCGCGTCGAGAACCATGTTGAGCACCGCCGGCGCGCCACACATCAACGTCACGCCGTGCTGCTCGACGCGTCGCAGGATCTCTGCGCCGTCGACCTTGCGCAGCACCACGTGCCCGGCACCCATCCCGGTGACGGCGTAGAGCATCCCCCACCCGTTGCAGTGGAACTGGGGGAGAGTGTGCAGGTACACGTCGCGGTCGTCGACGCCCATGTGCCAGCCGAACGTCGTGGCATTGATCCACACGTTGCGATGGGTGAGCTGCACCCCCTTGGGACGCGCCGTCGTGCCCGAGGTGTAGTTGATCGTCGCCGTCGCCGACTCGTCGGCATCCCACGGTCGGGGCTCGACGCCCCGCCGGAAGAGGGTGTCGTCGGACTCGTCCCCGATCACCAATCGCCGTTCGCACGTCACGTCGGACAGCGCTTCGTCGAGCTCGGGGTCGACGAGCAGGATCCTGGCCCCGCTGTGCTCGACGATGTAGGCGATCTCCTGGGCGACGAGCCGGAAATTGATCGGAACGAGAATCCGGCCGGAGCCCGAGACCCCGAACAGCGCCGTGATCAGGCGCGCCGAGTTGTGACTGACGATCGCCACCCGTTCGCCGGTCGCGATGCCCAAGGCGTCGAGTCCGGCGGCCAGCGCCCTGGCCCGGTCGGCGACCTCGGCGTACGTGAGGGACCCCCACGACGGCGCTGGTTGGTCCGGTTCGTCGATGATGCCGACCCGCCCGGGGTACAGCAGCTCGGCCCGGTTCAAGAAGTCGTTGACCGTCAGCGCGACATGCATCGAGGCCGAACGGTAGTGGCCGCGACTCGATCGACTAGACACCGAACATGACCTCGAGCCTCCCACCGTCGGCGCGTCCGGGGATGACCGTTCCGCTGCCCGGTCCGCTGCACACTCATCGCGACGGTCTCGCCGAACTCGCCGACCTCGGCTACACCGACGTGTGGTCGGCCGAGGCGGACAGTGCCGACGCGTTCACGCCGCTGGCCCTCGCCGCGGCATGGGAGCCACGGCTGCGCCTCGGCACGGCGATCGTGCCGGCGTACACCCGGGCCCCGGCTTGTCTCGCCCAATGCGTCGCCTCGCTGGCCGACGCCGCGCCCGGGCGGTTCGCCGTCGGCATCGGCTCGTCGAGCAACGTCATCGTCGAGCGGTGGAACGGTGTTCCGTTCGTCGAGCCGTACAAGAAGGTCCGCGACGTCGTCCGTTTCCTCCGCGACGCATTCTCGGGCGAGAAGGTGTCGACGACGTACGACACGTTCGAGGTCCGCGGGTTCCGCCTCGGTGTTCGCCCCGAGCACGCGCCGCCGATTCTCGTCGCGGCGCTGCGCGAGGGCATGCTGCGGCTCGCTGGGCGCGAGGCCGACGGAGCGATCATCAACTGGCTGGCGCCGCAGGACGTTCGGCGTGTCGTCGGCATCGTCGACGACGCCAGTGCCGGCGCCCATCGAGAGATCGTCGCGCGCATCTTCGTGTGCCCGAGTGAGAACACCGACGTCGTCCGCGCCGGTGCCCGCTTCGCCATCGCCATGTACCTCAACGTGCCCGTCTACGCCGAGTTCCACCGGTGGCTGGGGCGCGGCGAAGCACTCCAACCGATGTGGGACGCCTGGGCGGCCGGCGACCGACACGGCGCGCTGGCGGCGATTCCCGACTCGATCGTCGACGAGCTCGTCGTCCACGGTTCCGTGGAGTCGTGCCGTGGTCGGATCAAGGAGTACTTCGACAACGGCGTGACCACGTCGTCGCTGGCGATCCTCCCACTCGATCCCGACGTCTCGTTCTGGGACGCGGCCAGAGTCCTCGCGCCGGCGACACCGTGACGAGGTAGGGTCGCCGACGTGGACGGTGACCCGATGGCCACGCTGTCAGAGGTCATTGCCGCGTGGCAGGCCGAGGGCTACACCGGGAATTGGTTTGCCACCAGCGACGGACTGCTGCGGTGCAGCGAGAGCGGTCTCGACGCCGACCCGGCATCGGTGACGATCGACCGCACGATGCGCTTCGAGGGCCAATCCGACCCCGATGACGAGGTCATCCTGTTTGCCCTCAGCGAGCCCGGTGGACGCAAGGGCGTCTACAGCGCACCGTACGGCCCGCTCCGGTCATCGGAGGACGCCGCCGTGATCGCCAAGCTCCAGGGCCGCTGACCGACCGCTCCGACGTTGGCGGGCGTTCAGGCGGCACGGCGCGTCGGTCGAACCGGGGACCGGGCCGCCGGCTTGGATGGATAGCGGGCCTCCAGCTGGGCACGGAGGCGGGCGACGTGACGCAGGCCGCGGCGCCGAGTGGCCTCGTCGAGGCGGAATCGCTCGGGAATGCTGTCGGCTGGGGGAAACAGGCTCAGTTGGTCGGTGAGTCGTGAAGTGTTCATGCCACCATCATGAACAAGGGGTGTCAGGGTGGTGGGGCTCACGTGGCTCGGTCAGCGCACGGGGGGCGATTCAGGGCTGCGTCACCACCACAGCTACGAGGACGGCGACGGCCGACACGGCGACCGGAGCGAGGTAGGTGACCCACTGCGGCTGCCGACTGCGGGGGGACGAGGCCATCAGCGATCCCGCGGCGGCGCCAGCCACGAGCCCACCGAGGTGGCCACCGATGGAGATGCCGCCGATCGTGAACGTGATCAGCAGGTTGAGCACGATCAGCGAGCCGACCCCCGTCGAGAGCGGGTTGACGCCTCGTCGGTACATGATCACCGCCGCGGCACCCAGAAGTCCGAACACGGCGCCCGACGCTCCACCGTGCAGACCATTGGGTTGCAGCACCAGCGCGCCGGCCGCTCCACCCAGCAACGACGCGAGGTACAGCAACGCGAAACGCACGCGTCCGAGGGCCGGTTCGAGCATCTGACCGAGTTGGAACAACAAGAACATGTTGAAGGCGAGGTGGATCACCCCGTAGTGGAGGAATCCCGACGTGATCAGCCGGTACCACTGATCGGTGACGTCGATGTACTCGAGCGTGCCGGAGGTCGTCCGAACGATCACCCGCTCCGCCAGCGCCAGGTCAGCAGCTTCCGGAGTGATCGAGCCGCCAGGATTCAGGTTCTCGGGGTTCTTGACGACCATCCACACGAACACGGCAGCGTTGATGGCCATCAACGCATAGGTGACGAGGATCGGCTGGCGGGCGCTCCAGTCGCGCGCTCGCGTGGCGGTTGGCGGACGACCTCGCTTGGCACACTCGACGCACTGACTGCCGATGTCGGCGCGCACCAGGCATTCACCGCATGCCGGCCGGCCACACCGCGTGCAGCGCCGTCCCGCCTCGCGATCGGGATGGCGATAGCAGACGGTGCGTTCGACGGGAGGCGGCTGCGGAAGTCCTGACGGCGGGGGGAGCGACATTGCCGTCAGGCGCGCTCGTACGTGCCGGTGAACGTGGCACTGCTCGCTGTCGCCGCGTCGACGGCGGCGAGCAGGTCGCCGGTCGGCGATTCGGCGGGGAGCTCCGTCGCCTGGTCGAGGACGTGCAACGTGAACTGGTAGGTGTGCGGCCCGTCACCGGGCGGCGGGCACGGGCCGGCCCAGCCGGGGTCGCCGAAGGAGTTGACCCCCTCGGTGGCCCCGGTGACAAGTGGTTCGCCACCGCCGACTGACCCGGCCTCGGGCGGTAGGCCGACCACGAGCCAGTGAACGAAGCCGTCGGCATCGCGGTCGACGACCGAAACCGCCAGCTCGGCGGTGCCATCGGGCGGCGCCGCCCACGTGATCAGCGGCACCGCCTCTTCGCCGTCGCACGTGAACTCGACGGGGATCGTCGCGGCGTCCTCCCACGGCCCGGCGAACTGCAGCTCGGCGCCCGCCCCGGCGGCCGTCGCCGCCGCCGACTCGGCGGGTGCCACGACCACGCCGGTCGATGTCGGGGCAACTGTCGAGCTGGTCGACGACGTCGAGCTCGGCGACAACGAACTACTCGACGTCGACGACGTCGCCGCAATGAACTCGGTCGGCGGCGGAGCCACCGTGGTCGATGTCGACGTCGTCGTGTTCTCCAATCGGAAGCGGGCGATCGAGTCGGGCGCCTGCATCTCACGTCCGTCGTTGGTGTCGCAGGCGTTGATCAGCACGGAGACCGCCGCGGCGACCGCCGCGACCACAACTCGACGTCGTCGCATGGCGCCAGAGCGTAGGGCCGGATGTCACCCATCCGACCGGCGGGCTCGTCGCTAGCCTGGCCGGCGTGGAGGACCGGCTCGCCCTGCTCAGCGTCCATGCCCACCCCGACGACGAGGCGTCCAAGGGTGCCGCGACGGTCGCCAGGTACCACGCCGAAGGGGTCCACACGGTGCTCGTGTGCTGCACCGGTGGGGAGGAGGGCGACCTCCAGAACCCGTCGCTGCGCGAGCCAGGTGGCCCGTTTCACGGCCTGACCCCGGACGCCGAGAAGGCCCTCCTCGCCGAGCTGCGCCCTCTCGAGTTGGCCGCTTCCGCCGCCCTCATCGGGTTCGACGAGATCGCGATGCTCGGCTACCGCGATTCGGGCATGCCGGAAACCCCGAGCAACGAGAATCCCGAGTCGTTTCATCAGGCCGACATCGACGAGGCGACGGGGCGCCTCGTTGCCGTCATCCGCGCGGCGCGCCCGCAGGTCGTGCTCACCTACAGCGACGATCAGCGCGGCTATCCGCATCCGGATCACCTGCGCGTCCACGACATCTCGGTGCTCGCCTTCGACCGGGCCGGAGATCCTGACTGGTACCCCGACCTCGGCGCGCCGTTCCAGCCGTCCAAGCTGTATTACGCCACCTGGTCGTTCGAGCGCTTGCTCGCCGTGCACCAGGCGCTGATCACCAAGCGCGGCTCGTCGCCGTTCGAAGAGGCGTGGTTCGACCGACCGAACACGGACGAACGAATCACGACGCGGATCGACATCGCCGACTACCAGTGGGCGCGCAGTGGCGCGTTGCGGGCCCACGCCACACAGATCGACCCGGCCGAGGCATGGTGGTTCGGCCTCGACGACGAGGAGTTGAACGAGGTCTGGCCGTGGGAGGAATGGGTGTTGGCCCGCTCCCTCGTCGGCCCGATTCCTGCGCATCGTACGGAGACCGACCTGTTCGCCGGCGTCCGCGACTCGGTCGGCAGTCAACGGAAGTGAGCGCTGCCGTGCCAACCGTGCAGTACCGAGTGATCATCGCCAAGTCGAACGAGATCGTCGACGGACCCGACGACGCCGATGTCGTCGTCACCGTGCCCCTCGACGAGGTCCGCGACCCCTCGTTCGAGCCGACCGTGGCGTACATGCGGGGCAAGCTGAAGACGAGCGGCTCGACGGGGGCGTTCTTCGACGTGTTGCGGTCCGGCGACGTGGCGGCCGCGCTCAGCCGCCTCGCATCGCCGCCCTGAGCTCGCGGAAACCGATCAACGTCGCCCCGACCTCGTCGACGCGGGCGGGGAGGGCCGGGTCGAGCGCCAGGGCGAGGTCGTCGATCCACGCCTCGGCGTACTCGGTCAGGGCGCGCACCTCTGGCGTGTCGATCGCCGGCTGGATGTGGATCTCGGTGACTCCGGCGTCCAGCGAGTCGAGGGCGGCGAACGTGCGAGCCCGGCTGCCGGGGCGCCAGTCGTGGTCGAAGTGATCGGGGAACACGACGCCCTCCTCGGCAGCGAGACGCCGGAACGGGAACCCGGCGCGCTCCTCGGCGATGGTCGACGGCAGGCGGATCGGCAGCCGGAACTCGACGGCCAGTTCCAGGTAGATGTCGAAGAACTCGGGCCGCAGCGTGATCGATGTCAGGTGTGGCGCAAGGTGCGTGACGTCGATTCCCCAGGCGATCGCTCGCTCGACCTGCGTGCGTAGCTCGCGGCGGACCTCGTCCGGATCGGCGTGCTCCCACAGGTCGTCGACGGTCGAGGGGAAACCGCCATCGCCGGACAGCAACGACGGGGCGTGGGTGAGCGGACCCCAGCGGTAGCGGGTGTGCTCGGCGTTGAGCGTGAGGTGGACGCCGACGTCGTCGCCTTCGAGGTACTCCTCGGCGGCATGGCGGGCCCAGGGGGCGGGCACCATCAGCGATGTGCACGTCGCGGCGCCGGACCGAATCGCCTCGTAGACCCCGACGTTGGCGGCGTGGCACGACCCGAGGTCGTCGCACGAGAGGATCACCAGCTTGGCCTCGGGTGAGTAGCCGAGACGTTCGTTGAGCGAGATGTCGCGATCGATCGAGGCGGCCACGGACGGCGACGTTACCCGGCGCACGTCCGCCAGAGACCGAGGGCGGACGCTTCGGCAGTGTGCGCCGCGTCGACGAATCGCCGGCGATGGGCGTCGTTGGGGGCGATCGTCAGTGGACGGGCATAGCCGGCGGCCACGATCAGCTCGTTGATCAGCACGTCGTCGCCGCGACGAAACACGTAGGCCAGCAGCCGGCCATAGTCGTCGCGGCCGACGATGTCGCGCTCGAGTCGCACCTCCGTGCCGGCCGGCAGGTGGACACGGTGAAGTCGCGCGCCTCGCCGGCCATGCACTCGGCGACGCCGGTGTCGGTGTGCAGTTCGGGGGTGTCGATGCCGATCAGTCGCACCCGCTCGTCGCGGCCACCGATCTCGATGTCGATCGTGTCACCGTCGATCACCCGCTCGACGACCCCGACGTCCGGCGGCAACGACGTCCGGTGTCGTCGCTCGTTGCACCCGGTGACGCAACGGCCAGGACCAGCAGCGACGACGGCATCGGACGAGGGCGGTTCACCGTGCTCCCGACGCGGCGCCAGACCGGCGAGCAGATCGTCGATCGTCTCGTCGAGGTGGTGGTCGATGGCGACGTCGGTGACCCGCTCGACGTGGAATCCGGTGCCCGCCCGCACCTTCAGGTCGCGCCGCCGGTCGTAGGCCGTTTCGAGTCGTCCGCCGTGCCAGGAGAGGTGGTCGACCTCGATGAAGAATCCGTCCGTCGGGGATGCCGAGGTCGGGGTGCACGGCGACTCCCGGTGAGATCCGCACGGGATGCTGGCGCGTGAGCGGAGGGAAACCAGCCGGCCCGCATCGCCCGCTCGAGGCGCAGCTCGTAGTCGGAATCGACCGGTCGGCGCCACACCTCGCGGCGGCTCAACACCTCGACGAAGCGTGGCGCTGCCTGCCGTCCCCGTCGGCACAACCGACGAGCGTGAGCCCACAGCGTCGGCACGGTGAAATTGCTGCGGGCGATTCCCTGCTCGATCAACGACTCGAGGTCGTTCGGTGCCGAGCCACGCTGCTGCGTCGAACGCGGTTCGGGGCGGCGATGTCACCACGATTCCATCGCGCCGGCGCACCACGTCGCTGCGCGGCAACGTCAGACGATCGGTGAACCGCGATCCAATCCGAGGCGGCAACCACCGTTCGTCTGCCGTGGCACCGTGACATGGACCGCGCTCGTGGTGGGCGTCTTGCGGAACTCCCAGACCTTGCCGGCGGTCGGGAAGCTGATCACCCCGCCGGTGAGGGCGCATGCGATGGCCAAGCGCTGTTCGAACGTCGCGGCTCCGGCGGGGCAGACGAGCACACCGTTGCCGATGTGCTCGAGGCGACCGCGCTGACACAATCCGTCGATGACCCGACGGCGTAGGCCGATCCGCTGGAGGCGCTTGCGGGTCGTGACGTGGTGGCGTGTGCTCAGCTCTGCGGCGAGCACGGACTCCCAGGCTGGCACGGCGGACTCCCTGACTTCGGCGGTCGTCGGGGGAGTCGGTGGACGTCACTCTACGCGGGAGGCTGTCACGTTCTTGTCGTGGATCAGCACCGATTCCGTGCTCAGCCACGACAAGAACGGTCAATCGGCCGCAAACACTCCGAGGAGGTCAGCGGGGGGCGAGGCGATCCGTGAAGTACTCGAGGATGATCTCGGCGCGCATCTTGCGGTGGACCGGCGAACCGCTGCGCGACAGCTCGTGGTTCTCTGCCGGGAAGCGGTAGAACGTGACGTCCTTGCCGAGCAGGCGGAGGGCGACGAAGAGCTCCTCGGCCTGGCTGATCGGGCAGCGCAGGTCGTCCTCGGAGTGGATGATCAAGACGGGACAGGAGATGTCGCGGACGTAGCGGATCGGCGAGATCCGGGCGTACTCGTCCGGATCATCGAGGACGGTCGGTCCATTGATCGTCCGGAACCCCCCGGCGATGTCGGCGTTGTACTCCTCGGTCACCATGTTGTTGACGGCCCGCTCGCTGCAGACCGCCCGGAACCGGTCGCCGAACCGGCCGGCCAACGTCGTGGCCATGTACCCGCCATAGCTCCCGCCGAGCATCCCCACCCGGTCGCTGTCGCAGAACGAAAAGTTGGCGAGGACGTGATCGAGCACGGCAATGACATCGTCGACGTCGACGGTGCCCCATCCCGTGCCCGGCTTCGTCGGCGCCTTCGGGCCGCGGATCGACTGACCCCACGACGTGTCCCGTCCGCTGCTGCCGCGCGGGTTGCACATCACGACGACGAAGCCGGCGGCAGCCTGCATCTGCGCTTCGTCGAAGAAGACCTCGCCGTACTGTGTGAACGGCCCACCGTGCACGTTGAGCAGGACCGGGTAGCGACCCGACTCGTCGAACTCGCGCGGCCGCATGATCCAGGCGTCGATCTCGTCACCGCCATCGGCGCAGCGCACGGCGAACTTCTCCCAGTCCGACCAGGTCTGCGTCACGGAGGTGACCTGCCCATCGCCAGTGAACAGTTCGGCGGGGCGCTGCACGGTCGCCTGGACCGTCGCCACCGTCCCGCCCGCGGCGTCGAAGCCCTGCACCCCGAGCGGCCCCTTGGTGAGTGCCCGCGGTGCTCGCGACCCATCGGCGGCCAGCTCGTACAGGTGGATCTCGCCACGGTCCTCGACCGTCGCCAGCAGCGTGTCGTCGTCGGTCCAGACCGGCTGACGCGTGCTCCCGAATGGCTGCCAGTTGCGGTCGAGCGTCGTGGAGATCCAGGTGATCTCACCTCCGCCGATGCCGACGATCCCGACGGCCGAGTTCTGCGGGTCGACTAACGGGTCGTCCGCCCCGAGCAGCGCGACGCGCGTCCCGTCGGGGGAGACGGACGGATTCGAGTAGTTGCCGGTCTGGTTGGTGAGGGCGTGGATCTCGCCATGAAGGGGGACGACGTAGAGGTCGACGGCCAAGTCGAGGTCCCATCCGTCGTGGCGGGCCGCGCTGGTGACGATCGCCGTCGAGTCCGGGAGCCAGGAGATCCCGGTGTGGCGGTGCGGTCCCGGCGTGAGATTGCGTGGGGTACCGGTGCCATCGGAATTGACGACGTACACGTGCGATGGGCGATCGACGATCCATCCTTCGCCGTTGAGCCGGGTGAACAATGTCTCGATGCGGCGCGGCGGCTGCCAACTCTCGTCCTCGGCGTCGTAGCGCTTGTCGCGGGTCCGGCTGGTGAAGGCGATCTGCTTGCCGTCAGGTGACCACGTCGGCTGGGTGAAGCCTTCTGGCATCGACCCGAGCGTGTGCACTTCGCCGGGTCCGCTGACCGGCATGACGTGCAGTGTCGCCTCCTTGTCCTTGTCGCCACGCTTCGACGCGAAGGCGAGGAACCGTCCATCGGGCGACCAGGCCGGCTGGCTGTCGTTGGGTCCCGCCGTGACCGGCGCCGGATCGCCATCCGGGCTCGTCAGCCACACCCGACTCTTCGTGGTGTTCGCGTCGAGGTCGGTCGTCGCCACCACGAAGGCGATCCGTTGGCCGTCCGGTGACACCGCCGGCCCGGAGACCCAGGAACGATCGTGGAACAGCTCGCGCAGCTGGTCGGAGAACGGCGAAGGTGTTGAATCGGCGGCCGGGTCGGTCATAGACCTCGACCGTATCGGCACGAACTACCCGGCGGAACCGGTGAACCTCGCGTTGAGCCGGCGCATGCCGGCCAGCCATCGCTCGATGTCGGTGGCCTTGCGCAGGGCATAGTCGTGCACCTCGGGATGGGGCAGGACGAGGAAGCGCTCCTCGGCGATGGCCAGGGCGGTGAGCCCGGCGACATCGTCGGGCTCGAGCACGGCGCCGGAAGCCTTGACCACGTCGGTCCCACCGCCGAGCGAGATCTGCAGCATCGCCGTGTTGACGCCCTGCGGGCACAGGCAGGAAACCCGGATGCCGCGATCGCCGTACGTGATCGACAACCACTCGGCGAACGCCACGGCGGCACGTTTGGTCAGCGTGTAGGGGGCCGAGCCGACCTGGGCGAGCAGCCCGGCCGCCGACGCCGTTGAGCAGAAGTACCCCTGTCCACGTTCGAGCCAGCCGTCGAGTAGCCGTGCCGCGGCCCACCGATGGGCGTTGACGTTGACATCGAACGCCAGTGCCCAGTCCTCCTCCGACGTCGTCAGGTCGACTCCGACGGCCACGCCGGCGTTGGCGAAGAACAGGTCGACCGGGCCGAACGTGGCCTCGGCGGCGTCGATCAGGGCGACATTGCCCAGCTGCGTCGACACGTCGGCCACGATCCCGATCGCCCCTTCGAGGTCGCCGACCACCTCGGAGGGATCGAGGATGTCGGCGACGACGACGCGGGCACCAGCGGCGTGGAACCGCCGGGCCAGGGCGGCGCCGATCCCCCGAGCTGCTCCCGTCACGATCACGTGGGCACCAGCAAGCTCCATGGCCGGCGAGCGTAACGATCATGTGAATGACGTCGTGGGTCCGCCACCCGGCGGGTACGGTGTACAGCGATGACCGAGAGCATCGATCAACCACAGATCAGCGAATCGCACGACGCCGTGATCGCCGAGGCGCTGGCCGTGATCGATCAAGCGCTCGGCCGCGTCAGCAACCGCGACGTGGTGTCGAGCGGCGAGGTCGCCGACCTGCTGCTGGACGTGCGCACGCTGCTGACCGCAGTGCCGGCCGAATCGGTCTGAGCTCGCTCAGCGGGCCCGCCGTAGACGGCCGAAGGCTTCCTCGACGAGTCTGGCGAGCAGCGCCGGATCGGCGATTGCCGCGGCGTCGATGTTGATGCCCATGTCGAGGTGCTTGACGTACGAGAGCATCGTGATGTTGAACGCCACCCCGCCGAGCGGACCGACGGCGTAGGTCTGCAGGGCCTTGGCCCCGGCAATGTAGGTCGGTACCGGTGACGTCCGCAGATTGGACGTGGCGAAGTCGACGGTCTGCGCTTGCTGGCGGGCGACCCGGGTGAGCAGGGAGGTCGGCAGCGCCGACGTGATCACGGCGAGGGCGTCCATCGATGCCGGCCCGCCCGCCTTGATCGCCGTGGTCGCCTCGGCGATGCGTCCGAAGCGCTCGGCGATGCTCATCTCGCCGGTCGGTACGAGAAGCTTGACGAGCCCGAAGGCGTTGGCTCCGGACTCCTTGGTGCGCGTGCTGACCGCCATCGAGGCGCGCAGTTCGTCGATCGGGCTGCCCTTGATGACGTGATAGTGGTGAGCGGCCTCGGCGACGGCGGTGAGAAAGGCGACGTTGATCGAACCCCCGAGGCGCTTGGCCGCCGCCTTGGTCGAAGCCAACGGCGCCCGCGCCAGTTCCAGCCGGCGGCGCATCGATCGGTTGGTCCACAGCGGTGAGCGGGCAGCGTCGGAGTCCGACAGCTGGGTCAGAGCGCCGCGGATGCCGTCGACGGCAGCCGACCCGGCCGCCGGAATCGCCGTCGGATCGGCGAGCAGCTCGCCCACTTGGCGGGCGATGCTGATCGGCAGCCGGAACGTGGCGTGGACGTAGCTCAGCGCACTGTCGACCGGGGTGGGCGGGGGAAGCGGCGCCGCCTGCTGGGCACTGACCGTTCCGCCGGCCGGTTCGGTGGCATTCCGGGACAGGTCGAAGTACTGCATCGACATGCGTATTCCGTTGACCCCGTCGGTGATCGTGTGGTGCATCTTCGTGATCAGCGCCGCCTTGCCGTTCGCCAGACCCTCGACGACCAGGAACTGCCACAGCGGGCGTGTGCGATCGAGCGGGTCGAGCACGAACACAGTGGCAAGGTCGAGGAGTTGGCGGAGCGTCCCGGGGGCCGGCAGGGCGACGCGACGCACGTGGAGGTCGATGTCGAAGTCGGGGTCGTCGGCCCAGATCGGAGTACCGAGCCCGGTGGGATTGGGTTGGACGCGCCAGCCCAGCCGCGCAACGGCGTGCACGGCCGACTCCATGCGCGCCCGCAGGCGATCGAAGTCAGGTGGGCGATCGAGGATCGTGACTGCACCGAACGTCGACGCCAGGAACGGATCCTTCTCGACCCGCCACATCAGCGCCTCGGCGTCGCTCATCTGGCGGTCGGCAACGATGACCCTGGACGGCTGATCGGCCATCTGCTCAGCCTGCCACGTCGGCCGGCGCGGCGTCAGGCGAGGTCGGCGCGTTGCAGGAGGCGGCGGGCCAGGAGTCCGAGCACGGCGCCGGTGGCCATCCCGGCGACGACGTCGGAACCGTGGTGGATCCGCACGTAGGCCCGCGACACCGCAACGGTGGTGGCCATCGTCCACCACAGTGGGGCCAGCCGTGGCCCGTCCCAGCCCGTCAACACGGTGGCGGCGAACGCCGCCGAGCTGGCGTGACCGGATGGGAACGACGACGTCGTCGGTCGGCGCACCGGAAAGCGGTCGTCGCCGGACTCTGTGGGCCGTGTGCGCCGGAACAACCGCTTGATGCCCTGATTGACGAGCAGGCTCTCGGCGCCCACCAGGGCGGCGAACACGGGGATCTGCTCGACGGTGCCGACCCTGGTGGCTCCGCGAGCGACGTTGGTGAGGTGCCAGATCACGCTGAACTCACCGAGCTTGCTGGCGGTGGTGAACACCGCGTCGGCAAGCGGGGTGCCGCGAACCAACTCCAGCTGGTCATCGGCCCAGTCGTCGAAGCGCTGGACCGCAGCGGCCAGGTTCACGCCGGCGTGAGCCCGAAGGCCGCCGGTGCCTCGATCGCGGCCCGTTCCGGATCGCCCCCGAACGCCGGACACCACGGCCGGAAGGCACAGACTCCGCACAGCGCCGTCGGGTGCGGCTTGAAGTCGCCGGTGAGGCAGGCCCGTTCGACCGCCTTCCACACCGCCGCGGTGCGGGCGGCGACGAACGTGGTGGCCTGCTCGGACGGTGTGGCCTCGATGATCTCCCCGCTGCTGAGGTACAGCAGGCGAACGGCGGCCGGCATCTGGCCGAACACCTGCTTGCAGAGCAGGGCGTAGAACCGCACGCCGGACATGCTGCGCAGCTCCCAGTTCGCCGAGGGGGCCCGGCCGGTCTTGTAGTCGGTGACGACGAGCTCGCCATCACGCAGTTCGAGGCGGTCGATGATGCCGCGCAAGTGCAGCCCGTCGATCTGCGTGCCGAGGGAGAGCTCGAGGCCGACCGGTTCGATGGCCTGGGGGTCTTCCATCCGCAGGTAGTTGTCGACCAGCGCACGGCACTCGGTGAACAGTCGCTCGGCGGCGTCGTCGTCGAGGCCCAGCCTGGTGAAGTCGTCGAGGCGGCGGTACTCGGCGATGGCCTGCTCGACAGACGCGGCAAAACACGCCGGCGTGCGCTCGACGGCGGGCTGGGTGAAGGCCAGCTCGAGGGCGCGATGGACGAGCGAACCGCGGGTGGTGTGGATCGACGGAGGATCGTCGATCTTCTCGATGCTGACGAAGCGGAACAACATCGGGCACGACGTGAAGGCCTCCACCCGGCTGGGCGACAGGCTCGTCGGTACGTCGTACGTGGTCACACCGTCATCGTAGGTGGGGGGTGTCAGCGCCGGCGGTGACCCGCGGCAGGCTGGTGATGAACTCGACGACCGCCTGGCGGGTGACGTCGGGTGCCTCGAGATGCGGCGCGTGGCCGACGCCAGGCACGACGACACTCCGGCACGGCCCGCGGACGCCTCGGTCGATGGCGTCGAGCTGGGCCACGCTGCCGTATTGGTCGTCGGCGCCCTGGATGAGCAGGACCGGACAGTCGATCGTCGGCAGGCGCTCGGTGATGTTCCAACTGCGGAAATCCGCCGACAGCCAGACGTCGTTCCAGCCGCGGAACGTCGTGTCCGCGTTGCGGTGGTAGCGCGCCATGCGCTGGGCGAGATCGCCGCGCCGGTAGGCGTCGCGGGCTGCCTCGATGCCGGCGATCGAGCGGTCCTCGACGAACACGTGCGGGGCCAGAAGGACGAGCCCGGCGACGGAGTGGCTGGCGCCGGCGTACAGCAAGGCGATCGAGGCGCCATCGCTGTGGCCGATCAACACGGGCCGCACGATCCCCAGCCGGTCGAGCAATTCGGGCAGCACGGCGTCGGCTTCGTGGTGCATGTAGTCGGTCCGGCGCGGCTCATCGACCACCGAACTCGACCCGTGGCCGTGCCGCGAGTAGACCATCGTCAGCGGGCCGCCGACCTCGTGGCGCACGTCGTCGGGAAACGTCCGCCAGAGATCGACCGAGCCGAGCCCCTCGTGGAGGAACACCAACGGGGAGCGATCCTCGGCGGTCGCCACGGGGCCGTCGACGCGGACCTCCAGCTCGCCGCGTCCGACGATCAGCTGCTGGGTCGGGGTCAACACTCCTGCCGCAGGACGAAGCGCTGGATCTTGCCGGTCGTCGTCTTCGGCAGGGCGTCGACGACCCGGTACCGCCGGGGCCGCTTGAACCCGGCGAGCTCTGCCTTGCACAACACTGCGAGCTCCGCCTCGTCGACGGCTGCCCCGGGCGTCGCCACGACAAAGGCGACCGGCCGTTGCAGTCCGTCGTCGTCGCGGTATCCGACGACGGCGGCCTCGAGCACCGCTGGGTTGCGCACGAGGACCGCCTCGACCTCGGCAGGAGAGACCCACTCGCCACCGATCCGCAACATGTCGTCGCTGCGACCGAGGTACGTGTAGTAGCCGTCGACGGATCGGGAGTACATGTCGCCCGTGCGCATCCGATCGAAACCGAAGCTGTAGCGCGTCGCCGCGCTGTCGCACCAATAGCCGACCGCCATCGAATCGCCACTCACGATGAGGTGGCCGGGCACGTCAGCCGCAACGGGCTGCCCGTCGTCGTCGACGACCTGCACGTCGTATCCCGGCACTGGTCGGCCCGAGGTCCCGGGACGCAGGGCCGTCGCGCTGTTCGAGATGTAGATGTGGGTCATCTCCGTCGACCCGATGCCGTCGAGGATGCGCACGCCGTAGCGCTCCGCGAAGCGCTCAAAGGTGTCGGCGGGGAGCGGCTCGGCCGCCGACACTCCCCAGCGAACGGATGCGAACGTGTCGGCCGGCAGGTCGGTGGCACACAGCGCGGCGTAGAACGTCGGGATGCAGAACAGCAACGTCGGCTGCAGCGATCGGGCGATCTCGCCGACGAGCGCCGGCGTCGGCGGGCGCGTCGGTTCGACGATGGCCGTGGCGCCGACCGAGAACGGGAACGACAGGGAGTTGCCCAGGCCGTAGGCATGGAACATCGGCCCGACCGAGTAGCAGCGGTCGTCCGGGCGAATGCCGAGCACTTGCGTCCCATAGGTGTCGGCGGTGATGCGCAGGTCGATATGACGGTGCATCGCCAGCTTCGGCCGCCCGGTCGATCCCGACGTGCACAGCCAGAACCCGGGTGACTCGTCCCAGGTTGCCCACGGACCGCCGTCGTCCGTGCCGCCGCGTCGAAGTACGTCCCACTCGGGCGAGCCAGTGACGACGACGGTCGACACGTCTGGCGCGGCCGCACGGATCGCATCGACCTCGCCGGCCCGCTCGCTCGACACCACCAGAACCCGGGCCCGGCTTGCCGCGACGACACCGCCGATGTCGCGACCGGGAAGCAGCGGATTCACGGGCGCCGGGATGGCACCGATGCGCATGGCGGCGAGGAAGACGTCGTAGAACTCGATCGAGTCGAGCATCACCATCGCCACTCGCTGCTCCGGGGCGACGCCGAGGTGGCGCAGCCCGGCTGCCGTGGCGGCGACCTCGTCGAGCAGCTCGGCGTAGGTGACCGTGCGTTGGCGGGTGACCACAGCCGGGTGCCTGCCGCGGCCGTCGTGCACGTTGCGGTCGAGGAGGTCGACGCAGGCGTTGTACTCAATCATGCGTTCCCCGGCCACGCCGGCCGTTCTTGGCCGCTTCCTCGCTGGCGCTCGGTCGCTCGCAGCGCGCTCATTGCGTTCCCCGGCCACGCAGGCCGTTCGGCGCTTCCTCGCTGGCGCTCGGTCGCTCCACGCGCACTTCCATCGATCAGACCTTGACGTACTCGAAGTCGACCGGTCGGGCATGGATCCCCGACGACGGTGGCGCCACCCAGCCGGCCATCTTGCCGGGTTCGGTCACGCCGATCATCAGCGACTCGACGAATGCCCGGTCGTCGGGTGTCGGCAGCCACTCCGCAACGCCGGCCTGCCACTCGTCGTCGGTGACGAGATCGCCCGCTGGGCTCACCCGGCGTCCGCCGAACGTCCCGACGCTGCGGTTGAAACCGACGTGCGGGAGCACGAGCCGCTCACCGACTTCGCCCAACGTGCGGTTCCACCGATCGACGCCCTTGCGGCAGTCGGCGATGAAGTCGTCGCGCAGCGTCTCGTTGAGGGCTGTCAGCGCTGGTGCTTCCCGTTCGCCGATCCCGTCATCGGTGGCGTGGGGCACCGTCGTGAGTGACTCGTGGAGGCGATGGTCGTCGTCGCGCTGCTCCTCGTGGAAGCGGCCCTTGAGGCCGGCGGCGAAGTAGTTGGCGGCATTGGTCGACGTCTCGGCCCCGAACAAGTCGAGCGACACGCTGCAGTGGAAGTTGAGGTAGCGCTGCAGCGTCGGCACGTCGATGCCGCCGAACTGACGAACATCGCCGGTGTCGTGCTCCTTGATCAGCTGCACCGTCCGCTCGACGACGCGCCCGACGCCGGTGGCGCCGACGAACATGTGGTGGGCTTCTTCCTTGAGCATGAAGTCGCACGTGCGCGAGAGCGGGTCGAATCCCGACTCGCGCAGTGAGGCGAGCTGGAACTTGCCGTCGCGATCGGTGAAGTAGGTGAACATGAAGAACGACAGCCAGTCCGGTGTCGGCTCGTTGAACGCCCCGAGGATGCGCGGGTTGTCGGCGTCGCCGGAGTGCCGTTCGAGCATCTCGTCGGCTTCGTCACGCCCGTCGCGCCCGAAGTAGCGGTGCAACAAGTAGACCATGGCCCACAGATGGCGGCCTTCCTCGACGTTGACTTGGAACAGGTTGCGCAGGTCGTACAGGCTCGGCGCCGTCGTGCACAGGTGCCGTTGCTGCTCCACCGATGCCGGCTCGGTGTCACCCTGCACGACGACCAAGCGGCGTAGGTCGGCGCGGTGCTCGCCGGGGACGTCCTGCCACACCGGTTCACCGAGATGGTCGCCGAAGGCGATCGTGCGGTCGGCCTCCGCCTCGGCAAGGAAGATCCCCCACCGGTAGTCGGGCATCTCGACGTAGTCGAAGTTCGCCCAGCCTTGCTGGCCGACGTCGATCGCCGTGCGCAGGTAGACCGGGCTGTGCTGGAAGTCCACCGGACCGAGTTGCTTCCACCACTCGATGAACTTGGGCTGCCACGATTCCAGGGCCCGCTGCAGGCGGCGGTCGCCGGCGAGGTCGACGTTGTTGGGGATCTTGGCATCGATGTCGATCGCGCTCATGATTGCGTTCCCCGGCCACGCAGGCCGTTGCTGTCCGCTCCTCGGCTGGCGCCTCGTCGCTCGCATTGGTACGGGGTTGTCCAGTGACTCATCTACACCCTCGTTCGGTCGTACGTCGGTCGAGCACCGGTGCCGTAGCGGCGCAGGGCACCTTCCGGCCCGACGGCGTTGGGTCGTTGGAAGATCCAGTTCTGCCACGCCGTGAGGCGGGCGAAGATCTTCGTCTCCGTCGTCTCCGGGCCGGCGAAGCGCAAGTTGGCCTCCATCGCGGTGAGCGCGTCGGGGGAGAAGCTCGCCCGCTCCTCCAGCAGCAGACGGACCTCATCGTCCCAGTCGAGCTCGTCGACGGCGAACGTCACGACGCCGGCGTCGAACGCCTCAGCGGCGAGAAGGTCCTTGCCGATCACCTGGCGAACGTCGTGCAGCTTGTCGGGCTGTCCCCAGAAACGGGTCTCGAGACGTGACAGTCCGTTGGACATCGGATACCAGCCATCGTTGGCGGCGGTCAGGCGCATCGTCGCCGCTGGCAGTTCGGAGTCCTCCCAGGTGCCGTCGAGGATCAGGGTGCGGTCGGCGGCCAGGGCCAGCTCGGCGAGCGTCCCGGCGAAGCAGCTCCCCGGCTCGATGAGGGCGATCAGGGTGCGGGCCGAGAGGTCGAGGCGCTTGAGCGTGCGGGCCCAGTACAGGTGGATCTCCCGGGCCAGCCAGTGGTCGCTGGAGAGCACCGCTTCGGCGGTGATCACCGTCTCGGCGTCGCCCTCGGTGCGCACGATCCACGTACCTACCTCGGGTTCGTTGAACCGGAGGTGGAGGACCACGTCGTCGAGTTGGCGGGCGGCGGCGAGCAGCCAGGCCGCGGCGCCGGAGGTGGTCAACTCGTCGGGTGTCGACGGCTGTGGTGCTGCCGGGCCGTGGACAGTGATTCGGGCGGCGCCGAGGCTCCGATCGATGGCGACGCTCACGTGGTCGTAGCGCAACCCGTCTGCCTCCATCTCGGGTCGCAGCGGTGGGAGGGCGACTCCAGCGGCGTCGGCAGGTCGGTCCGACTCGCTTGCTCGGGCGAGCGCTCGGGCGTGGACCAGGTCGTCGAACGAGCTGCGCGGAGCAATCGCGTCGACGAGTCCCCAGTCGACGGCCTGCTGGCCCTTCACCCCTTCAGCCCGCGTGGCGAACACGTCGGCGAGGTCGCGGCGGACATGGCGCTTGTCGACCAGGCGGGTGAGACCGCCGGTGCCGGGGAGCACGGCGAGCAGCGGCACTTCGGGCAGCGAGACGGCCGAGGACCGATCGTCGACGAGGACGATTTCGTCGCATGCGAGGGCCAGCTCGTAGCCGCCGCCGGCCGCCGTACCGTTGACCGCGGCGATCCACGTCTGGCCGGAATGGGCGGTGGCGTCCTCGATCGCGTTACGGGTCTCGTTGGTGAACTTGCAGAAGTTGACCTTGTGGCCGTGCGAGGAGCCCGCCAGCATCTGGATGTTCGCCCCGGCGCAGAACATTCGTGACTCCCGGGCACCGCCCGGACCCGTGGCCACACCGCCGGTCAGCACCACCGCCTTGACCTCGGGGTGCTCGAACCGCAATCGCTGCACGGCGTCGTACAGCTCGATGTCGACGGCCAGATCGTAGGAGTTGAGCTTCAGCTCGTAGTCGTCGCCGAGCCCGGCGTCGGGTGTGACGGCCATCGAAAGTGTCGCCACCGGCCCGTCGAACTCGAGGCGCCAGTGCCGGTAGGCGGACGGCTCCGTGCGAAAGCTGATCGGCACGCGATCATTCTGCCGCGATGTCGACGTCTGCTAGAACCTCGCCGATCGAGCCGGACCTCACTACCGTGTCATCGACGCCGCCGTCGTGGGCGGTCACCAGCGCCGACGGCACGGAGATCGCCGTCTACGAGTTCGGGGGCGCCGGAGAGACCCTGCTCGTGGCCCATGCCACCGGCTTCTGCGCCACGATGTACCGACCGCTCGGCGCCGAGCTCGTTGATCGCTTCCGCATCGTCGCCCTCGACTTCCGCGGCCACGGCCGGTCAGCACGTCCCGTCCGGGGCGACGACTTCGGTTGGGATCGGATGGCCGAGGACGTGCTCGCCGTCGTCGGGCGCCTCGATCCGCCGATCGCCGGCTTCGGTCACTCGATGGGCGGGGCCGCCCTCCTGCTCGCCGAGGAACGCCGTCCCGGGACGTTCCGCAGCCTGTTCCTGTTCGAGCCGATCGTGCTTCCGGACGACTTCGCACCAATCGGCTCGAACTACATGGCCGAGCTGGCCCGCGGGCGCCGGTCGACGTTTCCGTCACGCGACGAGGCGTTGGCGCGGTACGCCAGCCGTCCGCCGCTGAACACGATGCGTGCCGACGTGCTCAAGGCCTACGTCGCCGACGGCTTCGTCGATCTCCCCGACGGATCGGTCCGCCTGGCGTGTCTCCCCGACGACGAGGCCAAGACGTTCGAGTCGGAGACCAAGCTGCACGTCTCGAGTGTCACGGACGTCCGAAGTCCGGTGACCGTCGTCGTCGGCCACGACGAGGAGGGCCCGAACCCGGCGCGGCTCGGCCCCGGATTGGTTGGGGCACTGCCCACCGCCGAGCTGATCCGGCGACCCGAGCTCGGCCACCTCGGACCGTTCCAGGATCCGGCGTTCGTCGCCGCCGACGTGCGCGCCCACGCCGCCCGCCACGACCCACCCGACTGACCGACCGACTGACCGACCATCTGGGGAAGATTCGTGTCAGGGGCTGACACGAATCTTCCCCACAAGCCGACTTGACACGGATCTTCCCCAGATGGAGGAGCGCGGTCAGGTCACCGTCACCGTCACCGTCGGCGGCGGGCGAGGAACGACTGCACGGTCGGCACGACGCCGCGCTGGAAGCCGAGGAACAGCACGATGATCACGACGCCGTAGATGACCAGACGCAGCTCGTTGAACGACACGAGCCACTCGTCGAGGGCGGTGAACGTGACTGCCCCGACGATCGGTCCGAGCAGGCTGCCGATCCCGCCGAACGCCAGCATCACGAGGACCCGAACGTCGACCTGCCCGAAGGCGAAGGTGGACGGGGCGATGAACCCCTCGCTGTGGGCGTACACCGCGCCGGCCACGCCGAGCATCGCCGATCCGATGACCCCGGCCAGCACCCGATACCGCTTGACGTCGACGCCGGCGAGCTCGGCGGAAACCTCGTCGACGCGCAGGGCGCGGAACGCCCAGCCGACGTGCGAGCGCTGCAACAGACGGTAGATCACCAGGTAGACGAGCACGAGGGCGAGCAGGGCGTAGTACGGCGCGACCTGCCTGCCGAGCCACGTGTCCGACCCGGCGTCGACGACCAAACCGGTCTCACCGCCGGTGAGGTCGCGGCGGCCGAGCAGCAGGTTGTCGAACGCCAGGGAGAACGTCAGCGTGACGATGCCGGTGAAGATCACGTCCAACGACCGGCTCACCGCAATCCAACTGAGCGCCCCACCGATCACCGCCGCGCCGGCTCCGGCAAGGGCCATGCTCACGACCATCGGGATCCCGACGCGATCGCTGAGGATCGCCGAGGTGTAGCCGCCCAGCCCGGCCAGTGCGCCGACGCACAGGAACAACTGACCGGTGCTGCCGAAGATGACGTTGAAGGCGATGGCGTAGGCGGCGAACAACATGCCGCCGATGACGACGCCCATCATCGTCCGCGAGTCGCTGTAGCGCAACGGCACGAGCGCCAGCAGGATCCCTGTGACCACGATCGGGGCGTACGCACGCAGGATCGGAGCTCGGGTCCGGCCCACCGCCTCCGTGGCCACCATCATCGTGGTCGGCCCAACAATCCAGAGGGGCGCACGACGATCGTGACCGCGGCGGCGAGCAGCAGCATGATCGTCGTGACGTAGGAGCCGATGTAGTACGAGCTGACCGTGTTGACGATGCCGAGCAGCACGCCGGCGAGGAGCGCTCCCGACACGCTGCCGAGCCCGCCGACGACGGCGACGATGAGGGCGAGGATCGTGAAGTCGATGCCACTGGTGACGGTGATCGGTGACGTCATCGAGCGGGTGACTGCGACGAGCCCGGCCAGGCCACCGCTGAGCGCGAAGATCAGCGTGCGCATCGACGCCGGGTTGATTCCACAGAGCTTGGCGCCCTCCTCGTTCTGGATCACCGAGCGGACTGCCTTGCCGATCATCGCGAAGCGGAAGAAGACCATCAGGGCGATGCCGGCCGTCAGGGCGATCGCCGACGCCAGCAGCGCGCCGGTACGCATCCGGACGCCGAGGATCGTGATCGGGTCTCCGCCGATGCGCAGGCTCAGCGACTCGATCGGGTAGCGCCATACGAGCAGGCCATCGATCACGAAGGCCACGCCGAGCATCAACAGCAGACCGAGGAGCACCCGCTGTTCGCCGCGCTGGCGGTACACCGGCTGCATCAGTGTGAGGTCGAGGAGGACCCCCACGGCCGCGGCCACGGCGATCCCGACGAGCACGGCCACTCCCGCCGAGCGGCCATCGTCGACGAGCAGGGCGACAACGATCGCCCCGAGTACGGCGATCTGTCCCTGGGCGAGGTTGAGCACTCCGCCGAGTCCGTACACGAGGGTCAGGCCGAGGCCGAGCAATCCGAATTGCAGTCCGAGGACGATCCCGTCGAGGATCACCGCCTTCATCGATCCACCCGCTCAGTCGCGCGGGTCGTCTGAGCCCTGCGCCGGTCAGTGCTGCTGCCCCGCCGGCGGTTCATGCGATCCCCAGGTAGGCGCGCTGGACGTCGGGATTGCCTTCCAGCTCGGCGGCCGTGCCGGTCAGCGTGATCCTCCCGTTCTCGAGCACGTAGCCGCGATCGGCGATGCTCAACGCCAGGGGGACCTGTTGTTCGGCGACGACGATCGTCAGGCCGTGTCCGCGGAGGTCCGAGAGGGCGTCGTAAGCCAGCGCCGCGAGGATCGGCGCCAGCCCCGTGGTCGGCTCGTCGAGGAGCAACAACCTCGGCTTCTTCATCAGTGCCCGGCCAACGGCGAGCATCTGCTGTTCCCCGCCACTCATCGTTGCCGCCCGTTGTCGCCGCCGCTCCGCCAGACGGGGGAACAGGTCGAACACGAGCGCCCGCCGCGCCGCGTCGGGACGCTGCGGGAAGGCGCCGAGATCGAGATGCTCGTCGACGGTCATCTGGGGGAACAGATCGCGCTCGGCTGGTACGTAGGCGAGCCCGAGACGGGCGATGCGGTGCGCCCGCAGACCGGTCACCGACTCACCGTCGAGGCGCACCTCACCGCGCGAGGGCCGCAGCAGTCCGCACATGGCGCGGAACAGCGTCGTCTTGCCGGCGCCGTTGGAGCCGATCACCGCCACGGCCTCGCCTTGCGCGGCGGTGAACGATGCGTCGTGGACGACGTCCTCGCCGAGATACCCGGCGGAAAGGTCAGTGACCTCCAACACTGTGGCCGCCGACCCCCTTCCGTTCGCCCAGGTACGCCGTCACCACCGCTGGTTCGCGCATCACGTCGTGCGGCGTGCCGTCCGCCAGCAGCCGTCCGAAATTCAGCACGACGATCCGTTCGGCGAGACTGAGCACCGCCTTCATCACGTGCTCGACCCAGATGACCGTGACGCCGAGCGAGTCGCGAGCTGTGCGCACGATCTCGATCGACGCCTGCAGTTCGGTGTCGTTCAAGCCGGCCATCACCTCGTCGAGGAGGAGCAGTCGCGGTCGACCGGCGAGCGCCCGGGCGAGATCGAGGAAACGCTGCTCGTGGAGGTTCAACGTGCCGACGTCGTCGCGGCTGCGGTCCGCAAGGCGCACGAATCCGAGCGCCTCGTCAGCCCGTTCGAACGCCGTCGCCTCGTCGGGTCGCCCATCGGTCGATCCGAACAGGGCGCCGAGCACGACATTCTCGCGGACCGTCATCTCGGCGAACGGACGCGGCGTCTGCAGGACCATGGCGATTCCGGCACGACGGGCCCGATGCGGGGGCAGCCTCGTCACCTCGGATCCGTTCAGCCAAATGGTCCCGCGTGTCGCTGGTTCGAGGCCGCTGATCGTCTTCAGCAACGTGCTCTTGCCGGCCCCGTTGGGGCCGACGAGGGCGAGGATCTCGCCCTCGTCGACCCGCAGGCTCACGCCATCGACAGCGGGCAGTCCGCCGAAGTGCTTCTGCACACCATCCAGTTCGAGGAGCGGCACTGCGTTGGCGTCGGTGCGAACCTCAGCCGGGCACGTACGGCTCGAGCGGGTCGGACACGATCAGCGTCTCGGGCCACCACTCGCCGGCCTCGTTGAGTCCCTCTGGCGCCGGTCCGGGACCGATCACCGAGAACACCGGTTGGGCGGCGGCCATCTCGCCCCATTCCGTCCAGCTCATGTCGTACGGGTACGCCGGAAGGTCGAACGTCTCGCTGTGGAGGTACTCGGCGATGGCCACCGGGTCGTCGCCGACCGCCTCGACCGACTGGGCGACCATCTGCACGATTCCGTATCCGGCCACGGCGTCGTCCTCCATGAACGTGTTGTCGGAGAATGCCAAGTAGCGCTGGGCGAGGTCGGCGTACTCCTCGCTGGCGAAGTCGGCGCAGTCGAAGTCGGAGTACCGACCGATCGCCGCGTCTGCCGCCCCACCGACCACGGCGGCGAGCGGCGAGTAGGCACCGGTCACAGGGATGTCCAGGCCGAGATCGGCGGACTGCACGGTGATCGCTCCGGAACCCGGCGGATGTCCGGTGGCCACGAGGATGTCGGGTTCGAACTCTTCGAGGTTGCGCAGGTACGTCGTGAAGTCCTGCTCGGGCACCGGCGCCACCTCGATCTGCAATTCGACACCCTCGACGTCGGCGAAGGTGTCCTCCAGCGCGGCGCGGAACGCCTGTCCCCAGGCGTAATCGGCGACGATGGCTCCGATCCTCGTGAGCCCCTGCTCCTCGACGTACTGGGCGATCGGATCAGCGACCATCGGCGCCGACGGGATGCACGTGCGGAACGTGTAACGGCTGTCCTGGGTGAGGATCGCCTCGGATCCGGCCTTCACCAGGAACATCGGCGTCTCCAGCTCCTCGGCGACGCGAGTCGTAGCGAGGCCGACATCGCTGGAGATGATCCCGCCGACGGCCACGGCGCCCTCCTCGATCAGCCGCTCGATGCCGCTGGCTCCCGCTTCGGGGTTCGACTCGTCGTCGACCACCCGCAACTCCAGTGGCCGGCCGGCGACACCGCCAGCGGCGTTGAGCTCGTCGACGGCGAGCTGCATCCCGTCGCGCACCTGCACGCCCCACGGCGTGAACGGTCCGGTCAACGACGTCAGCGCGCCGATGATGATCGGATCCCCTGATGGCGCCTCGGCGGTGGCTGCTGTGGTCTCTGTTCCTCCTGATTCGGTCGGAGCCGGCGCCGGCTCAGTTGTCCCCGGTGCGGCAGCGGCGCCTCCTTGCGCCGCAGCGGCAACGGTCAGCAATCCGAGCACGGCAAGTGTCGACATCGAGCGTCGCGAAGTCATCGGTCCCCCTTGTTGTCCGGGCGGCACCTCGCGTCAAACGGCGATCACCGCACGTCGGCCCCAGGGTCTAACACAGCTTCCCAGCGAATCTCAATCCGCCTGAGACGGCGTTGTCGTCACTGCAGCTGGCGGCGGCGCCACCATCGCCCGATCAGCGCACCGAGCAGGGCACCGAGGGCGAGGCAGATCACGAAACCGACCCACACGCGAGCACTGACCTCGATGAACAAGAAGTGGATCGTGACCTTCTCGCTGTTCTGCAGGACGAACACAACCGCGCAGATCGCCGCGATTCCGATGATGATCCACCGAGCCATGCTGCCCTGCTCGCTGATCTTGACGTCCGGGCCGCCGTTCTCAGCCTGCTCGTGCATCTGTCACCCTCCTCGCGGCTGAACGCGAGCTTGACAGATCAGGACAGCGCTGACGCGTATAGCGCGGTCTCGTCGCCGGAGTTCGACGGCACGACGTAGCCGTCACGATCGGTGATCGCGGCCCAGTTCTCGGCGACGAGTTCGGGCGTCAGGTCGGCGGACTGGAACCCTTGTGCTTCGCCGATGAACACTTCGGCGACCCGCCCGCCGCCAATCGAGAAGACCCGTCCCGTCGCCGTGCACGACTCGTGGGCGAGATAGGCGACGAGCGGCGAGACGAGTTCGGGGGCGACCTTCTCGCCGAGCGGGCCGAGCAGCGACTCGGTCATCCGCGTGAGGGCGAAGGGGGCGATGGCGTTGGCCGTGATGCCGTACTTGGCGCCTTCCACCGAGAGCACCCGGGTGAATCCGACGAGACCCATCTTGGCCGCCCCGTAGTTGGCCTGTCCGAAGTTGCCGAACAGGCCAGACGACGACGACGTCGAGATGATCCGGCCGTAGCTGCGCTCGCGCATGTGCTTCCATGCCGGCTGGGTGACGTGGAACGCCCCGCGGAGGTGGACGTCGATGACCGGGTCGAAGAGCTCGCTGGTCATGTTGCTGAACGACTTGTCGCGCAGGATTCCGGCGTTGTTGACGACGATGTCGACACGACCGAAGGCGTCGATCGCCGTCTGGACGATCGCTGCTCCGCCCTCCGGGGTCGCCACCGAGTTGGCGTCAGCGACCGCCTCGCCGCCCGCCGCTGTGATTTCGTCGACGACGAGTTGGGCGGCGCCGACGTCGGCTCCGGTACCGTCGACCGCGCCACCCAGGTCGTTGACGACGACGAGTGCGCCGCGCGCGGCGAGGAGGATGGCGTGCTGCTTGCCGAGGCCACCTCCGGCGCCGGTGATGATCGCCACCTGGCCGTCGAAACCAAGCTCAGTCATGAGTGGGAGAACCTTTCGTCATCGGATCGGGTGACCGTAGCGCCGCCTCCCGGAGGGCCTTGTAGTCGAGCTTGCCGTTGGCGGCGCGGTTGACGGACGAGACGCGGATCACCCGCTTGGGCGCTTTGTAGGCGGCGAGCCGCGCCTTGACGTGGGCGATCAGGTCGGCCTCATCGATCTCGGCGCTGCCGAACGGTTCGACAAGCGCCCGAATCGCCTCGCCGAAGCGCTCGTCGGGGACTCCGACGACGGCGGCATCGGCGACCGTCGGGTGCAGCTTGAGCACCTCCTCGACCTCCTCGGGATAGACCTTCTCGCCTCCGGTGTTGATGCACTGGCTGCCCCGACCGAGCAGGCGAACCGTCCCATCGGCAGCGACCGTCGCCCAGTCGCCGGGAATCGTGTAGCGCACACCGTCGATCGTGCGGAACGTCGCCGCCGACTTGTCCGGGTCCTTGTAGTAGCCGAGCGGCATCGGCCCGGTCATCGCCACGAGGCCGAGATCTCCAGAGCCGGGCACGACGTCGACACCCTCGTCGGTGATCACCCGCGACGTGGTGGAGAGCCGGAACGTCGCCGCGGCCAAGGTGTCGTCGGCGGTCGTCGCGCTGGTGGCCATCCCCATCGCTTCCGAGGACCCCAACGTGTCGACGAGGATCAGTCGGTCATTGTGGCGGAGCAGGCCATCCTTGGTCTCCTTCGACCACATCACGCCGGACGACACGATGACGCGCAGCGACGAGATGTCCCATCGCGACGGGTCGGCATCGAGGGCCCGCAGGATCGGCCGGCCGAAGGCGTCGCCGACGATCGTCATCGACTTCACTCCTTCGCGCTCCACCGTGTCGAGGAGTTCGATCGGGATCGAAATGGCGGCCGGCCAGGGTGACGATTGATCCGCCGCCGGACAAGGTCGTCAACGCGTTGACGAGTCCGGTCCCGTGCATCAGGGGAGCAGCAGGCAGGTTCGACGGGCCCGGCCGATCGAGTTGGGCGGCCAGCCCGTTGGCGTCGGCGGGCAGCGGGAGCCGGCGGCGGGTGAGTTGGTCGAGGGCCCGGAACAGGTCGTCCTGGCGCCACATCACTCCTTTGGGCATGCCTGTCGTCCCGCCGGTGTAGAGGAGCAGGAGGTGATCGCCGTGACGGCCCCATGGGGCCATCGTCCGTCCCGGCCAGGGTGACGTCACCGCTGCGTACGGCGTGGCCCATGCCGGGCAGGGCCCCGAGCCGTCGTCGACCCACAGCCACGTGTGGATGCGCGGCAATCGACCGCGGACTGTCGCGCACTGGTCGGCGAACGCGCCGTGGAAGACGACCGCGACGACGTCGGCGTTGTCCCAGAGGTAGGTGAGCTCGTCGGGCGTGTAGCGATAGTTGGTGTTGACCACGGCGAGGCCGGCCTTGAACGCGGCGAACACCGACTCGAGGTACTCGGGAGCGTTGTACAGGTATTGGGCGACCTTGTCCTGCTCGACGACGCCCCGCTCGAGGAGGTGCGCGGCGATGGCGTCAGCCCGTTCGTCGAACTCGCGCCAGGTCCACAGCGACCCGGCGTGGCGCTGCGCCGGGGCATCGGGCAGCCGTCGAGCGACGGCCTCCCAGACCTCGGCATAGTTCCACCCCCCGCGCATCGTCGCCAGTCTGCGCCTGCCCGTTCTGGGCGGCCGACCGTGCCGATTCCGGACCGTTGGCCGCCCAGATCGCAATTGGACCGGAGGCCGCCCAGAACGGTCAGGCTGGAGGGCCTTGGAGGAGGCGGTCGTTGGCGGCCAAGGCGGCGTCGATCTCGTTGACGGCGCCCCACATCGACTCGATCCACCACGTCGCCCCGGCCGCCGCCCAGGCCGCCGGCGAGTGCTGGTTGCCCTCGCCCTCGATGACGATGTCGTAGTCGCGATCGCCGAGCGACTCACGGATCGCACCGATTTCGGCCAGCGAGGGGTGCTTGCCCCCGGCCTGCTGCGGGAGCAGGCCGTCCCAGCGCAACGCCCTGGCCATCGACTTCTGGCGTCCGAGCATGCCGACGCACCAGATCGGCACTCGCGGTTGTTGGACCGTTTCGCCGATCGTCGGGAACTCGGTCGGCGCGACCCGGTAGTGCGTGCCGGTGTAGCTGAACGGTTGCCCGGCCCACAACCCGGTGACGATGTCGAGGCATTCGTCGAGCAGCTCGGCGCGCACCCGCCGATCGGTCTCCTCGCCGAACGCGGCGAAGCCACTGTCGATCGCTCCGAGGCCGACCGACAGCGTCACCCGCCCGCTGGAGAGCCGGTCGACGGTCGCCACCTGGCTGGCCAGCTCCCACGGCCGACGCCGCGACGGCGGTGTGAGCATCGTGCCGAGGCGAATCGTCGATGTCCGCGTCGCAGCCAAGGCGAGGCAGATCCACGCATCGACGCCCCACACCGGCTCCCAGACGAACAGCCCGTCCCAGCCACTCGCCTCGGCGGTGGCAGCGAGGTCGCCGATCGCATCGGCGTCCGCCCACGGCACGACGAAGCCGAAGCGCATTGGAGCAACCGTAGTGACGGGTGACTACCGTCGCCAGCGAATGACCGAGCCAGTCGACGCCCGACGAGACGCGGTCCGGGAGTGGATCGCATCCCACCCCAAACCAACGGCGCGCCAGCTCGCCGACGCCGGCTACGTCGCCCCGCACTGGCCTCCGCCGTGGGGACTCGGCGCCGACCCCGGTCACCAGCTGATCATCGACGAGGAGCTCGCCGCCGCCGGGATCCACCGTCCGGACAACCAGATCGGTATCGGCTGGGCCGGTCCGACGATCGTCCACGCGGGGACCGACGGCCAGCGACAGCGCTACCTCCCGCCCCTGCTCAGCGGCGAGGAGATCTGGTGTCAGCTGTTCTCCGAGCCCGGCGCCGGCAGCGATCTCGCCGGGCTGACCACCCGGGCGGAACGCGATGGCGACGAGTTCGTCGTCAACGGCCAGAAGATCTGGACAAGTGGCGCCCATCAGTCGGCCTTCGGCATCCTGCTCGCGCGCACCGATCGGAACACCGAAGCGCACCGCGGCATCAGCTACTTCATCTGCCCGATGGCGCTGCCCGGTGTCGAGATCCGCCCGGTCGTCGACATGACTGGCAACTGGTCGTTCAACGAGGTGTTCCTCACCGACGTCCGGCTGCCGGCCGATTGCCTCGTCGGTGAGCTCAACGACGGGTGGCGGCTCGCCAAGCTGACCCTCGGCAACGAGCGCATCTCGCTGTCCACCGGAGGAGTGCTGTGGGGACGCGGCCCCACGGCGATCGATGTTCTCGACGCGGCTCGGGCCGCCGGGCCGATCAGCGACGCGACGATGCGCCAGCGCGCCGCGGCCTTGTACATCGAACACACGGTGCTCGAGCTGATCCGCCGGCGCACCGCCGCGGCACGCCTGGCGGGTGAGCCACCGGGGCCGGAGGCGAGCATCCGCAAACTCCTCGGTGATCGCCATGGCCAGCACGTCATGGCCCTGGCCCGTGACCTCGTCGGCGCGGCGGCGATGCTCACCGGCGACGGCCACAACGCCCTCGACCGTGCCGAGTGGCACACCGGATTCCTGTTCTCCCGAGCGTTGACGATCGGTGGCGGTACCGAGGAGGTGCAGCGCAACATCGTCGCCGAGCGCGTCCTCGGCCTGCCGAAGTAGCCGTCGCCGCAATTCGGTCCCGCGACGTCGGTGTTGGTGTTACAACCGAGCCGGTGGTCGAAGTCCTCGAGCGCGACGCCCAGCTCGACCGGCTCGGCGGGGCGTTGCATGCGGCGGCGGCCCGGCACGGCCGCGTGGTGTTTGTCGGTGGCGAGGCGGGGATCGGCAAGACGGCCTTGGTCGAGCACTTCGCCGACCGTGTCGACCCCGGTGTGCGGGTGGCGTTCGGACGCTGTGACGCCCTGGGGACGCCCCGTGCTCTCGGCCCGTCTACCTCGATGCCGACGGCTACCTCTACATCCACGACCGGGTCAAGGACATGATCGTGTCCGGGGGCGAGAACATCTATCCCGCCGAGGTGGAGAACGTGCTGATGAGCCACCCGGCAATTGCCGACGTCGCCGTGATCGGTGTCCCGAGCGACAAGTGGGGCGAATCGCCCAAGGCCGTCGTCGTGCTCCAGCCGGACGCCGACGCCGACGCCGACGCCATCATCGCCTTTGCCCGCCGACGGTTGGCGACCTACAAGTGCCCGACGAGCGTCGACTTCATTGACGCCCTGCCGCGCAACCCGAGCGGCAAGATCCTCAAGAAGGACTTGCGCGCCCCGTACTGGGAGGGTCGGACCAGGCAGGTCAACTGACCACAGGTACGTTGGCCGGCCGTGGGTTTCCGCGGGCGTTTGCTGCTGATCACCGCCCTCGGAGCCGCCTGGCGGGTCGGGTACTTGATCGTCGCCAAGGCCGACCAACCGTTGCTGCTCAACGATTCGATCTACTTCTCGATCCAAGCCGGCCTGAACTCCGAGGGCCAGTGGTTCGAGGACGCGCTGACCGGTCAGCCCGGCGCCGAGCACGGGATGCTGACGTCGCTGTACCTCACGCCGTGGAGCATCGGTGCCGGCGACTCCGTGTTCCTGCAGCGCCTGGCGATGACGTTGCTCGGGATCACGACCGTGCTGGTCATCGGCCTCACCGGGCGCCGGCTCGCCGGCCCGATGGGGGTCGCTGCCGCCGAACGAACCGGCCTGATCGCCGCGGCGATCGCCGCCGTCTATCCGAACCTGTGGATCAACGACTCGCTGGTGATGTCGGAGCCCCTGGCGATCCTCCTCGTCGCCCTGGCACTGTTCGTCGCCGTCGGCCACCACGCCAACCCGACTGTCCGATCAGGAGCACTGCTCGGCCTGCTCACCGGCCTCGGTGCCTTGACGCGCAGCGAGATCGCCCTGCTGATCCCCGGCTTCGCCATCGTGTCGTTGCTGAGTTGCCGTCGCCGTCGGTTGTCGATCTGGCCGACCGTGGCGATCGTCTCCGTCGGCGTCGCGACCCTCGTGCCGTGGAGCGTCTACAACCTGTCACGGTTCGACGAGCCGGTGCTGCTGAGCACGAACGACGGCAACACGCTGCTCGGGGCCAACTGCGACATCTCCTACTACGACGACGTCGGCGGTTGGGACCTGCGCTGCCTGGGGCCGCTGGAGGCCGGTCCCGACGCGTCGGAGCGTTCCCAGCAGCGTCGGGACGCGGCGTTCGACTACGTGGCGGAGCATCCCGGCCGCGTTCCCGTCGTGGTTGCTGCCCGGGCCGGCCGTCTTCTCGACGTGTACGGCCTCGGCTCGCTCGTCACCCTCGACGTCGGCGAGGAGAAGGCCCGCTGGGCCGTCTGGGCCGGGATCGCCGCCTGGTGGGGGCTGGCCATTGCCGCCGTCGCCGGCTGGAGCGTTCTGTCGCGAGCGGGCATCGGAGCGCGGTGGTGGGTGGTCGTCCCCTGCGCCGCCGTTCTGCTGACCGCCGTGCTGTTCTACGGAGCGCACCGTATCCGGGCCCCCGCCGAGCCGTCAGTCGTGCTCCTGTCCGCCGTCGCCATCGATGCGGTGCTCGGACGTCGCCGACACGGCACACTCGTGTCGTGAACGACGTCAAGCTCGACGCCCTGCAGGCCGAGTTGCGGCGACTCCGTCGAGTCGTCGTGGCCTTCAGTGGGGGAGCCGACTCAGCATTCCTCGCCGCCGTCGCCACGCGAACACTCGGCGCCCGCTCCGCCTTGGCGGTCACTGCCGTGTCGCCGTCGTTGGCCACGGCCGAGCTCGACGACTGCCGACGGCTGAGCAGCGAGTGGGGGTTGCGCTGGGAGCCGGTGAAAACGGACGAGCTCGAGCGCGCTGCCTACCGCGTGAACGACGCCGAGCGCTGCTACCACTGCAAGGCGGCGCTGATGGAGGTGCTCACCCCGATCGCCGCGTCAGAGGACGCCACCGTTGTTCTCGGCGTGAACATGGACGACCTCTCCGATCACCGCCCCGGCCAGCGCGCCGCCGCCGCGGCCGGGGCGGCGTTCCCGCTGGTCACCGCCGGGTTCACCAAGCAGGACGTACGGGACGCGTCGCGTCGCCTCGACCTGCGCACGTGGGACAAGCCGGCCGCGGCGTGCCTGGCGAGCCGCGTGCCAACCGGTACCGGTGTCACCGTCGAACTGCTCACGACGATCGACCGCGCCGAAGCGGCCGTGCGCGCCCTCGGCTTCGCCCAACTGCGCGTCCGCCACCACGGCGACACGGCGCGCATCGAGGTCGACTCCGACGACCTCGCCGCGGCCGTCGAGCGACGCGACGACATTGTCGCCGCCCTCCGTCCGCTCGGCTATCGCTACGTCACGCTCGACCTCGAGGGCTTCCGCTCCGGCAGTACGAGCAGCGTCACCCACCACTACCGTCGCTCGCCATGAAGTTGGCGATGACGATCAACTACTCGGGGGACTTCCACGCCGACGTGGCGCTGGCCCAGGATCTCGAGCGCGCCGGCGTCGACCTCGTGTGGGTGGCCGAGGCCTACTCGTTCGATTCGATCAGTCTGATCGGCTACCTCGCCGCCAAGACGTCGACGATCCAGATCGGCACCGGGATCATCAACGTGTACTCACGCACGGCGGCGGCGGTCGCCCAGACCGCCGCCGGTTGTGACTTCGTCACCGGCGGGCGCTTCGTGCTCGGTCTCGGCGCGTCGGGGCCGCAGGTGATCGAGGGATTCCACGGCGTCCCGTACGACAAGCCGATGGCCCGGATCATCGACTACATCAACGTGTGCCGCCTCGTCCTGCGCCGCGAGCCGGTCGTCTACGACGGCCCGACGGTGCACATCCCGCTGCCGGCCGGCGAGGGCACCGGTCTCGGCAAGAAGCTGAAGATCATCAACCACCCCGTACGGTCGGAGGTTCCGATCTTCTGGGCGAGCATGAAGGGCAACAGCGTCGCCGCCACGGCACGTGTCGCCGACGGCTGGCTGCCGATCTTCTACTTCTTCGACCCCACGAAGTTCGCCGACGTCTGGGGCGCCGACCTCGCCCGCGGCCTCGCCGAACGCGATCCAGCCCTCGGCCCGCTGCAGATCTCCGCCGGCGGAATGCTCGCCATCGGCGACGAGTACGCCGGTCCGGGAGCCGACGCCGTGCTCGACCTCGCCCGTCCGTCGTATGCGCTGTACATCGGTGGGATGGGCGCCCGCGGCCAGAACTTCTACACCGAGCTGGCCGCGCGGTACGGCTACGAGCGCGAGGCCAAGGAGATCCAGGACCTCTACCTCGACGGCCACAAGGCCGAAGCTGCCCGCCTCGTCCCGCGGGAGATGCTCGTCAACACGAACCTCGTCGGCTCGGCCGGCGACGTCGCCGAACGCATTGCCGCCCATCGCCAGGCCGGCGTCACCCACCTCCAGGTGATGCCCGTGACCCCCGATCCGGTCGCCACGATCGACCAGCTACGCGCCCTGCTGTAGCCGGCGTCAGCGCCCGAGGCCGGCCAGCTCGGCGGTGAGGTTGGCGCGAGCACGCGCACCCCACCACGAGCGGGCAGGTTCGGTCAGGTACAGCGACCGGCGCGCCAGCAAGCGTTCGAGGACATTCGCTCGTCCCGTTGCCCAGTCGGCGGTCGACAGGTGGGCGTACTCACCGCGCACGCCGGTGACGTAGGCGGCGTAGCCCGCCGGGTCGGCACCGAGCACGGCCAGGTCGGCGTCGAGGAGCACCTGCTCCTCCCACCGTGCCGGCGCGGCGGTGACGTCGCCGTCGGCGAGGTGCCCCGCCGTCGCCCTGACCAGCTCGGCGACGACGGCACACCGCTCGGTCGGCCAGTCGAGCGAAGCCAGCTGGGTTTCGGCGAGGCGTGCGCTGCGCTCCTCGTTGTCGGCGGCGCTCGGTTCGTACACCGCGTCGTGGAAGCACGCCGCCGCGGTGACGATCGCCGCGTCGTAGCCGGGCAGCCCGGCTGCGCACTCGGGGATCGCCGCCTCCAGGCGGCGGGTATGGCGCAGCACCCACACGACGTGACGCACTCCGTGGTAACGACGGTGGGGCTGCCGATGGCGTCCGACGAGGTCCTCGAGAACCGCTGCCGATCGGGGCCCGGGTGAGGCGATCGAGGCCCAGGCGATGTGCAGCTCGACCTCGTCACTCACCGCTGGTCAGTGTCGCCGGGAGGAGGTCGCGGTGCAACGGGGCAGCGAACAGAGCCGTTGGCGCCGCGCGCAGTTGTGCGAGGCTGCGCAACGTGGCGGTACTCGTCGATCAGCCGCGGTGGTGGTGGCGCGGTCGGCGCTGGTGCCATCTGGTGTCGGATGAGTCGCTCGCTGAACTGCACGACTTCGCCGCTTCCGTCGGGTTTCCACGCCGCGGGTTCCAGGGCGACCACTACGACGTACCGGAGGAGCTGCGCGACGAGGTGGTGGCCGCGGGCGCCCTGGAGGTCGACAGCCGCGAGCTGGTTCGTCGCCTGCGGGCCGCCGGGCTGCGGTTGAGTCCGGCGCAGCGTCGGGCGCCCACGCCGACCGGCGACTGAGCGCCGCAGAAACACCGCCACCGCCGCGTAACCGGGGAAGATCCGTGTCATTCGCCGTTGTGGGGAAGGTGCATGTCGGGCCCTGACACGAATCCTCCCCAGTTGCCGGTCGGGTCGCACGGTCGCGGTCACGGCCAGCGCGGGGGCTCGGCGAGCAGGTCGCGGGGGCACCACGTGACGTCGTCGCTGACGATGAACCAGTCGATGAGCTCGCAGCCGTGGGTCTCGGCGATCTCGCAGAGCTCCAGCCAGCGGTCGGCGTCGCCGGGCAGTGGTCCATATCCGGGGCGCACGGCGGCGACGACGAACGAGGTGGGGTTGCCGGCCTCGGCTGCTCCCTCGGCGAGCAGCTCGACGACGTCGATGACGGCGTCCGGAGAATCGGTGCCATCGACGATGACCACGGCGTGGCCGCCGAGGTCGCTGTCGAGGACGAGGACGAGGACCTCGGGTTGCGGTGGATCGTGCATCGCCGTGGCGATGACGGCGAGGGCGGCGTCGGCCGAGTCGACCACGGTCGGCAGGGCAGTGCTCGACGAGATGCCCGTGAGCTCGGCGGTACGCCGGCAGTAAGTAGCCATCTGTTGCTCCCTGGGTGAGCAGAAGTCCAGGGAGATGTCGGTATCGACGACCCTAGAGAAGGGGTGTCATGGTCATCGTCAGATCCGGCGGCCGACTTGAATGTGTCCCATGGCCGACGTCACCCTGTACCACAACCCGCGATGCACGAAGTCCCGCCAGGCGCTGCAGATCGCCGACGAAGCGGGCGACGACGTCTCCATCGACGTCATCAAGTACCTGGAAGTGCCCCCGACGGCCGACGAGCTGCGGGCGATCATCGCCAAGCTCGACGACCCACCGGCTCGACTCGTGCGCCGGGAGCGCTGGAACGAGCTGGACATCGTCGCCGACGACCTGGCGACGACCGACGGCATCGTGGCGATCCTCACCGAGCACCCGGAGCTGATGGAGCGTCCCTTGATCGTCACGGCCGACCGGGCGTTCATCGGCCGGCCCACCGAACGGGTCAGCGAATTGTTCGATGGGTTGGCTCGATGACTCCGGCGCGATCGCCTCTCAGGGGTCACGTCAACGACCCCGCCGGTGAACCCGGCTTCGGGTGATCACGCCCGCCGCGCTCGCGGCACGTGTCAGGCCGGTGCTTCGGCGAGCTCCGCCTCCTCGACGAGTGGGGCGGTGAACTGGGCGTTGTACAGGCGGTAGTAGGCGCCGCGTCGTTCGAGCAGCTCGTCATGATTGCCCTGCTCGACGATGCGGCCGGTCTCCATCACGAGGATCGTGTCGGCGTCACGGATCGTCGACAAGCGGTGGGCGATCACGAAACTCGTGCGGTCGGCACGCAGCGCGGCCATGGCGTGCTGCACGAGCACCTCGGTGCGCGTGTCGACCGAGCTCGTCGCCTCGTCGAGGATGAGGATCGCCGGGTCGGCGAGGAACGCCCTGGCGATGGTGAGCAGCTGGCGCTCCCCGGCACTGAGGTTGCTGCCCTCGTCGTCGACGACGGTGTCGTAGCCGTCCGGGAGCGAGTGCACGAAGCGGTCGACGTAGCTGATCCGCGCCGCCTCGAGGATCTCCTCGTCCGTCGCCCCGTGGCCGCCGTAGGCGATGTTGTCGCGAATCGTGCCGCCGAACAGCCAGGCGTCCTGGAGGACCATGCCGATCTCGCCGCGCACGTCGCTGCGCCGCATCGTCGCGATGTCGACGCCATCGAGACGGATGGCGCCACCGTCGAGCTCGTAGAAGCGCATGATCAGGTTGACGAGCGTCGTCTTGCCGGCCCCGGTCGGTCCGACGATGGCGACCGTCCGGCCGGGGGCGACGTCGAGCGACAGGTGCTCGATCAGCGGACGCTCAGCGACGTAACGGAACGAGACGTCGTCGAACTCGACGTGGCCGCGCACGGCGCTCAGCGTTGCCGGTTCACGTGGATCGGGTCGTTCCTCGGTGGCGTCGAGCAGCTCGAACACCCGCTCGGCGGACGCGACCCCGGACTGCAGCACGTTCATCATCGAGGCAACCTGGGTGAGCGGTTGAGTGAACTGTCGCGAGTACTGCACGAAGGCTTGCACGTCGCCGAGCGTCAGGGCTCCCGACGCCACCCGCAACCCACCGACCACGGCGATCACCACGTAGTTGAGGTTGCCGATGAACATCGTCGTCGGCATGATCAACCCGGAGATGAACTGGGCGCCGAAGCTTGCCTGGTACAGCTGCTCGTTCTCCGCGTCGAAGCGCTCCTGGACCTCGCGCTGTCGGCCGAACACCTTGACCAGGGAGTGCCCGCTGTAGGTCTCTTCGATCTGCCCGTTGAGCTGTCCGGTGTGCGCCCACTGCGCGATGAACTTGCGCTTCGAGCGCTTGGCGATCTGGCGGGTGACGACCATCACGAGGGGGATCGTCACGAGGGCGAGCGATGCCAGCAACGGCGAGATCGAGATCATCATCGCCACGACGCCGATCACGGTCAACGTCGAGATCAGCAGTTGGCTGAGCGTCTGCTGCATGCTCTGTTGGATGTTGTCGATGTCGTTGGTGGCCCGGCTGAGGATCTCGCCACGCGGCAGGCGGTCGAAATAGCTCAACGGCAGCCGGTGCAGCTTGGCCTCGACATCGCCGCGCAGCTGGCGGACGGCGCGGTTGACGATGCGGTTGAGCAACCGCCCCTGGACCATCGCCAGCACGGCGGCAATGACGTACAGGACGAGGGCGAGCAGCAGGATGTTGCGCAACTCGTCGAACTGGATGCCCCGTCCGGGCACGACGTCCATCCCACCGACGACATCCGCCAGGCGTTCCTCGCCGCTGCTGCGCAGCCGGGCCTCCGCCTCAGCAACGCTCTCGCCGGCGGGCATCCGGCCGCCGATGACGCCGCGGAAGATGATGTCCGTGGCGACGCCGAGGATGCGCGGACCGACGACGGTGAGGCCGACGCTGATCGCAGCGAGCGAGATCACCAGAGCGAGACCGAAGCGCTCCGGCCGCAAGCGGGTCAGGAGGCGCCGCAGCGACGACTTGAAGTGGACGGCCTTCTCGGTCGGCGCGGCGATGTTGGCCATCGGGCCACGGCGCTGCACGTCGGCGGCGGCCGCCGGCAAGCGCGCCGCCGAGCGGGGCGCGGGGGTTTCCGACTGGCCGTCGTCGCTCATGCCGCCTCACTCGCCGCCTGTGACTCGACGATCTCGGCGTAGGTCGGGCACCCGGCCAGCAACTCGTCGTGCGTCCCGCGACCAACGACGAGCCCATCCTCGAGGACGACGATCTCGTCGGCGCCGATGATCGTCGACACTCGCTGGGCGACGATGATCACCGCAGCATCGCGGGTCCGCGGCGCCAGGGCAGCGCGCAGTCGGGCATCGGTGCCGAGGTCGAGCGCCGAGAAGGCATCGTCGAACAGGTAGATCTCCGGCCGCCGGATCAGTGCTCTGGCGATCGCCAGCCGCTGGCGCTGGCCACCTGAGAAGTTCGTGCCGCCCTGGGCGACGGGCGCCTCCAGACCGTCGGGCAGGGCGCGCACGAAGTCGGCCGCCTGGGCGACCGACAGCGCGTCCCACATCTCCGCCTCGGTCGCCGAGGGAAGCCCGTACCGCAGGTTGCTGGCGATCGTGCCGTTGAACAGGTAGGCGGCCTGCGGGACCACACCGATGCGGCTCCACAGCACGTCCTGATCGAGTGTGCGGACGTCGACACCGTCGACGAGGACGGCACCGCCGGTCACGTCGAACAGGCGAGGGATGAGGTTCAGCAACGTGGTCTTGCCGGCGCCCGTACTGCCGATGATCGCCGTCGTGCGTCCCGGACCGGCGGCGAAGGACACGCCGCGGAGCACGGCGAGCTCGGCACCGGGGTAGTGGAACGTGACCTCGCGAAGCTCGACGTGCCCACGCATGACGACGTCGGTGACCGGATTCTGCGGCGGGGCGACCGACGACTTCGTGGCCAGCACCTCGCCGATGCGGTCGGCGGACACCGACGCACGCGGCGCCAACACCGCCACGAACGTGGCCATCATCACCGCCATGAGGATCTGCATCAGGTAGCTGAGGAAGGCAGTGAGCGAGCCGATCTGCAACGACCCGTCGTCCACCGGGCCGGCGCCGAACCACAGCACGGCCACGCTCGACACGTTGAACACGAACATCACCGTCGGGAACATCAGGGCCATCCACTGACCGACCCAGATGGAGGCGTCGGTGAGCTGGTCGTTGGACGTGGCGAAGCGGGCCGACTCACTGTCCTCGCGGACGAACGCCCGGACCACCCTGATCCCGGCGATCTGCTCGCGCAGCACCCGGTTGACGTCGTCGGTGCGCTCCTGCACCTTCCGGAAGCCAGGGATCATCCGGCTGACGATGAAGGCCACGGCGAGGATCAGCGCCGGCACGCTGACGAGCAACAGCCATGACAGCGAGAAGCCCTCGCGCATCGCCATGACGATCCCGCCGACGGCCATGATCGGGGCCATCACGAGCATCGTGAACGTCATCAGCACGAGGATCTGCACCTGCTGCACATCGTTGGTGTTGCGGGTGATCAGCGACGCGGCGCCGAAGCGACCCATCTCCCGGGCCGAGAACGTCCCCACGTGGTGGAAGATCCCTGCCCGCAGGTCTCGCCCGACCCCCATCGCCACGCCGGCGCTGAACCAGGTGGCGGCGATCGAGGCGACGATCTGCACGACCGTGAGCAGCAACATCTGCCCGCCGGCGCCGACGATGTAGCCGGTGTCGCCGGTCGCCACGCCGTTGTCGATGATGTCGGCGTTGAGGCTCGGCAGCTGCAGCGACGCCATCGTGGCGACGGCCTGGAAGACGATGATCAGGGTCACCCGTCGGCCGTACGGACGCACCGATCGGACGATGAGCGAGATCAGCACCGCCGGGGGCGCTCCGATCTGAACGACCGATGGGTGTTTACGGGACCGTACCGTCCCCTAAACACCCATCGGTCGGTCTTCACCGGGCGACGAAGTACTTGGCTTGGGGGTGGTGGCAGATGATCGCCGAGGTCGTCTGCTCCGGGTGGTACTGCCAACCGGTCTCCTCGCTGACCTCGATGCCGAGACGGTCAGCGCCGAGCAACTCGGCGACGGTGGCGTTGTCCTCGAGGTCGGGGCACGCCGGGTAGCCCCACGAGTAGCGCCCGCCGCGGTACTGCTGGCGGAACAGACCGCCGATCGTCGGGCCGTCCTCGCCGACGAACCCCCACTCCTCACGGATCCGCTTGTGCCAATACTCGGCGAGGGCCTCGGCCATCTCCACCCCGAGACCGTGGAGCAGGAGGTAGCGCTGGTACTCGTTGGCGGCGAACAAGCGGGCCGTCTCCTCGCTGACCGCCGAGCCCATCGTGACGATGTGAAAGCAGGCGTAGTCGATCTCGCCACTCTCTACGGGACGGAACATGTCGGCGATGCTCAGGAACGGCTCGACCTGCTGGCGCGGGTAGTGGAAGCGGGCCGCCTCAGTGCTGCGCGTTTCGTCGGTCCACACGACGAGGTCGTTGCCGTCGCCGTTGGCCGGGAAGTAGCCGTAGACGAGCTGGGGGACGAGCACGCCTGACGCCTTGGCCGCGGCGAGTTGCTCGCGGAACGTTGCCCGAATCCGCGTCTTGAACTCGTCGTCGTTCTCCGGCCGCTCGGCGCCGTCATCGCCGGTGACCCGCTCGGGCCGGAACTGCCACTGGTTGCGGTACAGCGCCGTCTCGTTGACGAAGGCGGCGATCTCGTCGAGGGAGACTCCCTTCACCACCCGCGAACCGACGAACGGCGGGACGAACACCTCGTTGTCGACGGCGACCGTCGGCGATCGGCGGGGGACGTCGACGACGGCAGCGTCGGACGCGGTGCGCTCCGGGAGCTGGCGTCCGGTCGGGACGCGCCCGAAGTCGGGGTCCCACTCGCCGCTGCGCTTCATCGTCATCAGCGCGTCGAGCGTGGACAGCCCCTCGAACGCATCGCGGCCGTAGAACAAGCGTCCGTCGTAGATCTCGCGCAGGTCGCGCTCGACGTAGCGGCGGGTGAGGGCGGCGCCACCCAGCAGCACGGGGATCTCGCTGAGGCCGAGCGTGTTCAGCTCCTCGAGGTTCTCGCGCATGATCAGCGTCGACTTGACGAGCAACCCGCTCATGCCCAGGGCGTCGGCGTCGACCTCTTTGACCTTGGCCACCATCTCGCCGATCGGCACCTTGATGCCGAGGTTGTGGACCTCGTAGCCGTTGTTCGTGGCGATGATGTCGACGAGGTTCTTGCCGATGTCGTGGACGTCGCCCTTCACCGTGCCGATGACGAGCTTGCCCTTCGACGTCGAGCCGTCGACGCGGTCCATGTGCGGCTCGAGGTAGGCGACCGCCGTCTTCATCGTCTCCGCCGACTGCAGCACGAACGGCAGCTGCATCTGCCCGGACCCGAACAGCTCGCCGACGACCTTCATCCCGTCGAGGAGCACGCTGTTGACGATGTCGAGGGCGGCCATCCCGCCGGCCATCGCCACGTCGAGGTCGTCGGTGAGGCCTTCACGATCGCCGTCGATGATCCGCGACTTGAGGCGCTCGTCGACGGGCATGCCGCTGCGGTCGGGCTTCTCGGTCTTCGTCGACTTGACGTCGGCGAACACCTCGAGCAGCTGCTGGAGCGGGTCGTAGTCGGGACGTCGACGGTCCCACACGAGATCGAGGCACACGTCGCGCTGTTCGGCCGGAAGGCGGTTGAGCGGGACGATCTTGGCGGCATGGACGATCGCCGCGTCGAGGCCGGCCTCCACGCATTCGTGGAGAAACACGCTGTTGAGGGCGTGACGAGCGGCCGGCGACAGGCCGAAGCTGACGTTGGACAGGCCGAGCACCGTGAACGCGCCGGGGATCTCCGCCTTGATCCGGCGGATCGCCTCGATCGTGGCGATGGCGTCGCGGCGCAGGTCGTCGTCGCCAGTCGAGAGCGGGAACGTCAAGGCGTCGAAGATCAGGTCGCTCGGCTGCAGGCCGTAGCGCTCGGTGGCGATCTCCGTGATGCGGTGGGCGACCTCCATCTTCCACTCGACGTCGCGGGCCTGGCCACGCTCGTCGATGAGCAGGCAGATCACCGCCGCCCCGTAGTCGCGGGCGAGCGAGAACACCCGGTCCATCCGGCTCCCGGGCAGCTCGCCGTCCTCGAGGTTCGCCGAGTTGAGGATCGCCCGCCCGCCGATGTGGGTGAGCGCCGCCTCGACGACCTGCGGCTCGGTGGAATCGATGACGAGGGGGACACTGGACTGCGTGGCGAAGCGCTTGGCGATCTCGTCCATGTCGACGGTGCCGTCGCGGCCGACGTAGTCGACGCAGACGTCGAGGACGTGGGCGCCCTCCTTGATCTGCTCGTTGGCCATCTTCACGCACGAGTCCCAGTCCGCCGCCAGCATCGCGTCGCGGAATGCCCTGGACCCGTTGGCATTGGTGCGCTCGCCGATCATCAGCACACTGAGGTCCTGGGCGAGCGCGACGGGGCTGTAGATCGACGCCACGCTCGGCTCGAACGCCGGCGACCGGGGTGCCGGTGATACGCCGCCGACCGCCTCGACGACTCGGCGGAGGTGCTCAGGAGTGGTGCCACAGCAGCCGCCGACGATCGACACGCCGAGTTCGGTGACGTGGCGGCGGTGATAACTCGGCGAGGTCCTCGGGTGAGAGGTCGTAGTGCGTGCGCCCGTCGACCACGCTGGGCAGGCCGGCGTTGGGCAGCACGCTGATCGGCAGCGTCGAGTGCTGGGACAGGAAGCGCAGGTGCTCTTGCATCTCCGCCGGGCCAGTGGCGCAGTTGATGCCGAGAACGTCGGGTCGCATCGCCCCGAGCGACACGAGGGCGGCGCCGATCTCGCTGCCGACGAGCATCCGCCCGGTGGTCTCCATCGTCACCTGGACCTGCAGCGGCACGGACCGGCCCGCCGACTTCATGGCCCGCCGGCAGGCGATCATCGCCGCCTTGACCTGGAGGAGGTCCATGCACGTTTCGATGACGAACAGGTCCACACCGCCTTCGAGGAGCCCGGCGGCCTGCTCCTCGTACGAGTCGCGCAGGTCCGCGAAGCCGATGTGCCCGAGACTCGGCAGCTTCGTGCCGGGACCGATCGAGCCGGCGACATAGCGTGGGCGACCGTCGGCGCTGAACCCGTCGGCGACCTCTCGGGCAAGGCGGCCAGCGGCGACATTGATCTCGTAGGCCTGGTCGGCGATGTCGTACTCGTTGAGCACGGTCGAAAAGCTGCCGAAGCTCGCCGTCTCGACGGCATCGACACCGACGTCGAAGAAGGCGGCGTGCATGTCGCGGATCACGTCCGGCCGGCTCAGGCAGAGGATCTCGTTGCAGCCCTCCAGCTCTGCTCCGCCGAAGTCGTCGGCGGACAGGTCGAGGCCCTGGATGTAGGTCCCGAACGCGCCGTCGAACACGACCACGCGTTCGGCCACCGCATCGAGGTAGGGCTGCCGTTTCATCGGCGGACAACGCTACCGGCCACCCGTTCCTCCATCTGGGGAAGTTCCGTGTCACCGGCGCCTCTGGGGAAGATTCGTGTCAGGGTCTGCCACGAATCTTCCCCAGATCACGATCGGCGGGCAGACTGGGGTCGATGTCAACGAAGACCGATTCCCTCGCCGCGGGCCGCGGACCGCTCACCAGAGTGAGCCGCGACCTCAGTTGGTTCGATCCGGCACCGTCCTGGCGCCGGGCCGCAGATCTCGTCGTGGGGGTCGCCCGCAGCGCACCGAGCGGTGCCGCGGCGATCGGCGTACCGGTCGGGGAGAAGGGCGCCGTGCCGCGCCAGCTCGGCGTCGACCGGGCGACGCTGACCGCCCTCGGGTTCGAGGGCAAGGCCGGCCAGGCCTTGCTCGTTCCCCGGCGCGACGGTGCCGACGTCGTCGCCATTGGCACCGGAACCGGCCAGCTGTCAGTGACCGACGTCCGCGATGCAGCGGCGGCCTTTGCCCGCGCCGTGCCGAAGCACGCGGTGCTGGCGACGAGTCTGCACGAGGCCGGCGGCGATGTCGCCGCGGCGGCGCAAGCCGTCGTCGAGGGCATCGTGCTCGCCCGCTACCGCTTCGAGTCGCTGAAGTCCAACGGCGAACGGGTCCAGCTGCAGTCACTGACGTTGCTGTCACCCGCCGAACGGCAGCGCGCCGTGGAGGTCGGCATCGCCCGCGGCCGGATCACGTCGCGAGCCGCACTGCTCGCCCGCGACCTCGCCAACTCGCCGCCCAGTCACCTCACGGCAACGCGGTTGGCAGCCCTGGCCACCGAGGTCGGCAAGGCGACCGGACTCGACGTCGAGGTGTTCGAGGTCGACCACCTCGCCGAGCTCGGTTGCGGCGGTCTGCTCGGTGTCAACGCCGGGAGCACGGAGCCGCCGTGCATGATCAAGCTGACCTACCGGCCGAAGCGGTCGGCAAAGGGCAGCGCCCACCTCGCGCTCGTGGGCAAGGGAATCATGTACGACTCGGGAGGCATCAGCCTCAAGCCGAGCGACCCGATGCACGCGGCGATGAAGATGGACATGTCCGGCGCCGCCGCCGTGTTGTCGTCGATGTCAGCGCTGGCCGCGGCAGGCTGCCGCAACACGGTGACCGGGTTCCTGATGTGCACCGACAACATGCCTTCGGGCTCGGCCACGAAGCTCGGCGACGTCCTGCACATCCACGGCGGCAAGACGGTCGAGGTGCACAACACCGACGCCGAGGGTCGCCTCGTGCTCGCCGACGGCCTGGCCCTCGCCGTCGAGGAGCAGCCCGACGCGATCGTCGACATCGCCACGCTCACCGGCGCCGCCGTCGTCGCCTTGGGGCTCGGCTACGCCGGCGTGCTCGGCAGCAGCCAGGCGTTGATCGACCAAGTCCGTGCTGCAGCCGAAGCAACGGACGAGCCGGCCTGGCAACTACCCCTGGAGACGAAGCGATACCGCAAGCTGCTCGACTCCGACGTCGCCGACCTGAAGAACGTCGCCGGCCCCTACGGCGGATCGATCACCGCCGCCGTGTTCCTCAGCGAGTTCGTCGGCGACATCCCGTGGGCGCACCTCGACATCGCTCCGGTGATGAAGGTCGACGCCGACGAATCGTGGCGTTCGAAGGGGGCCACCGGCTACGGCACGCGTCTGCTGATCGACCTGGCGACGAACTTCGCGGCGCCGAACTGAAGCCGGCGCGTTGCGGTCCGGCGCGAGACCCGCGGCGACCGCAACACGTCGATCTGGGCGGCGAGCGGGCCGGAATCCGGACCGCGGGCCGCCCAGATCGCCGTTTGGACCGCAGGCCGCCCAGAACGGATGGGTCGTAGCCTGGCGGGGGTGATCCCGCTCGAGCGCATCGGTGGTGCCCCGATCAGCTGGGGTGTCTGCGAGGTGCCTGGGTGGGGCGTGATGCTGTCGGCCGACCAGGTGCTCGGCGAGATGCGGTCACTCGGCATCACGGCCACCGAGCTCGGCGCACCCGGGTTCCTGCCTCGCGACCCTGCCGCCCTCGACGAGGTGCTGACCCGCAACGGGGTCCGCTTGATCGGCGGGTTCGTCCCGGTCGTTCTCCATGACCGCGCCGCGCGCCAGGCCACGCTCGCGGACGCTCGGGCCGCGGCCGAGCTGTTCGCCGCCGCCGGGGCCACGATGTTCGTCACGGCCGTGGTGGTCGATCCAGCCTGGTCGCCCCGATTCGAGCTCTCGGCGCGGGAGTGGCAGCACCTCGTCGACATGCTCGCCCAACTCGACGAACTGTGCGCCGAGCACGGTCTCACGCAGGCGCTGCATCCGCACGTCGGCACGTTGGTCGAGACCGCCGCCGACGTCGCCACCGTGCTCGAGCGCTCCACCGTGCGTTGGTGCCTCGATACGGGGCACCTGCTGATCGGCGGCTACGACCCGGCGAAGTTCGCCGCCGAGGCCGCTGATCGTGTCGTCCACGTCCACCTCAAGGACGTCAGCGGCCAGGTTGCCGAACGCGTTGCCGGCGGCGAGTTGTCGATCCAAGCGGGCGTCGGTGAAAAGCTGTTCCGTCCACTCGGGCAGGGTGACGTTCCGATCGACGCGACGGTCGATGTCCTCGAGGCGGCCGGCTACGACGGCTGGTACGTGCTCGAACAGGACACTGATCTCGGCCCGGTCACTCCGCCGGCCGGAGGCGGACCGATCGACGACGTACGGGCGAGCATCGAGTACCTACGCGCGCCGGCCACCCGCTGACTCAGCGGGTGGCCGGGCCGAACCGACGGCGTCGCGGAGCACTCAGCTGGGGAGCAGCACCGTGTCGATGATGTGGACGGTCGCGTTGGCGGTCTGGATGTCGCCGCACACGACGATCGCCGGACCGCTTCCGGCGTCGACCGTCACTCGATCGCCGAACTGATCGATGGTCAACGTGCCGGCCATCGTGTCGATCGTGCCGGCGTCGATGAGGTCCGTCGTGGACAACCGCTGGCCGACCACGACGTGCAGCGTCAGGATGTCGGTGAGCGCACCGGCAGGGTCAGCGAGGACGGCGTCGACGTCACCGGGCGGGATCTTGCCGAAGGCCGAGTTGGAGGGGGCGAAGATCGTGAACGGGCCCTCGCCATTGAGCGTGTCGGTGAGTCCCGCCGCCTCCACGGCGGCACCAAGCGTCGACAGCTGCGGGTTGTTGCTCGAGGCCGTGGCCACCGGGTCGTCGGCCATCCCTTCGAAGCTGCCCTCACCTTCGGTCGGCACGGCGGCGCAGCCGGGGCCCGACGTCAGCGTTGCCGCGGGGTCGGGACCGGCTCCGAACGCACTGGACGGCACCGCCAGCAGGGCGTCGCCGTTCGCCGCGATGTCGAACGACGCGGCGTCGGGAAGGTCGACACCGAGCGGTCCGACGGTGTTGAGGATCCCGTCGTTCGGTGGCATCTGCAGGGCCAACGAGCCGGTGGCGGCGTCGACGACGTACAGCTGCGTCCGGGTCGCCCCGGCCACCGAGTTGGTGTACGCCGCGCCGACGACGCGGGGTGGGGCCCCGACGTTGGGGTCGCCGTCAGCGAAGGCCAGCTGGCCATCGATCGTCGGTGCACCGGTGTCGGGATTCGTCCCAATGGCCCCAGTGTCGGGGTTGAGGCGCAGGTTCTGCCCGGTGCTGGCACCGACTCGGATGCGGTCGACGGTGGGGTTGAAGTCGAAGCCGAATGCCGCTGACTCGAGCGCCGGATCGATCGCCGGTCCAACGGGTGTCGCGGCGGCGGTGGAGGGGTCGATGGTGTAGACGACCCCGCCCCCGGTCAGACCGACGATGCTGCCGTCCGCCGGACGACGGTCGAGGCCGACGATCGGATCGTCGACATCGGGGCCGGTGATCTGGGCCGTCGTCACCGCTGTCAGATCGTCGACGGAGAAGGTCACCAGCTCACCGACGTCGGTGAGCCCGTAGACGTTGCCGACGTCCGGGGCGATGGCCAAGCCGACCAGTTGCCGGCCGGTGCCCACGGAGCCGATCTCCGTCGCCGCCCCGGAGTCGAGATCGACCGAGTACAGCGTCGTGCCGGCTGCCGCGGGCGCGACAGTCGAGCCGGCCTGGGCAGTGCTCAGTCCGAGGGGAACGAGGGACAGCACGCCGACGCCGATGGCGACGCGGCGGACGTGTCCACGGAGGCGTGACGTGTGGATGTTCATGGCCGAGGTTTCGGAGCCACGCGGCGCAGCGGATTGGTACCGCCATCGGTCTTGATCCCGGATCCGGCTCGAGCCCGGACGGGCGACGAATCGAGATGGTCAGGCGGGCGCGCTCGACGGTTTGGTGCCCACCGCGGGCCGGTTTCGGCGGAATCGCGCGAGGGCATCGCCGTCCTGCTCGGCGTCGGGCGGCACCAACTTGCCACCACGAAGTAGCGGGGTCGCGAACGCCCACGGTTGACCGGTCTTCGAGTCGAGGATCGGCTCGCTCGAGAGCTGGACCAAGTACACAGGACGCATCTCGTCCGAGCGGTTCGCGCCGGAACTGTGCAACGTGAGGCTCGAGAACGCGGCCACGTCGCCGGCGGCGGCCGTGATCTCCTCCCCGGGATCGTCGCCGTCGTATCCGATCCGATCGTTTGTTTGTGGATCGCGCCAGTGCCGCCGGAGAAGTGCTCCACCGACGCGCTCGTACGGAAGAACGGAGATCGAGCCGTTGTGCGGCCCGACGTCGACAAGCGGGCACCAGAGCGTGAGATACGGCCGGTGCTCGGGCCCACCAGCGTCGGCGAGGTACCCGGAGTCTTGGTGCCACGAAAACGGCATGCCGATGCCGGGACTCTTGACAACGAACTGTTCGAAGAACAGATAGACGTCGTCGGACCCCAGGAGCGTCTGTCCAAGCCTCGCGACGTCCTCGCTGTGGATGAACTCGGTGACGACTGAGCTCTCCCGATGGCGCAGTTCTACGAAGTAGCGCTTGCCTCGGTGACTGATGTCCAATACGTCGGTGCCGAGTTCGTCCATTTCCTGATGGATCAACGCGATGAAGCGATCACATTCGTGACGTAACGCCGACACTTGCTCCGAACTGATGGCGCCGGGTACGACCGTGTACCCCTGGCGGCCGTACTCGAGGGCGTGATCCTGAGTTGCCAGCACTTTGACATCCCCCTCGTGTCAACATAGCGTTGGAGCGCTCCAACAGAGTAAGCCCAATGCTGAAGCAGATGCAACGTCGATCAACGTTGTGGTCGGTAGGGCTCCGATGCGAACGCAGGGCGATGGAGGACCGATTGTGACTGGTGCCAAGGGACGCGAGGCGGGCGTGGCGATACTGGGCGCCGGTTTCATGGGAGTGATGCATGCGGCCGCGTTGCGACAGCTGCAGGTGATCGGCGACCAGGACGCAGTCCTCCCACGACTGGTTGCCGTCGCCGACAGTGACCCGCTCGCCGCCGAGCGGTTGGCCACGCGGTTCGAGATCCCGCTGTGGACGGGTGACTGGCGGTCGCTGATCGATGATCCCCGCGTCGACGTGGTGACGATCGCGACCCCGAACAACGTCCACGTGGACATGGCGGTGGCAGCGGCCCGCTGCGGAAAACACGTGTACTGCGAGAAGCCGCTGGGAACCGATCTCGCCGACGCCCGGCGGGCGCTCGATGCGGTGACCGAAGCGGGCGTGACGACGCTGGTCGCGTTCAGCTATCTCTTCAACCCGGTTCAGACTCACGTCAAATCACTCCTCCAACAGGAAGAGTTGGGCGACGTGATCTCGTTCCGCGGCACGTTCGACCAAGATCTGCTCGTCGAGCCGTCCGAGCCGTTCAACTGGCGGATGGACAGAGCCGTCGCCGGCCCCGGTGCGCTCGCCGATCTGGGTGCCCACGTGATTGCCATGGCGCTGCACCTCGTCGGTCCGCTGGACGTCGTCTCGTCGATGATGCGGACGCTCGTTCCGTCGCGTCACGTTTCGAGCGGCGGCACGGCCAGTCGCGAAGTGGAGAACGAGGACGAGGCGTATCTGCTGGGTCGCTTCGCCAGCGGGGCCACGTGTGTGATCGGGGCCAGCAGAGTTGCCACCGGACGAAAGCTCGGGCTCTCCTACGAGATCCAATGCACTCGGGGGAGTGTCACGTTCACACACGAACGGATGAACGAGTTCGGCCTGTACCGGCACGATGAACCGGCCGGTCGGGGGTACACGCGGATCCTCGCCGGGCCGTCGCACGGCCAGTACGGCAGGCTCTATCCGATTCCCGGGCTCGGGCTCGGGTTCGCCGACCAGAAGGTTCTCGAGGCAGCGGCGCTCTTCGACGCCCTCTCGAGCGGCGTGCGGCCGTTTGCCGACTTCCACTTCGCCACCGAGGTCACCGCGGTTGTCGAGGCGGCGGAACGATCCGCAGAACAAGCGATTTGGATGCCGATCGAGAGCGCTACGGCCGGGGCGGGCGTGGCGTGAGGCTCGGCTTGATCACCGATGGCCTCGCCGCGCTCGGGCTCGACGAGGTACTCGACTTCGCCGCCGACGCCGGGATCGAGTGCCTCGAGCTGGGAACGGGGAACTGGTCCAGCGCCCCACACGTCGACCTCGATCACCTGCTCGAGAGTTCGAACGCGCGACACAAGCTGCTCGACAGGGTCACGGGCCGTGGCATGGCGGTCAGCGCGCTCAATTGCTCAGGTAACCAGCTCGCCCCCGGCCCGGCGGGACGCGCCCACGACGAGGTGGTGCGCAAGACGCTGCGGCTCGCCGGTCTGCTCGGGATCGATCGGGTCGTGATGATGTCCGGGCTGCCCGGAGGACCTGGTGACGCGAATCCCAACTGGATCGTTGCGGTCTGGCCACCGGAAAACCTGGCGATCCTGAACTACCAGTGGGAGATGGCGATCCGGTATTGGGCGGATCTCGTCACCGAGGCGCAGCGCAACGGAGTACGGCAGATCGCCCTCGAGAACCATGCGTGTCAGTTGGTCTACAACCCCCCCACGCTCCATCGACTTCGCGACGCTGTGGGCGACATGGTTGGGGCCAACCTCGACCCGAGCCATGCGTTCTGGATGGGCGCAGACCCGATCGCGATGGTCGGTGCGCTTGGCGAAGCGATCTACCACGTCCACGGAAAGGATGCGGATGTCCGAGCGTCTGCCGCCACGAGGACAGTGCTGGAGACCGAGCCGAACGATCACGTCGACAGTCGAGCGTGGAGCTACGTCGCTGTCGGACGTGGCCATGACCAGCTCTGGTGGAGTCAGTTCGTCGCGGCGCTGCGTGGGGCGGGATACGACGACGTCGTGAGCATTGAGCACGAGGACTACTCGCTGGACCCGCAGATCGGCATTCGGACCAGCGCACGGATCCTTGCCGCGGCGATCTCGTGAGCGGAGCTACCTAACGCTTGCGGCCGACCGGTCCCGTCGTCGCCCTGACGACGAGCGACGGCGTCACGATGTGGCGCAACGAGCCGCTTCTCCCGCTCTCGAGGCGCTCCGCCAGCGCCGTCATTCCAAGATGGCCGAGGGCGGCGCTGCGCTGCTCGACCGTGGTGAGCGACACATGACGCAGCCCCGCCAACTGTGTGTCGTCGTATCCGACGAGCGACACGTCCTCCGGTACGCGGACCGCGAGATCGTCGAAGACGTCGAGCGCACCGATTGCCGTGAGATCGTTGGCACAGAAGAGCGCCGTTGGCCGGGGGCGTCGACCAAGGAACGTGTGCGCCCCTTTCACGCCCGACGATTCCGTGTAGTCGCCATCGATGACGTCGATGTAGGCGCCGAGGCCAGCCTTGACCATCGCCCGCTCGTACCCGCGCCTGCGTGACCTTGCGCCGGCGCCGGTCCCGCCGTCGACATGGGCGATGCGTCGGTGCCCGAGCGCGGCCAAGTGCTCGACGACGAGTTGGGCGCCGATGTCCTCGTCGTTGGTCACGGTGTCGACACGCGGGTCGCGCACGAGGCGGCCGACAACGACGATCGATGTGTCCTCGGCAGCGGCTGCGATCGCCCGCGCCGAGAGGCGTGGTCCGATCAGGATCAACCCATCTGTCCGGAAGTCGAGGAACGTCTCGATGGCGTGCTCCTCGCCGCGAGGACGTCCACTGCCGCTGTTCAGGAGAATGCGGTAATCATGCTCTCGGGCCGCGACGTCGATACCGCCGACGACCTCGGTGTGGAAGGGGTTGTGCAGATCGTTGACCATCACGCCGATCGTCCGTGTGCGGTGGCTCGCCAGGTTGCGGGCGAGCACGTTCGGTCGGTAGTCGAGGTCTCGTGCTGCGGCGAGGACCGCCGCACGACTCTTCTCGCTCACCTTCGGGGATGTGCGCATCACGAGTGACACCAGAGCTCGCGAGACACCGGCTCGAGCAGCGACATCCTCCATCGTCGGGCGGCGACGGGTGGTGTGCCCGTCGATCGACCTCGCGATCACTCGGTCTCCTTATCACCTGCCCACGGACTTGACAACGATGTCGGGCAGGCTAACCTGTAGAGCGCTCTAACTGAGCTCGGGGGTTTCGATGATCGCCGTGAATGGGCTGATGGCAATGCCAGGCCCGGGGGACGACTGCGAGGTAAGGGGCCAGCCGAGTGCTTCGTATTCCCTCACGCGCGGCGGTGGTTGCTACGCCAACGAATAACGGACGGAGAGGACATCATGAAACGACGACTGACCATGCTGTGCGGCGCGATTGCGGCGTTCGGACTTGTGGCGACCGCGACGGTGCAGGCCGGAGGCGAGGATTCGACGCCGGACACGAGTGGCGGTGGCGAAGAGGATCTCACCTTCTTCGTCATCACCCACGGCGATGATGGACCGTTCTGGACGGTGGCGCAGAACGGCGCCGAGGACGCCGGGCGGGATCTCGGTGTCACCGTCGTGTACCAGGGCTCGAACAACGATCCGCAGGCCCAGGCGCAGATGATCGAAGCGGCCATCACCGAGGAGGCGGACGGCATCGCCGTGTCACTGCCGAATCCGGATGCTGTCTCGGATGCGGTTGCCGCGGCGATCGAAGCTGGCATCCCCGTGTACTCGCTCAACTCCGGCCTCAACGCCTATCAGGAGATGGGGATCGTGACCCACGTGGGGCAGACCGAGCTCGTCGCCGGCTCGGGAGCGGGCCAGCGGTTCAACGATGCCGGAATGCAGCATGTGATGTGCGTCATCCACGAACAGGGGAACATCGCCCTCGAGGAACGCTGCGATGGTCTCGAAGAGGGCTTCGATGGGGACGTGACCCGCCTGCAGGTCACGGGTGACGCCGACCCGACGACGTCGCAACAAGAGACGGTGGCCGCGCTGCAGGCCGATGAGAGCATCGACGCGATCCTCGCCGCCGGCCCGGTGCAGGCGATCGTGGCGGTAGAAGCGGTCAACGAGGTCGGACGCGAGATCATGATCGGCAACTTCGACATGAGCGGAGACGTCATCGATGCCATCGAGAACGGCGACATCTCCTTCGCCATCGACCAGCAGCAGTATCTGCAGGGATACCTGCCAGTGGTGTTCATGTACCTCCAGGCGACGAATCTCAACACGGTGGGCGGTGGACAACCGATCCTGACCGGTCCGGGCTTCGTGACCCAGGAGAACGCCGCGGAAGTCCGGGAACTCGCCGAAGCCGGTACGCGCTGAGGACGGTGAGTGTCCTGCCCTGACGAAGAGTCGCCGCCGGAGCGCGCAACGCTCCGGCGGCGCCGCGGGCGACTCCTCGGACTCGGGTTCGACAGCGCCGGGGTGCGACATTGAAGACCATGCGATCAACGGTCGGGGCCGACGGGGTGACGACTGCCGTCGCGCCACCAACTGACGGCAGGAGTACCACTGACGAACGCCTGATCCACCGCGGTCCGTTCAATGCGATGCTGGTGCGTCCCGAGGTCGGGGCCCTCCTCGGCGGCGGGATCGTCTGGGCGTTCTTCTGGGCGGCGACCGAGAAGTTCGGAACCGCCGCCGGCGCGGCGAACTACCTCGACGTCGCCGCTCCGCTCGGCATCATGGCAGTGGCCATCTCGCTGCTGATGATCGGAGGGGAGTTCGATCTGTCCGCCGGCGTGCTGACCGGCTCGACGGCAATCCTGATGGGTCTCATCGCGGCCGAGGCCGGTGACGCGGGTGTGTCACTGTACGTCGCCGTGCCGATCGCCCTCGTCGGGGCGATCGCCATCGGCTGGGGCAACGGCCAGCTCGTCAACCGGACGTCGCTACCCAGTTTCATCGTCACGCTGGGAACCTTCTTCGTTCTTCGCGGAGCGAACCTCGGGTTCACCAAGATGATCACGGGCCGCGTGATCGTCGAGGACATCGACGAGGCGGCGGGCTTCTCGTCGCTGCGCGTGCTGTTCGCATCAGAGTTCCGACATGGTGAATTCGGTCTTCGTGACCCGCTCTTCACCGGGTTGGTCATCCTCGGAGCAGGGCTGGGCGCGTTCGGGTTGCTGGAGCTCGTGTTCCAGCGCCGGGCGGCGCTCGATCGCGCTGGCGCCGTCGTCGCGATTCTGGCGCTGGCAGTGGCCGCAGGCGGCTTCGCCGGTCTGCTCCGCACGGACGGTCGCGCCGAGAACTGGGTCTTCGGGCTCATCCTCGGAGTGGGCGTCGTGCTCGCTGTCGCCGGTGTCGGTCAGTGGCGCTACCGGCCAGCACTCGATGACGATCGGCGCGCCAGTGGCTGGGGTGGGACGCTCGGGCTGGCCGGTGCCGGAGTCGCCCTGCTTGTCCTCGGGGCTGCAGTGGCCATGTGGCTCGACGCTTCGAGCGAACGCCAGCTCGGTGTGCTGCTCACCGAGCAAGGTCTTCGGGCGATCGCCTACGTGGGGCTGAGCTTGGCCGGTCTCATCGCCATCGGGGTTGCGGCGCGGCGTGGTGCGGATCTCCACCGCAGCCGTCGGTTCGCCTTGCTGGCGCTGCTTGCCGCTGCCGTGGCCGCGTGCGCGTTCGTGATCAGGTCGGAGTCCGAATCCGAGAAGTTTCGGGCCGAACTGCTGACGACGTTGCTCTTGGTCGCCGACGCAATCCTGGCGGCCGCGGTGGTGGAGTACCGCCACGCCAAGCGCGTGACCGGCGATGCCGCCAGCGACCGGCTCGGCCGACGCCTGATCGCCTTCGGCGTCGCCTTGATGTTCTCCGGTCTCGCCGTGCGGCTGATGTTCAGCGACGTCACGTTGCGAATTTCGATCTTCTGGTGGCTGCTGATCACGGCGGTCGCCAGCGTCGTCCTGTTTCGCACGCAGCTCGGAAACTGGATCTTCGCCGTGGGTGGGAGCAAGGAGTCGGCGCGGAGTGTCGGTGTTCCGGCACACCGCATCAAGACCGCGCTGTTCATCACGACGGCGGTCGCCGCGTGGCTCACCGGCATGATCATCGCGTTCCGCCTGAAGTCGGTGCAGGCGAATCAGGGCATCGGCGAGGAGTTCGAATACATCATCGCCGCCGTCGTCGGCGGCACTCTGCTGACCGGTGGGTACGGATCCGCCGTCGGCGCGGCGGTGGGGGCGCTGATCATCGGGATGTCGTTGATCGGAATCCCCTTCGCCGGGTGGAACACGGACTGGCGGTATCTGTTCCTGGGCGTGATCTTGCTCGTCGCGGTGCTCGTCAACAACTTCGTGCGAGGGAAAGCTCAGCGGGCCCGCCGATGACGTCACCACTGCTCGAGTCACGGGCAATCTCCAAGTACTACGGGAACGTGGTCGCCCTGAAGGACATCGAGCGCGGAGCTGCACGCCGGCGAGGTGCTGTGCATCCTCGGCGACAACGGGGCCGGTAAGTCGAGTCTCATCAAGATCCTCTCCGGAGTCCACCAGCCAGACGAGGGTGAGCTCCTCGTCGACGGCGAAGCAGTTCACTTCGGCTCCCCGCGTGAGGCGCGCGATTTCGGCATCGCCACCGTGTACCAAGACCTCGCGATGATTCCGCTGATGTCCGTGTGGAGAAACTTCTTCCTCGGCTCCGAGCCGTGCCGCGGCCCGGGTCCCGCTCGGCTGCTGAAGGTCGATGAAGCGAAGCGAACCGCGATCCAGGAGCTCTCGAGGATGGGCATCGAGCTGCGCGACCCGGACCAGCCCGTCGGCACGCTCTCGGGCGGGGAACGTCAGTCAGTGGCGATCGCCCGGGCCGTGTACTTCGGCGCCCGCGTGCTGATCTTGGACGAGCCGACGTCCGCACTCGGTGTGAAGCAATCTGGCATGGTGCTGCGATACATCATCGAGGCTCGCAACCGAGGCCTCGGAGTCGTGTTCGTCACTCACAACCCGCATCACGCCTACCCCGTCGGCGACCGATTCCTGATGCTGAACCGGGGACGCAGCGACGGCGTTTACCTCAAGCAGGAGATCACCCAGCAACGACTCACCCAGCTGATGGCCGGTGGGTCGGAGCTCCAGGAGATGCAGCAAGAGCTCGAACGCGCGGCCAAGCGGGCGGGCGATGCGGCGATGATGCAGGTTGCCGAGCAGTTCGAGGACGAGGTCGAGGAGCTGACGCGATCAGGAGGGGAGTTGCCGTGATCGACACAGACACTGACCAGACTCCTGATGTCCGGGGCCAGTACGCGAGAGACGGTTTCGTCGTGCTGCCCGATCTGCTGAGTGCCGACGAGGTCGATGCCCTGATCGATGAGACGACACGCATCTGCAAGGGCGAACGCGGGGACATTCCCGGACTGGTCCTCCAGCAGAACGAGACTGACGAAGCGGTACTTGGCCGCTACGACAGCATCGCCTTCCCGCACAAGGTGTCACCACTCGTCCGAGAGGTCATGAGCCACCACGCCATCGTCGACGTGCTCCAGCAACTCATCGGCACGAACGTCAAGTGCGTGCAGTCGTACCTGTTTCTGAAACGTCACGGCCAGCCCGGCCAGTCGTGGCACCAAGACGAATGGTTCATCCCCACTCGTGACCGATCGTTGTGCTCCGCCTGGATCGCGCTCGACGACGTGACGGTCGAGAACGGCTGCCTTTGGGAGATTCCGGGGTCGCACCGCCCGGGCGTGCTCTGGCCGATGCGTGCCCACAACAATCCGGAGTTCGGCCTACACAGCGGTGCTCGAGAGTCGTATGGCTTTCCGTACCCTGCGGACGACGCTGTTCCGCTGGAGGTGGCGAGTGGTGGCGTCGTGTTTCACCACGGTTACACGCTGCACATGTCGCGGCCCAACCGGGCGGCGGGGAAGTACCGCCGTGCCCTCGCCTATCACTACATGAGCGCTGAGTCGTGGCTGCCATGGGACTGGGACGGATACATCAGTCCCCGCCCCGCTGACAACCGGGACATCACGATGGTTGCCGGCGAAGACCCCTACGGAGAACGGGGTACCGAGTCGCTGATGTTCGCGATGGTTCGGCCAAACGGATCGCCCGATCCTCGTGCCGACGTCTTCAGCACACGGTCGGAGTGAACGACCGGGATGGTGACCCGCCGACACTTTGCGTCAGCCCCTCGACCGATTGTGAGTCGTCCGGCTGACCCAAATCGTCGGCGCTGCTGACGATGGCCCTCGACCTGTTGACAGTCGGTCGGGTCAGTGTCGACCTCTACGCCGACGCGCCCGGAGCCGGATGGCTCGACGAGCAGCGCTTCGTCAAGTCGATCGGCGGGACGGCGACCAACGTTGCCGTGGCGGCGGCGCGGCTCGGGCATCACAGCGCCGTGCTCACGAAGGTCGGAGCCGACCGGTTCGGCGATTACGTCGTCGCCAAGTTGGAGTCATTCGGCGTCGATACTCGATTCGTCGGCCGCCACGATCGGCTGCCGACGCCGCTGGCGTTCGCTTCGCTGACGCCTCCCGACGATCCGGAGATCGTCTTCTATCGCGTTCCCAAGGCCCCTGATATGCAACTACGGCCCGGCGACGTCGATGAGGCAACGGTCAACGACGTCGCCGTCTTGTGGATCGCCGGCTCGGCGATGGCTGAGCAGCCGGCGCGCACCACGATTGCCGGGATCCTGGCCACCCGAGCCCGACGCCGGCACACGGTGCTCGACCTCGACTACCGGGCGATGTTGTGGTCGAGCGAGACCGAAGCGTCGAGCGTGATCGGGGCGGCGATCGCCGGCGCCGACGTGGCCATCGGCAACCGCGCCGAGTGCCGGGTCGCCGTCGGCACCGAGGTGCCCGACCAAGCCGCCGACGCCCTGCTCGGGCGCGGGGTCGACATTGCGGTCGTCAAGCTCGGCGGCGACGGCGTCCTCGTCGCCACGGCTGACGAGCGAACGATCGTCGCGCCGCGGCCAGTCGAGATCGTCTGTGGTCTGGGCGCCGGGGATGCCTTTGGCGGGGCGTTCGTGCACGGCTTGCTCGCCGGCTGGCCACCTGCTCGAATCGTCGAGTACGCCAATGCCGCCGGGGCGATCGTCGCCGGGCGGTTGATGTGTGCCGATGCCATGCCGACGGAGATCGAGATCGACGAGATGCTGCAAGCGAGTGGAGACGGGCCATGAGTCGTCTCGACGATGCCGACTACACCGCCCTCACCGCGATGCGTGTGGACGCTCCGGGCCGGATCGCCAAGGCGCTTGCCGACCGCCCCCGGCGGGAGCGGCTGACCGCCGACGGGGCACTGTTCATCGTCGCCGCCGACCACACGGCGCGAGGCATGATCGGCGTGCCCGGTCAACCGCGGGCGATGGTCGACCGGCGGACGATGCTCGAGCGCCTGCTCATCGCCCTCGACAATCCGCGGGTCGACGGCGTGTTGGCGAGTGCCGACATCCTCGAGGACCTCATCTGCCTCGGCGCCCTCGATGGCAAGATCGCCGTCGGCACGATGAACCGGGGCGGCCTGGCCGGGGCGCAGTGGGAGATCGACGACCGGTTCACGGCGTACGACGCCGACCACCTGGTTGCCGCCAACCTCGACGCCGGCAAGATGCTCCTGCGCATCGACCCCGGCGATCGCGGCACGATCCCGACGCTGGCCGCCTGCGCCGCCGCCGTGATGGCGCTCAACGATCGACAACTGATGGCGATGGTCGAGCCGATCCCGTACACCAAAGACGACACCGGCCGAGCGGTGTGGGACCACGATCCCGATGCCCTGCTCAGGGCCGTCGGTGTCTGTGCCGGGCTCGGCGCCTCGTCGGCCTACACCTGGCTGAAGATCCAGGCGACGGCCGACATCGAAACCGTCGCCAAGGCGACGACGCAGCCGCTGCTCATCCTCGGCGGCTCGCCGGGTCCCGACCCGGAAGCCACGTTCGCGTCGTGGGAGCAGGCCCTCGGGCAACCGACCGTGCGCGGGCTCGTTGTCGGCCGGGCCCTGCTCTACCCACCCGACGGCGACGTGGAGAGCGCCGTCGGGCGGGCCGCCGAGCTGGTCAGCGCGGCCGTCTCCAAACGAGGCGGGTCATGAGCGGTTTGCGTCAGTCCGACGACTCACAACCGGTCGCCCAGCTGACGCAAACGCATCGGCATCCCTGGCATCTCGGCCCTGTCGCCGAGGTGACTCCGGAAACTGCGGGATGGGCGTACTGCGGCCTGCGCATCCTGTCGATCGCTCCCGGTGGGGCGTACGAGCTCGTCACGGGAGGCTCGGAGATGGCCGTCCTGCCGCTGTCCGGCGGCCCGCTGACGGTCGACGTCGAGGGCCAACGCCTCGAGCTCGACGGGCGAGCGACGGTGTTCAGTGCTGTCACGGATTGGGCGTACCTGCCGATCGACGCCGAGGTCCGGCTCTCCAGCGCCGCTGGCGCGGAGCTGGCGTTGCCGGCCGCCCGGGCGTCTCGCCGGTTCGACGCGGCCCACGTCGCCGCCGACGACGTGGCGGTGGAGGTCCGTGGCGCCGGGCCGGCGACCCGCCAGGTCACCAACTTCATGTCGCCCGAGGCGTTCGATGGCGCCGACAAGCTGATGTGCGTGGAGCTGCTGACCCCCGACGGGAACTGGTCGAGCTACCCCCCGCACCGCCACGACGACAGCCCGGAGTGCCCGGTGAACAACGAGGAGATCTACTACTTCCGCATCGGCACGGCCGGCACGACCGACTACGCGCCCGGGCGGTTTCGCCCTGCACCGGACCTACACGCCAGAGGGCGATGTCGACGCCACTGTGACCGTCGGCGACGGGGACATGTTCCTCGTCAAGCGCGGCTACCACGGCCCGTGCGTCGCCGCACCTGGGTATCCGCTGTACTACCTCAACGTGCTTGCTGGACCCGACGGCCAACGATCGATGGCGTTCTGCGACGACCCGGCGCACCACTGGATCCGCGACTCGTGGGAGCACATGGCCGTCGATCCGCGCGTGCCGATGAGTGGAGCTTCGAGCCGTGAGTGACACCGTCCGGCTGACCACCGCAGAGGCCATCGTCCGCTATCTCGTTGCCCAGCGAACGTTGATCGACGGTACCGAGGTCCCATTGGTCCCCGGCGTGTTCGCGATCTTCGGGCACGGCAACGTCACGTGCCTCGGGCCGGCCCTGCACGCGGCGCGCGACGAGTTGCCGACGTGGCGCGGACAGAACGAGCAGGGGATGGCCCTGGCGGCGATCGCCTATGCCAAGGCGATGCGTCGGCGCCAGCTGATGGTCGCCACGACCTCGATCGGCCCGGGTGCCCTCAACCTCGTCACCGCTGCCGGCGTGGCGATGGCCAACCGGCTCCCGCTGCTGATGCTCGCCGGCGACACGTTCCAGAGTCGCTTCCCCGACCCCGTGCTCCAGCAGATCGAGCACTTCGGTGCGCCGTCGACGACGGCCAACGACGCGTTCCGGGCGGTCGTCAGGTACTGGGACCGGATCACCCGGCCGGAGCAAGTCATCCAGTCGCTGCCCCAGGCGTTGGCCGTGATGCTCGACCCGGCGGACTGCGGTCCGGCGTTCATCGCCCTGCCCCAGGACGTCCAGGCGCAGGTCTACGACTTTCCGGCGCGTCTGTTCGAACCGGTCGTCCACGAGATCGCCCGCCCGCGCCCTGACTCCGGACAACTCGGCGCGGCCATCGCCGCCGTTCGCCAGGCGCGTCGGCCGTTGATCGTCGCCGGCGGGGGAGTGCACTACTCGCTCGCCGAGGAGGTCCTCGCCTCGTTCGCCGAGCGTCACGGCGTCCCCGTCGTCGAGACGGTCGCCGGCAAGTCGACGCTGACCCGCGAGCATCCGTGCTACGCCGGGCCGATCGGGGTGATCGGGGCCGAGGGAGCGAATCGCCTCGCCGCCGATGCCGATGTGGTGCTTGCCGTCGGCACCCGACTCGGAGACTTCGCCACCGGATCGTGGTCGGTGTTCGGTCCCGACGTCCGCATCATCGGCGTCAACGCGGCGCGCTTCGATGCCTACAAACACCTGTCCCTGGCGGTCGTCGGCGACGCCCGAGAGACTCTCGTCGAGCTCAGCGCCGGGCTCGATGCGTGGCGCGCTCCGGAGGAGTGGACAACTCGCGCCGCAACCGAGCTGGCCGACCTGCGGGGCTACCTCGACCGGCTGGCCGAACCCACCGATGGGTTGCCGACCTATGCCCAGGTCGTCCGCGTGATCAACGAGCGGGCGACCGCCGACGACTACGCCCTCACCGCGTCGGGTGGCTTTCCGGGCGAGCTGAACAACGGGTGGTGGTCGCACGCCGTGGCCACGTTCGACTGCGAGTACGGGTTCTCGTGCATGGGTTACGAGCTGTCGGGCGGCTGGGGTGCGGCGATGGCCCGCAGCAACCTGGCACCCGACGGGGACACGATCGTGTTCGTCGGTGACGGGTCGTACTTGATGCTCAACAGCGACCTGTACTCCTCGGTGCTGTCCGGGCACAAGATGATCGTCGTCGTCTGCGACAACGGTGGATTCGCGGTGATCGAGCGCCTGCAGGTCGGCCAGGGCGGCGAGCCGTTCAACAACCTGTGGACCGACGTTCACACGCCCGGGGCCGCGGTGCGTGTCGACTTCACCGGCCATGCCGCGGCCCTCGGTTGCGAGGTCCGTCGCGTCGCGACGATCGAGGAGCTGGGCGAGGCCTTCGACTGGGCCAGGACGACCGACCGCACCACGGTCGTCGTCATCGACACCGACCCGCACGCCTGGACCGAAGGTGGTGCGTGGTGGGAGGTCGGGGTTCCCGAGGCGTCCGATCGGCCGTCGATCCGCGAGGCCCGCCAGGCGATGGACGTGGCCAAGGCGCAGCAGCGCAGGGGGGTTTGAGTGCTCAGGATCGCCCTGCTCGGCTGCGGACGGATCGGTCAGATGCACGCCGAGTTGTTGAGCTCGAGGGTCGGCGGGGTGCAGATCGCCAAGCTCTACGACGCCGTCCCCGAGGTCGCCGGGCACCTGGCCGACCGCTACGACCTCGACGTCGCCCCGTCGCTCGACGAAGCGCTCGCCGGCGTCGACGCGGTGGCCATCTGCACGAGCACCGATACGCACGCCGAGCTGATCACCCGCGCCGCTGGTGCCGGCCTCGCCACGTTCTGCGAGAAGCCGATCTCGCTCGATCTGCCGACGGTCGACGCCACGCTCGCCGCCGTCGACCAGGCGGGGACGTATCTGCAAGTGGGTTTCAACCGCCGCTTCGATCCGGCCCACGAGGCGGTGAGGGCGGCCGTCGCCGACGGGTCGCTGGGAACGCTGTGTCTCGTCAAGATCACCAGCCGTGACCGGCTGCCGCCGCCGGTGGCCTACCTGGCCCGTTCCGGCGGGATGTTCCTGGACATGACGATCCACGACTTCGACATGGCTCGATTCATCTCCGGCAGCGACATCGTCGAGGTCCACGCCGCTGTTGGGGCGGCGCTCGTCGATCCGGCGATCGCCGAGATCGGCGACGTCGACACCTCGGTCGTCGTGCTCCGCCACGCGACGGGCTGCCTCACGGTGATCGACAACAGTCGCCAGGCGGTGTACGGCTACGACCAACGGGTCGAAGCCCTCGGCACGAACGGCGTCGCCATCAGTGAGAACCCGCCCCGGCACAGCGCGGTGATCGGCGACGACCAGCGGATCGCCGGCGCCGTCCTGCCGGACTCGTTCATCGACCGGTACGAGACGAGCTTCGTGCGCCAATGGCAGTCTTTCGTCGGCAACGTGGTCGCCGGTGCGCCGCCGGCGGTCAGCGGCCACGACGCCAGGGTCCCCCTTGTTGCCGGTCTCGCCGCCGTCGAATCGATGGCCACTGGACGCCCAGTTCGGCTGTAGCCCGTCAGGTTGGGTCAGGTCGCTGGGCGACGAGGCCGCCGCAGCGACCGCCGACGAGTGACTGGTGGATCAGGCGCAGCTCGCCGGGAAGTCGATCGAGGTTGCGGGCCGCCAGCGGAGGGACGGCTGTGCGCACCGCCAGACGACCTTGCCACGAGGCCAGTCCGAAGCGCAGCAGGCGGCGCAACGATCGCTGCACCGTCGAGGTCGAGCCGACCACGTCGCCCAATCCCATCGAGTTCGACAACTCGGCGAGGTCGATGTCGACACCATCAGGATGCTGCGACACCCGCGCGCCGAGGCGCCGGAAGATCCAGGTGGAACTGGGGCCGACCACCGGCAGCCACAACAACTCGACGTAGGCATGATCGAATCCGAAACCGACGGCCTCGACGACCGGGTCCGACCACGGCACGGCGCAGAAGTGGCCCGGGAAGTCGACGTCCAGCAGCTTCATCGCCGACCGTCAGACACATCGATACACAGCGCGCGTCGCCGCCTGGTGGAGGCGGGAATGGGTAGTCGTTCGAGGGTCTTCATCGGTCACCTCCCGGCAGGTGCGGCGGTGGGGTCGTCGGGTGTTCTCGCTTCCCTGGGCGCGCGTGACGAGGGGCAACGGAAGGCAGACTGCGTAGATGACGTCCGACGTCGAGCTCGTCGGTGGGTGGATTGCCGACGCCCAACGGGTGGCGGTGTTGACGGGTGCGGGGATATCCACCGATTCGGGGATCCCCGACTTCCGCGGCCCGCAGGGCGTGTGGACGAAGAACCCGGCCGCCGAGAAGACCGCGACGCTGCAGAACTACCTCGCCGATCCCGAAGTCCGGCGGGCGGCCTGGCGGACGCGTCTCGAGTCCGGGTTGTGGTCGGCGCAACCGAACACCGGCCATCGGGCCCTCGTCGAGATCGAGCGGGCCGGCAAGCTGCACGGCGTCGTCACCCAGAACATCGACGAGCTGCACCAGCGGGCCGGCATCGATCCCGACCTCGTGATCGAGGTCCACGGCACCGCGTGGTGGACCCGCTGCATGTCCTGCGCCGATCGGCGGCCGATGGCCGAGACGCTGTCCCGGGTCGGCGACGGCGAGGCCGATCCGCCGTGCCTGGTGTGCGGCGGCATCCTCAAGAGCGACACGATCTCGTTCGGCCAGGCACTGGTGCCCGAGGTGATCGACCGGGCCATGGCGGTCTGCCGAACGTGCGACGTGCTGCTGGCCGTCGGATCGACGCTCAGCGTGTATCCGGCGGCGAGCTGTGTGCCCCTCGCGGCGGCTGCCGGGGCGCGGGTCGCGATCATCAATGGCGGGGCCACGGAGATGGATCACCTCGCCGACGCGATGCTGTGCGGCCCGATCTCCGAGCTGTTGCCGGCGGTCGTTGCAGCCGGGACCGCCACGTCGTGATCTACCACCTGGCACTCCCCGAGGATTGGGACGCGGCGCAGCGGTCGGGCACGTACGAGATGTCGACACGCGGGGCGCCGCTGGCCAGCGTCGGCTTCATCCACGCGTCCTATCAACACCAGGTCGAGGGTGTTGCCAACGAGTTCTACGCCGACGTCGACGAGCTGGTGTTGCTGACGATCGATCCCGACGCCGTCGGGTCGTCGGTTGTCGACGAGTCTCCGACGGACGATCCCGCCGACGAGCTCTTTCCTCACATCTACGGACCGCTCCCGGTCGATGCCGTCATCGCCGGTCGGCTCTGGAAGCGGCAGTCGGGTCAGACGTGGCGCGCTCGGGCCGGAATCCCGACCCGACAGGTAGGGTTTAGCCATGGCCACGTTCCGAGATCTGCTCACCGCCGCCAAGGCGGAGATCCGTGAAGTCGACCCGGCGGGCGCCGCGGCGTTGATCGGCGACGGCGCTGCCGTGCTCGACGTCCGCGAGCCCGACGAGTACGACGCTGGAGCCCTCGACGGGGCAGTGCACATCCCCCGCGGCCATCTCGAATCGCAGGTCGAGAGCCGGCTCAGCGACAAGGAGACACCGGTCGTCGTGTACTGCGCCGGGGGAGTGCGTTCGGCGTTCGCCGCCCGCACGCTGCAGGAGCTCGGGTACACCGACGTCGTGTCGATGGTCGGTGGGTTCGGGCGGTGGAAGGACGAGGGCCGCCCGTGGTCTACGCCAGTGACCCTCAGCGCTGATCAGAAGATTCGCTACATGCGCCACCTGCTCTTGCCCGAGGTCGGCACGGAGGGTCAGTCCAAGCTGCTCGCCTCCAAAGTCCTGCTCCTCGGAGCCGGAGGTCTCGGCTCGCCCGCCGCGCTGTACCTCGCCGCCGCCGGAGTCGGGACGATCGGCATCGTCGACATGGACGAGGTCGACGCCTCCAACCTGCAGCGCCAGATCCTCCACAACCTCGACCGGGTCGGCGACCGCAAGGTCGACTCGGCGAAGAAGACGATCGTGTCGCTGAACCCGGACGTCGACGTCGTCACCTACGACACGCGACTGTCCGCCGACAACATCATCGACATCATCACGGGCTACGACGTGATCGTCGACGGCGCCGACAACTTCCCGTCGCGCTACCTACTCAACGACGCCAGCGTGAAGCTCGGCATCCCGGTCGTCCACGGCTCGATCTTCCGGTTCGAGGGGATGGTCAGCGTGTTCCACCCGCTGCAGGGACCGACGTACCGCGACATGGTCCCCGAGCCGCCACCCGCCGAACTGGCCCCGAGCTGCGCCGAGGCCGGCGTGCTCGGCGTGCTGCCCGGCATCGTCGGCTCGATCCAGGCGCTGGAGACGATCAAGGTGCTGCTCGGCATCGGCGAACCGCTGATCGGGCGGATCCTGACGATCGACACCACCGACATGTCGATGCGCACGTTCAACCTCAAGCCCGACCCGGCCAACGAGGTGACCTACGAGAACCGCGACCGCATCGAGGTCCGCGACCTCGACGGCCTCTGCGCCCCCTGGGTGTCCGCCGACCACTAGACGCGCGCCCCACGATCTGGGGAAGATCCGTGTCATCTCTGCATCTGGGGAAGATCCCAGTCAGGGTCTGACACGGATCTTCCCCACAAGCGCGT
>CAWBBL010000035.1:0-53244 GCA_963786985.1 Ilumatobacteraceae bacterium | reverse complement strand
CGAGCGTCGTGCCGCCGTAGTAGGCGTTGAGGATTGTGGTCCACGACTGGCGGCCATGCACAGCCCGGCCGTAAGCGCCCCATTGGCTCATTCCCCGGCCATGTCCGAAGCCGGTGCCCTCGATCACAAGGCCGACGACCTCCAGCGGGGGGGCTACCTGCGCAGCGGCGGGTGGCTGGTCGGGCACGACGACGCACAAAAGACGACGTGACCAAGGCTCCCCCGAGCACCAACTGCCGGCGCATCGGGCGAGCATACGAAGCGCTACCTTGAAGGCTGTATGGAGTTGACCCAGACAGGCACCAGGATCCGCCTGACCGATGTCGATCACCGACGAGAAGTCGCAACCAAAGCCACGTCTGGCCCGCGGTATTCGTCATCGGCACTCGCTGACTTGTCGGACCGACTGGGCCCACGCACGCGACCATAGGAGTTGGATGCCTGCATCGAGCTTCAGGTCGAAAGTCACCCATCGCGATGCCTCCGACCACGTCGCCGAGGGCGACGCGCTGATCGTGACTGCGCCGGCCGCACCGACACACAGCGACCGACCGCGCCGACCAATGTGTTCGTCGGAATCAAACAGCTAACCCGGACATCTTGCTGCGTTGGGACCACTCGACCGACGTCCCAAGTCACAGATCCGCTGCGAGGCCTTCCTGAGCGGCGCATCGAGCGGTACCGTCATCGGGGTCAGGCCCGCCTTCCTAGCTTGGCTCGCCGTGGGACCGGCCGACTTTCGTCCTCAGGTCGTTCGATATGTCCGGCAACGGGTCCGGACCGAGCAACGCGGTGGCGTTCGACTTCGCCGAGGCGTCACATTCCCGGCGGCCGCGGTGCTCTCCCCAGCCGCTCGGCGACGACCGCTGGTACGGTCGGCGCCGTGCAGCGCCCGAGCCGGTTCGAGCAACATCGATTCGTCGGTGACAAGCGCACGCAGCTGGTGTACGACCTCGACGACTGGGACGACGAGGCGGTCGTCGAGGAGTTCGTGCGTCTCGGTGTGGGGATCAGCTTCGCCCCCGACACCCTCGCTGAGGCACGCAACCGCGGCTACGACCTGGCGAGGCCAGGAATCCACCGCGTCCAGCGCGCACCGCGATCATGACGAGCGCAAGGCTGACCTCGTGAAGGGCACGATTCGTTCCGGAGCCAACTCGCTGGCGTGCCACCTGACGGTGCCGACTGGAAGCACTCCCGGCCGTCGACCAGCGGCAATCCTGTGCCACGGGTTCCCGATCGGTCCGATCGACGCCCGCCAATCGGCTGGCACGTTCCCGCAATTCGTCGACCGCATCGCCCATGACCTCGGGTACGTCGGGATGACGTTCAACTTCCGGGGGACCGGGACGAGCACCGGTGATTTCTCACTTCAGGGCTGGGTCGATGACCTGCGCACGGCGATCGATCACGTCGTTGCCGAAGCGTCACCCTCCGACGTGGTCTTGATCGGCACGAATACCGGCGGCTCGATCGCCATCTGCGTCGCCGCCGACGACCCACGGGTCTGCGCGGCCGCGTTGCTGAGCCCGCGCGCCGACTTCGACGACTGGGCCGAGCACCCGCGCCGGTTCCTCGAGCACGCCCGCGATATCGGAGCGATCAGTTCCCCAGGGTTCCCGGCGTCGTTCGACGAGTGGAGCCGAGCGTTCCGCCGGTTCCGCCCGATCGAGGCGGCACGGAGGTTCACCCCACGCCCGTTGCTCGTGATGCACGGTGACGACGACGAGAGCGTGCCGACCACCGACGCTCGGCAGCTCGCCAGCGCCCACGGTTCGGCCGAGCTGAGCGTGCTCGTCGGCGCCGGGCATCGGCTGCGCCACGATCCACGCGCCGTTGCGGTGCTGTTCGGCTGGCTCGACCGCGTCCGGTCCTTCGACGAGGGCGTCGACCCCGTCCGCGCGTCGTGAGGTCAGCTCACATGGCGTGCCGTGCCGACCAGGAACCCAGCGCCCCACGAGAGATGCATCGCCGGAAAGATCGCCAGCAGCCGGGCACGACTTCCGGGTGACTTGGCGGTGGCCGCCGCTGCGCAGCCGACGGCGACGGCGTATCCAGCGGGAATGACCAACGCCGTGCGCCGGAACAGCCCGGCGACCGCGCCAACTGTCACCGCCGCGGTGACCAGAGGGGGAACGGCCTGTCGCCAGCGCAACGACTGCGGGTGCTCACGGAGGACCGAGCGTTTCCAGCGCCCGTACTCGAAATACTGCGTGGCGAGCGCGTGTAGCGATCCACGAGGTCGGTACGTGACAGAGAGGTGCGGGTCGAACCAGATCACGCCGCCGGCCTCGCGCAAGCGGATGTTCAGCTCGTAGTCCTGGTTGCGCAGCAGGCGATCGTCGAACAGCCCGACGGCTTCGATCGCCGCTCGGTCGAAGACGCCGAGGTAGACGGTGTCGGTCGGTCCCTCGGTGCCGCCATAGTGAAACGTCGCGTCGCCCGTGCCGAACGGCGAGGACATGGCGTCTGCAACGGCATGCTCGAATGGCGTGGTACCGGCGGCGCGCTGGATACCGCCAACATTGGCAGCTCCGGTTCGCCGCAACGTCTCGACAGCGCGCCGGATGTAGCCGGCGGACAGCTCGGCGTGGCCGTCGACCCGCACGACGACGTCGCCAGTGCTCGCCCGAATCGCCGCGTTGAGTCCTGCGGGAGTGGTGCCCGTCGGATTGGCCACGATGCGGACATCATCGTGCTCGGCGGCCAACTCGGCGGCAACCGCTTCGGTGTCGTCGATGCTGGGTGCCACCGCCAGGCAGATCTCCATCGCGCCGGGATAGTCCTGGGATCGCACGGCGGCGACGGCTCGCCGCAAGTCGGCGGCCTCGTTGCGCACCGGCATCACAACGGCGACGTCCGGCCAGTCGTCCGTCACGGTCGGCTCCTCGCAACTGATGGCTGGTTACCTGACGGAACGTTCATGACAACACCAATCGGTCCCTGCGACGCCGTGTCATCACAATCGGCGGGAGAGGACGACCCAGACGGTCCGGACGAGGATCTGCAGGTCGAGCACCGGCGACCAGTTGACGAGGTATTGGAGGTCGTAGCCGATCTTGTACTCGGGGTTGGTGGCATACCGGCCATGGATCTGGGCGAGGCCGGTGAGTCCGGGCGGGAGTTGGTGGCGACGAACCCAGCCGGACACGGAGCGCTCGATGTCAGCGGTCAGCTCGGGTCGCTCAGGTCGCGGGCCGACGAGCGACATCTCACCGCGCAGCACGTTCCAGAGCTGCGGCAACTCGTCGAGACGCATCGAGCGCAGCCACCGCAAACCCGGCACGATCCGATCGTCGTGGGCCGCGGCGAGGCGTGGTCCGCGCTTCTCGGCGTCAACCACCATCGTGCGGAACTTGACGACCATGAACTGTTCGCCGTCTCGGCCGATGCGCGCCTGGTGGTAGAGCACGGGACTGCCGGCGCGGATCCGGACATAGAGCGCCAGCAGGGCGAGCACCAGAAGGCTGAGCGGCGCGGTGATGACGAGCAAGGTGAGGTCGAACAGTCGCTTGAGGACCGCCTTGTACGACGGGAAGCTGTGGACGAGTAGCGGGACGAACGGCATCCCGGCGATCTCTCGCACAGCCTGCAGTCCGAGCAGGGTGTCGCGAGCACTCACCCGTTGGAGGAATCCGACGCCGCGGGCTTCGAGCGTCGTCATCGGCTCCGGGAAGGCCGCGTCGAGGCTGAACGAGTCGAGCAGCAGAACATCGGTGCCGTGGCCATCGTCGAGCACGGCAGTGAGCTCACCCGGATCGGTGACGTGGCCGACGACCTCGACCTCGCGTTCTGTCGCCTCGATGTGCCGGCTCGCCAGCTCGGCGTCGACGAACGAGCCGACGAGAACGACGCGCGGCGGACCCTGGCGGCGGCGGGCGAGTCTCCAGGAGATGTGCCGGTTGGCGACGAGCACGACCGCGCCGACGAAGAGGAACACGCCGAGGTTGAGGCGGGGCATCAGGTAGCGATCGAGGAAGACGAACGTGACGAGTTGGATGCCGACACCGATCGCCATTGCCACGATCGCCCGAGGGAGCCACGGCCGCCGGCCGAGTCTCGGCTCGCGCTCGTAGAGGCCGTAGAAGTAGTTGATGACGAGGTGGATCGCTGTCGCTGCGGCGAATCCGACGAGGTAGAACGACGCCGAGTACGTCGGCCAGTCGGTGCCAAAACGGACGAAGTTGATGAGCAGCATCGACCCGAACAAGCCGGCGGCGTCGAGCAGGAACAAGAAGCGGAACCCGTGGCGCCACATCGCGCCCAGCGGACGGTTCAAGCTCCGGGCCAGCCACTCCGTGCCCGGTAGCACTGGCCGCGAATTGGGCTCCGTGGCCGTGTCGGCCGCAGCGTCCAGCGGTTGCTCACCGGCGACGGCACGGGGTGACACGGGATCCATCATGCGATCGTGACGTCGAGGGCGACGGTCCCCTCGGCGCGACCCTCGTTGACGACTTGGAACGTGGCGACCGACTCGCGCCAGTCGATGACGTTGCCGGTGAGGCGGTCGGCGAGGCGGATCGACACGGGGTACTCGCCGTCGAGTAGCCACACCCCCTTGATGGCGATGCGCAGTTGCTGCGGTGTGCTGATGGCCGACAATGGTTGCCCGAGGGCGTCGCTGTCGACGGCGAACAGGCGGTGGCCGGCGCGGTCGCCGATCTCGACGCGCAGCACGGGGTTGTCGATCGACTGCTCCGGCGAGAGGTGGACGACGATGTCGAGCGGCTCGCCCGGGAGCAGGTACTGGCGCGTGGCGAGGTTGCCGTGGTGGATCTCGACGTGGCTGATCACCCCGGCGCCATCGATTCGGTGGGCGATGTCGGGAACGTCGGCGAGCGTGCCGTGGAGGTGCTCACGGAACGTGCGGATCGCGTCACCCGGAGTGCCGTCGAGGACGAGGTGCCCGTGGTCGAGGACGACGGCGCGGTCGCAGACCTGGCGCACGGTGGCCGCGTCGTGGGTGACGAAGACGATGGTCCGCCCTTCGGACTGGAACTGTCGGATCCGGCTCAGACACTTGGCCTGGAACAGCTCGTCGCCGACGGCAAGGACCTCGTCGACGAGCAGCACGTCGGGCTCCAGGTTCACGGCGACGGCAAACCCGAGGCGCACGTACATCCCCGACGAGTAGTGCTTGACCGGCTCATCGATGAATTGCTGCAGTTCGGCGAACGCGACGATCTCGTCGAAGCGACGGTCGGTCTCCCTGCGGGCCATTCCGTAGAAGGCCGCGTTGATGTACACGTTCTCGCGTCCCGACAGCTCGGGATGGAATCCGGCGCCGAGCTCGAGCAGCGACGCCAGCCGGCCCCGGACGCGCACGCGGCCGGACGTCGGGGTGAGGATTCCGGCGATGCATTTGAGCAGGGTCGACTTGCCCGAACCGTTGTGCCCGAGGATCCCGACCGTCTCGCCCTCGTTGATCACGCAGCTGATGTCCTGGAGCGCTTCGAACTCGACGTGTCCCGGCCGATGCAGGCGCAGGACCCGCTCCTTCAACGAGTTGACGGGATCCGTGGCGATGCGGAACGACTTGCAGACCGCTTCGACCGAAACCGCCACAGACGCATCGGGCATCACAGCGTCTCAGCCATGTTGACGTCGGCGCGGTCGAAGAGGCGCAGGGCGAGGTAGCCGACAAACGCCCAGATCGCCGCCGTCGCTGCGAGCACGCCGAGGTACCAGAGCGGACCGTTGTCCGGGAGCAGTTGGCGGCCGTCGATGCTCGCCGTTCCGTACAGGGCGCGCTGGAACGTGATCACGATCGGCGTCGCCGGGTTGATCAGCTGGACGGAGGCGTCGATCCCCTTGGAGTCGAGCCAGGTGGCGGCGCGCATGTACTCGTAGAGGATCGGCGTGGCCCAGAACCAGCCGAGGACGAGCAGCTCGAGAAGGTGCATCGTGTCGCGGGCATAGACGTTGCTCGGGGCGAGCACCAGGGAGAGGGCGGCGCAGACGATCAGGCACGTGACGAGGGCGATCGGCAGCAGCCAGACGTACTCCCAGTCGACGGGGTGCCGGGCGATCACCAGCACCACGGCGAAGGCGAGGATCTGCAGGAAGAAGTGGACGAGGGCGCCGCCAACGCTCGCCAGCGGCAGCACGGCCCGGGGAAACTTGACCTTGCCGACGAGCGAGGCGTTCGACGTGATCGACACCGTCGCCGTGATCATGCTCGACGAGATCAACGTCCAGATCAGCAACCCGCACAGGACCCAGATGGCGAAGCGGGCGAACCCGGCTCCGAGGATCGCGAACACGGCGGCGTAGACGACGAGGAGGAACAGCGGCTGGAGCATCGACCACGTGAAGCCGAGCACCGAGTTCTTGTAGCGGACGGCCAGCTCCTTGCGCACGAGCATGACGAGCAGCTCGCGATAGCCGATCACCTCGCGGACATGGGCGAGCGCCGACCGCCGGCCCGACATCGGCCGCAGTTCGGCGGAACCCGCGGCAGGGGAAGCGATCTCAACCATGGCGGGGACAGAACGCTATCGCGACGCGCCGCCGCCCACCGCGCCCCCACATCTGGGGAAGATCCGTGTCAAACCGTCTTGTGGGGAAGATTCGTGTCAGGGGCTGAAACGAATCTTCCCCAGATGGACGAGTGACACGGATCTTCCCCAGATTGAGGGTCGGGGTCAGCGGGCCACGGGAGGGCCGGGTAGCGGGCGGCGAGCCGGGCGTGGATCTCCTCGGCGGCGAGGTTGCTCATCGAGATCATCGACGTTCGTTGGGTGCGGTAGCGCCCGAGCATCTCGGGGACGTGCACGCCGTGCTCGCCGGCGGCGGCGAGGCGCAGCCACAGGTCCCAGTCCTCCACGCCGTAGATCCACTCGTCGTCGGTCCGGTAGCCCCCGTGGCGTTGCAACACCTCGCGGCGGATCATCGCTTGGGCGTCGAGGTAGTTCGCCGCGCACAACCACGGCAGGTACCACCCCAGGTGGCTGCGCAACCCCGGCTCGTCGCCAAACGCCTCGAGCGTGGCGTACGCGAAGCTGGCGTCAGCGTTCTCGTCGAGCGCCTCGGCGAGTCGCCGCAGGCACGTCGGGTACAGGCTGTTGTCGGCGTCGAGGATCATCACCTTGGCGGCACTGGCCCGCGAAACCCCGAGATTGCGGGCCCGCGGCAGGCCGCCGTTGGCCTCCCGCCCGAGCAGCAGGATCGGGACATCCTGGTGCTCATCCATGAACCGTTGCACGACTGCGCGGCCGTCGTCGGTGGAGTGGTCGTCGACGACGATGATCTCGCTGCTGATGCCGGTCGAGGCGACGATCGAGTCGAGCGCTTCACCGACGACCCCGGCGTAGTTGAACAGGGTGACCACCACGCTGACGTCCGGCTCGTCGCCATTGTCGAACGTCTGGGTGGTGAACTCGATGTCATTGCTCGCCACCCCATGGGTGTGTTCACAGCGAACAGCATCGATCGTCCGTTGCAGGTCCTGCTCGGCAAACAGGGCATGAAACACGCGCCGGCGCAGCTGCCGAACGGGACGAAACACCGGGAACAGGGGAGGGTCGGGAGCGCGCATCGGCTTGTTGCGTCGCACGACCCGTCGCTGCCGCCGGCTACGGCGCGTCAGGTCGAGGCTGTCGAGCCGATCGAGCACGGGGGCCAGGTGCTGGCTGAGTGGATACTCGTCGAGCACGGCGACGGCGCCCGCCGCCCCGATCGCCGCACACCCGGCGACGTCGTCGAGCAGTTCGGCGACGGTGCCGGCGAGGTCGTCGGTCTCCACGAAGTGCACGCCGGGACGAAGTGGGTGGTACCCGGTGGACGGCTCGGTGACGACCGTCGTGCCATTGGCCATCGCCTCGACGATCCGCGCCCATTCGAAGTAGCCACCCGCCTGGCCATCGCGATGGATGTTGACGAGGACTCTCGACCGAGCGAGCAAGGCGTACTTGTCGGCGCCGAAGATGAGACCCGGCACACCGGCGTGGACCGGTTCGGCGAACCGGAACAGGCGCAGCTCGCTGCGCCGATCCCACAACACGGATCCGAGAGCGGCCAGCGCGGCCCGCCGGTGGTCGGTGTCGCCGCCCAGGAACAGCACGTCGAGATCCCGGTCGACGGGATCAGCCACCATGCTCGGCACACCGCCGAGGGGCAGTCGATCAGCGGCCACGCCCGCCCGCCGCAGCCCGGCGACGCCGTTGTCGTTGATGTCGAACACGGCCGCCGACAGACGGCAGAGGCCGAGGGCGACGTCGAACCACGGCGTACCGGGTTGCTCCGTGCAGATCGGGATGCTCACGGCCGCGGCGCTGTTGAGTTCGGCGTCATCGCCGCCGTTGAGCAGGAACAGCTCGTGAGGTGCGACGACGAGATTGGTGACGAGTGGGTCCGCCGGCAGGCCGTTCGTGACCAGGCGCGCATCGCGTCCGGCGAGCCGGGCCGCCTCGACCAGCCAACCGGCGATGTCGGCCATGAAGGCATTGCCGGTCGCGGCGACGAAGACCTCGACGCGCTTCATCGACCGGGAAGTTCGCGGAGCCGACGGCCGATCGAGCGGTACGCCCGACCGGTGGCTCGGCGGGCCTGCTCGACGGCCGCGCGCCACGAAAGTCCGGTGGCCATGGCCCGCACGAGCCCCCGCCGGCTCACCGCCGATGGGAGCTGGGCAGCGATCTCGCGCAGCTCGCGGCTACGTCGCTCGGACTCTCGCTGCAACTCGCTGAGGCGCTCCTCGACGGACCGTTCGCTCGTCGACATCAGCGCGAGGGTATCGACGGGTCCCCGTCGGAGAGTCTCGCCTCCGCCGACTGGACCGTGGTCCACAGCGCGGCGACCAGTCCGATCGAGAGCGCGGCGAGTCCGGCGAGCACCACGATCGGAGGCACCGGCGTGTGCGTCGTATCCCAGTCCCACGGCATCAGCGAGCCGTGGGTACCCACTCCCCAGCGCCGAGCCGCCGCCCAGGCGACCACGTTGACCACGACCAGGGCGACGATCCCTGCACAACGGGCAACCCTCGCGGCCACCACCGCAGGCACCTTGGCCGTGCCGAGGAGCAGCGGGATCCCGGCGAGCAACGGCAGCGAGTAGCGGCCCTGCCAGTAGGTGCCGGTGGTGTTGCCGCCATACAGCTCGAACACCCACGAAGCGACGATCGTGGCGAGGAGGAGGGCCGTCGCCCAACTCACCGCCTTCCCTTCGGCGAGCAACGACGCCGCGCCGAGCACGCCGACGGCGCCGACAGACAGCGCCAGGGCAGCAGCGGGAGGCACGGTGTCCAGCCACCCGAGCACACCGATCGCCTCGATCAGGTTGTTGCCGGTCTCACCAATGACGCGGACGGTGAGGTCGCGATCCCACCCGCCCGGACGTTTGGCGATCACGCCGGCAGCGGCAACACATCCTGCGGTTCCGAGGACCACCAAGGTCGCCAACCGTCGCCGCGGGGTCGTCGCCTGTGTTCGCCACCACCAGCGCACCGTCTCGGCGGCCACGACGATCAGTGGCGCCAGGGCCACGAGACGGGAGATCCGTGAGTCGTTGGTGAGTCCCCAGCCGACGGTCACGATCGTCGAGACAGCGATGACGCATCGCGGGCCGAGCCCCAGCGATCGCCACCAATCGGACGTCGTACGTTGTCGGTAACCGAGGGCGACGACGAGGGCGACGCATGCCCAGATCAGCCCGTCGCGGCGCGGGAGGGCCAGCGCCGCCCACCCGAAGGCCGTGATCCACCCTGCTGTCTCCGCCGGCCGTGGGCCGGCGAACAGCAGACCGGTCCACAGCGCCACGGCGCCGCTGATCGCCATCGCCGACGGCGAGACGACGCCAAAGATCGACCAGGCCATCGGAGTGAGGGCGACGAGGACGGCCGCGACGCCGAGCGGGCGGTCGGCGGCGACCAGCCGGAAGGCGCCGGCGAGCAGTGCAACGGCGATGGCGGCGCCGCCGATCCGCGCCCACCAGATCGGCGCGGGGCCCGGCAACCGACTCAGTAACCCGCCGGGAAGGTGCCCCCATATCGGATACTCGTCGGCGCTCGACGGCAGTGTCAGCGTCGCGTCGGAGTCGGCAGGCTCGGCGGCACAGCTCACCGGAACGGCAGGTCGGAACGCGTAACAGTCGGGGTCCGGCACGGCGTACGTCGAGGGAAGGTCGAACCCCTCGAAGCGGGCCGATCCGATGTCACTGCCGTCGAGGTGGCCGCGTGCCAGGGCACCTGACCGCACGAGGTGGCCTTGCTCGTCGGCACCTGCGCCAGGCGGGGTGAGAACGATCCAGCACAGGGCGATCCCGGCGACGAGCGCGCCGAACCACGCTGCTCGTCGGCGGTGGGCACGCCCACGCGGCTGGTCGACCACGCCGGCAGGCTAACGACGCCCACGACACCGCTGCCCAACCGCGGGGCTGGTGCGTACACTCGCCGCCGATGGTCGACGCCGAAGCCGACGTGGAGGTGCTACGCGCCGAGGTCGAACGATTGCGTCAGTTGGTCGGCCCGTCGGAGCTGGCCTACGAAGACCTGGGCGTCGAGCTGCGTGCCGCCCGCGAGGCCGCCAAGCAGGCCGAGCTGGCCGCCGGCCAACTGCGCGGCGAGCTGATCGAGGTCCACGTCGCGCTGGCCAGGGCGGGACAGTTCGAGGCGATGCTGCGCAAGCTCGTTCCGGTGCGCCTGCATCGCGTCGCCGCCCGGGCTCGACGCTCCGCCTTCCGGATGCGTCGCGTGGCGACCAACCGCACCCGCTGAGGCGATGGCCGAACAGCACGTTCCGCGCTTCGCCGTGCTCACGCCGATCCATGGCGCGGACCAGGCGTGCCTCGCCGCTTGCCTGGCGTCGGTGGGCGATCAATCCTTCGACGACTGGGAGCACGTGCTGGTCGACGATGGTTCGACCGACCCGGCGACCTCCGAGCTCGTCGCCACCGCCGCGGCCGCTGACCCCCGCGTCCGCTGGATCCATCAGCCGGTCGGGGCGGGCGAAGCGGGTGCCAATCGCGCCGCTCTCGCCGCAGCCGTCGGCGAACTGATCGTCATGCTCGATCACCGCGAGTTGCTGCACGTCGACGCCCTCGCCGAGATGAACGCGGCGTTTGCCGATCCCGGCGTCGACGTCGCCTACAGCGACCACGACGTCGTCGATGCCGACGGCTTCGTGATCGAATCGGCGTTCAAACCGGACTTCGCGCCCGAGTGGCTGCGCGCCCACGACTACGTCACCCCCCTCGTCGCCGCTCGCCGAACCCTCGCCGACAGTGTCGGGGCGTTCGACGATCGCTACACGGGGGCCCTCGACCACGACTTCGCGCTTCGTCTCACCGAGCGCGCCCGCCGGGTCGCCCACGTTCGGCGAGCGCTCTGTCACGTCCGCACACCGGTACCCGAATCGCCGCCTACCGCGCCGGCGGCCGAGGGTGGAGTCCGCGCCGTCGCCGACCACTGTGCCCGGGTGGGCATCGACGTGGGCGTCGAAGCGACGATCAACGAGGGTTGCTATCGGCTCGTTCGACGCGTCGCCGACCGCCCACTCGTCAGCGTCGTCATCCCGACGCGAGGCGCGACCGGGCGCGTCTGGGGCGCCACTCGCTGTTACGTCGTCGAGGCGGTGCGCAGCCTCGCCGAGCATTCGACGTATCGCCAGTTGGAGTTCGTCGTGGTGTACGACGCCGACACACCCGAGCCGGTGCTGAGTGCTCTTGGCCGGGTGCCGAACGCCGTCATCAACCTCGTGCCATATCGTGCCCCGTTCAACTTCTCCGCCAAGATCAACCTCGGCGTCGCTCACGCGTCGGGAGATCTCGTGCTGTTGCTCAACGACGACACCGAGCTGATCGAGCCGGCGAGCGTCGAGGTACTCGTCGGCCATCTGCAGACACCAGGTGTGGCAGCAGCCGGCGCCAAGCTGCTGTTCGCCGACGGCACGTTGCAGCACGGCGGAGTGGTGAATTCCATCGAGCCCGATCACGCCTGTCTCGGCTGGCGCGGCGACTCCGCGGGCCCGCGGCCACTGCGTCCGCTCGCTGTCGAGCGCGAGTGCAGCGCAGTCACCGCGGCGTGTGCGTTGGTCGACCGAGCTGCCTTCGACGAGGTCGGCGGCTTCGCCACGGAGTTGCCGCTCAACTACAACGATGTCGACTTCTGCCTGAAGCTGCGCGCCGCCGGCCACCGCATCGTGTGGTCGCCGTGGGCGGTGTTGTTCCACTTCGAGAGCCGTACTCGGCTCAGTCGCGTGCTCCCCGAGGAACTCGCCTGGCTTGATGATCGGTGGCATGCCGAATTGACGGCCGATCCGTACTACAACCCGAACCTCGTGCCCGGCCGCCACGATTTCCTCGAGATGCCGACGCCGTTTGGCCTGCCTCGACGAGCGGTGTGGTGAGCGTCGAGCGCGGTCGGGAGGAACTCACGCTGGCCGACGTCAGGGCCCTGTCGACCGACTGGTTGGCGTGGACGCTGGCAGCCCTGTTGATGGTGGCCACGAGTGTGCTGGCCGTGCTGCTCGACGAACCACTGGCGACCATCACGTACCTGGCGGTGGCGGTGCCAGTCGTTGTCGTGCTCGCTCTCGCCCTCACGATGACGGTGCGCCGCGCAGCGCCGATCGCCACCGGTGCGTTGGTCCTCGCCGTCACGCCGGCGGCGTTGAGTGCGGTCGCCGCCGCAGAGCCGGCGGGAGCGTTCGCCGCGCTCGTGGCGTGCGCCGTGGTGATCGTGGCCCGGTGGGGCCCCGTTGATCGACGGGCAGCGGCGTTCGCCGCCGTCGGGTTGGGGATCGCCGCACTCGCCGGTTGGGCGGCGGCGACCAGTGATCAACCCGGTCCGACGCCGACGTGGGGGACCGCGATGACGCGCACCGGGGCGATGTTGTGGGGGAGCGTTGGGACGCTCGATCCCACGACGTTGGTCCCGACGTCGGGCTGGCTGGCGTGGTGGCTGGCGGCGGGTCTCCTCGCTGGAGCCGCGCTGGTGGCCGGCGATCTCCGCGCGGCGATGGCGATCCCCCTCGCTGCGGCGGCGATGGTCGTGGCCGGTTGGCTGCTGATCCGCTGGCGGGGCGCCGTCGACATCTCCGGGGGAGCCTGGATCCTCGTCGGCGCGGTTGCCTACACCGGCGGCTCGGTTCGCCTCGAACGAGGCGCCGCTCGGCGGGTGGGCCGATCGCTGCTGGCGATCACCGCCTTCATCTGGGTCGTCGCGACGATCCACCTCGTGCGCGTCTGACCGGACGGTCGATCGCCGATCTGGGCGGCCTCCACGGCGGATTCCGGACCGCCGGCCGCCCAGGTCCCGATGCGGATCGCAAGCCGCCCAGTTCGGACAGCCGTGGCGGGCCGCCGCGAACCGTCAGCGCTAGCCTCGGCCAACCATGGCGATGACCTCGACGCCGGCCTGGGCGCCGGCTTCCGACGCCACTCCAGTCGTCGCTCCACAGCCAGTCGGACGGCAGGGTCGGGTCGGCTACGGACGTGCCGGGTGCGCCATCTTCATCGTCGTCTGCTTGTCCAGCGCACCCTTCGTGTCGCTCAATCGGTGGGTGGTCGACGAGCCGGTGTCCCTCGAGACGTGGCCGTACGTCTACTCGTTCTGGGGTGCCGCGTTGGTCGGCGGCACCCTCTTCGTGCTCGACGTCGTCGCCCCGATCACCGGTCGGCCGCTGGTGCGGTCCGAGTCGCTGCTCGTCGCCATGGCGCCACCCGCCGCCCTCGGCACGTGGGCGCTGATGTCGTCGTTCTGGACCGTCTCCCCGACGCGCACGCCGCAGCAGGCGCTGCTGATGTGCCTCGTCCTGGCCACGGCGATGTGGTTCGGCTACGGCCTGACGTTCCGCCAGCAGGTCTGGTCCCTGTTCATCGGTCTCCAACTCCTGTCGCTGACCTCGTTCGTCCTCGCCCTGGTCCTCGAATCGGCCCGGCGACCCGGCGACGAGGCGTGGATCGGGATGTTCACCAACCCGAACAGCCTCAGCCCGGTGGCCACCCTCGGCATCGTCGCGGCGATCGGGGCGTTGCTCCTCGCCGGCCCGCTCTGGGTGCGCATCGCCATCGGCGTGTGCGCGGGCATCGACGTCGTGGTCGCCCTGAAGGCCGACAGTGTCACCGGTTGGCTCGCGCTGTGCGGCGCAGTGGGAGCATTCGCGCTGCTGCTGCTCGGGCGCGGGCTGATCACCCGCGGGACGCCGGTGAAGCAAGTCCGGGCCATCGGGGCGACCATCGTCGGGATCGCCGTGGTGTTGATTCCGTGGACGATCGGTCTGGCCGCCGACGTGGTCGGCGACGACTCGACTGCCAGCCGGCGGGATACTTGGGACTTCGTCGTCGACTCGGTCGAGGATCGCTGGCTGGTCGGATTCGGCTGGTTCTCGTTCTGGGACGACCCCGTCAATCGCGCCGAGCTGTTCGAGCGCACCGGTCAGCAGTTCGACAGTGCCGCGAGCTCGTTCATGGAAACGCTGCTCTATCTCGGTGGCGTCGGCGTCGTTCTCCTCCTTGCAGTCGTCGTCTTCGGCTTCGGACGCACGTGGTGGGAGGCGCTCGGCGGGACGAGCTGGGCGATGGCCTGGTGGGCCGCCGTCGGCATGTTCGCCTTCATCGAGAACGTCACTCAGAGCCGCATCGCCTTCCACTCGATCTTCTGGCTGCTGCTCGTCGCTCCCGGGTTTGCCGCCACTCGGTACGGCGAGGTGTCGCCGAGCTCGTCGGCGAACGCTGCGCTACGCGAGCGCCAGCGCTACTCGTCCTACACCTACCAGTAGGCGCGGTCATGGCCCATCCCTGCTGGTAGACCGACGCGGATTTACACTCCGCGACCGTGAACCAGCGGTTGATCGCCCGGCAGAAGGCGATCCGCACGCCGCGGGCTGCGGCGATCGCCGGCATCGTGTTCGCCGTACTGATGGCCGCAACGCAGCTCCTCGTCGACGTCGCCGTCCCCGACGGTTCTGACTCGCCCGGCGACTGGGTCACCGACGATTCGCGGCGGCGCGCCGTGGTCATCGCCCTCAACCTGTTGCCGTTCGCCGGAATCGCCTTCCTGTGGTTCATCGGCGTGATCCGCGATCGCATCGGCGAGAACGAGGATCGCTTCTTCGCCACGGTGTTCCTCGGTAGCGGGCTGTTGTTCGTGGCGATGCTGTTCACCTCCGGCGCCATCGCCGGCGGACTACTCGTGTCGCCTGACGCTGGAGGAGTACAGCCCGGCGACGAGGTGTGGTCGTACGGGAGGCGGGTCACCGGCTCGTTGTTGTCGGTCTACGCGATGCGCATGTCTGCCGTGTTCATGATCTCGACGACGACATTGACGGTTCGACTGCAGATCGTGCCGAAGTGGATCGTGTGGTTCGGATACGTCGGCGCCGGGATCATGTTGCTGACGACCGGCTGGATCGAGGCGTCGGAACTCATCTTCCCGTTGTGGGTGCTGGCCCTGAGCATCCACATGCTGCTCGTCTCCTTGCACCGTCGCGACGGTGTCGACGGGGAGGCCGTCGCCACCAGCTGAGCCACCGGCGCCGGTGACGCCGCGAGCACCGCTACAGCGGGCGGTCCTGCTTGTCGAGGTTGGCCGCCTTCTGGGCGCGCTTCCACTGGCGCACGGCAGCAAGGGTTTCGGGGGACGTCGAGTCGGCGACGCTGCGCGGCGTGTCGTCGCCGAACTTGCCCGCCGTCTGGCGCCAGCCGTCGGGCTGTACGCCCATCCGCTTCCCCAGCACGGCGACAAAGATGCGTGACTTCTCGTCGCCGAAGCCTGGAAGCGACCGCAGCCGCCGATACAACTCGTCTCCCGACGCGACGCCCTCCCAGACGTTCTCGCCGCGTCCGCCGTACTCGGTCGTCAGCATGCTGCACAGGGCGTGGATCCGCCGACCCATCGCCGCCGGGAAACGGTGGATCGCCGGCTTCTCGCAACACACGGCGACCGCCTCGTCCTCGCCCATCGCGGCGATCGTCGAGGCATCGAGGTGACCGAGCCGCCCCAGCAACGTCGCCGGACCGTGGAACGCCATCTCCATCGGCACTTGCTGGTCGAGGAGCATCCCGATCAACAGCGCCGTGCCGTCGGTGTTGAGCAGCTCGTCGGCTGCCGTGTCGCCGGTGATCATCAGGCTGCCGCGCATTGCGGCGATGCTATGGGTCCCGTCGCGGCCGCTCAATCTGGGCGGCCAAACAGCCAGATTCCGGACCGCAGGCCGCCCGGATCGGCAAATGGATCGAAGGCCGCCCAGAACGGCTCAGCCGAAGAGCCGGCGTGAGGCAATCTCGCAGCCCGCGGCCATCGCCGCCAACTTCGCCCAGGCGACGTCCGGATCGATGCCCTGCATCCCCACGTGAACCGAGAATCCGCAGTCGACACCCGCCATCAGCCGGCTCGGGTCGACGACGGTTGCCCACCGCTCGAGGCGCTGGGCGACCAACTCGGGGTGCTCGATGTAGTTCGATTGCGGCTCGATCACGCCGGGGCAGATCACCTTGTCGTCCGGGACGCCGAGCTCCTTGACGGCCAGCCACTCGTGGGCGTGGCGCGGGTTGGCCGCCTCGAACAGCACGGTGCGCGGTTTGGCGGTCCACACGAGATCGATGATGTCGCCGATCGGGACGTCGTGATGGTGCGGGCCGGGGTAGTTGCCCCAGCACAAGTGCATCCGCAACTGCTCGGCGGGGATGTTGCGCACGGCGTGGTTGATGGCGGCGATGTTGACCTCGATGGTGCGGCGGAACTCGGCGTCGTCGAGCTCGGCGTAGATCGAGTGTCGACCCATCGCCAGGTCGGGGCAGTCGAGTTGGACGGTCGCCCCGACTGCGGCGATCGCCTCGTACTCGTGGCGCATCGCCTCGGCGATGGCGAACACGTACTCCTCACGTGTGTCGTAGTACTCATTGGCGAAGAACAGCGACACGACCCCTGGCGACGCGGCGCTCGAGAACATGCCGGCCACGTCGGTCGCCGCAGCGGCGGCGACGAGGTGCTCCATGTCTCGTCGCGCCGCATCGGGATCGCCCACGCTGATCGGCCCCGTACACGCCGGTGCCGAGCGCTTGCGGCGGCCCGGGTTGGCGGCCACGAGCTCGGCACTGCGCGGGAAGTCGGCGAGGTCGGCGAAGTGGTAGCTCTGGACCGCCTCTCCGTTGAAGCCGGTGAGGCGATCCTTGACGTACGTGGCGTATGACGGCTTCGACATCTCCCCGTCGTTGACGATCGACACGCCGGCGGCGATCTGCCGGCGGACGGCCTCGTGCACGGCCGCTTCGACCCGCGCCTCCAATGCCGCGGCATCGACCGGAATCCCGTCGCCGACCGCCCACATGATCTGCACGAGGTCGTCGGGCCGGGGGAGGCTCCCCGTGTGGGTGCACAGGATTCGTTCGGCGTTCATCGTCCTCCTCGGGTGTTGTCCGGGTCGAGGATGATCGCCGCCACCTCGTCCGGATGGGTGTACATCAGCCAGTGCGTCGCCGGAATTTCGACGTAGCGCCACGTGGCGTCACGTCGCGCCGCTTCCGCGTAGGCGCGGAACTGCTCCGATTGCTCGGCGCTGGCGAAGACGAACGTCTTGTCGAGGTCCGCCGGTAGCTCGACACGGAACGGCTCGTCCAGGGTCCGTGGCGACTGCGGCACGACGTGGTCGTCGAACGCCGCCATGACGGCGTCACCGAGGACGTTCTCGTCCGGAACGAACTCGGTGAGCGGGATCATCCCGTCGGCGTCGACCGGGTACGGCCCACTACCGCGCAGGGGGTCGTCTGGCCCGACTGGTGCATGGGCGTCGAGGTAGATCAACCGTCCGACTCGGGTCGCCACCTGGGGCCACGCCTTGGTGATGACCCGCCCGCCGTAGGAATGGCCGACCAGCGTGGCATCGACGAGGTCGTGCTCGACGAACACGGCAACGACGTCGGCGACGTGGTGACCGAGAGTCACGTGGGGGCCCGACTCGCTGCGTCGCGCCCCGTGGCCGGTGAGTGACACGGCATGAACCGGTCGGCCCGCCGCCTCGAGCAGTCCGACGACCGGCTCCCAGCACCACTCGCCGACCCAGGCGCCGTGGACGAGGACGATCGGCGAGCTGTTCACTGCGTTCCCCGGCCACGCAGGCCGTTGCTGACCACTCGCTCGCTGGCGCTCGCTCGCTCGCAGTGTGTTTGACCCGGAGACTCGTTCATCGCTTGCCGCTTGGACGGCGAGGACGATACCGTACGCACAACGGCTGATCGTCCGTCCACCGGGCACTGAGGGGGAAACGAATGTCCACCGCACCGATTGCACAGCGCCTTCACCACACCGCGTACGTCACCAGCGACCAGGCCGCCACGAGAGCGTTCTACGAGGACATCTTGGGCTTTCCGCTGCTGGCCACGTGGTCGGAGGCCGACGAGCTGTTCGGCGCCGAGCGGGTCTACTGCCACACGTTCTTCGGGTTGGCCGACGGCAGCGCCCTGGCCTTCTTCCAGTTCGCCGACGAGGACGACGACAAGTTGTTCAACCCCGAGCTCACCCCGTCGCCGTTCCGTCACGTCGCCATGAAGGTCGACGCCGCCGGCCAGGCCGAGCTCGAACGGCGGCTCAAGGAGGCCAACTGGAAGCCGGAGGGCACCTACGTGCTCGAACACGGATATTGCCGGTCGCTGTACACCGAAGATCCCAACGGCATGCTCCTCGAGTTCACCGTCGATGTACCTGAGGTCGACGACATCGCGGTGGAGCGCCGTGCCGACGCCCACGAGACACTCGAGCGCTGGCTCGCCGGCGACCACACGAGCAACAACACGTATCGTTGAGCGACCCTCAGCAGATCGCCCCCCACTGATGCGCGCGAGCGAGCGCCAGCGAACGAGCGGTCAGCACCGGCCGGCGTCGCCGGGGAACGCAGAGACTGGCAGCATCGCCAAGTCGGACCACGCCGACGACACGTCGGCGGCGGTCTGCAGGAGCAGCGGGAGATACTCGTCGACGAGGCGGTCGATCGACGTCTCGGCGGCATGCACGGTGACGTTCATCGCCGCCGCCGTTCGTCCGGAGCGGTCGCGGACCGGAGCGGCGATCGAACGGATTCCCAACGACAGCAGCTCGTCCGAGAGTGCCCAGCCCCGCCGGCGGATCTCCTCCAGGGATGCGTCGAGCTCCGACCGGGAGAGCACGACGCGGGGGATGACGCCCGATGCCGACGGCCTGGCCAGCACGTCGTCGAGTTCCGACGGCGTCAGGTCGGCGAGCAGCACCCGACCCATCGAGGTGGCCGTCGCCGGGAATCGCGTCCCGATCTGCACCGAGATGGCGATGATCTTGGGCACTGGCACCCGCGCCGTGTACACGATGTCGCTGCCATCGAGTTGCGACATCGAGCTCGACTCGCCGGTTTGCGACACGAGGGCAACGAGGTGCGGCCGGGCGATGTCCCAGAGGCCCTGGGCGGCGACGTACGACGTGCCCAATTCGAGGGTCTTCGTCGTCAGCGAGTACGCCCCGTTCGACAACCGTGCGTATCCGAGTTGCTCGAGGGTCATCAGCAGCCGCCGAGCCGTGGGTCGTGCGAGGCGGGTTCGCGTGGCCACCTCACTGACGGTCAGCTCCATCGACGTCGGCCCGAAGGCCTTGATCACGTCGAGGCCGCGGGCCAACGCCTCGACGAAGTCAGAACTGTCGTTGCGCTTGCTCGGCGCCTTGGGTCTGGCGTTCATTCAGTCGTTCCGCTCTCCGTCACGAACCTGTCGATCCACGTTCACGTTGGCACATCATGGATGACGAATCCGTTCATTGCGTTCCCCGGCCACGCCACTTGCTGCCCGCGCAGTTGCTGGCCGCTCCTCGGCTGGCGCCTCGGCACGCGCACTGTGAGGACGGGTGAGCGCGCCCCTCGACGGGGTCATCGTCGCCGACCTTTCGAGGGTGCTCGCCGGACCGTACTGTTCGATGCTGCTCGCCGATCTCGGGGCCACCGTCATCAAGGTCGAGAGCCCTGCCGGCGACGACACACGAACGTGGATGCCGCCGGAGAACGATGGTGTGTCGACGTACTACCAGTCGATCAATCGCAACAAGCGCTCGATCGTCCTCGACTTCCGTGACTCGGGTGATGTGGCCCTCGCCCAGGAGCTGCTACGGCGTGCCGACATCGCCATCGAGAACTTCCGGCCAGGGAGTCTGGCCAAGTTCGGCCTCGACTACCCCAGTGCCGAGCAGCTCAACGCCCGGCTGATCTATCTGTCGATCACCGGTTTCGGAACCGCCGACGGTGCGTGGCTCCCTGGCTACGACCTCGTGGTCCAGGCGGTCTCCGGGCTGATGAGCCTGACGGGCGAGCCCGACGGCCCCGCCTATCGGTCGGGAGTTGCCGTGTTCGACGTGATGACGGGCCTGCACGGCACGATCGGCGTACTCGCCGCGCTCAACCAGCGCGCCGAAACCGGCCGTGGCCAGCACGTCGAGGTCAATCTGCTGTCGTCGGCGTTGTCCGGCCTGGTCAATCAGTCCACCGCCTACACCGCTGGGGGAGTGGTACCGCAGCGCATGGGCAATGCGCACCCGAGCGTCTACCCCTATCAGCCGATGCCGACGAAGGATCGTGACGTCATCATCACGGCGGCCAACGATCGCCAGTTCCGGTCGCTGTGCGAGGTGCTCGGCGTCGCCGCGGTCGCCGACGACGATCGCTTCCGGCTGAATGCCGATCGCACCGCCAACCGCGCCGAACTCCATCCGATCCTCGTCGAGCGGCTCTCCGAGTGGTCCGCCGACGACCTCTTCTTCGCCCTCAACAAGGCCGGCGTTCCATGTGGTCCGATCAACTCGATACGTGAAGGCGTCGAGCTCGCCGAGCGACTGGGACTCGAGCCGCGAGTGACCGTCGGAGCCGACGGCAGCGCGGTCGACCTCATCCGCAACCCGATCCGCCTCAGCGACTTCGAGATCGACTACCACCGTGCGCCACCGCAGCTCGGCGAGCACAGCGACGAGATTCGCGAGTGGCTGGTGGCTGATCCGGCGTGAGCGAGCCGCCGACGTTCCGTACCGGCCTCGGTGACTCCGACGCCGAGCACATCCGGCTGCTCGGGCACGACCTCGCCGGCGAGTTGATCGGCCAGATCACGTTCGGCGAACTTGCCTACTGGCTGATCACCAAGCGTCGGCCGACCGAGCAGCAACGCACGATGTTCGAAGCAGTGCTCGTGGCCTTGGCCGACCACGGGTTCACGCCGACGGCCATCGCTGCTCGGGTGACCCTGCTCAGCGCCCCCGAGTCGGTGCAGGGCGCGCTGGCAGCCGGCCTGCTCGGTGGTGGGTCACGGTTCCTCGGTGTCACGGAGGACACCGCGGTGTTCCTCGACCGGTGGATCACGGCGCTCGATGCCGTTCCGGTCGACGAAGCGGGCTGGGACGACGTTGCCGTACAGGCCGTCACGGCGACGAAGACGGCCGGACGCTTCGTCCCGGGACTCGGTCACCCCGTGCACAAGCAGGGCGACCCGCGCACGCCAGTCCTGTTCGCCCTCGCCCGCGACCACGACTGCTTCGGGCCGCACCTCGAGCTGTTCGCCGCGATCGGCCGGACGCACGCCAGCGTTCTCGGCAAGACCTTGCCGCTCAATGGAGCCGGGGTGTGTGGCGCCGTCCTCGCCGACAGTGGTGTCCCGCTCAGCGTCGTTCGGGGCGTCGCCCTGCTCGCCCGCTGCGCCGGCCTGCTCGGCCACCTCGCCGAGGAGGCCGCCGATCCGATCGCCAACGACATCTACATGAGCGTCGATCGGAACGCCGACTACCGGCCCCCCGAGCGCTGATCACCGCCGGGAGGACCGTGCCCGCGGTGCGGTGCCTCTGGTTTCCGCGCTGACGGCCTACAGATCTCGCGGGTCGGGGAGGTCGGGGTCGATCCCGTAGTGGGCGATCGCCTTGTCGACATCGGCGACGTCGACCGAGCCGCCGGCGGCGAGGGCGCTGAGCACGCCGACGACGACGTGGCCGGTGTCGGTCTCGAAGTGGCGGCGCAGCGCCTCGCGGGTATCGCTGCGACCCATCCCGTCGGTGCCGAGGGGCACGAACAGGCGGCCCGGAACGAAGCGGGCGATCTGCTCGGGGACGATCTTCATGAAGTCGCTGACGGCGACGATCGGGCTGTCCGCACTCTGCTGGGCACCGCCCAGGCCCGACTCGCCGAGCAGCTCGGCGACGAGCGGCACGCGTGGCTCCTGCCTGGGGTGCAGCCGGTTCCAGCGCTCGACGCCCAACGCCTCGTCCCGCAACGCCTTGTAGGAAGTCGCCGACCACAACTCGACGCCGACGTCCCAATTCGCGGCCAGCTCCTCGGCGGCCTCCAGGGCGGCGCCTTGCGCCGTGCCGGAGAACAGCAGGGTGGCCGTGCGACCGGGGCCCTCCGGGGCCTCCGACCACCGGTACAACCCGCGCATCACGTCCTCGGCCGAGACATGCTCCGGCATCGGCGGCATCAGATAGTTCTCGTTGTACAGCGTGAGGTAGTAGAAGACGTCGGGACTCGCCGCGTCGGGGCCATTGTCGCCGTACATGCGCTGCAGACCGTGCTGCACGATCGTCGCCACCTCGAAGGCGAACGCCGGGTCGTAGGCCTGGCAGGCCGGCACCGTCGAGGCGAGCACGAGGGAGTGCCCGTCCTGGTGCTGCAGCCCCTCTCCGAGCAGCGTCGTCCGTCCGGCGGTGGCGCCGAGGAGGAACCCGCGGGTCCGTGAGTCGGCGGCTTGCCAGATGAGGTCGCCGACCCGCTGGAAGCCGAACATCGAGTAGAACGTGTAGAACGGCACGGTCGGGGTGGCGAGCGTGGCGTACGACGTGCCCGCGGCGATGAAGCTGGCGGTCGAACCGGCCTCGGTGATCCCCTCCTCGAGGATCTGGCCGGTCTTCGACTCGGCGTAGCTGAGGAGCAGGTCGTGGTCGACGGGCTCGTACAGCTGTCCCTGCGATGCGTAGATCTTCAGTTGCGGGAACAACGAATCCATCCCGAACGTGCGCCCCTCGTCGGGGATGATCGGCACGACGTACTTGCCGAACTCGGCGTCGCGAGACATGTTGCGCAGCAACCGGGTGAAGCCCATCGTCGTCGACACGGCCTGGCCACCGGAACCCTTGCGCAGTTCGGCGAAGGCGGCGTCGTCGGGGAGGGGCGCCGGCGTGCGATAGCGCACGACCCGCTTGGGGATCGAGCCACCCAGCGCCCGGCGCCGCTCCATCATGTACTGGAACTCGATGGAGTCCTCGGCGGGGCGGAAGTACGCCGCGGCATCGCCGTCGAGCGCCGAGTCGGGGATCTCGTCGTGGAGGTACAGCCGGTCGCGCAAGCGCAGCAGCTGTTCCTTGTTCATCTTCTTGATCTGGTGCGTGGCGTTGCGCCCTTCGATGTCGGGGCCCAGCGTCCAGCCCTTGATCGTCTTGCAGAGGATCGCCGTCGGCGCCCCGGAGCCGAGGTTCTCGGTGGCCGCCTTGTAGGCGGCGTACAGCTTGCGGTAGTCGTGGCCACCGCGCGGCAGGTTGACGAGGTCTTCGTCGCTGAGGTGGGCGACCATCTGCCGCAGACGCGGATCAGGTCCGAAGAAGTGGTCGCGGATGTAGTCGCCGGACTCCGTGCTGTAGCGCTGGAACTCTCCATCGACGGTGGTGTTCAGCTTGTTGAGGAGCACGCCGTCCTTGTCGGCCGCGAGCAGCTCGTCCCACTTCGAGCCGAGGATCACCTTGATGACGTTCCAGCCGGCGCCGCGGAAGACCGCCTCCAGCTCCTGGATGATCTTGCCGTTGCCACGTACCGGGCCGTCGAGGCGCTGCAGGTTGCAGTTGACGACGAAGACCAGGTTGTCGAGATGCTCGCGGCTGGCCAGGCCAAGGGCGCCGAGCGTCTCGGGCTCGTCGCACTCGCCGTCGCCGACGAAGCACCACACCCGGCTCTCGCTGGTGTCGGAGAGTTGGCGGGCGAGCAGGTAGCGGTTGTAGCGGGCCTGGTAGAGGGCGGTGATCGGGCCGAGACCCATGCTCACGGTCGGGAACTCCCAGAAGTCGGGCATCAACCGCGGGTGCGGATAGCTCGACAGGCCACGGCCGGTGCGCCCGATCTCCCGGCGGAAGTGGTCGAGATCGTCGGCCTCCAGGCGGCCCTCGAGGAAGGCCCGGGCGTAGATGCCGGGGGCGGCGTGACCCTGGAAGTAGATCTGGTCACCGGGGGTGCCGTCGTCCTTGCCGCGGAAGAAGTGGTTGAAGCCGATCTCGTACAGCGATGCCGACGAGGCGTACGTGGAGAGGTGGCCGCCGATGCCGTCGGCCGCCTTGTTCGCCTTGACGACCATCATCGCCGCGTTCCAGCGGGCGAAGGCCCGAATCCGCCGCTCGATGAACTCGTCGCCAGGGAACCACGGCTCGGACTCGCGGGGGATCGTGTTGATGTACGGCGTGGACACCGTCGCCGGGAACGACACCTGGGATTCGCGGGCGCGGTCGAGGAGCGTCGACAACAGGTAGCGCGCCCGCGTCTTGCCGTGGACGTCGATCACGGCGTCGAGGGAGTCCAGCCACTCCTGCGTCTCGCCCGGATCAGTGTCGGGCAGCTGGTGCACGTAACCGTCGAAGATCATGTCCCCCAGTCTCGCAGCTGCCAGGGCAGACCCGACCACCTACTCGCCGGTAGCTTGCGGGCCGTGGGACCAGCGAGCACGACGATCACCGTGTACACCGACGGGGCGTGCTCCGGGAACCCCGGACCCGGCGGATGGGCGTGGGCCGTCGCGCCCGACGGCATCCCGTCAGCCGCCGGGGGCGAGGCGTCGACCACCAACCAGCGGATGGAGATCAACGCGGCCCTCGAGGCCGTGCGCACCCTCAGCGCCGCCCATCCGGACGTACCGATCGACGTCGTGTCCGACTCGACCTACGTCGTCAACTGCTTCCGCGATCGCTGGTGGGCGAAGTGGGAGGCCAACGGGTGGCGCACGGCGGCCCGCAAGCCCGTGGCCAACGCTGATCTGTGGGCACCGCTCGTGGCCCTCGTCAAGGCCAACCCGGTGACGTTCCGGTGGGTCAAGGGCCACAGCGGCGATCGGCTCAACGACCTCGTCGACGAGCTCGCTGTCGCCGCGATTCCCCGCTGAACCGCCTCAGGCGTGCGTCGAGGAAGCGTCCTGTGCGGTCGGCGACGAATCTTTGGTCGCTGTGATGACGTTGGCGTCCGGAAATCAACCAACGAACCGGAGGCCGCCCAGATCGAGCGTTGTCAGGAAGTCCCGAGCCACGCGGCGTTGGCGTCGGCGAACTGCTGATTGGCCTCGGCGAAGTCGTACGGTCGCTCGGTCCGCTCGCCCGGACCCCACTGGCTGCGCGGTTGGGCAACGAGGTCGCCGCCGTACACATGGATCGCCCCGGTGAGGTGATCGAGCGGATTGGTGACGCCATGGATCGTGTTGTCGCCGAGCACGAGCACGTCACCGACGCGACAACCGCTTGCCGCCTGATTCGGTGAGCGTTGGCGCCCGCGGCGTCTCGCGCCGATAGAACGCGTTGTCCTCTTGGCCCTCGTAGATCCCGATGATCGCCCACATCCGGTGATCGTGGGGGTAGATCGACATGCCAGGCGCCCACACGACGTGCAGCACCGTGAGGTCGTCGGCGTGGTGCAGCACGTTGATCCCTGCTCGCTCGGGTCGCAGCGTCTCGGCGAGCGTTCTCGGCGCGCGACACAGCCCGCTGGACCACGTCGCGCACCGCGATGACCGGTTCGTCCGCGTCACTCGCCTCGCGGCACCGATCGAGAAACTCATCGACGTCGAACATGGCCTCCAGCATCGCACTGCGAACTCGGGAAAGTCCTCCGTATTGCGGCGGCGTGGACGTCGGCCGACGTACTGTGGCCTGATGGAGGAACCCGCACGTCCGATCAAGCGGATCGCCGTGTCGACGGGCGGCGGAGACGCGCCGGGGCTCAACGCCGTGATCCGCGCCGTCGTGCTCGCCGGGCGCAACCGTGACTGGGATGTCGTCGGGATTCGTGACGGCTTCAACGGCCTGATGTACCCCGAGCGCTACCGCGACGGCGGCATCGTGCAGTTGCCGCGCGAAGCCGTGCGCGGCATCGTCCACCTCGGCGGCACGATCCTCGGGACGACCAACCGGGGCAACCCGACGGCGTACCCGGTGCGTCAGCCCGACGGCAGCTACATCGAAGTCGATCGCACCGACGAACTGGTCAAGCTGTTCGCGATCCGCGACATCGATGCCCTCGTCACGATCGGCGGGGATGGCTCGCTGAGCATCGCCCAACGTCTCCACGAGGCCGGACTCCGAGTCATCGGCGTGCCCAAGACGATCGACAACGACCTCGACAAGACGGACCAGACGTTCGGCTTCGACACGGCAGTCAGCTTCGCTTCCGAATGCATCGACCGCCTGTTCTCGACGGCGACGTCGCACGGCCGGGTGATCGTCGTCGAGGTGATGGGTCGCTACGCCGGCTGGATCGCCCTCCAGTCGGGCATCGCCTCCGGCGCCCATGCCATCCTGATCCCCGAGATCCCGTTCCGTCTCGAGCCGGTGGCCGCGACGATCGCCGAGCGCGAGGAACGCGGCGCCAAGTTCTCGATCGTCGTCGTGGCCGAGGGCGCGGTGCCCGAGGGCGGAACCGTGTCGACGCTCGGCAAGGCCGTCGACCAGGCGGAGAAGCTCGGTGGCATGGGCGCCAAGGTCGCCGCCGGACTCGAGGAACTGACCGGCAAGGAGGCTCGCACGGTTGTCCTCGGACACCTCCTGCGCGGCGGGTCACCGACCGCCTTCGACCGGGTCCTCGGGTTGCGCTTCGGCGCAGCCGCGGTGCGCGGCCTGGCCGCCGGGTACGACGGCGTGATGGTCGCCCTCAACCCACCGGTCGTCGACTACGTGCCGTTGTCCGAGGCGACCCAACGGATGAAGTCCGTTCCGCTGGACTGCGACTCGATGCTGACGGCCCGCGAGCTCGGCGTGAACTTCGGCGACCAGATGCCGTGAGGACCCCGGTCCTCAGGTGGATGCCGTCGTGGCCGCCGTGGCCTGTTCGACGATCCGCTTCCAGCCCGTGCCGAGGGTCTCGGGGAGACTTGCCGGCTCACGCGCCAGTGCTTGCGTGAGACCCAGGAACACGGTGTCGCCGGCATTGGAGGCGATGGCCCGCAGCTGCTCGAACCAACGACGACGGCGAGTGGCGTCATCGGCGTGCAGTGCCGCCACAACCCCGCCGAGGCAGGCGACTGCCCGGTCGAAGTAGCTCGCCCCGGTCGCTTCGGCGACCGCTTCGGCGTCGCTCTGGGCCCCTTCGGCATCGCCGGTGAGGGCCCGCACCAGCGCTCGCGCCGACTGGCCGAAGGGGAAGTCGGCGACGTCGAGCTCCTCGATCCCGGCGAGGGCTTCGTCGGCTCTGCCGAGCTGACTGAGCGCCAGCGAGCGCACCACGACCGCCTCGCCGTCGGACGCACCCATCGCGTGGTGCCGCGCCAGCACCTGTTCGGACAGTACGAGGGCTTGTTCGGCATTACCCAGATGCATGGCCACGGCGGCGGCCCCCTGCAACGCCAGGCCGAGCTCGCCGAACGAGTGGCCGAGGCTGATCGACTCCTCGGCGCCACGTTGCGCGTCGGCGTTCTTGCCGAGAGCGACTTGGGCGCGGGTGAGCGGTCCCAACGCGCTCATCACTCCGTAGCGGTCGTCTGCATCGCGGAAACCGGCGAGGGCTCGCTCGGCGAGCGCTTCGGCCTCGGCGATGCGGCCGGTCCACAGGCGCATGTTGGCCATCAGCGTTTGCATCATCAACAAGGCCCAGGAATCGCCCCATCGTTTGGCATCGCTGATCACCGCCGAGGCGAGTGCCTCGGCTTCGTCGAAACGACGCTGGAAGTACGTCACGTAGGCGAGCAGCCCTTCCGCCCAGTGACCGCCGACGCGGTCGCCGAGCTTGTCGAAGCGTCGCCGCGACTCGGCGAGCAGCGTCTCCGCATCGGCGAAGTCTCCGCCCTGGAACGCCGCCCAGGCCATGTTGTGACCGACCCATGCCTGGCCGCGTTCGTCGTTCAGCGTCCCGAACAGCGCCATCGCCTCGCCGAGGTAGGTCCGGGCCGACGGGATCGAGCCGCCGAACACTTCGGCGAAGCCTCGGGCTCGCAGGGCGTTGGCGAGGCGTTTGTCGTCACCGAGCCGACGGAAGATGTCGACGGCCGCGTCGAGTTGGCGGCGCGACGTGGCGAGATCGCCCTGCATGTGGGCGACCGTTCCGAGGCGCCGTCGCGCCTCGCCCTCGGCCAACTCGTCGTCGTCGGCGAGGGCGCTCTGCAGGGCGAGACGGGCGTCGGCGTTGGCTGCCGGGAACTGGCGCATGTCGATCTCGGCCGTCGCCCTGATCAGCAGCAGCTGGCGCTCGGTGTCCGGGTCGGCCTGGCACAGGGCCAGCGCTCGCCCGGCATGACGCACGGCGTGTTCGGCCCGCCCGGCCTCCAGCGCCGTCTGGGCCGCCTTGTGCAGCGCATGCACGGCGTGGCGAGGAAGCGAGCGCGGCACTCCCGGAACCCGCCCGAGCTCTCCAACCAGCTCAGCCGCTGTGGCGGCATGGTGGGCGAGGTCCTCGACCTGGTGCAGGTACTCGCCCTTCTCGGCGGCAAGGGCCATCGCCACCCCAGCGTGTCGCTGGGCCCGGGTGCGCTTGGTGAGGGTCTGGTAGGCGACCTCCCGGACGACGTCGCTGCGGAATCGCCACCAACCACCGTCGAGCTCGAAGATCCCGTCGGCGACCAATTCATCCACCTCGGCAGACGAGAACTGCTGGTGCATCGACGCGGCGAACTGATCGAGAGCGTTGACCGATCCGCTCGGCCCGAGCACGGCGGCGTTGTCGACGATGGCCCGGCGGACGGGAGGCAGCTGATCGAGGCGCGCGGCGATGAGGGCGCGCAGTGATCCGGGGAGGTGCGGCTGGGATGGGGCGCTGACGGCCAGCGCGGCGAGCTCGACGAGGTACAGCGGGTTGCAACCACCGCGGTCGACGAGGTCGTCGACGAGCGTCTCGACAGACAGGTCAGGCCCGCCGTCACGCTCCAGCAGCACACGGACGAGGGTGGCGGCGTCGCCGATCGAGAGCGGACCGAGCGGAACGCGCAGCAGCAACGACCTGTCGAGCAGCGGGGGCGGCCACAACAGGTCGTCGTCGGGGCGCTGGCTGGTGATCAAGAGGAAGGGCAGGTCGGCAAGCGACCGAACCACGACGGCAAGCAGATCGCGAACGCTCGGGTCGGCCCATTGCAGGTTGTCGACCCACAGCACGGTCATGCGTGTCTGGGCATGGCAGCGCATCGCTTCGGTGACGACCCCGGTGATGCGATCGCGGGTGCCTGCCGGATCGAGGTCGTCGAGATCCGACGGGTGGCCGAACAGGTAGGCGATCACGCCGAGCAGCCGTTCGAGCAGTTCGTCGCCGGGCTTCAGCGACCACAGCTCTTCGGAACGCTGCTCGAGGTTGTCGCGAACCTCGTCGGGACCGGCGTCGGGCCCGAGGGCGAGCAGCGTCGCCAGCCCGTTGCGCAGCGGCGACCACAGGCTCGTCTCACCGTAGGGCGAACAGGCCGTCTCGAGGATGATCGCCTCGTCGGCGAGTTTGGTGACGATGTGGTCGGCGAGGCGTGACTTGCCGCAGCCCGGTTCGCCGACGATCGACACCACACCGCTGTGTCCGGCGCGCACGAGGGAGATGGTCGTCTCGAGCAGCGCCAGCTCGTCGATGCGGCCGACGAAGGGGATGTCGCAGCGCACCGGGCGGGCGCCGGCAGCGGTGGCTCCAGTGACGATCCACGGCTGTTCGGACTGCTGGCGGCCACGGATCGGCGTGAGGCCGAACGGCTCGCGGGTGATGGCCGGCGAACACAACGCCTCGGTCGCTGCACCGATCAGCACGCTGCCAGGCGGGGCGAGCGCTTGGAGGCGCGAGGCCGTGTTGACGACATCGCCCATCGCCGTGTAGTCGGATCCGGCGATCGTGCCGACGAGGACCTCGCCGGTGTTGATCCCGATGCGCATGCTGATGTCGTCGACCGGGTCGGCGTCGTCGACGTTCTCGTCCTCCTCAGCCGTGCGTTCGGCGACGAGACGGGTGAACGTCTCCTGCATCCGCAGGGCGGCGCGCACGGCTCGGTCGGCATCGTCCTCGTGGGCGACCGGAGCCCCGAAGAGGGCGATGATCGCGTCGCCGAGGACCTTGTCGACACGGCCGCCGAACGTCTCGATCTCGGCCACCAACGGCTGGAAATACGACTCGACGAGGCGGGTCACCGCTTCCGGGTCGCGGTGCTCGGCGAGCGAGGTGTAGCCGACCAGGTCGGCGAACAACACCGTGACGACGCGGCGTTCCTCGATGGCGATCGTCGCGTTCTCCGAGGGAGTCCCGCACGACGGACAGAAACGTGAGCCTGAGGGGACCGGCTTTCCGCATGACGAGCAGGCGAACCCCATCGGATGCAAGGTTACGCGGAGGGTGTCACGGTCCCTCGCCCGGTTCTTTCATCGTCGGACAACTAGGACGGAATTGCTTGGCACAGGTCGGTGATCACGTCATCGGGGTCCTCGAGGCCGGCGGAGATGCGCAGGAGTCCGGCGGTGATCCCGATCGCCGCCTGGTCCTCGGGCAGCAGGCCGACGTGGGTGCTCGTCGCCGGATGGCACACGAGTGTCTCCGGGCCGCCGAGTGAGGTCGCCGAACGGGCGACACGCAGGCTGTCGAGAGTCACCCGAGCGGCATCGACCCCGCCGCTCAGCTCGACCGCCAGTTGCGCCGGCATCATCGTCAGTTGGCGTTGCGCCAGATCGTGCTGCGGGTGGTCGGCGAGACCGGGGTGGTACACCGCGGCGACACCAGGGTGACCGTGCAGGGCTTGCGCCAGGGCCAGCGCCGATGCCGAGGCGTGACGGTGTCGGACCGCCAGCGTGCGCAGGCCGCGCAGCCCATTGAGGGCGTCGAACGGCGATGCGCAGGCGCCGTGCAGGACCGAGTAGGCCCACAGGTCAGCCAGCACGTCGCGGTCACCGGCGACGACTCCGAGAGTCGCGTCGTTGTGGCCGCAGATTCCCTTGGTGGCCGAGTGCAGCACGAGGTCGACGCCGTGGTGCACCGGCTGCTGGCCGAGCGGCGTGGCGAACGTCGAGTCGACGAGGGTGAACGGACCCGAGATCGCCCCGAGCTCGTCGAGGTCGACGATGTCGAGGCGTGGGTTGGAGGGCGACTCGGCGATCACGAGCATCGTCCGGCCGGGCACGACGGCTGCGGCGAACGCTCCGGGAACCGTGCCGTCGACCCACGACACGTCGATGCCCAGACGCGCACACGGGCCTTGCAGGAAGGCGCTCGTGCCGGCATAGATCTGGCGCTGGGCGACGACGTGGTCACCACTCGAGCACAGCCCGAAGACAACCGACGCGATGGCCCCCATTCCGGACGCGAAGGCCAGGGCGTCCTCGGCGTCCTCGAGCTCGGCGATCGCTTCCTCGAAGGCGCGCACGGTCGGGTTGGCGTACCGGCTGTAGAAGTTGTCGGCACGCGTGGCGGTCGCTCGTTTGCGAGTGTCGTCGAGACCTGCCGTCTGCCACACGCTGGTCGCCCACAGCGGCGGCGTCAGGCTCGTCCCCTGCTGACCGCGTCCGGCGGCCACTGCCTTGGTGCCCGGGGAGACCATCGGACGCGAGGCTAATCGACGGGCTTCGCCTATCGTCCGGCCGGTATGGACATCACGGGTGCAAGCGCCATCGTCACCGGCGGCGCATCAGGGATCGGTGCGGCGGTCGCCACCGCGTTGGCCGCCGCCGGGGCCAGGGTCGTCGTCGCCGACCTGCAGGAGGACAAGGGCAACGACCTGGCGACGGAGATCGGCGGGGCGTTCGCCCGCGTCGATGTCACGAACACCGACGACATCGTCGGAGCTGTCGAGATGGCCATGTCGATCGCCCCGCTGCGTGTCCTCGTCAACTCGGCCGGGATCGGCTGGGCGCAACGCACCGTCGGCAAGGACGGCTCCTACGAGTCGGCAGCCAACCTCGACGCCTTCAAGAAGGTCATCGAGATCAACCTGATCGGGAGCTTCGACTGCATTCGCATCGCCGGCACGGCGATGAGTACGGCCGAGCCGCTCGAATCGGGCGAGCGCGGCGCAATCGTCAACGTGGCGTCGGTCGCCGCCTTCGACGGGCAGATCGGCCAGGCCGCCTACTCGGCGTCGAAGGGCGGGATCGTGGGAATGACGCTGCCCGTGGCCCGCGATCTCGCCGCCGTGGGAGTCCGCGTCAACACGGTCGGCCCCGGGATTGATCGACACGCCGATCTACGGCTCCGGGGAAGCATCTGAGCAGTTCAAGGCCAACCTGCAGAAGGGCGTCCTGTTCCCCCAGCGCCTCGGCCGGCCCGAGGAGTTGGCATCCGTGGTGCTCGAGTGCGTCACCAATTCGTACCTCAACGCCGAGACGATCCGCGTCGACGGCGGCATCCGCATGCCCCCGAAGTGACCTCCATCTGGGGAAGATCCGGTGCACATCGCCGTCTGGGGAGGAATCGTGTCAGGGTCTGCTGCGGATCTTCCCCAGATGCCCGGCGGTCAGGGCGAGAGGCGCTCGGCGAGGTACTTCAGGCCAGTCGGGTAGCGGTAATCGATCGCCGTGTGCGTGGCGTCGAACAGCTCGAAATAGACGTCGGTGACGCCAATCCGTTCCAGTGCCCGGACCATCGCCTTGGCACCGAGGTCGAGGTACCACTGGTCGCGGGTACCAGCGTCGATGTAGATCGCCCGCAGGCCGCGTAGCGCGTCGGCATGGTGCGGCACCATCCGCACCGGATCCCAGGCCAGCCAGCGGTCCCAGACGTCGGGGATCAGCTCGCCGGTGTCGAGATCGAAGGGCATCGTCACGGTCCCGTCGTCCTCGGCGGAGAAGCACGCGGCGCAGCCGTACGACATCACGAGCGTGCCGTCGTCCTCCTTGCTCATCGCCGGGCGCGAGCGAAAGTCCTCCCAGAAGCGCTCGTAGGACCCTTCGTACTTGTCGCGCAGCGTCCGCACGATCGCCGCGAATTCGGGGATGTAGCAGTACTCGTAGAGCGAGTCGCCGGCGTGGCTCGCCAGCCCGCCGAACAGGTCGGGTCGCAGCATCGGCGTGATGAACGCGCCGAACCCGCCGCTCGACTTGCCGGAGACGCCGCGGTGCTGTGCCGCAGCCAACGTGCGGTAGCGCTCGTCGACGAACGGCACGACCTCGTCGCACAGGTAGCTGTGGTAGCGCCCGGTGCCGGGCGAGTCGACGAACTGCGAGCCGCCCAGCGCCGTCCACGCGTCGACGTAGACGATGATGCACGGGGGGATCTCTCCGGCGGCGATCTGCTGGTCGGCGATTTCGGGGAACGGCTGGCGGAACGGCGTGCGGTTGCGCCACATCGGCAATGCACCGGTGTAGCCCTGCAGCACGTACACCGATGGATAGCGAGCGGTGGAGTCGTCGTAGCCCGGCGGTAGGTACACCCAGAGGGGCCGCTCGTGCGGATCACCGAGCGGGTTGTCGCGCAACAACGCGCTGTCGATCACCAGCTCGTCGACGCGCCCGGCAAACGTGTGGTTCCACGGCAGCATGACCTCGCACCGTAGCCACGAGTCAGGAGGCGATCTGCCCGAGCGCGCCGTGCAACGTGCGGACGACATAGTCAGGGTCGCCGGTGACGTCCTCGGTGGTGACGTGGTCCTTACCCACCACGCGTCCGCACGAAGCCTGCACACCTGCAGACCACCGATGGCCGCGACATGGGCTGCTGGTTCTCCGGGTCGACAGCGGTCCGGCACCACCGAGCGTGGAACGAAGCCGTTCGGTCGGTGACGCGCCTGGCACGCGGGCGTCGATCGGCACTTCGGTGCGGGTGTCGCGGTCGGAACCTGCGACATTGTGTCCGACGTCGGTTGTGGTCGTCGGAATTTGAAAGACTGGGTGAGGTGAGCGTCCCTCGGCCCCGCATCTGTCGCGCCGCTGTCGTGATCGCAATGGGCTGCTCGCTCCTCGGTGTCGTGCCCTCGATCGTGGAGAGTGCCGCCTCACCCGTCACCCGCCTCGGTCGCAGTCGCCGGAAACGGCACCTACACGGTGCGGCGCGGCGACTACTTGTATGCGATCGCCCGAGCGACCGGGACGAAGCTGAGCTCCCTGTTGTCGCTGAACGGGCTGTCGCTCAACTCTGTCATCCAGCCTGGCCAGGTCTTGCGGACCAGCGGCTCGGCGGGTGCCCCGAACCCTGCGACAGCCCCTGAGTGGTCGGGCGGCACCTACACGGTGCGGCGCGGCGACTACTTCTATGCGATCGCCCGAGCGACCGGGACGAAGCTGAGCTCCCTGTTGTCGCTGAACGGGCTGTCGCTCAACTCTGTCATCCAGCCTGGCCAGGTCTTGCGGACCAGCGGCTCGGCGGCTGCCCCGAACCCTGCGACAGCTCCTGAGTGGTCGGGCGGCACCTACACGGTGCGGCGCGGCGACTACTTGTATGCGATCGCCCGAGCGACCGGGACGAAGCTGAGCTCCCTGCTGTCGCTGAACGGGCTGTCGCTCAACTCTGTCATCCAGCCTGGCCAGGTGCTGAAGACCTCAGGGCCCGGGCCCGCCGCCTCCGGCGGGACCTACACAGTGGTGAGCGGGGACTGCTGGTCGTGCATCGCCCGCAAGTTCGGCGTGACGACACGGGATCTGCTCGCCGCAAACGGGGCGACCACGTCGACGATGATTCATCCTGGCCAGGTCATTGACCTCCCCGCTGGTGCCGCATCGGCCGGGGGTTCGCCGCCCGCGTCGAAACCGGTGGTTGCTCAGCGACCGTCTTCATCGGACCCGTGGTTGAGCGCCCAACTCGAAGCGGCTGTCGGTACCTGGCGGGTCGACCTCGCCGCATCCCTGGGCGGCCGGCCGGTACGCATCGTTTGGGACAGCTCGGTGCCGTGGGGCACCGAAGCCGTGACTGAGTCGACGATGACCATCAGGGTCCACCCGAGGCTGCAGGAACGTTCAACGAGATCTCTGCACAACGTCCTCGCTCACGAGTTCGGCCACATCATGGTCATCATCGCCCTCGAGAAAGCCCTTCTCCGCGAACCGGGCCTCTGCCACGAGAAGGTGGCAGACGAAATCGCCTCCCGCATCCGCGAACGCACCGTGCGCGTACACACGACGGTCAAGTGCACCTGGGACGAAGCGCAGGCGATCGCCGACGAGGTCTTCGCCAGGCTTCTGAACAAGGCTTCTGAGCATCACGCGGTCTCAGAAGGCGTGACGCCACGAGGTGTGCCGACTTAGCGCATGCTTCACTTCTGGTCCATCAGACCCAGCGGGTTACTCGAGCAGAATGCCCGATCAGGATCGGCCCGACCGAATGCCGATCGGCAGATCTGGCGTGTTACGAGCGAGTAAGTCGAAGTGACGTGGGACGACGCCCCGCGCTTCCAACCTCTTGACCGCGACGTGCCGCGGCGATTGCCGTTCAGCGTTCGATGTACTCAGTGTCCTCGAGGAACTCGACCCTCACGGACGACAGATCGACTCCGTCAGCGGCCATCACGTCCTGCAGACCCGGAGCGGAGAAGGCGGCGTTCGCCGCCTCCCGCGACTCGAACACCTCGGTGACTGCAACCAGGTTGGGGTCGTCCTCGCCGCGCCAGATATGCGCGGACCTGATGCCGATCGTGCTCTCCAACGCATCGTTGTAGCGAGGTCGCCACGCCTCGTAATCGGCAACTCGGAACAGAATGAGAGCGGTCGTCACGAGTCGCGAAACTACTCCCACATGGCCCGCGCTGAGACTGACGAGCCAATCACTCCGCGACGCAACACCAGTAGCGCATCACGGCAGGTATGGCGCGTCCGAGTCCGCGACGCTTGAAAATCTGAGCGGTAGCGACCCCATCGCCGGGGTCAGTATCACCCGTCGTTCACGGCGGTGACGAAGTGCGCCGATATGGTCGCCTCGCTGCCGTCGAGAGACGCCAAAGCCTCCGTCACCGCGTCGAGTGCCCGTTCGAGCGCACCGGAGTCACGCCGTTCGATCTCAGCGCGAAATGGCGAACCGAGCACCATGCCGTACGCCGCGTTGCGAGAGTTCACGCGTGTCGTGAGCCCGATCGTCTCAATCTCGATCTGGGAGAATCCGGCGCTGCGCAGATCGGCCTCGATGAGTTGAGGGTCGGTGTAGCTGAACGGGCCTCGTTCCATGTACCGCGGCGGGTCGTCGGGGAACAGCCGCTCCACCGCCTCCTCGGCCGCTTTCGGGACGGGATTGCGGTCCAGAGCGATCGAACGTGACGACCAGGTAGTGCCCACCGGGTTCGAGGACGCGCCTGGCCTCGCTGTTCGCCTGCACCTTGTCCGGGAAGAACATCACGCCGAACTGGCAGAGCACCAAGTCGAAAGATTCGTCCTCGAACGGCAGTTGCTGGGCGTTCGCCTGCTGAACCGTGACCTTCCCCGGACTGAACTTCGCCGCCGCGAACTCCACCACGGCGGGGTTGACATCGGTGGCCACGATCACGGCGTCGGGCAACGCCGCGTTGACCATTGCTGTGAGGACCCCGGTGCCCGCGGCAGTCTCCAGCACCCGTCGCGGGCTCAGCAGCACGGCTCGGTCCGCAACGACGCGGGCTGACGGCTCGAACAACAACGGAACCATGTATCGGTCGTACAGCTCCGGCGTCGAATGCTTGAAGACATCGGTGTCAGCCATGCACGAAGGCCCCTCTCCCGCCCACATCGGACGCTCACATGATGTCAGACGGCCGCCCACGGTCAACGCCGAACGCCGATGATGCCGGGGTGACGATCTCAGGGCTGTCGACGGGGCTTGCGCTCCCTATTGCCCGATCAGGAGCGGCCCGAACCGGACGCCGATCGGCAGTTCTGCATCCCTTCGGGTGAGCTGAGCTGAGACCCACGGCGGGGTCATCGACCGCCGATTGCAGTTTCACAGCGCCGCCCCGATATGTTGCCGCCGACCAGCACGGCGGACTCGGCGGAATCCCTTCGGGCGGACATTTGCTGGTAGGAGGGGAACACGGTGAGACGTGTAGTAGCGGTTGCTGCCTTGGCGGCGATGACGATTGCCTCGGCGGGCAGCGCCATGGCCGACAGCAACTCGGACAATGCCAAGAAGTGTCAGAAGAACGGCTGGCGAACGTTGATGGGTACCAACGGCACGGTCTTCGCCAACGAGCGACAGTGCGTCAGTTTCGCCGCCCAGGGCGGCGTGCTCGTGCCGTTGCAGCGTCCTCCGGTCGCCAACAACGACACAGCCACGACTAACGAGGACACCGCGGTGACGATCGCCGTGCTCGGCAACGACACCGACGTCGATGGCCACGCTCTGTCGATCACCGCGGCGAGCGCGAGCAACGGAGCCGTCACGTTCGGCGGCGGCTCGCTGACCTACACACCGGCGGCCAACTTCAACGGTCCGGCCACGTTGTCGTACACGATCAGTGACGGCCACGGCGGCACTGCTTCGGCCACGGTCACGGTCACGGTCAACGCCGTCAACGACGCGCCTGACGCAGTCGACGACACCGCCACCACGGACGAGGACACAGCAGTGACTTTCGATGTGCTCGGCAACGACACCGACGTCGACGGCGATGCCCTGACGATCACCGCGGCTGCGGCCTCTCGCGGAGGCGTAACGATCGACGGCGGTTCGCTCGCCTACACACCGAATGCCAACCTCAACGGGTTACACACGTTGACCTACACGATCAGCGACGGCAACGGCGGCACCGACACGGGCACCGCGATCGTGACCGTCAACCCTGTCAACGACCCGATAGTCGCCAACGACGACACGGCGACCACGAACGAAGACACAGCGGTGACCATCCAAGTGCTCGCCAATGACATCGCCGTCGACGGCATTCTGAAGATCTCGACCGCGTTCGCTCTCCACGGAACCGTCCAGAGCATTGTGGGTGGCGCTCTCATCTACACACCGGATCCCGACTTCAACGGTGAGGACCATGTGACCTACTCCGTCGTCGAGCTCGGGGGCGGCGTGGACTCCGGTGGGGCCCACGTTTCCATCACGGTCAACCCCGTCAACGACGCACCTGTCGCCAACAACGACACCGCGTCTGTGAACTATGACGAACGCGTGATTATCGACGTGCTCGCCAACGACACCGACGTCGACGGTGACACCCTGACGATCACAGGTTGGAATTTAGACCACCACGACGGAGTCGCCACGTTGGTCGGCGGCTCGCTGAACTACTTACCGGATCCCACCTTTGATAGTCCGGCCACGTTCACCTACACGATCAGCGACGGCCTCGGCGGCACCTCGACAGCCACCGTGACCGTCACACGCAACGACCACCCAGCCAATTAGGGGCCACCAAGAATCAAACAGAAACCGTTGACGTCCCAGGCGTCGTCGACACCGCCACATGACGGACGCAACGTGCCGAGCCAACATGGGCGGCGTCCGCCCAACCGGTGAACATGGAAGGCTCCCCAGGGTCTCAACCCTGGGGAGCCTTCACCGTCCGACACCCGCACGTATTGCCCGGTCGGGAGCGCCGACCGCGACCCGAGTAGCGCACCGAACGCTCGTCAGCCGACTGTCCGAGATCCGCGGGGAATAACCCGCCGTGCCGCGTCATCGAACGCCGGATATACGGGTCAGGGCGTTCGCGATCGGATCGTTTGTTACTTGACGGGCGGTTCCGTGGCCGCGCTCGGCCTGCGGGAGCAGACCGTCCACGGGGCGCACTTCTACGAAGCGGCGGGCCGGTCGCCGGGCTGGGTCGCGGCGCTGACAAGTTCTTCCGCGAGTCCGACGGCGGCGGTGGCTGCCCCTTTCGGTCCGAGCATGGCGCCGTTGATGTAGAGGCCGTCGATGATGAGCATGAGCCGGTCGGCCAGCGCCTGCGGATCTCGAGCGCCGGCTTGTTTGGCGAGGCGACGTAGCTGGCGGCGAATGTTCTTGACGTGTTCGACCGACAGCAGGTGGGCGGGATGGTCTGCGTCCGGGAACTCGGCGTGTGTGGCCCGGAATGGGCAGCTACGGAAGTCGGGTGCGGCGATCTGTCGCCCCACGGCGCGCACCATGGCGAGAAGCTCACCGGCGGGGTCGCCGGCATGGGTGCGGGTGGCGGCCTCCATGATCGCAGTCCACTCCTGTTGGCACCGTTGGACGTAGGCGGCCACAAGCTCATCCTTGCTGGCGAACTCGCGGTACAAGAGGTTCTTGCCGCAGCCGCACTCGTCGATGATCTGCTGCATCCCAACGGCGCGCACCCCGTGTTCGCGGAACAGGCGTCCGGCGTTGTCCAGGATGTGGTCTCGGGTGCCGGGTGCCGGCTTGCGTGCCACTGGCCACCTCCACGGCACATCTTAGCGGACCGATCGGTCCGACGTGACGGAGGACCCCATTGACTTCGTCGAACGCTCGCTGTAGAAACGGACCGACAGTGGTGGACCGATCGGTCCGGAATTCGGCGATGGAGGTGGCGAGATGCGAGCTGTCGTGTACGACCCGGCCGGACCGGTGCACCTTGCCCTCGGTGAGGTCCCCGATCCGCGGCCGGCGCCTTCGGCCGCCTTGATCCGAGTGGCGGCGACCTCGTTGAACTTCGCCGACGTCGCCTTCCTACGTGAGCGGCAAGCGGCTGGCGCGGTGCCGGGGTTCGACGCGTCCGGGGTGGTGATCGCCGGGGCCGGCGACGGGTCCGGGCCGGTGCCCGGCACCCGGGTGGTCACGTTCGGTTGGTCGGGCGGCTGGGCGGAGCTGCGCGCCGTCGATGTCGGCGAGCTGGCGGTGGTGCCCGACGAGGTGGAGCTCGGCGCGGCGGCGGCCGTTCCCGTCGCCGGTGTCACCGCACTGCGGCGTGCGGCAACTTGGCTCCCTCATCGGGCCGCCGGGTGGTCATCACCGGCGCGTCCGGTGGGGTCGGACGCTTCGCGGTGCAGCTCGCGGCCCAAGCCGGCGCCCACGTGATCGCTGCGGTTGGCAGTCCCGAGCGCGGCAAGGGCCTCGACGCGCTGGGCGCCGCCGAGGTGGTCGTCGGCCTCCACGAGATCACCGATGCCGTGTTCGGCGCCCTGGACAACGTGGGCGGCCGCACGCTGGCCGAGGTCTACGGGCTGCTCGAGCCGGGTGGTTGCGTGCAGAGCGTCGGGATGGCCTCTGGCGAAGCGACCACGATCGATTTCGAGCAGGCGCGCATGCGCGGCGGCGGCCGCGTCGAGGCGTTCACGGTCGGACCCGGCTTCGGCCCTGATCTCGGCTATCTGATCGGGCTGGTCGCCGCTGGCCGGCTCGACCCGCAACTCGGCTGGCGGGGCCCGTGGGACAAGGTCGGCGACGCCGCCGCCGCCCTGCTGGGACGCGAGGTGCGAGGCAAGGCGGTGCTGGACGTGACGACGTGAGCAGCCTCGCCGGTCAGCGAGTCGTCGTAGTCGGCGGTACCAGCGGCATGGGACTGGCGACCGTGCGCGCTGCAGCCGCCCAGGGCGCCGAGGTGATCGCCGCGGGACGACGCCCGGTTGCGCACCGCGAGGCCATCGCGGGCGCTCGTCACGTCGAGGTGGACATCACCGACGAAGCGTCGACCCAGGGACTGTTCGAACAGGTGGGCGAGCTCGACCACCTGCTGGTGACCGCCTCGTCGGGGTCGCCGGGACCGTTCCTCGACCAAGACCTCACCCAAGCCCGCTCGTTCATGGACGGCAAGTTCTTCGGCAGCTGGACCGCGGCCCGCTACGCGCGCCCCGCCTCAGCGACCGAGGATCGATCACGTTCGTCACCGGCGCAGCCGTGGTGCGGCCACCGGCTCACGGTTCGATGATCGCCGCCGCCTTGGCAGCGATCGAAGCGCTGACTCGAGCCTTGGCGGTCGAGCTCGGCCCCCGCGGGTCAACACCATTCGCCCCGGCTACACCGACAGCGAGATGTGGTCGTTCCTGTCCCCGGCGCAGCGGGATGATCTTCGCCGACGCGTCGCCGACGCCATGCCGGTGAGGCGGATGGGCACCCCCGACAACATCGCCCACGCCGCGGTGTTCCTGATGACCAACCCACAGGTGACCGGCGCCGTGCTCGAGGTGACCGGCGGCGAGAGCCTCGTCAACCCACTGGAGGACCCATCATGATCCTCGTCACGGGGGCCACCGGCAATGTCGGCGGCGAGCTCGTCAAGGCGCTCGCCGCCCGCGACGATGTCCGTCCGAGCGCTGGCCCGCAACCCGATGGGCGCAACGTTCACGCCTCCGTCGATGTCGCAGCCGGCGATCTCAACGATCCCGACTCGTTTACTCCCGCGCTCGACGGCATCCGCAAGGTGTTCCTGCTCGGCGGCTTCCCCACCCTGCCCGAGCTGATGCCACGCATGGACAGGGCCGGCGTCGACCACGTCGTCCTCCTCACGTCCCGTTGCGTCGTCGGCGGCAATCCTGATAACGCCATCACCCGCATGTGGCTCGACTCCGAAGCCGCAGTGCAGGACGCGGGGATCCCCTGGACGATCCTGCGACCGAGCGGCTTTCACTCCAACGCCCTCCGCTGGCGCCCCCAGATCGAGCAGGGAGACGTCGTGCAGGCGCCCTGGCCGGACGTCCCCATCGCATCGATCGACCCGGCCGACATCGCGGCGGTCGCCGCCAGCGTGCTCACCGAACCCGGCTACGAACGGGCCGCGCCCTCACTCGAGCGGCCCCCAACCGCTCACCCCTGGTGAGCAAGTGGCGACCCTCGCACAGGCGCTGCAGCGGCCGCTCCGCTACGAAGCGCTCGATGACGAACAAGCACGCGCCGCGATGGCTACCGACACACCCGCCGAATTCATCGACGCCTTCTTCCGCTTCTTCAGCCACGGCGAGTTCGACGACGCCGCCGTCCTCGAAGGAGTGCAGCAGATCACCGGACACCCGCCACGCACGTTCGCGCAATGGGCCGAAGCTCACGCCCACGCGTTCAGCAACGGGCGCTGACCAGACCACATCCGGACCGTGCCACCGGGAGACGACGGTGTTCCACCTGCACTGCCGGAAGTGTGAGCTCACGGGTGAGTGCAGCGCTCACGCGCACCGAACGCCCGGCCAGCCCAGTCCGATAATCGCGGGGATTACGACGGAGCCTCACGTCCGATAACGCCGGATCGATCGCGCTACCGAACGGCCGATGTCGCAGTTCGGTCGCCAGCAGCCACGCGACAGAATGCGAAGAACGGCAGTTCGGGCGCGAGGTCAGCTGGGTACGCTCGTCTCGCCAATGGTGTCGGGAGTCACGGCGACGCTTGTCTCGGCGGCTGTATCGGGTGTCGCGGACACGCTTGTCTCAGCGATCGTGTCCTCCGATGTGGTCGCGCCGGTTGACTCTGCGACCGCCGGACCGGTGACGGTGTATCCGAGCAGCCATTCGTAGATGTCGTGTCCGGCGCTGAGGTCGTAGGTGGCGGTCCATGAGTCGTGGTCGACACCGGGATAGACCGTCAGTTCGGCGTCGCGCCGCGGCTGCGGGCACTCCTCCAGGTTGGTCATCGTCTCGATGCTGCCAGCCGGGGCGACGACGTCGTCGGCGTCGCCGTGGAACGCCCAGACGGCAACCTCGCCGAGGCTGCACATCGCCGCCTCCCACGCCGGGCGGCCCTCACCGGCGATCGGGACCATGGCGGCGATCTGGTCGCCCCCATACTCAGCGACGTACTCCCACGCCCCGTGCGCCCCGCAGCTCAGACCGGTCAGATAGACGCGGTCAGGATCGACGTCGTAACTGGCGACGGCGTACGACAGGAAGTCGTGAACCTCCGCTGGGGTGGTGCAGATCGAGCCGGTCTCCGGATGGCCCTGCTCATGCTGGATCCTCATCGCGCAGGAACCGCCGTGCTCGACACCGTCACACGGCTCGTAGTGCGCCTCCTCTTGCGGGTACGCGTGCTGCGGGGCGAGCACCACGAAGGGCCGCTCGGACGGCCACTCGTCGGTCCCGATCAGCCCGGGGATGCCCGTGGCGAGCAGGACCCCCAAGTCGTCGGCCGTGCCGTCGCCGCTCTCCCCGAACCCGTGCAGAAACACCAGCAGCGGGCTTGATCCGTCGTCGTCATAGTCCGGCGGAAGATATTCCCAGTAGCCCAACGGTGCGTCCGTAGTCCCAGCCGGGCGTTGGGCCAGCCGCTGCGACGACCCGGTTCCGACCGGCGCGCCGCTGGTGTCGCCGGACTGCTCGGCCTCGACGGGGCCGATTTGGATGGAGTTGAGGATCGTGTCGAGGTCGTCGAGGTCCTGCTGGGAGGTGTCCGGGAAGTACGTCCCGCCGATCACCAGGCGGGTGCCGTCGACGTCGAGGATCCACAGTCGATGGTGGGCGTTGGGGGCTTGCGCCCAGTAGTTGGGACCCTGCCCAGCAAAGCCCGGGTCTTGCAACAGGGCGAACCTTCCGTCGATGCATTCGTCCTCGGTGTAGTCGGGGACGGTGAACTCGATTTGCTTTCCGTGGTACCCGTCGACGGTGACATCGGTCGGCTCGGTGGCGTTGAGGGCGGGCACGCTGGCGAACGCGGCGACGAGGTCATCGACGCTGGGACCGAGGGGTGGGTCAACCTCCACCCATTGGCAGGGATCGGAGAAGATGTTGGCCGACACGGTCGTCGAGGATCGCGCCGAAGATCGGGCTGGAGTTCGACTTGAGCACGAACCAGCCGTTGTTCTCCCAGCCGTCGGGAACGGTGAACGTGAGGCGAATGTCCCCGACGATGCTGGTGCCGATGGTTGGTTCGGGGGCGTCGCCGTCACTTCGGGCGATGCCGGTGTCTCGCTGGGAGCGGGCACGGTTGTCGGTGTCGTCGCTTGGTCGTCGTGTCAGGCGACGTGGTCTCGTCGGAGGCACCCGAAGAACCTGCCGCGATCGGGATCGTCGCGATGACGGCGATGGCCACGCTCACGACGGTGCGCCGAGTTCGGGCCGACGTGGCGACGGATGGGTTCGGTTCGATGTTCATGCTGGGTTCTCCTTGCTTGGTGAGGCGAGGCGATGTGCCTTGCCGGTCGTTGTGGCGCGTCAGGGCCGTTCGGCTCACGGGCGCACCGCTCGAATTGGTCACCGGTCATGTGTCCGGTGTCAGCCGGCTTGTTGTCGTCCCCAACTCTGGATGGTCAGCCACGGGTAGCCGGAGTAGGCGTCGGGGCCGAGGTCTCCCGACAAGACGACCGGTGGTGTCTCGCCGTCCAGCGGCACTGCGACGACTCCGTTGTCCAGGATCGACAGACGGGTCGGCCGCTTCGGGCCAGGCGTGATAGAGCAGTGTGGTGCCGTCAGGCGACCATGTGACACTCGCACGGATACCACCACATGGGCTCCCCGTCGGGTCCGGTGGTCTGCGGTGGTGGGATGACCACCTGGGTGCCTGCTGGTTCGAGCGGATCGTCCTCGCTCACGGTGAGCAGGACGACTTCGTGCTGCTCGCGCGCACGGTGCTGGTGGGATCCGCCATCTGGTAGTCACAGAGGCGTTGGTAGGCGATGCGGTCGCCGTCGGGTGACCACACCGGTCCCAGGCCATGGATTGGCGCGGATTTCGGGGACGAGGATGCGCTCATTGGTGCCGTCGGCATCCATCAGCCAGAGGTCATGGTGGGAGTCGTTGAGGCCGGATGGAATGCGCAGTGAAGGCGATCGTTCGGCCGTCGGGCGACCAGGCAACAGACTCCGCGCCCGCACCACCCAGCGGACGCGTCTCGTCGGCTGTCACCGAGTACAACACGACGCCGTCGCTGGCGATGGCGAGTTCAGTGGCATCGGGTGCCCAGTCGAGGTCGATCGCCGTCAATCCGCTCAGTCGACGGATGTCGTCGGACTGAGTGTCGACCACCCAGACCTCGTCGGGTTCCGCGTCGGGTCCCCCGGCGGGCGTCTCCACGCCGAACGCCAGCCATCGGCCATCCGCCGACCAGATCGCGCACGGCGGATGGAGTCGCACCGTCGAGGGCGATCGTGGTCGTCGCAGTCCGCACGCCGTCAGCGCTCAGATCGGTGATCACGAGCGCCCCGTCGCCGGAGTAGCCGTCCTCTGAGTTGCCGGTGGCTTGCCCGAACGCGAGCCGCGTGCCGTCGGGTGAGAACGCTGGACAGATCTCGTCGGTCACGTCGGTATCAGAACCGGTGATGCGCCGAGGGTCGGATCCTTCCCGAACCAGATAGATGTCGCTCGCCAGTGCCGACATCGTCGGGGCCAGACGCAGCGAAGGCCACCCATCCGTTGGCGATCGCCGTGGGGATCGGGGTCGGAGACGACGGCTGACTCGTTCGGTTCCCCCAGACCAAGCCGACAACGGTCGCGGCGACGAGGAGCACCACCACGGCAGCGACGGCGAGCACCCTCCACCGATGACGGGCGGCGGGCGGTTCGGCCACGACGTCGAACTCCTCGATGGTGGGTGGCTCCGAACGGGTCGGTCATCGTCCGTTCCAGCACCTCGGCCACCTCGACATGGGCGACCGACGCCGTCCACGCCGCACCGAGCCGGGCCAGTTCAGATTCCACGTCAACTGGCATCGCACACCACCAACTCGTCACGAAGATGTCCCAGCGCCCGAGACAGATGCTCACGAGCGGTCGACACGGTGATGTCGAGCAACCTCGCCACCTCGGTCTGCGACCAGCCAAACGCATGGATCAACACCACGACGGTCCGTTGCTGTTCGGACAGGTGCGCCAACGCAGGAATCAGTCCAGGGTCGATATCCACCAGCCGCACATCCTCGCTCACACTCCTTCGAAGGGGGATTGGCCGCGACGAGTAACGGCGCGTGGCGCTCTGCCCGACCCGATACAGGTAGCCGACCTTGTCGGCGATCGGGCCGAGGCGGTCCCAGTGCTCCCACGCCCAACTCAGCGCATCGACCGTCGCCTCACGCCCTTCCCGCGGACCGTAGGCGGCGACCAGCGCCTGCAACAGCCGCGGTTCGACATCGCGCACGAACACTGCAAACTCCGACCTCTCCGCTCTGGGCTGCAAACGCACCGCCATCACCCTTTAGACCGCCCAGCCACCCGAATTCGCGACAGCAGCGACAAGAAACCCAGAACATTCCTCCTCGCTGCCCCCAATCCCGCGACACAACGACGCTCTCCTCGCCCCTGAACCGCCGGTTCCGGCGCGGCGCTGTACCCGATCAAACCTCGCGCTCGGGAGATCGGCCACCAACGCCGCGGACATCACCGCCGCGATCGGAAGGCGATGACGTCGTAGCGACATGGTTCCCCCAAGGGACTGGTTCCACTGACGAGAACCCGCCACGACCGTAACGGTGGCACCTCAACCTGTCACCTGATTAGTCCGCCAACGCTCACGCCGAAGTGGCACATAGTGCCCGATCCGGCGCCGCCACGGGTGTCCGAGTTCCGCGCCCGAATAACGCGAGCGGGACGCGTCCTGGATCGCCGGTTGGACGGCACTCGTGGAGGCTTCGGTGGCGAGTGCGGGGATGTCGCGTTCCCAATGGTTGCCGGGCCAGAGGAGGTAGGGGGCAACGACGATGGTGGTTGCCCCAGCGGCGACGCACGCTTCGAAGGCGGTGCCGATCGATGGTTCCGCGAGTTCCATGTGCGCGGCTTCCGACGATGGTGTACCCGCTGCGCAGCTTCCATTCCGCGACGAGGTCCTCGTGGCGTCGGTTTGATTCGGCCCGTGCGAACCATGGTCGACGATGACGATGCCGACGCAATCGCGGTCCGCGAGCGTGCGGAGGCCGGTCATGGGGTCCCGAACCGGAGCCGGTCCGGCCCGGCATCGTCGACGCGTTGCGGGGCCGGATCGGGTCTGTTAGTCGCACCAGGGGAAGAGCTGGGGACTGGTGCGGTGCAGCTCGAGGACCTGGGGGAGGGTGAAGACGGTGGAGTCCGGCACGGTGTCGATGCCTCGGACTCCGAGCGTCTTCAGCGTGCCCGCGTCGACGCCGGACTTGGCGATCGAGGGGAAGACGCCCTTGCCCAGGCTCTTCACCGTGGCCATGCCGGCGCGCTGGCAGGCGTTGCCGGACACGGTGGGGCTGGCGGCGAGGGCCGGGGCGGCGCTGAGGCCAAAGGCGAGTGCACCGGTGGCGGTGGCGAGGGCGAGTTTGCGGGTCATGGGTGTCTCCCGGGGGTGTCGGAGGGGTTTGCAGCCGGACGTTCCGGTCCTGCACTTATTTAGCACTAAAGTATCACCAAGTCAAGTGAGGGCCGGGAAAGTCCTGTCGGTACCTTCCGGTTCGGTGCCTGCCCGCGTGGCGAGCGCAGCATCTCGAAGCTCGCCGAGCCGGAGCCGATCACAACGGCGGCGCGGCCCCGCGCATCTCACGACAGGCCGGGAACATCGGTGCTCAGGATGCCGGGCGCCGTGGCGCATCCCGAGTCGGAGCTTCGAGTGGTGTCAACAAGAAAGATTTAGTGCTAAAGTGTGCGCTCTACCGAATGGGAAGGGTCGATGGCTCACTACGTCGCAAGAATTCCGGTTTCCGGCACGCGGTCCGCTGTGTTCGCCTACCTCAGTCGCTTCGATCGCGCCGCGGAGTGGGATCCGGGCGTCGAGGCCGGCGAGATGGTCACACCCGAGCCGGTCGGGGTCGGCTCGAGGTTCCGTCTCGTCGCCCGATTCCTCGGGCGGCGCATACCCCTCGAGTACGAGATCGTGGAGCTTGAGCACGAGAAGCAGATCGTGTTGCGAGCCGAGAACCGCTCGGTCCGTTCCGTCGACACGATCACGTTCGAGGACGACGAGCGCGGCGCCGTCGTGGTCTACGACGCGCAACTCGACGCCAAGGGCATCGGGCGGCTGGCCGACCCGCTGCTCGCGCTCGTCTTTCGCCGCATCGGCGATCGCGCCGCGGCCGGCCTGCACAGGCGTCTGGCGGCGGTGCCGGCGTGACGCGCTTTGACGGTGCGCGCCGGCTGGCCGACGCCGCGCTCGAAGCGACGGTCGTCGGCAGCTTCAGTCGCATCGGATTCGCAGCACGCCGGGCGCTGTTCGATTGGGATGCCGAGCCCGTTGTCGACATGAGCGGCCGGGTCGCGCTGGTCACGGGAGCGACCGGCGGTCTCGGCGTCGCCGCGGCGACGGCGCTCGCGCAGCGCAACGCCGACGTCTGGATCGTCGGGCGCGACCCGCAGCGCATCGAAGCAACCCGGCGCGCGATCGCTGCCGTCGCACCTGATTCCAGCGTGACGACCGCGGTCGCGGACCTCGCCATCCTCGACGACGTGCGGAACCTCGCCGACCGCGTCCATCGGTCGGTACCGCGGCTCGACGTGTTGATCCACAACGCGGGTGCGCTCACGCACGATCTGCGCTACACGGTCGATGGTCTCGAGGTCACCGCGCAGGTCCACGTCATCGCACCGTTCCTGCTGACGACCGCGCTGCTTCCGATTCTGCAGACCACACCCGACGCCCGCGTCATCACGGTCTCGTCGGGGGGCATGTACACCCAGCGTCTCGATGTGCACGCGCTCGCCACGCCCGCGGTCCCGTTCAACGGTGTGCGCGCCTACGCCAACGTTAAGCGGGCCCAGGTCGTGCTCAACGAACTCTGGTCGAAACACCGCGGCGCGTCCGGCGTCGTCTTCCACGCGATGCACCCGGGCTGGGCAAACACGCCCGGTCTGCGTGAGTCGCTGCCGCGCTTTCGCGCGCTGATGGGTCCACTGCTGCGCACGCCGAGGCAGGGAGCCGACACGATGGTGTGGCTGGCCGCCGACCCGCGCGCGCTCGAGACGAACGGGCAGTTCTGGCTGGACCGCCGGCCGCGATCCGTCGCCCCGCTGCCGGGCACCCGCACGAGCGACGCCGATGCCGAGCGATGCTGGAGTTGGTGCGTCGACAGCGCCGGCGTCATTGCGCCGCTGGAGGCGGTGCGATGAAGATCGCCGTCGTCGGCACCGGCGTGTCGGGCCTCGTCGCTGCCCACATGCTCCACCCTCACCACGAGATCACCGTGTTCGAGTCCGACACACGAATCGGCGGTCATGCCAACACCGTCGACGTCGAGGTCGACGGCCAGTCGGTCGCGGTCGACACCGGATTCATCGTGTACAACGATCGCAACTACCCTGGGTTCCGCGCCCTGCTCGATCGACTCGGCGTCGCGACCCAACCCACGGAGATGACCTTCAGCGTCAGCGATGCGCGTACCGGCCTGGAGTTTCGCGGCTCCAACCTCAACACGATCTTCGCCCAGCGCCGCAACCTTGCCAATCCATCGTTTCTGCGGCTGCTCGCCGACATCACGCGCTTCAACCGCGCGGCCCGCCGGCTCGTCGCCGGTGAGACGCGCTGGCACGGACCCGACCGGCTCCCCGACGGCGGCGGGTTCGCCGCCCACTCCGAGGAGTCCTTGGCCGAGTTCGTACGTCGAGGCCGGTTCTCGCAATCATTCGTGCGGCTGTTCCTGATCCCCTTCGGCGCGTCGATCTGGTCGGCTGATCCGGCGACCTTCATGCGCTTCCCCGTGCGCGCGTACGCGCGTTTCATGGACAACCATGGGCTGCTCGAGCTCGCCGGGCGGCCCGACTGGCGCACCGTGACCGGCGGTTCCCGACGCTACGTCGAGGCCCTCACCGCCCCGTTCTCGCATCGCATACATCTCGACATGCCCGTGCACAAGATCGTCACCCACGACGGCGTCGGCAGCTCCCAACTCGTCGAAGTGCTCACGGGCCGCGGCCCGGAACTCTTCGACCGTGTGATCGTGGCGACCCACAGCGATCAGGCGTTGCGCATGCTTGCCGACACGAGCAAAGAAGAGCGTGAGATTCTCGGCCCGATCGGCTATCAGCGCAACATCGCGACGTTGCACACCGACGAACGGATGCTGCCGCGCAACCCTCGTGCGCGGGCAAGTTGGAACTACGCGATCGCTGAGAACGCCCGCGGAACCACCGTCACCTACTGGATGAACCGCCTGCAGTCGATCGAGACTCGACGGCCGTTGCTCGTCACGCTGAACCGTCCCGACGAGATCGACCCCGACATGCGGATGGCAGAGTTCGAGTACGACCATCCCGTCTTCGACGTTCCCGCGATGGCGGCGCAGCAGCGTCGCGCCGAGATCCAAGGCCGCCGGGGCATCTACTTCGCGGGCGCCTACTGGGGTTACGGATTCCACGAGGACGGCGTGCAGAGCGCACTCGAGGTCGTGCGACAGCTCGAGTCGCGCCGATGACCGCGCTCCTCGCGCCCCCGAACGCGTGACGTCCGATGCCATGCGGTCGGTTGCCCGCGGACATCCGCCCGTCGCGATCTACGAGGGAACGGTACGACACCGCAGGTTCGCTCCCACGCTGCGTGAGTTCACACCGAAGCTGTTCCTCGCCTATCTCGACGTCGACGCGCTCCCGGGCTCGCTCGACCGCCTGCCGCTCTGGTCGGCGCGCCGCCCGGCGCCCGTACGCTTCCGCCCTCGCGACTTCCTCGACGGCACCGACCGGCCGCTCGGCGCCGCCGTTCGCGACCTCGTGCAGGCACGGCTCGGGCGCCGGCCGACGGGGCCTGTCCATCTCCTCGCGCAGCTACGCACCTTCGGCTGGCTGTTCAACCCGCTCGCCGTCTACTACTGCTGGACCCCCGACGGTCGGGCCCTCGACGCGATCGTGCTCGAGGTGACCAACACCCCGTGGGGCCAACGCCACTGGTACGTGCTCGACGCGAAGGGCAACATGACCACCACGACAACCGCCAAGGCGATGCACGTCTCACCGTTCCTGCCCATGGACGTCGACTACCGGATCACCTGGACGGTCCCCGACGCCGAGTTGAACCTGCGCATCGAGGTCGAACGCGATCACACGCCGGTCTTCGACGCCGAGCTCGCATTGCGCCGAACGGCTGTCGACCGCGGGCGCGCCGTCACCGTGCTGGCGCGCTACCCGATGCTGCCGCTACGAGTGTCGGCCGGGATCTATGCGAAGGCCGCGCGCCTCTTCACGCGCGGGGTTCCCGTGTACCGGCATCCCTCCCGACGGCGGGAAAGGAGCATCCGATGAGTTCCACTACGAGCGCACCTGGGCGTCTCGCTCGAGCGGTTGTCATGCAACTCCTCAAACGGCTCACCGGCGGCACCGTTCGCCTTGTCGATCCCTTCGGGGACGCGCGCTTCGGCGACGACGCCGCCCCGCAGGCTTCGCCCCCTCTTGACGTGACCGTTCACGTACGAGACGCGCGTGTGTACTCCCGCATCCTGCACGAGGGCAGCGTCGGGCTCGGCGAGTCGTACGCCGACGGCTGGTGGGATACCGACGACCTCACCGGCTTCCTGCGCCTTGCGCACCGGAGCCTGGCTCGCACACATGCTGCCCGCGACCGCGTACACCGCTGGCTACGACCCGTCGTCGATCCCGTCGCCCGACGACGGCGCGCCGACAAGGACCGAGACTCCCGCAACGTCAGCGCCCACTACGACCTCGGCAACGAGTTCTTCCAACGGATCCTCGACGACACGATGATGTACTCGTGCGCCGTGTTCGAACGGCCGACGGATTCGCTGGCCGAGGCGTCAGTGCACAAGCTCGATCGTCTGGCCAACCTCCTGGCGCTTGCACCCGGCGATCGTGTGCTCGAGATCGGAACCGGCTGGGGCGGCTTCGCCGTCCACGCGGCGACGCACTACGGCTGCCATGTCACGACGACAACCATCTCGCAACGCCAGCACGAGTTCGCGCAACAGCGTGTCAAGAACGCGGGACTCGAGGACCGTGTGACCGTACTCGCGGACCACTACCGCGACCTCGGAGGGACCTTCGACAAGATCATCGCGATCGAGATGATCGAAGCAGTCGACTGGCGCGAGTACGACACCTTCTTCGCTCACTGTCGACGCCTGCTCGACGACGCCGGCGCACTGGCAATGCAGGCGATCGTCGTGCGCGACGAGAGCTTCGACCGCATCAAGCTCCACACCGACTTCATCAAGACCGCCATCTTCCCCGGCGGCTGCCTGCCTTCGGTCCGAGCGCTCACCGCCGCCGCAAACAACAACGGGTTCTCGCACGCGCATGAAGACGACATCGGCCTGCACTACGCCGAGACACTGCGCCGATGGAGAAGGAACCTCACCGACGCCCGGGACGACCTCGACGCGCTCGGCCTCGACGAGCGATTCGTGCGCCTCTGGGAGTTCTACTTCTCCTACTGCGAGGCCGCGTTCGAAGAACGTTACGTTCGCGACGTGCAGTTGCTGTACACGGCGCCGGCGTGGCGCCCGCCGGCGCTTCGCACCGCGCCGAGCGCCGAGGCCGTTCATCACTGTCGGGAAGCCGAGCTGGTGCGAACGTGACGGCCGAGAAGGGCGGTGGCAGTCGGGAACCGGACCTCACGCTGCAGGAGGCCGCCGATCTGCTCGGCGTGCACTACATGACCGCGTATCGATACGTCCGCACCGGCCGGCTTCCCGGCACACGCGTCGGAGCGCACTGGCACGTGCGACACGCCGACCTCGACAAGATCACAGCCGCGGCGCCGGCCGGCCGCAACGCGGCCACGCGCCGGACGCCGAAGAAGGACTACGTGCGTCGTCTGACGTCGCTGCTCGTGCAGGGTGACGAGGCCGAAGCGTGGCGACTCCTCCAGGCCGCACTGGGTTCCGCTTACAGCCCCGAGGACCTCTACTTCGACGTGCTCGGCCCGGCGATGCGGCGCGTCGGCGACGACTGGGCAATCGGCCGCCTCGACGTCGCCGACGAGCACCGCGCGACCGTCGTGATGTATCGGCTGGTCGGCCGGCTCGGCCCCTTGTTCGCCCGCCGCGGCACCACACGCGGCGCCATCGTGCTCGGCGCACCCGTCGGCGACCCCCACGGTCTCGCCACCGCGCTCGTCGCGGATCCACTACGCGGCCGCGGCTTTTCGATCACCGATCTCGGCGCCAACACGCCCGCTGCCTCGTGGGCGAACGCCATCGCCGGCATGCAACGCATCGTCGGAGTCGGCGTCGTCGTGTCGACACCTGTCGACGACGCACTCATCGCCACAACCATCGCCACAATCAAGACCCATCACGACGGGCCCGTCGTACTCGGCGGCGTCGCGATCCGGGATCAGGCCCATGCCATCGCGCTCGGCGGCGACACTTGGACGACATCCGCGTGTGTGGCAGTCGACCACTTCGACGCCACAACATGATGTGACAGACCGCGACCGCGTTCCGGCCGACAAGGTGAAGGAGACCATGAGCGAATCGGCAGCGTACGTGTCTGAGGTCATTCGTTTCCCGCATCTCGCAGCACGTGACCTGGAGGGTCGCTCGCTCGAGCTTCCCGACGC
>CAWBBL010000034.1:0-69167 GCA_963786985.1 Ilumatobacteraceae bacterium | reverse complement strand
GGCTGGCCGCCATCGAAGCGGTCACCGCCGGCGCCGACGTCGTGAGGGCGGCCGCGCTGCTCGTCGGGGCCGACGCCGCGAACCGGTCGCACCCGATGGAGCGTCTGACCCGCGACAGCCAGATGCTCCTCCATCACGTCTCGGTCAACACCTCGGCACAGGAACGCCTCGGCAACGTCCTGCTCGGCAGCTACGCCGGGCCGGCCGGCCTCATCTGACCGACTGAGCCTGCCGATCGGCTCGGCACGTAGCGCATCACGCCCCGCTGGGCGGGGCGGGATGAAGCGGCGGAGCGTGACGAAGCACCGCCGGTGCGCTGGTGCGAACCCGCCGTCGAGTCTGCGAAAGCTCGCCGCGAACGACCGGGAACGGGTCGCATCGCGGGCCGCTCGGTACCCTGGCCCCATCGCACTCGGATATGAGGCGGCCGGCGCCGGCCCGCCGCTCCGCGTCGCGGTGCTCGCCCCGCTCGCGTGGCGGACTCCGCCTCGCCACTACGGACCGTGGGAGCAGTTCGCGTCAGTGCTCACCGAGGGGCTCGTCGCGAGGGGCCACGACGTCACGCTGTTCGCCACCGCCGACTCGGTGACATCAGCGAAACTCGTCGCCACGAGTCCGCGCGGGTGGTCGGAGGACGAATCGATCGAGCCCAAGGTCGCCGAGTGCGTGCACATCGCGTCGTTGTTCGAACGAGCCGACGAGTTCGACGTCATCCACAACGGATTCGACTTCCTTCCCCTGACGTACTCCGGTCTCGTCGACACACCCGTGGTGACGACGATCCACGGGTTCTCGTCCCCCGCGATCGTCCAGGTGTATGAGCGCTACGACGCCACCACGTCGTACGTCGCGATCAGCGACGCCGATCGACACCCGCTGCTGCACTACGCGGCGACCGTTCACCACGGGATCGACACCATGTCGTTTGCGATCGACTCAGCACCTGGTGACCACCTCCTCTACTTCGGGCGCATCCATCCCGACAAGGGGACGGCTGAGGCGATCGAGGTCGCCCACCGGACGGGACGTCGGCTCGACATCGGCGGGATCATCCAGGACGAGGCGTACTTCCACACCGAAGTCCAGCCGCATCTCGACGGCGAGCTCGTCCGCTTCCTCGGGCCGGTCGATGCATCGAGCCGAGCCAGCGTCCTCGGCGGTGCGCATGCCCTGCTCCATCTGATCGACTTCGACGAGCCGTTCGGATACAGCGTGGTCGAGGCGATGGCGTGCGGGACACCGGTCATCGCGTACACACGCGGGTCGATGCCCGAGATCGTCGAGGACCGGACGACGGGTTTCCTCGTCACGGACGTCGCTCAAGCTGTGGACGCAGTCAGCACCGTCGCGGGGCTCGACCGGTCGGTGATCCGCGCCTCGGCCGTCAAACGCTTTGACGTCGCGACCATGGTGGACCGGTACGTCGGCGTCTACCGGGGTATCACCGGCGATCGACAGCCCGGCGCCGTGGACTGAGCACCTCAGCGACGGCCCACCGTGCTGCCGATGTGAGCAGAAGGCGGCGCGGTCCGCGTCCGGCGGTCAGGCGGGGTGGATCGTCGCCGCGTAGAGACGTCCGTCCGGCGTGACCGCGGTGATGAGTCCTTCGCGTCGGGCCGTGGTGACGGAGTCGGCGACCGTCAGGATCACCCCGGAGCAGGTGATCGTCCATGCCGATACTGCGGCCGTGAAAACGAACACGGAGACCGGCACGGTGAGCAGCAGGGCGAGGCTCGAGGCCGCGGCGGCCGCGTTGACGCCGGCCCACAGGAATGTCAGACGCTTGAACAGACTCCGAATGCCCGGCCGATCACTGACGTCGGGCGTGAGCGGGCAGAAATCGCCGGCGAAGCGGGCGATGAGCGGCCGACCGGCGACGACTGACGCGCCGAACACCAAGCCCGTGAGCGTCGTCCGCATGATCGGCCCGACGAAGTAGACGAAGTCGTTATTGCTGAGGAGGTACACGATCGTGCGGACCGTGATCCCGATCGTGGCGAGGATGAGCAAGCCCGGCACGGGACGGTTTCGAACCGCTCGGCGAGCGACCGCGCCGTACGACCACATCAGGGCGCCGCCCAGCGCGAGGCGCAGGTCGCCCACGATCAACAGGACGTAGAACAGCGTGGTCGGGATGATCGTCGCCTCGACCAGGTACGGCACGAGCCGTCGGGCGATCGCGCCGACGACCAGTCGACGCGACGGACGCAGTCGCCAGCCAGCAGGCACGACGGGGTCACGCGCGAGGCCGGGGTGGTGGGAATGGTGGTAGCAGCCGTGGTGTCGACGACGAGGTCCTGTCGCTTGGCTCGTTCGAGGCGTCGAGCCTGGCGGCTACCGACAGAGCGAGGGCGCTCCCGACGTCGAGCGGGGCGACTCGTCCGAGTACGTGTGCGCCCAGGCTACCTCAGGGCCGTCGATGCTGCCCGATAGGGTGACTTGCACATTCTCTTGGAAGAGTCGCCTCGCTTGGGCTGGACGGTCTGTCTCGACTCGTCGCCCTTCGCAGGCTCGACGTCTCGACTGAGCTGACGTCTGGAGTTCAACATGGTCGGTCGTCCACTTGTGGCCCGCATTGGCGGTGCCGACGCGCCGTCGATCGGGATCCTGTCCACGTTCCCGCCCACCGAGTGCGGAATCGCGACGTTCTCGGCCGCGCTCGCCTCCGGGCTCGTGGCCCAGGGTGCCACGGTGGACGTCGTGCGGTGCGGCGACAGCGAGGACTTCGAGGATCCGCTCGTCGTTGCGTCGACCGGTGCGGGAGGACCGCGTGGGGTGCGCGCGGCCGTTGACGCACTGAACGACGTCGATGTGGCGATCGTGCAGCACGAGTACGGGATCTACGGCGGCCTCGACGGCGACGACGTGGTCGAAGTGCTCCGAGCCCTGTCCGTGCCGTCGATCGTCGTCGCCCACACGGTCGTCCGTCATCCGACTCCCCACCAGAGGTTCGTGCTCGAGGCAATTTCTCAAGCGGCGGACGCCGTCGTGGTGATGACCAACTATGCCCGGCGCCGGCTCATCGACCGGTTCGATGTCGATGCAGAGAAGGTTTCCGTGATCCCCCACGGGGCGACGACGCCGCCTGACAATGCCCCGACCGCGGAGCGCCGTCCAGGCGATCGGCTGCGGCTGTTGACGTGGGGCCTGCTGGGGCCCGGCAAGGGCATCGAGTGGGCGGTCGACGCGATGGCGTTGCTCGCCGATGTGCGGCCCCGTCCGAGCTATCTCATCGCCGGCACGACTCATCCGAAGGTGCTGGCCAACGAGGGCGAGGCGTATCGGGGGATGCTGGTGACCCGAGGCTGGCGGAATGGCGCATGTCGGTCAGTGGAGTTCGACGACTCCTATCGCGGGTTGCCGGCACTCACGCAGATGATCCGGGCGGCGGATCTCGTGGTACTTCCGTATGACTCCGACGACCAAGTCACGTCCGGCGTCCTCGTCGACGCGGTCGCCTGTGGCCGTCCCGTCGTCGCGACCGCCTTTCCCCACGCGATCGAGCTGCTGTCCGGCGGCGCCGGGGTCGTCGTGCCCCAGCGCGACGCGACGGCGATTGCCGATGTGGTGCGAAGCGTCGTCGACCATCCCGAGCTGCTCGACAGCATGGGCGCCGAGTGCCGGCGACTAGCACCGGACATGTCGTGGCTGGCGGTGGCCCGCCGCTACGCCGAGCTGGCGGACTCCCTCGCAGCCGCAGAACGGGCCAGCGCGTGAGCGGCTCGGTGGGCACGTTCGCCCACATCGTGGCGATGAGCGACGGGATCGGCACGTTCGAACACGCCGAGCACTCGACGCGACGTGTCGACGAGGGCTACTGCACCGACGACATGGCCAGGGTGCTCGTCGCCGCTTGTCGCGAGCCGGGCGCGGACGACACTGCTGCCGAACTCGCTCGGATGGCATACCTGTTCCTCATCGGGGCCCAGAGCAGCGACGGGATGATTCGCAACCGGCGCGCCGCGCACGGCGGGTGGAGCGGTCCCTACGGGGTCGAGGACTGCTGGGGGCGTGCGATGTGGGCATTCGGCACGGCGTTGCGCAGCGCGCCACAGGAGTGGATCCGCGACAGCGCCCGGGTGTCGTTCGATCGTGGCGTGGAACTGCGGTCGCCGTGGCCGCGTGCGATGGCGTTCGCAGCGCTCGGAGCAGCTGAAGTCCTCGCGGTCCGACCACAGCACGCCGGCGCTCGGCGCTTGTTGTCCGACGCTGTCGAGGCAATCGGTCGACCCGACTCCGACCCTGGCTGGGTGTGGCCGGAGCGGCGACTGACGTACGCCAACGCGGTGCTGGCCGAGGCCACGATCGCGGCGGGAGCGCTTCTGGGCCGACCGGACGTACTCGACGACGGGCTCGCGGCCCTGCGGTGGCTGCTGACCCGCGAGACGGTTGCCGGCCACCTGTCACCCACCGGGACCGACGGCGCCGGCCCCGGCGACCGCCCACCGATGTTCGACCAACAGCCGATCGAGGCCGCCACCATGGCTGATGCGTGTGCTCGCGCCTTTCAGATCACCGGAGATCCCGACTGGAACGACGGCCTCCGGCTCGCCGTCGGCTGGTTCCACGGCGTCAACGACACCCACACACCACTCCGGGATGCCGAACGCGGGGCATGCTTCGACGGCCTGACGGCCAACGGGGTCAATGAGAATCGCGGGGCCGAGTCGACACTCGCGCTGATCACGACGCTGCAGCACGACCGCACGATCGCGTCGGCCGGATGACATCACGAGCGGACACCGAGCCGGACGTCGACGGGAGCGTCAGATTGTGCCCTGACCCGACGCGGGTCCTCGGTCAGCTGTTCGTCCCCGGACACGCGCTTGCCGGCGAGACCGAGGGAAAGGCATCGCGTGTCGTCGCCCACGTTCTCGACCTCAACGACGACGAGTTGTCACATGCGCTCGCCGACATCGAGGTGCGCTTCGGCCAACGCCACCGGGACTTGACCGAAATGTTCGAACGCCACGCCGATCGGCTGTCGAATCGGCTGCTGCCCGACGTCGAGCTTTCTGAGCGACAGCGGCGGCTCCTCGGGGCAACGTTCACGCAGGAGTACGCCGTCGAAGCGACGTCCGTGTGCAACCCGAGCGCGGTACCCGCGGTCGACCAGTCTGGGCTCGAACCGGGGGACGTGCGCTTCGTGCTCAGTGTCCGTCAGATCGGCGAGGGCCACCGCTCGTCAGTCGGCTTCCGCCATGGAGTGTTCGGGCGCGACGGACGCGTTTCGATCGACCGCAGGGGACCATTCACGACCTCCGGTCATGTCACCGACCGCGCCCTCGATGCCGCGTTGTTCCGTGATCTGGCGAGCGACCCGGCTTCGGAGTCAGCGCGTTGGGTGCTCGGTGGGCTGGGCGCGCGGTTCACCTCGCGTCAGCTCGACGAACGCCTGCACGAGCTGGAAGGTCAGCAGGACACGCGCCGCGATGTCCCCGACACCGTGTCCCGGTTCATCGAACGTGCCGCGCGGTGCTACGCCATCGACTTCCCGTGCTCCTCAGAGTTGGAGGAACGCGTGCTCACTCCGTCGTGCGCGGCAGAGTCCAACGGCATCGAGGACGCCCGGTTCGTGCGTTTCGTCGGCGACGACGGCGCCGTCACCTACTACGCCACCTACACGGCGTACGACGGCGTGGCGATCCGCCAGCAGCTGCTCGAGACGATGGACTTCCGGAGGTTCACGTCCTCGCCCCTCCTCGGTCACGCCGCCGGCAACAAAGGCCTCGCGCTCTTCCCCCGGGCGATCGACGGCGCCTTCTACGCGTTGTCCCGTCACGACGGCGCAGCCAACTCCGTCGCCCGATCCGACGACATGCGCCACTGGCCGACTTCTGTTCCGCTGCCGGAAGCCGATCGCGTCTGGAACTGCGTCCAGGTCGGCAACTGCGGATCTCCGATCGAGCTCGACCAGGGATGGCTGGTGCTGACCCACGGGGTCGGCCCGATGCGCACGTACTCCATCGGCGCACTGCTGCTCGATCTGCACGACCCGACGATCGTTCTGGGCCAAACCGATCATCCGCTCATCGCCCCGCCCCCCGGCGACCGGGACGGCTATGTGCCGAACGTCGTCTACTCTTGCGGCGCGCTCCGCCACGACGACCACATCCTCCTGCCGCTCGGCACGGCCGATTCGAGGATCAGCTTCGCCACCCTCACCGTCAACGGGGTGCTCGACGCTCTGACAGCGCCACCACAGAAATGAGACACCCATGGCCGACAAGTCACCACGCCAACATCAATCGAAGAAGGCCGGCAAGTCGCTGAAGGAGAAGCGGGCCGAGAAGAAGGCCAAGCAGGGCACCGCCAAGCCGCGCACTCTCCTGACGAACGCCGTTCGCGGCGCCGACGACCGCCCGATCTCGCGGCTCGCCGAACCGGGTCAACCTCTGGTCAGCGCCTCGATCCGTCTGACCGCGTCGCGAGCGTCGGGCATCTGATGGATCTCGGTCTGGATGCGTTCGGCGCAACGCCGGAAGCTCGCACCGTCGAGCACGGCGCGCACGGAGTCGCGAACGGCGTCAACCGACAGGTCAGCGTTGAGGAGTTGCAGACCGGCGCCGGCGGCGACGATGCGCTCGGCGTTGGCGAACTGGTCGGCACCTTGCGGGAGGAGCAGCAGGGGCACTCCGAAGGCGAGTGCACCCAGGGTCGTTCCTGATCCGCCGTGGGTGATCACGGCGTCGCAGCGTGGCAGCAGCACACCTTGGGGAATGTATTGGTGAACGTGTACGTCGTCGGGCTGGGGTCCGAGGCTTGCCGGGTCGTTGTGCCGGCCGACGGTGACGATGAGGGCGATGTCGTCGTCGCGTACTGCCTCGATCACCGTGCGGAAGATGTTCACGTTGCGGTTCCAGACTGTCCCCATCGTCAGGTAGACGATGGCGGCCGAGTCGAGCCGCTCGAGCCACTCTGGTGTTTCGACATCCGGGCGGTCGGCGGCGGCAGGCCGCAGTCTCTGCACCGCGGCAACTGCTGCGATCTCCGGCGACTGCAAGGACGGCGGACACGTGTCGAGGTACAAGTAGCGGAACAGGCCAGCCACCGGATGTGGTTCCAGTCCTCGAGCCCGCCAGTGCGGAGCTGCTGCGTCGCCGGCCGCCCGCAGCAGTGATGACCCGATCAGCGACCCGTAGCTGAGGTCGACGTAGGGGATCCTGTGGGCGGTGGCGACGAGCGGTCCGGCGAGCTCGGCGACCTCGTGGACGATGAGGTCGGGTTGCCAGTTGTCGATGATCGAGTCGAGGTCGTCGGCGCGCGGCACGAGCTCGAGGTTGGCGAAGATCTCGGTGAGGAAGAAGTGCCGCTGGGCGTCGCCGACGAGCTGGTCGAAGCCGGGAAAGCGGAGCGCCCACTCCTGTCTGAACTCTTCGTCGGCCCGGCGTGGAAGGTGTCGAACCCGGCCTGCCGCGCCCGACTCGTGTACGGCTCGCCAGTGGCGAAGGCGACCGTGTGTCCCGCTGCCCTCGCCGCCACCGCGAGCGGAACGAGCGGCTCGAAGTGGCCAGCGAGCGGTCGGCTCGTGAACAGCATCCGGGTCGGGGCCATCGTGCAATCCTTGCCGTTGCACACTCCGTGGGAGCGTTCGCATCCGCGTGAGGGTGCTGTTCACGTGACCGGATGTCGTCGGAGGAAGTCGGCGATTGCCTCGGCGACGGGCTCGGGACGCTCGATGTGCAGGAGGTGCCCGACGCCGTCGATCGTGCGCTCCTCGATGTCGGGGACCGAATTGCGGAGGAACTCGGCGACCTCGATCCACAGCGGCGCAGTGTTGCTGCCGAGCACGGAGAGCACGGGCTGGCGGATGGCCGCCGCGTGGTCGGCGTCGAAAGTCCACTGGGTGAGCGCTGGGAGCTCCACGCCGAAGAACGTGTCGGCATCCTTGGTCGCCTGGGCGATCGCTCCGGGAATGCGCTCGTCGAGCAGGTCCCGGCACGTCGCCCAGTCGAGACCGCTGACGGCATCGAGGAACATGGTCAGCGCGGCCTCGGGGTCGCCACTGGCGTAGGCCTCGAACGCCGGGGACGCGGCGGCGAGAAACGCCTCACCGCTGGGCACCGAGAACAGGGACAGCTCGAGCAGCGCGAGTGTGGCGACTCGATCGGGGTCGTCGAGGGCCAGCTGGGCGGCGACGGCCGCGCCGCTGGAGTGGCCCACCACATGAGCCCTGGTGATCCCCAGGTGATCGAGCAGCGCAGCGGCATCGGCGGCGTGCACGGTCACGCTCACCGCGCCGGCGGTGTGCGTGCTGCCCACCCACCCGCGCTTGTGGTAGCGGATCAGCTGGTAGCGGTCGGCGAGTGAGGCCTCGGCCACCAACGGTACGAAACCGTCGGCGAGCACCGGGCTGATCAACAGCACCGGCTCACCTGACCCGATCAGCTCGTACTCGAGCTCGACGCCGTTGACTGCTGCATTCTTCATGGCTCCTCCTGGGGATCCGTTGTTGTGGTCTCTCCCGAGAGGCGTAAGCAACACGGTTACCGCGGTAACCACCGTTTGAATGGGGTGCGATGAGCGACGCCGTCGCCGACAGCCCGCTGGTCGGGGCCCACGCCGCCGCCGAGCGGGGCGAGTGGCAGGTCGCGTTCGATTTGTTTCAAGAGGCCGACGCTCATGGTCAGCTGGGCATGGCCGATCTGGCGGTGCTTGCCGACGCTGCGTACGGGTCGGGGCACCTCGACGTGACCATCGACACCTGGGAGCGGGCCTACGCCGAGCAGAGCGCCGCGGGCGAGTCGCTCGCCGCGGCGGGCGCCGCGGTGCGGGTCGCCATGCACCTGCTCTTCGACACCGCCCTCATGGCGCCGGTGCGGGGCTGGCTGGCCCGAGCCGAGCAGCTCCTCGACAGTGAAGATGGGACGCCCGTGCATGCCTGGTTCGCCGCCGTGCGCAGCTACGAGCGGATGTTGAGCGGCGACCCCGACGGAGCACGGCCGTGGGCACGTCGAGCCGTCGAGGTCGGCTCCACATGCGACGACGCCGCCGCGGCCATCGGCCGGGTCGCCGCGGCCCGCCTGCTCGTCCTCGACGGCGACGTTGACCGCGGCCTGGCGTTGCTCGACGAGGCGGGGATCGCGGCAACCTCGGGCGGCCTCGACCCGTTACCGACTGGGGTCGTGTATTGCGAGCTGGTCTGCGCACTGCAAGGACTGGCTCAGTACGACCTGGCCGAGCAGTGGACCGAGGCGATGGAACGCTGGGCGGACGCCCACGCCATCGGCAGCCTGCGCGGCCGGTGCCGGGTGCATCGCGCCGAGATCCTGCGACTGCGGGGACACTGCCACGAGGCCGAGACCGAAGCGCTGACGGCCTGCGACGAGCTGCGGCCCTACCTTCACCGCGAGCTCGGCTGGCCGCTCAGCGAACTCGGCCGCATTCGGCTGCAACGCGGCGACGTCGCCGGCGCCGAACAGGCCCTCCTGGCGGCCCACCAGGCAGGCTGGGACCCCCAACCGGGACTCGCCCGCGTGCTCCTCGCCCAGGGCGCCATCGCCGACGCCGAAGCGTCGATCAGCGACGCGTTCGACCACCCCTCGTGGGTACCGTCCAAGGAACGACCACCGAGCACCGATCTGCGGCGAGCGCCGTTGCTCGACGCCCAGGTCGAGATCGCCATCGCCACCGGCAACCTCGACGCGGCACGGACCGCCTGCCAAGAGCTCGACAGCATCGCCGCCCGCTTCCGGAGCAAGGCGTTGGCCGCCGGCGCGACCCACAGCCGAGCACGCCTGCAACTCGCCGACGGCAACGCCAGCGACGCCCAGCAACTGTTCGCCGAGGCGGTCCGACTCTGGACCGAAGTGGGCGCGCCCTACGAGACCGCGGTCGCCCGCCTCGGCCTCGCCGACACCTACCGCGCCCTCGGCGCTGACGACCGTGCCAATCTCGAAGAGCATGCGGGACGCACCACCCTCGATCGCATCACCACCGGTGCTGACCCCACGCCCCCGGTCCCGCTGGCGGCAGCCCCCGCGGACACAACTAGCAAACACAACCAGTTCCACCGGGAAGGCGACTACTGGTCGGTGACCTTCGAGGGGCGCACCACGCAGGTCCGCGACCGAAAGGGAATGCGCCACCTCGCCCGGCTCCTCGCCTCCCCAGGGCGCGAGATCCACGTTCTCGACCTCGTCGCCGCAGACGCCGGCAACGCTGTCCCGGCAGCCGAGCAGGCGGCGGGAGCGCACCTCGCCTTCGGTGACGCCGGACCGATGCTCGACGCCCAGGCCAAGCAGACCTACCGTCGCCGCCTCGCCGAGATCGAAGACGACATCGATGACGCCCGCGCTGCCGACGACCATCGGCGCGAGGCGCAAGCGGACACCGAACGTGAGTTCCTCATCCGTGAGCTCTCACGCGCCGTGGGTCTCGGCGGCCGCGACCGCCGAGCCGGATCAGCATCCGAGCGCGCCCGAGCCGGTGTCACACGAGCGATCCGCCAAGCAATCGCCCACATCAAACAACATCAACCAGACCTCGCCGATCACCTCGAGCGCGCCATCCGCACGGGCACCCATTGCTCCTACGTCCCGGACACCCGCGTCCCCAACCCCTGGGACCTCTGACGCTCACCGCGTCGATCGAGTCGGCTCGGATCGGCTCACGCCGGCGCGGGCGTCGCCGACGCGGCAACCGTCCCAGTACGCGCCCGACGCCAAACCGGTGACGGCTTAGGGCGCCGCTCGAACGCTTCCGGTCAGGCTGACCGCCGTCGGGCAAGCGCGACCGAAGGTCGAACTCACGGTTCAGGGCCCTGCCACCACGCTTGGGCAACCAGGTGCCGAATCACGCCATCAGAACGATCAGCAGCCCCATACCCGGCACTCAGCTTGCTGTCGACGCCGAGCAGCACGCGGCCGACAGTCCGCGCCACGCTGCTCGTCGTCGTCGCAGGTGTTGGGTTGTCGATCACAGGGATTTGGCACCGGGCGTGCTCGTTGTCGGTTGGTCTGCGGCGAGGTGCGGGCCGGGGGGACGGTCAGCGGCGGGCTGACGCCAACCAGGCGGAGTCGTTGACGATCACGCCGTCGGGCGTGGCGTATGGGGCGAAGCCTTCTTTGAGGGCGTCGACTGCGGCAGCCACTTTGTCGTCGGGTTTTCCGGCGAGGAGTTGTTGACCTTCGGGGAGTGAGGTGATGAAGGTTGCGACGTCGTCGACGTTGTCGCCGATGCGGATTGGCCTGACGACGGCCTCGAGGGTGACGTCATCGAAGCCGCCGCTCCGGATGGCCTGTTCGAGGCGGTTCGGGTCGGCGAAAGCGAACGGTCCTGGTGCGCCGGGGGGACCGAGATCAGGCAAACCGACGTGTGGTGCCGCGGCGGCGAAGGCGACGGCGACCCATTCGCTTTGAAGCGGGTCGTTGGGACAGACGATGACTAGTCGTCCACCTGGCCGGACGGCTCGCCCGAGGTTGGCGAACGCTGCGTCTGGGTCGTCGAAGAACATGACCCCGAACCGGCTGGTCACGACGTCGAATGCCGCTTCGTGGAACGGATATGTCTGGGCATCGGCGGTCACGAACTCGACATTGCTGATGCCCGCTTTCGAGGCTCTCTGGCGGGCCTGCTCGAGCAAGGACGCGGAGATGTCGACGCCGAGGGCCGCTCCAGCTGGTGTCACTCGCTGGGCCGCGTCGAGAGTGGTGGTGCCGTGGCCACAGCCCACATCGAGTACCCGTTCACCGGGCTGGAGCGCCGCCGTGTCGAGCATGACGTTTCCGAACGGGCCGTTGATCGCTTCGATGCGGTCGGCTTCGCGCAGGTAGAGCTCGGTGGCCTCGCGGGGCCAGTGCTGGCGTGGTGTGGTGGTGACGTTGTCGAAAGTTGCCATGGGCGTCCTCCTCGTTCGGGTCGCTCCGGCGTCGAGTTCGATTCCGGGCACCGAGGATTCGAGCGTGCACCGTTGGCGGGTGCCCCGCATCGGTAGATCTGCCCATGCGCGGGCTGACGCTGGACGGTCAGCTCCGATGGCTGGGCGAGAGCAGGTCGTGTTCGAGTGCGAACAGGGCGGCACCGGCCCGGGTGGAGATACCAAGCTTGGTGTAGATGTGTTGGACGTGGTGCTCGGCGGTGCGGCGGGAGATGTTCAGCCGTCGTCCGATCTCGGGGTTTGAGCAGCCCTCGGCAACGAGGCGGAGGACCTCCACTTCCCGTTGGCTCAGCCCCGCAGGTCGCAGGTCGCCTCTGGCGGCCGGGTGTGGCTGGCCGGCGGCATCGAGCACTGCCGCGACGGCATCGCCGTCCAGGCGGCCACGGCGAGCATCACGCAGCACCTCGTCACGGGCCCGGTCGGAGTCGAGCGCAGGTCGATGAGGCCGCCGCTGGGTCATGGCTTGGAACGAGTCCGCTGCGGCCAGGATCCGGGCCGAGATGCTCAGGTCGGCACCGCCGCAGCCACGGTGGTAGCCGGACCGGTCGAGACGTTCGTGGTGCAGGCCGACGACGGCGGCCATCGGGGCGAGCGATGCCGAGGTCGCCAGGATCCGTTCCGAGTAGTAGGGGTGCATGCGCACCTGCTCCCACTCGGCGGCGGTCAGCGGTCCCGGCTTCTCCCATATCGCATTCGAGACACCGGCTCGGCCGAGATCGTGGAGGAGCGCAGCGACATGGAGGTCGGCGACTGTTGCGCGGTCCAGGCCGAGCCGCGTTGCCGCCGCCACCGACAGCGAGGCCACCTCGGACGAGTGACCGTGGGTGAACGGGGATTTGATGTCCGTCAGGTCACCGAACGCGGCGGCCACGACAGGCAGATCGGCTTCGTCGATCTCTACCGGCGGTGCCGGCTCGATCTCAACAACCCTCGTCCGCGGGTCACCCGCGCCGGCTTCGGCGAGCAGTGCCGTGGCGTCAGCGGTAAACACGGCGGTGACGTGGGGATCAAGCCGCTTGCCTGCGAGACGCCCGAGCGCCCTGGTCACTGTGTCGGCGTCTCCGAGCGCAGCCAAGAACACGGCATCGGTGGCCACCCGTGCGATGCGCGCGGCCGGGGCGATCTGTTCGCCCTTGAGCCGCCGGGCGCCTCGGCCGTTCCACCATTCGTGGACGTCGAACAACGCCCCGCTGACCGCTTCGGGCTGACCGATGCGACGAGCGACCGCCCGGGCCGCCTCGCAGCTCGCCATGTCGTGCCGTTTCGAGAACGCCTGGCCTCGTGCCGAGAGCAGCGCCACGCTTCTGACCCGGGCGGCGGCCGGCAACCCGCGCGTCGCCTCGGGGATCAACACCGAGACGACGTCCCAGGCGGTCTGCGTGCGCACCACGGCCCGGTGGACCGCGGCGTCGTCGCCAAACCAAGCGGCTGTTTCGTGCGAATAGGCCAGACATCCGACATGGAGCAGGAGGCTGACATAGAAGACGTCAGCCGTCTCCCGCTCGGACAATCCCATCCGTCGTGCGAAGTGCGTGCTGATGAGGCAGGAGCGCATCGCCGTTTCCATCGGAAGGCCGTACCCCAGATCCACCACGACCGACAGCCCCGCCAGCAGATCGGCGAGCCGGAGCCGGGTATCCATCGCCGCAAGTCTTGTCCACCGCACCGAAGGCCGACACCGACGAACTGTCGTGAGATACACCGCGACCAAGATCCGAGCTGCGCCCGGCGGACGAGTCGGTCGGGGCGCTCGTCAGGTCAGCGGCACGCCGGGGCAGACGCAGAACTCGTTTCCTTCGGGGTCGGCCATCGGGATGAATGCCGCGTCGCCGGGTTGTCCGATGTCGATGCGGCGGGCGCCAAGCGCCTCGAGCTGGTTCGCCTTTGCTTCGACGTCGTCGACCCTGATGTCGAAATGCACACGGGTCTTGGAAGTCTTGGGTTCGGGCACTCGCTGCAGGATCACGGGCGGGTGGGATTGGTTCTCGGGCAGCAACAACGCGTAGTTGTCTTTGATGCCAATCTTGCGGTAGTCGAGTGCGGCTGCCCAGAAGTCGAGGAGACTCTCGAGGTCATGGCAGTCGATGACGATGTCGACGTTGGGTTCTGCCATCAGCGCTCCTCAGACCGGCCCGCTCGGGGATGCAGAGTCGAACTTCGGCCCGAACCGACAGTAGACCTCACCGCTCGAACAGCGGTTGCGCCGCGACTCCGTTCGGGGTTGGTCTCGTACATGCGGGCGATGACAACGAGGCCGGAGGCGGCGGTGAGGGCGGCGACCCCGAGTTCCGAGCCGGTCACATTGCCGGACCACGGTCGATCCCGATGACCGAGTTGCGCCGCCGACTGCGGTCGCTTCCCCACGACGTTGACGTCGTCGCCTACTGCCGAGGGGCCGTACTGCGTCTACGCCGACGAAGCCGTGCGACAACTGCGCCGACGCCGCTACCGCGCCAGCCGGCTCGAGGACGGGTTCCCGGAATGGAAACGAGCTGAGCTCGCCGTGGCCGTTGGCATCATCGGCTGATGCCGCCGCCTACCCGGCGAGCAGTCTGTGGCCGCGGAACGCCAAGGGATTTTGGCCGGTTGACGAGACTTCCGGTAAGCGGTAACTTACGAGTTAGTGTCCACTTACGCGTCGAGGAGTGATGGCTGGAACGTCCTGGGCGACCCAACGCGACGAGCGATCGTCGAATACCTCGCCGTCCAGCCGCTAGCGGTCATCGACATCGCGGCACGCCTGCCAGTGAGCCGGCCAGCCGTGTCGCAGCACCTCAAGGTGCTGAAGGACACCGGGCTGGTGAGCGAGGAGGTGGTCGGGCGTCGGCATGTCTACCGGCTGGACCCGCTCGCCGTCAGCGCGCTCCGTGACCAACTCGACACGTTTTGGAACCGAACCCTGGCCAACTACGAAGCCGCCGTTGAGCAGTCGACAAAGGATCAGCCATGACTTTCACCGATACCGCAACCATCTTCAAGGACATCGTCGTCAACGCCCCGATCGACGAGGCGTTCCGCGTCTTCACCGCCCGATTCGGTGACTTCAAGCCCCGCGAGCACAACCTGCTCGGGGCCCCGATCACCGAGACCGTGTTCGAGCCGAAAGTCGGCGGCCACATCGTCGACCGAGCCGCGGACGGCTCCGAGTGCCGCTGGGCCCGCATCCTTGCCTACGATCCGCCCTCCCGGGTCGTGTTCAGCTGGGACATCGGACCCACCTGGCAACTGGAAGACGATCCGAACAACACGAGTGAGGTGGAGGTGCGCTTCACCGCCGATGGTCCGACCCGTACACGAGTCGAACTCGAGCACCGCCACCTCGACCGACACGGCCTCGGCTGGGAAGGCGTCCGTGAAGGCGTCGACGGCGACGGCGGCTGGCCGCTCTACCTCCAGCGGTACGCAGCGCTGATCGCGTAATTCAGCAACACGCCCGAGATCGAGAACGCAAACACTCGACGCCTTCGGGATGTCTAGTCCGATCTGGTACGAGTTCACCGACCGGACCCGTTCCGCCTGAGCTCGTCGCGTGTGTCATCCGACGAGGCCCAGCTGGTGGACGTCGGGGCCGTCTGTCACGCCACCGTGCGCTCGAGCTCGGCTACGCCGATGCGCGCGTCGGCCATGCCGTAGAACACGAACTGCCGCGGGCCGATCGCCGCGATCGCAGTCGGGAACACGACGTTGGCCACGGTGCCGACTTGCTCGGCAGCTGTCTGTGGCTGCAGGAGTGGTTCGGCGGTGCGGTCGAGAACCTTCGCCGGATCATCTGGATCGAGCAGCATGGCGCCGGCGCAGTAGACCGCCGAGCTCGGCGCGGTCGGGTCGAAGCCGGAGGCGACGTCCCCGGCGACGCCATGGTGGATGAGCAGCCATCCTTCCGGGACCCGAATTGGTGGCGGACCTCCACCGATCTTGGTGCTCTCGAACGTGAACTCGCCGACGGCGACGCAGCGGTGGGAACGCAGGACCGTGAGGGCCCGCAAGTCACCGTCGACGGCGGCCTCGGTGACGTAGGAGATCCAGATGCCCGGTCGCTCGTCGATGCCGGCGGGCGGCACGAGGGCGTCGCCGACGCCGAGCCAGTCGGCATGCCACATCGGCCGGTGCAACATCGCATAGCACGGTTCGCCGTCGGGGCCCGGGATCGGCTCGGGGAAGAACAGGGCGTCCTTGTTGGGGTACAGGTTGAAGTCGACGCCCCACTCCGCCTCGTGGCCGAACAGCACCGGTCCGAGTCGCTGCCACGAGCGCAGGTCCCGTGACACGGCTACGGCAATCCGCGGCCCGAGCGGCCCGAAGGCGACGTACGTCATCACGTGCACCCCGAGCCGATCGAGATAGGTGACGCGGGGATCCTCGACCCCGGCGTGGTTCACGCCGCGTTCCCAAGACAGGTCGGGTTCGAGAACGATGCCGCGTCGATCGACGCCGACGGGGACGCCGTCCTCGACGACGACTTCGGCGAGGCCGACGCGGGACACGTTGCCGGCGGCGACCACTCTCGGCAGGAGGTGCAGGCGACCGTCGGGCGTGTGCCCGGTAGCAGGGTTGAGCACCCCTTCGGCTTCCAACGGATCCCCGGGATCGGGGGCCATCACGATCCCCAACCGTGTCAACCGATAGGGGATCACCCCTTCACTCCTGAGCCGATGTCGCTCGACGTGAAGTGGCGCTGGAACACGATGAACAACCCGACGACCGGTGCCGCCAGCACGCACGCGCCGGCCATCACCGACCCGAACGGGTTGGCCACCGTCGCTTGCAGGGTGGAGATGTAGTTGGCGAGCGACACGGCGAGCGGTTGCATCTCGGTCTTCTTGGTGATGAGGAACGGCCAGAGGAACTCGTTCCACGGGCCGATGAACGTCAGCAGCGTCGCCGTGAGAATGGCCGGGCGGGCGAGCGGAACGGCGATGCGGCGCAGGATCATCAACTCGCTGGCGCCGTCGATGCGCGCGGCGTCGAACAACTCGCGAGGAAGTTGCAGGAAGAACTGCCGGAAGATGAACACGGCGGCCGGGCTGATGGCGAACGGCAGGATCATCCCGAGATAGGTATCGCCCAGCCCGTAGTTGCGGACGAGCAACACGTACAGCGGGATCATCAGCAGCTGGAACGGGATCGTCTGGACGAGCAACACGCTGGCGAACGTGGCGCCCCGCCCGCGGTAGTGGAGCACGGCCATGGCGTAGCCGGCGAGCAACCCGAAGAAGATCGTGCCGAGCAGCACACCGATCGTGACGATCGCCGAGTTGCCCAGCGAGCCGACCAGGTCGATCGCCTCGTTGATGTCGCTGTAGTTGGCGGTCGTGAGATTGCCGGGCCGCGGCACCGCGCCGCCGATGCCGCTGTCGGACCTCCTCCTGGAGCGAGCCGATGAACATGTACTAGAACGGGAAGATGAAGACGAAGGCGCCGACCGTCAGCAGCAGAAGTCGTCCGGCATGGCGCTGGCGGGGTGCCGCGACTTGATCGCGGTCGGTGGCGATGGTCTCGTCGGTCGTGGACATCACGCGTTCCGTTCGCTGAGGTACCGGGCGATGAGCCCGACGATCGCGACGAAGAAGACGAGGATGACGCCGATGGCGGCGCCTTCGCCGGCGTTGCCTTGTTGGATGCCGGTCTGGTACATGATCAGTACGGGCGACGACGACGCGCCGTTGGGCCCACCTCCGCCGGTCAGCAGGTACGGCTCGGTGAACAGGTTGGCGCCGGTGATGATCGCCAGCACGAGGACCAGCGTCGTGGCCGGCCGGACGCCCGGCCACGTGACGCTGCGGAACGACCTCCAGCGTCCGGCTCCGTCGACCGCCGCCGCCTCGTACAGCTCCTTCTGCACGTTCTGCAAGCGCGGCGAGGTACAGCAGGATGTAGAAGCCGAGCCCCTTCCACGTGACGTAGATGGCGATCGTCGGCATGGCGAGCCGTTCGTTGATCGAGCCATGACGGGTCAGGGGCGAGCGGGCCGAGCATCGTGTTGACGAGCCCGTCGGTTCTGAACAGCCACAGCCAGACGCCGATCAGCGCCACGCTCGCCGTCACGTAGGGCAGGAAGAAGGCAGTGCGGAAGAACGCCCGGAACGGGATGACGGCGTTCAGCGCCATCGCCAGGGCGATCGCGAGGATCACCGTGAGCGGCACGTTGATGACGAGGAAGACGACGATGTTCCGGAACGATTGGCGTACGTCCTCGTCGGTGAGGGCGTCCCAGTAGTTGTCGAACCCGACGAACGGCCGCTCCACGGTCGCACCAGGCGCGGCGAAGAAGTAGTCGTAGAACGACATCCAGATCGCGAACCCGAGCGGATAGGCGAAGATCCCGACGAAGAAGACGACCCAGGGCGACACGAAGAGATAGCCGGCGAGTTGCTGCCGGAGCGGGATGCGTTCGCGCCTCCGCGCCGGCGCCGGGTCGAACGACCCGGCGCCGGCCACGGAGGGGCTGGCCGTGGCGGCCATCGTGTCGTCGTCGCCTACTCGGCGACGAGTTCGTTGATCGTCTTCGGCGGCGGCCGTCAGCGCCTCCTGCGGGTCGCTGTCGCCGAAGATCACCGACTCCGACCAGGCGTCACGGAAGGTCTGCCAGACCTCGATCGAGTTGGCCACGTTGGGCACCTCGATGGTGCGGTCGGCCTGCTCGGCGAAGGCTGCGTAGTCGGGGTTGGCCTCGAAGTACTCGGGGAACGTGCCGAGCAGATCCGTGCGCATCGGCATCTGTCCGCTGATCTCGAGCAGCGCGCCGTCCTGCTCCTCGCTGGTGGCGAACTTGAGCACGTCCCACGCCGTGGCCTGGTTCTCGCACGCCGTGAACATGCCGATCGACTTCTCGTCGCTGAACGTCTGGATCTCCTCGGCCGGGGTGGCTTCGGCGGTCGGCACGGGCACGACGCCCCAGTCGATGTCCTCACCGTAGACGGCGATGGCCCATGGTCCGGCGATCGCCATGGCCGACTCCTCGTCGGCGAAGGCATCAGCGGGGTAGTGCCTCGCGGGGCGTCAAGCTCGGCGTCGTAGAGGCTGCGCCAGAAGTTGGCGACGGCGAAGCCGTCCTCGGAGGCGAACGTCGCCTCCCCGTCCTCGACCAGCGCGAGTCCGCTCTGGGCGATGTACGTCGGGTAGAAGTCGAACCACGGCTGGAAGAACTCACCGGCCGGCGATGGCCAGATCGCCGCCTGCACCCCGCCTTCGTCGACGAGCGTCTGGGCGGTCGCCAGGAACTCGTCGTAGGTGGCGAGCGGCGGGTTGTCGGGGTCGAGACCGGCCTCCTCGAAGATGCCCCGGTTGTAGATGATCATCACCGGGTTGGCCTTCCACGGCATCTGGTACAGGCCGCCGTCGCTCGAGCGGTACTGCTCGGCGCGGTCGCCCGTGCGTGCGGCGACGTAGTCAGCGCCGTCGGCGAAGCTGTCGAGTGATCGACCAGCCCGCCCTGGCGCTGGAACTGCGGCACGGCAGCGGGCGCCGTGTTGAAGATGAGGCACGGTGCGTTGCCCGCCGTGATAGCGGCGCCGATGACCTCCTCGCTCGTCCGCCCGGCCGGGATCTCCTGCGGCCGTGATCTCCTCGTCGGGATGCTCGGCGTTCCACGCCTCGACCATGGCCGTGCCCCATTCCAGCTCGAAGGGGTTGTTGGAGAGCCAGATCGTGATCGGGCCACGCGACTCGAGTGCCCCGCTCGGGGCGGCGGCGTTGACCCCGACGCCGGTGCCTAGCGCACCGCCGGTGAGCCCGATGACGGCGAGTGCCGCGATCGTTGATCGTTTCATGATGTCCTCCTGGTTGGTCGTGATCGGACAGACGGTTGCGATCGGCGGACGCGCGGTCGCCCACCGTGTGGCGGTGGTGCGGTCGACTCCCTGACGACGAGCCGTGCCGGGGCCAGCTCCACGTCGTCGTCGGCGCCGTGCTCGACGAGGTCGAACACCGCCCGGGTCGCGGCGCGCCCCCACGCCACGGCATCTTGCGCCACGGTGGTGAGTGCGGGGTGCATGTACGCGGCGACGGTGATGTCGTCGAACCCGACGACGGAGAGGTCGTCGGGCACGCGGCGCCCGCGACGGGTCGCCGCGGACACCCCGGCGACGGCCATCAGATCGTTGGCGAAGACGATGGCGGTCGGTTGCTGACGCGCCGGTAGTTCGAGGAGGCGAACCGTCGCCATCGCGCCACTCGTGCCACCGAAGTCGCCGTCGAAGGTGAGTGCGGCCGACAACCCGAAGCCTTCCAGCGTGGTGCGCCATGCCTCGCGCCGGCTGCGGGCGTGAAGGAACTCGTCCGGGCCGCCGACGAAGGCGACTCGTCGGTGACCGAGATCGACAAGGTGCTCGACGGCGGCGATTACGCCGGGCTTGTCGTCGAGCACGACGGCGGGCACCACGCGGCGACCACCCGGCCTCCCCAGGGTCACCGCCGGCAGGCCGATCTCGACCAACGTGTCGGGGCGCGGATCGTCGACGCGCAGGTCGGCGACGAGCACGCCGTCGACGCGGTGATCGGCGGCGAGTCGTCGATAGACCGCCAGCTCGGTGTCGATACTCGGGACGACCTGCAGCACGAGCGATGCGTTGCGAGCCGACAGTTCGGCCTCGACACCGGCGACGAACGCCGGGAAGAACGGGTCGGCGCCGAGAAGTTCGGCTGGTCGAGCGAGCACGAGTCCCATCGCGTAGGACCGTTCGTTGGCCAACGATCTGGCCGCTTGGCTCGGGCGCCAGTCGAGCTCGCGCGCCGCGTCGAGGATCCGGTCCTTGGTTGCGGGAGCGACGCCTGGCCGATCGTTGAGGACGAACGACACGAGGCCCTTGGAGACCCCGGCCCGGCGGGCGACATCGACGATCGTGGCGCGACGACGTCTCGTGACCCCCCGAGTACCCCTCGAACCGACCGACGCATCGGGCGTGCTGGCGTACGACGTAGCCGGAATCCTAAACCGGTTTAGGATCCCGGTCAAGGCACGAACGACGTCCAGCGGTGTGCCGATGGCGCCTTCGCCTCATCGATCGCGGGACGTGCTACGTCGCGTGATCAACGGGAGGGTTGGCCGAGTATTCGGGTGACAGCTCATCGGGTCGTCGGTACGGTCGCGGCGGGTTCTCGGGAGGAACCTGGGCATTGATTGAGAGGAGAATCATGTCTCGGCCTCCGTTTCGCGCACTGTCGCCGTTGGAGTGCTCTCGCTGCTGTTGACCAGCCTGGCCGTTGCCGATGGATGGCGGCCACCGTCGAAGCACTCCAGTCATCGAACCAACCGACACCGCAGCGACCGAAGTGACGGAGCGCCGTTGCAAACCGAGTCACAACGAGGTGAGCACCACCCGCTCAACGTGTCTCGTCATTCGAATCCCAGGTTCCCAAAGTTGGAGGAGAGAACAACTCAGGAAGAGGAGAAAGCAATGAAGATTCGACGGTACGTGATGGCGCGTCGCCGCGGCGTGGTCGCCGTGGTCGCCGCGGCCCTTGTGGCCACTGCCGCGCCGCTGGGGGCTGTGGCAACATCGGTGCCGGAACCGGAGCCGACTGCCTCGCCGGCGCCGGTGGCCATGAGCATCGAGGAGACGCAGACGGTCATCGATGCCTACATCGCCGCGTTGGTGGCCCGCGAGGACATCGCCCCGTATTTCAGCGACGATGTGGTCTTTGAGCTGGTCGACGTCGGCCAGCGGATCGAGGGGCGGGACGAGGTGGTCAGTGGGATCGTCGAGCTGCACGAGCAGACTTTCGATGCGCGCCCGGAGGTGACGAATGTGGTCATTGGCGAGGGCACGGCTGCCGCGGAAGTAGTCTTCGTCGGCACTCACACGGGTGACTTCGCCGGTATTCCGGCGAGTGGCAAGCAGGTCGCGGTGCCCTATTCGGTCTTCTACGATCTTGCGGATGGGGAGATCACGGCGCTGCGGATCTACGGGTTCGCTACCGGGTTGGTGGCGGCGCTCACCGCGGACGCTACATCGGCACCGGGGACGACCGCGCCATAGCTCAGAAGCGCACCTGATGCACACGGTCGGGTGAAGCAACAGCCCAATCGTGAGGCGCCACACGTCCGCTCTGGCGGGTCAGGTGGGCCCTACGAGCGCAACGTCACGCACGCGTGCGCTCCGCGATGTTTGACGGGTTCGGGCTTGAGATGAACGGCCGATCCGGCAAGGCGGCTCGTCGCCGCTGCGTAACCGCCATCAGCTCGCGCGTCGAGCAGCGGCATCACCGCCGACCTCCGGCGGCAGTTCGGGTCGGTGCAGGGCGATGCGCGGTGGGGTTGAGCCAGGTCGTTGCTTGGTGACGAACGCGTGTCGTGCGGCGCTGAACCCGTGCCGGTCATCGAAGATGTCTCGACTCATCTCGGCCAGCTCCTCGGCGCGATACGCGTCGAGCGGCTTGCGCTGCTCGTCTGCACGGCGCGACGTACGCTTGCGTTGCAGCATTCGGTCGTGATCGGCGCGGCCGGCAAGCCGCGTGGCGTACTCCAAGACGGCTTCCTCGAACTCCGCCGACGGGCCGGCGACGACGTCGTCGACAAGCCCCGTCCGTTTGGCCTGCGCAGAGCCGATCGGCAGGCAACGTTCGGTGAGTCGAGCCGCCTCGTCATCGCCGACCCGCTTCGGCAAGAGGTAGGTCCAGTACTCCGATCCGTACAACCCCATCGTCGCGTAGTGCGGGTTGAGCACGACACCGTCACGCAGGATCACGTGGTCGGCGCCGAGGGCCAGCATCACGCCGCCGGCGCCGGCGTTGGCTCCCACCGACGCGACGACGAGCTGGTCGGTCGCTGTGACGATCTCGCGAGCCACATCGTCGATGGCGTTGATGTTGCGCCACGCCTCGAGCGTCGGCGAGGGAGCAGCCTCAATGACGTTGAGATGGATGCCGTTACTGAAGGACTCGCCGCCGCGGACCACGAGCACCTTGGTCGGCTGCCGCAGGGCGTCACGGAGTGCTGCGCTGAGCCTTCGACATTGTCCGGTCGACATCGCCCCGTTGTAGAAGTCGATTCCCAAGACGCCGACATCACCGTGACTCCGATAGCTGATCTCGCGACGTCCGGCCTCGTCCGCTGACTGGGTGGCCACGCTCAGGACGTCAGGTAGATCGCCGAGCTGTGAGCGCAGCGCCATCGATGCCGGCAGCTTGACGCATCCGTCGATGCGCACCTGACCGATCCACACACAGCCGTCACCGGTGCGGACGAGGACCGCGCCGTTTCGACGACCCACGACACTGCCCGGGCGGCCCGGCAGCAGCGGTCCGCGATGGGCGTCGAAGACGAAGACGGGCTCGTCTCCGATCGTGGTGCGGACACCGGGCGACCCGTCAGCCGCGGCGATCCGCCGGAGGATCGCATCGGTGTCCTCGGACCAGTCGAACTGGCGGTCAGCGGGGCGCAGCGGCGGTCGTAGCCGCCCGATGACATCGGCGCGCCGATAGTCCAGCGCCTCGGGCCGGAAGCTGGGATCGGCCGCCTTGGCGACGACCTCGCCGATCAACTCGACTGCGGCATCGGCCACGGGACCGTTGTACACAGCGCTCTTGGGCCGCCCAGCCGTGCGGAACACCAGCGGGCGCGTCGCCCAGATCGGCCCGGCGTCCATCTCCTCGACCGCCTGCAACGCCGTGACGCCCCACTGCGGCTCGCCGTCCATCAGCGCCCAGTCGAGCGACGATGGCCCACGGTCGCCTTTCGGTCCAGGATGCACGATGATCGTGCGGTACCGCCGCCAGACCTCCTCGGGCACCCGCTCGCGCAGGAATGGGCAGATGATCAGCTCTGGGTCGAACAGTCCAACCGCCGAGATCATCGCCTCCCCGCTCGACGCGAACTCGACACTCACCTCGTGACCGGCCTCGCGCAAGGCGATCCAGGCGCGTTGAGTCAGCCCGTTGAACGCCGAGCAGAGCAGCAGGATCCGCATCGTCCTAGTCCTGGCCTGGGGTCGTGAGCTCGAAGTGGTCGATGTCGCCCAGCCGCCGACCGCTGAGGAATGCGTCGTTGTCGTAAGGGCCGCCGCGGCTGCGGCACAGGACGAGCGGTCGTCCCATCTCGCTGTCACCTCTATCGGTCTCCAACATCGTCCCACCCTCTCGAACCTCGTCGTGGCCGTGTGCTCCACGCCATTGCGCTCACCTCGTTGACCACGCTGTCGGCGACGGTAGGGACACCGCGTTACCTGGGCGTTACCCGCTCCGACGATTCGCCATCAAGATCGTCGATCTCTGGAGCCACCTGGTGTGATCTCCGATGACTCGCCGGGCGCAGCACCTCTATCGCCGGCTCGGCGACACCGCAGGTCAAGCTTTGAAGCAGCGTTGCTTGCTGTTGCAAGCACACAGAGTCGGCGGTCTGCTGTGGCCCCGCGAAGTCCGGGCGTGCTCGCTACCGCGAGACGTCCGACTCAATGACGCGGTCGGTTGAATCAGCGCGGCATCGCCATACCGGCAGACGTTTGTTCCTTCCCGACCGCCAGACTCAGCGGGACAAGAATGGCGGTGCGCCCGACTTCTGCCCACGCATTCCGCCGCCACGTGTGAGACAGAAACGTCTCACACGTGGCGGAAGAACTGGCGGGCTCAGGTGGTGGGCGGCGCGCTCGCCGTGCTCGCCGAGCTCGCCGGTTGGAAGTAGTTGGTGGCGACCCACTCGGCGACGTTGGCGCCGATCTCGGCGCCCTGCTCGTCGGCGGTGCGGAAGTGGAGGCCCTGGAACACGCGGGCGTCGATGGTCTCGGGTAGAACGTCCGTGAACGTCGCATACTCGCGGGTCACCTCGGGGGCGTCGGGCACGATCTTCACGAGGCTGAAGGCGATCGGCTCCCCGCCGAAGAAGGCGTCGGCGCTGTGCATGAACGCCGCCGTGAGGCAGTTGTAGCCAGAAGCGCTGTCCGGATACGGCGGCGTCGGGAGCCATCGGCTCCCACGACGGGTCGCCGACGGTGTCGTCGTTGCCGTCGTTGTCGCCCTCGTGGATGGCGGTGATCGGACGCCAGAAGTGCCAGTACGCCTTGTCGTCCCAGCAGTTGATCGCGGTGTCGGCGCCGGCCACGTTGGCCATCGCCAACAGTCGGGCATCCTCGGCGAGGGTGAGCCCCTCGGCTTCGGCGACGGTGCGCAACGTGCGGTTGTACATCTCCACAGTGTTGACGTGGAACTCGGCGATGGCCTGCTGCTCGGGGCTGCGCGCCCCGTCGACGGCGCCGAGGTCCTTGACCTCGTTGTACTCGGTGGTGTACTCGGCACTGTCGAGTGCGGGCGGCCCCGACGAACGGAACTGCGACGAGCTGTCGAGCGTGAACGGCTGGACGTTGGCGACCCAGGCGAACGGGTCGCTGATCTCGTCGGGTGGGGCCGGACGCCACTCACCTGGTTGATCGCCAACGGGATGGGAGAACGGGACGTAGCGACCGTCGTCGGCTCTTGCCGCCAGCATCGCCGCCGCGGCGGCGGCCCCAACGGCAATCCCGTCCGTCTTGTCGGTGCCGTCGGGAATCGCCGCCAGCGCCTCTTCGTACAGACCATCGATCCGAGTCACCACGGCCTCCGGCATCGGTGGATCGGTGCCCAGTCCGACGAGCACGTCGTGGGCTGCGGTTGCCACTGCTGCATCCAGTGACGCCGACGGCGAAGCTGCCGGCAGTCCGGGGAGCAAGGGCTGGTACCCGCCGTCGATGGCGTTGACAGCGTCGTAGATCGCCCCGTGGACCATCGCCATGTGCAACATCGTGACCGGCGGCGTCTGACCGGCGCCCGGCTCCGGCGCATCTGAGGGCGTCATCAGGACGGCGACGGCGTGCTGGTTCCAGTCCCGCACCGACGAGGCAGTCGGCGCCGACTCCGGCACCGACGTCTCCACAGCCATCGGTGGCGGCGAGGCAGTCGGCTCCGGTTCCGGCACCGACGTCGCCACAGCCCCCAGCGGCAGCGCGGCAGTGGCCACAAGGGCCGCGGCGACCACGGCGACCGCGCCGCGGCGACGCGCCATCACTAATCGTCGAATCTTCATTGCTTTCTCCTCTTCCTAGGTTGTCGTCTCCTCCGACTTGGGAACCTGGGTTCGAGTGACAAGCCACGTGAGCGGGCGGTCACCTCGTTGTGAATCGGCTGCGACGACCGCCGTCAGTTGAGGCGCTTCGATCGCTTGGTTCGATGATCTGGAGTTCTTCGACGATCGCCGCCGTTTGCCGGCTACGGCCAGGCTGGTCAACAGCAGCGAGGACACTCCAGCGGCGGTACTGCGCGGATGGGAGGCCGAGACATGATTCTCCTCTTCATCAATGCCCAGGTTCCTCCCGAGAACCCGCCGCGACCGTACCGACGACCCGAGGAGCTGTCACCCGAATACTTCGCCGAGCGTCCCGTTGATCACGCGACGAAGCACGAGCCGCGCCTGCCGCCGATGCCATCGACGGCTGACGGACCCTCCCCGAAGCTCACCCGCCCCCAAGAGCTAGCGCGCCGAATGCCCTGATGGACTGGTACGGCGGGCGCCGGGTCGCCGCTAGCGGAGCACTGATCGGAGCGCATCGAGTCGCGACGGCACGAGGCGGTACCACACCCAGAGTCCTCGTTTCTCACGTGTGACCAGTCCGGCGTCAACGAGGATCTTCATGTGATGACTGACGGTTGGCTGGGATCGGCCGGACGGTTCGAGCAGGTCGCAGAAACACACTTCGTCGGCGTCGGCGGAGGCGATGAAGCTCAACAGTCGGAGGCGAATGGGATCGGAGAGGGCGGCGAACGAGCGCGCCAGTGTTTCGGCCGTGGCCCCGTCGAGGGTTTCGGCGCGGACTGGTGTGCAACAGGCGATCGGATCGAGGACGGCGGCGACCTTCGGCATGGGTCCGACTGTATCGACATTCGTCGAACAGGTCTATTGACAGGCTTCGATTCATTGGTACGATGCATTTCATCGACATTCGTCAATGTAAGCCAGGAGGCTGCCCGTGTCCCGTGTTCAACTCGCCCTCAACGTCGACGACCTCGACACCTCGATCGCGTTCTATTCCAAGCTGTTTCAGACCCCACCAGCCAAGGTTCGCACCGACTATGCCAACTTCGCGATCGTCGATCCCCCGCTGAAGCTGGTGCTGTTCGCCAACGCCGGTGAGCCGGGAACGCTCAATCACATCGGCGTCGAGGTCGAGACCACTGACGAGGTCGCCGCGGTGATCGCCCGGGCCGAGCAATTCGGGTTCGAGCAGCACGTTCAGGAGAACGTCTCGTGCTGCTTCGCGGTGCAGGACAAGACGTGGGTGCAGGGCCCGGACAACGCCTGGGAGTTCTACACCGTGCTCGCCGACGCTCCAGCGATGTCGTGCGCCACCGACGACGCATGCTGCTCCGCTGACGCCTGACCACCAGCATCACCGAACCGTGGGCCGGAGACCGCGTCGCTTCGTGGCCGAGGCCCTCGGTACCGGGATGTTGATCGTGGCTGTGATCGGTTCCGGGATCATGGCCGAGCGTCTCTCACCCTCCGATGCCGGCCTCCAACTGTTGGAGAACGCAGCCGCCACCGGCGCCGCGCTCGTTGCGTTGATCCTGATCTTCGGTGCCGTGTCGGGCGCTCACTTCAACCCTGCCGTGACCCTCGTCGCCCGCGCTCATGGCACGATCAGCACGGCCGACGCCGGTGTTCACGTTGTCGCTCAGGTCCTCGGCGGTTGTGCCGGCGCGATCCTTGCCAACCTGATGTTCGACCTGCCCGCCATCAATCTTTCCGCGCAGGTTCGATCCTCGGGCGCGTTGTGGCTGTCAGAGGTTGTCGCCACGGCAGGACTGCTGCTCGTCATCCATGGCTGCCTCCGCACCGGCCGCGCCAATGCCCTGCCGTATGCGGTCGGCGTGTGGATCGCCGGCGCCTACTGGTTCACGTCCTCGACCAGTTTCGCCAACCCCGCGGTCACAGTCGCCCGCACGCTCTCGGACAGCTTCGCCGGAATCAAACCGTCCTCGGTGCCGATGTTCATCGTCATGCAACTGATCGGCACCGCGATCGCGCTCGCACTGATCAGCGTGCTCTACCCGACAACAACTACGGAGACCGAACATGCCTGAACGTCCCGAAGTGCTGTTCGTGTGCGTCCACAACGCCGGGCGTTCCCAGATGGCCGCCGCCCTCCTGACCCACTACGCCGGAGACGAGGTCGTCGTCCGCTCCGCAGGCACCGCCCCCGCCGACACGATCAACCCCACGGTCGTCACCGCGATGCGAGAGATCGGCATCGACCTCAACAGCAACCAAGCAACCCCCAAGGTTCTCACCGATGCGACGGTCGCAGCCTCCGACATTGTCATCACGATGGGGTGCGGTGATTCTTGCCCGTTCTATCCGGGCACGCGCTACGAGGACTGGAAGCTCGATGACCCGGCCGGGCAACCGCTCGATGTCGTGCGCACCATCCGCGACGAAATCGACAACAAAGTTCGAGCACTCCTCGATCGGTTGCACAGCTAGCGCCGAGCGTCGTCGCGTCGCTCGGCCAAATATCTATCAATCTGGTTTGATTGATTGTCGCTTGGATGGGTACTGTTCAAGGTGTGAGGAGCGTGACCGCGCGGCCCGCGGTGACCGACCCGCCGTCGTTCGTGCGACTGGCGTCGCATCCGGTGCGTTGGCGTCTGATGCAGGAGTTGGTGCGTAGTGATCGGGCGGTGGGGGAGTTGATGGTGCTGGTCGACGAACCGCAGAGCCTGGTGTCCTACCACTTGCGACAACTCCGCGATGGCGGCCTGGTGTCCGCTCGCCGGAGCTCAGCCGACCGTCGCGACAGCTACTACACGATTGACCTGGGTGCCTGCCGACGGGCGTTGCAGACCGCGGGCGGTGCTCTCCATCCGGCGCTTCATGGCATAGCACCACCCCTGGCCAGCCAGCCGAGGGAGGACTCGTGCCGTCGCCAACGGGTGTTGTTCCTGTGTACCGGGAACAGTGCCCGATCCCAGATCGCAGAAGCGTTGATCGAACACATGTCGGCGGGCGCGATCGACGCCCGCAGCGCCGGCAGCGAACCGAAGCCGCTCCACCCCAACGCGGTGCGCGTGCTGCGGACGCGTGGCATCGACATCAGCGCGAACCGCACCAAGCACATCGACGAGTTCGTCTCCGAGCGATTCGACGAGGTGATCACGCTCTGTGACCGCGTCCGCGAGGTATGCCCGGAGTTCCCGTCGCATCCTGAGCTCGTGCACTGGAGCATTCCCGACCCGGCGCTCGACGGTGCGACGAACCGTTCCACGTACCCGGCGTTCGAGCGCACCACCGTCGATCTCGAGAGCCGCATCAGTTTCCTGCTCCACCACCTGTTGAGCGACCGAACAACCACAAGGAGGTCCACCAATGCCAAGCGATGAGTTCGTCAACGTCCGCTACATGGTCAGTGACGTGGAGGAGTCGATCGCCTTCTACACGTCGCTGCTCGGCTTCGAGGTGCTGACCAGCGCGCTGCCCGCCTTCGCCGATGTCAAGCGCGGCAACCTGCGACTGTTGCTCGCCGGCCCGAAGAGTTCGGCAGGTCGGCCGATGCCTGACGGTGCAACGCCCGGCCCGGGCGGTTGGAACCGGATCCACTTCATTGTCGACGACCTCGCCTCCGAGGTCGGACGACTCGGCGACGCCGGCGCAACCTTCCGCAACGACATCGTGGAGGGGCCCGGCGGCAAACAGATCCTGCTGCAGGACCCGTCGGGCAACGTGGTCGAGCTCTTCCAACCCGCCGGTCGCTGAACGACGGCCTGCCTCACCGGCCGCGATTCCGAGCCACATCGCAGGTGGGGTCGATGACGGCACCGCTGGAGCGTCGGCTGGGTCTCGCCGACGCGGTGACCGTTGGCGCCGGGTCGATGATCGGCGCCGGAGTGTTCAGCGCGTGGAGCCCGGCCGCGGATGTTGCGGGGACCGGGCTGCTGATCGGCCTCGTGGTCGCCGCGGTCGTCGCGTTCTGCAACGCCACCTCGTCAGCCCAGCTCGCTGCGCTGCACCCGGAGTCGGGCGGCACCTACGTCTACGCCCGCCGTCAGCTCGGCGCGTTCTGGGGCCACCTCGCGGGGTGGGGGTTCGTGGTCGGCAAGACCGCCTCGTGCGTCGCGCTGGCGCTCACAGCCGGCGCCTATCTGTGGCCCGAGCACCCCCGGTTCGTTGGCGTCACCGCAGTCAGCGCCGTGGCGCTCGTCAACATCGGCGGGCTGACCCGCACCGTCGTCGTCACCAAATGCCTGCTCGCCGTCGTGTTGGCGGCGCTCGTCGCGGTCACCGTCGCCGGCTGGTCGAGCCCGACCGCGTCGCTCGCGTCGCTCGCCCCGGTCGATACGTCGCCAGCTCGCGTCCTGCGTGCGGCCGGGTTCCTGTTCTTCGCCTTCGCCGGCTATGCCCGCATCGCCACCCTCGGCGAGGAAGTCCGCGACCCGGCCACGATCATCCCCAAGGCGATCCCTCGCGCCCTGGGCGGGGTGCTGGTGGTCTACGCCGTCGTCGGCGTCACGCTTCTCGCCACGGTCCCCGTCGCCGCCGTCGCAGCCAATGACGCCCCACTCAGTCTCGTCGTTGCCACCTCGCCACTCGACTGGCTGGCACCAGCCGTCCGTGTCGGCGCCGGAATCGCTGCGCTCGGGGTTCTCCTCAACCTCGTGCCCGGCGTGTCCCGCACCGTGCTGGCGATGGCCCGCCGCCACGAGCTGCCGAACTGGCTCGCGCAGATCGACGGAAATCGCGCTCTTCCCCTGCGCGCCGAGATCCTCGTCACCACTGTCGTGATCGTGCTCACCGCCGTCCTCGACCTGCGGGGAGCCATTGGCTTCTCCGGCGTCACCATCCTCACCTATTACGCCATCACCAACGCCGCCTGCCTGACCCTTGGTCAGGGCCAACGCCGCTGGCCCCGCTGGCTCAGCATCGCCGGCCTCGTTGGCTGCGTCGTCCTGGCCGTGATGCTGCCCCTCGCCGCGATCGTCACCGGTGCCGGGGTCCTGCTTACCGGCGTCATCGTCCGCTGCATCGCACCTGCACCGCACGGTCACGCGCCATCACGCCACCGTTGAGTCACCTGGCACGACACGGCGCTGGTGGCGCAACCACCGAGTTGCGCTACAGTCCCGGCTCTCGTGCTGCGGCTCCGCGGCGGATGTAAAGGAGTGGGGCGATGCGGGTTTGGGTCATAGTGGGTGTCGTGTCGGCACTGGTCGGCGTCGTGGCGCCGGCCGCGGCGGCGGAGGGAACTCAGTCTCGAGGGCGCGAGGTCGATTGAAGCCGAGCGCCCGACGCCCGGCGACGGATGGCGGAGCTCAGACGATCGTCGATTGCTCGAAACAGGGGCCCTGCGTCGCCACGGCGAACGATGGCGACGGTCTCGCAGTTGACGTTCCGTGCCGGCGCCGAATTCATCAAGACCGTCGCGATCAGTCCCGTTGCCACCGGTCCTGGCGAGTGCGCTGGCACCGACTGCGTCACCGCGTACAACGTCCAGTTCGAAGGCGACACGGGCGGTGCCGTGGTCGAGATCACCGTGGTCATGTCGAAGGCGCATTCGACGCCGCCCGGCCATGCCGTCGTGTTCATCGATGGCGTGGCGCTGACGGCGATCTGCGGTGCCACCATCAGCGAGTTCTCCGATTCCGTGCGCCAAAATCACCCGGACCGGCAGCGGCCAGACGCAGTACTACGTCTTGTTCGACGCCGACCCGGCCTTCAAGTTCCGCTGACCGCGCCGCCCGGCCATCCGGGAGGCGCAGGGCGGCGTTGAAGTCGCAAGCGACCGATGATGTCGTCGCGCTCGCTGATGTCGGCTTCGGGCGTCACCCGACCAGTTGCGGCGTTGAAGTGATCAAGGGCCCCGAGGGCGAGACCCACCTCGTGGATGGCGCCCAGCCGGCGTGCCGCGCGCAGCGCGCCGCGGACCTCGGCGGCCCCCGCATCGAGGTCGCCCAGCTGACCAATGGCGTAGCCGCGCCAGCGGAGCATCGCAGGGAGCTGAGTTTCATGCTCGCCGGTCGCCTCGGCCTCGGCGACGAGCGTTTCGACCAGTGCCAGTGCTTCATCAGCGCGATCGTCGAAGAGCAGGCATTCGGCGATGCTGACTTTGGTGTCGAAGGCCTCGGCCTTGGCCCCGATCGAATTGAAGATCGTCATTGCCGACCGAAGCAGCTCGGCGGCGTCGTCGAGCGCTGCAGTTCGGAGCTTCACGACGCCGAGTAGGCGGGTCGCAAAGGCAGTGCCCCACTGATCTCCCACCGATCGCATCGTGGTGAGAGCACTGAGGAGAGAGGTCTCCGCCTGCTGGTGGTCGCCCTGTTCGACCAAGATCTCGGCCAGGTTGAAGTCGCAGTACGCTGCGCTGACTGGGTCTCCGAGGCGTTGGCGGGCAGCACGGGACTGCCGGTAGAGGTCGGCGGCAGTGTCCCAACGACCGCCGTAGTAGTGGTAGCCACCGAGGTTGTTGGCGGCGGTCGCCACGCCTTGCAAGTCACCGAGCCGGGTGTAGATGTCGAGCGCCAAGTTCGAATTCTCGACGCTCTCGGAGCGCCCGAGGCTCATCTCGGCGAAGTCGACGATGAGGTAGGCGCGTGCCGCGATGAGCTCCTTGCCGGCGGCGAGCGCCTCATCGACACTGTTTCGGGCATGCCGGAGCGCGTCGTCGAAACGACCCTGCAACGCCCGGACGGCGGCCTCCCACGCGATGAGCTCGGCTCGGAGCTCCCGGCCATCGGACCCGGAGCTGACCTCGATCAGCCTCAGGGCCTTCCGCAGGAGTCGGATCGAGTTGGTGTACCGGCCCTGGTGCTCGGCGACATACGCAGCCTTGAGCAACAGCGCTCCGTGACGGGGTGGGTCGTCGCCCGCCAGCCGGCGTGCCGCGGCATAGGCCCGGCTGGCGTCGTTGTAGAGGCCGGCCAGTTCCAACACGTCACCGAGCGTCTCGTAGACGGAGCTTCTCGCCAGGTCGTCGATGCCACCGATTCGCGCAGCCGCCGTCAGCGCCCGTTCGTAAAGTGCCGCGGCGTCGAGGTTGGCGTAGACCTCGCGGGCTCGGTCGCCGGCTTCGATGGAACATTGCCAAGCCTCGACGTCGCGCTGTGCGTAGAACAGGTGAGGTGACAGCATCGCGAGGTGCTCGCCGGGGACGCTCTCGGCCGTCGACATGATTGAGTCGGCGACCTGGCTGTGGAGCTGTCGTCGAGTTCGATATGGCAATCCCTCATACGCGACGGTGCGCACGAGGGCGTGACGAAACGACACCCAGCCGGTTTCGTCAACAGACAGGAAGTCGTGCAGCTGGCTCACCGCGTCGAGCGGGTTGTCGTCAGTCACGACTGCGCTGAGATGGGCGCTGTGGAAACCGACGCCGAGGACGGACGCACGCCGCAAGAGACTTCGCTCATGGGCAGGGAGACGGTCGATCCGGGCGGTGATCAACGCCTCGACCGAGGTCGGCAACGAGCCGAGGTCACCACCGGCACGGATCGCGTTCACCAGCTCGAGGATGAACAGCGGGTTACCACCGGATCGCTGGGACAACGTGGCGACGACGTGCTGTGGCAGCGGTGCGTCGCGGGTCGCCATCTCGACGAGCCCAATGGCGAACCCTGAGTCGATTGGTGCGAGCTCGATCCTTCGGTGTGTCGGCTGGTCCAAGTTCAGGTCAGGGCCATTCCCGCGGCGAGTGATGATGAGAATGCACGGTCGTGACGTGATGTCGGCAGCGAGGGCCCCGAGCAGGTCTGCGGATGCGTCGTCGATCCAGTGCGCATCCTCGACGTACAGGATCGTCGGGGTGTCCATCACCGCGCCAAGCAGTTCGGTGACCGCCGCCTCGAGCCGAGACTTGCGAAACTCGTTGTCGAGAAGCCGTACGTCCTCGGATGGCTCGATCCGGAGTTGGAGCGCAATGCCGATCAGCGACAACCACGGAGTCAGCTGTGGACATGCGGACGAGACAAGTGCGTGGAGGCGCCTGACCTTCGCTGATGACGTCAGTCCGGACAGACCGAGCGCCGAGCTGAGCAGTTGAGCGATCGGGAAGTAGGGGGTGTCCGCTTGGTACAGGCGGCACTCCGCCCGCTGCACCGTGAAGTCCGGGCATCGAGCGATGAACTCGTTGACCAGTCGACTCTTGCCGGTCCCCGGCTCGGCGACGATCTCCACGGCGGTTCCACCGTGAGCACGGGCGGCCACAGCAGCCTCCGCGAGAACTTCGAGTTCGGCATCCCGCCCGATCATCGGAAGATCGTCGGCGGCGACTTCGGTGCGCGTCCCGCGTGGCGGTCCCAGCGTGCCGGCGACCAGGGGCTGCCGCTTGCCCTTGACCGTGAATGGCTCGATCCGCTCGGTCGTGAACAGCGTGCGCGAGCGGTCGATCACCGGTAGTGCGGCGACGATCTCGCCCGTACGAGCCTTGCCCATGATCCTTGCGGCGACGTTGACCGGGTCGCCCATTGCCGTGTACGTGCGCCAGTCGCTCGTGCCGATCTCGCCGGTGAAAACGGGTCCGCTGTTCACACCGATCCGCACCGGGACTGCGGGCGCCGAGTCGACGATGGCACGGAGGGCGAGCAGCATGGATTCTTCGTCGTGGCCGGTAGACCGCGGCGCGCCTGAGGTCAAGATGATCTTGGCGCCGTCGGCGGCGATGTCGCTGGCCAGGAAGCACACGTCGCGACGGTCCGCCGCATCCTGCACGACACGAATGAGTCGATCCAGTTCCTCGGCCACCTCGCCGGGATCACCGTGGGCAATCCGCTGGTCGAGGCCCTGCAGATTCAAGAAGGCAACAGTGACGTGACGGTGCTCCGACTCCAACTTGCCGTGTCCGCGAAACGCCTCGGTGAGGGCGGTGGGCACAAACGGCGTCAAGTCGCCGTCGCCGCCGTCGTCGCCGTCGCCGTCGTCGGGTTCGTCAACGGTCACAGCCGCAACGGCGGTGTCCAACCTGCCGCGCAGCAGCCGTCCGCGAGTTCGCTCAGGACCGAGGTTCGCCGCCGGCAGTTCCCGCGCACACGCTGCGCTGACAACGATTTGCCCAGACTGGGCGCTTTCTTCCAGCGCGACGAGTTCGGACGCGGCCGGACCGGCGATGATGAGCTCGCGGTGAGAGCCGCCGACAAGGAAGAAGTCGAATTCTCCGCTGTGCACACCCACGGTCATGCCGAGCTGCACCTTGCCGGCGGCAGTTTCGACGTTTCGGATCCGGCGTAGGGTTTGCCGCATCTCGATCGCCGCGGCGGCCGCGCGACGGGAGTGACACTCGCCTCGGAAGAGCAACAGCAGGGCGTCACCGCCGAACTTCACCAACGTGCCGTCGAACCCACGGGCGTCGGCGATGAGTTGATCGAAGCACTCCGAGATGATCGCTGTGACTTCCTCGGCGCCGCGGTTGCCGAGGCGGGCAAGGCGGTCAGACATCTTGGTGAATCCGGAGATGTCAACGAAGATCATCGATCCGTCGAGACGGCGGTGGAGGGCTTCCGGGTTGGGCGAGGCAACCCACTCTCGGACGACGCGCGACACGTAGCTCGCCGGCGTGACGTCGGTCCACGGGTGACGGGAGGGTGCTTGTGGCGCGGCGGACTCGATGTGACCAGCCGGCTCGTCAACATCTCGCCCAGGGTGATCCAGTGCCGGGTGGCGGGTCACGTTCACAAGCATCCCCCGACGCACTGCCGCCCCACCGCCAAGACCATCCCCTCCATGCTGCTCACCGTCCGCCGATGACGTGTCCTGCAACGCCACTCAAGACGAAGCGGCCACGCACATCGAGATCGACGCTAGCGCCGTTAGGGCCAGGGCGCGGCGGTGAGGCGGCGAGCGAACATCCGGACGATGCATGCGCCTGTAACACCTGCTGGTTGTGTCGCGGGTTGGCTGGCGGACTGGTCGGGTACGTTGTTGTTCGAGTGATTGGGGTGGACAGCACGACGCGGCTGTTGGCTGGGCGGTACGTGGTGGAGCGGTTGCTCGGACGCGGCGGGATGGCGATGGTCTATGCCGGTCGTGATCGTCGCCTCGATCGTCAGGTCGCCGTCAAGGTGGTCCCGGTTGCGGTGACTGAGCCGGTGGGTCGTGCTCGGTTTGTGCGCGAGGCGCGCTCGGCAGCCGGATTGTGTCATCCCAACGCCGTCGCCGTTTTCGACGCCGGGGAGGCCGATGGCTACCTGTACATCGTCATGGAACTCGTCGAGGGCCGTTCACTCGCCACCGTTCTGGCAGAGTCTGAACCGTTAGACCTGGCGCAGGCGACGGCGATCGCGGCGTCGGTGTTGGCCGCGCTGGGTCAGGCGCACAGCGCGGGGATCGTTCATCGTGACGTCAAGCCGTCGAACATCATGGTGTCCTACGGCGGGGTTGTGAAGCTGTTGGACTTTGGGATTGCCCGTCGTCTCGATGACCTGGCGGGCGAGGTGACTGCTGCTGGGGAGATTGTCGGGACGCCGAAATATCTCGCCCCCGAGCAGATCGAGGGACGGCCGACGAGTCCAGCGACCGATGTGTACGCCGTCGGTGTCGTTCTGTATGAGATGCTCGCCGGCGTCGCACCGTTCAACGGGGACAGTCCGGTTGCGACGGCCCTCGCCCACACCACGGCTCCGGTGCCCGACGTGCGTGCGCTACGTCCTGACGTTCCGAACGGGTTGGCAATGGCGATCGGCAGGGCGATGGCCAAGGATCCGGTCGATCGATTCGCCGATGCGGCGGAGATGCAGACCGCCTTGACCGAAACCTCGACGGCGTCGACCCGCGTCCTGCGAACATCGGAGGTGGCGTCGGAGCCGACGCAGGTGTTGCCGTCGGACGGCTACGGCCGCCGCAGGCGGCGACCATGGTGGCTGATCGGTGTCGCCGCCCTGGCCGTGGCCGGCCTCGTTGCGTGGACCATGGCATCGGGCCTGTTCTCGTTCATCACCAGCGGCGACCCGCCCGAGCAACGATCGGCTCAGGCATCCCCGACGACCTCGTCGGTGACGGTGACGACGGCAGTGCCGACGACGATCGGCGGGGTGATCGCCGCCCTCCAGGCGAACCCGGACGACTACGGGCGGCAACACACCACGTCGATCGTCGATGACCTCGTCTTGATCGAACAGGGCGATGCGCCCAGCGAGCGTGCCGCCACCCTCCTCGACAGCGTCGCTGGATGGGTCGAAGTCGCAGAGGTGACCCCGGCCACCCTGGCACTACTCGAACCGGTGCTCACGCCGCTCATCGCCCCGCCCGCGGTCGACGAAGTCGACGACGGCGGCAACGGCAACGGGAATGGCAACGGTGGGGGGAACGGCAACGGCAACGGCAACGGGAATGGCCGCGGGAACGCCAACGGCCACAACAAGAAGGACTGAAGCGGTGCCAACCGCTCGACCTATCGTGAGGGCGGCAGGATGTCGGGCGCGAAGGTGAGGCAGCCGTCGCCAACAACGGTTTGGCCCGCGAGGTCCCAGTTGCGACCGTCAGAGTCATGCGGTCCGGGTGGGATGATGTCCTCACCCGACTGATGACCGTCGCGGTTGTGCCCGCGGCCTTCTCGGACGGCGTTCTGATTGATCGTGATCTGGACGTACGGGTTGGACGCCGACCCGGTGGCATGACAGATCGTGACCTTGCCTGGTGGCTCGGCCGATGCCGACGCCGTCGGCTTCGAAGCGACACCGACGGTCCAAGCAAGCAACGCCCCGACGAGCGCGACCCTCAAGTTCGACGGACGATGCGGTTCCCACGTCGGCTGGTTCACGTGTTCCTCCATTGCTCAGGCCGCACGGGAGGCTCAACGACCTCGTCCCCGTGGCGCAGCTCGCAAGGCCTGCCACCGGAGTACCCACCAGTGGCAACCATCCATACAGCGGCAAGCCCCGCCGCCATCTGCCGAGAACCAGGCCGATTCGTCCGGCCAACGAGACCTCGCGGCGAGCGAAAATCACGGCGTGCAGCGTCATCGAACAGCGATGAACGACTTGTGGTGTGTGCAGGGCACGCGAACCGGTGCTGGCTGGCCCCCTCTGGCGGGATCCTCGGCCGTCGGCGCCGGTTCGGCCCTGTCAAGGTGCGTGTCGCCAGATGGCGGCACGCACTCTATGACCGGCGCGACTTCGCCTGGCTCGCCAGCACGTAGAGCCTTTCCAGCTCGGCGACGTCGTCCTCGCACTTGATCGTCTCGACCCAGTCGGTCGTGACCACGCTCACGGTGATGTCACCGGGGTCGAGCCGCTCGCTAGCACGGGGGAAAGCGAAGGCACACGTGCCTTTGACAGTCGTAGTGGGCGTTGGGTCTGCGCTGGCGTCCGCCCGCCAACACAGATGTCCGTGAGTATCGCAGCACCATGGTTGAATTCCAACCCCGGCCGGACTAGAACATCGGCAATTGTGCAACGAGGGTCGTTGATGGACGCCGGAAGATGCTAAGGTCCTGTTCGATGACGACCGAAGTAAAGCGACGAGGGGCCATGATCGCCGTCGGGCCTCCCGGTGGCCCACTCGTGAAGATCCCCGCGGCGTACACGATCACGGTTGCCGGCGAGCCCCCCTACGACCTGCGCCTCGACGTCGCCTGGGACCCGTCGCTCGGTCGTCACACCCTTCACGAGCTCACCATCACCGAGCAACCCGACGGCGTGTACGTCCGCATGTCGCGAATCAGCCAGATTGCCCTCGCCGAGCTCATCGAACGGAGCCTTGTCGCCGACGTTCTCGGCGGCCCGGAAGGCTGGCCGCAGCTGGTTGCCGAGCACGCCGAGGATGATCCCGTGGCCGTCGACGCCCTCGTCTACCTGCTGTCCCACGCTCTCGGCGGGCAGAGCCCTTCGGCGACGATCGCCATTGCCCGCGGCCTCTCTCCGGCGAGTGGTCCGAAACGAGCCGCCAACGCTCGCCAGGCGGGGCTCATCCCGCCGGCGGTCGAGCCGGGTAAGGCGTCGGGGTAGCTGCCTTGGCGATCCGCGGAGCGTGCGCCACCGAATCGGTACCCCAACACTCCGCAGTTCGTCCCGGATCGAGCCTGCTCCCGTAGGGTGCGGCCCGATGACTGGCCCGTCACAACCCGACGACGTGCTCGAGCACGTCGGTCCCCGTGCCGACATCATCGTGCCGCTGGCCAACGGCGAGCCGGTCACGCTGCTCGACTCCATCGAGGCCCACGCCGATCGGCTCGACGGAGTTCGGGTGCACCAGATGCACGCGGTGCACGACCGGCCGTATCTGCACGGGGCGTTCGGCGACCGGCTACAGCACCTGTCGTACTTCTTGTCCCACGTCACCCGGCCATGCTTCCGCGCCGGGACGATCGACCTCGTCCCCAACAACTTCAGCGAGATGCGCAACCTGCTCCGCGAGCGCACTCGCGACCCACTGGTTCTCGCCGCCGCGTCGCCGCTCGATCGGCACGGCTACTTCAGCCTCGGAGTGAACGCCGACTATGCCGCTTCGTTCATCGGGCGGGCCCGCTTCTTCCTCGAAGCCAACGTCCAGCAGCCACGTTCGTTCGGGCGCAACCAGATCCACATCAGTCAGGTCCTCGGATGGGTCGAGGTCGACCGTCCGCTCGTCGAGGTGCCGCCCCCGCCGCGGACCGAGCTCGACGACCGGATCGCCGCATTGATCGCCGAGCGGATCCCCGACGAGGCGACCATCCAGACCGGTATCGGGTCGATCCCCAACGCGATCCTCGCCGCCCTCGCAGGACACCGAAATCTGGGCGTGCACACCGAGCTGATCTCCGACGGACTGATGGATCTCGTCGAGCGAGGGATCGTCAACGGCGTCGCCAAGCAGCTCAACCGCACGAAGACCGTCGGCACGTTCGCCCTCGGCACGCGCCGACTGTACGAGTTCCTCCACGAGAACGCAGCGTTCGAGATGTGGCCGGTGAGCTACGTGAACGACCCGCGGGTGATCGCCCAGGAGCGCAACTTCGTGTCGATCAACTCGACGATCGCCGTCGACCTCCTCGGGCAATGTGCCTCGGAGACGGTCGGCGGCAGCTACTACTCGTCGAGCGGTGGGCAGGCCGACTTCGCCCGCGGCGCGATGTACTCGCATGGCGGGCAGGGATTCGTCGTCCTGCGGTCCACCGCCAAGGACGGTTCGATCTCCAAGATCGTCCCCCAGCTGGCCGCCGGCGACGTGGTCACGACGCTCAAGAACACTGTCGACAAGGTCGTCACCGAATGGGGAGTGGCCGAGCTACGTGGACGATCGCTGCGCGAACGAGCCGCCGCCCTGATCGCCATCGCTCATCCGGATCATCGCGACCGCTTGACGTTCGAGGCCCGGCGCCTCGGGCGGTCGTAGCTGCTACCCGTGAGCAGGTTCAGTCGTTGTCCAGCTTGTCGAGGACGCGGTGGACGGCTTTGGCCACCTTGCCCTTCACCCCGGGCTCTTCGGCAGCCTTCTCGGCCTGCGCGTCGAGGATCCCCAGTTCGGCGCGAGCGTTCTCGGTGACCGAGATGTTGCCGTCGTGATCGAGGTCGAAGGCCTCCAGGGCAGCCTCGTCGGGCTCGTCGGCGTCGCTGTGTTCCGTCATCACGTCAGTATGTAGCGAAGCGTCGCGGGTCGCACCTCGCGGACGGTTACGTTGTGCCGATGGCCGAGGAACTCGTGCCGATCTTCCGCGTCACCGACGCCAAGGCGACGGCGCGCTGGTACGAGAGGTTGGGCTTCGCACTGGTCGGTGAGCACCGTTTCGCCGATGGTCTCCCGCTGTACGCGTTCTTGCGTCGTGGCGACATCAATCTGCACCTGTCGGAGCACGCCGGTGACGCCAGACCGAACACGCTCGTGTACTTCTACGTCGACGACGTCGATTCGATCGCTTCCGAGTTCGGCGTCGAGATCACCGATCAGCCGTGGGCTCGCGAGATCACCCTCACCGACCCCGACGGCAACCGTTTGCGGATCGGCACACTGCACCCGACGGGCTGAGGCTCACCGCTCCGGCGGCAGTTGGACGCGATTGGGGCAATCCCGTCCGGCCTCGAGGTCGGCCAGGTTGGACAATGTCGTCGCGGCGATGGCCTGCAGCGCCGGCCGGGTGAAGAACGCCTGGTGCGCGGTGAGCAGAACGTTCGGAAACGTCAACAACCGGGCGAACACGTCGTCCGTGATGACCTCGGTGGAACGGTCCTCGAAGAACAGTGGCGCCTCTTCCTCGTAGACGTCGAGGCCGAGGGCGCCAATGCGTCCCGACTTCAGTCCGTCGATCACCGCGGTGGTCTCGACGAGCGCACCGCGGCCGGTGTTGACGATCATCACGCCGACCTTCATCTCGGCGACCGCCGCACCGTTCACGAGGTGGAACGTCTCGGGGGTCAGGGGGCACGTGAGGGCGATGATGTCGCTGCGCTGGAGCAGTTCCGATCGGTTGACGTAGGCCACCCCGGCCTCCACCAGCTGCTCGTCGACGTACGGATCGTGGGCCAGCACGTCACAGCCGAAGGCCAACAACAGCCGGGCGACGAGGTGGCCGATGCGGCCGGTGCCGACGACGCCCGCCGTCGCCCCGTGCAATCCGCTGCCGAGCAAGCCATCGAGGGCGAAGTTGCCGTCGCGGACTCGTTGGTAGGCGCGGTGGATGTGCCGGTCGAGGGCGAGGATCAGCGCCAGGGTGTGCTCGGCGACGGCCTCCGGCGAGTAGGCCGGCACGCGCACGACGGCGATGCCCGCCGCAGCCGCCGCCTCGAGATCCACGTTGTTGTAGCCGGCGCACCGTAGGGCGATCGCCGAGACACCGAGCTCGGCGAGCCGGTTGATCGTCTCAGAACCGCCGTCGTCGTTGACGAAGATGCACACGGCGCCGAAGCCGTCGGCGAGGTCGGCGGTGCGCGGGTCGAGACGAGCGTCGAGGTACTCGATCTCGTGACCGTGGTCGCCGTTGCAGTCCTCGAACGTCAGCCGGTCATAGCGCTTGGTGTTGTACATCAACGTGCGCATGCGGACTCCCAGGCGGCGAATCCGCCGCGGAGGTCGGAGACGTCGGCAAAACCCGCGGCGACCAGCACGCTGGCGGCGATCGACGAGCGGTACCCGCTGGCGCAGTACACGACCACCGGTGCGGCGCGGTCGAGGTCGTCCAGCGACTCGGTGAGCGCGGCGAGCGGCACCAGTCGGGCGCCGGGGAGTCCGGTGTCTTGCGTCTCCGTTGGGTCACGGAGGTCGATGAGCTGGACATCGGAGCGTTCCTCGACGACGGCCGCCAGTTGCTCGGTCGTGAGGCGCGAGCTGACCTCGACGATGTCCGGATGGGTGGCGAAGGACGCGGCCGGGTCAGCGAGCTGGCCGACAACCCGGTCGTAGCCGACCCGGGCCAAGCGCAGCTTGGCTTCCGTGGCGGCAGCTGGATCGCCGACGAGAACGATGTCGCGGCGCGGCGACAGGACATCGCCGGCCCACTCGGCGAAGCGACCTTGCAATCCGATGTTCACGGCGCCGTGAACGTGACCGGCGGCGAAGTCGGCGGGCTCACGGCAATCGAGGAGCACAGCCCCGGCGGCGTGCCGCTGGAGTACCTCGTCGAGAGTCAGCTGCGGGGGCGGGTCGTCGTCGAGCAACGGACGTAGCTCGCGGTTGCGTTGGGCGTCGAACTCGAAGTAGTGCGGACGGAACGGCTGACCCTCGGTGACCGCCGCGACGAAGGCGTCCTCGGACATCGGTTGCAACGCGTAGTTGACCGCCCGCTGGACCCCGAGCGTCGAGCTCGTCTCGGTGGACAGTTGCTTGCCGCACGAGGACCCGGCCCCATGTGCCGGGAAGACTTGTGTCGCGTCCGGCAGTTGCAACAGGCGGTCGTGCAAGGAGTGGTACAGCCGCCGGGCGAGGACCTCGGCGGTCAGCTGTGGATCGGCCGAGGCCAGCAGGTCGGGCCGACCGACGTCGCCGACGAACAACGTGTCACCCGTGAGCACGCCGTAGGGCACGGCGTCATCAGGGTGCTCGTACACGATGATGCAGATCGACTCCGGTGTGTGCCCCGGTGTCGCCATGACCTCCAGCGTCACGTCGCCGAGCGAGATCCGCTGACCGTCGTCGAGCAGCTCGGCGGGGAACTCCAGGCGGGCGCCCGAGCCGTACGAGATCACCGCCCCGGTGCGCTTGGCCAGCTCGAGATGGCCGCTCAGGAAGTCGGCATGGACGTGCGTTTCGATGACCCGTTCGATCGCCAGGCCGTGAGCGTGGGCCTCATCGAGATAGACGTCGACGTCCCGCCGGGGATCGACGACGACGGCCCGCCCGGTTGTCTCGTCGCCGATGAGATAGGACGCTTGGGACAGGCACGCCAGGTAGTGCTGGGTGAAGATCATCAGCCTCCCGGAGCGGTCATACGGCTTCGTTGACCACGATCGCCGTGACCATCCCGAACATGCCCTCCGACGACTCCACGTGGTTCAGGATATGGCAGTGCCAGACCCACGTCCCGGGAACGCTGGTATTGAAGATCACCGTGTAGCGCTCGCCCGGGGCGACGAGGACCGTGTCGGCGGCATATGGGTGGTCGAGCGGCTCGCCGTCCTTGGCGATGACGATCTGTTCGAAGCCGTGCAGGTGCATCGGGTGCACCTGCAACCCTTCGTTGTAGTAGCTGACCTGGATCCAATCACCTTCGGTGGCGACGATCGGGGCCGTCGCCGGGAAGCTCTTGCCGTCGAGCGTCAGGCCGATCACGCCGGCGTCGTTGAGCACCATCGGGAAGTCCTGGGCGATCTCGATGTCGGCCGGGATCTCGATGCCGGAGACCGTCTCGCCGGCTGGCAAGGGCACCTCACCGACGAAGATCGTGCCGAACATGCCGTTGGGCACCGCATCTTGGGCGTGGGCATGGGCGTGGTACATGCTGACGGCCGGCTCCTCGACCGTGAAGTGGTAGGTGTAGCTCTCCCCGGAACTGATCAGCTCTTGGGTGAGCGGCGCCACGCCGTCCTGGCCATTGGGCACGTCGATGCCGTGCCAGTGGACATCGGTGCCGATCGGCAGCTCGTTGGTGACCTCGACCTCGACGTTGTCACCGACGTCGAGGTCGATACGCGGTCCCGGCACCATCCCGTTGTAGGCCCACGCCTGGACGACCTCACCGGGGCGGACCTCCCAATCGACGATCGACGCAGTCAGCTCGAAGCGCTTCGTGCCGTCGGCCAGAACCTCCGGTTCCAACGGCTGGTTGCCGCGGCCTTCGGACTCTGCCGGGAAGGCGAGGATCGACTCCATCATCTGCTGGTCCATGGCGGCGCCTTGCTCGGGCGTCATCGCTGCGTGGTCCTCGTGGCCGGTTGCGGCGGCGCTCGCTTCCGCCCCTCCGATGACCAGCGGGGTCGTCATGCCCGAGTCGGCATGTCCGGCGATGTCGCAGTACAGCGTGTACGTGCCGGCGTCGAGACTGCTCAGGTCGAGGGTCGCCGTTCCACCCGGTTCGATGTCCGGTGTCAGCAGATCGGTGCCTTCGACGCCGAGGTTGTGCGCCTGAGAGCCCGAGTTGGTCACCTCGATGCTCCCGCCGACGTCCATCGTGCCGGCGGACAGGGTGATCACGAACTCGCTCAGGTCGGCTTGCAGCGGTGCCGCCGCGGCCGCTGCGCCGCTGCCGCCTTCGTCGTCATCGCCGACCACCAAGACGATGCCGATGATGCTGGCGATCGCCGTGAGGACGGCGATGCCAAAGATCGCGAAGGTCCACGAATCGCGACTGACCCGGTACTTCTGCAGGTCTTGTTCCAACGCTTCGAGGCGTTCCGCCGTGGCGTCGCCCGCGTCCGCGACCTGGTCGTCCAACGTATTGGCCATGCCCGCGACGGTACCGAGCAGCGCCATGTCCGGCACCCGGGCCAAAGGTCCCGTTTCGCGGGTCCAGGTGGAAGTCCCGACCATGCGGGCCGAAGTGAGCGCGATTTGTCGGGACTTCGTCAGGCCGTGGCGGGGAGCCACGTGCTGTGCGTTCCGGCGCAGATGCGCTCGGGGAGCTGGACCCGGGCGATCGGGCCGGCGGAGAGCTGCGTCGCATCGAACACCAGACAGTCCGAGCGGTCGTTGTTGATGTCGGTGGACAACGTCACGACGTAGCCGTCGTCCTCGGCCCGGCCACCGTGGCGCGGTGCCAGCGGCGCCTCGCTGACGAACATTCCGTCGTCGGCGAGCCAGTCATCGGTGACCCCGGAGACGGTGTCGGTGCGCCGGAGGCCACGGAACAGGAACCACCCAGGCTCCGGCACGAGCGAGTAGCAGTAGCGATACGGCCGGCCGAGGTGGTCGGCGTTGATCATGCCGAACTCGCTGACGGCATCGGACAACGGCTCCTCCTTCACCGCTCCGGTGCGCAGGTCGAGACGCCAGCGGTAGGGGATCGGGTCGAGGGCAGTGGCATCGAGGAAACGGAACATGCGCTGCTCGGCGGCGTCGCGCCCGGGCGTCGCCGTCGGGGCATGGCTCATCATCGTCGCCTCCGGGTTGCGCTGGAAGAAACCGTCGACGACGACCTCGTCGCCATCCTCATAGGCGTTGATCCAGTGCAGGACATAGGTCGGCGACGCCTCGAACCAACGAATCTCGTCGTTGCCACCGCGCCGTGGGATCACGCCGAGGCGCGTCGGCAATTCGGGGTAGAAGCGCACGGCATGGACGCCACGGGCGAGCAGGTCGGGATCCCAGAACAGCGGACAGTCGTTGAGGACGGCGTAGTTCTCGGTGAACGCCATGTCGTGAGGGAGCCGAGGACCGGGCAGGTCGATCGACGTGTAGTGGGCGACCGAGTTGTCGGCGTCGACGACGCCGTAATGCAGGTAGGGCGCCGTCGTCGCGTAGTTGAAGAAGAGCAGTTCGCCGCTGAGCGGATCGACTTTCGGGTGCGCCGACACACCCTCGGGCGGGAACCATCCGTTCCAGCGCACGGCGCCGAACTGCTCGAGCGTCGACGGATCGACGGCGTACAGGTCGCCGCATTGGTAGAAGCTCGTCAGCGCCCGTCCGGCGTGGACGACGACGTCGGTGGAGGAAGCATCCTTCATGCGCGTCCTGGCACCCCATCCGTCGCGCTGCGACCTGCTCGGTGGCTCGGCCAGTCCGGCCCACAGCGGTCCACCGGCGGCCAGCTCGGCTTCGAACCCGGCCGTGCGCACGAAGCGGTTGCGGTAGGTGGCCGTGCCGTTGGCGAACTCGACGCCGTGGAGCATCGCATCTCCGTCGAAGGGGTGATATCGGCCGAGCGCCGGGTGCAGCGGATTCTCCGTGTTGCGCAGATAGACGCCGTTGAGGTCGGCGGGCAACTCGCCGACGACGTCGCAGTCGGCGACGTGCCATTCGGTGACGTTGGGCCGCCACGGTCCGGTGCGGTACGGGTGATCGTCGTCGGCCGGCAACGTCGACTCGAAGCGGGCGACGACCCTGGCGTCCATCGCCGCCACCCTAGGTTGCGGCTAGGAGCGCGACGGCAGCCCGACGGTCATCACATCGATCCCCGCGGCGCGCAGCTCGGCGAGCTGCGTGCCGTCACCGGTGGCCCCGGTGACGAGGATGTCGACGCGATCGATCGGGCAGATCCTGGCGAAGGCCCGCCGTCCCAGCTTGCTGGAATCGGCGACGACGACAACGGTCCTGGCCCGTTGGGTCATCAAGTCGTTGACCGCCGCTTCGGTCTCGTTGTTGGTGGTCGCCCCGTCAGCCACGCTGATGGCGTCGACCCCGAGGATCGCCAGATCGAGGGTCAGCCGCTCGAGCACCGGCATCGCCAGCGGACCGGCGAGCTCGTAGGACTGAGCGCGCACGACCCCGCCGGTCATCACGAGCTTGACCTGCGGGCGCACCGCCAATTCGTGGGCGATGTTCAGGGCATTGGTGACGACCGTGACCGGAGCGTCGTTGCCCTCGCCGTCGTCACGCAGGTCCGGACGCAGAGCCACGGCACGGGCCACCTCGGTCGTCGTCGTCCCGCCATTGAGGCCGACCACGCTGCCCGGGACGACGAGGTCGGCGGCGGCAGCGGCGATCGCGCGCTTCTCGTCCGGCCGGCGGGTGAGCTTGTAGCGCAGCGGAAGGTCGTAAGAGACGCTGGTCGGGACTGCTCCGCCGCGGGTCCGCACGAGGAGCTGCTGGCTGGCCAGCTCGTCGAGATCGCGGCGCACGGTGGCCGCGGAGACGCCGAGCTGCTCGGCGGCGGTGTCGATCTCGACCCGCCCGTCGCCGGCGAGCATGTCGAGCAGGGCCGTCCAGCGCGTCGGTCGCTGCATCGCTGCGGAACGTACCACGGCACGGGTCGACGTTGCGACAACTTGCAAGATTCGCGTATAAATGGTGCAGGTTCTTACATCTGCACTTGCCGAAACGACCGGAGGGTCCCCGTGACCGACACGACCACGCCAGGTACGCACATCGAGGTCGAACTGGCGTCGCAGCCGGAATGCTGGGCCCACGTCGTCGCCACCCTAGAGGACCATCTCGCCGGCCTGCCGCTCGCGGAGGAGCGCGTCGCGGTGGTCGGCTGTGGGACCTCGCTGTACGTCGGCCGGGCGTACGCGGCTCTACGCGAGGCGAGTGGTGCCGGCGAGACGGACGCCTTTCCCGCCAGCGAGTACCGCCATGGCCGCCTCTACGACCGTGTCGTGGCGATCTCCCGGTCCGGGACGACGACCGAGATCCTCGATGTCCTCGCCCGCATCGGCACCGGCGATCGACCGCCGCAGATCGTGGCGATCACTGCCGACGGTACGACGCCGATCGCCGCCCTGGCGGATGCGGTGATCGAGCTCGACAGGGCCACCGAACAGTCGGTGGTCCAGACCCGCTTCCCGACAACGGTGCTGGCCCTGCTCCGTGCGTCGCTCGGCGAAGACCTCGCCGGCACCATTGCCGCCGGCACCGAGGCGGTGACCGGTCCCCTCCCCGTGAAAGCCGGCGACGTCCGCCAGATCACGTTCCTCGGTAGCGGCTGGGCGGCGGCCATCGCCGAGGAAGCGGCCCTCAAGTGCCGCGAGGCGGCCGGTTTCTGGACGGAGTCGTATCCGGCGATGGAGTACCGACATGGCCCGGTGAGCGTCAGTGGTCCGGGTACCGTCGTCTGGGCGTTCGGTGAACCACCGCCCGGACTCGCTGCCGATGTGGCGGCCACGGGCGCCCAGTTCGTCAGCGACGACCTCGATCCGCTGGTCGATCTGATCCGCGCCCAGCGCCTCGCCGTCGAACTCGCCCGCCACACCTCCCGCGATCCGGATCGCCCACAGGCCTTGTCGTTCAGCGTCGTGCTCGACGATGACCGGCGCTGAGGTGGGTGGCCACGACCTCGATCGCCTCGCCGCCGTGGCCGTCGATGTCGGCGGCACGTCGCTGAAGGCCGGGATCCTCGGGCCGTCCGGACTCCACGTCCTGCGCCGAGTGCCGAGTCGCCGGGAGCTCGGCCCTGATGCGGTGCTCGACAACATCACCGCCGTCGCCGCGGCGCTCGTCGACGAGTGCGCCGATCTCGGCCTCGACGTCGTCGGAGTCGGTGTCGCCGTCCCGGGAATCGTCGACGACGATGGGATTGGACGCCTCTCGGTGACGATGGGTTGGCACGACGCGCCGGTGCGCCGCCGGCTCGCCGAACGGCTCGATCGGCCGGTGACTGTCGGCCACGACGTGCGCACCGCAGCGGTGGCCGAGGCGACGTTCGGGGCTGCTGCCGGCGCCCACTCGGCGCTGTTCGTGCCGATCGGTACCGGACTCGCCGCCGCCGTCGTGATCGACGGGGTGATCCGGCCCGGGGCGACGTTTCGGGCCGGCGAGATCGGCCAGATCCATGTCGCCCCCGGACGCACGCTCGAACGCGTCGCCTCGGCGCGGGCGATCGCCGAGCGATACGTCGCGGCGACCGGCCAGGCAGTCGGGTCGGTCGACGCCAGCGACGTCGCGGCGCTCGTCGTCGAGGGCGATCCGGCGGCGACTGCGGTGTGGCGCGACGCCGTCGATGCCCTGGCCACGGTGCTCGCCGGAGCCGTGGCGATGCTCGACATCGAGGTCCTTGTCGTCGGCGGGGGTTTGTGTCGCTCGGGCGACACGTTGACGGTGCCGCTCGCCGCGGCGATGCAGGTGGCACTCCCGTGGCGCGAGCTGCCGCGCCTCTCCGCCGCCCGATTCGCCGCTGACGCCGGATTCGTCGGCGTCGCACTCGAGGCCTGGCGTGTCGCTGGCCGTGACGTATCCGAACTCGCCGACGCCGTCAACGCGACTGCGTGGGGGGCCACCGAGAAGGTCGCCGGATGATCCTCGCCGGGCGGGTCGTGACGCCTACTGGCGTTGTTCGCGGGTGGATCGAGACCGCGGGCGAGCGGATCGCCCAGATCGGCGGTGGCATGGTTCCGGCGGGGGCGATCGGTAAACGCCAGTGGACCATCGTCGCCGGTTTCGTGGATCTGCACGTCCATGGCGGGGGAGGGCACAGCTTCACCGCCGGGGACGCGGCAGCGATCGACGGCGGCGTTGGCTTCCATCTCGCTCACGGGACGACGACCACGCTGCTCAGCTTCGTCACGGCGCCGCCCGACGAGCTCTTCGGCCGCGTCGCGGCGGATCTCCGAGTATGTCGCCGGCGCCGACCCGGCGGCGCGCCGCCGGATCGCCGGCATTCACTCGGAGGGTCCGTTCCTGGCGGCGGCGCGGTGTGGCGCCCAGAACCCGGAGTTCATGACCGATCCCGACCCGGCGGAGATCGACGAATTGATGGCCGCCGCCGGCGGGCACCTGCGAATGATGACGATCGCCCCGGAGCGCGACGGGGCGGTCGACGCGGTCCGGCAGCTCACTGCCGCCGGGGTGATCGCTGCCGTCGGTCACTCGGACGCGACGTTTGACCAAACCAGCGCGGCGATCGCCGCCGGGGCCACGGTGGCGACCCATCTGGGCAACGCGATGAGCCCACTGCAGCACCGCGATCCAGGGGTCGTCGGGGCCTGCCTGACAGCCGGGCAGATCACCTGCGAACTGATCATCGACGGTTACCACCTGCACCCGGCGTTCGTCCGGCTCGCCGCGGCGAGCAAGGGCGCCAACGGGATCGTGTTGATCACCGACGCGATGGCCGCGGCGGGCGCCGGCGACGGGCGCTATCGCCTCGGTCGGTTCGACGTCGACGTCCGCGACGGGAAGGCGACGCTGGCCGATGGCGGTTCGCTCGCCGGCAGCACGCTGACGATGGACGCGGCGTACCGCAACGCCATCGCCGCCGGCCTCGACGAGGTCGTCGCCAGCCGGGCCGCCTCGGCCAACCCGGCTCGGCTGCTGGGCATCGACGGCGAGGTCGGCAGCATCGAGCCTGGCAAGTTCGCCGATCTCGTCGTGCTCGACGAAGCCCGCGAAGTGGTCGCCGTGATCGCCGCCGGCCAGCTCGTCGCCGGCTCCCTCGACACCGTCTGACCGCTGCCCTCCATCTGGGGAAGATCCGTGTCAATTCGACATCTGGGGATGTTCTCTGTCGACGTCTGACACGAAACTTCCCCAGATGTGCGGTCGGCCGGCGGGCTCGGGGTAGGGGAGACCCCCGCGTCGAGACGCCAGTCCGCTCCACTGCGTGATCAGCGGGGGTACTTCACACTGGAACCCATGACGACCACCTACGCACCGCCGGCCGAGCCGATGCCGACCTGGGCCGCGCCGCCGCCACTTGCCGCCCGTGCCGAAGCTGCCGTCAAGGTCTACGGCCGCGGCGGCACCGAAGTCCGCGCCCTCGACGACGTGAGCGTCGGCCTGCCCGCTGGCCGGTTCACCGCCATCATGGGTCCGTCGGGGTCGGGAAAGAGCACGCTGATGCATGCCCTCGCCGGCCTCGACACGCTGACGTCGGGCCGTGTGTGGCTCGGCGACATCGAGTTGGGCAAGCTCAGCGATCGGCAGCTCACCAAGATCCGCCGGGAGCGGATCGGGTTCGTGTTCCAGGCGTTCAATCTGCTGCCGACGTTGTCAGCCGCCGAGAACATCGTCCTGCCGATGACCCTCGCCGGAACCAAGCCGGACAGAGCGTGGGTCGACGCCGTCGTCGCCACCGTCGGCCTCGGCGACCGCCTCCGCCACCGGCCCAGCGAGCTCTCCGGCGGCCAGCAACAGCGCGTCGCCGTCGCCCGGGCGCTGGCCTCGAAGCCCGAACTGATCTTTGCCGACGAGCCGACCGGGAATCTCGACAGCCGCGCCGGCAACGAGATCCTCGCCTTCATGCGCCACGCCGTCGACAGCTACCGGCAGACGATCGTGATGGTCACCCACGATCCCGTCGCCGCCAGCTACGCCGACACCGTCATCTTTCTCGCCGACGGTCGCATCGTCGACTCGATGGCCCGCCCTTCGCCGGCTCGAATCCTCGACCGGATGAAGGACTTCGATCGGAAAGCTGATCGCCCCCAATGATTCGCACAACCATGAAGACGCTGTGGAGCCGCAAGCGGCGGCTGGCCAGCACGAGCATCGCCGTAGTTCTCGGCGTTGCCTTCCTCGCCGCGACGTTGATCCTCGGGGCGACCACCAAGGCCGGATTCCGGGACACGTTCGCCGCGGCCAACGAAGGAACCGACGTCATCGTCCGCAACGAGACGCGCATCGGCAGTGAGGAGTCGCGCATGCGCGGGCTGCTCGACGAGACGATCGTGGCGGATGTCGCGGCCATCGACGGCGTGGCGGCGGCGTTCCCCGAGGTCAGCGGCACGGCCACGTTGATCGGCGCCGACGGCGACCCGGTTGGTGGCAACGGACCCCCCTCCATCGCCTCCAACTGGATCGACGACCCCGAACTCGCTTGGCTGAGGCTCACCGAGGGACGGATCCCGACAGCCAGCGGCGAGGTCGTGATCGACCAGGCTTCCGCCGAGCACGCCGACCTGGCCATCGGCGACGAGACCACCGTGCTGACGCCGGCGCGGATCCCGGTGAAGATCGTCGGACTGGCCAACTACGGGGAGTCGGAGAGTGTCGGTGGCGTGACCTACATCGCCTTCGACACCGACACCGCCCAGCAACTGCTGACGGCGAGTGACTCGCAACTCACCGGAATCCTCGTGCGCGGTGACGATGGGATCACCGCCGATGCGTTGGCCTCGCGAATCGCCGCCACGTTGCCTGACGGCTTCGAGTCGATCACCGGCGCCGAGCTCAGCGCCGAGCAACAACGTGACGTCGAGAGCGACTTCCTCGGATTCTTCCAGTCGGTACTGCTCGCCTTCTCCGGCATCGCCATGGTCGTCGCCGCGTTCAGCATCCACAACACGTTCTCGATCCTCGTTGCCCAGCGGGCCCGAGAGGCGGCGCTGATGCGGGCGATCGGCGCGTCCCGACGCCAGGTCGTGCTGACCGTTGCCGCTGAGGCGCTGGCCATCGGCCTCGTTGCGACAGCGATTGGGTTCGCCGCCGGCATCGGCATCGCCAGCACCCTCCAGACGGCCATGCAGTCCGGGCTGGACATGCCCGATGCCGACCTGGTGATCGGTGTCGGGGCGATCGTCGCCAGCGCGATCATCGGCATCGGGACCACCCTCGTCGCCAGCGTCGGGCCGGCCCTCAAGGCCTCACGAGTCGCCCCGCTCGCGGCCCTCCGTGACGTCGCCGTCGACCGCTCGGCGAGCTCGGTGTGGCGCGGAGTTGTCGGGGTGATCATTGCCGGCGCCGGTGCCGCCGCCCTGGTGACCGCCACGTCGACACCCGAGGACGCGTTGGCTCGTGCCGGATTGGGCGCCCGTCGCCCTACTGGTCGGCGCGGTCGTGCTCGGTCCGGTCGTCGCCCGCCCTGCTGCTGCGGTGATCGGGGGTGGACCGGCGATCCTCCGCGGTGTCACCGGCCGCCTCGCCCGCCGCAACGCGATGCGCAATCCGCGGCGCACGTCCGCCAGCGCCTCGGCGTTGATGGTCGGCACCGCGGTGGTCGCCCTGTTCACAACACTCGGCGCCTCGATCAAGGCGTCGTTGGACGAGACCGTTGACGCCGATTTCGCCGGCGACCTGATCGTCCTGCCAGATGGCTTCAGTGGCTCGCTGCTGAGCCCGGATCTCGCCGCGGCGATCAGCGAGCTGCCTGATGTGCAGTCCGCCGTCGGAACCGCGTACGGTCCGACCGTCATCGAGGGGGGCACCGTCGAGGTCGCCGCCACGGACGCCACCGCCTTGTCCGCCGTGTTCGACGTCGGCGTCTCGGCGGGAACGCTCGATGGCTTCACCGACGACGACGTGGCAGTCAGCGAAGAGTTCGCCGACGATCACGGCCTCGGCATCGGCTCGACCATCCCGATGACATGGGTGGACGGCGAGTCGACCGACCATGTCGTGACGGCGGTGTACGAGGATCGGATGACGTTCGGCGACGTGATCGTGTCGTCCGCTGCGCTGGCGAACCATGTCGCTCAGGACGACGTGACAGTCGTGCTCGTCGACGTCGTCGACGGTGTCGACGTCGACGCGGCCAAGGTCGCCGTCGCGGCGGTCACCGAGCAATTCGGCGCCCCCGACCCCCAGGACCGTGACGAATACCTCGACACTGTCGGCGCAGAGATCGACCAGGTGCTGTTCTTCGTCTATGGCATGCTCGGCGTCGCCGTGGTGATCGCCCTGATGGGCATCGCCAACACGTTGTCGCTGTCGATCCACGATCGCCGGCGCGAGCTCGGCCTGCTGCGGGCGGTCGGCCAGGAACGGGCCCAGACGCGGGCGGTAGTGCGTTGGGAGTCGGTGATCATCGCCCTGTTCGGCACGATCGGCGGCCTCGCCGTGGGCAGCCTCCTCGGCTGGGGACTCGTGCGGGCCCTCGACGCCCAGGAAGGCTTCGGCACGTTCGCCCTGCCCGTCACGCAGCTCGGCGTGGTCCTCGCCCTCGCCGCGGCGGCCGGCGTGGTCGCCGCCCTGCGGCCCGGCCGGCGGGCCGCCAAGACCGACATCCTCACCGCCATCGCCGCCGACTAGCGAGAATGATCAGCAGATGAACGGCTCCTCCCTCAACCCGCTGCGTCCGTGGCGGCACCCGCTGCGGCTGTGGCTGGCGATGTGTTTCAACGTGACGGCAATCGTTGTCGCCGCCATCACGTTCACCCTCATCATCGCCTTCGTCACAACGTCGTTCGGCCTGTTGATCACGTTCGTGATCGCCATCCCGTTCGTCTGGGTGACGTTCGTGCTCTCCCGCGGGTTCGCCCGGTTCGAACGAGGCCGCATCGCCGCCCTCGCCGCGGTCCGCATCGTCGACCCGGTGCCACCGTTGACGGCGACCACGTGGTGGGGACGCCTCAAGGAGCGGGTGCGCTCGAAGCCGCGGTGGCGGGAGATCGCCTACCACCTGGCCCACTTGCCGGTCGCCGCGATCACCTATGCCCTCACAATGGCGGCGTGGTGCGGCTCGATGGCGATGGTGCTGCTACCGCTGTACGTCGACTCCCTGCCGGGTGACTCGGCGAAGTTTCACTTCTTCGAGATCACCCAAGGTGCCGGCGCCGCTGCTGCTGCTGCGGTGGGAGTGATCGGCGTCGCCGTCGTCGCCCCGTGGGTGACGATCGGCCTGGAGAAGGTCAACGTGGCCCTCGCCCGGGCTCTGCTCGGGCAGTCCGCCGACGCCGCCCACGCCGCACAGGTCGAGCGCCTGGAGACGAGCCGTACGGCAGCCGTCGACAGCGCTGAAGCGGAGCGCCGACGCATCGAGCGCGACCTCCACGACGGCGCCCAGCAACGCCTCGTCGCCCTCGCCGCCGGACTCGGAGCGGCGCGGGAGAAGTTCGACGCGGATCCGGAGGAGGGTCGGCGGATGCTCGCCGACGCCCACGAGGAGGCCAAGTCTGCGCTCAAGGAGATCCGTGACCTCGTCCGCGGCATCCACCCGGTGATCCTCGAGGACCGCGGCCTCGATGCCGCTCTGTCGGCGGTGGTCGCCCGCTCAGCCGTGCCCGTCACGCTCGACGTGCAGCTCAACGCTCGGCCCCCGGCGGCGGTCGAAAGTGCCGCGTACTTCGTGGTCAACGAGGCCCTGACGAACATCGCCAAGCACGCCAACGCCACACGGGCCCACGTTGCCATCGCCCACGCTGGCGATCGGCTGGTCGTCGAGGTGCGTGACAACGGCCGAGGCGGCGCCGAACCCGCCGCCGGAACGGGGTTGCAGGGTCTGCGCGACCGCGTCGCCGGACTGGGCGGCTCGATGTACGTGATCAGCCCGGCCGGCGGTCCGACGACGATTTCCGTGGAACTGCCATGCGCGTCTTGATCGCCGAAGACTCCGTGTTGTTGCGCGCCGGACTGACGCGCATCCTCGCCGACGCAGGCGAGGACGTCGTGGCCACCGTCGGCGATGCTGACGAGCTGCTGGTTGCCGTCGAGCGTCACCAGCCGGACCTCTGCATCGTCGATGTGCGCATGCCGCCGACACACACCGACGACGGGCTGCGGGCGGCGATTGTCATCCGCAAGCGCTGGCCGGCGGTCGGCATTCTCGTCCTGTCGCAGTACGTCGAGGAGCGCTACGCCACCGAACTCCTCGCCGAGGCCACGGAGGGTATCGGCTACCTGCTCAAGGATCGGGTCGCCGACGTCACCGAGTTCCTCGACGCGGCCCGGCGAGTCGGGGCCGGCGGCACCGCACTCGATCCCGAGGTCGTGTCGCAACTGCTGGCCAGGTCCCGTCGTCGTGACCCGCTCGAGCGACTGACGCCGCGCGAGCGGGAGGTCTTGGCGCTGATGGCTGAGGGACGCAGCAACCCGGCGATCGCCAGGGCGCTCGTGGTCACCGACAAGGCGGTCGAGAAGCACGTCGGCAGCATCCTGACGAAACTCGAGCTGCCGCCGGACCAGGACGACCACCGCCGAGTGCTGGCGGTGCTGCAATGGGTGAGGAGTTGAGGACATGAACACGGCAATCGATGACGATCGCCCGCCGTCGACGCTCGTGCGCGAACCGAACGTCGCGCCACGTGCACGGGGACGAGTGCTGTGGGTGCTGTTCGGCTCGTTGCTCGTGATCGCTGGGCTCGGCTGGGGCGTGGTCAACGTCGTCGAGCTGCTCGCCCACGAGGAGCGCACGGAGCACTTCACCGTGCCGGCCGCCGACATCAGCCGGCTGTTCGTCGACAGCGACACTGGCTCGGTCACGATCGTCGGCACCGACGCCGACGACATCACGATCGAGGCCGAGGTCTCCGAAGGACTGCGTAGTACCGGGTTTCGTCACGAGGTCGTCGACTCCACGCTCGAGCTGCATGGATCGTGTCCAACGTTCGGTTCGATGTGGTGCCGCGTCACGTATCGCATCGAGACGCCGCGTGGTGTCGACGTCGAGGTCAGCAGTGACAACGGCCGGGTCGAGATCAGCAACATCGACGGTGACGTCCGGATCAACGCCGACAACGGTTCGGCCGAGCTGGCCGACCTCTCGGGCGCGGTCGCCGTCGACGGTGACAACGGCAGCGTCGTCGGCAGCGGCTTGTCGAGCGCCGTCGCGGACGTCGAGACCGACAACGGGCGCATCGAGCTGTCGTTCTCCGCGCCGCCCGATCGCGTCAACGCCAATGGGGACAACGGCAGTATCGAGGTCGTGCTGCCCGCCGTCGACATTGGCTACGACGTCGAGGCTGACACGCCGAACGGCGGCGAGACGATTGACGTGTTGGACAATCCTGAGTCACCGCATGCCGTCCGCCTGCAGACCGACAACGGGTCGATCACCGTGCTCAGCGGTGGCTGACGTCTGATCGTTCATCGTCGAGCATGACCTGGATGTTGACCACGGCTCACGTAGGCTCCTCACCCCGGGATGAAAGTACCTGCGATGCGGCGCGTCAACCGGCGGACGGCCCCCGTGGTTCTTGGCGCCATTCTGGCGGTCAGCGCGGCGGCCTGTGGCGGCGAGCGCAACTACGACAACCCGCCGGAGGTGCCGGTGGGAACCATCGGCACCACGACGTCGACAGCGCCGACGACCACCGTGTTCGTGCCCAGAACAGCGCCGACCACCTTGGCCCCCTCGACGAACCCGCCGCCGCCGACCGCGCCTCCGACGTTCGCCCCGCAGACGGCCCCGCCGACGCAGCCGACGGTCCCCACGTCGCCCGTGCCGACCACCGGCGAGCGGTACACCGTCGTCCAGGGCGACACGCTGTTCGGGATCTCCCAGAAGCTGGGCGTGCAATTGCCGGTGCTGCTGGCTGCCAACGGGCTGAACGAGAGCTCACTGATCGTCCCCGGCCAGCAGCTCAATGTGCCCCAGGGCGGTTCACTGCCGACCCCGCAGACGACGCAGGCACCGCAGGCGTCCGCACCGCCGGCCGCTACGGCCGCACCGCCGGCCCAGACTGCCGCGCCGACGGCCGCGCCAACGGCCGCACCGACCCAGCCACCGGCGCCGACGCAGCCGGCGCGGCCGACGACGACGTTCGCCGCGCCCGCCGGGGGCATCGTCCCCCGCGAGACCGTGCAGTCCTGCCAGGCGCCAGACTCCGAGGAGGCTGACGGCACGCCGATCGTGTTCTCGCCGGGCAACGTGTTCGACCGCAACCCGGCGACGGCCTGGCGGTGTGAGGCGTCGGCGATGCCGACGTCGCTGACGTTCACGTTCGACGCTCCGACGCGGTTCACGTCCGTCGGCTTGATCGGGGGCTACGTCAAGGTCGACCCGCTGACCGGCGTCGACCGATTCCCCCAGAACCACCGGGTACGTCAGGTTCAGTGGACGTTCGACGGGACGACCACCGTGACGCAGAACCTCGCCGACTCGCGCGAGATGCAAACGCTGCCGGTCGACATCACGGCGACGAGCGTCACGATGCAGATCGTCGCCACCTATGCCCCCGGTGGTGAAGCGCCGCGCGACATGGTCCCGGTCGCCGAGGTCCAGTTCACGACGGGCTGACCCCCACCCGATCTGGGCGGCCTCCGATTCGTTGGTCGATTTCCGGACGCCAACGTGTTCACAGCGGCCAAAGATCAGGCCGGCCGCTGACACGGGAGCGATACGGTCGGGTCGTGTTGGCGGTCGTCGGAGATCTGCTCGAGGACATCGTCGTGCGCATCGGCGCCACTCCGACGCTCGGCACCGACACGCCGGCGCGCATTCAACGGCGTCGCGGGGGGAGCGCAGCCAACGTCGCCGCATGCGCCGCGCGGGCCGGCGCACCCGTGCGCTTCATCGGCTGCGTCGGCGATGACGATCTCGGTGACCAGCTGGTCCGCGAACTTTCCGCTGACCACGTCGACGTGCGGGTGCAACGCCGCGGTCGATCGGGGTCGGTGGTCGTGCTCGTCGGTCCTGACGGAGAGCGGACGATGCTGCCCGACCGCGGCGCAGCTATCGAATTCGTGGAACCCGACCCGACTTGGCTCGAGGGAGTGGTGTGGCTGCACGTGCCGTCGTACTCGTTGCTCAGCGAGCCGATCGGATCGGCCAGCCGGGCGCTGATCGACGACCTACGCCGGCGGGGAGGGCGGCTGAGCATCGATGTTTCGTCGGTGGCGGAGGTCGACCAGTTCGGGGTGCAGCGCTACGCGTCGCTGCTCGGCGAGCTGGAGGCAGACGTCGTGTTCGCCAACGAGCCGGAGTCGCGTCTGCTGCCACACAGCGGATCGACCCTGACGATCGTCAAGGACGGTCCACGTCCGGTGCGCGTGCGGGGCCCGCGGGAGGCATTCGAGGTGGCCGTGCCGGGACTGCCCGCGGTCGCCGACTCGACCGGGGCCGGGGACGCGTTCGCTGCTGGGTATCTGGCCGCGGCGATCCGCGGCGAGCCCACCCGTCAGTGTGTGACGTCGGGGATCGACCTCGCCGCACAGTTCCTGCGCAGCTAGCGGTGCAGCACGACAGGGATCGAGATCCCCGTCACGGCGTTGTCGAAGGACCCGGTGAGCGTGTCGCCGTCGAGCTCCAGGGAGCCCGTGCCGAAGCCGCCATCGGCGGCTTGGAAGTCGAACGTGAACAGCGACCCGTCGATCGGCCCCGCGGCGAAGCCCGTGGCCATCCCGCCGAGGCCGAACTCGGTGAGCACAGCCTGGTCGCCGAACTGCTCGATGACGTAGCTGAAGCCGTCGTCGCTGGTCCACGTCCCGCTGAAGTCGGCCGTTCCCGGCGCGGTCGCACCCGTGGCCCCTTGTTCGGCTTCGCGCTGTAGCTCGCCGGCCTGTTCCTTGATCGCCGGTTGGGCTTGCTCGACCTGCTCCCGGGAGGCCGGATCGTTCTCGCAGAACTTGATTCCGGTGGCGCTGACCTCGCAGACGTCCTGACCGCGCTGGACAGCGATGACCACACCGGAGACACCGAGCGCGAAGGCGCCGAGGGCGGCCCAACCGATGACTCGGCGGCGCTTGGGCGGGCGCGGCTCGGCAGCCCTGGCGTCCGCCGCCCAGGCATTCCCGTCCCACCAACGCAACTGATGCGGTGGTCCGTGCGGGTCTGGGTACCACCCGGCGGTGGCGCGCCGGTTGACTGCTGTCGGCATCCGTCGGCCCTCTCCTTCTCCCTGCCTACACGATCCGTATCGAGTGCTGGTGATACGCGCCGCGTCACCACAGCGGAGTCGGTGGCGGCCCGCTAGGGTGACCCATCGCCTGGCGACGTGGCCGAGTGGTTCAGGCAAGGGCCTGCAAAGCCCTCTACCCGGGTTCGATTCCCGGCGTCGCCTCCAGCCTCCGACCTGCTATTGTGCCAGGTCAGAGGCTGTTTTCGCGTCAACCGCGAGTGACCGTGAGTGACCTCCGTTAACCGCCAGTAACGCGCTGTTTCGCGCCGCATACGCGCCGCGACGCCGCGTCCAAGCCGCGTCGGAGGAGGAATCGATGGGACACGTCCGCAAGGAACGGGGCCGATATCGGGCCCGCTATCGCGACCCGCTCGGCAGGTCGCAGTCGAAGACCTTCACTCGCAAGGCCGACGCCGAGCGGTTCGTACGCGAGGTCGAGTTGGACAAGCAGCGCGGCAACTGGATCGACCCCCGGGACGGGGATCTGCCCTTGGCCGTGTGGGCCGACACGTTCCTGTCGCTCGCACGACGGCTCTCACCGACGACTCAGGACACCTACCGGCGCGATCTCGAGCGATACATCCTTCCTCGATTCGGTTCGTATCGGCTCAGCCGGCTCCCCGCCGAGGAGATCGAGCAGTGGCTCAACGATGAGGTCGCCGAAGGAATCGCCGCGAGCTCGGTGCACCGCCACTATCGGACGCTGCGTCGGATGCTGGCAGTCGCGGTCCAGAAACAGAAGATCCTCCACAACGCATGCGACCGCGTCGACCCACCGCGTGTCCCGAGGCGCGGAGATGACGTTCCTCAATTGGGATCAGTCGATCCGCTTGGCGGAGGCCCACAACGAACGCTTCCGTCCGATGATCTACGTCGCAGTAGACACCGGCATGCGCTGGGGCGAGTTGATCGGACTGCGCCGCGCCAGCGTCGACGTCAGCCGCTACAAGATCCGGGTCACGGAACAGCTCGTCCAGCTGACCGATCGAAGCTTTGTACGGCGGCCTCCGAAGACAGCAGCGGGGCGGCGGTCAATCACCGTCTCACCCTTCACCGCCGACGTCCTCTCCGAACATCTGGAGCGGAGTGCGAACCCCGGTCCGGACGGACTCGTGTTCCCGAATTCAGCCGGCAACCCATTGTCTGCGTCAAGCTTCCAATCCCACCATTTCGGCAAGGCTCAGCGACTCGCGGGCGTGTCCTGTCGCTTTCACGATTGCGGCATACCAGCGTCGCTCTGGCTATCGCCGCCGGTGCCCATCCAAAGGCGATACAAGCGCGCATGGGCCATGCGTCGATCAACGTCACGCTCGATCGCTACGGACACCTGCTGCCCGAGCTCGACGAGGCGATTGCGCAAACATTCGGTCGCGAACTCGACGAGGCGTACCGTCGCAGAGCAAGCAACGTCATCCACGCCGCGTTCGGTGGTGACGAGCACCATTAACCGAGGGATGAGGATGGAGTATTGGCCTCCGGAGCCTGTGTGGGCAGGTTCGAATCGTTCCGACGGCGCACGTAGATTTTCGTCGTCTAGCAGGCCGAAGACCAGGTCTGATGGCTAGACCGACTGCCCCCCGACACCCTCGTTTACCGCCACTTACCGGATGGCGGGCATGCCTGTTGACCGCAGCCGAAACATGTCGACTTCACCACGCCCTGGCACGGCCCCCACACCGCCACACCCGAACACCCTGGTCAAGGCCCCTGATCGGGTCGTCGGGTTTGCCGATCGGGTGGCCGGGATCGGGGATCGGGTGTGTCGCGCCTTGCTGCGGTGACCGACCTTATTAACCAGGCATGGACTCCACGCCACCCACGCTGTCACCGACGAGCCAGATCGAGCTCGTCCGCCTGCCACGACGCCCGAACGATCGCTGGCCACTCGTCAGCCCCTACGTCGACCGGGTGTGGTCCGAGGTGCTCGGCGTCACCGCCGTGGCGGTGGCCCGCCGCCAACCCACGGCATCTCCCTCGAAGCGCCGGCCCTTGCGAGTCACTCCGTCCAAGACCCTCAACACACTGCGCCGACTCCACCACCACGGCCTCGTCGACTTCCGCGAACACACTGCCGTCCTCGGCATCACCCGCCTGGCCCCCGACGTGCCCGCGGCACTGGCGTCCCAGCTCAGCCCGAACACCGCGCGGCTGCTCGCCATGCTGGCCGTCAGAGAGCCACCGCCAGGCCGTGGACCCGGCGGGATCGGTGCCAGCCGCGCCGGCACCCTCGAGCGATGACCGCCTTGTCTGGCCCCGTCCGGGTCGCCGCCGCACGCCCCCCGGCGGCCCAAGGCAGTGGACGGGCTACCGCCGGTACCCGCGTGTTGGTCGCGGGCTTCCGGCGGGGTGCGCCCCGCTCGCGACCAGGCCTCTGGGGCGTTCGGTCGTCGTGGTTGCGGACCTGCTCCGCCGGATCGGGTCACCCGATCTGCCAGGTTCCAGTGATCGGGTCTGCGCCCTTTTCCGTTCTAGGCACACTTGCAGGTTTCCCTCCGGGAAACCTGTGTTCGATCGGGCCCCCCGCACGGCACCCGAGTTGTCCACAAGGCGTCGCAGGTGCGGTGGACAGCGGACAGGAGCGGTCATGCGGCTCGATGTGACCCCGCTCGGGGCGGCGTCGAGGTCCGTGGTGGCAGTGGCGAAAGCGGTCGTCGACTAGCCACTGGAAACCGCACGCACCGAATCGGCGGTAGGCGCTCCCCCGGGGTGCGCTCGACGATGCGCTTTCGGCAGCGTGCGGGCTCCGGCGCCGGGTCGCGCCGGAGGTGCCTCGCCGACCGAACGTCGCGCTGCGACATTCGGTCACGTATCGAATCTCGTCAGGTTGCCTCCGCAGCCGAGGTGGACGCTCGATCGCGTTCTCAACGCCGATGGTTAACCGTCGATCGGTTGCGCCGCGCCGGCCCGCCATCGTTCGGGCACAGACCCCGGAGCGCAAGATGCGCCGGGGCCCGTCGGTGGCCACAGTTCGCGGGACAGCCTGGTGCGCCATTTCGCTCGCTGTGCCGCTGCTCGGCACGCGTGCGCTGAGAACCCGGCCGTGGCCGTTAGTCCCGGCGTTCGTCGCGCCGGTCCGACCGACGCCGATGGCGACGAATCACGCCGATTCCGAGCCAGATCAGCGCACCGATCGTTGCGGAAAGGAGAACCACCAACCACAGCGGCCACGTGAAATCCCAGAAGAGGAACTCGAGCGTCACGTCCTCGGTGTTCTGCGCCATGAAGATGACGAGCAGAGCGGCCCCGCTGATCGCGGCAATGGCTCCACCGCCCAATCTGAAGCCGGCCTTGTCGCCGGTGGCGATAGGTGGTGGGCTGCTCGGACTTGCAGTAAGCGGATCAGTCATCGGATCCTCCTCCCATATGTGGGTTGTCGGACCGTGGATCCAACGTCGCCGAACCTTACTGACCGAGCCAGAGTGCCGGCGGTAGCCGACACCGACCGGCGGGACATTCGGGCGCGGTATTCCGACATTCTCGTCGACGCCTAATCAGGGCATTCTGCGTGCACGCGGGACACCCGTCGATCGTCGGGACCGCCCCAGATTGTTCGATGGCGGGTTGCTCGTCAGATCGGTTCGATCTCGGTGGGCTGCCAGGTCTTGTCGAAGAACGCCCGCTCTGGGTTGTAGAGCCGCAGGATCGTCCACCACCCCTTGCCGGGGACGGTTTGGAGCCAGTTGTCGGCCTTGCCCTCGGGGGCGGTGGGCCCGAAGTAGATGTCGGTCGAGCCGTCGGGGTTGGCCTCGACGGTGCCGGACTGGCTGCCGAGGCGCGGCAGGTGTTGATCGGTTTGGAGCATGGACCGCGTCTGGCGGTCGTAGAGGATCACCGACCAGAAGCGGCTTTCGGGGATGTCGGGTGGGAGCGTGAAGCGATAGTTGCGGCCGCCGTCGAAGTACTCGCCTTCGCTGTCGCGCATGGCGTAGATGTATTGCGAGCCGATCCCGGTGAGGCGCATGCACATCGCTGGTGTGATGCCAGTGGCCATGTACAAGAAGTTGGTGCGGGCACTGAGTTTGCGGGCACCGTCGCTGGGGGCGAAGACTGGGCCGTCGGCGGTGATCTGCGGTGGCGGGTCGAGGAATTGGTAGCCACCGACGAAGAGGGCGCTCTGCCATTGCGAGTTCGGGTAGAAGTCGAAGCCTTCCTCGGGTCGTGGCGCAAAGGTGATGGTGCGCGCTGTGGCGTTGCCGACGGCGACTGCATCTTCGAGAATCTTGCGCATCCGCGTCGTCCGGCTCGAACGGCTTGCCGTGAACGATCCCGACGGAGGCGAGCAGACCGAGCAGGTCCGGATCGGCGGCACCGGGTGGTTCCTGCTGGACGAGCTCGTGCACCAACTCCCAGAACCCGAAGTCGTTGGGATAGATGGTGTTGAACGACTTGCCCGACGACTCGACGAATCGGGTTTCAGGTACTTCTGACGCGGCACCCAACGGTGCGCGTCCGGCGAGGAAGCTGCCAACGGCGGTGCCGTGAGCGCCGGGCACGTAGCGAGAGACGCGAACTCCGTTGCGGATCGCCTCGACCGGGAGTTTCGGGTCGTTGTCGATCATGAACGCCCGGCCGATGACCGTGACGCGTGTCGTGCGAGCGTGAAAGACGTGGAAACCGCTGTCGGGGAGCGGCCCGTCATAGTTCGGCCCCACCAGGAGATACCGACCGCCCTGTCCGCGGTCAGGGCCGGGAAGACCGAAGTCGGTCACCCACCGGAACCACATGTCGTCGATCGTGCCGAGAATCCCCGAAGGTGGATCGATCGACGGGACATCGAGCACCATCGGTCCATCGGTGAGGTCGAGAAAGCCCCAGTAGTAGATCGTGTCGCAGTTCCCGGTCAGGAACACCGACGCCGAGTCCATCAGCTCCGGGAACAACGTGAAGGAGTTGTCCTCGGCCCCCATCGAGAGAAACCCGCGGCGTACCGCCGCGAGCGATGCGCCCGGCAACGCGCCCAGGAACGCCTCGACGCCGTGAACGAAGTCAAGATGGTCGTACAACAGAGCCGCCGTCGACTCCGACGGCGCACCATCGTTGAACTCCAACGTCCCAAGCCGAGTCTCGACCTTGTCAGGCGTCGAGATCGACCTCACAGTCTCAGCCGAGACCTCTGCCATGTCTGCACCCCTTCGTACTCATGCCTCCTCCCACTGTCGAGCAACTTCGGACGGATGTCGTCACACAGAGTGCGTGATTTCGATCTCACCCGCCGACGCCTGGCGATCGACGGGCGGCCGACGACTAGCTGTCGATGTCCCCTTTGCGCGCAGCACAGATCTGCCTGGCTAGTTCGCGTGCTTGGGGAGACCAGTCGCCGACCGAACGGCGCCTGGCGACGTTCGAGTGCCGTCAGGCCGGGGGTGGAGGCCGCGGTGCCTCGCCGTTATCCCCGCGTCAAGCGGACGGTGCAAGAGGTCGCGCCGTGCACCTCGAACTCATCAGCGTCATCGTCGACGAGTACGACCCCGTCATTGACTTCTTCGTCGAAAGGTTGGGCTTGGAGTGGTTCGGCGGGGTCTCCGGGTTTCGACGCGGACGGCATTTCACGTGATGTATGTGATGCGGGCGTTGTCGGCGCGGTCGAGGATGGGTCGAACACAGATCGGCGCGCCGAGCGCCAAGAGGAGGTGTGAGATGACTGTCTCCAGCGAGACGCTTAGTACGATCTCGACCCCGGAGCGGCTCGAGACGCGGCTCGGTCGCCTCGAGTTTCGCGACGGTGTGCCGAGCGGGGTGACCGTCGAGACCCTGTACGACCACCTCGACTTCGTGCACGGCGTCAACGTGTTTCTCAATGCGTTTCCGGGAGCGTCGACCTATGCGATGAGAAAGGGCTTCCACGAGGCAGGAGCGAACGACAACGAGGTCATCATCTTCTCGGAAATGATGGGGTCGGAGTCCCTGTTCCTCACCGCGAACGCCGACACGATCTACTTCGTCGCCATGGTCGATCTCACCTCCGGGCCGATGGTCGTCGAGACGCCGCCGCAAGCGCTCGCCGTGTTCGACGACATGTGGTGGCAGTGGATCATCGACTTCGGCCTGTCGGGCCCCGATCGCGGGCAAGGGGGCCGATTCCTGCTCATCCCGCCGGGCTACGACGGTCCCCTGCCGGACAGCGGCTACCACCTCGGGCACTCGCGCACGACGCGGGCAATGATGCTCGGCCGCTCATTCCTGGTGGACGACGACCCAGCGCCTGCCGTCGAGCTGATCAGGAGCACGCTGAAGATTTACCCCTATGACCAGGGCGGCTTCGGTACGAGCATCGCGACGCTGCTCGAGGGCGGGAACAGGCGGCCCCGAGCACCTGTGCCCGTTCCCGAGACGACATTCGTGGAGGGAAGCGGAAACGCGTTCAACACGATCCCGCCCAGCGACTTCGGGTTCTTCGAGCTCCTCAACGAGCTGGTGCAGGAGAATCCTGCCGGGAGCACGGATGCCGACCTCATGGGGCAGCTGGCGGCGATCGGGATCGTGAAGGGCAAGCCCTTCGAGCCGGACCAGCGGATGCGGCGCATCCTCGAGGACGCCGCCGCGGTCGGCAGCGCTACCTCACGGGCGTTGGTCTTCGACGCTCGAGCATCGGAAGGGTTCGAGTACTACGAAGGGTCGGCGTGGCTCAGCAATCTGTGGATCGGCGGATACACGTTCGAGACGCCTCCGCCGCTCGTCACTCCCGATGGGATCGAGCCACTTCCTGTCACCGGCGTGAAGGCAGTGAACGCACGAACCGCCTTCTTCTACGGCTTCACCGGGATCACTCCAGCCATGTGCATGCGGCTCACCGGCCTCGGATCGCAGTACATCATGCTCTACAAGGACAGCGACGGAGCCCACCTCGACGGCGCAATGAACTACCAGGTGACCCTGCCACCGGACATCCCGGCGGCACGCTTCTGGTCGCTCACCGCCTACGACACCGAAACGCGTTCGATGCTCCACACGCCGCAGCGCTTCCCGCGAGTCGGCAGCCAGGCCTACCCCACGCCGGCGGCGACCGCGACACAGACGGCTCGACGACCATCACGTTCGGTCCGCAACGACCGGCACAAAGCTCGGAGGGCAACTGGATCCAGACCACTCCCGGCAAGGGCTGGTTCCTGATCCTGCGCCTCTACAGCCCGCTGCAGCCGTTCTTCGACAAGAGCTGGCGGCCAACCGAGGTCGAACTCGTCCAGTAGGCCTCGGCAACCGTCGAGCCCGCTCCTCCACCCTGGAACGAACGGGCCCGAAGGTAGCGGTGCGGCCCCGACCCTCGTCGTAGGAGGGGCGGCCGACGTCCGCTCGTCGTGCGCTGAGTCGACGGAAAGGAGGGAGGTAACAGATGTTCGCCGCCACCTCTGGTACCCGAATGCCTCCGCCTCAGTTACGAGGCGTTCCTCCACGACGTCGACCGCCCGATGTACGTGACAGTGGAGCACCTGCGTCGTGGCGCCGCCCCTTTCGCGACCGTGGGGCCCGATGCGCACGCGGCGCCACGTCGCACGGTCGCGAGCACCGCCAGCTCGGGACGAACGTGGCCGCGTTGCCACGGGACGTAGCTCGCCACGTGGAGCGAGTGCGATGAGCTGGCGCACGCGGTTCCGCCGGCGCGAGAACCTGCTCGAGAGCCTCTGGGCGGTCCCCGTCATGGGAGCGATCCTCGGAGGGATTCTCGGCACCATCGTCTCGGTCGCCGGCGAGCACCTCGAGGCGCCGTCGCTGTGGCAGTACACGCCGTCGACGGCAAGCGCCGTCCTCACCTCAATCGTCGGCGCAACGGCTGCACTCACCGGCTTCGTCGTCACCGTGACCGTACTTCTCGTGCAGATGGCGACCGGGACGTTCTCGGCCCGCATCATGCGCCTCTGGTACCGCGACCGCCTGCTGAAGACGACACTCGCCGTGCTCGTTGGCACCATGACGTTCTCGTTCTCGGTGCTCCGACGGATCGAGGACGACTTCGTCCCGGACCTCGGGGTGACCCTGTCTGGGATCTCGGTCTCCCTGTGCCTTCTGGTCTTCATCGTCTTCTTCGATCGCAGCATCCGCAGACTGAGACCGGTGGCCGTCGCCGCCGACGTCGCCCGCGCAGCCCGCTCGACGTTCGCGCAAACCGTGCGTCTCGCCGACCGCACGGACGTCCGGTGGGACTACGGATCGACACGCGCCGACCCGATACTCGTCGTGGGAGCCAGCCGCGGCGGTGCAATCCAGGCCGTCGATCCCGACGGACTCGTCGTGTGGGCTCGCGCCCACGGCGCCGAGCTCGTCCTGCCGCATCCGGTAGGCGACTTCGTGCACACCGGTGAAGCGTTGGTGCTTGTCTACGGAGGCCAGTTCGACGACCGTGCCGCGGAGGAACTCGAAGGAATGATCGCCCTCGGCGACGAGCGCACCTTCGACCAAGACCCGGCGTTCGCCCTCCGGATGATGGTCGACATCGCCAACAAAGCGCTCTCTCCTGCGGTGAACGATCCCACGACCGCCGTCCAGGTCCTCGATCACATCGGAGATCTTCTCGGCTTCATCGGGACAACCGATCTCGAGCTGCGCACCAAAGCCACCAGTACCGGCCCGCCCGCCTCCGTCGTGATGGTGACTCGCCGCTGGGAAGACTTCGTAACGCTCGGACTCACGGAGATCCGCGAGTTCGGTGCAACCTCCGTGCAGATCACGCGACGACTCCGAGCGCTGCTCGAGGAGCTTCTCGAGATGGTACGACTCGAACACCGAGCAGCCATCGAAGAAGAACTCCGCCGTCTCGATGCCACCGTCGCTGACAGCTGGCGCGACTCGGTCGACCTCGACCGCGCAAGCGAGCGCGACCGCCAAGGGATCGGCGGCCGGGCGCACCGCTCAGAGACCTACTCCTAGGCAAAGCAACCGGCACCAGATGGCCGACCAACGCCGCCGCATCCAACAACTCCCGGTCCGGATCCGATTACCCTGAACGCCCACCAGTCTTTCGATCCAAGCCGAGAACGCGAGCACCCGTACCTCAGCGGATTGCTCAGCAGCGTCCCAGCTGGACGCTCCAGGACGTTCGGGAGGTGATCCGAGACGTCCCGGGTGCACGTTCGGTCATGAAGGTGCAAGACCAGGCGATTCGGAGCCTCATGTGAATCGAGGATCTCGCCGTCCACCTCGGCGCCTCGGTCCGTCATGTCCGCCGGGTCGTTAGCGAGAGAAGGATCCCCCTCCGCAAGTGGGCGGGCTCCTGCGTTTCGGCATCGCCGAGGTCAACCGCTGGCTGGAATCGACTCGGGTCAGGTTGCCTTCAGGAGGTCGGCACGCAAACCGACAGTGTCGCACCACGCCGTGTGACACGCAACGATCCCTACGCCTCGTCAGCGTCGAGCGCGGCCTCGAGCTCGATCTCGTCGCCGACGTCGATCCCGAACGCGACCAACTCCTCGGGGGTGAGCGACCGGTGTCCGAGCACCACACCACCGGCATCGTGGACCGCATCGCGCAGCGGCACCGCCCACAAGTGCTCGACCGCCAGCACGAGCGCCGAGCTGCCGTCGGGCAACTCATCCGCGATCGCCGCCGCCACTGCCTCGGCAGCCGACGGCGCATCGGCGTCGACGGACGCCCCGAGCTCGGCACCTGCCGCGGCGCCCTCGCCGCCGGCGATACCGAGCCCGACCAGCGCGCCGACCACGGCGTGGAGTTCGGCTCGTTGCTCATCGTCGAGGTCGGACAGCTCAGCGCCGAGACGTCCTCGCCGTCACGAATCACGAACACGGCGTCGATGATTCTGATCTGTCCGACGTCGCTGAGACGTGCCAGTTCCTCGGCGATACGACCTTCGAAGAGGTCACTGTCCGGGAAGCCGATGACGAATGCCTGGATCGGTCCGATGCTCATGGTGGGTTCCTCCTGCTCGATGTGCGCCGGCCACAGATCCCGGGTTGGGGGGTGATCTGCTCGC
>CAWBBL010000033.1:0-50764 GCA_963786985.1 Ilumatobacteraceae bacterium | reverse complement strand
GAGCCGGCCCGACCGGAAGCACGTGCAGGTGACGTTGACCGGGGTGGTCAACTGGCTGCGGTGGGACCCGCGCTCGGCGCCGGGGTTGCCGGCGGCGAGCAACTGAGCGCCCACAGCCCGATGGGCGACGCTGCCGTGCGTGCCGCGCGGAGGAGTCGGCCCGCCGCGGCTGAGCGACCGTCCAGTACCGGTTGGCAGAATGCGGGTGACCTGGAATGGGAGACGTTCACCAGCTCGCTGCTGCTCGCGGTGAGCGTCGAGGAAGTCGGCACCTTCCAAGCAACGTGGACCGGGTCAGTGATCCTGCCGCCAAATGCCGGAACCGCCTCCGGGGACGCGGAGGGCTACCCGGGACGGCGGCGACCCGGTGGGAGCGAGTCGACCTGGCGGGTGGTCGTCGAGGAGCACGAACTACTCGACGCCGATCGACGGCCGCCAGGCGTGCCGGCCGAACCCGTGCCGCGCCCGGTCTACGCCGACACAATCGCCCTGCAGACCTGCTCCCACCGGCGGCGTTTCAGGTCGCGCTGCGCAGCAGCCGCTCGGCAACGGCGCGCAGCTCGTCGCGGACCTCGGGAGGGTCGAGAATCTCGAAATCGACGGGCAGCCCGGCGAGGAATCGAGCCACCCAGTCCGGATCCCCGCCGATCGTCACGATGCACGTGCCGGAGCCTGGCGGCGACGGTTCGACGACGCCGACGGTGGGCCCGACGAACATCGCCGCGTGATCCGACGGTGTGTGCAGACGGACGCGAGTCCGCGTCTCGAACACCCGGACGGCGACGCCCTCGCTCACCAGCGCTCCGGCATCGGGTGTGTCGCGCGGCGTGTTGCGGTGTCCCGTCGACAGCAGTTCGCTGATCCGATCGACCCGGTACGTGCGCCAGTCGTCGCGGTCGAGGTCGAAGCCGACGAGGTACCAGCGTCGGCCCAGTGACACGAGGCGGTGCGGTTCGACACGTCGTTCGCTCATCCGGTCGGAACCGTCCCGGTAGGCGAACCGTAGGCGCTCGGCGCGCCGGCAGCCCATCGCCAAGGCCATCAGGTTGGGGATCTCGATGCGGCTGTCGCCATCGGTCGAGCGACGCGGGCGTCCCTGGCGAACACCGACGACGACCTCACCGAGGGCGTCCACGCGATCGCGAACGCTTCTGGAAGCACCTGGCGCAGTTTCGTGGATGCCGACAGGGCGGCCTCACCAAGCGTCGGGTCGGCCTCGACCGACAGATCCCGGAGGGCGACCGAGACGGCGATCGCCTCGTCGTCGTCGAGCAGCAACGGCGGCAGGCGCCCACCGGCCCCAAGCTCGTAACCGCCGTAGCGACCCGTCGTGCTGGCGATCGGATACCCGAGATCGCGCAGCCCGTGACGTCGCGGCGCAGGGTCCGCGTCGTGATCTCGAGGCGGTCGGCCAGCTCGTCGGCGTTCCAGCTCGCTCTCGTCGTGAACATCGCCAGCAGCCGCAGGAGGCGCGCCGGCGTGTCCATGGTCACGGATCTTCGCGCAGATTGCGGACCCGTTCTGTCCACAAGCTTGCTTAGTGTTACATCCATGACATTTCCGAACTCCATCGACCTGATCGCCGTCCTCGCCCTGGACCACCAACGGGAGTTGATCGAGGCCGCCACCGAGCGGCGGATGGTGCGCCGCGCCCGCGAGGCACACCCCTCGCGCCGCGGCTGGCGGAGGCCGCCAGAGCCGCCGCGTGCCGCGTAGGCTGGCGGCTCCGTCCACCCTCCGGCGGAGCTGCCAGCTGTTCCCGCTCAGTGGCGCTTGACGCCCCCGTACTTCATTCGCGTGTCGCTCATCGCCGCCGCCCGGGCCTCGTCGTCGTTGATCGCCGCTGCGGTGATCTCCCCGACGAAGAACGTGTGAGTGCCCAATTCGACGGCATGACGGACCTCGCAGTCGAACCAGGCGATCGCCTCGGCGAACACGGGTGCCCCGCTCGGCGCCGGAGTCACCACTCTGTCGTTGAGGGTGGTCGTGTCGCCCTCGGAGGCGAACACCGCCGGCTTGGAGAACTTGACGAACACCCTGGTGTCGTCGGCTGACCACAGATTGACCGTGAACGCGCCGCCGAGGCGGATCAGTCGATGGGTCACTGCGGTGTTGTCGACGCCGACGCCGACGAGAACCGGGTCCATCGACACCTGAGTGATCCAGCTGGTGGTCATCGCGTTCCACTCGTCGCCATCTCGGGAACCGACGAGCGCGAGGGCGTTGGGGATCTTCCAGGTGATGGCGTTGAGCAGGGCGGCGTCGAGGCTCATGACGCCACGCTACGCACAGCGCCCGGTGGATCGGCGCTGGCTGATCGGCCACCCAGGTGGCAAGCTCGGTGTCGATGAGCGAGTCCGTCACGATCGTGTTCCTGCACGCTCATCCCGACGATGAGGTGGTGCTGACGGGCGGCTCGATGGCCAGAGCGTCGCGGGAGGGCCATCGGGTGGTGCTCGTCGTGGCAACCAACGGCGACCACGGCGAGGCCCCGGACGATCTCGCCCTTGGCGAGTCGCTCGTCGACCGGCGCCGGCGGGAGACCGAGTGCTCGGCAGACGTGCTCGGGGTGTCCCACGTCCTGTGGCTCGGCTACGGCGACTCCGGGATGACCGGCTGGGATCAGAACGCCGATCCGGATTCGTTCTGGCAGGCCGACGTCGACGACGCGGCGACGAGACTCGTCAAGCTCCTCGAGGCCGAGCACGCCGACATCCTGGTCACCTACGACTGGCATGGCGGGTACGGCCACCCGGACCACGTCCAGGCGCACCGAGTCGGCCATCGCGCCGCGGCACTCGCCGACACGACGCGTGTCCTCGAGGCCACGTTCAGTCGCGACAACATGCGATCGTTCGCCCTCGCCGACGGTGGTGAGCAGTGGGATCCCGACGGTCCGGCCGACGACGGCAACCCGTTCGGCACCCCGGAGATCGAGATCCATTACGCCGTCGACGTCTCCGAGCTCGTCGAGGTCAAGCGCCGCGCCCTTGCTTGCCATGTCAGTCAGACGAGCGACGCCGGAGCGATGTTGGCCATGCCCTCGGAGATGTTCGCCAAGGTGTTCGGCACCGAGTGGTTCATCGAGCCCGGCCGGCCGCCAGGCCTTCGCCGGGCCTGGCCGTTCGAATGATGGAGTGACCTAGCTGCAGCCGCTCGTCGTCCCGCAACTCGGGCACGCATGACAGGCGCCGGCGCGGACCATCGCCACGCCGCACTGCATGCACATCGGCGCGTCGGACTGGCGGATGACCCCAGCCGCCGGCGTGTTGTCGAGCGGCACCGGTGTCGCGACGCCAGCCCTGAGCTGATCGGCGAGGTCGCCGGCCGACGGCAACGTCTTCGGGTCGGCGACCATCTCGGAACCGGTGCTCGTCTGGACGACCGTCTCCTCCATCCCCGGCAACGTCGGCTGCATCCGCTCGCTGACCGAGAAGATCGACAGTTCGGCGCGCTCGTCGTAGGTCATGTACTCCATCGCCAACTTGCGGAACAGGTAGTCCATCACCGAGGAGGCGAAGCGGATCTCCGGATCGTCGGTCATCCCGGCCGGCTCGAAGCGCATGTTGGTGAAGGCCTCGACGAACGCCCGCAACGGGACGCCGTACTGCAGGCCGTAGGAGATCGACTTGGCGAAGGCGTCCATGATCCCGGCAAGCGTCGAGCCCTGCTTGGACACGGTGAGGAAGACTTCGCCGGGGCGGCCGTCGTCATACTCGCCGATGGTCGCGAAGCCCTTGCAGTCGGCGACGCGGAACTCGAACGTGCGGCCCGTGCGGCTGCGTGGCAGCTTCTCGCGCACCGGGCGGTGGACGACCTTCTCGACGATGCGCTCGATGATCTGGGTCGCGCCAGTCTCGGCGATGACGGTGGTCGTCTCCACCTTCTTCGTCGTCGACAACGGCTGGCCGACCTTGCAGTTGTCGCGATAGATGGCGATCGACTTGAGCCCCAGCTCCCAGGCCAACTGGTGGAGGTGCTCGACCTCCTCGACCGTCACGTCTTCGGGCATGTTGGTCGTCTTGCTCACCGCCCCACTGAGGAACGGTTGCACGGCAGCAAGCATGCGGACATGTCCCTCGTAGTGGATCGTGTTGTCACCCATCGAGCAGGCGAACACCGGGAGATGGTCGGCGGCCAAGTGCGGCGCGCCGACGATCGACTTCTGGGTGTCGATGTAGGCGACGATGTCGGCGAGCTGAGAGTCGTCGTAGCCGAGGTGGCGAAGCGCCCGGGGAACCGTCTGGTTGACGATCGACATCGTCCCGCCGCCGACGAGCTTCTTCGACTTGACGAGACCGAGATCGGGTTCGACCCCGGTCGTGTCACAGTCGAGCATGAACGAGATCGTGCCGGTCGGCGCCAAGACCGAGGCCTGCGAGTTGCGCACGCCGTGCTCCTCACCGTCGCGGACCGCGGTCTCCCACGCCTGTTGGCCGGCGCGGACCACGTAGGTCGGCACGGCATCGACGCCCTCGATGCGCTCGGCGGCATCGCGGTGCATCCGTAGGACGCGCAGCATGTGCTCCTCGTTGGCGGCGAATCCGGCAAACGGGCCCATGCGGGCCGCCGTGCGGGCGGAGGTCGCGTACGCATGACCGGTCATCAGCGACGTGATCGCCGCCGCCCAGGCGCGTCCGGCAATCGAGTCGTAGGGCAACCCGAGGGCCATCAACAACGCACCGAGGTTGGTGTAGCCGAGGCCGAGCTGGCGGAAGTCGTGGGCGTTCTCGGCGATCTTCTCGGTCGGGTAGTCGGCCCGCCCGACGAGGATCTCCTGGGCCGTGAAGACCATCTCCACCGCGTGCCGGAAGGCATCGACGTCGAAGCGGTCGTCGTCGAGGAACCGCAACAAGTTTATAGAGGCCAGATTACAAGCGCTATTATTTACGCTTAGATACTCTGAACAGGGATTACTTGCACTAATTCGTCCCGAATTGGAAATTGTATGCCACCGGTTGATCGTCGTGTCGAATTGAATGCCGGGGTCGGCGCACTCCCACGCGGCTTCGGCGATCTGGCGCCACAGGTCGCGCGCCTTGACGGTGCGAATGACCTCGCCGGTGGTCACTGCCGGGAGGTCCCAATCGGCGTCGGAGATGACCGCCTGCATGAACTCGTCGGTCACGCGCACCGAGTTGTTGGCGTTCTGGTATTGCACCGAGAACGAGTCCCGGCCGTCGACGTCCATGTCGAATCCGGCTTCGCTGAGCACTCGGGCCTTGCGCTCCTCGAGCGCCTTGCACCAGATGAACTCCTCGATGTCGGGGTGATCGGCATCGAGGATCACCATCTTGGCGGCGCGGCGCGTCTTGCCTCCAGACTTGATCGTCCCGGCCGAGGCGTCGGCGCCGCGCATGAAACTGACCGGGCCGGATGCCGTGCCGCCTCCGTTGAGCAACTCGGCGCTCGAGCGGATCTTCGACAAGTTGGTGCCGGCACCCGAGCCGCCCTTGAAGATGATGCCCTCCTCGCGGTACCAGTTGAGGATCGAGTCCATCGTGTCGTCGACCTCGAGGATGAAGCACGCACTCGCTTGCTGCTTGACGCCGGGCACGCCGATGTTGAACCACACCGGGCTGTTGAACGCCGCCCGCTGGGTGACGAGGATGTACTTCAACTCGTCGGAGAACGCCGAGGCTTCGGCATCGTCGCTGAAGTAGCCGCCCTCGAGACCCCATCTGGTGATCGTGTCGACCACACGGTCGACGACCTGGCGAAGCGACGACTCCCGATCCGGAGCGCCGAGCGCGCCACGGAAGTACTTCTGGGCGACGATGTTCGTGGCATTCTGCGACCAGGTCGCGGGGAACTCGACGTCGGTCTGCTCGAAGGCCACGGAACCATCCGAGAAGTTGGTGATGCGCGCGTCACGCCGCTCCCACACCACCTCGTCGTAAGGATCGACGCCCTGTGACGTGAACAGCCGGCCAAGTCCGATCCTCAGGGGATCTGGAGCAAGCGACATGCCTGCACTCCTTTCGCTGACGTCGAACTACATCAGTGTAGTTGTCGCTTCCCACGTCGCCACCGCCGCCCTTCGGCGACGACCTGGACCAGGCCGGACGGGCTCCGACGGGCGGTGCGACACGCAGGTTCAGAGCCCAGGAGCCCCATGTCGACCGTCTGTACCTGACGTTCGACCAGCTGTCCGCGGTGTCGCACCGCCGTCGGTTCCGTCGGAGAGCGTAGACAGCGCGGTCTGTGGGTTGATAGAGGGACAAGCCTGTGAATTCCGTGTGGGTTTCGTCGCTCGAGCTGTGCCCTCGCTGTCATGATCGGCGACGTGTATCGCATCTTCCCGGCGGACGAGCCCGCCGACGCCGCCGACCTCAGGCAGCTCTACGGCAGCGTCCGGCCACCCGCGGATGGACGCCCGTGGGTCGGGCTGAGCATGATCACGAGCCTGGACGGCTCGACCGCCCTCGCCGGACTGAGCGGAGGGCTCGGCAACTCCAACGACCGGGCGGTGTTCGGCGCCCTCCGGGCGGCCGCCGACGTCATCCTCGTCGGTGCGGCGACCGCGGCCGCCGAGGGCTACCGGCCGACAGCGCGCCCTGAGCAACGGATCGGCGTGGTGAGCAGCAGCGGACGAGTCGACACGGCCACCGAGCTGTTCACGTCCGGATGCGGGTTCCTCGTCGTGCCAGAAGACGCTTCCCCCACTCCGCCGGCGATCGAGTCGATACGCGCCGGCCACGGCACCGTCGACGTTGCCGGGGCATTGCGGCAGATTCCGGACATCATCCCGGAAGCCGGGTTCGTGCTCGCCGAGGGAGGCCCTCGGCTCAACGGCGCACTGCTCGACGCTGGATGCATCGACGAGCTCGATCTGACGTTTGCTCCGGCGCTGGTCGGAGGCGGCAGCAGCCGGATCGTCGCCGGCGCCGATGAGTTCCGGCGAACACTCCGCCTCGTCCACGTCCTCGCCGACGACGACGGTTACTTGTTCACTCGCTGGGTGCGCCCTGACTGAGCTTGCCGAGCAATTCGATCTCGCGGTGGAAGTCGGCGGCCGCGTCGAAGTTCTTGTAGACGCTGGCAAAACGCAGGTAGGCGACCTCGTCGACGGCACCGAGCTGATCCAGTACCAGGATGCCGATATTGGCGGTCGTGGTCTCCGAGCCGGCGAGGCGAACGGAGTCCTCGACGGACTCGGCGATCTGGTCGATTTGGTTGGCACTGATGCCGCGCGACTTCGTCGCCGCCTCGACCCCCTTGACGATCTTCGCTCGGTCGAACGGCTCGGTTCTCCCATCCGACTTGACGACCGTCAGCGGCACTTCGTCAACGCGCTCGAAGGTGGTGAACCGATGGCCGCACGACGGGCACCTGCGTCGCCGACGTACAGCCGCGCCCTCGCTGGCGAGGCGCGAATCGACGACCTTGGTGTCGTCGGCCTGGCACATCGGGCAGTGCACCGCGCAAGGGTACGTGACGCGAGGCCGCCGACCGGTTCCCCGATGGCTCGACTCGTGGCGGGCGTTCGTCGCGCTGCCACCGCCACAACGACACCCCACACCACGACGACAACACCAACGCGACGACGGTGAACGCCCGTTCCGACGCCTGACCATCGCCGCCAACGTGCAGCGCTTCGACGAGTACGGCGATCACGGTGGCCTCCAATCTCGAGCAACTTCGGGTGTGCGAACACCCGTACGGGAACAATCGTTCGCAGTGAAGCAGAACGTCCGTTCGTTGTCAACCCGGCGTCAGACGTACAGATGTTTGACAGGGCGCTGCGAACGCTTGTACGATGTGGTCATGGCTCCGCAGAAGCTCACCCGCCGCCAGCGCCAGGTGCTGATGTTCATCGAGCAGCAGATTCGCGACCGCGGCTATCCGCCGTCGGTACGCGAGATCGGCGAAGCCGTCGGGTTGACGTCGCCCTCGACGGTCCACAGCCACCTGCGCACGCTGCAGACACTCGGGTACCTGCGTCGCGACCCCACCAAGCCGCGGGCCATCGAGGTGCGTTGGGATCCCAACTCCGGGGCGATCATGGAGCGCCGGCCGGTGCGCCACGTGCCACTCGTCGGCGACGTGGCCGCCGGCACCGACGTGCTCGCCGAGGAGAACGTCGAGGAGCTGTACCCGTTGCCCGCCGACTTCATCGGCGAGGGCGACTTGTTCATGCTGCGCGTGCGTGGCGAGTCGATGATCGGTGCCGGGATCCTCGATGGGGATTTCGTGGTCGCCGAGCAGGTCGCCGTCGCTGCCGCGGACGACATCGTCGTCGCCGGCATCCCAGGCGGTGAGGCGACCGTCAAGCGCTATCGCATCGATGGATCGTCGGTGATCCTCTCACCGGAGAACCCGATCCTCGAGCCGATGGTGTTCGAGGCCGACGAGGTTCAGTTGTACGGCAAGGTCGTTGCCGTGCTCCGCCGGCTGTAGCGCCGCTGGTCACTCCACACCGAGCCGCTGCGCCCACGAGCTCGATGCGTTCGTCCGGCTGGACGACTGCCACGCGCACGAAGCCGTCACTCACCGTTCCGTAGAACTCACCCGGACTGACCACCGCCCCGCCCTCACGGGCCAAGCGCTCGGCAACCGCCCAACCGTCGCCGACATCGACCCACAGGTAGAACGCCCCCTCCGGATCCCGCACGTCGAGACCGCGCCAGTTCCGCAAGATCTCACCCATCCGCTGGAGGCGTCGTCGGTAGCGCTCGCGCTGAGCGGCGACGTGATCGTCATCGTCGAGGGCGACGACTGCCGCCGCCTGGGCGGGACCCGGCACCATCATGCCGACGTGCTTGCGGACCTGCTGCAGGTAGTCGACGATTTCCGCGTCCCCGGCGTAGAACCCGACGCGAACACCAGCCAGGTTGGACCGCTTCGACAGCGAGTGCACGGCGACCACCCCGTCGGTGCCGTGTTGGAGGATCGATCGAGGCGGGCCGGCCCAGGTGAACTCGACGTAACACTCATCGGAGAACACCGGTACGTCTCTGGCACGGCCCCATGCCGCGATCGCGCCAAGATCGTCGCAAGCGCCAGTCGGATTGCCCGGCGAATTCGACCACAAAGCCAGCGCCCGCTCGGCGTCCTGTTCGGCGACAGCGTCGAGCATCAGCCGACCATCAGGCGACAACGGCACGGCAACTGCCCGGCAACCGGCGAGGATCGCTCCCATCTCGTAGGTCGGATAGGCGATCTCCGGGTACAAGACGGTGTCGCGGTCCGGTCGGCGCAGCTTCAACCACTGCGGCAAGGTGCCGACGAACTCCTTGGTGCCGACGCACGCGGCGACCTGGCTGGCCTCGACGGTGACAGCGAAGCGCCTGCCGATCCAGTCGACGATCGCCCGGCGCAAGTCAACCGAGCCCGGGCTCGTCGGGTACCCACGCTCGCTCCCCGATGTCGACAAGGCGCGTACGACGGCGTCCAGCGGCGGATCGATCGGCGTGCCGATCGACAAGTCGACGGCGCCACCCGGGTGCGCGCCGGCGATCTCGAGGAGGCCGTCGAGCCGCTCGTAGGGATACGGAGGTGGGACGAACCCGCGGCGATCAGCCGTGGGCGGCGTCGTCACCATCGCCACCGTCGACGATGAACTCGCTGAGCCGGCCGGCGGACGGACCAGACAAACGGGCGCGCACCGTCATCATCTCCGAGCCCTCCGTCGTCGACACGACCTCGCCCTCGCGGTGGATCGACGCCAGTACATCGCCGCGATCGTAGGGCACTGCCAATTCGACAACGCTGGTGAGGGCACGAAGGCGGTCGGCGAGAACTTCCAACAGGTCCTCCAACCCGTCACGGGTCGTGGCGCTGAGCGCCACCGAACCCGGGTGGTCGGCAACGAGCTGCTTGGCGGCCAGTGGCGCCAGGTCGGCCTTGTTGACGACGATCAGCTCAGGCACCCGTTCGGCGCCGATCTCGGCCAGCACGGTCCGTACGGCATCGATCTGCCCGGGCGGGTCCGCGGCGCTGGCGTCGACGACGTGGATCAGGTAGTCGGCGTCGGTCGCCACCTCCAGCGTGCTCTTGAACGCCTCGACGAGACCGTGGGGCAGCCGCTTGACGAAGCCGACCGTGTCGGTGAGCAACACCGGCTCGCCGCCCGGAAGGGCGAGCCGCCGGGTGGTGGGGTCGAGCGTCGCGAACAGGCGGTTCTCAGTGAGTACCCCGGCGTCGGTGAGGGCGTTGAGCAGCGTCGACTTCCCGGCGTTGGTGTACCCGACGATCGTGACGGACGCCAGTCCGCTGCGCTGGCGTTGCTTGCGCTGCAAGTCGCGTGTGCGATCGAGCTCCTTGAGATCACGATCAAGCTTGCTGATCCGCCGCAGGATGCGCCGCCGATCGACCTCCAGCCTCGTCTCGCCGCCACCGAAGCGCATCCCCACGCCGCCACGCTGCTGGGCGAGTCTGGCTGCTGCGCCGCGACGTAAGCGCGGCAAGCGATAGCGCAACAGGGCGAGTTCGACTTGCGTGCGCCCTTCCAAGGTGTGGGCGTTCTGGGCGAAGATGTCGAGGATCACGGCCGTCCGGTCGATCGCCGTGCGACCGAGGAGGCGCTCGAGGTTGTACTGCTGGGCCGGAGTCAGCTCGTTGTCGAACACGACGGTGTCGGCGTCGACGGCCAGACACAGCTCCCGAAGTTCCTCGGCCTTGCCCTTGCCGACGAACCATGTGCGGTCCGGCACGTCGCGGCGCTGGGTCAGGCGAGCCGCCTCGTCGGCGCCAGCGGTGTCGACGAGTGCGGCGAGCTCGTCGAGGCTGGCGTCGGCCTGCTCCTCGCTGACCTCCGGGAAGGCGACGCCGACAAGAACGATGCGCTCCCGGAACGTCCGCTCGATGAGCGTTGCGCCGAGTGCTTCGGAGTACGGGGTGTTCGTCATCGGATTGGGAACTCGATCGTTGCGACAAAGGTGGTCGGACCACTGAGCGACACCAACGTCTCGCCGGCGCCGTTGCTGTGGACTCCAACGCTTGCACGTCCACCATCCATGTGGACCACGAGTTTCCCGTCGAGGGGTGCGGCCAGGCCCCACCGCGACGCAGCGACTGCGGCAGCGCACGCCCCGCTGCCACACGCCTCCGTGATCCCGACACCGCGTTCATGGACCCGCATCGTGATCGAGTGGGAGTCCGGTCCGGCGGCGACGATCTCGAGGTTGACGCTTGGCACGGCCGCACCGAGGGCGGCGAGGTCGACCGCATCGAGGTCGTCGACGACGACGACGGCGTGGGGATTGCCGACACCGAGGTGGGCCACGGGCCGCGCCGGGTCGGCGCCGAGGGCTGCCCACCCCGATGGGGCTTCGAGGTCCGTCACCTCGCCCATCGACGCGGTGACGAACATCGTCGCTGGATCGTCGGTTGGCTCGAGTTCGACCCGACGCACACCAGCGTCAGTGGCGATCATCATCGTCACCGCTCCTTCGTCGCCGCGGCGCCGGGCGAGGGCGTGGGCCAAGCAGCGCAGGCCGTTGCCGCTGATCTCTGCCCGACCGCCGTCGGCATTGAACAGGATCATTCGGGCGCTGGCGTTCGGGTCGCTCTCGCCGATGATCAACCCGTCCGCGCCGACGCCCCGGTGCCGATCGCAGAGGCGACGCGCCAACGCAGCGCGGTCGGCGTGCGGCACGTCGAGGTGGAACGTGATCAGGAAGTCGTTGCCGAAGCCGTGGTACTTGACGAGCTGCAACGTGTTCATGCGAGGGCGTCGACCACGGTGGCGCGCACCTCGGCGAGGGGGTCGGCGGCGGCTGGGTCGATGTCGATCCAGCGTATGCGAGGGTCGCGACGGAACCACCGCTCCTGCCTGGTCGCCAACCGACGGGTCCTCGTGACGATCGCCTCGACCGCTTCGTCGAGCGTGGCCAGGCCGTCGAGATGGTCGAGCAGCTCCTTGTAGCCGAGTGCCTGTCGCGCCGTCGGTGACAGTCCGTGGGCAGCGAGGTGGGCGACTTCATCGAGTAAGCCGTTCGTCATCATCGCCGCGACACGTTGCTCGATTCGTTCGGCGAGCGCCGCACGAGGCCAGCGAATTCCGTACTGGGCGACGTCCGTCGGCGGATACGCCCCGACACCCGGGCCGAACGAGCTGAACGGTTGACCGCTGCCCATCGACACCTCCAGCGCCCGCACGATTCGCCGGCGGTTGGCAGCGTCGATCTTGGCGGCGGCCGGGGCGTCGAGGTCTTTCAGCCGGGTGTAGAGGACGGCCGTGTCGGGCTCCGCCTCGATCGTCGCTCGGACGTCCGGCCACACGCCGGGGAGCTCGAGTCGGTCGACCGCTGCTGTCAGATACAGGCCAGTACCGGCGACGAGCAGGGCGCGGCATCCGGCACGGGACGCGATCGCAAGCAGTGCCTCGTCGTAGGCCCGGCGAAACTCGGTGACCGACATCTCGTCGTTCGGGTCGGCCAGATCGAGACAATGGTGGACGACGGCAGCGCGGTCAGCGACCGTCGGCTTGGCCGTGCCGATGTCCATCCCCCGGTAGACCTGCATGGCATCGACCGCAACGATCTCCGTGCCGGGCACAGCACCCGCGGCGGCCATCGCCACGGCGGACTTGCCGGATGCCGTCGGTCCGAGTAGGGCGACGGGAGATCGCATCAACCGGCGGCGACCGGAATTCTGATGCGGTGGCGAGCGTCGGCGGTCTGTTCGACGAAGCGGGCAGTGAGGTGGTGGGGTGCGGCGGCGGTGATCTCGACATCGGCATAGCAGCCCGGTCGCAACTGGTGCGCCGCCGTGAAGTGGACGAGCCGGTGCTGCCTCGTCCGCCCGGCGAGTACGGCCGGGTTCTTCTTGCTCGGTCCTTCGACGAGCACCTCTTCGGTGCGGCCGATCCGCGCTTGATTGGCGGCCAGGGCGCTGCGTTCGATGACGACGCGGAGGCGGTCGAAACGCTCCCCCGCCACGGCCGGGTCGACGAAGCGGTCGGCCATCTCGGCCGCCTCCGTGCCTGGGCGTGGCGAGAAGATGAACGTGAAGGCGTCGTCGAAGCGTGCCTCGGCAGCCACCTCCAACGTCGCCGCGAAGTCGTCGTCGGTCTCACCCGGAAACCCGACGATGATGTCGGTCGACACGGCGAGGTCGGGAACGACTCGGCGGGCTTCGGCGAGGCGGTCGAGGTAGCGCGCTGCGCTGTAACCACGGTGCATCGCGGCCAGCACACGGTCGGAGCCGGACTGCAGCGGATAGTGCAACTGCTCGCAGACCGCCGGCGTACGGGCCATCGCGACGAACGTCTCGGCGCGCATGTCCTTGGGATGCGGCGACGTGAAGCGGATGCGACGGATGCCCGCGACGGCGCCGACGGCTTCGAGGAGGTCGGCGAACAGCGGGCGCAGCGGAGCGCTGGCGTCACCGGCGCGGCGGGCGGCGAGCTGCAGGTCGCGTCCGTAGCTGTTGACGTTCTGGCCGAGCAACGTCACCTCGGTGACTCCGTCGGCGGCGAGCACTTCGACCTCGGCGAGGATGTCGCCGAACGGGCGGCTCATCTCCTCACCGCGTACGGCGGGGACGATGCAGAACGCACACGTGTTGTCGCAGCCGATCTGGATCGTGACCCAGGCGTTGTACGAGGTCGTCCGGCGGGCCGGCAGCGCCGAGGGAAACATCGCGTGGTCGTCGACGACGGCCGCCTCGAGGATCTCGGTGACCGGTCCGGTGCGGCGGGCCGCGTCGAGCAACTCGGCGGCACGGTGGACGTTGTGGGTCCCCATCACGACGTCGACGTGCCCCGCCCTCGTGCGCACGACGTCGCGGTCCTTCTGGGCGAGACACCCGGACACGACGATCTGCCGGCCGTCGCGCTGCGCCTTCCACGTCTTGAGGTGACCGAGGTTGCCGTACAGCTTGTTGTCGGCATTCTCGCGGATGCAGCACGTGTTCAGCACGACGACGTCGGCGTCGGCCTCCGACGCGGCGGCGACCATCCCATCGGCTTCCAGCAGGCCGGCGATGCGCTCGGAGTCGTGCTCGTTCATCTGGCATCCGAACGTGCGCACGAGGTAACGCCGAGCCGATTCCTGCACTCGGGTGAGGCTACCGGCGGCGGTTGCACGAGCCGGGCTGTGCATCGCTAGGTTCGGCGCCGTGCTCGCCATCCTGCCCATCTCGACCGGCTACGAACTTCTCGGCCTGTTGCACATCCTCAGTGTCATCGCCGCCTTCGGTCCGCTGTTCATCTATCCATCGATGCTGCGCGTCGGGGCCGGCGCCGAGGTCGCCAAGTGGCACCTCCGGCTGAGCCTTCCGGCCCTCGTGCTCGTGTGGGTGTTCGGCATGGGACTCGTCGGGTTGTCCGACGAGGTGTTCGAGATGTCCGACGGCTGGATCGTCGCCTCACTCCTGTTGTGGGTCGGCCTCGTCGCCGTCAGTTGGTTCCTCATTCGCCCGTCGCTCGCTGACACGAGCGAGCGCGCCCGCTCGATGCTCAGCGCCGGCCTCGGCATCACCCACCTCGGCCTCGTCGTGCTCCTCTGGCTGATGGTCTTCAAGCCCGGCGCTTGAGCGTCGATCGGCCTGACGATTTCCTACCCGCGAACCGGTCGTCCTTGTCAGTCGAGCTCGATGGGGGCGTCGTCGGCAGGGGTGAAGGCGGCGGGGGTTGCGGCCGCGTCGTCCTCCTCGGTGCTGTCGGGTCGCAGCCCAGCCATCGTCAGCACCTTGTCGCTGATGTCGACCATGATCTCGGGGTTGCCGGTGAGGAACGCCTTGGCGTTCTCCCGCCCCTGGCCGAGCTGCTCGCCCTCGTAGGTGAACCACGCCCCCGACTTCTTGATGATGTTCATGTCGACCGCCATGTCGAGCAAGGCACCCTCACGGCTGATCCCCTTGCCATACATGATGTCGAACTCCGCCTGGCGGAATGGTGGCGAAACCTTGTTCTTCACCACCTTCACACGGGTGCGGTTGCCGACGATCTCGGCACCGTCTTTCAGCGACTCGATGCGACGGATGTCGAGACGGATCGATGAGTAGAACTTCAACGCCCGCCCGCCAGGCGTGGTTTCCGGCGAGTTGTGCACCATCACCCCGTCGACGAAGTAGTTGCGCGTGCCGGCCACCTCGAGGTCGAACTTGTGCATGCTCCGTGAGCGGCGGCTTCACGGCGATCTTGGTGATCACGCATTGGCGTCAAGACCTGGCGTGGCTCAGCGAACACCGGCTCCACGGCGAATCGCCCGCGGATAGCGAGGCAACAGCTTGTACTCCATCGACGGATGTACGAACGGAGCGATCAGGGCCTGCAACTTCGCCGTCTCCGCGGTTGAGAACTGCAGCGTCGCCTTGCGAGCCTGTCCCTCGCTCGACAAGCATGCACCTCAACGCCCCAAGTGTCCGCGAGATAGCGAACTAGACGTCTGCGGCTGTCCGTGAGACATCGCCTCCACGCAGATCTCGACACGACCGCTCCCGCCCGCCGTTCGCTGCTGAAGTCCCTTCGAGCGCAAGCGTGAACGTCGCATCGTCCATGTACCAGACAGCAAGGGACAACGGTGTGAGCCGCTTGAGGTAGTCGTCGCTCAACACCTTCTTGCCGCCGACGTAGACGGCCTCGCGCAAGTCCGGCGAGCTCCGTGCAGCGGCTGCATGTCGTGGAAGACCGCGCCGACGCCTGTTCGTCGATACGACTCACGTCGACGTTGGCGAACATCGCCGCCTTCCAGTCGCCGTAGGTCGACCTGCTTCGGTGCCATGCCCCCAGCGGTACCGAGCACCGTTGCCTGTAACGGACTCGGCGACAGAGCACCATCGCCCATCAGCCGCCGAGCAAGCATCTCCCATTGGCACGTTGCTGAGCACGCTCTGTCGTCGCCTGCATCACGCGATCGCCGACAGCGAGCTCGCCAGCCGATCGCCACCCCCCGGCGTGGAGATCAAGTGATTCTCCGTCGTCGGCGAATTGAGCTCCTTCCGTTTCCGCCGCCACGCTCGACGGTGAACTGCAGGAAGCGCTCGGCGATGCCGTTGTCGAACCAATTGGTCACTGGCTTCGCGGTCAGCTCGACCGCGCTCGAAGTCGTACGTCAGCACTTCGACCGGCAGCTTCTGATTGACGATCTTGCCGATCTTCTCCTGCGTGCCGTCAGCGAGCGTGACTCGAGTGCCATAACTCATGCACCCGAACATCACGCCGATCTTCTCGCGCAGCTGGTTGATGAAGATCATGATCGTCTTGGTCCGGTTGAGGTTGGCGGTGAGCTTGCGCAACGCCTGGCTCATCAGGCGGGCCTGCAGGCCGACGTGGGTGTCGCCCATCTCGCCCTCGATCTCGGCCCGTGGGGTCAGCGCCGCGACGGAGTCGATGACGACGACGTCGAGGGCGCCGGAGCGCACGAGCATGTCGGCGATCTCCAAGGCCTGCTCGCCCGTGTCCGGCTGGGAGATGAGCAACTGGTCGATGTCGACGCCGATCGCCTTGGCGTAGATCGGGTCCATCGCGTGCTCGGCATCGATGTAGGCGCACACCCCCCCATTGCGCTGCGCCTCGGCGACGACGTGCATCGCCAAGGTCGACTTGCCCGACGACTCCGGCCCGAAGATCTCGGTGACCCGGCCCCTGGGAAGCCCGCCGACGCCGAGGGCGAGGTCGAGCGACAGCGCCCCGGTGGGGATCGCCTCGATGTTCATCGTCGTCTTCTCGCCCATCCGCATGATGGCGCCCTTGCCGTACTGCTTCTCGACTTGCGCCAGGGCCATCTCCAGCGCCTTCGCCTGCTCCGTGCTCATCGTTGTGCCTGTCCCTTTCGCCACGCCTCGTGGCTCGTGCTGACCGTGTGGGATGTCTGCTGAGCACCTTAGAGAGGGGGTGTCACAGCGCTAATCGGTGTGGTGCTGAGGCACCTCGCTGGTGCCGAATGACAACAGTGTAATCCCGAACAGTCGTTCGTTCAAGGACATCGACGATCACGTCAGCAACCATTCTGCGGAGTGAAATGCACCGTTTCGGTCCATGTGACTCCGCAGAACCAGGCGGCCGAACCCAACCCGGCGCCTCCCCCGTTGATGGCGCGCGACACTCGGCGAATGCTGAGCCGTGAGGACATCGAGGAGATCGCCGGCGCCCTACCGGAGACAACCCTCGAGCGATCCCCCGACGGCCGCCCGGCATTTCGCGTCCGCGGGAAGCTGTATGGATGCCAACGCGATCGGCGCCCGGACGCCGTCGACCCGGAAACTGGTGAGCGACTCGACGACGTCATGATGTTCCGCGTCGCCGACGAAGGCGTGAAGCAGGCCCTGCTGGCCGACTCCTCGAGCGCCTGGTTCACGACCCCGCACTTCGCCGGCTACCCAGCGATCCTCGTGCGCCTCTCCGACCTCGACATGCTGACGCGTGCCGAACTCGAGGAGGTCATCGTCGACGCCTGGTTGTGCCAGGCCCCCAAACGGATCGCCAAGGCGTGGCTCGCCGAGCGGAACGAGCCGTAGCGCCCGGAGATCAGCCGCCGATGCCAGTGCGCTCGACCCCTTCGACGATGTAGCGCTGCAGCAGAACGAAGCCGACGAGCAACGGCAGGATGGCGATCGCCGAGGCGACGAACAACTGGGTCATCTGCGGGCTCTGCGAGTTGAGGAACGTGGACAACGCCACCTGCACGGTCCACATCTCCTGGTCGCGGCCCACCAAGAGGGGCCACAAGAAGGCGTTCCAACTGGCGATGAACGTGATCGAGGCGACGGCAGCGAAGATCCCCTTGGAGTTCGGCACGACGATTCGCCAGTACGTTCCCCACGTCGACAAGCCGTCGATGCGCGCCGCCTCCTCGAGCTCCAGCGGGAAGCCGAGGAAGTACTGGCGGAACAGGAAGGCGGCGAACGCCTGGAACATCACCGGCACGATCAATCCCTGATAGCTGTTCAGCCAGCCGATCTTGGACACGATGACGAAGCTCGGGACGAACGTCACGGCGGCCGGGATCATCAGCGTGGCGAGGATCGAGACGAAGACGGCCTTCGAGTAGCGATAGGGAATGCGGGCGAGCCCGTAGCCCGCCATCGAGGCCACGAACACGGCCCCGGCGGTCTGGAGCACCGAGACGATCACCGAGTTGCGCAGGCTGCGCAGGAACGGGATCGAGCGGTTGTCGAGAACTTCGGGGACGTTGCCGAATTGCAGCGACGACGGAAACAGCTTCCAGTCCGGCGCCGAGATCTCCAGATCGGTCGAGAGCCCGTTGCGCACGAGCAGATAGAACGGGATCAGGAACAGCACGGCAGCGATGATCAGCACGCCGTACAGTGCCGCCGCGCCGGCTACGGCGCGGGGACCGGTGGGACGGACCTCAGCCATAGGACTCCCGCCTCCCGAAGCCGAGTAGGCGGCCCTGGATGAGCGTGAACGTGGCGATGATCAACGTGAGGATCACGGCGCCGGCGCTGCCGTGCCCGAAGTCTTGCTGTCGCCCGAGGGCGACGTAGTAGAGATACACGAGCGGCGGGCGGGCATACGGCGGGTAGGAGCTGGCGCCGGCGTTGACAAGCAGGTTGTAGAACTCGTCGAACGCCTGGAAGGCACTGATCAGCAACAGCACCAGCACCGCCGCCGACGTCGCTCGCAGCTGCGGGAACGTGATGTGCCGAAACGTCTGCCAGCCCCGTGACGCTCCGTCGACCGAGGCTGCCTCGTAGAGCACCGCCGGGATCCGCTGCAGGCCGGCGAGGAACAGCAGCATGTAGAACCCGACCTGCAACCAGAGCCGCTCGCTGACGATCACCACCCAGTACAGCGGCGGATCGGGTCTCGACAACCACTGACGTCCCTCGAACCCCAACGCCCGCAGCACCGTGTTCGCCAGGCCGAAGCGCACGCCGTTGAAGATCGACACCTTCCAAATCAGCGAGGCCACCACGTAGCTGCACGCGACGGGAATGAAGAAGACGGAGCGGAAGAAGGTCCTCGCCACGCGTGCTCGGTTGACGAGCAGCGCCAGCGACAGCGAGCACGCGAACGTCAGCGGCACGATGAAGGCGGCAAAGGCGACGAACGTCTGCAGGCTCGAGCGGAACGCCGGGTCGGTGAGCATGTCGCCGTAGTTGCGCAGGCCGACGAACTCGGTCGGTGACAGGGTGTTGCGCGCCTCGAACAGGCTCAGCCACGAGGCTCCACACGATCGGGACGACGACGAAGGCGACGAGCCCGACCACGAACGGGCCGACGAAGACCCAGAACCACAGCGTGTTGTTCTGCGGGCCGGCGAGGCGCTTCCACAGCGAGCGCCGTGGCGAACCAACCGGTATCGCCTTGCCCGGACGGACAGGCTCCGTCCGGGCCGGCCCGACCGATCCGGCGACCGTCTCCAAGCGGCGTTGCTCAGCCGGTCGTCACGGGAGCAGTGCCGGCCGGCGCGGCACCGGCCTGCACGCGCTCGAGCTCGGCCTCGACGACCTCGCGGACCGCGGCGATCTCGGTCTCGGGGTCGGCCCCTTCGGCGATCATCCGTGCCCTGGCGTCGTTGTAGGCCTCGCGTGAAGCCGGTGTCCACAGCAGCGGCTCCTGGATACGGCCGTACTCGTTGACCAAGCCGACCGTCGTGGCCGCCGGGCCCGACTCGAGGTGATCGGCCTCCTGCTGAAGGCTCGAGCGCACCGGCAGGTGGAAGCCGTAGCTCGTGGCGAAATCGAGTTGCTTGTCGGTCTGGTCGACCCACAACCACCGGACGAACGCCTTCGCCAGGTCGACGTCGGCAGTGCGCGAGCTGACCGTCGACGACAGCGCTGCGAACGGTAGTGACGGCGACCCTGTGGTCGCATCGAGCTGCGGCCAGGCGATGACGTCGAAGTCCTCCCCGACCTCGGACTCGAGAATCTGGGGGAACGTCCACAGCCCGGTGAGCTGCATCGCCGTCAGCTGGTTGATGAACGACCCGGGATCGAACCAATCGGTTGGCGCCCCGAGCAGCAGGGAGTCGCCTTGGAACAGCTCATGGAGTTTGGCGAACGACGCGTAAACGGCGTCGTTGGCGAAGCCGAACTGGTTGTCCTCGGTGAGGTAGTCGGCGCCGGCGGACCACAGCGGATAGCCGGCGAGCAGACCGACGCCACCGTCGTTGCCGACGAACAGGCCCTTGGTGTCGCCGGTACTCAGTGCATCCGCCGCGGCGATGAGCTCGTCGAGCGTGGTGGGCGGCTCGACGCCTGCCTCGTCCAGCAGGCTCTTGCGGTAGAGGAGCACGTGCATGTCGATCATCTGGGGCACCGCCCACAGGTGGCCGTCCCAGGTCATCCGCGAGATCAACCGCTGGTCGAAGTCGTCGGCCTCTGCGCCGAGCACGTCGTCGAGCGGCACGACTTGACCACTCTGGATCATGTCGATGTTCGGGCCGTTGACCCACTCGAAGACATCAGGGCCCTCGTCGGTGAGCAACGCCGCGGCCATCGCGGTCTCCCAGTCCCCCGAGATCCACTCGACCTCGACGTTGGCGTCCGGGAAGTCAGCCGCGTACGACTGCACCGCCTCCAGCGTGCCGTCCTCGCCGTACTCGTGGTACCACTGCGAAAGCGTCGGCAGGTCTCCGCTGCGTGGGCTCTGAGCCCTCGCTGCCGAGCGGGCGAGCGACGGACGGCGAGCGCTCGCGATGCCGCCGCCTCCGGCCAGCATCCCGGCGGCGAGTATGCCGCCACCCGCCAGCAAGCGACGCCGGCTCAGGGCGCTGCGACCGATCGGAAAATCGGAATCGTTCATCGGGTTGCTCCTCGCTCTCGCTCATTCCAACGGGTGTTGCCTCGACCCCACCGTAGGCGCTCGTCAGTGGCGCGCCGGCGGCGTGGCCGGATCGCGCGGATCGGGAGGATGCATCGCCAGGTCGACGGCCTGCCACAGCGTGTGGCTCACCGGGTAGAGGACGATCGGTAGGACGATTGCCACAGCGCCGAGGATCAGCACGAGCGGCACCACCGCAATGTCCGGCGACGTGGCCACAACGCCGACGACGAGGCCGACGATCAGCGTGCCGAACACGACCACGATGTTGATCGTCATCGCTCCGAGCTCGAAGCCCTCGTAGCCACGTTGCCAACCGAGTCCACACGTCCGGCAGTGGTCCTGCTTGGCGAACCAACCGGTGAAGAACGCGCCGCGCCCGCCGCACCACGGGCACCGTCGACGTACCCCTCGCCACAGCATCGTCGGTAATGAAGGACGTGTCGCGGTCGGTGCCCGGTCGCCCACGAGGGTCACGGTAGGCGACGCGTCGAATCGCCGATGCGGCGACGTCGCCGATCTTTGCCAGACTTCGCCGGGTGCGCCGCGGACTCGCAGCCCTGTTGTTCTTCGTCGCCGCGTGCCTGCTCGCCCTCGCCGCCGGCGGCTGGTGGTTGCAGCGCGTCGCCTTCAACCCAGACAGCAGCCGGGCGGTCGCCCGTGAGGTCTTCCAGAACGCCGAGATCCGCGCCGAGCTGGCGGCAGTCGTCGCCCCGGCGGCGGCCCCGACGCTCGGAATCCCGGAGAACGAGCTCGTGCTCAGCATCAGCCGCGACACCGGCAACCCGCAGGCCGCCGAGTTCCTCGCCGACATCGTGGCCGATGCCCACGCCCGCGTCGTCGGTGCGGGCGGGCCTGTGCAGATCACCGGACCGCAGATGGTCAACATCGTGCGCACCCAGGCCGTCGCCGAGTTGCCGGCGGTGACGCTGCCCGGTCGAGGAGGTGTCGATCCTCGACACGATCCGCACGGTGCTCCATTGGCTCGTCCCGATCGCCGCCGTGATCGGACTTGTCGCCGTGGCGCTCGGTGTCCTGACCCATCCGGAACGGGCCGACGCCATCTTCGGGATCGGCGTGTTCTGCATCCTCGCCGCCGTGTTGGCAATGGCCCTCGGCTACGTCGTGCCGACGTTCCTGCTCCCGGTGTTGAGCGACAACCTCTGGATCGAGGTGATTCCCGCGGCGGCCAATGACGGGCTGCCGACCGTGGCCGGGCTGGCGTGCGCCCTGGCGGTCGTCGGCGTCGTGTTGATCATCACCTCGGCGAGCTTTCGCCGGCGGCGCAAGACAACCTGGTCGTCGCCGGTACGCGCCAGTCGCTACAGCGAGCAGCGGCGCTGGAGCTGACGGCCATTTCGTTTCCCGGCCACGCAGGCGGTGGCCGGCCGATCCACGGCTGGCGCCGCGTCGCTCGCACCGAGCGACAACTTCTCAGGCGGTCAACTCGGCGGCGAACTCGGCGAAGACCTCGGCATAGCGCATCGCCGTGCGCTCGTCGTGCATCACCGAGACCAGCCACTGCTCATCGAGGCCGGGCGGCAGCAGGATGCCGCGGTTGATCCCGTGGATCCACTGCGAGAACGCCACCTCGATGTGCCCGGACAGATAGTCGCGGTAGTTGCGGACCCGCTCACGCCGCCACGTCACACACCCCTTGGCCCCGAATCGCACGGTGTGCGCCGGCAGGTCGGCGTCGTCGATGACCTCCTGGCAGGCGTCCACGAGGCGATCGTTGCGGCCGATCGCCTCCTCGGTGGCCTGCCGGTCGCATGCCACCGCGAGGGTCGCCTTGGCGGCCGCCATCACGAGCGGGTTGCCGTTGTACGTGCCGAGGTGGAGGACCCGGCCGGCGGTGATCAGGTCCATGATCTCCTGCCGGCCTCCGAACGCCCCGATCGGGAAGCCGCCGCCGATCGATTTGGCGAGCGTCACCAGATCGGGCTCGACGCCGTAGTAGCCGGTCGCCCCTCCGAAGCCTGCGGTGATCCCGGTCTTCACCTCATCGAAGATGAGCATCGTGCCGTGTTCGGTGGTGAGGTCGCGGATGCCCTGGAGGTAGCCGTCGTCGGGCAGGCAGATGCCGATGTTCTCCATCACCGGCTCGAGGATGAAGCAGGCGATGTCGCCCGATCGGAGCACCCGTTCGAGGGCATCGAGGTCGTTGTACGGCACGACCACGGTGGCGGCGATGACGTCTGGGGCGATCCCTTCGGTGCCCGGCACTGAGTTCGGGGCATCCGGCGGGCCGGCGAGCTCGAGTGGCGGCTTCATCGAGATCATCACCTCGTCGTGGTGACCGTGATAGCTGCCCTCGACCTTGGCGATCCGGTGGCGACCGGTCATCCCCCGGGCGAGGCGGATGGCGTCCATCGTCGCCTCGGTGCCCGAGTTGGTGAACCGCCACATCGGCAGCCGATAGCGATCACGCAGCAGTTCGGCGACATCGGCGTTGAGCTCGCACGGGGTGACGTAGAGGGCCCCGTCGCTCAGCTGAGCTTCGACAGCGGCGCGCACGACAGGGTTCATGTGCCCGGCGAACAGGGCGCCGAAGCCCATGTCGTAGTCGATGTACTCGTTGTCGTCGACGTCGATCATCTTCGAGCCGGAGGCGTGCCGCACGACGATCGGGTGGGGGTCGTACGCCTGGAAGCTCGACGGCACACCGAGGGGCAGGACACGCCGTGCCCGGTCCGTGGCCCGCTGCGAGCCGGTCGTGCGCAGCTTGTACTGATCGAGCTCACGCTCCGTGATCAGCTTCGCTCGTTCGAGCAGCCGGGCTTCGAGCGGCTCGGGGTCGACGGCCACTCCAGAGTTCGGATGGGTGGCGGCCATGACGTATCACATCCCTACGGTTGTCGATCCGGGTGCCGCCACGGTAGCAGCGCCCACCAGCGCCCCAGCGCTCCCCCGCCGACCCAACCAAAGGGTGCCAGTATGACCGTTCCGTCACATCTGCACCCGTTGGTTGCGCCCAACCCACGGTGGCGAACGCCGACCTGCGTGGCAGACTGTTTGACCTCACGGTGGGCGTAGCTCAGTTGGTTAGAGCGTCAGGTTGTGGCCCTGGAGGCCGGGGGTTCAATTCCCCTCGCTCACCCCACCCGGGTGCTGGGTGTACGGGCTCGCCCGTACACTCGGCAGCCGACTCGCGCGCCTCTAGCTCAACGGCAGAGCAGTGGACTCTTAATCCATTGGTTCTGGGTTCGAATCCCAGGGGGCGCACCGATCTATCAGGAACGATGCACCACCTACGGGTGACCGGCGATGAGCAGACACCGACCCAGACACCATCGGCGCGCAGACACCAACACGACCCGGGCGACGTGGACTCCGCTGCATCAATCCGTCAATGAGCCGCTACGTTCCCGGCGTCGCCATTTGCGTCAGCAGTAAAGGGGAGAACACGACGCGATGCTCTGCCCACATGGCCAGGAGGTTGGCGATCCACCCCAACAGAGTTGTTGCCCCCTCCGCGTGAACCCGTCCGGCGGTCCGTTCGCATCAGCCCGTTGCCCATGCGACATCGGTGCGACTATCGCGCTCGACACGTTGAAGGAGGGTGTGCCCGACGAGCAGGCTCGCTACGTCGTCAAGTGGTGGGCGGAATTCCACCGGGCGACACTGGCGTCAAGAGTTGACCGGTCCTCGGAGGCGGGACCGCGTCGCTAGCGTCCGCCCGATGCCTCACTGCTCGGGGCCAACCCCTTGATCGCCTGAAGCCGACGACCCCCCGGTCGGGTCCGCTCCCCTGGGCTGACCGGTTTGTTGAGTACCTTGCGGCACATGGTGCAAGCGAGCCTGTTCCCCGGCTTTGGTCGCGATCGGCTGATCGACAAGCAGACCTTCGATCAGTACCTCCGGGATCGCGCCCATGCCGTGATTCCGAATCATCAGGCGCGGACGGCGCATCTCAGTCGCTGGGTCGCCAACGTGCCGTCCAGGCGGGTTACAGGCGCTTAGGAGGCACAGCTCGAGGCGGCGTTCACACACGAGATCCTGGTGGGCGTGCTTGGATACACGCTGCACCCGAGCCAACCTGCAACAGCATGGATGAAGCCCGATCGTCGAAGTACGGGACTCGCTGGGACGCCGGACGTAGTGCTCGGCGACTTCCCGCCGGGCGGATCGGGGACATTCACAGTCGCCGTTGAACTCAAAAGCCCGGGAACCGACCTCGACCGACCCCAGAAGACGACCATCGGCACCCGATCGCCCGTTGAGCAGGCGTTCGAATACGGACGAGGGCTAGACGACTGTCGCTGGGTAGTCGTCACCGACATGATGATCGTTCGGCTCTATAGCCACGACGACGATGGCGTATACGTGAGCTTCGATTTGGCTGACGCATGTAGGCCCGGCATAACGACCGACCGAGAGTTCCGAACTCTCTACGAAACTCTCGGCCATCACGCCCTGGTGGCCGGTGGCGAGAAGTCTGCGATCGCAGAGCTGCTCGAACGTAGCCACCAGGAGCGCGAGCGACTTACCACTGGCTTCTATCGGACGTACTTCGACATCCGAGTCGACCTCTACGACGCGATCGACGCCGCCTGCGCAGCCGCAGGCATCGCGACCGCACGCGACGACCTTCTGGAGGCGACGCAGCGCCTACTCGATCGGATGTTGTTCATGTTCTATTGCGAGGACCATCCGTCACACCTCATACCGAACGACACGGTGCGTACGACGGTCCAGACGGCGCAACGGATGCCGGGCGTTGCGCAATCTCGCGTGTATGAGCTTCTAAAGCAGGTGTTCCGAGAGATGGACAGCGGTTCCCCACCCGCCTCCGGGCTTAAGCTCTTTGGCTACAACGGCGAGCTTTTCAAGTTCCATCCGATCCTTGACGTAATTGACTTGCCTGACGCACTTGCCAAGAAGCGCTACTCAGTTGAACTTACGGGGCAGCGAACCCGAGCTGTTTACGGACCCTGGGGTCTCGATGTCTTCGACTATTGGCGGGAGTTCGATGAGCGAGTCCTCGGACTGGTAATCGAGGAGTCACTGTCCGATCTCGTCGCTCTCCGCACCAATCAGCCAGTCGAGTTAGCGGCCAAGATGGCCGAGCGCAAACGGCATGGAATCTTCTACACCTCGGCTGTTCTGAGCGACTTCCTTGCAGATGCCGCCGTTAGAGGGCTTGTCGACGACCACGCCCGGCGCGAGGCGGAAGTACGAGGACAGGACGAGGATGATCCGGAACTCAGACTTCAAGACTTGTCCGAACTGAAGATTGCGGACATCACATGTGGAAGCGGAGCCTTCCTTGTAGCTGCATACAAGGCCATGCTGGGCGAGTACTGGCGGCAAGTGTCGATCAAGGTCGGTGATGCCATACCCGACCTGTTCACGGATCTCCACCAGGTGACCCAGGCAAGTCTTCTCGCTGGCGGGCTATACGGCGTCGATCTCCTTCCCCAGGCGGTCGAGATCGCGAGCTTGCACTGTGGCTGCGTTCCGCACGTCAAGGCGAGAAGGTGTCGGACCTATCGACGAATGTCATCGCTGCCAACGCGCTGCGCCTCGATGCGGTCCTAGCCGGACTGGGTGGCGGCTTGTCAATGGGCGAACTCGACCTCGTCATTGGCAATCCCCCCTGGGGCGCTCAGATGGGTAGGGCCGACTATCAGCATGCGTGCGCACTCGCCGGAGTGTCTGCCGCCGAGCAGTGGGACTCCTGGGAGGTCTTCCTTCTGCTTGGGCTCAAGGCACTGAAGCCCGGAGGCCGGCTGGCGTTTGTGCTTCCGGACAGCTTGACGTACCCCAAGAAAGCGCGTGTTCGTGAGGTGCTTGTTCGCGATACCAGAATCCTGCGTCTGCACGTCCTGGGACCCGACTGGTTCGGCCCGAGGGTCCGCATGTCCACGATGGTCTTGGAGGTTGAGAAGCGAACACCGGGGATGCTGGACGACTACGCGGCGATGCTGCTGACCGGATCGTCTCGCCGCAGTGCAATCAGTGGAAGAACCCAGTTGAGGCAACTCGAAGCGCGTCTCTCGCAGGGTGCCGCAACAGCGGAGTCTGATGACGGAGGGTTGTCCGTTCGAGGTCTTCCGCTCCGTCGACGACGACCGGGTGATCGGCATCATTGAGTCCAATTCGGTGCGCGCTGGTGACCTGTGCACGTGGGGCCGCGGCGAGGAGATGGCGAAATCGGGTCTGTACTGGATCTGTCCGTCCTGCCTGCGGTCGACTGTGCCTGGTAAGAAGCTGAAGGGCGGTGGTTTAGCTACGAAGAGTTGTCCCGAGTGCGGCGCGTTGCTCAGACCCGACGCGGTTCGAACGGGGACCCTCGTGGTCGACCACATCTCTGCCTCACACGCAACCGTTCCGTGGATCGATGGCGACGACATCGTGCGTAGATACCAAGTGGTGAAGCCGTCGAGGTGGTTGCGTGTCGATCTACCGGGCTGGCCTTACAAAGGCGCATCCCTATACACAGAGCCGAAGATTCTGATTCGGCAGGCGGGTGTCGGACTGTTGGCGACTGTGGATCGCACCGGCGCACGGTGCCCGCAGTCCGTCTACTTCTATCGAGTCGATGTCACGAAGTACCCGAAGATTGCAATTGAGTATCTGCTCGCAGCGTTGCTCTCGGCGGGCTCAAGGGGTGAGCGCGACAGTTCCCTGATGTGGGAGGTGTCCGATGGGGCGTCCGAGGATTCCGCGGTCGGTGGTGGCGGCGGGGTTGATGGCCGTGGCTCGAGGGGCGACGCAGCCTGAGGCAGCGGCTGCAGCTGGTGTTTCGTTGAATACGTTGCGGCGGCGGTTGGCGGAGGAGGCTGTGGTCGTGTTACGTGACCGCAAGCCTCGGCCGGATGCGTTGACGCTCGGTGACCGTGAGGAGATCCGTGTGGGGATCGAGCGCCGCGAGTCCGACGCTGAGATCGGACGGCGGGTCGGTCGTCATCGGGGCACGATCGGCCGGGAGATCCGAGCTGGTGGGGGCCGGCGGGGCTATCGGGCGTTTCTCGCTCAGGATCGGGCCGACGCCGCGGCGCAGCGTCCGAAGCCGTCGTGGATCGAGACTCGGTGGTGGCTGTGGGTCGAGGTGCAGGGGTTGTTGCGCTCGAAGAAGTGGTCGCCCGAACAGATCGCCCGACGGCTGCGCCGCGACCATCCCGACGAGCCACAGTGGTGGGTGTCGCACGAGGCGATCTATCAGGCGATCTTCGTCCAGGCCAAGGGCGAGCTGCGCAAAGAGTTGGCGAAGTGCCTGCGTACAGGCCGTGCCCGACGACGACCACGAGGCCGGGTCACGACGTCGGGGTCGAAGATCGTGGGGATGGTCAACATCTCCGAACGACCCGCCGAAGCCGACGACCGGGCCGTGCCCGGCCACTGGGAAGGCGACCTGATCATCGGCGCCAACGGGGCCAGCGCGGTGGCCACCCTGGCCGAACGGACGACCCGGATGGGCATGCTGATCAAGCTCGACGCCAAGACCGCCGAACACGTCGCCGATCGTCTCGCCGCCAACATCGGGCGGCTCCCCGCCGCCCTGGCCCGCTCGTTGACCTGGGACCAAGGCAACGAACTCGCCGCCCACGCCGCGTTCAGCGTCGCCACCGGTGTCGACGTCTACTTCTGTGACCCGCACTCGCCGTGGCAACGCGGCACCAACGAGAACTTCAACGGCCTCGTCCGCCAGTTCCTCCCCAAAGGCACCGACCTCTCCGTCCACAGCCAAGACGACCTCGACCACATCGCCGACCTCCTCAACGGCCGCCCCCGCAAAACCCTCGCTGGGATACTCCAGCCGAACGATTCAACGAGCTTGTCGCGGCCACCACCTGAATCCGCCCTCCCGCACGATGTCCTATGTTGTCTTCAAGCGATTTGCGGAAACGGATCCGAGTAAGGCCCACGCCAAGCTGACTCACGTCCGGATTCAGGATCTGCCAATCCCGCTTGTGGATCCGCAGGATCGTGAGAGCAAGAGACTGCACGACCGGATTGTCGTCGCCGCACAAGCGCTGCTGGCAGGCGCTGATCGGCTGGGTGGCATTGCCGACCTGCAGATTGAACAGGACCTTCGAACGCTCTGGGGTCTGTCAGGTGACGATGGGGCGTACATCAATGGCGAGTTCCACGGTCTCCCCGAGGGGCAGGTGATCCGCGATCTGTTTCCCGACGGAGTGCCTCGTCCGATGTCGACTTCATCGGTTGACGGTGATGAAGACAGACACCCAAACCAACGAGCGCGGCTCGGGCGAGCTCTACCTGCGCCCGCTGTGGACGATCCACCGCCCGACGCGCTCGGCTAGTGGCTACAACCGGGCGAGCGGTGCCCGCTCGGGCGGGTCTTCAACCTCGGCGATCGCCCGCTTCAGCCTGAGCACTCGCGCCTCGCGTTCGGTCGGCACGACGAGCGAGGGATGCTCGCGCAGCAGCCTTGCCCCGGAGCTGGGCGCGCACGCCGCCGAGGTACGACCGACGCTCAGACGTCCCGCTGGTCTCGGCAGGGTCCCACGCACGGATCGTCGTGCACGTCCCTCCGTCGTGTGCCGAAGGGGGTACGCACCTAGACGCCGTCGGACTTTGCGGAGATGGTCAGTCGTGCAGGACGTGGCGGTCGAGGTCGGGAACCCGCAACCCCAAGAAGGCGCGATCCAGCACAAGCAGGCGCTCGACGCCGTCCGCTGATCCGTTGCGGGTCGGGCATCGGGACCGCCCCCGTGGCCGGCACGGAGTGATTCGGCTCCCCCAAATCTTAAGGAACAAACCATGATCCATTTAGCTCTGCTGGGCTGGCGCTCGCCGCCGCTCCCGTTCCGATCGAGGAGATCGGTGCGCAGTACGCCGCCGAGACAGGTGCGACCAACGTCGCCTGCTCGCAGGCGGAGCTGACCGTGTGCTACGGCCTCGACGCGCAGGGCGCGGCGATCGCCGGGACGCACGCCGATGGGGTGTTCACGCCGCTCGGCACCGCGCCGACGGCGGCCGCACCGACTGGGGCCGCACCGACGGCGAGCTTCGGCCCGGGCATGCAGCTCGTCGGCACGGACATCCAGCCCGGCACCTACCGGGCGACCTCCGAGGAGGGCGGGTTCGCCCTGTGTCACTGGAGCCGCCTGTCGGGCGTGTCGGGTGACAGCGACGACCGGATCAGTTACGAGTCGGTCCACGACGCCGGTGTGCAGGTCCTCACCGAGATCGCCCCGACCGATTTCGCCTTCGAGTCGAGCGGCTGCACCTGGACCCGGTGTGATGACTGCGTATCCGGCACCGCCCGCTTGGAGGAGAGAGGGGTCGGGGTGCGAATCGCCGCGGGTCGGCTATGCGTTCTACTCAGCGAAGCAGGAAGCGCCGCCCGGGCACCCGTGACAGCCTGCAACTACGATGGCCGCCCGTGGGGCGCACGTCGTGAGTGACGACGAGCCCGACGTCAGCGAGGTCTATCTCTGCATGCACTGGATGATCAACTGGGCGGCCAAGGGACTGACTGGCTACGCGGACTCGTGTCTGCTGGAGGACGAGTGGATGATCCACGGCGGGCCACCGCCCGAGGCGCTGGCGGCGATCGCCCACGGTGAGCCCGACCTGACGCCGTGGTGCCCGACGCTCAACCCGGCGCTGATCGCCTAACGCCCGCACCGACACAGCACGCAACGGCGGTGCGCCGCTCGCAGCGCCACCGGGGCGGGCCGACTCGATCGAGCACGTGGAACGACTCGCTGTGCGGCTGTCGAGCGACGACCTCGCTCGCCTCGTGGAGCGCCTGCAGGGCGGTGCTCCGCTTCGCGGTCTATCCCGAGCGAGCACCGACCGATTCTCAGTTTCTCGTACCGTGGACGTACATGGTGGGCGAGTCGGTGTACCTCAGGGTGGACCTCCCCTCGGCATTGGGCGTCGAAGAGGGCCTCCTCGGAACTCGGTGGAACTTGCGCTTGCCCCACTACGTGCACGCTTGTCTACCCGTCGTCACCCGCGCTCCGGCCGAGGCTGAATACCGGCCAATGTGGCCGCTCCTTGCGCCAGACGTCGGCGTCGACACTGCAACCGGTCGCTGAATGGTCAGAGCACCAACACGCCGCTGAAACTTCCGACCTATGGGGCCACTACTGGACTCCGGACTTGACGGTGGTCAACGCCATCCTGAACCACGCCCTCGTGGTGACCCGGTATGAGGGCGACGACGAGCCCAAAGTCAGGAAGGCTTTCGCTTCCGAGCTGGCTTCCACGATCGAGTACTGGCTGGTGGCCGTCTCCGATTGGGTCGAAGTGCTGTCAGGAACGATCATCAGTCCACGACGGGGACGTCCGAACCCCGACTATCGACAAAACGTTCCGTCCCTGCGCATCGATCGAGCGACTCTGCGGGCAGAGATCTTTGTTCCCGGGGCAATCTATATCGACTTCACCGAGCGGCCGCTTGTGAGCCTGGCGCAGTGGACTCAGGCAACTACGTTGGTGGCGGCTGACGAACGGCCGCCACTCGCTCACGTGCTCCTGCGTGACGCCCGGAGCGCTCGCCGCGACCGGGACGGAATCCGGCGCGCTGTCATCGACGCAGCGACCGCTTGCGAGGTCGGGCTGTCGGACTGCATCCTCGCCGGTCTCGCCAATGTGGTGTCATCGGACGAGGCCAAAGCGATGCTCAAGCGCCGCAACGGTCTCATGGAGCTGTACGACTTCTACGTCGCCTCTGTTGCCCAACCCGCCACCGTGAGCTGGGGACGTCTCAACGGCCGACTTCCGGGCCCCCGCAACCTGGTCGCCCATGAAGGTCATCGACGTAGTCCGGCGGAAACCAAGGCGGCGATCGAGGTCGCCACTGCTCTCGTCAGTGAGGTCGCACCCTTAGGCGTTCCCTGACGGTCGCCGACCTCGATGCGCCGGGGGTCACGTCGACCCCGGTGGTGGAGCGCCGGGCGACGGTCACCACGGCCGACCGCGTCGAGCGCACACGCACGCCTCGGCCCGATGGTCTGGCGACGGTGACGGTGCCGTTGGGCGCGCCGACCACTCGCACGCCCCTCCCTGCAGGGCGAGGGACGGAGACGCTCATCGCCGCGTAGACGTCCGCCTCGACGGTCACCGAGACCCCCGGCAGCAGCGTGGTCACCTCGACGTCCAGCGTGATCTCGAGGTCCTAGATGTACGGCGAGCTCGTCGAGCGGGGCCGAGACGGCGGCGGTGAGGATGACTTCGACGATGTGCGGCTGCCCGGCCAGCGGCTCGATGCGAACTCGCCGCGGAGCGTCGTCGACGGTGTGGATGTCGGCCAGCCAGGTCGCCGCCGAGATGTCGACCGGCGTCGTGCCATCGGCCTCGGTGACGGTGACCTGGAAGCGCCCGGAGTCGCCGCGGTAGACGGACAGATCCAGGACGTCAGCGGCTTGGCTCAAGCAGGGGCGACCAGTGGGCGACGATCTCATCGGACACGGGCAGGCCGAGGCCGAGCGGTTGAGGGAGATGGCTGCGGTCATGGCACCACTTTGGCGGTCGGGGTGAGGTAGCGGTGCTTGGCCCATGGCACGTCGGGGGACCACACCATCGGGCGGGATCGCCAGGCCGTGGGGGTTGACGGTCACGACGTAGGCGTCGACCTCGCGGATGCCGGTCTGTCCGCCGAGGAACATGCCCGACGAGATCGTCATCGTCGACGCCCTGGCGGGCGATCGAGGTAACCGAGGAGGGCAGCCGGCACTTGCCCCCGGTGCACGCCTTGGCGAACTCGGAGGCCAGCACGCCGGCCGCCCACAACGCCCGCCGAGTCGGGAACGATGCCGGGGATGTAGGTGATCGCGAGCGTGCCAGGTCGCCCACGGGCGTCATGTTCTGGCAGCTCGGCCAGCACGCGCCGTCGGTGCGCACGATGCGGTTGCCGTTGTCGACCCGGAAGCTCGTACAGCGGCAAGTTCGTGCCACCGAGGCAGACGTCATCGAGAAGGCGCGTGATCAGCTCAGCGACATCATCGCCGCCGTCGAGACCTGGCGGGCCGGGGTCCTCGCGGGGACGATCGGATGACGCACACCCACCTCGATCCGGTCGACGGCTTCGACGCACGGCACCCCGGCGGTTCCGCCCGCGTGACCCGATTTCGGCGATTCGGTACGAGCGGATCGCCGGCGTGGTGCAATCGATCATCGCCTTCGCTGACGCCCGAGCTGTCCCGTGGACATTTCAGTTTGGTACCGGAATGATCTCACCGGTGTTGTACCGGTTGTCGATCCATGAGTTGCCTGGCCGGTTCGGGTTGAAGTCGGCGATCGGACCGTAGATGCCGCACCGCCCCGTATAGCCGCGCTGGAACACGTTGCCGCGGAACACGATGTTGGTGGCGTTCGCCGGATCGTTGCTGTACGGCTTCGATCCAGTGGCGCCGCCGTATGCACACATCGTCGGCTCCGCTCCCCGCTCGTTCGACATCAACAGATTGCGCTCCACCAACCAATCAGACATCGGCTCGAAGTCCGGGTAGCCGATGATGTCCGCCGAACAACCGCCGCCCTCCGGGGTTCGCCGACCGTCACAGAGAATCGTGTTGTGGACGATCGTCGAGTTGCGGGTCATGCGGATTCCGCCCGCGTGCGAGTCATCTTGAATGATGCGGCCATGAGTCCACGAGTCACGAACGATGCAGTTGTGGCCGCAATACACGCCGAGCTGCCCGCCGACGATCTCGACTCGCAGTACCGTGACGTTCGGACCTTTGATGGCAACGTCTCGCTCCGTCCCGGTCGGCGAGGAGTTGACGTAGGAATCGCTGATCCTGGCGGAACCAGAGCTGATGTTGATCTGGCCATTGACCACCGACCGGCTGATCACTACGCCGCTCGCGACGATGTCGAGTTTGCAGTTGACGACTCGTCGGTCGATCACGTAGTTCGGGGTGGTGATCCGGCAGGGGCCGGTGTAAGCGCTCAGCGTCACTCCGCTCGGCACGCCGGTGTTGCTCGGTCCCGGCCAGCAGCCACCCCACGGATCGCGGCCACCCGGAATGTTGGCCGTGGTGGTGCAGTTCCCCGTCGCTGGCACGGTGGTGCCCCCGGGGACGTTGCTCGGCGGGCTCTTGCCGGCGACGTTGACGGCGATGACGCGGAAGTAGTAGCGCCTTCCGTTGATCAGCGTGCTACTTGTCGCCGAGCGAGCACTGCCCGACACGATCCCGAAGGTTGAGAACCCTCCCGTCGGGCTCGTCGAGCGCTGTACCAGATAGCTCGAAATGTATGCGCCGCCCGTACTCGACGGCGCCGCCCAACGAATCAAGGCATTGCCATTCACCGTCGAGACCGAGGTGATCGTCGGCGCACTCGGCACCGTCCGCGGGATCGTGCTCGCAACGTTGCTCGGCGCACTCGTGCCGGCCACATTGCGGGCGATGACGCGGAAGTAGTAGCGCGTTCCGTTGGTCAGCCCGCTGCTTATCGCCGAGCGAGCACTGCCCGACACGATCCCGAAGGTTGCGAACCCGCCCGACGGGCTCGTCGAGCGCTGCACGAGATAGCTCGAGATATCCGCTCCGCCGGTACTCGACGGCGCCGCCCAACGGATGGTCGCACTGCGATTCCCTGGCGACACCGACCAGATCCCCGGCGCACTCGGCACCGTCCGCGGAATCGTGCTCGCAACGTTGCTCGGCGCACTCGTGCCGGCCACATTGCGGGCGATGACGCGGAAGTAGTAGCGCGTTCCGTTGGTCAGCCCGCTGCTTATCGCCGAGCGAGCACTGCCCGACACGATCCCGAAAGGTTGCGAACCCGCCCGACGGGCTCGTCGAGCGCTGCACGAGATAGCTCGAGATATCCGCTCCGCCGGTACTCGACGGCGCCGCCCAACGGATGGTCGCACTGCGATTCCCTGGCGACACCGACCAGATCCCCGGCGCGCTCGGCACCGCTGCTGCGGCCACGGCAAGAGCGATCGGCGCCTGCTCCGAACCGCCAGCTTCAACGGGCGGCGGTGCATCAGTCGTTGACGAAGACGTTTCGGGAACGAGGTCAGCCGAGATCGTCGAGGTCGGCTCTGCATAGCTGCTCGTCACTGGCTCGTCCGTCGTGGTCGCTGTGTCCTCAGGTGTCGTCGAGTCCACCTCAGGTTCGGTCGAGGTCGACGAGTCAGACGGCGTGGTCGATGACGAAGCCACGGTCGTCGTCGTGGTCGTCGTCGTCGAGGTCGTCGACTCCTCGCCGCCCGACGTGGAGGTCGCCGTCGGGTCGTCGCCAGGGTCCGAGCTGGCCGTCATCTCGGCGAAAGCGGTGCCCCCGCCCAGGAGTACGGCGAGCGCGACTCCGACCGTGGCCACTGGGCGGACCAGTCGGTGTGTCCCAGCGTTGGCTGTGCGATGGTCACGCATTTCCACGTCACCTTCCCGGCGTTCGTTAGCGATCGACTTGGATCGAAGCTAATTCGTTACCAAACTGCAACACAAAGATCCCCGCAAACTTTGCTTGCAAGCAGGGGTGGGTCAGGCGGTCGCGGTCGGGAAGGCGCCCTGGAGGCGGGCCGCCGCCAGCGTGTTCTGCAGCAGGCAGGCGACGGTCATCGGACCTGTGCCCCCTGGCATCGGGGTGATCCATCCGGCGACCTCGTGTACGGCATCGAAGTCGGCGGGCAGAGATCTTTGCTCCCGGGGCACTCTACATCGACTTCACCGAGCGGCCGCTTGTGAGCCTGGCGCAGTGGACTCAGGCAAACTGCGCGGGTGGCGGCTGACGAACGGCCGCCACTCGCTCACGTGCTCCTGCGTGACGCCCGGAGCGCTCGCCGCGACCAGGACATGCGACAGCGCTGTCATCGACGCAGCGACCGCTTGCGAGGTCGGGCTGTCGGACTGCATCCTCGCCGGTCTCGCCAATGTGGTGTCATCGGACGAGGCCAAAGCAATGCTCAAGCGCCGCAACGGTCTCATGGAGCTGTACGACTTCTACGTCGCCTCTGTTGCCCAACCCGCCACCGTGAGCTGGGGACGTCTCAACGGCCGACTTCCGGGCCCCCGCAACCTGGTCGCCCATGAAGGTCATCGACCCAGCGCGGCGGAAACCAAGGCGGCGATCGAGGTCGCCACTGCTCTCGTCAGTGAGGTCGCACCCGTCGACGTTCCCTGACGGTCGCCGACGCGGGTGCGACGCGTCAGGCACGCTCGGCCGGATGCGGTCGTGCGGCATCAGCTCACACTGCGACGCGCTCAGCGCTGCCACGATGGGGAACCGTGAGCAACGGGGACAACCAACGGACACCCGCACGGCTGAGACGCGCAGACGCGCAGCGCAGGACCGCCGAGGCGTGGCGGCTGAGGACCGAGGTCGGCTTAGGGTGGGACGCGATCGCCGAGCGGGTGGGTACGCCAACGGCCCGAACGCCGTGCGGGCGGTGCGACGCTGGCGCAACTCCCTACCTGCGCTGGACGTGTCCCGGATGAGAGACGAGGCCATCGCCCGAGGTGAGTGGCTGATCCGCAAGGCGGCTGAGGACGTTGAGCAGGACAAACCGGGAGCTGTCACGCACATGGTCAGAGCGGAGGGCAGGTTGGCCTCGCTGATCGGTCTCGATGCTCCCAAGCGCACCGTGGCGACGACCTACGAGGAACGGGTCACCTCGGTGTTCGCCTGGCTGGCGGCCACCGACGACAGTCCGCCACCGTGGGAACTGGCCAGCGGCCAGCCGTAGACGGCATCCGTCGAGCAAATCCTGTAAACGCTGACAACTCGTTGTCGATCACCGGGTGACAGCTCGGTCCGCATCGGACCGCGAAGGTCCGCACAAACGGGGATCACTACGCGGGTAAGACTTCTGTGCTTCTCAGACCACAGCCCACAATGCGATGTCCCGAGGACCTATGCGGACCGGACGGGTTTCTACAGCTCGGCGGCTCGCACCACCCGGCGCACCGTCTCGTGGGAGGCGTCCGCAGCACGGGCGATCTGGGCCGGTGTCCACCCGTCACGGGCGGCGGCGATGATCGCAGCTCGGCGGGTCTCGGTCGCTTCGGCGAAGGCCTCGGCCGCTTCGTTGAACGCCCGTCCGGTCTCGGCCAGACGGGCGGAGTGTTCGTCGCTCACCACGATCCGACAGCATCGCTCATCGCTGCGGTGGCCCGCACCCGGTTGGCCCGCAAGTAGGCGTGGGAGTAGACCGCCATCGTGGTGGCCGGGGAGGCGTGCCCGAGCACTGATCGGCGCCGCCGTACTGAGGGCGATCCCGGCGGCTCGGGCTCGTCGACTTCACGGTCGCGTCGGAGCGTGGCTGCTCGCCACGGCCGGAGACGACGAACGGCTTCTGCTCGACGCTCTCGAGCACCTGCGACGCGGCGGCGAGCCGATCCTCGCGCTTGCGGTGCGTTTGGCTGGCGGGTCGCGGCGGCGGTTGCTCGGCGTCTCTGGGCTCGAGCAGCTTGGGGCGATTCTGGACGAGGCACCGGCCGGGGATCCGCTGGCAGAGGAGTTGCGAGCGCGGTTGGCCCAGCTCGCGTCTGATCTCGGGCAACACGAAGAGGCACTGCGCCACTGGACGGAGTGCGCTTCGACCAGTGACGATCCCGTCACCGCCGGGCGAGCGGCGCTCCGCGCGTCCGAGGCGGCGATGGCGTTGTCGCGCCGTCACGAGGCCTGGCGCCAGTGGCGGCGGGCTCACTCGGAACACGGCGACGCGGTATTGGCGGTGGAGATCGACGCCCAGGAGTCGGCGCTGCAATGGTTCCTTGAACACCGGCTCACAGAGTCTCGCTCGGCGGCCGAGGCGGCCCTCGTGGCCGGGCGCGAGCTCGCCGATCGCAGCGGCGGGATTGCCACCTTGGCTGACCCAGTCCGCCGGGCGTTGCTGTGCGCCCTCGGCGCGGCCACCGACAGCTCGCTCAGCCACGGTGACATCGAGGCGGTGTTGTCGTTCGCCGATGAACGAGCAAGTGTCGCCGCCGGGTTCGACGAACGGGTCCACCTCCGGGCGCTGGTGGACGGCGCCTTGGCCCTCAGGCTTGTCGGCCACAACGGTGACGCCGAGGCGCGATTGCGTCCGCTGTGGGACCGCGTCCGCCGGCACGTGCTGCCGCAGGCAACGCTGGAAGTGGGCGCCCTGTTCGGAACTGTGCTCCGCTCCCTTGGCCGTCTCGTGGAGGCCGAAGCCGTCGCTGAGGAATGCACCCAGCTTGGAGTTCGCCTCGTCGAGTTCGGTCCGTCGCGAGCCTTCGCAATCGCGTTGCAGTACCAGATCGAAGTGTCGCGGGGCGATTGGCGACGTGCCGTTGACGGGCTGCGTACGGCGGCCGCATCCGAGCCCGATCCGCACTACCGCCTGCAGGCCCACATGGAGCGGGCGGTGGCACTCACACTGGTCGATCCACTCGCTGCCGTCGACGAGATCGGCGAGGCCGTGTCCGCTTCACTCGCCGACGCAGAGGCGAGTCGATGTGAGCGTTGCGGTGCTGAGGCGACGGCCCGTGGCGCCGAAGCATTGGCGCGCAGCGGCGATGTCACGGGTGCCCGTGCCCTGCTCGATTCCCGCGACACGCCTCCGTCGGACGCCTATGGTGCGCTCTGTTTCCGGCGGGCCCGCGCCGTGCTCATGATCGTCGACGGGCTCGAATCGGATGCGATAGGGGCTGTCGAAGCAGTCATCGCCGACGCCGAGCATCAGGATCTAAATCTCGACGCGCTGCGGGCACGACTCGACCTCGGAGCACTGCTCGCTCGCAGCGACCGCGGCCGGGCGGTCGAGGTGATGCGCGCCGCGGGGGCCGACGCACAATGGCTGGGGGCGAGGACCGAGCAACAGCTCGCCGAACGGGCGCTGCGCTCGCTGGGCGTACGCACCTGGCGGCGCGGTGCCGGCGGCGACAGTGAGGGCCAGGTGTCGGCGCTCACCGACCGCGAGCGCGAGATCGCCGCGATGGTGAGCGCCGGGTCCACCAACCCGGAGATCGCCGCCGCCGTGTTCGTCTCCCGCAAGACCGTCGAGCGACACGTTTCGAACATCCTCGCCAAGCTCGGCATGCGCAACCGTGCCGAGTTGGCGGCGCTGTCCGCCGAACTTCGCGGCCACCGTTCCGCATCCTGACCGCCGCTGCTCGTGCCGATGACGAATTGAGGGAGTTCACCGATGAACCGGCGGCCGCCGAGGCGTACCACAGCTCCTAGGACCTCACCAACAGGAGCGAACCATGCACGACACCACCACACCAAGCCTCGCCACCCACCTGCCGCTGCGGCGTCGACGACTGCTGGCCACAGCCCTCATCATCGGGACGGGAATGGCCGCAGGCGCCGGCGCGACAGGGCTGACCTCAGACGGCGGCCACCGCGGCGTCCCGCCGGCCATCGACGCCAAGGACCACCCCAACTACGGCCCCGTCGACACCGCGACCACCACGCCGACCACCACCTGGACCGGCGACACCAAGGACCACCCCAACTACGGCCCCGCCGACACGTGGACCGGCGACACCAAGGACCACCCCAACTACGGCCCCGCCGACACGACGCTGGACCGGCGACACCAAGGACCACCCCAACTACGGCCCCGCCGACACGTGGACCGGCGACGCCAAGGACCACCCCAACTATGGAACCGCCGCACCGGCGAGTCACCCACCAAGAGGAGCATGACGATGCCGATTCCCAATGCATGCCAACTGATCCAGAACGAGATCGACGCTCTCACGCAGGAGCGACAAGAGGCGTGGGCCGATGTGCAGCAAGCAATCGACGACGGCGACCCTCGCGCCAGTGGGCTGCCGCAGCACGGGCCGCCGCCCTGACACGGCAACGCCAGGCAAGAGCAGATGCGCTCGAAGCCTGTGTCGTCGACAACGGCGGGCCCGGTGCTACTCGCGGCGAATCTTCGTCGGCGCCCGCACCTTCACCGGTTGCCATCAAGACCTCGTCGATCATGGTCCGGCTCTGCGACCTGTCTCTCGAAATAGTTCGCCCCGCAGGTCACGCCGCGGCACTGCCGTGTAATGCCCGATCAGGAGCGGCCCGGTGAAGCGATCCCTTACCGCTCGCGTCGGCGACGAGCCAGGGCTGCGGGCAAGATGCGCTCACGGGTGTCCGTGACGTCGGCGGCGTCGTCGGAGTGCCCATCGCTGATGTCGCCAGGACCGATCTCCACTCCGGTCGACGCATGATCTGGTTGTTGCCCATCGCGTCGACACTCCCCGACAAACGTTGCCAGGTCGACGGTCGCCGAGGTCGTACGGCCACACTTCGGACGGAATCGTCCGTGTGGAAGCGACGATCACGTCGGTCGGCCCACCCTCGGCTGTCAGCACCGCACCCGGTGGTTCCATCCCAGCCTGAGGGGGAACGATTGCCGTATGGATGAATCGAAGAACGTTGCCGGTACTCGCCTGACATGCACGAACGCCGACTGCGACTGCGAGCTGCAGATCAACACGCCGTGCCCGCACGGCACCACGTACACCTGCGCGTGCGGCCACGCGTTCGAGCCGGTCGCATAGCAACCCGGACGGTCCAACGCTGCTGGCGGACGAGCAGGCTCCCCGCACATCTTGACCGACGACTCGTGACCGCGTCCGACGCTGCCCTGGACGTGCCAGCTCGCCGAGCCGCTGCCGCCTACCGTGGCCGGCGATGACAGGTCGAATGCCTCGATGACGGGCGAGCGACGCGTGGCGCTGATCAGCGATGCGGCCGGCTACGTCGTCGCCGTCTCCGACGACGCCCGTGACCTCAGTCGTGCCGAGGTCACCGAGCGCCTGGTGACACTCGCCCTTGACCGCTTCGGACGCCTCGACGCCGCCGTCGCGTTCACCGGGCGCATCGTGGTTGGGCGCTTCCTCCGCTCTAGCGTCGACGACTTACGCGACGCGCTGGTCGGCTGTGTCGAGGCGCCCTACCAGTTCCTCCGGGGCGTCGTGCCGGCATGGTCGAGCGCGGTGGCGGCCAGGTCCTGGTGTTCACGAGCGCCGCCGGTGCGCGCCCAACCCCTGGAGCACCGCTCTATTCGTCGGCACGGGCCGCGGCCAACATGCTGATCCGCAACGTCGCTGAGGAGGTCGTCGGGCGCAATGTCCAGGTCAATGCGATCGGTACGAACTTCATGGACTTCCCCGGGTTCCTGCGCGCTCACCGGGCCGAGGAGCCCGAGGGCCGCGCGAGGGTCGAGGCAATGGTGCCGATGGGACGGCTCGGCACCATGGAGGAGCTCGCCCACATGGCGCTGCCGTTCGTCGACGGAACAAGTCGATTCACCACCGGACAGTTCGTGGGCTTCGCCGGAGGGTGGGTCTGACCCGACCGTTGCGCTCCCAGCGGCTCGGCGCCTGCGGGTGGGTTGGGGAGGCAGACTGCCGTGATCGAAGATGCTTCGCCTCTCACCGAGTCGGCGTCGCACAGCCGGCCGGGTTACGGATTCACGACCAAGACGCTGCATTGGTTGACAGTTGCCGCCCTTGCGGCGCAGTTCAGCATCGGCTATCTCCTCGACGTAGGCGGCCGCGGTCGCGGCAGGGGTCGCGGCCGCGGTGAGGGGTCCGGCCAGGGGCGCGGCCGCGGCGGCGATCTCGACGTGTTCGGTGACGATCGACTGCTCACCGTCCACGTCGTTCTCGGTCTCACGATCCTCACGCTGGCCGTCGTGCGGCTGTCCTGGCGCCGCCGCGCCGGGTTGCCGCCGTGGGCCGAAACGCTGTCGAGTGCCGAACGCACCCTCGCCCATTGGACCGAGCGTGCGCTCTATCTTCTCCTGTTCGTTGTGCCCGTCACCGGGCTGTGGCTCATCCTCGTCTCCGACGACGCCGTCCCCGTTCATGTCGCCAGCCACATCGCCATGTTCGTCGCGATCGCCGCGCACCTCGGGCTGGTCCTCAAGCACCAACTCATCAACCGCGACCGTTTGCTGCGCCGCATGATCTGAAACGTCGACGATGGTCCGCCTCGTTCACCTGCGGCTTCGTCGTGGGTGCACTCGCTGCGACAGCAGCCGGTTGATCGTGTCGCCCAGGCGCACCGAGCGGCGGGCACGGAGATCGCTGAGTTCACGCTCGAGTCCCGCCAACTGCTCCGCGACATCTCGCCACGGCGCATCGGGACGCTCGGTCTCGGACTCGATGGCAGCAAGTGCGTTTCCGACTCGCTGCACGTACAGCTTCCAGTCCGTCACCGACCGGGCCTGGGCACGCGCCAGCCCGTGGCGCCGCCGAAGGTCGTCGGGATCGGCCAGCATCCGCTCGACAACGCCGACCACATCCTCGGGTCGGTCAACCAGTGCTCCGCCAGCCTCCTCGTCGAACCCCGCGGCGAACCGGTTCGATGCCAAACCGACGCAGCACGTGCCCATCAGGCGTGCCTCGGTTGCCAGACGCGAGTGGCCCTCGATGCGGGCGCAATGGACGAAGACGCGTCCTCGGCCGAGTTCTCTGAGCAGCTGCTCGTGGCCCATCTCCGGCAACTCCCGCCAGGCGCCGCGGAAACCTTCGAGAGCATGGCGGGAGATCGACACCCAACGGTTCGCACCGACGGTCACGACATCGACGTCCTTGGGCGGCTCGTCGGGGACGTCAATGCACCATCCCTCGTGCAGGACCGTCACCGGCACCCCGGCGGTGAGGAAGGCGTCGGCGGTGGTCGGCGCGTTCGACCACACCCGGAAACCGAGCGCCTCGATCGCCCGGCACTGCGCGGGCAAGCCGACCGTGGCCTCGTCGATGTCCAGCGCATCGACGTACCGCCACCGCGGCGCAAACGACCAGCCGAAGAGCCCGGGGGGCGCCAAAGCGAGGTAGACAGGTCTGCTCTTCATCAGGGCGACCCTGATGAAGACCGTTGGATCCCGGATTCCGTCCGGCACGCACACGACGTCCTCCGGGTCGGCTCGGCGCGGTTCGCTCGGCGTGCCCACATGCACACCCGCCGCAGCGCACAGCTGACCAAGCACCGGGCCGTGGAAGTCGCCGCGTACCTCGGTCTCATAGCCGGCGGCTGCCGCCGCGACCGCCAGCTCGTGCAACACCCGCACACCGCCTTGAAGCCACGAAGGATCGGACAATCTGGCTGGTGCGAGCTTGAGCGGGTCCTCGTCGTCCAGACCGAGCAGGACCACGAGCCGCACGTCCGCCAGTCTGTCTCACCGCCGTGCGATGATCGAGCGGTGCCCGCCCCACAGCGGTTCTCCACACACCTCGTCAGCAGCGCGCGCAGCCGGGTGTTCGTCCCGGTGCCATTCGACCCGGACGAGCCGTGGGGTCGCAAGACCGAGCACCACGTCCACGGCACGGTGAACGGCATCAGCGTCCGCGGGGTCATCGAACCACTGGCTGACGGCCTTGGCGTCGTGCTCGGCCCGGCTTGGCGCCGGGACTGTGGTCTCGACGCCGGCGACGCCGTCGACGTCGTGCTCGAGCCGGAGGGGCCTCAGCGTGACGATCTTGCCGCCGACGTGGCCGCGGCGTTGGCCGACGATCGGCAAGCGGGCGAGTTCTTCGACTCGCTCGCCCAGTTCTACCGGCGCGCCTACGTGCGGTACATCGACGCAACCAAGCGCCGGCCCGACGAGCGGGCAGCACGCATTGCCGAAGTCGTCGGCCTCCTTGCTGCGGGCATCAAGCAACGGCCGGGCACTTGATCGTCGCCGACAGCGGACTCCACACAAAGTGCCTCCGACGAACCCTGGTTGGTTCAGGCATCACCGCGGCGGTTCGGTGTGCTGCGGGTCCTCTGGCCGGACGCGGAGGACAACATTGCCGGTCTTCTGCTCGGTTTCGACATAGCGAGTCGCTTCGGCTGCGTCGTCCAACGGATACGTTCGATCAATGACGGCACGGTAGGAGCCGGCCTCGATGAGCTCCTTGATGCGCACGACCTTGTCCTTCGTGTAGCGGGGAATCGGCATCATCGCCTTCTTCGATCCGAAGAACTTCGTCCACAGCATGAGTGGCACGTTCTGCGAGTAGGGGCCGAGGTCCGTCGAGACGTAGCTCCCTCCCGTGGTCAGCGACCGCTTGCACTCGGCGAACGACTTCTTACCGACGGCGTCGAAGACGATGTCGTAGGTGTGGCCGTTCGCCACGAACTCTTCGACCGTGTAGTCGATGACCTCGTCGGCGCCGAGCGAGCGCACGACCTCGACGTTGGCGGTGTTGCAGACAGCGGTCACGTGAGCGCCGATGTCCTTGGCCAGCTGCACACCGGCCGTGCCAATCGACCCGGATGCCCCGTAGATGAGGATGCGCTGCCCGGCTCGCAGCTTCGCCCACGTCAGGCAGGTCATGGCGAGGATCGCGCCGTCGCACACCGCGGCCGCCTCCTCGAACGATGTACCCGATGGCTTCGGGGCGATCGGGGCGCGCTGGCGGACGCACAAGTACTCGGCGTGGGCACCGAACCGGTCAGCGTTCACGCCGAACACCGCGTCACCAACGCCGAACTCGTTCACCACCGACCCCACCTCGACAACGACCCCGGCGAACTCACTGCCGAGGATCGTCCGCTTCGGCCGCCGAAGCCCGGCGAACACCCGGATGAACCACGGCCACGGCGCCCGGAAACCGCAGTCGGTCCGATTCACCGTGGTGGCGTACACCTCCACGAGCACCTCGTCGTCGCGTGGGACCGGACGCTCGACGTCGACGACCCGCAGCACGTCGGGTCCCCCATACTCGGTGTTCACCACGGCCCGCATCAGCGACATCCTCCCGCGACGGTCAGTCTCATTCCTGCCATGGACCAGCAACGTGATGCGCTGAGGGTAGGTCAGAGGATGCGGGTGGCGATATCGGGATAGTGCAGCACCAAACCATGCGAGTCATAGACGAGGTCGTCGTGGTAATCGAAGCGAGGCGCCGAGTAGTGGAACCGCCGTCGTGTTGTCTCGCCGTTGGCGGCGACTCGGTGGTAGCGCTGGTCGAGGCGCTCGACGTCGAGATCAAGTGCTCGCAGGTAGGCGGCGGACGACTCGCCGGCGTCGCCGACGGCGAGCGCGAGGCGATGGACCGGCAGCGTGTTCGTGCACACAGACGACTCGAGATCGATGTCGATGCACCCATCGAGGTGTTTCGCGGCGGCACCGTCGATCAGCCACCGTCCCGATCCGTCGGCCTCGACACGTACTTCGTGCTCGCCTGATCGGGATCGTGCCCATACCCACGCCGACCTGGTTCGCCACTGGTCGTCCACCATGATTTGGTAGCCCACGATCCACGCCCGGCGATCTTCGACCGCTGCCGTAACACCCTCCAGCCGAAGACCGCCAGGCACGGTCCTGAAGTAGGCGACCTCGTGTCCCTCTCGTGAAACTTCGTGCCGCCATGCCGCGGTCGGTGGAAGGTGCTCGAACGCTGCTGTCACCGATCAATTCTCGCGTCACACCGAACGGCACGGCGGCGCTCGGCGACAGTGGAGCGCGAGAAGGTCCCGTCACTCGGCGACGGTGGCCGAGCGCCATGGCGCTCGCCACTCGGGGGCAGTCCATGGCTCGGTGACGTAGATTCTCTCCCGGGCGATTCGTTCGCCGCGGAACTCGTGCACGCTGATGCCGAGCATCCATGGCCCACCGTCGTAGCTCGCCGAGAGCTCGCCGACCCAGACATCTCCCGAGCCGGAGATCCGCCGGATCCGCACCGTCACCTGCGCCGGGTACTGGTCGCGCCACTTACGGAAGTTGTCCAGCCCCTCGAAGCGTTCGCCCGATTGCGGGAACTCGAGGATTGCGTCGTCGTGATAGAGGTCGTGGTGGGTGCCGTCGGTGTCGAAGCGCAGAAGGCGTTCAATCGCCGCACGGCGCACGGTGCCGTCGATCGTCGTCATCGGGCCAGCGTGACGCATCCACCGGCGAATCGCTTGGAGAATCCCTGAAGTTCTTCTGAAGGGCGGTTGCGCGGTTCGGAGGTCGCCGCTGGCGAGCACGCCGTACCCGCGCCGGCCTCGCAACCACCATCACGGTGACTCGTTGAGGTCTCGTCTCAGCCACACGCTCCTGTGCGGCCCCGGTCATGCTGTCTCGCAAGTGTCGCAGTGGACGTCGTCGAGTGGTTCACCGGCGATCAGCGCCGCCACCCAGTCGACCAGTCTGACGCCGTTCACCTCCAACTCGTAGAACTCGTCCAACTCGAGGATCCTGTGTCCGTCCCCGGGGGCGATGTAGCTGTGTTGCACGACCCCTTCGTCCTCGATCGCCGCCTCGTTGGCGTCGATCACCTCGAGGGTCGACATCGCGACGCCCAACGACTCGAGGACCCGCGCCGCGTTGCGGTCGTAGGCGAAGTCGAAGCGGGCCATCACGATGTCGGGGTCGTGCCGGCCTGCTTGGATCCAGAACCGGGGCATCCCCCAGTCGCCGGCGGTGAGTCCATCGTTGACCTCCCAGTCCGGCATTGTCCTGTAGACGCCCCACAGCTCGCCGAGGATCTCGGCGTTGAGCTCGGGGTCGTCGGGCCAGTGGCCGGACCCACCGCCGAACACGGTGACCTGGGCGTCGGGGAGCAGATCGGCGACGAGGCCACCGTAGATGGGGGCCGCGACCGACCCGCCGGTGTTGCCGACGACGACGACCTGGGTGGCGTCGGGATAGTGCTCGGCGAGATAGTTGAGCGCGGCTGAGCCGTTGACGAAACCGTTGTGCTCAACGGTCAACCCCGGCGAGTACTGGCGGGTGATGTCGCCGAGATCGCCGTCCCCGGTGCACGAAGTCACGTAGATGAACGAGTAGTCGGCGAAGGGATTGTCAACCCGGCCGAAGTCCAGGATCCCGCCCCCCGGGAAACCCGGATCCTCCCCCGCAACGCTCCAGTTGTAGAAGTCCGACTCGCCGTTGATGCCGGTGAAGGCGCACGTCGTGGCGTCGGTACAAGCGCCGCCGCCGTCAAGATAGAACACCACCTTGGTCGCGTCGGCTTGCCGCTCCCAGAAGGCGAACTCACTGCCGTCAGCGCACACGCAGTCGCCACCGGGCACGACCTTGTCCCACTCCGACGCGCCGGCGGGACTCGATCCACTCGGTGAGGCGCCGTCCGGAGTGGAGCCGGGCGGGTCGACGCTGGCAGGGCCGGCCTCTTCGAGGATGTGCAGGCATGCCGCTTGAGCCGCGGCCACCTCCTCGTTCCCGGCGGTCGTGACGTCGAGAGGAGAGGCGATTGTGACGCCGCCGTCCTCGAGGACCTGTGGATCCGGGTAGTCCCCGATGCCGTTGTCGCGCACGCACTGGGCGTACTCGAACGCAGCCTCCCGCAGCGGGTCGCTGATGGGAGGCTCCGTCGCACCGGCAGGCCCCACCGTCGAAAGCGCGGCGGCAGTCGCGGCGCAGGTCACCGCGAACGCCGACACCCTCAGTGACCGACACCGCTCCCCGACCATCGGCCGCCTTCCGACAGGATCCGACGCCGCCAGTGTGGTCGCGCTTGGTCGAGTGGACATCGTTGCATCATGACGAAACGAAGTTGTGAAATCGTTGAGAGACGCCCAACCGCTCGTGCCCAGCCCGCTTGAACGGTCAAATGCCGTGAACTGCTTCGATCGGGTGGTGTCGTCAGCCGTCGCTTCGGCCGGGTTCCCAGCCGACCGCCTGAGCCCAGTCGTCGGCGAGGTGGATCGTCTCCCAGACGAACGGTGCCTTCGCTTCGACGTATCGATGTCGGTCGACGACGAGCAACGGCGCGAGCCGGTGCTTCACATCGGCATACTCGGCGCACCGCTCGGGATGAGTGCGTAGGTAGTCCCGGAACAACAGCGCGAACTGCTCGGAGAAGCTGCCCGCACGACGCACATGGAGGTGGTACGCCCCATGCCGGGTCGCTCCCGGAAGGAGCGCTTGGTCAACTCGGGGTTGTCGGCCCGCCACGCAAAGCCGCCGGCCTCGATCTGCGGTCGGAAGGCACCGACGGGCTCAAGGCTGGCCACCGAGATCTGTACGTCGATGATCGGCTTGGCGTCGAGCCCGGGAACGGCGGTGGACCCAATGTGGTCAATGCGCAGGGCGACGTCCCCGAGCTTGGCGCGCAGGCGTTCGGCGAGCTCGGCGAACACGGTTGGCCACGTCGGGTCGTACTCCGTGACGAGGACCGCATCGCTCACGTCGTGATGATCCCACCGCAGTGTGGTCGAGTCCCAGCGGCCTGTCCCGCGTCGGTCCGGATGGTCGACGCCAACTCGGACCTCATGAGCACGCCAAGTCGGCGTAGCGGTCGAGGACATCGTCGACCGCTACGAGGAAGCCGTCGAGGTCGTCGTCGGAGACGTCCATCGTCGAGCGCGAGGTAGCCGCGTGGGGCCGTGTAATAGCCATGCGCCAACAGCTCATGGAAGAGCAACTGGCGCCACCGCGGATCGGCGCGGGCCAGATCCGCCGGGCTCTCGATCGCGCCACGCACCGGGTGGATCGACAGCAGGGAGCCCCAGCCCGTCGCCGTGAACGCCGCGGCGCGGTGCGCGAACCGCTCGTTCAGCCTCCGGCGCAGCTGCTCGCCGCGCTCGTTGAGCGTCGCCAGCGAGCCGGCGTCAACCAGTCCGGCGACCGCTGCGCCGACCGCCATCGTGAACGCGTTGTTGTTGAACGTCCCGCCATGGGTCAGCCCGCCGCCGGCGGCGGGTTCGAAGGCGGCCATGACATCGCGCCGGCCGCCGAACGCGCCAAACGAGAAGCCACCGGCGAGGTACTTCCCGAGCGTCGTCAGGTCCGCCGTGATCGCGAGCAGCTCCTGGGCGCCGCCGAGCGAAAGGCGCGACGTCATCACCTCGTCGAAGATCAGCAGGGCGCCGGCCTGGGTCGTCAGCTCACGAACGGCAACGAGGAAGTCACGCCGGCCCGGGATGCAGCCGCCAGCACCGAGCATCGGCTCGACCAGCACGGCCGCCACCCGCCCGCCGTTGCCTTTCAGCTCGGCCTCGAGCGTGGCCACGTTGTTGTACGGCACGATGGCGTACTCCAACGGCACCCGCAGTGCCTCGCCGCCGGGACCGAAGTACAGCGGGCCGCCGTGATAGGCGCCGTCGAAGACCACCACTCGCGGCCGGCCCGTTACGTGGCGAGCCGTCATCAGGGCAATCACGTTGGCCTCCGAACCCGAGTTCGTGAACCGAACCTGCTCGATCGACGGGAAGCGGGCGGCGACGGCTTCGGCGAACAGCGTCTCGGCTTCGGTCATCGCCCCGTAGGACCAGCCGCGTTCAAGCACCTCGCGCACCACCGCTGCGACGCTGGGGTTGCGTCCGAGCAGCCCGGCCGAGAAGTCGCCGAGCAGGTCGACATAGGTGTGTCCATCCACGTCGCGGAGCCGCGCCCCAGTGGCGTCCGCGACGCGGAAGGCGAACGGGTCGATGTGCAGAACCGAGCGGGTGTTCCCACCGGGAAGGACGACCGCCGCTCGGGCTGCCAGCTGGCGGCTGATGGGGTGCGCATCGACGTAGCTCTGAACGGCACGATCGACCGCGAGGTCCAACAAGTCGGTCACGACCTCACAGTGGCATATCCGAGCGAGAGGCCCGCTGCCCGTCGACCCTCAATTCGGGCGCCGCACCTGGGATGCCCGTGCCGCCCGGGCTTGATCCCGCACCGCCACGGGTGCCGCCGTCGGCAACGCCTGATCCGTCGAGGGCCTTCAGGGGTGGGAGGCAGGGTTGTTCGGGTCGGTGGCGTTGGCGATCTCGGTGCCGTCGGGGAACCCGTCGCTGTCGCTGTCGGTGTTCGTCGGGTCGGTGTTGAACACGTTGACTTCGTCGCCGTCATAGAGCCGATCGTCGTCAGTGTCGTCGTCGAGGGGATCCGTGAAATGATCGAAGCCCTCGCTGTCGGTTAGCCCGTCGCCGTCGGTGTCGACGACTGTTGGATTCGTTCCGGCGGCGACCTCGTTGCCGTCACTGAAGAAGTCGCCGTCGGTGTCTGGTTTGTGCGGGTGGGTCGAGTACGAGTGCACCTCGTCGCCGTCGGTGAGCCCGTCGTCGTCGGTATCGGAATCGTATGAGTCGGTCTCCCAGTCACCCGCCTCCTCGCCGTCGTCGAGCCCGTCGTCGTCGGTATCGGCGTCGGTGGGATCGGAGGGGAAGTCGGTCCCGATCATCTCGCCACCGTCGGTCCGCCCGTCATCGTCCGTGTCCGGATCGGCCGGATCAGTGCCGATGTCGAAGTGCTCTCGACCGTCGTTGAGACCGTCGTCATCACTGTCCTCGTCGTTGGGGTTGGTGCCGAGATCCGCTTCCTCAGCGTCGGTCAGGCCGTCGTCGTCGGTGTCGGGCGACACTGCAGCGGTGACGGTTGTCGTGACCATGGGGGGCGCCGTGGTCGTCGCCGCAGCTGATGTCGATGTGGACGTCGACGCCTGCGTACCGATCGTGATCGACGGTCCGATCACGGCGACGACCACGATCGCTGGATCTTGCTCAGCGGGATTGGTGAGCAACTGCCCGCCGGCAACGAGCGTCGCCGATCCGGTTTCCAGGGTCGTTTCGTTGTCGGCGACGTCGCCGTCAGTGAGCACGACAAAGGCGGCCAGACCTGCCGGAAGCACGAGAGCCTCGCCTGGGGCGAGTACGTCCCGGAGCAGGTCGACATCGTGCGCGCCGGCACCGGGCGTGAAGGTGCCAGTTTGACCGGCGGCGGCCGGACCGACGGCGATCGCCCCAACGGTGGCCGGTACGTCGCCGAGAACGGCTGCCGTCGAGCCCGCCGGCCGGAACATCGCCTCGCCCGCGGCAAGTCGGACCGAGGTGCCCTCGGTGCCGTGCACGTGGACAGAGTCGTCGCCGGCGAGGAGGAACGTTGCGGTCTCTACTGCCAACATGTGCTCGGTCGTTTCAACTTCGATCTCGCCCAGTGTCCACGAGTAGGGGCCATCACCGAAGTTGACGAGACCCTGAGCGATCACCTGAGCATGCCCGGTCGCCGGCGACGGTGGATCCACGACGCCGGACGGCGATGTCGGTCCGGCACGAGCACCGTCGCCCATCGCCGCGGGCAACAACGTCACCACCGTGATGGCGGCGAGCACTCTCGTTCTCATCACACTCACTCCCGAGAGGCGCTGGCCTTCGCCTCTCGCCGCAGTGGTGTACTACAGCGGCTGGATTCGATCTCGGAATTCAGCGTCCCGGCGTCTCACCGGATCTCAGATGTGTCGACGGTGACGACCGGCGAGTGCTCGCCAGATTCCCGCGGCACAGCCCGAAACTCCACGGAGAGAGCGCCACAACGTTCGC
>CAWBBL010000032.1:0-146200 GCA_963786985.1 Ilumatobacteraceae bacterium | reverse complement strand
ATCACCCTGATCCTGCTCGAGCACCGCTCGCCACGTGCCCTCGGTCCGTTCTACGTCCGCCGGATCAAGCGGCTGCTCCCAGCGGCGCTGGTGTTGCTCGTCGTCGTCGCCCTGCGCGAGTCGTTGTGGGGCTCGGTGCTCGAACTCGACAGCCGCTTCCGGGAGATCAGGGCGACGACCCTGTACGCGGCCAACTGGAACCTGATCGGGCGGTCCGACGAGTATTTCGCCGAGTCGGAGTCGGCGTCGCCCCTGCGCCACATGTGGTCGCTGGCGGTCGAGGAGCAGTTCTACCTCGTCTGGCCGGTGCTGCTGCTCGTCCTCGTCTGGGTGCTCCGCCGCCGGCTCGGCGTGTTGGCAGCGGTCGCCGCCGCACTGGCGACGGCGTCCGCCGTGGCGATGATCGTCTTGTACTCCCCGGCCAACGTCGCCCGCGCCTACTACGGCACCGACGCCCGCGTGTTCCAGCCGCTGCTCGGTGCCCTGTTGGCGATCGCCACGGTGTGGCTCGGGCAGCGATCACCGGCGCAGATCGGCATGCGCCTGCCGTCGCGCGTCACGATCGCGGCGACGGTCGTGGGCTGGCCGCCCCGGCGGCGCTGGGCGTGATGGCGCTCCGCCTCGATGGCAGTGAACCCTCCTACTTCCACTTCGGAGCGATCGCCGTCGCCGCGCTCACCGCAGCGCTGATCTGGTCGCTGGAACGCTCGCCACCACTGTCCGCCGTACTCGGATGGTGGCCGCTCGCCGCCCTCGGCACGATCTCGTACGGCGTGTACCTCTGGCATTGGCCGATCATCCTGTGGCTCCGGCCGAGCGAAGGGGCGGATTGGATCGAACGGCGAATCGTGAACCTCGGGCAGCTCGCCCTCACGCTTGCCGTCGCCATGGCCAGCTACCTGCTGATCGAACGCCCGATCCGGACTCGACGGTTCGGCGGCCCGACGTGCAGGTGTTCGGCATCGCCGCCGTGTCGATGGCCTTGGTGATCGGCTCGGCGTCGTGGTTGCTCCGCCCGCCGACGGCGGGTCGGCAGGCGATCGCCGCCGCAGCGGTCGAGGACCCCAGCGTGGAGCACTGTCCGGACCTGCCGCACCCCTGTGTCATGTATGAGCCCGGCGACCCGGCGGCGCCAACGGTGGCGCTGGTGGGTGATTCCACGGCGCAGATGTACCGCCCGGCGCTGCTCGCGCTTGCCCAGCAGTACGGCTTCCGGTTCGTCCAAGAAGCGATGGGCGGTTGTCCGATCGGCGACCGGCTGCTGGCCACCGGCATCGACGGCGAGCTGCACAAGCCGAGCAACTTCAGTGTGCTCGACGCGATTCCCGCCAACTTCCAGGAGATGATCGACACGTGGCAGGTCGATCTCGTGATCGCCACCGCCTGGAACGAGTCGAACCAGCACGTCACGGATGGCGTCCTCGTCGAAGTCGGCACGGGACGTCACACGGAATGAATCGTTGGCCGCGCTCGGGCAGTCCGTCGACCTGATCACGTCAAGCGGGGCCGGCGTCGCCTTCCTGACCGTGCTCCCCCCGGGTCCGTTCATGGAATGTCTCGACACGAGCCCGCCGAATCAGGGCGCCTGTCTCCGCACGATTCGCGAAGCCATCGCCGATCGACCAGGTCAACCAGCAGTTCCGCCAGCTCGCCGACCAACGCGACGACGTGGTCGGAGTTGTCGACCTCATCGACGTCGTGTGTCCCGGTGGCGACGCCTGCCCACTCAGCATCGACGACGTCGTCGTGCGCTATGACGGGACGCACTTCACCGGCACGTGGAGCCGCAACCTCGCGCCCGTGCTCGATCCGCGGCTCCGCGATCTGGCGTCGACCTCGCCCAGCTCTGACGACGTCTGAAGGACGCTCAGCGGCGATGATCAGATCGAGGTAGTACCGGGTGAAGCCGGGGTGAATCGACAGCTCGGTGCTGCGCAGGAAGTCACGCAGCGGCTTCTCCTCCGGTCGCTCAGGTCTGAGCTTCATCAGGTTGGGGTGCAGCCCACTGGCGACGATGCGGTCGTTGACGTCGCCGATGGCGACCTCGAAGTCGTGGAAGCTGACGCTCTGGCCCCACCTGATCATCAGCTCGCCCAATGTCGCGTCGCCGGGCTGGCGGGCTCGATGTGCGGCGATGTTGTCGGCGAAGGTCGACCGGGGCGACCGATCGGCGTAGAGCAGCTGCAGATCGACGGGCAGCAGTGGAAGAACGGCAGTTGCGACGTGTGGCGATCGAAGTAGGTGAGACGGTTGGGGGTCTCGGTGACCACGATCGGCGCCACCCGGTTTGACGATGCGCTCCGCGAGCCGCAGGGTCTCGATGCGCTCGTCGACCGTCTGGTGCTCGAGCAGGGCGTAGAGCAGGACGTGTCGACCGGATCGGCCGCATGCGCGCCTCGACCGTCTTCAGCAGCTGATCGGGACGAGACTTGACGCGTGCCTCGGCACGGTCCGCCAGGTCTTGCGCCTCGAGGCGCACCTTGGCGGCGGCGATCGACGACGGCGAGATGTCGTAGCCGTGGACGGTGCCGGCGACGGCGGCAAAGGCCGACCGTCGACGATCCGGTGCCGCAGCCGATCTCGACGATGGAGGTGCTGGGCAGCGGACCGCCTGATCGACCCACGGGACGATGTAGGTCACCGGCCGCGTCGTCGTGACGCATGTAGCTGTGCCGATCGAGGTCGACGCGAAAGTCGCTCCGGCCCGGTCTCGTCGGTCCATCCGGTGAGCTTCGAGAAGTGGTGCTCGATCAGTGCCGTGCGGATCGTGGCCACGAGCTCGGGCTGGCCGCGATCGCCCGTTCGGCGTGCAGCTCGAGCCGACTGCTCGTCCGACTCGGGTCGGTGCGTCGACAGCCTTGGCGCTGGCGCCGATCGCAGCGACGCCCGAGGGCGCGCCTGGCCGTGACCGCGGCTCGGTGGTGGGCGGCGGTGCAGGTGGACCTCCATCAGCAGCTTCAGCGCCAACACGCTGACGGCTCCGGCGGTGAGCAGTCCGATGCCGAGGACGATGCGGTTGCCGGTGAATGCGCCAACGGCAGCGATCAGCCAGGCCGTCGCAGCGGCCAGCCAGCACGAACGTGCGCCGACGCCGTCGTGCTCCATGAGCCAGGCCAAGAGCGGCTACGTGGACGCACCCTAACCACGGCCGTGCATGCGGGCGAGCCGATTGCGCTGTCGCCGGTCACGAGTCGATCACGTCGGCAGGCGGGCCGCGTCGACGTTCGGACGGCGATCCCGCGTGAGTAGCCTTCTCCCGGCCATGCCGACCGTGTCGATCGTGATCCGCGCCCTCAACGAGGCCGAGCACCTGCCGGCGCTGTTCTCCGGGTTGCTGCGCCAGTCGCGCAGCCCGACCAGGTGATCCTCGTCGACTCGGGGTCGGTCGACGACACCGTCGCCATCGCCCAGGCCCACGGCGCCGAGGTCGTGCACATCGCCCCGGCGGAGTTCTCGTTCGGGCGGGCGCTCAACCTCGGCTGCGCCGCGGCGACCGGCGACATCCTCGTGATCGTCAGCGCCCACGTGTACCCGCTCGACGAGAAGTGGCTCGACCTGATGGTGGCGCCGTTCGAGCGACCCGAGGTCGGGCTCGTCTACGGCGGCCAGACCGGCGACAGCCGCAGCCACTTCTCCGAGCTCGAGCTGCTGCGCACGTGGTTCCCCGACGTCAGCGACGACGACCAGCAGACGCCGTTCTGCAACAACGCCAACTGCGCCGTGCGCGCCGAGGCGTGGCGGGCGCTCCCCTACGACGAGACGCTCACCGGGCTGGAGGACCTCGACTGGGCCAAGCGGGCCCTCGCCGCCGGGTGGAAGCTCGTCTACGCCGCCGAGGCCCGCGTCGCCCACATCCACAACGAGCCGTTCGCCAAGACGCGCAACCGCTACCGGCGCGAGGCGATCGCCCACCGGCGGATCTTCCACGACCAGCACGTCAACCTGTTCGAGGCGCTCGGGCTGTTCCTGCTCGTCGACCGGTCGCGACTACCTCGCCGCCGCCGCCCGCCGGCGGCTGTGGTCGAACCTGGCGTCGATCCCCAGGTTCCGCGCCGCCCAGTACCTCGGCACGTGGGAGGGGTTCCGCCACCGCGGCGAGGTCTCCACGTCGCTGCGCCGGCGCTTCTACTACCCGAAGGGGTTCACCGGGCTCGACCGGTCCTCGCGAGCCGGACGATGAGCCTCGCCGTCGTCGCCTTCGTCCCGATGCGCCACAGCAGCGAGCGGGTGCCGGGCAAGAACTACCGCCCGTTCAACGGCGTGCCGCTGTTCCACCGCATCGTGTCGACGCTGCTCGCCGTCGAGCGGATCACCAAGGTGGTCATCGACACCGACAGCCCGACCGTCAAGGAGCAGGCCGCCGACGACGTTCCCGTCGGTCGAGGTCATCGACCGCCCCGCCCACCTGCTCGGCGGGCACGTGCCGATGACCGAGGTGCTCCGCTACGACGCCGAGCAGGTGCCGTCGGAGTGGTACCTGCAGACGCACACGACGAACCCGCTGCTGCGCCCGGAGACGATCGACGCCGCCCTCGACCGGATGGAGCGCGACGCCGACGGACACGACTCGCTGTTCTCGGTGACCCGCTGGCAGACCCGGCTGTACGCCGCCGACGGCACGCCGATCAACCACGACCCCGACGTGCTGCTGCGCACCCAGGACCTGCCGCCGGTGTACGAGGAGAACTCCAACCTCTACCTGTTCACCGCCGACCAGATCGCCGCCGGCCGGCGCATCGGCAAGCGCCCGATCCTGTTCGAGATCGACCCGCTGGAGGCCGTCGACATCGACGTCGAGGCCGACTTCGTCCTCGCCGAGGCCCTCGACCGCCACCTCGCCGAGCAACGATGAAGATCGCCGTCACCTGCATCCAGCTGATCCGCGACCTCGATCAGCACCGCGCCGCGGCTCGAGGCCGCCGGGCTGTCGGTCGTCGGTGCCGGTGATCGCCGGGCAGCACCTCGAGGGCGACGAGCTCGTCGCCGCCCTCGACGGCTGCGTCGGGGTGATCGCCGGCGACGACCGCTTCACCGCCGACGTCCTCGACCGCTGCCCCGACCTGCGCGTGATCTCCAAGTGGGGCATCGGCATCGACGGCATCGACCTCGCCGCCGCAGCAGCCCGCGGCATCGTCGTCACCAACACGCCGGGCGTGTTCGACGACGAGGTCGCCGACGTCACGATGGCCTACCTCGTGATGCTCGCCCGCGGCCTCCACGTCATCGACCGCGGCGTCCACGCCGGCTCGTGGCCGAAGCCTGCCGGGCACGTCGCTGCGCGGCGCGACGCTCGGCATCGTCGGGCTCGGCGGCATCGGCCGCGCCGTCGCCGTGCGGGCCGCGGCGGCGGGGATGATCGTGTGCGGTTCCGACCCCTCGCCCGAGTCGGCCGCCGCGGCCGCGGCGCTCGGCGTGTCCGTCGTCCCGTTCGCCGACCTGCTCGCCGCCAGCGACTTCGTGTCGGTCAACTGCCCGCTCACCGCCGAGACGTTCCACCTCTTCGACGCCGACGCGTTCGCCCGGATGAAGCCCGGCGCCTACCTCGTCAACACCGGCCGCGGCGCCGTCGTCGCCACCGACGCCCTCGTCGCCGCCCTCGACGTCGGGACGGCTCGCCGGCGCCGCCCTCGACGTGATGGAGGACGAGCCGCCGCCGCCCGGGCAGCCCGCTGCTCGGCCGGCCCGACGTCATCTTCGGCTCGCACAACGCGTCGAACACGCTGCAGGCGTCGGCCCGCGTTCACGTGATGGCGATCGAGAACCTGATCCGCGAGCTCGGCGTTACCGTGGCGCCATGAGCGCCGAACGGCGACGCGGTCCTGATCACCGGCGTCCTCGGCGGCATCGGCCGGGCGACGGCGGCGGCGTTCCGCGCCGAGGGCTGGTGGGTCATCGGCACCGACCGCGCCGAGCCGTCGACGGCGAGTCGCCCGCCGACGAGCTGATCTCCGTCGACCTCAGCGAGCCCGGCGCCGTCGCCGAGCTCGTCGCCCAGCTCGACGACGACCGCCTCGACGGCCTCGTCAACAACGCCGCCTTCCAGCCCAACCTGTCCGTCGCCGACACGCCCGACGAGGTGTGGGACGAGGTGATGGCGACCAACCTGCGCGCGCCGTTCCAGCTGATCCGCGACCTCGCCCCGCGCCTCGCCGAGGTGCACGGCGGGATCGTCAACGTCAGCTCGGTGCACGCCATCGTGACGTCGGCGAACGTCGCCGCCTACGCCGTGTCCAAGGGCGCCCTCGTCGCCCTGACGCGCAGCGCGGCGATCGACCTGGCGCCGCTCGGGGTGCGCTGCAACGCCGTGCTGCCCGGGGCCGTGCAGACGCCGATGCTGTTCGACGGGCTCAGCCGGCGCCCCCACGAGCGCGGCCCGCAGGGCAACCTCGAGGACCTCGAGGCGCGCACGCCGCTCGGCTTCGTCGCCCGACCCGAGGCGGTGGCGCCGACGATCGTCCACCTCGTCGACCGCGAGCGCTCGCCGTACACGACCGGGCAGACGATCGTCATGGACGGCGGCGCGAGCATCCGGCTGTCGACCGAGTGAGCGCGGCGAGCACCTGGCGTCAGTCCATGAACGACCCGACGCTGATCACGTCGTAGCCGTTCGAGCCAGTCCCGCTGCAGCCGGGTCGACGGGACGTTGCGGTGGAACGACCACACGTCCAACGTCCCGTTGTTGGCGTCGTAGAGGAACAGGTCGTCGACCCGGCCGTCGGTGTCGTAGTCGCCGGGGGCGACGATGTCGATCGCCGCTGCTCCAGTAGCCGCTGCGGCGCGTAGCGCCACCGGAAGCCGGACCAGCTCTGCAGCGACCCACAGGCCGGTCTGGCGGTCCCACAGGATCGTCTCGTCGATGTCGCCGCCGGCACTCCAGTCGCCGACGATGACCTCGTCGTAGCCGCGCGACCACGTGCCCGTGCGCGCGGTACGCCCAGCGGAAGTTCTGCCAGCGCTGCACGACCCAGTTCCCGGTGCTCTGGTCCCAGAGCATCATGTCGTTCGACGCGGCCGTCGCCGTCGAAGTCGCCGGCGATCGATCTTGTCGTAGCCGCGCGACCACGTGCCGCCGCCGCGGTACGTGGGCTCGTAGCCGTTCCACGACTGGACCACGTAGTTGCCGGTGTCGCGGTCCCAGATGATCATGTCGTCGAACGCGGCCGTCGCCGTCCCAGTCGCCGGCGATGATCTCGTCGTAGCCGCGAGCCCACGTGCCGATCCGGGCGTTGAGCGAGTCGCCGTTCGTCCAGTTCTGCAGCGACCCAGTTGCCGGTGTCGACGTCCCACAGGATGATCTCGTCCTGGACGCCGTCGCTGTCCCAGTCGCCGACGATCGCCTGGTCGTACCCGGCCGGGAGCGCCAGACCCTCCTCGTCGGTCGGCACGAGGTTCCACCACGACACCGCCTGCCGCCACGCGCGCGTTGCGGTCCCACAGCACCTGGGTGTCGAGCTTCGGCGCGACCACCGGCGCGCGCCCCCAGTAGGACACGTTGCCGTTGGCGCCGTTGATCGTCAGGTCGAGGTGGACGTGGTCGTGGTGGCCGATGCCGCACTGGCGCATCGCCGTCCACGAGGCGATGCCGCGGTCGCCGTCGCTGTTCCAGCAGCGGTCGTCGAACAGGATCTGCTGGATGCCGAGCTTGCGGGCGTTGGCGTTGACGTTGCCCTGGGCGTCGCGGGCGAGCAGCCAGTTGACGATGCTGAGCCCGCGGGTGCGGTTGTAGCCGCCGCCGACCGTGCCGACCATGACGTCGATCGCCCGGCCCCGGGCGTGGTTGCTCCAGCACGTGCTGTAGAAGTTGGGCGTGGTCACCGGGTTGGCCTGCTGGCCGTTGCACGTCGGGATCGTTCGCCGTGTCCCACCGCTCCCGGCAGAAGTACATCGTTCCCGCCGACCCGCCGAAGCGGCTGACGATCTCGTTGAACGTCCACCCCGACCCGGTCAGCAGCCGCCCGGCGCACACCTCGCGGGCGGTGCCCTCGAGGACGAGCTCGTCGTAGCGGAAGTCGTCGATCGGGATTGCGCGCCACCGCCGCGGCGAAGATCGTCATCCCGCTGTCGGCGTCGCCTCCGTCGTCGCCATCGTCTGCACCGGCCGGGTGTCCGCCGGGGCGGCGCCGGGCGTGGCGACGTCGCGGTTCTCGTCCGGGCCGCCGCTGTCGCTGTCGGCGTCAGCCGACTGCGGCACCGACGGGACGAGCACCAACGATGGCCAACGGGAGCGAGCAGGACGCGAGGGGGGTTCTCCGCACGGGCATCCTGCCCGACGGTACACAGTCCGACCGGCGCAGCTGCCAAACCCGACTGCGGCCGGGCGCCGAGCGACCAGCGACGACCTCGCGGACGATGACATTCGCGACCGTCGCCGATCGTCTAAGGTCGACCCGTCGCCACACCGATCCCGGAGATGCCCTGCCATGCACGAATCGTCGTCGCCGCACTCGACAGCCCTGTCGCCGTACTCGTCGCCGACGTCGCGTCGCACGGCGATCCCCGTCGGCACTGCCGACGCGGCGACGACGATCTACTACAACGGCGCCGGCTCGGCGCCGCGGATCAGCATCATCGGCGACTCGACGATCGCCGCGCTGCGCTGGACGAACCAGTTCGAGCCGCTCAAGCGCTTCAACTTCATCTACGACGCCGAGTCGTGCCGGCGCACCGTGCTTCCGTCGTGCCGTGGCCGCGAGGGCTACACGCCTGACAACACGATCAACGCGATGCGTCGGCTGTCCGGGCAGTTGGGCTCCGTGCTGGTGATCATGGGCGGCTACGACGATCCGAGCTACGGCTTCGGTTGCAGCCGTCGACGCGGTCATGGCGGAGGCGGCGAGACAGGGCATCCCGACGGTGATGTGGCTGACGCTGCGCAGCCAACGTGTCCTACGTCGGGCCCGGGTGCGATCTCGAACGCCGCGACGTTCCGCGCCAACAACCGGACCCTCTACAGAAGGCGATCCAGTACGGCCCGCGACTGCAGATCGCCGACTGGGCGTCGTACTCGGCCAACCACCCGGAGTGGTTCTACGCCGACGGCATCCACTTCCGGCCGGCCGGAGCCAACGTCGCCGCCGACTACATCGCCGACCAGGCCGCCCGCGTGCTCGCCGGACAGATCATCACGCCGCCGGCGGGCCGGGCCCGTCCGTCGGCACCGCGGTCGCTGACAGCGGCGGTCGGCTACGGCGTCGGCTCCGGCCGTGTCCGGCTGACTGGACGGCGCCGAGCGCTACCGGTGGCGTGCCGATCACCGACTACGTGATCCAACGCTCGTGCAACGGCGGGCTGACGTGGGTCTCGTTGGAGCGACGGCGTGTCGACGAGCCGGTCTACACGGTGACCGGCTGACCAACGGGGCGACCTACCAGTTCCGCGTCGCCGCCCGCAACGCGCGTCGGCTGGAGTCCGGTCGAGCAACGTCGTCACCGCGACGCCGCAGGCCGACGGTGCCGTCGCCACCGCGGTCGCTGACGGCGTGGCGGCTCCGGCCAGGTCACACTTGAGCTGGATCGTGCCGAGCTCGAACGGTGGCCTGCCGATCACCAACTACGTGGTCCAACGCTCGTACAACGGCGGGCGAACCTGGGTGTCGCTGAGCGACGGCGTCTCGACCAATCGCTTCTACACGGTGACCGGGCTGACCAACGGGGCGACCTACCAGTTCCGCGTCGCCGCCCGCAACGCCGTCGGCTGGAGCCGGGTGAGCAACGTCGTCACGGCGACGCCCGACGGCGTCAGCGTTGGCCACGCGTCCCTGCTGGTCATCCCGGCGACCACGTCCGACCACGACGACCGAACGACGTCCGCCGACTCGACGACGACCACCAGCTCGCAGCACTCCACGACTCGACCACGACGAGCACCACGACACGACCACGGCACCGCCGCCGGTGCCCCCTCGAGCACCGACGGAACCGACGACCTCGGTCGCCGCGGACGTCATCGACGATCGGCGACCTCGTCTGGCTCGACGCCAACGGCGACGGGTTGCAGGACGAGGACGAGGCGGGCGTCGAGGGAGTCGAGTCGTGCTCCTCGACGCCGGCAGGTGTCGAGCTCGACCCGCGACGTGACCGACCGACTACGGCACGTACGAGTTCAGCGGCGTTGCCGCACGGGTCCTACCTGCTCGAGCTCGAGCTCCCGGACGGCTACGACATCACGCTGCCCTACCAGGGCATCGACGACGAGCTCGACTCCGACCTCGTCACCGTCGACGAACAGCGGGGCACTGCACGCACGGACATCGTCGGCCTCCCCGCCGAACAGCCGCACGGCTTCGACCTCGGCCTGATCCTCGCCCCGGTCGAGCCTGAGCCGACGACGACGGCCGCGCCGGAGGTCACGACGACCGGTGCCACCGACCACCGCGGCTCCGACCACCGAGGCCCCTCGACCACCACCGACGACCACGGCCACTCCGACGACGGTCGCCCCGACGACCAGCGCACCACCGCCGACGACCACCGCCTCGCCCCGACGACCACGGCCGCCACCGAGCGGTTGACCGGTTAGCCCGTCCAGCCGATCGCCTGGCGTAGCGGGAGGCGCGGGAACAGTTCGAGTTTGCCGCCTTCGGTGGCGTTGACGATCTCTCGGCCGGTCGCCCGGTAGATCTCGTCGGCGAGGTGGTAGCTCACGAGCACACGGTCGAGCCGTGGATCGTGCCACTTCTTGCCGGCGCCGAAGTAGTCGGGGTGGAAGTGGTTGGGGTCGTCGCTGCGCGACGTGATCCGCGCCGCCCTGGCGGTCGGCGTCCTCAGGAATCCGGTAGGTGAAGTCCATCCCGATCAGCACGACTCGCTGGAAGCCCATCCAATGGGCGAGTTGGAGGTTGATGATCGTCACGCTCTGCCCGCAATAGAGGCGCTGGGTGGCATCGAGCGAGAACCGCGGATGACACTTCGTGCCGGTCTTGCGTCCGTAGAACCCGGCGTTCATCCGGAAGAAGATCGTGTGATCGTCGAGCTCCGACTCCTCGAACGCCGGCCGGTACATCGCCGGGAACAGCTTCCAATCCGCGGCGAAGGCCTTGATCGCCGCGACGTTGTCCTCGAACACCATCGTGTCCTCGACGACGTAGTAGGTGATCGGCTCGGGCAGCCGATCCTGCGCCAGGAAGATGGCGTTGACGCCGAACGTCGGCACGTCGGTGAGCAGCTCGAGCTCGGTCTCGTTGAGCGACGGGCCGTTGCCGATGACGACCGCAGTCTCGCCGCGATGCCGGTCGCGCAGCGCCTCGAGCCGCTCGATCGAATCGACGTCGAGCGGACCGTCCTCGCGGGGCAGCTGCACCGGAAAGCTGGTGCCGCGCCACGGACGAGGTGCCGGGATCGGCGGACCGCTCGCCGTGCCTGCGCTGCGACGGCAAGGCGGCCGGGCGACCCGGCACGTCGACCACCAAGCAGCTCACATCGGCCTGTCGGGCTGCGCCGAGCAGGTCGGCGACGACCGGCCCGGACGGGGCACAGGCGATCACCTCCGCGAACCGGGCGAGGCCACCGACGACGTGGTGATAGGGAACGACATCGACGCCCGCACGGCGCCAGGCGTCGTTCGCCCCGCTGCACCCGGCGACGAGTTCGAGATCGATGGCCGCAACCCGTCCGTTCGGCTCGGTCGCCGCCGAACTCTGCAGCAACGCCTCGACGTCCGCAACGGACTCCGCAGCGAGCAGCACATCGGCCACCCGATGCTGAGGCGTCGCGTCGTACCCCGCCGTCGTGTCCGCTGGCTCGTCGGGGCGGTCGAGGATCGCAGCGGCGATGACTCCCCCGACGCGCTGCACGTCGTCGACGGCCACGCCGGAAGATCGCGCCCCATCCACGGCCGCCTCGACGATGTCGTTCCATCGACCCTCGGGTACTGCCCACAGGTCGACGATGGCGAGCGTCCGCTGGTCGCCGTGCAGGTCGAACGAGCCGTCCGCGCCGAACCGCCTGCCCAGATCCGTTGCGGCATCGATCGCTTGGTGCAGCGCGGCCCTGGCGCGGGAGTGCGGCGCCGCCGCGCCCCGGCCGACGACGAGCGCGGCGTCGAGCCCCGCCCACTGTTCGGCGGCGTCGACGAGCTTGGCGAACATGACGGGAGATCGTCCCGGCCGGCTCGCCCGCAGCCGACGACGGGCGACGACCGCTCGGCCAGTGCCCTCGAATCGATAGCCGTGGCGCAGCAGGCGGAAGCGGAGATCGGCGTCGGCCGCCTCGTCGTCGAGCGCCTCATCGAACCCGCCACTCCGCTCGACGAGCTCCCGGCGCACGATGACTTGTGGCGCGGCCAGCTCACCGGCGCCGGCATAGCTGATCCAGTCGATCGGATTGTTCGGGGCGTCCGACACAAAGCCGCGGAGGTCCGCCTTCCGGGTCGTCGCGGCGACCTCGACAACTCGACAGTAGGCACCAGCCACCGCCGGGGTATCGGACCATCGATCGAGGCACTGCCGGACCATCTCCAAGGCGTCCGACGTGAGCAGGTCGGCAGCATCGAGGAACAACATCGCCTCGGTGTCGAGGTGGCGCAGACCCGTGTTGCGGGAGGCCGAAGCACCCCCGGCAGCGCCGTGGCGGAGCAGTTCGACTCTCGAGTCGGCGAGGCAGAACGGCTCGACGACCGCTCCGACGTCCTCTCGCGATGCGTCGTCGACCACCACGCAGCGCCAGTGCGGATAGGTCTGCCGCCGGATACTGCGCAGCGTGTCAACGAGGAGGTGAGCATCGCCGTTGACGGTGATGACGACCCCGAAGGTCGGCTGCGCGCCGAACTTCGGCGACCGATGCGGTCGGCTCAACCGCCGGAGGCGAGTCGCCGGCCAGCTCTCGGCGAGCCGCCCCAACGGGCCATCGGCAGCACGTGACTTCGCCAGTGCAGCCCGCCACCGCCACCGCAACCCATGGCGTGCCACTCCCACGATGCCGACGAGGCCGACCGTTGACAGGGCATTCGCCGACCGCCGGATCAGCGAACGAGCGCGGCGGGAAATCAAAGGCGTCGCCACCGCCGGTGAGCTGGACAGTGGGACATCAGTCCGAGTGTAGAAGTCGCCCGGCGTCACGCTCCCACGGCGCCGGCACCGGGAAGTACCGACCGAGGAAGTTGCCGACCGTGGCCGTCGCCCGCATTCGGTCGCCGGACTCCGTCTCCGTCTCGTTGAGGCAGAACGTGTCGAAACGTCGTCCCAACCGGAGGCGATCGAGGTGCCAGCGCGGACCGCGCCGACTCGAGGTGCACGTACTCGACCGACAGCGTCCCGATCACCGCCTGGCCCGTTGCGAGGCCGTAGTTCCCGGCCAGCGAAGCGGCGATGCTGAGGTCGTCCGGACGTCGGAAGCGATGGGCCATTGTCGCTTCGACGTCGTCGGCGTAGCGCTTGACGAGGTCGTCGAGAAGCGCGCGGCGCAGGGCGAAGGGTGCGTGATACGGCTTCACCGCGGCGATGCGGCCGAAATCCCGAGCCAGCAACTGCCGGCCGCGCATCGCCGCGTTGTCGACGGCGATCTGTTGTTCGTCGTCCACGCCAGACACCCGGGCGTCGCCGAGAAAGACCTTCGGCAAGCCGCTCGACGTGAAGAAGTGTTCCGGGCGCAACGGCCGTCCGACGAACACGTCATCGTTGAAATACACGAAGTGCTCGCTGAGCCCCTCGATGCGGTGCAGGGCGGATTCGATGGCGTGTGAGTTGAAGGTTGGCAGGCAGTGCTCCGGGAGGATGTCACGGTGGGACACCACCTCGATCCTCTCGTCTTCGGCGTCGAGCCACGCCGGCACCTGATCGGCCGTGACGAGGTAGATCCGCCGGACCCAGTCGCACCCGAACCACAGCGAGCGCAGCGAGTGGCGCAACTCACCGTTGTCCCGGTACCGCCCGGCGACGAGATCGCGGTCGGCCTGGTGATCGCGACCGTCACGCACCGACCAGTCGTCGAAGGCGGCTCGCCATGTCGCGTCGGAGCCATCGACCCACGTGTAGACGACGTCGATCTCACCAGCGAAGCGCTCGAGACTGTTGCTCACCGGAAAGGCACTACGCCCGGGATACGGCCGCCCGTCGATCGTCTCGACGGTCGTCGCGCTGCGGTCGTCGAAGCGGGCCTGCCCACGCACGCCGATCATCTCCTGCTTCCCGGACGTTCCGGGCTCCCAGAACGTGAGTTGCGATGCCTGCTCCGGCCCGACGACCCCGTCGCCCGACGCCCAGGCCCGGTAGACCGACCACAACGTCGCCCGCCGCAACCGCTCGGGCAGGGCGCCCGGCTGGAGAGCGACCGTGCCGTCGACGGTTGCCGCGCCGCCAGTCGACGTACCAGGCGTCCTCGGCTGCGAGCTGCTGAAGGGCGTCCCAGCGCCCGACGGCGCGACTCGTCGAAGAGCCCGAACACGAGGTGCTCGGCGCGGCGATCGACGAGGAACACGTCGACGCCGTTGGCGGCGAACGCCGTGGTGATGCGCTGGGCGACGTCGTGGGTCAACGCTTGCGAGGTCGCGGCCACCGCGCCGGCAACCGCCATTCGCCGACCGCCACGGCGCAGCACGACAGCGGTTCCACTGCGGCTGCCCAGTGCCGGGCGAACGGACGCCAGCAGTCGGTCGAGGCGGTCGCTCGCCCGCAGCGCACTGGTCTCGCGCAGCAAGCTGGCAACGACCGGCGGGAGTCGTCCGTCGGTCCGATAGCGCGCCGACAAGTCCGCGCACTCTTGCCAATCGCGATCGCCAGTGCGGGAGCGACACCACGGCTGGCAGGGTAGCCCCGGGCCGTTTCGTGCCGACGTGCCCTGAGAGACCGACGTGCCGACTGACAGACCATTTCGTGACCGCTCTCTCGGCACTCATCGATCAGGCCGGTTCGGCGCGGACGGATAGCGTCGGTCGAGGTGGCAGGCACCGATCGAACGTCATGATGCGCAGGAGACCGCTGATCTCGGTCGTCGTGCCGACGTACAACGTCGAGCGTTACCTCGGCGACTTCCTCGATTCGCTGGCCGCCCAGACCCACCACCTAGACGACGTCGAACTGATCTTCGTCGACGACGGTTCGACAGACGCGTCGGCCGACGTCATTGCGAGCTGGATCGCCTCGGTCGCCCCATCGGCGACGCTTCTGGGCAAGGCGAATGGCGGCCTGTCCTCGGCGCGCAACGTCGGCCTCGATGAGGCGACCGGTCGATGGGTCACGTTTTGTGACCCCGACGACATCCTGTCGACGAACTACTTCGCCGGTGTCACCCGATTCCTCCGACGCCACGACGCCGACGTGCAGCTCGTCGCCTGCCGGCTGTTGATGCTCGACGAGCAGATCGGGAAGGTGCGCGACCGACACCCGTTGAGGTTCCGCTTCGGGATGCGCGATCGGGTCGTCGACCTGTCCGAACACCCCCGCTACGTCCACCTCAGTGCGGCGACCGGGTTCTACCGGACCGATCTGATCGAGAGTGGCCGGCTCCGCTTCGACGGGCGCATCAGACCGAGCTTCGAGGACGGCCACTTCACCGGCCGCTACCTGGCCGAACACGAGCGCCCGCGGGTCGCCTTCCTCCGCGGTCCCACGTACCAGTACCGGCGGCGCGCCGACTCCAGCTCCCTCGTCCAGGCCAGCTGGACGGATCCCGCCAAGTTCACCAACGTGCTGCGTCACGGGTACCTCGATCTCCTCGAACAGGTGACCACCCGACGCGGTCGCGCCCCGGTGTGGCTGCAGAACCTCGTGCTCTACGACCTGTTCGCCTACTTCGGCCAGGAGGAAAGCGTTCAGTCCTCACTGGGTCTCGTCGGCCAGGACGTCGCCGACGAGTTCCACGATCTGCTCACCGCGATCGTGCGGCACATCGACGTGGCGACAATCGACGGCTACTCGATCCCCGGCGCGTCGCTCGACATGCGCAACGCCTTGCTCATCGACGCCAAGGGCGAGCGCCGCCGCCCGGCTGTCGTCGACATCGGCCAAGTCGACGACGAGCAGCAGCTCACCCAGGTCCGCTACTACTTCGGCGGGGAGCAGCCAGACGAGGAGTTCCACGTTGGCGGCCTGGCGACCTATCCGGTCCACGGGAAGTGGCGGGCGCTGCGCTACCTCGGTCGGGAGATGGCTGGCGAGCGCATCGCCTGGCTCCCGACGCACGGGGAGCTCACCGCCGTCCTCGATGGGCGGACCCTGCCGGTAGTTCGGCGCTCTGCCCAGCCGAACGCCGAGCCTGGGCGGCGGGCGCGGATCGTTCGCACCCTTCGTCGACGGGCCGGAGCCGCTCGCCGCCGGGTCCGCCATGGCGCACTCGTCGGTCGCAGCGTCCCGACGCTGCTGCGTCACCGACGCCTCCCTTCCTCGTCGACACGCTCGGTCGCCGAGTATCGCGACGCCTGGGTGTTCACCGATCGCAACGACTTGGCCCAGGACAACGCCGAGCACCTCTACCGCTGGGTCAGCGAGCACCGACCGGAGATCAACGCTTGGTTCGTCGTCGACCGTGACACCACTGACTGGCCGCGCCTCGAACGCGAGGGGTTCCGGCTCGTCGAGTACGGCACGCCAGAACACGTGCTGCTGATCGTCAACGCCGTCGAGCTGATCTCCTCCCACGACGACCCGCAGGCGATCAACCCGCTGAACATCGGGCGGTTCGGCAAGCGGCGGCGCAGGTTCACGTTCCTCCAGCACGGAGTCACCAAGGACGACCTGTCACGGCGGTTGAACGGACAGAGGATCGATCGGATGATCACCGCCACCGACGCCGAGTACCGGTCGATCGTCGGCGACGGAACGCCCTACATCCTCACCGACCGCGAAGTGCGCCTCACCGGGCTGCCGCGCCACGACCGGCTGTTGCGGCTCGCCGAGTCCGCTGGTGCGCCGGACGCCGAGCGGTTGCTGCTCGTGATGCCGACGTGGCGCCGCCAGCTCGCCGGCAGCCCGACATTTCTCGACTCGCTGTATGCCGTCAGCTGGCGCGAGCTACTCCAATCCGAACGACTCGCGCAGCTCGCCGAACGCGCCGGCCTGCGCGTCGCCTTCGTTCCCCATCCACGCAGCGTTGATCTGCTCGCCGACGGCGCTCCCCGACCACGTCCAGACGTACCGCTACTCGGACGTCGACATCCAGGAGCTCTTCGCCCGAGGTGCGGGACTGATCACCGACTACTCGTCGAACGCCTTCGAGCTCGCCTACCTCAACCGGCCGGTGATCTACTTCCAGTTCGACCGCCAGGACTTCTTCTCCGGCCAGCACGTCTACCGCCGCGGCGAGTGGAGCTACGAGTGCGACGGCTTCGGGCCGGTGGTCGAACAGGCGGCGGACGTTATCGACGAACTGGCGACGCTGATCGACCGGGATTTCGAGCCGGGCCACCCCTACGCCGAGCGCATGGCTCAGGCGTTTGCATTCCGCGACGGCAAGTGCTGCGAGCGGGTCTTCGAGTCGATCCTGGCGATGCGTCGCCCGCCCGCCCTCGCCACCGCCGGGCGACCGGGGCCGACTGACGGCCGTGAGCGACCGCCGATCGGTTCTGAGCGCTGTTACGGGCTAGCCACTCGTCAAACGTCGTTGCCGGTGGCCATCGGCCCGACGGCGCCGATCGCCTCGAAGTAGGCGAGGTGGGCGTCGACGACGTTGACGACATCGACGTCGTCGAGGATCACGATCCCGGACCGCTCGGCCTCGGCGAGCAGGTAGCCGGCGAGGGTGTCCTCGGTGAGCACGACCGGCGTGGTGATGTCCTGGCGGCGATCGACGACGTTGGTCGGCTGCAGGCCCTTGGAGTGCAGCCAGCGCATGTGCGCCGTGAGCAGCTGCTCGAGCTCGTCGGGTGTCAGCCGCGCCTGGGTCTCGGCGGGGCAGGTACTCGGCGACGAACTCGACGGCCTCGTCGACGATGTACACGGACCGCGGCGCCACGGCATCGAGGCGGTGCGCCTCACGGCCGACGACGACGGCGGCGATCACGAACACCGCGACGGCGGCGAGACCAGCGAACACCCACGAGATCGGCTCCATCTGCCGCCGAGCGTACGGACAGTGGCCGAGACCGTTTGGTCAGCGGCACGGTGCAGATCGGCCACGGATCTGACGTGGACACGGGGGTGGCGATCGCGGACGCTCAGATGCCGATGCGCTGGGCGAGCAGCTCGCGGTGGTAGGTCGGGTCGCCGAACAGCAGCTCGGAGCTCTTCGCTCGCTTGAAGTAGAGGTGCGCCGGGTGCTCCCACGTGAAGCCGATGCCGCCGTGGATCTGGATGTTCTCGGCGGCGGCGTGGAAGTACGCCTCGGAGCAGTACGCCTTGGCGAGCGAGGCGACCGACGGGCAGCTCGTCGTCCATCTCGGCGGCGCACCACATCCCGTAGTAGGCCGCCGACTTCGCCGACTCGACCTCGAGGAGCATGTCGGCGCACTTGTGCTTGATCGCCTGGAACGACCCGATCGGCCGGCCGAACTGGACGCGCACCTTGGCGTACTCGACGGCCATCTCCAGCACCTTCTGGGCCCCGCCGACCTGCTCGGCGGCGAGGCCGACGGCGACGAGGTCGAGCACCCTGGCCATGAAGTCCCAGCCGATCCCCTCGCTCTCGATCAGCCGGGCCGGCGTGTTCTGCGAACTCCAGACGGGCCTGCTTGCGGGTCTGGTCCATCGTCGACAACGGCGTGCGGGTCAGCCCCGCGGCGTTGCCGTCGACGGCGAACAGGCTGACGCCTGCGTCGGTGCGGGCGACGACGAGGAGCAGGTCGGCGATGTGCCCGTCGAGGACGTACATCTTCGTCCCGGTCAGGGTGAAGCCGTCGGCGCTCTTCGTCGCCTGCATCTCGATCCCCGACTCGTCCCACTTGCCCGACGGCTCGGTGAAGGCGAGGGTGGCGGTCGTCTCGCCGCTGGCGATGCCTGGGAGGTAGTCCTTCTTCGCCGCTTCGTCGCCGCACAGGATCAGCGTGTTGGCGGCGAGCACGACCGTCGAGAAGAACGGGGCGCACAGCAGGGCCCGGCCCATCTCCTCGAGGACGATGCCGAGCTCGACGTAGCTGAACCCCGATCCGCCGTACTCCTCGGGGATGTGCAGGCCCTGCAGGCCCATCTGCTCGGCCATCTGCGACCACACCGCCTCGTCGTAGCCGCGCTCGGTCTCCATCTGCTCGCGCACTGCGCTCTCGGGGCTCTTGGCCTCGAGGAAGGAACGCACGATCTTGCGCAGCTCGTCCTGTTCGTCGGTGAAGGCGAAGTTCATGGCGATCGATCCTGCCGACGGCTCGCCGATCGGTCAACGTCGCTGTGCGTACACTTGCGTACACATGGACGAAGTCGCGGATCGGGACGCGTGAGCTGCGCGGGGACCTCGCCGCCCACCTGCGGCGCGCCGCGAGCGGGCAGCGACTGGTCGTCACCGTCGGCGGCCGGCCGCTGGCGATCCTCGGGCCGGTCGAGGACACGCGCGCGACGACGTGACGATCGACGCCCTCGTCGCCGCCGGCGCGCTCGTACCTCCGCGCCGCACGACCACGCTCGCCTCGGCGCCCCGGTCGCCGTGTGGAGCGGCGTCCGCCTCGACCGCGCATTCCGCGAGGTCCGCGGCTGAGCGTGTTCTTCGACGCCACGGCCGTCGTCGCCCTGCACATCGACACGCCCGCGCGCGCCGTCGCCGTCGACGCGCTCGCCGACGCCGACTCCGCCGTGTGCGTCAGCGCCCTGTCGCTCACCGAGGCACTCGCCGTCGTCGACCGGCTCACCGACGAGCCGGTGCTGCGACTCGACCTCGAGGACGCGCTTCGGCTGCAGTGGGACCGCTTCGCCGTCGTGCCCGTCGACCAACGCTGCCTCGATCGCGGCAGCGACGCTCCTGCGCGAACAGCCCTTACGCCTCGCCGACGCGATCCAACTCGCGGCGGCCGAACGGCTCCCCCGCCCGGTCCGCTACGTCACGTTCGACCCGGTGCAGATCCCCGTCGCCCTCGGCCTCGGCTTCGACGTGGTGTCAACGACGTGAACGCGAGCGGTGCTCGATCACCCTCGTCGAGACACCGCTGACGTACGCAGCTTCGCAGGCAAGTGAGCTGGCCCTTCGCCCGCCGCGTCCCCACGTCAACACACACAGCCTCTCAGCGGATTCGCCAGCTTCCTGGGTTCTCGACCACGCTCAGCTCGGCGGATGTGGTGCCGCGCTGAGCGTCCGACACGTCGTGTGCCCAACGATCGAGCCGCGCCCTCACGTCCGTACGCTCCGCCAACGCCTCTCGGATGAACACGATGTTGTGCTGGAAGCGCGACTGCAGGTCCCTGGCGACCGGCCTGAGGCCGTGGCCGTGTAGGTACTCGACGACGGTGGGACGCAGCCAAGGGTCGCCGTCCCAGAACGGTCGTTCCTCGACCTCGATGATCAGCACGTCGGTGTCGGCGAGCAGTCTTGTCGGCGCCGCGAAGAACGCCGCCCGAGGCACCCTCCACGTCTATCCACAGCGCTGTGCGGCAGCTGGCCCTCGGTGGCGAAGTAGTCGTCGAGCTGTCACGGCCGGAACCTGCACCTCGGCGAATCCCGGCTCGTAGCCGACGCCGCTCGAGGAGCGAGCCGGTTCCATCAGCACTTGGTCGCCCGGCCGGGCGTCGAGCAGCACGCGAAACAAAACGTCGCCGGAGCGTCGGTGAGTGCGAGATGCTCGTACTTGCATCGGACAGCTCGTCGAACGTGGATGCGAATCGCTTGTAGGTGTATGGATTTGCCTCGAACGCGGTAACCGACGTGATTCCGGCACTGTCGCGAAGCCCTCACCGAAGCGGACGCCTCTTTCGCCCCGGCCTCGACGAATCGTTCGACGTTCGCAATCTCGACGATGTCGAAGAACAGCTCGACGAGCATGGCCACCGTTGCGTGGCGAAAGACCTTTGGCGCCGGATCGAAGACGAGCACAACGGCAGCAGCTGCCCGCCCGACGGCCATTCGGGGCGTGGCCGCGGATAGCTCGTACACCATCAACCGCGGCGAACACCCACCTGGCCGGCGGATTCCGACGCAGCCTTCTTCCACCCGTAACGCAGGCTCGATCGAACAGCACCGGCGAGCGAGGTCGGGTTCGCGGCACGGCGGGGCACGCGTCCCAGCGAAGGTCGACACGTTCGTGCAGGCTACGGGCGAGTCGAGGGTGCTGCAGGTCGAGTTCGCCCGCCGTCAGCGGCGCTGATCACCGACGGCAGTCGTGGTTGAGCGAGTGGTCGAGACGAGCTCGGTCGACGTGCGACCCCCTACACTCGGTGACGCTCGCCGGCCTGCAGTGGTCCGAGCAGCGCCCGAACGACGAGATGAACGTTGCCCAGCTAGTCTCGGCGCGATCCCAGACCTGCGCCGCCGAGACTCATGCCGCGGTCGCCGTCCGGTCCATCGGCGGTCGCCCTGACTAGCCTCTCGCCCGATGCCGGCCGCGCCCGTCAAGCTGATCATTCAGATCCCCTGCTTCAACGAGGAAGCGACACTGCCAGGCACGATCGCCGACCTTCCCCGCTCGCTCCCCGGCGTGGACGTCATCGAGCTGCTCGTCGTCGACGACGGCAGCACGGACCGCACGGTGGAGGTCGCCCGGCAGTGCGGCGTGCACCACGTCGTCAGCCACGACGTCAACCGGGGGTTGGCGCGGGCGTTCATGACGGGGATCGAGGCGAGCCTGCGTGCGGGTGCCGACGTGATCGTCAACACCGACGCCGACAACCAATACGTCGGCGCAGACATCGGCAAGCTCGTCGCCCCGGTGCTGGCCAGGGACGCAGATGTCGTCGTCGGCACTCGCCCGCTGAGTTCGATCGTCACGTTCTCACCCGTCAAGAAGGCACTGCAGCACCTCGGCACGCACGCCGTGCGGGTGCTGTCGGGAACCGAGGTGCGCGACGCAACGAGCGGATTCCGGGCGTTCTCGCGCGAGGCGGCACTGCGTCTGCAGGTCCACGGCCAGTACACGTACACGCTCGAGACGATCATCCAGGTCGGTGCCGAAGGGCTCACGTTGAAGGCGGTGCCGATCCGGGTCAACCCGCAGTCGCGGCCGTCGCGGCTCGTCAAGAGCTCGTTCGACTACGTGCGCAAGTCGATTCCGACGATCGTGCGCAGCTACGCCCGATACCGGCCGCTGCGCTTCTTCACGTGGCTGTCGGCAGTCCCCGGCCTCGTCGGCATCGCCCTCGTCGTGCGTTGGTTCATCCTGCGCTTCGACGGCGATGACGCCAGCCGCGTGCCCAGCCTCGTCGGTGCCGCGGTGTGCCTACTGATGGCGGCTCAGTTGCTCGTTCTCGGCTTCCTCGCCGACATCCAAGCAGCCCAGCGCAAGACGACGTCGGACATCCTCGTGATGTTGCGGCGCCGCGAGTTCGCCGCCGGCCCCGGCGACGAGGAACCCGGGTCAACCGAGATACGGTCAGTCTCGTGAGCGCTCCGACCCTGCCAGAGCCTTCGACGACGTTGCACTGGGTGAACGCCGACGTCGAGGTCCACCGCGTCGTCGTCGGCCCGTACGAGAACAACGTGTTCGTCGTGCGCTGCCGGCGCACCGGGGAGGCGACGCTGATCGACGCCGCCAACGAGCACGAGCAACTGCTCGAGCTGTGCCGACGCCTCGGGGTGCGGCGGGTGCTCGAGACGCACGGGCACTGGGACCACATCCAGGCCGTGCCGGCGATCCGCGAGGCCGGCTACGAGGTCGCCGTCACCAAGCTCGACGCTCCCAAACTGGCCGACGTCGGCTACGACGTGTTCCTCGACGACGCCGAGGTGATCGATGTCGGGCGGTTGCGCCTGCACGCCATCCACAATCCCGGGCACACGCCCGGTTCGATCTCCTTCCACGTCGAGGGCACCCCGCTGCTGTTCACCGGCGACACCCTGTTCCCCGGGGGGCCGGGCAATACGAAGTTCGACGACGCCGACTTCGACACGATCATCGAGTCGATCTCGTCGCGCTTGCTGACATTCCCCGACACGACCATCGTGCTCCCCGGCCATGGTGTCGACACGACCATCGGCGCCGAACGCCCGCACCTCGACGAGTGGGTCGCCCGCGGCTGGTAGCGGCGACCCGTTCTGGGCGGCATTCGGTCCGTCGTCGCCGAGAACTGTGAGCTCTCGGACCCGCTGCCGGCCCTCAGAGGTCACCGTTCCCGGATCTAGATGCGTTCGAGGTCGTCGCCGTCGAACAGCGGCTCGATGCCCGCCTCGGCGACGTCGGCGCGCAGCTCGTCGTCGGAGGGAGCCTCGGCGGGGGTCGAAGCGGCCGTGAGGATCGCCCGCAGCAGGGCCGGATCACTGCTCGCCACGAGGAACAGGTCATCGCGGGCGAGCACGAAGTTGACGGCACGCTCCAACGCGTCGCCAGGAGGCAGCGGCTCGTACCACGGAGCGCGGGGCCCTGTCGCCTCGTCACTCCAGCGGCGGCGGGCGACGGCCTTGATCGCCTGCACCGCCACGTTGCGCTCGGCACAGATGCCGAGGAGGCGCTCGACGTCGGCCCGGTACTGGGCATCCTCGAGCTGCACGAAGTTGTACGGCAGCAACACCGAGTCGTAGTCGAACCGCTCCAGGCTGCGGGCGTGCATGGCGGCGATGCGCACGCCATGCCCGGTGACTCCGATGAATCGGGTCAACCCCTCCTCGCGAGCCTGGACCAGCGCTTCAAGGGCGCCCCCCGGGCCATGCGCCGTCTGCCAATCGTCCTCCTCGACGAGGTTGTGCAGCTGGATCGAATCGACGTGGTCGACGCCCATCCGCTCGAGCGAGCGCTCCAGGCTCGCCCGAGCGGCATCCCCCGTCCAGTCCCCGGTCTTCGTGGCGAGGAACACGTCGTCGCGGTGGTTCGCCAGCCACGACCTCATGAGGTCCTCGGCGACGCCGTAGCCGGCGGCTGTGTCCCAGTGGTTGACGCCGAACTCGAGCAGGATGTCGAGCAGCGGATCCGCATCCTCCTGGCTCATGGTGAACAAGGTCGCCCCACCGAAGATCACCCGGCTGCTGAGGTGACCCGTCCTCCCGAACTCGGCACGTTCGATCATGACGCCGACCTTAGACCGACCTCGGCGCCGGCGTTTTCCGGAGCCAGATGCACCGATTCGGTGCACGTCGCTCTGCGGAAGCGGATCAGGGGCGGGCGGCGGTGATGGTCCAGGTGAAGCGATAGGCGCCGCCGCGCACCAGGTGGCGAGCGTGGGTGTCGGGACCGCAGGCTGCCGTCCCGAGGCCCCGATGGGCGACATCGAGGTGCACGTGAGTGGCGCTCGGCTGCGGCAGGAGATGGGCGTGGGTCGCTGCTTCCAGCTCGGCGACGGAGAGGGGCAGGGCCGAGAACGCCAGCGGTTCGTCACCGGCGACACGCAGGGCGAGCCGCGGCGAGGCCAGGTCGAACCATTGGGTGTCGAGGTGCAGGCCGTACTCCTGTGGCCGCACGAAGGGCACGGTGGTCTCGCCGACCCGCGCCGCCCAATGCCCGAATCGAGCCGCCACTCGTCGGTCCGGATAGGAATCGCCGGGACCGAGGCCGAGCCAGGTCAGCCGATCGAAGTGCACGGGCAACGTGAATTGCACGCCGACTCGCGGCAGATCAGCGATCGATCGATCGATGGCGATCCGCTCACTGATCCGCGCCACGCCGTCGACGACCTCGATCCGCTGTCGATGCTCGACCGGTTGCCCGGTGCCGGTCTCGTAGCGGACCACGCGGGTCGTCACTCGTCCACGACGGCCGATCTCCGTGCCGCCCTCGACGAGGCGATCGAGGCCGTCGGCCCGCCAACCGGCGGCTGGTGTCGTCGCCCGCCACTCCCCCGGCGGGTCGTCGTTGTCCGTCGGCGCCCGCCACAGCGACAGTGCCGGCCAACCGAGCACGACGTCGCGTGCGACGATGCCGTCGGCACCGACCTCGACGTCGACGACCCGGCGACGCGGCACCGCCGCGGTCTCTCCGGAGAGGTCGATCGACGACTCCGACGCCGTCCAACCTCGGGTCGCCCAGGCGGGCCGGCGCCGGTGCGTGAACCGCACGGCGAGCGTCGTCCGTCCGGTCTTGGCGGCGGTGGGAAGCGAGGGCATCGGCACGACCTTCGACGAACGCGGCGCAATCGCCGGCACATCGAGGTCGCCGCGGGCGACACGCCGGCCGTCGACGCTCATCTCCCAGCGAGCCTCGAGGTCGGCGAGGTCCGTGAACCAGCGCCGGTTGCTGACCCGCAGACGTCCCCGTCCGGCCGCCTCGACGGCGACGGGCTGGGTGAGCGCAGCGAGCTCGCCGAGCAGCGGATGCGGGTCACGATCGGCCGACACCAGTCCGTCGCACACGAAGTTGCCGTCGTGCTCGGACTCACCGAAGTCGCCGCCGTAGGCGATCCACGTCGTGCCATCGGGTTCATGGCGCCGCAGCCCATGATCGGCCCATTCCCACACGAACCCACCCTGCAGTCCCTCGACCTCGCCGAACACCGCCCAGTAGTCGGCCAGCCCGCCGGCCTGACCCATCGCGTGGTTGTACTCGCACAGGATCAGCGGGCGCCGATCCCGCCCATCAGCGGACCACTGCACGATGCGCTCGACCGACGAATACATCGGGCAGACGATGTCGGACACCGGGCTGGGCGCATCGAGATCGCGGCTGAACCCGCCCTCGTAGTGCAGCACCCGAGACGGGTCGACGCGCCGGATCCACGCGGCCATCGCGTCGTGTGACGGCCCGTAGCCCGATTCATTGCCGAGCGACCACGCCACGACCGACGGGTGCGAGCGGTCGCGCAGCACCATCCGCATTCCCCGCTCGAGGAACGCCGCGGCGTAGACCGGATCGTCGCTCGTCGCCCGCCAGCGTCCGTGCGATTCGATGTCGGACTCGTCGATGACGTACAGCCCGAGCTCGTCGCACAGGTCGTAGAACGACTCGTCCTTCGGATAGTGCGACGTGCGCACGGCGTTGACGTGATGGCACTTCATCAGCTCGAGGTCGCGCCGCGTGTCGTCCATTGTCGTGGCCGGACCCCGGTCGGGATGGATGTCGTGATGGTTGACGCCGTTGATCACCACCGGCGCTCCGTTGACGAGGAGGGCGCGGTCGGCCAGCTCGATGCGCCGGAACCCCACCCAGCGAGCCCGAACATCGAGCAGTGTCCCGCCACCGTCCCGCAGGATCACGGCGACCCGATAGCGCCGCGGCCGTTCGTGGTTCCACGGCTCGATGTCCGGCACGTCCAGGCGATCGATCACCCGGTGCCCGGGCCACGTGTAGGCGATGGCGTGCTCGTCGCCTTCGTCGCGGGGCGACCAACGCGGCACGTCGAGGCGACCCGTCGTGGCGAGCGGGCGCCGACGGCGGCCGCCGAGTGGATCGGTGACGACGACCTCGACCGTCAGCGGCCCAGGCGCTGCCGCGGTGCCGACGTCGATCCCGATGTCGAGGTCGAGCGTTCCGGTCATGCCATCGGCTTCCAGGCCGGGAACGGTGGCCGTGTCGCCGAGGGCGATTGCCGGCACGGAGACCAACTCGACGTTGCGGTGCAAGCCGGGCATCCACCACTGGTCCTGATCCTCGACCCATGTCGCCGCGCTCCACCGGGGTACGACGATGCACACGGTGTTCGAGCCGCGGCGCAGGATCGCGCTGATGTCGTAGGTCGACGGCAGGTGGCTATCGGTACCGAACCCGACGAACTCCCCGTTGACCCACACGAAGCCCATCGAGTTCGCCGAGCCGACGCGCAGCAGGGTCCGACGACGGCGCCACGGCGCCGGGACCGTGAACTCGCGCCGGTAGACGCCGGTCGGGTTGTCCGCGGGAACGTGCGGCGCCTGGAGGGCGAAGGGCATCCGCACGTTGAGGTACATCGGTGAGCCGCGGTCATGGCTGCCGTCCGTCGGCAGCACCCAGCTGCCGGGAACGTCGACCTCGTCCCAATCGGCGATCGATTGCTCGGCGCCGACATCCGCGGCCGGCACGTCGCTCGGAGAACGGTGCAGCCGGAGCCGCCACGGTCCATCGAGCGACCGCACCCACGGCGACGCCGACCCGGCGATCGCCGCGGCGACATCGTCGAACGGAGCGAGGCTGGGGGTCATCGACAGTCGCCCGAGACTGGTCGCCGCCGGGTCGTCGACGGCGGCCAGTTGAGCCAGGGTCATGGGCGACACACGATCACATGGTCGACGTGGGCGCGCAGCGTTTCGATCGCCCGCCGATCGAGGGCGTCGTCGGTGACGACCGTGTCCGCGGCGGCCAGGGGGGCGATGCTCGCCAGGCCGATCGTGCTCCATTTCGAATGGTCGGCGACGACGACGAGCCGCTGCGACGCTTCGACGAAGGCCCGATTGGTGTCCGCCTCCAGCAGGTTGGGCGTCGTAAATCCGGCCCGCTCGGTCATTCCGTGGACGCCCATGAACACCTGGTCGAGGTGCAACGACGCCAGGGCCTGCAGGGCCAACGGCCCGACGAGCGCATCCGACGGGGTCCGGATCCCGCCGACGAGCATCACGGTCAGGTCACCACGCTCGTGAGCGAGCAGCGTCTCGCAGATGCGGATCGAGTTGGTCACGACGACGAGGTCGGAAACGTCGAGCAAGCCGGCCGCCAGGTGCCAGGTGGTTGTGCCGGCCGTCAGTCCGATGGCCGTTCCCGGCCGCACGAGGGCCGCGGCCGCGGCCGCTATCGCCTGCTTCTCGACCGTCTGCTCGGACGACTTGGCGAGGAACCCAGGCTCGAGCGTGGTCGCCGGCATCTCGCTTGTCAGCGTCGCCCCGCCGTGCACCTTGGTGAGCAGACCCTGCTGGGTCAAGGCGTCGAGGTCGCGGCGGATCGTCATGTCGCTGACGCCCAGCTCGGTGGTCAGGTCGCTGACCCGCACGGAACCGTGGCGCTGGACGTGAGCAGCGATCAACTCTCGACGCCGGCGGGCGAGCACCCGCCGGCCGGTGGGGGCGATTCGTTCGACGTCGACGTCGGTCATCGGACCAACTATTGGTCGCGAGCGTCGGTAAGTCAACACAATCGATCGCTGACACTGTCCGGTAACGGTGATTTGTGGGTGATCTTGGTGGTTTTCCTTGACGTCGGCGCCGCCGGCGAGGGAGAGTACGGGCGAGACCAACTCGACCGCTGCCACGGCGGCAGTGCTCGACATCATCAAGTGGGGGAGATCTCATGCCACGTCCTACGCCTCGTCGTTCACCGGCGCCTTCGCAGTTCCCGAACACGTCCGTCAACCAGTTCAGTCGGCGTCAACTGATTGCCGGAGCAGGCGCCGCCCTCGGCGCGGGGGCCATCCTCGGCGGGCTCGGATCAGCAGGAGTTTCGGCGCTCAGCCGCACCAGCACCGGGCGCCTGCTGCAGTCGTCGTCCGACCCGGTGACGTTCGGCAGCAACCACTCCGACGCGGTCGACAGCGAGGCGATTCGCTGCGGCGCTCGAGGCCACCGGCGTGCCGACCACGATCAACACCGTCGACCACAACACCTACCAGGAGAACTTCAACACCTACATCCAGCAGCCCGACGACCTGATGTCGTGGTTCGCCGGCTACCGCATGCGGGCGTTCGCCAAGCGCGGTGTGGTCGGCGACCTCTCCGACGTGTGGGAGGGCCTCGACCGGCTTCAGCGAGGGGTTCAAGAACGCCTCGACGGCGCTCGACGGCAAGCAGTACTTCGTGCCCTTCTACTACTACCCGTGGGCGGTGCACTACCGGAAGAGCGCGTTCGAGGAAGCGGGCTACGACGATCCCCGACGACGTGGGACGAGTTCATCGCCCTCCTCGACCAGATGCAGGCCGACGGGATCGACGCCGCTCGCCGCGGCCAACGACGGAACTGGCCGCAGATGGGCATGTTCGACATGCTCAACCTGCGGATCAACGGCTACGACTTCCACGTCTCGCTGATGGGCGGCCAGGAGAGCTGGACCGACGACCGCGTGAAGCAGGTGTTCACGACGTGGGAGGAGCTCCTCCCCTACTACCAGCCCGACGCCAACGGGCGCACGTGGCAGGACGCGGCGACGGGCTCGCCAACGGCGAGTCCGGGATGTTCCTGCTCGGCACGTTCATCCGTCGCAACTTCGACCCGGACGCGCAGCAGGACATCATCGACGACATCGACTTCTTCGCCTTCCCGGCGGTCAACGAAGAACACGGCCAGGACGCCGTCGAGGCACCGATCGACGGGTTCATGATGGCCGCCCAGCCGGCGAACGAGGAGGGCGCCAAGGCCTTGCTCGCCGGCATGGGCGGCGTCGCGGCGATCGACGCCTACATCGCCGTCAACCCATCGGTGGTCGCCGCCAACGTCGGTGCCGACACCAGCGGCTACAACGCGTTGCAGCAGAAATCGGTCGAGCTCGTCGGCGCGGCGACGTTCATCGCCCAGTTCCTCGACCGCGACACCGATCCCGGACTTCGCCGCCAACGTCGTCGGCGCCGCCCTCGCCGACTTCATCTCCGACCCGAGCCAGATCGACTCGATCCTCAGCACGGTCGAAGAGCAGAAGCAGACGTACACGTTCGAGTGAGTTGAACGAGACGATGACCGCCACGGCTCGCCCGGCGACCAAACCGAAGAAGAAGGTCGTCGCCGGGCGTGACCGGATGTGGCTGTGGCTGTTCGTCGGGATCCCCGCCTTCCTGCACATCATCGTTGGTGTGGATCCCGGCGATCGTCACGGGCGTCCTGTCGTTCACCCAATGGGACAACCTGGCGCCGCTCTCGGAGATCAAGTTCGTCGGGTTCAACAACTACTGGCAGATCTTCACGATCTTCGACAACCGGCTGTTCCCGGCGCTGTTCAACAACTTCGTGCTGTTGCTGTGGCTGTTCGTCTGTTCGGCGATCGGCATGCTGTTCGCCTACCTGCTCGACAAGAACCTCCGCGGCGGACGCTTCTACCAGAGCGTCTTCTACTTCCCGGTGGTGCTCTCGCTCGCCGTCGTCGGGTTCATGTGGAAGAGCGTGATGTTCTCCCGCGACGGGGTTTGCTGAACACGATCTGGCCCGGCGGCTCGATCGACTTCGTCGGCGACCAGACGAAGATCTTCGAGATCGACCTGCCGTTGCTCGACTTCCCGCTCGGGCTGTCGCGCAACTTCGCCGCCTTGCTGATCGCCCAGGCGTGGCGGCACATCGGCTACGTGATGGTGCTCTACCTCGCCGGCTTGAAGGCGGTCGACACCTCGCTTCGCGAGGCTGCCCAGATCGACGGCTGCAACGAGTGGCAGTCGTTCCGCCGGGTCATCTTCCCGTCGCTGAAGCCGATCAACGTGATCGTCGCCGTCATCACCGTCATCGAAGCGCTGCGGGCCTACGACATCATCGCCGCCCTCAACAACGCCCCGGGGCACCGAGGTGATGGGCACGTTGGTGACGACGAGCCTCGTCGGTGAGGGCGGCGGTCGAGTCGGGCACCGGTTCCGCCTACGGGATGGTGCTGTTCGTCCTGTGCATCGGCTTCGTCGTCTGGTACGTGTCCAACGCCTTCCGCGAGGAGTTGCACTGATGGCGCTGCTCACCGCGTGCCGCAGTCGACGCACCTGTCGAGGTCACCACCGTTCGGCCCGACGCGTCGAGGCGGCGTCAAGCCGATGCGGGTGCTGCTCTACGTCGTGCTCACCGTGCTCGCCCTGGCGTGGCTGGTGCCGATCGGCACGGCGGTATATTCGTCGTTCCGCCACTTCGAGGCGGACACCCAGGTCAACGGCGTGTTCTCGTGGCCCGACACACTCACGCTCGACAACTACCGCGATGCCTGGAACGTCGGCGACATCGGCAGCCACTTCCTCAAGACGGCGTTCATCGTGCTGCCGGCGCTGGTGCTGATCCTGCTGCTGGCGAGCTGCGTCGCGTTCGCCTGCACCCGATACAGCTGGAAGTTCAACATCTTCTTCCTGATGCTGTTCACCGCCGGCAACCTGATGCCGGTGCAGGTGATCTTCCAGCCGCTGTTCCAGATCTACAAGCGGGTGCCGCTGCCCGACTTCCTGTCGGACACCGACACCGGCAACCTGCTCGGCACGAAGATCGCCGTGATCCTCATCCACGTCGCCTTCCAGGTCGGGTTCTGCACGTTCGTCCTGTCGAACTACATGAAGACGATCCCCAAGGAGATCTCCGAGGCCGCCGTCGTCGACGGGGCGTCGCGTGCCGCGGCAGTTCTTCAGGTGATCCTCCCGCTCACCCGCCCGGCGCTGGCGGCACTGGCGACGCTCGAGTTCACCTGGCTGTACAACGACTTCTTCTGGGGGGCCAACCTCCTCAACCAGGGTGCCGAGCGGCCGATCACCTCGTCGATCGCCGTGCTCAACGGGCAGTACGCCACCGACTACAACCTCATCGCCGCCGCCTCGATCATGATCGCCTTGCCGACGCTGGCGGTCTACCTCGCCCTGCAGAAGCACTTCATCAGCGGGCTGACCCTCGGCGCGACCAAGGGCTGATGCCCGCCGGCGCGCTCGTCGATCTGGGCGGTGACGACACCAGCTTCGTCATCGACCCAACCGTGGGCAGCGGCGTGCTCGTCCACTGGGGCGCGCCGGTCGGCGACGGCAGCGCGCTGACGTCGACCGGCGCCGCGCTGATGATGCCGGCGGTCATTGGGGGGCTCGACGTCGTCGCGCCTCTGGCCCTGGTGCCCGAGCACGGCTCCGGGTTCCCCGGGCGACCGGGGCTCAGCGGGCACCGGGCCGACGGGCGTGGATGGGCACCACGGTTCGATGTCGTATCGACAGTCGCCGACGACGAGGGCATCACGATCGAATCCGCCGACGAGGTCGCCGCCCTCCGCCTCGTCACCGGCGCACGTCGCCACCTGGGTGGTGCGATGAGCGTCGCGGTCGAGCTCGTCAACGATGGCGACGACGACTACTGGGTCGACGACCTGACGATCACCCTGGCCGTGCCGCCGCACGTCGCCGAGTTGATCACGTTCCACGGGCGGTGGTGCCGGGAGTTCCATCCGCGACGGCGGCCGATCGACGACGGGCCGCTGCTCGCCGAGAATCGCCGCGGCCGTACGTCGCACGAGAACCCTCCGATGCTGTGGGCCGGCACCGCCGGCTTCGGCGAGCAGACCGGCGAGGTGTGGGGCGCTCACCTGGCATGGAGCGGCAATTCGCGGGTCCATGCGATGCGCCTGCCGGACGGTCGGACGATGGTCCAACTGGGCGAGCTGCTGCATCCCGGCGAGGTCGTGCTGCGACCCGGCGAGCGCTACGCAACGCCACTGGTGTACGCGGTTCACTCGACGAGCGGGCTCGGCGCGGCGAGCCGGCAGTTCCACGCCGTCGTGCGCTCGTCGCCGGCCCACCGGGATCGTCCGCGGCCGGTGGTGCTGAACACGTGGGAGGCGGTGTATTTCGATCACGATTTCGACACGCTCAGTCGTCTCGCCGAGCGCGCCGCCGCCGTCGGTGTCGAGCGCTTCGTGCTCGACGACGGTTGGTTCGGCGGGCGCCGCGACGACACCGCCGGGCTCGGCGACTGGTGGGTCTCCCCCGACGCCCACCCCAAGGGGCTGGCCCCGCTGATCGAGCGGGTGCGTTCGCTCGGCATGGAGTTCGGCATCTGGGTCGAGCCGGAGATGGTCAACCCCGACAGCGACCTGTATCGCGCCCATCCCGACTGGGCGCTCGCCGACCCCGCCTACCCACCGGTGCTCGGCCGTCACCAGTTGGTCCTCGACCTCGGCATTCCTGCCGCGTTCGACGAGATCCTCGGCCGTCTCGACGCCCTGCTCGGCGACCACGACATCGCCTTCGTCAAGTGGGACATGAACCGCGACCACGTGCAAGCCGCCGGGGCGACCGGGCGCGCCGGCACCCATGAGCAGACGCTGGCGCTGTACCGACTGCTCGACGAGCTGCGCCGGCGACACCCCGACGTGGAGTTCGAGAGCTGCTCGTCGGGTGGGGCGCGCATCGACCTCGCCATCCTGCAACGCACCGAACGGGTGTGGACGAGCGATTGCAACGACGCCCTCGAACGTCAGACGATTCAACGTTACGCGTCGCAGTTGATCCCGCTGGAGGTGATCGGCGCCCACGTCGGTCCGCCGACGGCGCACACCACCGGCCGCACTCAGAGTCTCGGGTTCCGCGCCGCCACCGCCCTGTTCGGGCACTTCGGCATCGAGTGGAACCTGCTCGCTCTCGACGACGACGACGTCGCGGCACTGACCGCCTGGGTGGACCTGTACAAGCGCCACCGGCAGCTGTTGCACGAGGGCGACGTCGTGCGCGTCGACCACGACGACCCGCATGCCTTCGTCCACGGAGTGCTCGCCGCGGATCGCCGCACGGGTCTTTTCGCCTACGTGCAGCTGACGTCGGCGCAGGCCCTCCTGCCGCGACCGGTCCGGATCCCCGAGCTCGATCCCGAGCAGCACTACCGGATCGCCCTCATCGAGCAGCCGGGAATGCCCGCTGGGCGTCGCCTCGCCCGCGACGAGATGCCCATCGAGTCCGGACTCGAGCTCACCGGGCGCCAACTCGCCGCCCATGGCGTCCGCCTCCCCGTCGTCAACCCGGAGTCGGTCGCCCTGCTGTGGATCGAGGCACTCCCGTGAGCTCACCCATCGAACTGGGCGGCCGAACGGCCCGTTTTCGGGCCGGAGGCCGCCCAGAACGGAAAGTGGACCGAAGGCCGCCCAGAACGGACGGGCGATGACGGGGCGGCGGGTGCTCGCCCGACACGAGGTGATGCACCCCGACGGACGGCAGTTCCTGCTGTACGGCGACGTCGACGAGGGCACGCTGGCGGCCATCGCGGCGCAGCCGGCCGATTCGGGCCACGACGTCTCGCTGCTGCACCGTCGCTACGACCGACTGACTGGCTCCTGGATCCTCGTGTCTCCGGCCCGCAACGTGCGACCGAGTACGACCACCACGGGCGAGGGGGCGCCCCCCTGCCCGCTGTGCCCGGGAGGCCCGGAGCTACCTGGTCCGTTCGGTCTGGCAGTGTTCGAGAACCGCTATCCGTCGATGTCGCCGCACGCCCCAGAGCCGTTTACTCCTGGGCACCGCCCAGACCCGGCCTACGTCGACCCGGAGCTGGTGCGCTCTTCACTGGGCCGCTGCCTCGTCGTCGTGTACACCGCCGAGCACGTCGAACACCTCGCCGATCTCTCGCTGCAACAGTTCGCCAACGTCGTCGCCGTGTGGCGGGAGCAGACCGCGGCGCTGTGGGCCGAGGGTCACGACTACGTGATGGCGTTCGAGAACCACGGCAGCGACGTCGGCGCCACACTCCCCCATCTCCACGGCCAGCTCTACGCCTACGGGCACCTGCCACCTGTGACGGCGACGAAACTTGCCAGCCACGAGGGCCATCGGCGGGCCCACGGGGCCTGCCTCGGCTGCGCGCTGATCGCCGAGGATCTCGACAGCGAACGGGTGATCCACGCCAACGAGCACTTCGTGGCCGCCGTTCCGTTCGCCTCCCGGTGGCCGCTGGAGGTTCACGTCCGGGCCCGACACCACGGTGTCGGCCGGCTCGGCGACCTCGGCGACGACGCCGCCCTCGACCTCGCGCGGGCGATCTCCGACGTCATCCGCCGCTACGACCGACTGTGGGGATTTCCACTGCCGTACATGATGTACGTCCAGGAAGCGCCGCCTGCTCGGCACGGCGCGGGCAGCGACGACTGGCACCTGCACGTCGAGTTGCTCCCGCCCAATCGCACCGCGCATCGCCTGAAGGTCCGGGCCAGCGTCGAGACGGCCCTCGGCACGTTCATCCTCGACACGCTCCCCGAACAGATCGCCGCCGAGCTACGGGCGGTCGACGTCGACGACGTGGACTGGTCGGGTGTCACCGTCCCGGCGGTCGGGAAATAGCAACACGCGCGGTAGGATTAACTCGATGAGCGCCGAGGACCTCTTCTGCGTCGAGGGGTTGTCCGCCCGGCCAGCCGAGCCGGGCCCGGACGGTCCGCTCCCGGACATCATTCGCGGCCTGGACCTGACCGTCCGCGCCGGCGAGATCCACGCCGTGATGGGCCCCAACGGGTCCGGCAAGAGCACCCTCGCGTCGGCGTTGATGGGGTCGCCCGAGTACGAGGTCACGGCGGGGACGATCACCTTCGGCGGCGACGATGTCAGCGACTGGCCGGCCGACGAACGGGCCAAGGCGGGCATGTTCCTCGCCTTTCAGTACCCCCAGGAGATTCCCGGCGTCTCGGTCATCCAGTTCCTGCGCCAGGCGCTGTCGGCACGCAAGGGCATCGACTTGTCCGTGCTCGAGCTGCGCCTCGCCGCGATGGAGTGGACCGAGCGGCTCGGGATGGACTCGGCGTTCGTCGACCGCTACCTCAATGAGGGGTTCTCCGGCGGCGAGAAGAAGCGCAACGAGATCATGCAGATGGCGATCCTCGAGCCGCAGCTGGCGATCCTCGACGAGACCGACTCCGGCCTCGACATCGACGCCTTGCGCATCGTCGCTCGGGGTATCCACGCCGTCCGTGAACAGCGTCCGGACATGGGCGTCGTGCTGATCACCCACTACCAGCGCCTGCTCGACGAGGTGACTCCTGAGGTCGTCCACGTGATGATCGACGGGCGCATCGCCGAGTCGGGGGGAATGGAGCTCGTCGAGCGCGTCGACGGCGCCGGCTACGACTCGTTCCGCGTCACGGCGGGTGCATCGTGACGGTCACCGTCGACGACGTCGACCGCCTCGACGCCGCGGCCCTGAAGCAGCGGTTCCCCCTCCTCCTGCAGGAGATCGACCACCTGCCGATCCACTACCTCGACTCGGCGAACACGTCGCAGAAGCCGCGCGAGGTGATCGACGCGATGAGCGAGTTCACCGAGACGTCGTACGCACCGATCAATCGCAGCGCCTACCGACTCGCCGCCGACGCCACCGACGCCTACGAGGGGGCGCGCAGCAAGGTCGCCCGCTTCGTCAACGCCCGCCACGCCGACGAGATCGTGTTCACCAAGAACGCCACGGAGGCCCTCAACCTCGTCGCCCAGTCGTGGGGCGGTGCGCACCTCGCCGCCGGTGACGTCGTCGTCGTCACGGAGATGGAGCACCACGCCAACGTCGTGCCGTGGCACATCATGGCCGAGCGCCACGGCATCGAGCTGCGTTGGCTGCCGATCACGCCCGACGGCCGGCTCGACCTGGCCGGCGACAACCTCGAACGGCTGCTCGACGGCGCCAAGGTGTTCGCCTTCACGGCGATGAGCAACGTGCTCGGCACGTTGACGCCGGTCGCCGAGCTGGCCGCTGCCGCCCACGCCGCCGGAGCCCTCGCCGTCGTCGACGCCTGCCAGTACGTACCGCACAACGTCACCGACGTACAGGCGTGGGACGCCGACTTCGTCGCCTTCTCGGCCCACAAGATGTGCGGTCCTTCGGGGATCGGTGCGCTGTGGGGCCGCGCCGAGCTGCTCGACGACACTCCCCCGTTCCTCGGCGGCGGCAACATGATCGCCGACGTGCGATTCGATGGTTACACGCCGGCGCCGGTGCCGGCGAAGTTCGAGGCAGGCACCCCACCGATCATCGAGGCGATCGGCTTCGGGGCGGCCGTCGACTTCATGCAGGGCGTCGGCATGGAGCGCATCCACACTCACGAACGGGCGCTCAGCGAGTACGCGTTGACGACGCTGACCGATCGATTCGGGGACGACATCACGATCCACGGGCCGCCCAATCCGGCCCTGCGTGGCGGAGTGGTCAGCTTCGCGTTCCGCGATCTGCACCCCCATGACGTGTCCCAGGTGCTCGATCAGCGCAACGTGTGCGTGCGGGCTGGCCACCATTGCGCCAAGCCGTTGATGCGGGTGCTCGACGTGGCGGCCACGGTGCGGGCAAGCTGGTATCTGTACAACGACCGTGACGACATCGACGCCCTCGCCGATGCCCTCGACGGTGCGTCGGACATCTTCGGCCTCCCCCCGAGCTAGCAACCAACGGAGCGACCACATGCCAGGTCTCGAAGACCTCTATCGCGAGATCATCCTCGACCACTATCGGTCGCCGCGCAACCGCGGTGAGCTGCCGGCGCCTCCCGCGGCAGTGGCCCAGGGCCACAATCCACTCTGTGGCGACGAGATCACCGTCTATCTGCTCGTCGACGACGACCGGGTCGACGACGTCAAGGTCGGCGGGCAGGGATGTTCGATCTCCCAGAGCTCGGCGTCGATGATGTCCCAGGCGATCAAGGGCCGCTCGGTCGACGAGGTGCGCGCCCTGGTCCGGCGGTTCAAGGGGATGATGTCGATCGACGACGGGGGCGACGCCGCCGACGGAGGTGGCCCGGTGCCTGAACTCGGTGACCTCGAGGCACTGCAGGGCGTGGTCAAGTTCCCCGTCCGGATCAAGTGCGCCACGCTGGCCTGGAACACGCTCGTCGACGCCCTCGACGCCGTCGACCAACCCGTCTGACGGGACCCCACCGCTCCCCTCCATCTGGGGAAGATTCGTGTCATCACCGCATCTGGGGAGAATCTGTTTCAGGCCCTGACACGGAACTTCCCCAGATGATGGAGGGGGCTCGTACGATCGACGGATGGTCTCTGCCGAGCAACTGTCGAGCGAGGCCGTCGCCCGCCGCTCGGCCGGCCGAGCGGTGCGCCAGCTCGGCCATGCGTTGATCGGTCACGATGCCGACGAGGAGCTGCTCACCAACGTCGCCGTCACGCTGGGCGCGCTGACCGATCGGCTCGACACCGGGACGCCACGCAGCCGCCCGATCGAACAGGTCGGGCACCGTGAGACGGCGACGACGGATCGCGGTACGGCGATCGAGTCGTACGACGATCGGCCGTTCTCCGGCACGGCCAGTCCGTGGGGGCTGGACCTCGAGGTCCATCGCATCGGTGACGAGATCGAGGCGACTGTCACGCTCGGCGCCGCCCACGAGGGCGCCCCCGGCCGAGCCCACGGCGGGATCGTCGCCGGTCTGTTCGACGACGTGTTCGGGTTCGTGCTCGGAGTCATCCAGCGGCCGGCCTTCACCGGCGAGCTGAAGGTCCGCTACGAGCGGCCGACGCCGCTGCACCGTCCACTGTTGTGCCGCGGTCGCCTCGTGTCGCAACAGGGTCGCAAGCTGACCATCGACGGAGAGCTGATCGATCCCGACGGCGGCGCGGACGTGGTCGTGGCCCGCGGCGTCGGGCTGTTCATCACGGTCGACCCCGAGCTGTTCGCCCAGACGATGGAGCTCCCGCCGCCGCCCAGCGGCTGACGGGTGTCAGGCGCGCCGCAGGTCGGCCACCGTCCCGCCACTGACCCGCACGAGGTCTGCAGGGCTGATCGCGAACACATCGGTCCACGTTCCGGCGGCTGCCCACACGACGTCGTAGTCGAGCAGATCGGGATCGACGAACACGGGCAGCGGTGTCGCATGTCCGATCGGGGGCACACCACCGATCGGGAATCCAGTCGCCGATCTGACCGTGTCGGCGTCAACCCGCGAACACGTCGAGCCACCAGCGGCGGCCGCCAGCTTGCCCTCGTCGAGTTGATTGCGGCCACTGACGTAGGCGAGCACGACCGCGCCGTCGACGGCGAAGATCAGGCTCTTGACGATCTGACCGACATCGACGCCGATCGCCGCCGCGGCGTCGGCCGCCGTCTTCGTGCCATCGGGGAAGTGGAACGGCTCGATGGGCAATCCCCGCTCAGCCCCGGCCTCCACGACGCGGGCGACGTTGGGGTGCAGGCGAACCTCCGTCATCCGAGCAGCTTGTCGATCGCCGCGGCGAGGTTGCGGTCGTTGTCGGTGACGGTCGACCCGGCGGAGTGCGTGGTCAAGGAGATGTCCACGGTGTTCCACGAGTTCGACCAGTCCGGGTGGTGGCCGGCCTTCTCGGCGAGGATCGCGACCCGCGTCATGAACGCAAACGCCTCGGAGAAATCGGCGAACTCGAAGCGCCGATGCAGGGCGCCGTCGGTCTCGGACCAAGTGTCAGTCATGGCCCGCAGCGTACGCACGTCAATCGCGACACGGGTCGCTGCCGGGCGACTCTCAGATGCGGAACAGGTCGTCGAGGGCGCTGCTGGTTGCCGACTGATCGGTCTCGTCCGCTGCATCGTCGCTGAACGCGCCGTAGCCGTCGGCCTCCAGTTGGGCGGCAAGCTCCGGACCACCGGAAGCGACGATGCGCCCCTTGACGAGGATGTGCACGCGGTCCGGATGCAGCTCGGTGAGGAGGCGGCTGTAGTGGGTGATCGCCAACACGCCGAGACCGGGCGTTCCGTCGTCGGAGTGAGTGAGCGCCTCGATCCGTTTGGAGCAGGCCCGCAGGGCATCGACATCGAGTCCGGAATCGATTTCGTCGAGGATCGCGATGCGCGGCCGCAGTACGGCGAGCTGCAGCGTTTCGTTGCGCTTCTTCTCGCCGCCGGACAGGTCGACGTTGAGTGAGCGATGGAGCAACGCCGTCGGCAGCCCGATGCGCGCCGCTTCGGCACCGAGCACGGCGTCGACATCGGACACCGGCCGGTCGCGGGCTGCCAGCGCCTCGGTCATGACGGCGTCGAGGGCCACGCCGGGAACCTCGGTCGGGTACTGCATCACGAGGTGCAGCCCGGCGGCGGCGCGCTCCCACACCGGCATGTCCAGGACGTTGACCCGGGACCCCCGGGCGTCGCCCGGACCCACGTCCAGGGTGACCGAGCCGGCGAGGACTTCGTAGCCGGGCTTGCCCATGATCGCCCCGGACAGCGTGCTCTTGCCCGCGCCGTTGGGACCCATCACGGCATGCACCTGCCCACTCGACACGGTCAGGTCGATGCCGCGGAGGATCTCGGTTCCGCCGGCAGCGACGCGCAGGCCGCGGATCTCCAGGGTCGCCGTCACCCGACCACCCCGTTACCGGCGTCAGGGCGTGCCCGGACCGTGACGATGCCGTCACTCACGGCGACGTCGAACACCGGCACGGGTTGCGTCGCCGGAAGTGTCGCCGGCTCGCCGGTCTCGAGGCTGAACACGCTGCCGTGTTGCGGGCACTCGATCTCCTTGTCCTCGCAGTACACCTCGCCGCCCGACAGCGACACCTCGGCGTGGCTGCAGATGTCGCCGATCGCGTACACGTCGTCATCGATGCGCACGAGTGCAACGGGCACGTCACCGACCATCACGCGCCGGGCCGTGCCGTGTTCGAGCTCGGACAGCTGCAGCGTCGCCTCGTCAGCGGTCACGCGCGTCCCTCCCTCACCGCAGCGGCCAACTCACGGCCGTCGAACTTGCGGGCGACGCGGTCGCGCAGCTCGGCCGTGAGCGCCGGCACGGGGAGCTGGGCGAGAACCTCGTCGAAGAAGCCGAGCACGATCAGCCGCTCGGCAATTGGAGTCGGCACACCGCGGCTCTCGATGTAGAAGAGTTGCTCGTCGTCGATCGGGCCGACGGTCGAGGCGTGGCTGCAGCGCACGTCGTTCGTCTCGATCTCGAGGTTGGGCACGCTCTCGGCCCATGATCCGGCGCCGAGGGTGAGGTTGCGGTTGGTCTGGAAGGCGACCGTGCCGCGGGCGTCCGGGCGGATCTTGATCAACCCGGTGTAGACACTGGCCGAGGAGTCCTGCACCGCGCCCTTGAACAACAGGTCGCTGGTCGTGTGCGGGGCGGCGTGATCCTGGATCGTACGGAAGTCGTGCATCTGCTCGCCGTCGGCGAAGTACAGGGCGAGCTGCTTGGTACTGCCGCCGCGCCCAACGACCCGTGCCTCGGTGCGCAGCCGGGCATAGTGACCGCCGAGCGCCACCGTGGCGAGGGTGACCGACGAATCGGCATCGCCCGCGGCCTGCAGGTGGCCGACCTGCCACGCCTCGTGCGACAGGTCGTTGACCGCGAGGTATTTGACCCGCGCAGCTTGGGCGGCACGTACCTGGACGACCGGCACAGCGAGCAGTTCGCCGTCGGTGGACGTGAAGCGCTCGACGACCGTGACCTCCGAGTCCTCCCCGACGTCGACGATCAGCCGCGGGAACGTGGCACCGGCGCCGACGTGATGGTCGACGATGATCGGCCGCGGGAGCACCGTGCGGGCCGGAATCGTGACGACGATGGGGCTGCAGAAGGCGGCGTTGAGCTCGGCGAAGATGTCCGGTGCATCGACACCGGGGATCGCCGGAAACTCGGCGAGGGCGTTCTCGTCGGTCACGACGTACGCCGCACCGTCGCCCCCGTCGACCTTGGTGTCGATCTTGCCGGGCGTGAACCGGGCGAGGTCGAGGTCGCCGATCCGGCTGTAGCGCCAGATCTCCTCGGCAACCGTCGGCCAGGGCATCGCGGCGCTCCGCTCGGCCGCCGCCACCCGTTCGCCGGCGAACGGACCACCGATGCGGCGCGCCTGATCAGCGGTGAACTCGTGCACGACCCCCCAGCCTACGGCCCTCCCCATCCGAGTGTTTCCGGCTACCGGAGTGTCTGCGGCGCGACGGCACGCCCGGAAACACTCGGATGGCCGGAAACACTCGGGTCAGGAGGGGCCGGGGTCGCCGGCGCCGGCCATCATCATCCCGAGGCGGCTCGTGGTGCAGGCGGGGCGGTCGAGGGTGCCGACGATTCGACCGTCGAGCATCACGGCGACGCGGTCGCTGAGGGCCAGCACCTCGTCGAGATCCTCGGAGATGAGGAGCACGGCGAGCCCGGCATCACGGGCCGCCATCAGCCGGGCATGGATGTACTCGGCGGCCCCGATGTCGACGCCGCGGGTCGGCTGCGCGGCGAGCAGGACCCGTCGCGCCGACGTCACCTCTCGCGCCATGATCAGCTTCTGGATGTTGCCGCCCGACAACGCCCGGGTCGGCGTGTCGAGGCCCGGCGTCCGCACGGCGAACTCGCGCACCAGTCGATCGGCGTGCTGGCGGATCGCTGCCCGACGCAGCATGCCGCGGCGGGCGAAGGGTGGCCGCCCGTGATCGAGGAGCATGAGGTTCTCCCAGACGGCGAACGATGCGATGACGCCGTCGCGCATTCGTTCCTCCGGTACGTACGCCAGTCCGCTCTGGCGACCATGCCGAGGTGACGTGCCGTCGATCACGTCGCCACCGATCACGATCGTTCCGGCACTGGGTGGCCGCAGTCCGGCGATCGCCTCGGCCAACTCGCGTTGCCCGTTGCCGGAGACGCCGGCGATGCCGAGGACCTCGCCGGCACGTACGTCCAATGACACGTCGTCGACGGCGGTCTGGGCCCGATCGCCGACCACGGTCAAGCCGCCAACGGACAGGGCGACGTCGCCCGGTGCCCGATCGGTGCGGTCGGGGACCAGCTTGACCGGTCGACCAACCATCAAGTCGGCCAGCTCCTGACGAGACGTGTTCTCCGGGAGCACCTCTCCGGTGACCACCCCGTCGCGCATCACGGTGATCCGATCGGCGAAGGCCATCACCTCGTGCAGCTTGTGGGAGATGAACACGAGCCCGCGCCCGGCGTCGGCCATCCGCCGCAAGGTCGCGAGCAGCTGGTCGACCTCCTGCGGAGTCAGCACCGCCGTCGGCTCGTCGAGGACGAGCAGACGCGTCTCGTGGAACACTGCCTTGAGGATCTCGACCCGTTGACGCTCGCCCACCGAGAGCTGCCAGACCTTGGCGTTCGGATGAACGCCGAGCTCGAACTCGGCGCTGAGGTCGCCGAGGCGGTCGGCGATCGCCTTCAAGCCGAGCGATCCCAACGGGTTCGATCCCTGCCCGAGGGCGACGTTCTCGGCGACCGTCAGCGTCGGCACGAGCATGAAGTGCTGGTGGATCATCCCGATCCCGGCGGCGATCGCGTCGCTCGGCGAGCGCACCCGAAGTGGTCGGCCGTCGAGCAGCACCGCACCCGAGTCGGCCTTCTGCAGGCCGAACAGCACGCGCATCAGCGTGCTCTTGCCGGCGCCGTTCTCGCCGAGCAGGGCGTGGACCTCCCCGGCGCGCACGTCGAAGTCGACGTCGTCGTTGGCGACGACGCCGGGGAACCGCGTCGTGATGCCGCGCATCTGCAGCAGCACGGCCCCCGGAGTCGCCGCCATGACGAGGTCAGCCCGCCGTCGTCGCCGGGGCGTCGGTGCCTGCTGGCGCCGCCGAGTGCCCGTCGTGGTCGCCGCGACTCGTCGGTCGCTCCGGCGCCGCCGACACACCGGTCTCCAACTCGCCACTGGCGAGGGCGGCGATCGTCGCCTCGGCGGTGCTCATCACGTCCGCCGGAACCTCGTAGTCGGCGTTGAACTCGATGACAGTCCCTCGTTGGCCGAGGTTGATGTCGTACGACTCGCCACCGAGTGTGCCGCCCTTGATCCCATCGATCAGGTCGGTGAGGACGACCTCCCAGTGGTACACCTGGTTGGCAACGACCACCTCGGGCGCCAGCTGGGTCTGGTTGCTCTGTGTGCCGAACCACAGCACGCCGCGCTCGCTGGCGACACCGATCGCGCCGACGGTCATCTGCGCCGTCCCGCTGAGAACCGTCGCCCCACCGTCGATGAACGAGGTCGCCGCCTCCGCCGCCAACGCCGTGTCGCTGAACGAATCGGTGTAGTTGACGCCGACCTCGAGGTCGGCGTTGGCCGCCGTCGCCCCGGCGACGAACCCATCGACGTACAGCTTGGCGTCACCCACCTCGATCGGGCCGATGACCCCGACGGACCCGTCGCCGGCCAGCATCGCCGCCATCTCCCCCATCACGTAGCCGCCCTGATCGGACGATGCCGTGTACGCCGACACGTTGGGCAGTCCGAAGGTGTCGGACTCGGTGCCCCAGGCGAACGCCACGTCCGGGAAGTCCGGGGCGATCTCGGCGAGTGGCGCGCCGTACTGCGACCCGTGGGCGATCACCAAGTCGTAGTCACCGGACTCGGCGTACCCGCGGATCGCCCCGGCGGCGTCCTCGACGACGAACATGTTCTCGCTGTAGTCGTACTCGTCGATCACGTCGGCCTCTTCGAGGCGCTCGAGAGAGTCGATGATGCTCTGCGAGAACGCCAGGTCGTTCGCCGCGCTGGGCATCACCACCGCGACTGTCGAAGTCGTCGGCGTCGTCGTCGGACGCCGATGCCGCGCCGGTGGCGGCCGTGGCGCCGAGCACGAGACTCGCCGCGATCGCCGTCCGGCGCAGCGGCCGGACGTTCCACTTGCTGGTTTGCATGTTTCCTCCTGGGGGTTGTGCTGGTTGATGGAGAGGTCTAGCCGCCGCGGACGAAGGGCAACGTCAGTGCCGCCGGTTGCTCGACACGGCGACGGGCGATGACGACGAGGGCGACGACGGTGAGCACTGCCGGGGCTGCCGTGGCCAGGCTGGCGGCGCTCCCGCTCACGATGCCGAGCGTCTTCAACTGGTTGACCGTGGCGTTGAGCAAGCCGTAGAGGAAGGCCCCGGCGAAGACCCACAGTGGTCGCCACGACCCGAAGTACACGAGGGCGACGGCGATGAACCCGATGCCGTTCGTCAGGTTCTGCTGGAACGTGCCGATCTCCAGCGCCAACGCCGCTCCCGCCACTCCGGCGAGGGTGTTGGCGACGAGGATCGTGACGGTGCGAGTGCGGTTGACGCTGACACCGCGGCTGTCGGCGGCCTCCGGATTCTCGCCGACAGCGCGCACATCGAGCCCGAAGCGGGTGTGGTTGATCAACAGGGCGAGCACGGGCACGAGCAGGACGGAGGCGTAGACGAGCAGGCTGTGGTCGAAGAACATCCTGCCGACCTCCGGGATGTCGCCGAGCAGCGGGATCTCCCAGCGCTTCAGCGTCGGCGCCGGCAACGGGGTGCCGATGTGCTGGCGATACAGCAGCTCGGACAGCCCGAGCCCGAACAGGTACACGCCGATGCCGCTGATCCCCTGCTCGCCGTGGAAGACGAGCGTGACGATCGCGTACACGATCCCCATCACGGTTCCGACGGCCGCTCCGGCGAGCACGGCGAGCCACAGGTTCTGCTGCTCCAACGCCACCCAGTAGGCGAAGAACGCACCGAGCAGCATGACGCCGTCGACACCGAGGTTGAGCACGCCACTGCGTTGCCCGAGGGTCTCGCCGAGGGCGGCGAAGGCGTACGGCGTCGTCAACCGCACGGCCGAGGCGACGGTGGCGACGAGCACCGACACGGTGAAGAACTCGCTCACGCGTTGACCTGCTCCAAGTCGACGGGTGACGCCGGGATGTCCGCCCGAGCGCTGCCGCCCTGGGCCGGCGGTGTGCGCCGGAGCACCCGCCGCCGTACGTCCACGCTGGCGACGACGAACAGCACCACCACACCGTTGAGGGCGACCACCAGCGATGCCGGAATCTGGATCTCCCGCTGCATCACGTTGGCCCCGACGAGCAGGCCCCCGAACAGGAACGACGAGGGGATCGTCCACAGCGGGTGGAGCGCCCCGAACAGGGCGGCGACGATGCCGTTGAAACCGGCCGAGCCGGTGAACCCGGTGGACGATCCATCGGTGATGAACCGGTGGCTCTCGCTGCCGAACACGAGGATCGCTCCGGCCAGCCCGCACAACGCGCCGCTCAGCGGTGAGGGCGAGCATCGTCATCGAGCGCACCGGGATGCCCGCATAGCGGGCCGCTTCGGGGCCGGCACCAACGGCACGAATCCGGTAGCCGACGCTCGTCTGCCAGAGCAAGACCCAGGCGGCGACGGCGATGCCGACGGCGATCACGACGCCGAGATGCAAACGGGTGCCGCCGAGGATCACCGGCAGGTCGGCGTTGGGCGAGAGCCGTTCGGTCTGCGGGATGCGCGCCCCGCTCGCCGCCTGGGCCGGGTCGATCAGCGGCCCCCGCAACAGGTACGTCACGAGCTGCACGGCGACGATGTTGAGCATGATCGTCGAGAGGATCTCGTTGACACCGAGGTACGCCTTGAGCGCCCCGGGAATCGCCCCCCAGGCACCACCGCCGAGCATTCCAGCCACGAGCACCAGCGGGAGCAGGACGGGCCTCGGCAGATCACCGAGCGCCAGGGCGATGACGGTCGCCAACAGGGCGCCGAGGAGGATCTGCCCCTCGCCACCGATGTTGATCACCCGGGCCCGGAAGGCGATGCAGATACCGGTGCCGACGAGGAGCAGCGGCGTCGCCTTGAGCGCCGTGTCGGCCAGTTCGGAGCGCCCGCCGAACGCCCCGGAGAACAGGGCCTTGAACCCCTCCCAGGGCGAGGCGCCGAGCAGCCAGATCATCACGGCGCCGACGGCGAAGGCGCCGAGGGCGGCGATCAGCGGAACCATCGCGCCGAGCCGCGACGTCAGGTGACGGTCGGCTGTCCGCGGCATTGACGGAATGTAAGCGATCAGTCGTCGTACGTGCTGAAGAACCGCGACCACCAACGCCGCTTGCGGCCGGCCTCGGCCCGCTCGGCGTCGACCTCGGCGCGGACCTGGTCGCCAACGGCGTTGAGCACGTCCTCGGCCTCGTCGAGGATCGCCGCGGCGCTGCCGTCGGCCACCGACTCCGGCTCGTCAGGTGTCGGTGGTGTCACCAATGAGCCGTGCGTCCAGGACCGGTCGGCGAGGCGGCGCTCATAGGCGGGGCAGTTGTCGGGGCACCGCCACGGGGCGTCGGGGGCGAGGTCGAGGTCGCACTTGCGCACGGTCTCACCGTTGCGGTACGTGCGGCTCTCGAAGTGCTTGCACTCCGTGCGCATTGGCATGCGCCCCAGCGTACGGCCTGCGCCGAACGACCGATGGGGGTTTGGGGGACCGAACGGTGCCCTACACAGGCATTGGTGGAGTCTCGACGGTCTGGAAGGCCCCCAGGAAGCGCTCGGCGACGGCGCGGTCGCCCTCGACGCAGAGGTCCTCGGCGGCCTCGGCGTCACCGAGCGATCGCATCCCGAAGACCACGTGCTCCAGGGTCATCGGCTCAGTCGCGATGACCGCCGCCGGGCGTTCCGCTGTCCCGCGCCGGATGTCGAGGCGGTGGTCGCCGACGGTGACGGCGAACGCCGCGGTCCCGAAGCGGATCTCGACGAGCGCCCGGAGGTCGTCGACGGCAGAGGCGTCGAAGGCATTCTTCAATGCCAGCATGACGGCGTCGCAGCCGGCGGGGATGTCGTGGGGGAACGTCGGTGACGCCGCCCCCCAACGCTGCAGTCCCATGAGGATCGTCTCCAACTCGGCGCCCCACTCGGTGAGCTCGTAGACCATCGTCGACGCTGGCGGTGGCAGGCGACGGCGGCGCACGATGCCCGCCGCTTCGAGTTCGCGCAGCCGCTGGGTCACGACGTTCGGGCTCGCCTGGGGCAGTCCTGCGGCGAGATCGGAGAAGCGCTTCGGCCCGAACAGAAGATCGCGGACGATCAGCAATGCCCACCGCTCGCCGACGAGGTCGAGGGCGTGGGCGGATGAGCAGCCGTCGCCGTACGTACGCATCGTTGCCACGTCGCAAGCATAGTGACATCGGTCCTAGTTTCGCAACAAGTGCTTGACTATTCAGAGTATTCACTCCTATTTTAGGAGTTATGTTGAATCGCCTAGCCCCGTTGATCGCCGCGTTCTTCTTCGGAGGCGTCGCCCTGTGGGTCCCCATCGAGAAGCTCTTTCTCAGCGACATCGGGTTCACCCCGCAAACGATCGGAGTGATGGCCGCGGCGTACGCCGGCCTTGTCCCCCTCCTCGAGGTCGTGTCCGGGGTCCTTGCCGATCGGTGGAGCCGGCGTGGCGTCCTCGTCATCGGCAACCTCGGCGCCTTCGCCAGCGTGCTGCTGGGCGGGTTGAGCAACAGCGTCGGGATGTACATCGTGGCGGCGATGTTCCTCGGCGTGTATTTCGCGATGCAATCGGGAACGTTCGACGCCGTTGTTTACGACACCGTCCTCGAGGAGACCGGGTCCAGTGACCGTTTCGAATCCGTTGTCGGCCGCGTCCGCATCGCCGAAAGCCTGTCGTTGACATTCGGCGCGCTGGCCGGCGGGGTGCTCGCCGCGGCGACAACGCCCCGGGTCACGTACTTCGCCACCCTTCCGTTCCTCGTCGTGTCGACATTGTTCCTGCTGCGCTTCCGCGAGCCGCACCTGCACGAGGTCACCGAGCGTCACTCGCTCGGCGACCACCTGGCCGCCACCGTGCTCACCGTGCGCCGGCAAACCCGGCTGATCCCCATCGCCGCCTTGTTGATCCTCACCGGGCTGCTCACCCAGGCCGTGTTCGAGTTCGGCCCGCTGTGGCTCGTCGACGCCGACGCGTCGGCGGGATCGTTCGGGCCGGCGTGGGCCGCCCTGATGGCGTCGCTCGGCCTCGGCGGGCTGCTCGCCGGACGGGTCCGGTTCGAGCGGTGGCCATCACTGGTCGTCGTGTCGGCGGCGCTGGTGACCGGCGGCGTGACACTCGTGTTCGCCCGCAACCCGGCCGTCGCCACCGCCGCCCAAGCGGTCCTCGCCGCACTGGCGATCGCCATCGGCATCTTCCTCACCCGCCTACTGCACGACGCCATCCCCTCCGACATCCGATCCGGAGTCTCCTCGACGGTCGGCGCTGGAAGCTGGATCGTGTTCCTGCCGTTCTCCCTCGCCTTCGGCGCAGTCAGCGAGCGCTGGGGCGTGCACACCGCTGGAACGATGATCCTCGGCATCATCGCCGCAGCCATCGTCCTCCTCGTGCTCGTCGTGCACGCGGCCCGCCGCACCACTGGCGCGGGTCGCCGCGACGGAGATGTCGTTGCCCTCGAGCTGGAGGCCGCGCCCGTCTACGAGCGGGTCGCTGCCTGACTGACGCCGAGGGGATGGCGCTCAGTGACCGCCGACCGGTGCCGGTGAGATCTCGCCGGCGTTGAACGCCGCTTCACCGGGCTCGACCTCGACGCCCTCGCCGGAGACCTCCAGCGAGCCACGGTCCGAGGGCAGGAACTTGTAGACGAGCACGGCGGCGATCACCACGACGACAGCCGAAACCGTGGTCGCCAGGCCGAGGCCGTCGACGAAGGCACGGCGCGCCGTGTCGACGACGCTGTCCGGCACAAGACCCTGCAGGTTCAAACCGATCACACCGCCGAGACCGCCCTCGGCTTCCTCCCGGACGGCTGCCGGGAGGTCGCTGACTGCGGCGGCGACACCGTTGGCGAACTGGCTGGTAACCAGCGACCCGAGCACGGCGACCCCCAGTGCGCCACCGAGCTCACGGGTTGTGTCGTTGGTCGCCGATCCCATCCCGGCCCGGTCGCGGGGAACCGCAGCCATCAGCTGGGTGGTCATCGGCGTCATCGTCATCGCCATCCCGGCGGCGAGGAAGAAGATCACGATCAGCATCGTCCAGTAGGGCGTGTCGACGTCGAAGAACAGCTGCGTGCCGATCATCCCGATGGCGACCGAGCTGAGGCCGAGTGCCCCGACCTTGTTGGCGCCGAGGCGGGCGACCAGCTTCGGCGTGTTCGGGGCGATGATCATCATCACCACCGAGAACGGCACCAGGCGCAGGGCAGCGCCGAGCGGGCTCCAGCCGATGACGCCCTGGAAGTACTGGGCGAGCATGAAGAACGACCCGAACATCGCGAAGAAGACGAGCGTGATGCCACCGGACGACACGGCGAACCGCGGATTCTTGAACAGCCGCAGCTCGAGCATCGGATGGCGGTTGTGCCACTCCCACAGCCCGAAGGTGACCAGGAAGACCGCCGCGGCGCCGAACCACAGCGCCGACTCGACGCTCAACCAGCCGTGGTGTGGTCCCTCGATGATCGCGTACACGAGCGAGCTCAGGCCGAGGATCGACAGGACGGCGCCGACCGGGTCGAGCGGCGTCTCGCCGGCATCCTTCGACTTCGGCACGAGGACGTACCCGGCGGCGATCGCCCCGATGATGATCGGCAGGTTGACGAGGAACACAGAGCCGTACCAGAAGTGCTCGAGGAGCATTCCGGAGGCGACCGGGCCGATCGCCGCGCCGGCGCCGGAGATGCCGGCCCACACGGCGATCGCCTTGGCCCGCTCCCGGGCCGGGAACACGTTGGCGAGGATCGACAGTGTCGAGGGCATGACGAATGCCGCCCCGACGCCCATCACCGCGCGCGAGACGATCAGCAATCCGGAGGTGTCGGCGAACACGCCGAGCAACGATCCGAGTCCGAAGACGACGAGGCCGGCCTGCAAGGCTCCCTTACGGCCGAACCGGTCACCAAGCGCAGCAGCCGTGAACAGCAGACCGGCGAACACGAGGCCGTAGGCATCGACGATCCACTGGATGTCGGTGTTCGATGCCCCGATGCCCCCGTCGGCCGCCGGCATCTGCAGCGTCGGCAGCGCGACATTGAGCACGGTGTTGCCGACGATGACGATGATCAACGAGGCACACAGCACGGCCAAGGTCTTCCACCGCCGGGAGTACACGACGGGGTCGATGCCGTCGAGATCCTCGGCGGCCATCGCTACACGTTCGTCTCGTTGAATCGCATCTGTCACAGGTGTCACATCCATCTACGCAGCTAATCGGTGGTTCTCGGCAAGTCCGATCGCTACGCTACCGTAGCGATACAGCCCGAGAAAGTGACAGGTGACACGTGGCCAGACCACGCAGCGACGAGGCCCGGCGCAAGGCGTTGGAGGCCACCAGGGACCTGATCGTCGACAACGGCGTCATCAACTTGACGATCGAGGACGTCGCCGCCCGATCCGGTGTCGCCAAGACGACGATCTACCGCCATTGGCCTGAGCGCACGTCGTTGATCGTCGACGCGGTCAACGCGATGTTCGAGCACCTCCGCACCCCCGACACCGGGTCACTGCGCGGCGATCTCGAATCGTTCTTCGGCGCCGTCATGCACACCGATCTGTCGGGCAACGTCGGCCAGATCATGCCGTCGATCATCGAGGCGGCCGGGCGCGATCCGGAGATGGCCTACCTCCTCGAACGAGTTGGGAGCGAACGCGAACGGGTGTGCCGGACGATCATCGAGCGGGCGCTGGAGCGCGGCGAGATCCGTGACGACATGGCCCGCCTCGGCCTCGAAGCGCTGATCGGCGTGACCGTCGGACCGATCGTGTTCCAGAAGATCGTGCGCCGACGCAAGCTCACGCCGGAGTACGTCGACGCCTGCCTCGACGTCGTGGTCACCGGCCTGACCAAGACCTGACCTGCCGTCCCCCATCTGGGGAAGATTTGTGCCACCGGGCGATGTGGGGAAGTTTTGTGGCAGACCCTGACATGGATCTTCCCCAGAACGACGATCGAGGTGCCGACGCGACCGAGGGGCGCTGGCGCGCCCCTCGGATCGAACACTGATTGGGACCAACCGAGCGGTGTGTTACCGGCGGAACGACTTCCGGCGGCTCGATTGGCGGAGGTTGGCGGGTATTCGCCAGCCGTTCAGCGTGACCGCCTAGCGGCCAACCACCTCCAGGGTCCCGAAAAGTTCATGCATCGTGTTGGACCACCTCCTCCCTCTGGTGCGTCCATTCAAGCACATGTCCGATGTCGCGATGCGTCGCGTTTACTCCTCGAGCACCGCCAGGATGTTGCCGGACGGGTCGGTGAACCACGCGATCGGCGGGCCATCGGGGCCGCGGGCGATGCCCTTGTCGTCCTGACCGAAGCCGTCGTAGCGCTCGAACGTCACGCCGCGGCTGGCCAACTCGTCGACCGCGGCGTCGATGTCCGCCACGGGGAAGTTGAGGATGGTGTACGTCGCCGGCACGTGGTCGGACTTCGGATAGGCGAGCGTGTCACGGCCGCCGGCGAGGTGCAGGTTGAGCAGGCCGTGCTCCTCCGTGACGTCGATCCCGAGGACCTCGCCGTAGAACTTCTTGGCCGCATCGATGTCGTTGACGGCAAAACCGCTGAAGGCCTTGGTGGTGCGGAACATTGGATCGTCCTCCTCGCGTGATCTGATGGCGTTACCGACTCTCGCCGCTCGGCGAACTCATCGCCAGGACCAACAACTCCACCTCGGAAGCTATGGCGTCGACGTCGCCGGCCCAGATGACCGAGTCGTCGCCGGGGAGGATCACCGCCTGGCCGTCCTGCACGTGGGAAGCGATGTAGCTGGCGTTGACAGATGGAATCAGTCGGTCGCCCTGGCGGTGGATGGCGAGGACGGGGACGGACACCATCGGGAGCGCGGCTCGAATGTCGATCTGCTGGAAGCGATCGAGGAGCGCCGCCGCTCCCCCGAGACCAGCGGCCATGCGCATGTAACGGCCGAACCAGCGGACGAACGAGGGATCGTCGGCGCGGGTCGGAGCGAGTATCGGCATGGCGTCCTCGAAGAACACCCCGCGGTCGACCTGCGACCGCAACGACTCGAACATCTCCCCGGCCCCGGCGCCGAGTAGTTCGTAGGCGCTGAAGCAGGCGTAGGTCGCCACCGCCCGGATCCGGTCGGGCCGCGCTGCGGCGGCGAGTAGGGCGATCGTGCCGCCATCCATCACGCCGAGCAGGGCCGCCCGCTCGACGCCGGCGGCGTCCATCACGGCGAGCACGTCGTCGACCTGCTCCTCGACCGTCGGGATCCCCGTGTCGCGGTCGGAGAGCCCGGTGCCCCGCTTGTCGAAGAGCACGAGACGGGTGGCGCTCGCCAGCCGGCGGTACAACCGCGCCAGGTTCGGTTGCTCCCAACGGATCTCGACGTTGCCCCCGAACCCGGGGACGAAGACGAGGTTCTCGGGTCCTGCACCGAGAACCTGATAAGCGAGGCGGCCGGCCGGGCCGTGGGCAAAGCGCGTGACGGGGGCATCACCTGTCACCGGCTCGACGGCGAGGGCGTCGTCCTGGCGCAGGATCATTCCCTCCAACCGTCGCAACGTCGGCGACGGGTCGAGCCCCAGCTCCTCGGCGAGCAGCGTGCGCACGTGTCGATAGCGGTCGAGCGCATCCGCCTGCCGTCCCGCGCGATAGAGGGCGACCATCAGCTGACCCCACCGACGCTCGCGGAACGGCTGTTCGTTGACGAGCGTCTCGAGATCGGCGATGACCCGGGCGTGGTTCCCCGCCGCCAGCTCGGCATCGACGAGGTCCTCCTCGGTGACCCGCCGAAGCTCCTCCCATCGCTGGACGTCGGCCTCGGCGAACCGCTCCGCGGGGACGTCGGCCAGAGCCTGCCCGCGCCACAGCCGCAGCGCCGAGCGCAACATCGTCGTCGCCGCGGCCGCGTCACCGCTCGACAGCTCGGCTCGACCGCGGGCGGCGAGATCCTCGAACCGGTCGACGTCGAGCTGCTCGGGGCCCAGACGCATGACGTAGCCGGCGGCAGTGCCGACGATCTCCAGCTCAGCGGGCAGCAGCTTCCGCAATCTCGACGCATGAACGTGCAAGGCGTGTGGCGCGGTCCGCGGCGCACGGTCACCCCACAGTGCTTCGATCAACGCGTCGGCGGAAAGCAGCTGACCCGGGCGGGTCGCCAGGGCGGCCAGCATCGTGCGCACGTACGCGCTGCGGATGGCAACTGGCTGGCCGGCGACCACGACGTCGACCGGACCGAGGAGCCTGATCGACGTGTGATGCGGGGACACCGGCCGGTCGATTCCAATCACGATTGCCGCTGTTTCGCAGGAGGTTGAGCGAGCGTTGAGCGAGGTTCGTCAGTCTCGCGCCATGACCGTCATCCAACCATCCGAATTCGCCGACGAGCCGTCGTCCGTCGTCCCGTTCGCCCTCGGCAACGCCGATCCGGCCCACGCCGGCCAGGCCGTGTACACGAAACGGACGTTGCGGGCCTACGACACGATCGTCGTCAGGTTGTCCAACTCGTTGGTGTGGCAGTGCCCTGCCCGACGGATCAAGACCCACTACGAACGTCACCTGGCCACACCCCATCTCGACGTCGGACCGGGAACGGGCTACTACCTCGACCACAGCCGCTTCCCGGCCCGTGATCCGTCGATCACCCTTCTCGACCCCAACGCCGACGTGTTGCAGTTCGCCGGGCGTCGCCTCCGGCGGTTCCGGCCCGACATCGTCGCCGCCAACGCCCTCGAACCGATCGCCCTGGAGCCGCAGTCGTTCCGCTCGGTGGGCCTCGGCTACGTGTTGCACTGCATGCCAGGTGACCTCGCCGCCAAGGCGGTCGTGTTCGACAACCTCACTCCGCTCGTCACGCCAGGCGGCGTGATCTTCGGGACGACGATCCTCAACGACGGTGTGCAGCACACTCGATTGAGCCGCAAGCTGATGGGCGTCTACAACAAGAAGGGCATCTTCTCCAACGTCGACGATGATCTCGACGGTTTGCGCCGGGAGTTGGACCGCCGATTCGAACGCTTCGAGCTCGACGTCGTCGGCGCCGTGGCCCTGTTCGCCGCGTGGGTCACGTAGTCGTCGTCCTCGTTGCATCGATCAGAGGTCGAGGTGCGGACGTTGGCGTCCGTCAATCGGCCAGGAATCGGAGCCGCCACGTTCGATCGTGATCGGCGACGGCGTCAGCCGACGGATCCCTCCATCTGCAGCTCGATGAGCCGGCTCCACTCGACGGCGTACTCCATCGGCAACGTGCGCGTGATCGGCTCGATGAACCCGTTGACGATCATGCCCATCGCCTGCTCCTCGGAGAGGCCACGACTCATGAGGTAGAAGAGCTGCTCGTCGGCGACCTTGGACACCGTCGCCTCATGGCCGATCTGCGCGTCGCGCTGGCCGACTTCCATGTACGGCAGGGTGCGGCTCTCCGACTCGTCATCGAGGATCAGGGCGTCGCACTGCACGTGCGACTTCACGCCCGTGGCCCCCTCGTCGACCCGCACGAGGCCGCGATACGTGGTGATCCCGCCGTCCTTGGAGATCGACTTGGACACGATCTTCGACGACGTCTCCGGGGCGGCGTGGATCATCTTGGCCCCCGCGTCCTGGTGCTGGCCGGCGCCGGCGTAGGCGACCGACAGCACTTTCCCGGTGGCCTTCGGGCCCATCAGGTACACGCTCGGATACTTCATCGTGAGCTTCGATCCGATGTTGCCGTCGATCCATTCCATGTGGCCCTCGGCCTCGACCTTGGCCCGCTTGGTGACGAGGTTGTAGACGTTGGGACTCCAGTTCTGGATCGTCGTGTAGGTCACCCGGGCGCTCGGCTTGACGATGATCTCGACGACCGCCGAGTGCAGCGAGTCACTCGTGTAGACCGGAGCCGAGCAGCCCTCGATGTAGTGCACCTTGGAGCCGGCCTCGGCGATGATCAGCGTGCGCTCGAACTGCCCGGCGTTCTCCGAGTTGATCCGGAAGTAGGCCTGCAGCGGCATCTCCACGTCGACGCCTTCGGGGACGTAGACGAACGATCCGCCACTCCAGACGCTGGAGTTGAGGGCGGCGAACTTGTTGTCGCCCGGCGGGATGACCGTGCCGAAGTACTGCTTGACGATGTCGGGGTACTCGCGCAGGGCGGTGTCCATGTCGCAGAACAGGATCCCCTGCTTGGCGAGCTCGTCGCGGTTGCGGTGGAACACCACCTCCGACTCGTACTGCGCGGTCACTCCGGCGAGGTACTGGCGCTCGGCTTCGGGAATTCCGAGCTTCTCGTAGGTCGCCTGCATCTGGGCGGGCAGTTGGTCCCACTCGTCGACCTGGGCGGTGGCCGGCTTGAGGTAGTAGTAGATGTCCTGGAAGTCGATGTTCGGCATGTTCACGGCGAACCAGGGCGCCATCGGCTTGCGGTCGAACGTGCGCAGGCTGCGCCTGCGGAAGTTGGCCATCCACTGCGGCTCGCCCTTCCACCACGAGATCTGCTCGACAACGCCCTCGTTGATGCCCTTTTCAGGGGCGAAGGCGTACTCGACCTCGTCGCTCCAGCCGAGTTGGTACTTGCTGAGATCTAGGTCGAACGACGTCACGACGCTCCTCCGGGGATTAGCACTACCGCCATAGTAACAATCCCCAGCGCCAACCGCCCGGGCAGCGACCCTCAGACGACTTCGACGCGGGCGGCGATGCGGGCGTCGACGTTGACGTCGAGCGTCGCGTCGACCCGGTCGTCGATCTCGATGAAGATGCACTCCCCGGGGCAGGCCTCGGCGGCGTGGATCACGTTGAGCACGTTGCGTCGGGCGACGTTGGCCAGCGAGCCGGCACTGCCCGGATCGTTGAGCGGCACGCCGCGCTCGGTCACGTAGGCGATGCCATCTTCGAGCTGGGTGAACACGTCCGGGCAGTGATCGACGCACAGGCCGTCGCCGGTGCACAGATCCTGGTCGATCCACACACGCATCGACCTCGACGGTACCGGTAAGTCGCGCCGAACTTCGAGCGCCGGTCCCATACGCTCCGGGGCCGTGACCAACCCTCCCGTCGCACCGACGCGACCACACGAATGGAAACGCCCGACGGGAACCGTCGACGACCCGTGGGCCTGGTTGGCTGACCGTGACGACCCCGAGACGATTCCGTACCTCGAGGCGGAGAACGCCTACGCCGATCACTACTTCGCCGAGCCGGAGCGCGCCGAGCTCGTCGAGTCGGTGTTTCAGGAGATCAAGTCGCGGGTTCAGGAGACCGACCTGTCCGTGCCGGTGCTCCATGGCGGCTGGTGGTACGTCACGCGCACGATCGAAGGGGAGTCGTACCCCGTCTTCTGTCGCAGTCGCCACGCCGAAGACCCCGACACGGTGATCCTCGACTGCAACGCCGAGGCGGCCGGTCACGAGTACTTCGACGTCCACGACGCCGAACCCTCGCCCGATCACACCCTGCTGGCCTGGTCGAGCGATGTCGACGGCGGTGAGCGATACACGCTGCGTGTCCGCGACCTCGCCAGCGGCGAGGACCACGACGAGATCACCGGGACGTCGTCGTGGGGAGGCGTCGCGTGGTCGGCCGGCAACGACTGGCTGTTCTACGCCCGACCCGACGACCAGATGCGCCCCTACCAGATCTGGCGCCACCGCCTCGGCACGGCGCCTGGTGACGACGTGCTCGTCCACAGCGAGGACGACGAGCGCTTCTATCTCCACGTCTCGGCAACCCGTAGCGCACAATGGATCGTGATCTCCTCGTCATCGCTGACGAGCAGTGAGACACACGTCTTCCGCGCCGACGAGCCTGAATCCGCTCCGCGGCTCGTCCGCCCGCGGACCACGGACGTCGAGTACCGCGTGGACGACTGGGGCGACCGATTCGTGGTGCTCACCAACCTCGAAGCCCCGGACTTTCGCCTGATGATCGCCGAGCACGACGATCCGGCCACGTGGTCCGACCTCGTCGCCCACGAGCCCGGTCGTCGTCTGACCTCGGCAGAGCCGTTCGCCGACCATCTCGTGGTCCACGAATGGAAGGCGGCACAACCGCAGGTTCGGTCGCTGCGCCGCGACGGTTCCTCCGAAGTGCTCGACTTCGGCGCCGAGCCGCACGATGTGGCGATTGGTGACAACCCGGAGTGGACGACGTCCACCGTGCGGCTGTCGTATCAGTCGCTCACCACCCCCCAGTCGGTGTTCGACCACGACCTGGCGACCGGACAACGCGTGTTGCGCAAGCAGACTCCGACGCCTGGTGTCGACCTCGACGCATACGTCAGCGAGCGAACGTGGGCGTCAGCTACCGATGGCGTCGCCGTCCCGGTCGACTTCGTCCGCCACCGCGACACGCCGCTCGACGGTACGGCAGCGTGCGTGCTCTACGCCTACGGCGCCTACGAGCATTCGTTGGCACCGTGGTTCAGCGTCGCTCGCCTCTCGCTGCTCGACCGCGGCGTCGTCTTCGCCCTCGTCCATTCCCGCGGCGGAGGAGAGCTCGGTCGGGCGTGGTATCTCGACGGCAAGCTGCTCAACAAGCGCAACACGTTCACCGACACGATTGCCGCCAGCGACCACCTCGTGGCTGCCGGCTTCGCCGACGGTGCCCGCCTCGCGCTGCGCGGAGGGAGCGCCGGCGGTCTCCTCGTCGGGGCCTGCATCACGATGCGTCCGGAGCGGTTCACCGCGGCCGTCGCCGAAGTGCCGTTCGTCGATGTGGTCACGACGATGAGCGACCCGTCCTTGCCGTTGACCGTGCCGGAGTGGGAGGAGTGGGGCGACCCCCGGGCCGAACCGTTCGCCAGCTACATGGCCAGCTACTCGCCGTACGACAACACGATTCCCGCCGACTACCCGGCGGTCTTCGTCACCGCCGGACTGAACGATCCCCGCGTCGCCTACCACGAGCCGGCCAAGTGGGTCGCCCGGCTGCGCTCGGTCGGCGCCGGCGTCCAGCGCCCGCTCGTCTTGCGCACCGAGTTGGGCGCCGGCCACGGCGGTCGCAGCGGGCGCTACGACGCCTGGCGCGACGAAGCCCGGGTGATCACCTTCCTCGTCACCGAACTCGCCCGCTAGGTGTTCCAACCCCGAACTGGGCGGCGTCGGGCCGGGAAATCGGACCGATCGCCGCCCAGAACCGGAAATGGACCGAAGGCCGCCCAGAACGGCTCGCGTGCGGTTTGCAAGAACTTGCGGGTTGATGTCGTACAGTTGCGGGGGTGCGTCGGCGCCTTGCTCACGTAGCTCGACACGTCGGCGTCAGCGAGGCGACGGTCAGCCGGGTGCTCAACCAGCGTCCCGGAGTGGCCGAGTCCACCCGCCAGGCGGTACTCACGGCGCTCGACGTGCTCGGCTACGAGCGCCCGACGCAGCTGCGCGGCGAACGAGCCCGCCTCGTCGGGCTGGTCCTGCCCGAACTCCAGAACCCGATCTTCCCGGCGGTCGCCGACGTCGTGGGGGGAGCGCTCGCCCAGCACGGCTGCACCCCCGTGCTGTGCACGCGCACGGTGGGTGGTTTCACCGAAGCGGCGTACGTCGACCTGCTGTTCGACCAACAGGTGTCCGGCGTCGTGTTCGCCGGCGGCATGTACGCCCAGGAGGAAGCTCCCCACGGGCACTACGCCAAGTTGGCCGAACGCAATCTGCCCGTGGTGTTCATCAACGCAGCCGCCGCGTGGCTCGACTTCCCGACGGTCTCGTGCGACGATGCGATGGCCGCTGAGCAGGCACTCGATCACCTCGTCGCGCTCGGACACCGGAACATCGGACTGCTCCTGGGTCCCGCCGACCACGTGCCCAGCAACCGCAAGCGCGACGGAGCGCGGGATGCCGCGGCCCGCCAACGCATCGACATTCCGGATCACCGGGTGGCCCGATCGATGTTCTCCGCAGAGAGCGGTCAGGCCGCGTGCGGCGCGTTGCTCGACGACGGTGTCACCGCCATCGTCTGTGCCAGCGATCCACTGGCCCTCGGGGCGATTCGCGCCGTTCGCCGACGCGGGCTCCAGGTACCCGGTGACGTCTCGGTCGTCGGGTTCGACGACTCGGCGTTCATGAAGTACACCGACCCACCGTTGACGACGGTCCGCCAACCGATCGAGACGATGGGGCGGGCAGCCGTCGACCGGCTGATGAGCCAGCTCGAAGGACGCCACGACGGTCCCACGGAGTTGCTCTACGCCCCCGAATTGGTCGTGCGGTCGTCCACCGGCAGTGCCACCTAGTCGGCCGATCGCTTACATCTCGCAAGCATTCGTTGCATTTCTGCGTAAGTCTGATGTGTTCTTGCATCATCTCGTCCCGTTTGCTTAGGTGTGGGCGCAGTCACTTCGGGGGGAATATCTGTGTCAGCAGCCGAGCAGGACGCATGGTGGCGCGACGCCGTCATCTACCAGCTCTACGTGCGTAGCTTCGCCGACGCCAACGGCGATGGTGTCGGCGACCTCGCTGGCGTGCGCGCCCACCTCGGCTATCTCCACGACCTCGGCGTCGACGCCATCTGGTACAACCCGTGGTACGCCTCGCCGCTGGCCGACGGCGGCTACGACGTCGCCGACTACCGGGCCATCGACCCCGCCTTCGGCACGCTCGCCGAGGCCGAGGCGCTGATCGCCGAAGCGCTGGCCATCGGCATCCGCACGATCATCGACATCGTCCCCAATCACGTCTCCGATCAGCACCCGTGGTTCATCCAGGCCCACGCCGGCGGGCCATCGTCGGCGATGCGCGACCGCTTCTGGTTCCGCCGTGGTCGAGGCCCGATCGGCAACGAGCCGCCGAACAACTGGACATCGCACTTCGGCGACTCGGCGTGGACGCGTACGAAGAACCCCGACGGCACTCGTGGCGACTGGTTCCTGCACCTCTTCGCTCCTGCCCAACCAGACCTCAACTGGGCCAATCCGGCAGTCCGCGAAGAGCACGAGGAGATCCTGCGCTTCTGGTTCGACCGGGGCGCCGCCGGCATCCGCATCGACTCCGCGGCGTTGGCGATCAAGGACCCGGCGCTGCCAGATCTCGGAGACGTCGCCCCGGGTTCGGACCACCCGTTCGTCGACCGCGACGAGATCCACGACGTCTACCGGTCATGGCGCACGATCGCCGATTCGTACGACCCGCCGCGCGCCCTGATCGGCGAAGTGTGGCTGGAGGACCGCCAGCGCTTCGCCCGCTATCTGCGTCCCGACGAGCTGCACGGCGCGTTCAACTTCGACTTCCTCGCCTGCCCGTGGGAAGCCGACGCGCTGCGCGCGTGCATCGACGACACGCTGGCCAGCCACGCGCCAGTGGGCGCTCCGCCATCTTGGGTCCTCTCCAACCACGATGTCACCCGCGTCGTAACCCGCTACGGCCGCGTCGACACGACGTTCTCGTTCGCTGCCAAGCGCGTCGGCACACCCACCGACTTGCAGCTCGGCACCCGACGGGCCCGCGCCGCGGCGCTGCTCGTCGCCGCCCTGCCCGGCACGCTCTACGTGTACCAAGGCGAGGAGCTCGGCTTGCCCGAGGTCGAGGACCTGCCTCTCGAACACCTACAGGATCCGATGCACTTCCAGTCCGGAGGCACCGACCCGGGGCGCGACGGGTGCCGCGTCCCGCTGCCCTGGGACGGGTCGCAGTCGCCGTACGGCTTCGGGCCGGCGGGCAGCACCCCATGGCTGCCCCAACCGGCGTCGTGGGCCACACTCTCGGTCGCCGCTGAGCAGGACGACCCGACGTCGATGCTCGCCCTCTACCGCCACATCCTCGCCGTGCGCCGCCGGCGTCTCGTCGGGGCGACCACCGCAGTCGCCTGGCTCGACGCCGAGCCCGGCGTCCTGGCGTTTGCCCGCGACGACATCGCCTGCATCGTCAACCTGTCCTCCGGTCCCGTCCAGCTGCCTGCCGGGACCGTCTTGCTCACCAGTGGGCCACTGGACGGCGACCGGCTCCCGGTCGACTCGGCGGCATGGGTCCACCTCGACAACCACCAACCAGACCCGGAACAGTAAGGAGCAACATCATGCGAAACCGGTACCGAACCGCCGTGCTCGCGGCCTGTGGCGCATTCGCCGTCACACAAGTCGCAGCCGGCTTCGCCACCGCCCAGCGGCCAGCCTCGGCAGAAGAGGTCACGATCTCGGTGAGCAATCTGCCGCCGAGCACGGAAGAGGAGACTCGCGAGGCCTTCCTCCAGCGCGTCGAGGAGTTCGAGGCGCAGTACCCGAACATCACGGTCGAACCAGACGAGTACGAGTACGACGTCGCCACGTTCGCCGCCCAGCTCGCCGGCGGCACGCTGCCGACGGTGTTCCAGATCCCGTTCACCGACATCCAGGGTCTGCTCCGAGCGCGGCCAGGTGGCCGACATCACCGCCGAGGTCGAGGCCGCTGCCGTACGCCGCCGACTTCAACCCCAACGTGCTCGCCGTCGCCCAGGACGCCGACGGCGCCATCTTCGGCGTGCCGATCGCCGCCTACGGCATCGGCCTGCACTACAACCGGGCGATGTTCGAGGAGGCCGGTCTCGACCCCGACGCCCCGCCGACGACGTGGGACGAGGTGCGTGAGGCCGCAGCGGCGATCTCCGAGGCGACCGGTCAGGCCGGCTTCGCCCAGATGTCGCAGGACAACACCGGCGGGCTGGATGCTGACGACGCTCAGCTACGCCTTCGGTGGCCGCCTCCAGGAGGAGACCGCCGACGGCGTCGACGTGACGATCGACAACCCGGGCACGATCGCCGCCCTCGAATACCTCCAGTCGCTGCGCTGGGAGGACAACTCGATGGGCTCGAACTTCCTGCTCGAACTGGGCGCACGATCAACCAGGCGTTCGCCGCCGGGCAGGTCGGCATGTACATGGGCGGCTCCGACGTCTACAACAGCCTCGTCACCGAGAACGGAGTCGACCCGGCCACGTACGGTCTGACGGTCATCCCGCTCGAAGGCGACAGACGCCGGCGTGCTCGGTGGCGGTACAGATCGACGCCGTGCGGGCCGACGCCATCGGACGCCGAGCGCGACGCCGCGGTGAAGTGGATCGACTTCTTCTACATGGGCAAGCTGACCAACGAGGAAGCCGCCGTCGCCGATGCCGAAGCACTGGCCGCCACGACGCCCCGATCGGCACGCCGGCGCTGCCGATCTTCAGCGCCGAGCAGCTCGCCCAGTCCGACGCCTGGGTGGCCGAGTCTCGTCAACGTGCCGCAGGAGCAGATGGCTTCGTTCAAGGACAGCATCCTCGACCAGCCACTGATCCCCGAGCCGCCGGCGCACACCCAGGAGATGTACGCGATCCTCGACACGGTCGTGCAGACCGTGCTCACCGAGGAGGACGCCGACATCGCCGCCCTGCTCGCCCAGGCCGACGCCGACGTGACCGCGCTGGTCGAGGCGGCGGGCTGATCGATGCCATCGACTCACCGGCCGGGGACGCCGTTCCCCGGCCGGGGGCGGCTGGGTGAGCACGCTGGTGCTCACGCTCCCGCTGCTGCTCACGTTCACCTACTTCTCGTGGTGGCCGCTCGTGCGGGCCTTCGTGCTCAGCCTGCAGGAGACCAACCTCGTCGACAGTGCCCGGTGGGTCGGCCTCGACAACTTCCGCCGGGTGCTTCGACGACCCGCTGCTGACGACCGCCGTGAAGAACACCCTGTGGTTCGTGTTCCTCGCCCTCGTGTTCGGCTATCCCGTGCCGATCATCCTCGCCGTGCTGGATCAGCGAGGTGCGCAGGTTCCGCGGCCTCTACGCCGGGCTCGCCTACCTGCCGGTGGTCATCCCGCCGGTCGCCTCGATCCTGCTGTGGCGAGTGTTCTACGACGCCAGCCCGACCGGCACGTTCAACACGATCCTCGGCTGGGTCGGACTCGGTCCGTATCCGTGGTTCCAGGACCGAACCTGGGCGATGCCGTCGATCGTCCTCCTCGCCACGTGGTCGGCGGCCGGGGCGACGGTGATCATCTACCTCGCTGCCCTGACCGGAGTGAACAGCGAGCTGTACGAGGCCGCCGAGGTCGACGGCGCCTCGATCTGGCGCAAGATCTGGCACGTCACGCTGCCGCAGCTGCGCACCGTGCTGTTCGTGACGCTGATCCTCCAGCTGATCGGCACGTTGCAGATCTTCACCGAGCCGTACCTGCTCACCCAGGGCGGACCGGCGAACTCGACGCATGACGGTGATGCTGCTGATCTTCCGCTACGCCTTCGGCGCCGGCGGCGGTGGTGACTACGGCGCCGCGGCGGCGCTGAGCCTGATGCTCGCCGGCTGCCTTGCGGCCTTCACCGCCGTGTACTTCCGGGCCACGAGAGCGTGGTCGACGCAATGAACCGTCATGGCTACAGGGCGGCCCCGAGTGAACGGCTGCAGTGTCCTGCTCGCCGGTCGCAACGGGGCCGCAAATCGGCGTCCGCTGGGTGCGCTGACGCGGCGCCACAACGCCCTGCTGCTCGTCCTGCTCGTCGTCGTCGGGCTCGGGCCGCTGCTGTGGCTCGCCAAGTCAGCGATCGTCGACGACCCAGGACACGTTGCGCCACCCGATGGCCCTGTGGCCGAGCGGGTTCGACTTCGAGAACCTCGTCACGGCGTGGCGCGACGCGCAGATCGGCCACTACTTCCTCAATACCGTCAAGATCGCCGTCGGCTCGTGGCTCGTCCAGTTGGTCGTCGCCGTCACGGGCGGTTACGTGCTCGGCATCCTGCGGCCGTGGTACGCCCGGATCCTCACCGGCGCCGTGCTCGTCACGTTGTTCGTCCCGCCGGTCGTCCTGCTCGTCCCGCTGTTCCTGACGGTGCTCGACCTGCCGATCGTCGGCACGTCGTTGCTCAACTCCTACTGGGGCGATCTGGCTGCCGGCCGGGGCCAGCGCCTTCAACGTCATCCTCGTCAAGCGGTTCATGGAGAACCTGCCCATCGAGATCATCGAGGCCGCGCAGGTCGACGGCGCCGGGCCGATCCGCCTGCTGCTGGTCGATCGTCGCTGCCGATGTCGAAGCCGGTGATCGGCGTCGTCTCGGTGTTCGCCGTGCTCTTCGACGTGGAAGGACTACCTCTGGCCGCTGGTCGTGCTCCCTGACTCCGGCGATCCAACCGCTGTCGGTGCGCCTGCCGCTGGTCCGCGACACGCTCCAACTCGACGTGTTCCTCGCCGCCCTGGCGATCTCGATGGTCCTGCCGATCGGACTGTTCATCGTCTTCCGCCGCTTCTTCATCAGCGGCGAGGCCATGAGCGGCGCGATCAAGGGCTGATCGACGAGGCTGACGATCGCGAGCACGCCGAGCGCGATCAACACGACGTTGCGGGTGACGTGCCACCACGACAACGGCGTGGCCGACAGGACTCCGAAGCAGGCGCACGGCGGGTGCTGGCCGCGGACGAGGTGCACGACGATCCACAACGTGAAGGCGGTCAAGACCGCCACGGCGACGGCGACCGGCCATGGCTCGGCGAGCCCGCTGACGACCGCCGCCCCGACGACCAGCTCGAACCACGGCAGGGCCACCGCCACTGATCTCGTGACGCCGAGCGCGGACGCCTGATCGACCCACCGGGCTCCGGATGCGATCTTGGCCACGGCCGCGGCCAGCAGGGCGAGCCCAACGACGAGGCGAGCGAGATCGGCGATCGTCGGGGCGTCGACCAAGCCGCGCTCAGGCCGCGGTGAGGTCGATCGAGGTGCCCTCGACGGCGGCGAAAACCTCGATCCCGTGGGCCGCCGCGCATTGCTGGGCCGTCTTCGCCATCTGTTCGACCATGTCGTCGTCGTGGTACGGATCGTGATGGAACAGGGCGAGTCGCTTCACCCGGGCGGCGATTGCCACGGACACCGCGTACTCCACCGTGCAGTGGCCCCACGTGCGCTTCTGCTCGAACTCACTCGGCGTGTACTGCGCATCGTGGATCAGCAGATCAACCCCGCGGCACAACTCGAGGACTGAGTCGGCGAACGTCGTCGGGTCGTCAGGCTGTTGGTGATCGCTGATGTACGTGACGCTGACGTCGTCGCGCTCGACGCGGTAACCGGCCATCGGCCCGTTGTGCGGAACGGCGCCGGAGTGCACGACGTACGAGCCGACGGAGAACTGTGGCTTGGCGCAATGAATCGTGACGTCGCCGTTGAACTCGTCCAGCGAGATGGGGAACAGCGGCGGTCGAATCGTGCTCAACAACACCTCGCCCGGATGGCGCCCGTCGAACTGCGTCGGAGCGTGGATCGACAGACGGGCGCCACTGCGCAGCAACGGCTTGAAGAACGGAAGGCCTTGCACGTGGTCCCAGTGGAGGTGGCTGAGCAGGCACGTCCCCTCGAACAACTCGTCGGAGGGCATCGACTCGGCGTAGTACCGCAATCCCGTGCCGAGGTCGAACAGCAACGGCTGCTCGCCCGGGGACTGCACCGACACGCACGCCGTGTTGCCTCCGTGGCGGGCGATGTCGTCACTCTGGCACGGCGTCGAGCCACGCACACCATGGAACGTGACGATCACGGGACTGGCCCAGATAGATATGCCATAGACCGCTTCCCCAGGGTAGGTGGACGATGCCGGCGGTGTAAACGCGGTGGCGACGTGACGTAGGTCGCAGTCCGAACGCTCATCCGACCGCCGCAATCGCCTCAGCGAGCGCCAGGGTGCGCCGGGCGTTGTCGACGTGGAGCGCCTCGACCATCCGGCCGTCGACCGTCACCACGCCGCGTCCGTCGGCCTCGGCGGCGGCGAACGCCTCGATGACGCGGCGCGCTTGGTCGACCTCGTCAGCAGCAGGTGTCCACGCCGAGTTGGCCGGTTCGACCTGACTCGGGTGGATCAGGGTCTTGCCGTCGAAGCCCATCTCCACACCCTGGCGGCACTCGGCGGCGAAGCCCTCGGCGTCGTCGAGGTCGTTGTACACGCCGTCGAGGATCAGCCGGCCGGCCTCGCGGGCGGCCAGCACGGCGGTGGCCAGGTACGGGGTGAGGTTCGTTCGCCCGGGAACGGCGAGTGGGGCGCGGAGCTCGCGTGCCAAGTCGTTGGTGCCGATCACCAGAACGCTGACCCGCGGGTGAGCAACGAGGGCACGGACGTCGAAGATCGCTGTCGGCGTCTCGATCATCGCCCAGATCGACGTCGCCGTGGCCCCGCCGGCGTCGAGCCGGGCGGCAACGTCGTCGAGGGTCGCCAACGAGTCGACCTTGGGAATCACCACAGCGGCCGGCTTGCCGGCGGCCGCCGCGGCGAGGTCGTCGCTCCCCCACCGCGTCGCCGGCGCGTTGCAGCGGATCGTCAGGGCGCGGTGGCCGTACATCCCGGACGTCACGGCGGCGGCAGCCCGCTGGCGGGCTTCGGCCTTGCTGTCCGGGGCGACCGCGTCCTCGAGATCGAAGATGATCGCGTCGCACGGGATCGACGTCGCCTTCTCCAGTGCCCGCTCGTTGGCGGCGGGCATGTACAGGACGGACCGCAGCAGGTTCACAACGCGTAGCGCTCGGCGAGTTCGGGGTCGCGCTCGGCGAGCTGGCGGGCCAAGTCGACGACGACCTGGCACTGCTTCACGGATGCGTCGTCCTCCATCCTGCCGTCGAGCATGACCGCCCCGGTGCCGTCACCCATCGCCTCGATCACCCGCACGGCGTGGGCGACGTCGGCGGGGTCCGGGCTGAACACCCGCCGGGCAATGTCGATCTGCGACGGGTGCAGGCTCCACGCCCCGACGCAGCCCAGCAGATAGGCGTTGCGGAACTGGTCCTCGCAGGCAGTCGTGTCGGCGATGTCGCCGAACGGGCCGTAGTACGGCAGGACGCCGTACGTGACACAGGCGTCGACCATCCGGGCGATGGTGTAGTGCCAGAGGTCCTGCTGGTGGGTCGGGCGAGGGCCGTCGGGATGATCAGCGTCGGGATCGGCGCGCACGACGTAGTCCGGGTGGCCTCCGCCGACGCGTGTCGTCTTCATCCGGCGGTTGGCGGCGAGGTCCGCCGGACCGAGGCTGAGACCTTGGATCCGCGGCGACGCGGCACAGATCGACTCGACGTTGGCGACGCCGCGAGCTGTCTCCAAGATGGCGTGGAGGAGGATCGGCCGGCCGATTCCGGCCTTCGCTTCGAGCTGGGCGATGAGGCGGTCGGCGTAGTGGATGTCCTCGGGACCCTCGACCTTGGGGATCATGATCACGTCGAGGTGGTCACCGACTTCGGTGACCGCGGCGGTGAGGTCGTCGAGCACCCACGGAGAGTCGAGAGCGTTGACGCGGGTCCACAATTGGGTGTCGCCGCCGGCCCAGGCCTTGCCGATGTCGATCAGTCCGGCGCGGGCCGCTTCCTTGTCGGCTGCCGGGACGCCATCCTCGAGGTTGGCGAGCAGCACGTCGACCGTCGGGGCGAGCGCCGGAACCTTGGCCACCATCTTGGGGTTCGACGGTGGCAGGAAGTGGATCATCCGCGACGGACGGACCGGGATCTCCCGCAGCGGTTCCGGGGCGCCGGCGGCCAACGGCCGGAAGAAGTCCTTGGGCGGGCGCATCGGAGCGCCAGCGTACGGCGAGGCCGTCGACCCCGGTCAATCTGGGCGGCCTTCGGTCCACATCTCGATCTGGGCGGCCAGACGCCGGGAATCCGGACCGGACGCCGCCCAGATCAGCCCGCCGGAACGATCTCACGGCAGGCAGACGTGGGTGCCGTCGGTGACCACCAGCCGATCGGCGACCAGGCCGGCGACGATCGCCGCGGGGAACTCGTCAACCGGTGTGGCGCCGCCGGCGAGGACCGCCAGCACCCGGCCGCGAGCCTGGCGAGCACTGCCGTCGTACGGCGGTTGTGACGTGCTGACGCCGGCGGTGCCGACGGCGGGGTCGGGGTCCGGGTGACCAGCTCGGTGCCACGTACAGCTGCCGGCAACCGGGCACTCCGCGCAACGCGGCGCAGGGCGGCAGACGGCGGCCCCGAGGTCCATCAACACCTGGTTCCACTCCCACCCGTGGCCGGCCGGCACGTTGGCGTCGGCCATCGCCTGGATCCGCTTCGCCGTCAGCCGCGCACCGGCCAGGCGGGCGAGCAGGCGGGCAATGTTCGTCTCGACGACCGCCTCGTCGTGCTCGAAGGCGAACACGCGGACGGCGCGCGCCGTGTACGGACCGACTCCCGGGAGGGCGCGCAACTCGGCGAGTCCGTCGGGCACCGCACCACCGTGGTGCTCGACGATCGCCCGTGCCGCGTCGTGGAGGTTGCGCGCCCGCCGTGGGTAGCCGAGACCCTGCCACACGCGCAGCACGTCGCCGAGCGCGGCGCCGGCGCACGCCGCAGGGGTCGGATAGGCATCGAGGAACACTCTCCACTGGGGCACGACACGTACCGCCTGGGTCTGCTGGAGCATCACCTCGGCGACGAGGATCGCCCACGGATCGCGGGTCGTTCGCCACGGCAGGTCACGCAGTCGCGGCAGGCCCCACCTGAGCACCTGGCCGGCATCGAGCGCCTCCATGGGCGCAGACCCTACGGGTCGTTGGGGTCGTTGGGGTCGGTGCCGTCGCCTGCTTCGGTGCCGTCGTCGATGGTGTCGCCGTCAGTGTCGGCGTTGGTCGGGCTGGTGTGCGTGCCGTGCACTTCCTCGCCGTCGATCAACGTGTCACCGTCGCTGTCCGGGTTCGTCGGATCGGAGCCCCAGTTGTTGATCTCGTCGGGATCGCTGATCGTGTCGCCATCGGTGTCCTCCTCAGTCGGATCGGTGCCGTACTCGTTGACCTCGACGCCGTCGTTCAGTGTGTCGTAGTCGCTGTCGGCCTCATTCGGCACGGTGCCGTACAGATTCTCCTCGTCGCCGTCGCCGAGCCCGTCGTCGTCCGTGTCAAAATCGAGCGGGTCGGTGTTGCCTTGCCAGTTAGGTCCCGGGATCGCCTCGAACCAGTCCGTCAGGAGGTCATCGTCTGTGTCGGAGTCCGTGGGATCGGTGCCGTGGCTGTCGATCTCGGCGTAGTCGTCGAGACCATCCTCGTCGGTGTCGACGGAGAGCGGGTCGGTGCCGAACTGCTCCACCTCAAAGCCATCATCGATGCCGTCACCGTCAGCTGTCGGGATCGTTGGGGTCCGTTCCGAGCCCGGCTTCCTCGTCATCGGTGAGTCCGTCGGCGTCGGTGTCGACCGGTGGCGTGGTCGTCGTGGTCGTCGGTCCGGAGCCCGGCGTGGTCGGCTCGGCGGTCGTCGACACCGAGGGCGTGTCGAGGTCTTGGCCAATCTCGAGCGGCGGCCCGACGGCCGCCATCACGACGATGGCCGGCTGATCGGCGGTGTTCGTCAGGTTCGCCGCGCCGGCGACGAGCACGGTGCCGCCGGGCTCGACCGCCGTCCCAGCGTCGTCGACGACCGACCCGGCAAGCACGATGACGAAGCCGGGGGCGTCGCTCGGCCCGGACAGCGACGCACCTCCAGCCAGCTCGAGGTGGCGCAGTTCGACGTCGTGCCAGCCGGCATCGAGGGCGAAGGTGCCGGCGCCAGGTTCGGCGGGTACGAGGGCAATGGTGTCGAGTCGGATGGCGGGAGCGGCGTCACCGCCACCCGACTCGGCCATGGCAATCGCCGTCCACGACACGCTGGCGTCGGGGCTGAACTGCGCTTCGGAATCCTCCAGCAGGGCACGCCCGCCGTCCGGTCCAATGAGCATTGCTGCACCATCGCCACCCGCCAGCAGGAACCCCGCGGTGGCGGGTTCGATCGATGCCGCGGTCTCGGTGATGTCGAGGGCCGTGTGCGACCAGGCGTACGTGCCGTCGGCGAGTTCGACGACGCCCTGGGCGATGACGGTGTGCGGCGGGGGTGCCGGCGCCGGGGTTGCGACCAGACCAGCAGCGAGGAGGAGGAGGCTGCTCAGCATTCCGCTACTGGTAGACCCGGTGCCTGAAGGAACTCTGAGCGTCGATGTCGTCCGGATGGCCCGCGGCAGGTCCTATCCGTGTGGTCGGTCGTTTCGCTCCCGTGCTGAGGCCAGCAGATTCGCCGACGCGCTATTCCCCCCAGACGTCGATGCCGTCGTAGGGGCGCTTGCGCTGTGGGGCGGCGTCGCGCTTCCACACCATGACCCGGCGGCGGAAGTAGCAGACCTCTTGTCCGTCCTGGTTGAACCCCTTGGTCTCGACGGTGACGATGCCGCGGTCCGGCTTGGACGACGACTCCTTGACGTCGAGCACGCGAGTCTCGGCATGGATCGTGTCGCCATGGAACGTCGGGAACTTGTGCTGCAGCGTCTCCACCTCGAGGTTGGCGATCGCCGCGCCGGAGATGTCCGGCACGCTCATCCCGAGGACCAGTGAGTACACGAGGTTGCCGACCACGACGTTGCGACCCTGCACGCTCTCCGCGGCGAACCAGTCATTGACGTGCAACGGGTGGTGGTTCATCGTGATCATGCAGAACAGATGGTCGTCGTACTCGGTGATCGTCTTGCCGGGCCAGTGGCGGTAGATGTCGCCGACGACGAAGTCCTCGAGGTAGCGACCGAACGGCCGCTCGTGCACGGTCATGGCGCGGACGCTAGCGGCGGTCCACCGGAGTGTTTCCGGCCGGACCTATCGCCCCGAAACACTCCGCTGGACGCAAACACTCGGGTCGGGTTGGGGTTAGGAGGCGTGGAGGTTGAGCTCGACGGCGAAGCGGTTGGCCATGTCGACCGTCGCCGCCAAGTCGGGATGGCGCAGGACGACGTAGCCGTCGGACAACACGGTTTGGCGCCAGTCGCGGCGGGGCTGGCCGACGTCGACGAGATCGACGTTGACGACGTGGTCGCCGAGCTCGGCGAGCAGGTGGCCCAGTCCCTCGACGTGCGTGATCCGCCCGTGCCCCTGCGCTCGCTTGACGATCATCGCCACGTTGTACCGGCGTTGCGTCGGTTGGCTGAGCGTGCCGTGGCACACCGCCTCGGCCCACCCGGTGAACACGTCGGTGTCGCAGCTGTAGTTGATCAGGTCGGTGATCCGGGCGCCCGGAGCGCGCGCCCCGATCTCCCCGAACACGACCTCGCCGGACTCCGTGCGGTACCACTCCATGTGGGTGAACCCGCTGGTGAAGCCCATCGCGGCGATGACGTCGCGACCCATCTGCAGGCCGCCGGCCAGACCGGGGTCGTCGTGATCGCGCAGGGCGAAGATCTGCTGGCTGATCCATTCGACCTGCTTGCCGACGAGTGGGCGCGGCCGGTATTCGCAGATGTTCTCGAGGGCGATCGAGCCGGCCGCGCAAATCGTGTCGTAGGTGAACTCCTCGCCATCGATGAACTCCTCGACACTGACTTCGGGAACGGCGCCGAGGCGGGCCAGCGCCGCTTCCAGCTCGCCGTCATCCTCGATCCGATACGTGTCCATCGAACCCGCTCCGGAGATCGGTTTGATGATGATCGGGTAGCCGATCGCCGCTGCCGCGCCACGACACCCGTCGGCCGTCGTCGAGCGCACAGAACGCGGCGTGCGGATTCCGGCGGCCTCGACCTGTTGCTTCATCAGCCCCTTGTCGCGGAACGTCATCGCCTGGTGCACATCGAGCCCGGGCACGCCAATCGCCTCGCGCAACCGGGCGGCGGTGACCACCAGCGGCTCCCACAGCGTCTCGACGAGGTCGACGTTGTGGCCTTTCAGCGAGTGCAGCACCGTCGCCACGGTCTGATCCTCGTCGAACCAGTTGTCGATCTTGATGTACGCGGTGAGCGCCTCGCGGACTCGGTGGGGCACGGCGTCGGCATGCTGGTCGCCGACACCGATCACCCGCGCGCCCACCGCCGCGAGGCCGCGCGTGAAGAGCGGCATGTCGCTGGGGTACGACGGCCCGAGGAACACGACATCGCTCATGCGACAGCTACTCGGACGGTGGAGATGATTTCGGTGAGCGCCGCCTCGACGGCCTCCGTCTCCGGATCGCGGACCACGATGTAGCCGTCGCCGTCGTACGTGCCCGTGGGCGCTGCCCGCGCCAGCGGAAGGCTGACTTCGACGACTCGTGACCTGGTCTCCTCGCTCACGCGGTCGAGACCCTCGATGGCCGTGATCGTGTGGCCGGAGCCCTGCGCCCGCAGGTAAGCGCCACCGCAGGCGTACTGGCGCGACGGCGGGTCGAACTGCCCGTGGACCATCAGCCTGGCCCAGGCGCCATAGAGGTCGGTGTCGTGGGCGTACGACATCAGCGTCATGAACTGCGAACCGGGCGGACGGGCTCCGACCTCGGAGATCGCAACGCTGCCGTCCGGACGGCGGAACCACTCCATGTGTGACAGCCCGTCGGGTTGACCGAGCGCCCGCAGCCCACGGCGGGCGACGTCGACGATGTCGCCCAGATCGTCGATGCGCCGCGGCAGCAGGACACACCACTGGATCCACGGGTGCTCGAGAACGTCGAGCGGGCTCGGGAGGTACCGGCTGATCGAGTGCCACACCATCTGGCCGTCGATCACGACGCTGTCGAAGGAGTGTTCCTGGCCGCTCATGAACTCCTCGAGGAGCATCGGCTGGGTCGCCGTCGGCGGCGACGCCGCCAACCAGTCGGCGAGGCGGGCCCCGCTGTCGACGCGGAACGTGTTGCGGGCGCCGGCGCCGGCGAGCGGTTTGGCGACGAATGGGTAGCCGATGTCCTCGGCAAAGGTCAGCGCCTCCTGTCCGGACGCGACCCGGCGGCTGCGGGCACAGGGCACGCCGGCCGCGTCGAACGCCGCCTTCATCCTCGCCTTGTCGCGGAAGTTCTCCGCGACGTCGGGGCCGATCCCGGCGATGCCCAGACGACGACGGACCTCACCGAGTTGGACCTGGAGATTCTCCAGGATGCCGAGGAGGCAGTCGACGCCACCGACTCGCTGACCGACCTCGGCGACGGCACCAGTCAGGGAGTCGACGTCGAGACAGTCGTCGAGCTGCCAGTGCCCAGCGACCGGCGTGTCGCCGAACCGCTCGATGGGATCGCTGCTGACGGCGAAGACGCGGGCGTCGGGGACGTCGGCCACGGCGCGCACGAAGCGCACGGTCGCCGCCATCGCATACGGCGCGACGAACACGATGTTCATGGCGTGCCCCGGCCACGCAGGCCGTTGCTGGCCGCTCGCTCGCTGGCGCTCGCTCGCTCGCATCGGTGCCGGAACATCCACCTGGAACGTACCGCGCAGCGCCAGATCCGGGTTTGCGTCAGCCGAGCGACTGATCGTGAGTCGTTGGGCTGACGCAAACACTCGTGCGCTAGACCATGGGGGCGTCTGTGAACATCATCTTTCTCGAGCCCAGTTTCCCGGACAACCAGAAGCAGTTCGTGCGCGCCCTGCACGAGGTCGGGGCCAGCGTGATCGGAGTCGGCGAGCGCCCCAAGGACTGGCTCGGCGACGACGTCAAGAGCTGGCTCACGCACTACGAGCAGGTGCCGTCAGTGGTCGACGAAGACCGCTTGATCGACGTCTTGCGGCTCCTCCAAGGCCGGGTGTGGGTGGACCGTCTGGAGGCGACGATCGAAGCCCATGTGATGGCCGCCGCCCGTGTCCGCGAGGCATGTGGCATCCCTGGCACGTCGGTGCACACGACCTACCTCTGCCGCGACAAGCCGGCGATGAAGGAGGCGCTGCGTGCCGCCGGCGTTCCGTGCGCCCGCTCGGCCGGACCGCGGAGCGGCCAGGACGTCCGCGACTTCGCCGCCGACGTCGGATTCCCGATCATCATCAAACCGGCCGCCGGTGCCGGCGCATCAGGCGCCGAGCGCGTCAACTCGCCCGACGAGCTCGACGAGGCGATCGCCCGGAGCGGCGTCGACCATGGGATCGAGGTCGCCGTCGAGGAGTTCGTCGACGGTCACGAGGGGTTCTACGACACGATCGCCATCGACGGCCGCGTCGCCGTCGACTTCGTCACCCACTACTACCCCAACGTGCTCGAAGCGATGCGCACGCGCTGGATCTCGCCACAGTTCATCACGACCAACCGGGTCGATGCCCCGAGCTATGGCGAGCTGCGTGAACTCGGCCAGCGGGTCATCACCGCCCTCGGCATCGGGACGTCGGCGACCCACATGGAATGGTTCGCCGGGACCAAAGGTCTCTATTTCTCCGAGATCGGCGCTCGCCCACCTGGCGTGCGGGCCTGGGACCTCTACGCCGCCGGCAACGACTACGACGTCTACCGCGAGTGGGCCAACGCCATCGTCCATGGGCGACTTGCCGGTTCGCCGTCGCGACAGTTCGCCGCCGGGATGATCGCCCTGCGCCCCGAACGAGACGGCGCGATCTCCGGCTACGACGGGGTCGACGAACTGCAGCGTCGGCACGGCGAATGGGTCGTCGACGCTCACCTTCCACCGCCCGGGACGCCGACCCAACCAGTGGAGGCTGGGTACATGGCCAACGCTTGGGTGCGCATGCGCCATCCCGACTACGACACGTTGCGCACGATGCTCGACGAGGTCGGCCGCACGGTTCGCGTCCGCGCTTGATGACTCCGCCGTTGCGTTCCCCGGCCACGCACGCCGTCAGTTGCGTTCCCCGGCCACGCAGGCCGTCGCTGGCCGCTCCCTCGCTGGCGCTCGGTCGCTCGCAATATCGGCCCGGCGCCTCGTCGCGCGCATCGGTGGAACGGATTCGATGACTGCGATTCGGCGGCAGCGGCGGAAGGTGTCGGTCGACGACCTGTCTGCTCGCCTCGATGCCGGCGGCCCGTTTCCCGTCGTCGATGGCAAGCACTGCACGTTCGCCTTCCATGGCCCGGCGATCAGCGTGCGGCTCGTCCACTTCGGAGTCGGATTGCCCGCCGACCTCTCCTTCGACCTCGTTGACGAGGACGACCAATGGTGGGCGCTCACGCTGGCGATGCCGAGCGGATCGCGCCTGGAGTACAAGCTGGAGGTCACCGACAGCTTCGGCACGAGACTCGTCGAGGATCCACTCAATCCGCTCACCGCCAGCCACCCGTTCGGGGGCAACTCGGTCTGCGAGGCCTCCGGTTATTCGGCTCCGGACTGGGCGATCGAGCGCCCCGATGTGCCGCGCGGGACGATCCGTGACGTCTCACTCGACAGTGCCGCACTGGGCCGGCGGATCGTGACGACGATCTACCTTCCCGCTGGCTACACACCGGATCCGAGCCAGCGCTCCCCGCTCGTCATCGTTCACGACGGCCCCGACTACCTGCGTTATGCCGCGGCGACCACGGTCCTCGACAACCTCGTGCACGGCGGTGTCATCCCGCCGCCGGTGGTGGCGTTCGTGCATGCCGGCGAGCGCCTCGTCGAGTACGCCGACGACGTCCGCCACCACCACTACCTGACGACGGAGTTGCTCCCCCAGCTGGAGACCGAGTTGGCTACCGGCGGTGAGCCGGCGAAGCGGTGCCTCGTCGGGGCCAGCTTCGGTGCGGTGGCGTCGTTGTCGGCCGCGGTGTATGCGCCGCAGACCTTCGGTCGCCTGTTGTTGCAGTCGGGTTCGTTCGCCGGTGCTGGAGTCGGTTGCTGGCCGCGCCCCGAGGCGCTGTGGCAACCGATCAAGCGGTTCATCCGTTCCTACGTCGCCAGTCCGACCGCAGTCACCGAGCGGATCTACGTGACGTGCGGCGTTCTCGAGTCGCTGATCTGCGAGAACCGCGGCCTCGTACCGGTGCTCGAGAGCACCGGTATGGACGTGACGTTCGACGAGTCGCTCGATGGACACAACTGGGCGAGTTGGCGAGACAGGCTCGGGGCGGCGCTGCCCGCGCTGCTAGCTTCCCCACGTGGCTGACGTCACGCGCCGCATCGGGCTCTCGCTGGGCGCCGACCTGTGTTGGCCGATCTGCTATGAGGAAGTGCTTCGCCGCCTCGACCTCGCCCTGCCGATCGACGGCGACGTCGTGCGCTTCGAGACCGACCGTGTGACCATCGAACCCTTCGACCTGCGCCAGCCGACGAGCTACGACCTCGTCGTCGATCGCCTCACGCACTGGTACACGACGAGCCGCGAGTGGATCAAGAAGGCGATCCTGACCGACGGCCTGTACGTGTTCAACAACCCGTGGGCGATCCAGTCGATGGAAAAGCACACCTCGTACTGCGCGATGATCCGCCTCGGCATGCCGATCCCGGCGACGTCGATGGTGCCGCCAAAGGAGTACGAGCCGAAGGCCGACCTGCAGGTCACGTTGGAGCGCTACGCCAGGCTCTTCGACCTCGGCGAGGTCGGCCGGCAGGTCGGGTACCCGCTCTTCATCAAGCCGTATGACGGCGGCGGCTGGGCCGGCGTGCGTCGGGTCGACGACGTAGGCGAGTTGCACCGCGCCTACGACGAGAGCGGCACCTACCTGTTGCATCTGCAACAGGCGGTGGAGCCACACGACCTGTTCATCAGGTGTGTCGGATTCGGCCCGCAGACACGCCTCATCCGCTACGACCCATCGGCACCGCTCCACGACCGTTACACGATGGATGATGGCGGCGTGTCGGACGAGGAGCGGCAGACGCTCATCGACACGACGTTGACGATCAACTCGTTCTTCGGGTGGGAATTCAACTCGTGCGAGGCGCTGCGCCAGGACGGCGAGTGGCGGCCGATCGACTTCGCCAACGCCTGCCCCGACTCCCAGGTGACGTCGCTGCACTACAACTTCCCGTGGTTGGTCGCCGCCAACTTGCGCTGGTCGATCTTCTGTGCGGCGACGAAGCGGCCGATGCCGGTGAACCTCGACTGGACGCCGTACTTCGAGATCGCCGACTCGTCGCTTCCCTACGCCGACAAGCTCGCCGCGTACGCAGCGATCGCCCGCCAGCGCTTCCAAGCCGACGAGTTCGAGGAGTTCTGCGCCACGCACCTCGCCCACCTCGATGTCGTGGTGTCCGACTTCTTCGGTGACGCCGTCGCCTACAACGCCGTGCGCCAGAAGGTCGAAGCGCTCTTTCCAGCCCATGAGGTCGACTTCTTCACCGACCTCTTCTGGGAACGCATCCAGCTTTGGCGTTCCCAGGCGCCGGCGGCCGCGGACGTGAGCAACCGGTGAGCTCCAAGCTGCCGGCGAGTTGGTACTCCAACCGCCTCGAGCGCGACGTCAACGTCGTGCGCTGGGGCGACATCGGGATGCCGGTCCTCGTGTTCCCGACGGCGGGAGGTGACGCCGAGGAGATCGAGCGCTTCCACCTCGTCAGCGCGTGCTCCGAACTGCTCGACGCCGGCCGAATCAAGCTGTATTCCGTCGACAGCGTCAACGGTCGGGCGATGCTGGCCGGCGAGGGTGACGCAGCCCACCAGGCCTGGCTCCAGCGGCAATTCTTCGAGTTCATCGCCAATGAGCTCGTTCCCGCCGTACGCGCCGACTGCGGTTCCGCCGACATCGAACTGCTCGCCGCCGGCGCGTCGATCGGGGCGTTCAACTCGTTGGCCTGCGTCTGCCTGCTGCCCGACATGTTCCGGGCGGCGGTCTGCATGAGCGGCACGTTCCAGCTGCGCCGCTTCTTCGACGGGGCGGTCGGCGACGATTTCGTGATGTCGTCGCCGCTCGAGGCGCTTGCGCACCTCGGCGAGGAGCACCTCGACCGCATCCGCACGCGATTCATCGTGTTCGCCAGCGGTGAAGGCGCCAACGAGGACATCGGTGAGTCGTGGCACGCCGCCCAGGTGATCGGGGCGGCTGGAATCCCCAACCGCGTCGACCCGTGGGGTCGTCACTGGGCGCACGACTGGCCGTTGTGGCGGGCCATGCTCCCCGGCTATCTCGACGAGTTGGTCGACTGATGGGCCGGCAGACGGCGACCGCCCGAACCGATCGACAGACGGCGATCCGCTGGATGCTCCGCGACCTGCAGGCGCTGCAGGTGATGCTCGCTGACGACCGCTTCGAGACCGGCATCCGGCGCATCGGCGCCGAGCAGGAGATGTTCCTCGTCGACGCTTCGTGGCAGCCGGCGCCCGGAGCGTTGCCGATGCTCGCCGCGCTCACCGATCACCCGTACACGACCGAAGTCGGCGCCTTCAACCTCGAGCTCAACCTCGACCCCCAGGAGTTCACGACCGACTGCTTCACGCGGATGCACGCCCAGCTCGACGAGTTGCTGACCTTCGGACGGGTCGCTGCCGAGACGGCCGGCCTCAACGTCGTCCTCGCCGGCACGCTGCCGACGATCCGCAAACGCGACCTGACGATGGCCAACATGGTCCAGAACCCGCGCTACCTCGCCCTCAACAACGCGTTGATGGGCCTGCGCGGCGAGGACTACGAGCTGCACATCAAGGGCACCGACGAGTTGCGCGTCCGCCAGGACTCGGTGATGGCCGAGGCCTGCAACGCCAGTTTCCAGATCCACCTCCAGGTCACGCCCGGTGAGTTCGCCAACGCCTACAACGTCGCCCAGGCGCTGAGCGGTCCGACCCTGGCCTGCGCGACGAACTCGCCGCTGCTGTTCGGCAAGCGTCTCTGGGCAGAAACGCGGATCGCCCTGTTCGAGCAGTCCGTCGACACCAGGCGACCGGGCCACCACCTCCGCGAGCGGCCGGCCAGGGTGAGCTTCGGGGACGACTGGGTGTCGTCGTCGGTGGCCGAGCTGTACAAGGAGGACATCACCAGCTTCCGCCCGGTTCTGGCACCGGATGAGTACGAGGACCCGCTGCAACAGCTCGCCGAGGGTCGGGTCCCTGAGCTGTCCGCCCTGCGCCTGCACACCGGCACCGTGTGGCGGTGGAACCGGGCGTGCTACGGGATCTCCCATACCGCCGACGGGGACCTACCGCACCTGCGCATCGAGAACCGCATCCTGCCGTCCGGCCCGAGCACCGTCGACGAGATCGCCAACGCCGCGTTGTGGCTCGGGTTGATGTGCTCGGTGACCGACGACCATCCGGAGATCAGCCGCTCGATCCCCTTCGAGCAGGCCCGCACGAATTTCGTCGCCGCCGCGCGTCAGGGTTTGTCGTCGACGCAGGTCTGGCTCGACGGCCAGGAGTACCCGGCGTCAGCGTTGACGCTCGACGTCTCTGGTTCCGCTGGCGGCCCGCGGTCTGCAGTCCCAGGGCGTCGACCAGGCCGATATCGACCGGTACCTCGGCGTCATCGAGCGGCGCGTCCACTCCGGCCACACCGGATCGCGGTGGATCCTGTCGTCACTCAATGCGATGCGGAACCAGGGCAGTGCCGGACAGCGCTTGAACAGCCTGACGGCGGCGATGGTCAGCCGGCAACGCGGCGGCTCGCCGGTCGCCGAGTGGACCGCCGCGAATCTCGACGAGGGCGGGCAGTGGCAACACAACTTTGTCACCGTCGAACAGCTGATGACGACGACCGACCTCGTGTCCGTGGCGCCAGACGACCCCGTCGAGCTCGTCGCCAACCTGCTCGACTGGCACCGCATCCGTCAGGTCCTCGTCGAGGAGAGTGACGGCACGCTCGTCGGCCTGGTGTCCTACCGGGCGATCCTGCGCCTCGTCGCCCACGGCACCGACATCTCCGAGCTCACCGTCGCCGAGGTGATGAAGCGGGATCCAGTGTGTGTGCCGCCCGACCTGGCGCCGTTGCGCGCCCTCGAGCTGATGCGCCAGTTCGGTATCGGGGCCCTCCCGGTGGTGTCGGATGGTCAGCTCGTGGGCATCGTCACCGAGCACGATTTCTTCAACGTCGCCGGGATGCTGATGCTCGAGCAGCTCGACCAAACCGAGCGCACCGACGACTGACGGCCCTCGCCATCACCGCTGCGGTCCGATCAGTTCGGCAAGCACTCGGGCCACCGGCCACGCTCCATCGGAGGTGTTGGAGATCACCGTGGCCGTCAGGTCTGCGGGCGGGTCGTGCGCAGTCCAGAACGACACACCCGTGTCGCCACCGACCAGGAGAACGGCATCGCCCGTCTCGTGCAGCCAGAAGCCGAGGCCGTAGCGCATCGACTCCGCGGGCACCAGGCTGCGCGGTCGGGTCATCTCGTCGACCCACTCCATCGAGACGATGCGACCGGCGAACAGCGCCGACCACATGGCCCGAACGTCAGCGACCGTGGTGTAGATCCCGCCGTCGCCGTTGCCACGCACCGGGAGGTGCAAGACGTTGCTGCGCCAGTGCCCGTCGACGTTCAGGTAGCCAACCGCAGTCCGCCCGGGCAGCTCGTCCGAGCGCAGGAACTCTGTGTCGAGCATCCCGGCTGGTGCACAGACGCGCCGGGCGATGAGCTCGTGGAACGGCACGCCCGAGGCCCGCTCGGCGACCAGGGCGAGCACCATGAAGCCGGCGTTGCAGTAGGAGAATTGCTCACCGGGCGGGAACTTCGTCGGGTAGCCGTCGAGCACGGCGACGAAATCCTCGGTGTCCACCAGGCGGTGGACGGGCACCGGCATCAGGTAGTCGTTGAGGTCGACGTCGGTGTCCTCGTCGAGGTAGTCGCCGATCCCCGAACGATGGGCGAGGAGCTGCTCGACGGTCACCGCGTCGTCGACGAGCGGGAGGTCGCCGCCGAGCAGCGATCTGGCCGTCGTGCCGCGGTCGAGCGTGCCGTCTTCGATGAGTGTGACGACCGCCAGGGCGGTCAGCCCCTTCGTGCCGCTGGCCGTTGCGAACCGGGTGTCGGGGGTGTTGGCGATCCCCCACCGACGGTCGGCATCGCCGTACGCCACGAGCAGTTCGACCTCGTCACGCCGGTCGATCCGAACGACACCGGAGAAGGACGTTTCGCCGGCCACCGTCGCGATGGCCTGGGCGGCGTTGCTCACTCGCCGTCTCCCGTTCGGCGCTGTTGGTGTTCCTCGAGCGAGACGATCACCTCGGTGCGCTGCGCATCGACGAGCGGACCAGCGGGGATGTCGACGTCGGGCATCTTGCGCACAACCCGCTTCGGCCAGGCACGCATCAGGAACTCGAGTTGCGACTCGCCGGAGTCTTCGCTGTCGAGGGCCAGCGTGCGCAGCCTGGCGAGGCGGTCACGCCGTTCGATCTTCCAGGGCCCGAAGCGCAGCGACGCGTAGCACACACCGCCGACGACGATCGGCAGGAAGAACTGACTGATGCGGTACACGCCGACACCCAGCACGGCGTTGGCGCGACTCAGACCGAAGCCAACGAGCGTCGGGATGTACACCCATTCGACGATGCCCAAGCCGCCAGGCGTGATCGGGATCACACCGATGACGTTGGCCAGTCCGAAGGCGACGAACAGGGCGTCGGGATCCAACGTTCCGCCGAAGGCTCGCAGGAAGACCCAGAGCGAGGCCGCGTCGAGCACCCAGGCGAGGGCGGCGAAGCAGATGACCCGTCGGAGCAGCTGTTTGTCGTCGAGGAGGTCCTCGACGCGCGTTCCGACCTGGCGCACGGCGGCGGTCGCCTTGTCGCCGTCCCACCGGAACTTCTTGGCGATCGCCCGGACGATCCGTTCGGCACGACTCTGTCCGTGGATCAGGCCGACGACGATGCCGACGGCGATCAGCATGACCACGACGCCGGCCACGGCCGCGAGCGCATAGAGGCCGTTCGCTCCACGGATCGGGATGGAGATCAGCAGGGCGGCCCACAACATCACGTTGAGAACAACGGCCGATCCGATCCCGGCGGTGGCCATGGCGAACCCGGCGTCGGCACCGCGCACCCCCGAGAGGGTCAGCAGGCGGTAGCCGAGCGCCGAGCCGGCGGCGTTGCCGGCGGGAACGATGTAGGTGAGCGCCTTGGAGCTCATCCCGATGCGGAACATGCGCATCGGGCTGATCTCGTGGCCGGCGTCGCCCAGCGCAGCGCGGGTGAGGAAGGCATACGCCCACCACGAGCCGACCTGCAAGCCGATGCCGAAGAACAGCAGCAGCGGCTGGACGTCGATCAACTCCGACGCGGCCCTCCGGAAGCCGGGGATCAGCGGGAGGATGAAGAAGTAGAAGACGAAGACGAAGAGCACCGTCTTGATGCCGAAATGGACGGGTCGGAACGGCTTGCGCGGCATCGGCACCGACGGGTCGCGCAGGATCGGCGGGAGTTCGCCGGTCTCGAAAAGGCGGGGACTGGGCGTCCGCTGCTCAACCCGCTCCGCGGTCACTCCCCTTTGCTACACGATTCGGCGCAAACCCAAACAGCAATGAGGCGCACGCCGGGACATATCTGGGCGGCCAAACGCCCGGAATCCGGACCGCGAGCCGCCCAGATCGAGAAATGGATCGCCGGCCGCCCAGATCGAGAAGTTTGGGTCACAAGAAGTCGGTGGCGACCTCCTGGCCGGCGAATACCGCCCCGGCGAGTGTGTAGGTGTCCAGCTTGACACCGAAATGCTGGGTCAGCGTGTGGATGTCGCGCAGCCGGCGCTGCAGCGGGCTGGTCGAGTACAGGGCCGTGCCGCCACCGGCCCGGTACGCCGAGTCGACCACCTCCGCCGCCGTCTCGACGACCCACGTCGTGGTGCTGCGGATTCGTGCCCGCGTCTCGTCGTCGAACTCGGCGCCGGCCAGCGCCATCCCCCAGGCGTCCACGGCCGCCTCGTGGAGCGCTGCACGCGCCGCCCGAAAGGCGGCACTGGCGCGGCCGAGCTGGTTGCGGAACAGCGGGTTCGTCGCCAGCGTGGCGTCGGCGAACATCGGAACCTTGCCAGACGAGAGAGCGATGATCTCGTCGAGCGCACCAGCGGCGATGCCCACGGCAACGGCGCCGAACGCCATCGTCGACAGGCACAGCTCCGGAACACGCATCAACGTGAAGTCGAGTTCCGGCGGCTCGAAGATCGAGAACGAGGAGTCGGTGGCAACGTGCACGCCATCAACAGTGAAGTCGTGACTGCCCGTCCCGCACATCCCCATCGTGGTCCACGTGTCGATGATTTCGACCTCGGCGGCGGGGAGGACCATCATCCGCAGCGGCGGCATCCGCCCATCGTCGACGAAGCAGTGGGCGAGGAACCACTGGGCGTGCCGGCACCCGCTGGCGAACGACCATCGCCCGCTGGCCCGAAATCCGCCATCGACGGGCGTCGCCTGACCCATCGGGTTGAACGTCCCGGCACTGATCACGTCAGGGCCGGAGGCATAGATCGCGTCGAACGACGCAGCCGGTAGGTGGCCGAGCAGCGCTGGCGCCGCTGCGCCGATCATCACCGTCCATCCGACCGACCCGTCGGCCTTGGCAAGCTCCTCGATCACGGCGAGGGCGTCAACGAGGTCGAGCTCGTCACCACCGTGACTGCGTGGCACGAGCGCCCGGAAGCAACCGGCGGCGACGAGGTCGTCGACCAGGTCGCGGGGCAGCGTGCGCGCCTGCTCGATCTCGTCGATGCGGGCCGTGATGTTCGGAACCAGGGCACGCACCGCGTCGAGGGTGGTCAGCCGTTCGATCGTCGTCATCGCCGGTCCCCTCCGATCACTGCACGTAGCACGTCGACGAACGCGTCGGGCTGTTCGAGGGCCGGGTCATCGGCGGAGTTCTCGACGACGTGCAGCGGCCAGCCGAACGCTCGGCTGGCCGCTTCCGCCACCCGCAGCGGGGTGGCCAGGTCGTGGCGACCCCAGATCAGCGTCGTCGGAACGGAGATGCGGGCCAATGCCTCCGCCGGGATTTCGGCGATCCCCAAGGTGGCCATCAGCGATCCGACTGTCGCCAACCGCGACGGTTGCCGGAGGCGGTCGACGGCGTAGTCGGCGTAGTCCGACCATCGATCACCGAGTCGCTCGCGCACGCCGTCGAAATCGTGCACGCAGTACCGCATCAGTCGTTCCTGCGACTGCCGGGTGGGGTCGGCGAGATGGCGATGGAGCGCTTCGCCGAACGGTGGCGCAGGTTCGAAGGCCGACAGTCCCATCGTGTCGACGAGCACGAGAGCGCCGACCCGGTCGCCGTGTTCGATGACGTGGCGCATGGCGATGGCCCCACCGAGAACGCGACCGACCACCACCGGCGGAACGGCACACGTCGTGGCAATGAAGTCGTCGAGCCAGGCGATTACCAGTTCGGCGCTGAGGTCGCCGTCGGCCGCCGACTCCCCATGGCCGGGCAGGTCCGGGGCGACGACGTGATGTGTCGCCGCGATGGCCTCGATCACCTCGGACCAACCGGCGGCGTACTCGCCAGGGCCGTGGAGAAGGACCATGTCAGGTCCGGACCCGGCCTCGATCAGCGCCGTCGAGATCCCCGCTGCATCGATGCGCCGTTCACTGATCGACCTGCCGGCGAGCAGCCTGGCTCGCGGGCCTGTCGTGATGAGCTGGGCAACCGCGTTTGTGGTCATGCCATCTCCCTTCGGTCCTGTTCGACCGTAGGAAGTTCGCCGCCTGAGCGCATCGGGCGATGTGCGCAATCCGGATGAAGCGTTGCCTGGGTGATTCTGTGCAGCAGCGTCAGTACATCAGCTCGTGCTCGTAGGCATAGGCCGTAGCTGCAGCCCGTGACGAGACACGGATCTTGACGAAGATGTTGCTGACGTGGCGGGCGACCGTCTTCTCACTGATCACCAGCTCGGCGGCGATCGCCTTGTTCGTGGCCCCGGACGCGACGAGGACGAGCACCTCGAGTTCTCGAGACGTCAGACCGCCCGGCGGCGACGGTTTTGAGGACAGCGCATCGACCCGGGCGACTTCTGGAACGGCTCCGAGGTCGACGAACGCGTGCCGAGCGGCGGCGAACTCCATCGCCGCCGCCTCCTGGTCGCCGAGGTCACGGCAGGCCACGCCGATCTGCAGCCTCGTGCGAGCCGCCTCGTAGGGCGCCCCGACCTCCTGCCAGATCGACCACGCCGGCCGCAGCGAGCGGAGCGCGGCCTGTGGGTCGCTGCCGGCGAGCAACACGGCGCCGCTCGCGTCGAGCGACATCGCCTCGATCATCGGTGGGGTGCCGAGCTCGTCGCACAAGTCCGACAACTCCAGAACGGCGGCCCGGGCCGCGTCGACGTCGCCGCCGGCGAGCAGGATCTCGACACGAGCGATGAGCAGTCGTGCTCGCTCGGCAGGAAAGTGATGCTCCCCGAGGGCGCGGTCGATTGCTGCAGCGGCCGACATCAGCTGACCCTGGCGCAGCCGCAACAGCGCCAGGCCGGGCTGGGCGCCGTGGCCGGCGTCGCTCGCCCGGCGGTACAAGTCACCGGCGGCCCGATCATCGCCGCGTAGCCGATGCAGCTCGGCCTGCTCGTAGAAGGCGGCGCCGAGCGCCGGATGGACCGGCTCGCTGAGTCGTCGCGCGGCCTGTTCCGCTTCACCAAGGGCGGCATTCCACGCACCGTGGAAGCGCATCAGCTCGGCGCGGTGGACGAGGCATTGACCGCGGTACGGCACGAGATCCGGTTGGGCGTCGCACCAACTGCCGAGCGCATGCGTCCACTCCTGGGCGCGGCGCAGGTCGAACAGGCCCTGGCAGGTCTCGATCACGGCGCAATAGATCAGACCGGTGGCGACCGGGGATACGTCGCCGGCGGTCACCGAGACCATGGCCTCGTCGAGCATGGCCAGCCCGTCAGCGACCTCGCCGGTCATCACCAGCGTCTGCCCGCAACCGAGTCGGCTGATTGCCGCGAGGTCGGCATCGGCGTGGCGGAGACCGGCGAGCGCTGCCGATTCGAGGCGTGGGCGAGCAGCGACGGGGTCGCCCGAGAACATTGTCACCAGCCCGGCGGCCAGGTCGAGATAGCCAGCCGCGACCGGTCCACAGGGCGATTGTTCGACGAGGTGCTTGATGCGGGCGACCCAGCCGTGGGCCGGAGCCATCTGGCCGCGGAGGATGAGCACGCAGCCGAGCCAGTACGCGCAGCGCACGGCGCCGAGGCCATCCTCGTCGCGCAGGTACTGACGATGAGCGCGCGCCCAGGTATCGCACGCCTCGTCATCGCGGCCGGTGAGGTAGGCGGCGACTGCCAGCCGCTCGACGTCGGCGGAAGCGAGTTGCCTCGTGCTGTCGGCAGCGCGCAGCGCCGCATACGCCTCGCCCCACGATCGCTGCTCGAACAGGTCGCGGGCTCGGTCAACCGCGGCATCTGTCGTCATCGGATCACCTTGCTCGTCGCCTCCGACGGTACTCAGCCGCTCGCCGAGTTGACGCTGAAATGCGTGAATCCCGCCTGGCCGGCCGACCCGATGAGCCTCGTCGCCGTTGGGGTGCCTCGGCGCTCAGCCCCAGCGGGGTTGTTCGTCAGGGTTGATGCCGAGGCTCAGCTTGCCGACGAGCTCGTGGGTCAACAGGCTGTTGCCCGGGTGGATGCGCCCGAGGCGGGAGTCGCGGAACAGCTGCTCGATCCGACTGCGCTTGAAGATCCCCGAGCCGCCGGTGAGGTCGAGAGCGGTGTCCACGACCGCGAACGCGCGCGTCACGACGTCGTACTTGCAGGCGACGATCTTGGTCGGCCAGTCCATCCCGTGATCGACGCCGTTGGCCCAGTCGTCGCATACCCGGTCGAGGTGAGCGTTGATCGCTTCCAGGTGGATGCGCATCTCGGCGACGTCGTGTTGCACGCCCGGGTGGTAGGCCATCGAGCGGGTGAGGGCCACGGATGTCCGATCGTGCACCTTGGCAACGACCTCGTCGTACGCCCGGCGGGCGATCGACGAGTACACCGCAGCGAACCCGAGCAGTGCCCAGCCGAACAGGGCGACTTGGAACAGTCCGGCGCCGGCGAACCCGGCAGGGCACACCAGGGTGACCGCCTCGTCGGGAACGAACGTGCGGTCGAGGATCGTGTCGTTGGACATCGTCGCGCGCATGCCGAGGGTGTCCCACGTCTCCTCGATGCGATAGTTCGGCGTGTCACGGTGCAGGAACGCGTGGACGATCTGCGGATTGTTCGGATCGCTGACGTCCATTCCGTGGATGCCGAGGTACGTCCACACCGGCGAGAGGCTGCCGAAGATCTTGTGGCCGGTGAACTCCCAGCCACCGTCGACTCGCTCGGCCTTGGCTGACGAGAGCAGCACGGGAATGTCGTTGCCAGCCTCACCGTGACCGGCGGCGAACACGTGACCCTCGGCGGCCTTGCGCAACACCCAGTCGCCCGATGGGTCGCCGGCACGATGGAGGTCGGCACACAGCCCGACGAAGTAGTGGTGCATGTTCATGGCAACGGCGGTCGCCGGGGCGACGTAGGCGATGCGTCGTTGCAAGCGATTGATCTCGGCGAGGTTCAATCCGAGGCCGCCGAACTCCTCGGGCACCGAGGCGAGCAGGTAGCCGCTGGCCCGCAGCTCCTCGAAGTCCTCGGTGAAGAAGGAGTTGTCGCGGTCGTACTGCGGTGCCCGCTCGTCGAAGCGAGCAAGCATGTCGTCGGTGACCAGTTGGTCGAAGCTGATGGTTGGTTCGATGGTTGCGGTCATCTTCACTCCTCGGAGTTGTTCTTGGGGTTCGGTCGATCGACCGATTGACCAATTCTGCGCAGCGACTCGATCGCTGTCAACCGATTTCCTTCTGGTGTTGACAGGGGGCCTGATCCGGTGGATACTCCCATCGGTCGATCGACCGAAAGAGGTGCACGTGGTCGCCAACGAGTCCACAACGAAGCAGGCGATCCTCGACGCGGCCCGCCGCTGTCTGCTGGCCGATGGGTATGCCGCGATGTCGACGCGCAAGGTCGCGACCGAAGCGGGCGTGCCGTTGTCACAGGTCCACTACCACTTCGGCTCCAAGGGCGGACTGGTGGTCGCCCTGCTCGAGAGCGAGGACCGCCGCCTGCTTGCCCGCCAGGCGTCGATGTACTCGGAGGAGGCGCCGCTGTGGAAGCGCTACGAGCAGGCCTGCGACTTCCTCGAAGATGACCTCGAGTCGGGCTACGTGCGGGTGTTGCAGGAGATGATCGCCGCCGGATGGTCGAACCCGGCGCTTGCCGAGAAGGTGCGGGCGATGCAGCAGGGGTGGTACGAACTGCTCATCGATGTGGCGACCGAGGCGGCCGGTCGCTTCGGTGGGCTCGGCCCGTTCTCCCCGGCGGAGATCGGCACGTTGATCGGCGTCTCGTTCATCGGCTCCGAATCGCTGCTGCTGCTCGGCTTCGACCGTCACCAGCTGCCGATCCGCGCGGCACTGCGTCGTGTCGGCCAGCTGATTCGTGAATTCGAGGAAGCTTCGCCGTGAGGGCTCGCCAGCCGGACGAATCCGGCCGCGTCGTCCGCGACGGTGTCGGGGTGCACTGGGAGCGTTTCGGCGACGGCGAGCCGGCGATCCTGTTGCTCCCGACGTGGTCGATCATTCCGTCGCGGCACTGGAAGCTGCAGATTCCCTACCTCGCCCGTCGGCACCGCGTGGTGACGTTCGACGGACGTGGCAGCGGACGGTCCGACCGACCGAGGGGGCCCGCCGCCTACACCCGCCACGAGTACGTCGCCGACGCGCTCGCCGTGCTCGACGCCACAGCTGTCGAGCGGGTCGTGCTCGTCGCGCTCTCTCGCGCAGGCGGATGGGCACTCCAGCTCGCCGCCGACCACGGTGATCGTGTCCTCGGCATCGTCGCCATCGCACCGGCGGCGCCGGTGACGACTCCCCACCCCTCGGCGATGGTGTATCCGTTCGACGAACAGCTCGACGAGACCGCCGGCTGGGCCAAGTTCAACCGCCACTACTGGGAGCGTGACTACGTCGGCTTCCTACGGTTCTTCTTCGCCGAGCTGTTCTCCGAGCCGCACTCCACGAAGCAGATCGAGGACGGCATCGGATGGGCACGGGAGGTCGACGTCGAGACGCTGATCGACACGCAGCTGGCGCCGCCGGGTGCCGTTCCGATCCAGCACGACGACCTCTATCCGAGGGTGTCGTGCCCGGTCCTCGTCATCCATGGCGACGAGGACCGTTTGCGCCGCCATGCGACGGGTGTCGCCGTTGCCGAGGCCACCGGGGGATCGATCGTCACGATCGGTGGCGGCGGCCACGGTCCCCACCTTCGCGACCCCGTCGCTGTCAACCGACTGATCAAGGAGTTCGTCGACGTGACCCAATCGACTTCCGCGACTCGCACGTGGGTGCGTGCCGCCCGACGCCCCAAGAAGGCCCTGTACATCTCCTCACCGATCGGACTCGGACACGCCCTGCGCGACGTCGCCATCGCCGTCGAGTTACGCGAGCACCACCCCGACCTGCAGATCGACTGGCTCGCCCAACATCCGGTGACCAAGGTGCTCGAGGACCGCGGCGAACGTGTGCACCCGGCGTCAGCGTGGCTGGCCAACGAGTCGGCCCATGTCGAGGACGAGTCGGCCGAACATGACCTCCACGCCTTCCAGGCGATCCGCCGGATGGACGAGATCCTCGTCAACAACTTCATGGTCTTCAACGACGTCGTCACCGACGAGCACTACGACCTCGTCATCGGCGACGAGGCCTGGGACGTCGACTACTTCCTCCACGAGAATCCTGAGCTGAAGCACTTCGAGTTCGCCTGGATGACCGACTTCGTCGGCTGGTTGCCGATGCCTGACGGCGGCGCCGAGGAGGCGGCGCTGACCGCTGACTACAACGCCGAGATGATCGAGCAACGCGCCCGCTATCGACGGTTGCGTGATCGGTCGATCTTCGTCGGCGATCCCGACGACATCGTCCCCGAGTCATTTGGACCGAGCCTGCCGGCGATCCGCGAGTGGACGGAGGCCAACTTCGAGTTCGCCGGTTACGTGACTGGCTTCGACCCCTCGGAGTTCGCCGATCGGGATGCGTTGCGCGCCGAGCTCGGGTACCGCCCCGACGAGCTGGTGTGCATCGTCACGGTTGGCGGGTCCGGTGTGGGCGATGATCTGTTGCGCCGAGTCATCGAAGCGATCCCGGCCACCCGCCGCCTCGTCGACGACGTGAAATTCGTCATCGTCTGCGGGCCGCGGATCGATCCCCGCTCGCTCCCCCGCCGACGCGGGGTGTCCTACCGGCGCTACGTCCCCCAGCTCTATCGCCACCTCGCCGCGTGCGACCTCGCCGTCGTCCAGGGCGGGCTGACGACCTGCATGGAGCTGACCGCGAATCGCCGTCCGTTCGTCTACGTGCCACTGCGCCATCACTTCGAGCAGAACTTTCACGTCCACCACCGCCTGCAGCGATACGGCGCCGGTCGCCGCCTCGACTACGACGAGGCCGCCGATCCCGACGGCCTGGCCAAGGTGGTCGCCGACGAGATCGGCCGCGACGTCGACTACGCGCCGGTCGAGACCGGCGGCGCGGCGCGGGCTGCCGCCTCGATTGCCGAGCTGGTGTAGGCACGACGATGCGAGCGCGGGAGCCGGACTCCAGCGGGTTCATCGAGCGCGACGGTGTCGTTCTCCACTACGAGGTCTCCGGCGACGGCAAACCGACCGTGATGATGCTGCCGACGTGGTCGATCGTCCATTCCGGGGTGTGGAAGGCGCAGATCCCGTTCCTCGCCCGCCACTTCCGGGTCGTGACGTTCGACGGGCGCGGCTGTGGCCGGTCTGGGCGGCCGGCTGGCGCTGGGGCATACCTCCACGAACAGTTCGCCGACGACGCCCTCGCCGTCCTCGACGGGACTGGCACTGACACCGCCGTGCTCGTGGCGTTGTCCTCCGGTGCCCGTTGGGGCATCCACCTCGCCGCCGAGCATTCCGAACGGGTCCTCGGCGTCGTTTCGATCGGTTCGAATACTCCGCTGGTTCCCGACCACCTCGGGCGTCCTCCCGCCCCGTCGTGGGTGAAGCCCGACAGCCCGTACTGGGAGCAGGACTTTTCCGGCTTCATCGAGTTCTTCATGGAGCGGATGTTCACCGAACCGCACTCGACCAAGCCGATCGAGGACGCCATCGAGTGGGGGCTCGACATCGGGCCGATCACGCTGTCGGACACGTATCGCGGAATCCATCTGACCGACCCGCAGTGGTTCCGCATGGCGTGCAACCGACTGTGCTGCCCCGTACTCGTGATCCACGGCGACGAGGACGCCATTCGCCCGCACGCCAGTGGCGCCGCGTTGGCGGAGGCGACCAATGGCCAGCTGGTGACGATCGCCGGGGGCGGCCACGCTCCGAACCTCCGTGATCCCGTCGTCGTCAACCGGTTGATCCGTGAATTCGTCGAGTCGGTCGCGCTACCCGACATGGCCGGATACCGATGAGGGCTCGGGAACCCGACTCCAGCGGGTTCATCGAGCGCGACGGTGTGCACGTGCATTGGGAGCGGTTCGGTGCCGGCGGGCCGGCCATCTTGTTCTTCCACGCTGACCCGATCGTCAACGCCCAGATGTGGAAGGCGCAGATTTCCTGGTTCGCCCGCCGCCACACGGTGTTGGCGTTCGACCCACGAGGCAATGGGCGCAGCGATCGACCGATGCATGCTGCGGCGTACGACGACGATGAGTTCATCGCCGACGCGATCGACGTGCTCGACGTCAACCGGATCGAGCGGGCCATCGTCGTCGGCGTGTGCCAGGGAGCGGGCGTCTGCCTCGTGATGGCGGCGACTCATCCCGAACGCGTCCACGGCGTGGTCGCCATCAATCCGGGTCTGAACCTCAGCCCACCTCACGTGCACCGTGTTCCGGGAGGTGTGGGCTTCGACGACGAGCCACAGAGCGACCAGGGATGGGCGCTGCAGAACCGCCACCACTGGTTGCGGGACTGGAGGCGCTTCACCGAGTTCTTCTTCGGCGAGCTGCTCCCCGAACCACATTCCACGAAGCAGCGCGAGGACTGCGTGGAATGGTCGCTGGAGATCGGGCCGGAGACAATGCTCGCCGGCTGGGGCGCGGCCGCCGACTTGCGCGCCGATCCGGCCGCCGCAGAAGACGTCTGCCGGCGGGTGCGTTGCCCGGTGCTCGTGATCAACGGCGACCGGGACATGTGCCAGCCGCCCGAGCGCAGCCATCGCGTTGCCGAGCTCACCGGCGGCGAGTTGCTCGTGCTGGAGGGCGCCGGCCATCTCCCGCACGCCCGCGACCCGGTGAAGGTCAATCTGGAGATCGACCGCTTCGTGCGGCGCATCGGTGGCCGAAGACGGGTCTCGGCGTGACGACCCACACGGCGATCGTCGTTCCGTCGGCGGCCCGAACGTCGAACCTGGTGTCGTCGATCTCGTTCGTGGATTCCATCGTGGCCTCGACGACAGGATCTGTCACGGCCTTTCTGCGGCGCTACGGGGTAGCTCGCCGGCGAATCGCCAGGAGGGCGCCGCCGGACAGGACCAGCGATGAGCCGACGGCGACGAGCTCGGGCATCATCGACGAGCCGGGCGAAGGACAGGTCCACACCCGGAGACGTGTACACGTGTGCCGGCGGGTCGACGAACAACAGGAGGCGCGGCCCGGGCTACGCCGCCGACCGAGATGACTGCAGCCGACGCAACGACAACCAGCACGGTCGCGCCCACTCGCCCCACTCGCGGCGAAATGCCCTCACCGTGACCCCTTTTCGCCGCTGCTGGACCCCTACGGCGAGAATCGAACAGCAATCGTCTGAAGGAATCCTGAGGACGCCGGGCTCGGGTCGGCGACTTTCCCGGTTGTGGGTCGTCCGGCTGATTCGAGGGTCGTCGCAGCAACGTCGCCGATCACAACGACGCAAGGCCCGGGAAGCCCGCCATCGTGGGCAGCAAGCGCAGCCAGGTCGCCATAGCCCACCTGTTGGTCGACACAGCTCGCCGACGACACGACGGCGACGGGCGTCGTGGTGGCCATCCCGGCGGCGATCAGCCTGGCGGCGATCGACGGGCCGGTGGTCGCCGCCATCAGCACGACGATCGTGCCGGGAGCGGCAGCCAACGCGGCCCAGTCGTTGTCCGCTTCGACACGGTGTCCGGTGACGATCGTCACCTGACCGCTCGAACCGTCGTCGCTGACCGTGATCCCCCCGAGCAACGGGGCCGACAGTGCCGACGACATACCGGGTACGACCTCGACATCGAAGCCTGCCTGCCGCGGTGGCTCGCACCTCCTCGCTTCCCCGTCCGAACAGATAGGGATCGCCACCCTTGAGGCGTACGACGCGGAGCCCGTTGTAGTAGTGGGTGACGAACAAGCGCTCGATCTCGTCCTGGTGACAGCCGCCACCCTTGGCCTTGCCGACATCGACGAGACGGCACGCACCGGCGGTCAGGGCGAGCACATCGGTGCCGACGAGCCGGTCGTGAAGCACGCACGTCGGCGGCAGCGAGCAACTGCTCGCCGCGACGGGTCAGCAGTCCGGCATCCCCCGGCCCGGCGCCGACGAGTGCCGCCCACGGTGCGGTGGCCAGGTCGACCCGAAACCCCGCGGCGGCGACGAACTGCACACGGGCGACGGTACGAATCGCGATGCGCTGCCGTATTGCCACTCGATCAGTACCGCGTGACAGTTCCCTCACAACACCGGTCGCCCGTCGGTGAGCGAATCGTGCGGCCGCCGAAACCCGCCCGAAAAAGGCCGTCCCTAGCGTCGCTCGGCATGGCCGCACCGAACATCCCCGCCGCCAAACGCCAAGGCCTGCCCGTCGATCTCGCCCGTCTGGCGGCCGACGGAGACGGCTGGCTGTCGCCCGAGGAGCGCTACGCACTGAAGACCCATGGCGTCTGCGCGCAGCTCCAGCCCCACGCCTTCATGGTGCGCATCCGTGTGCCAGGCGGGCGAATCTCGACGGCCCAGGCGCGAGAGGCTGCTCGCCTTGCGGCGTACCACGCGGCCGACTGGCTGCACGTGACGACACGCCAGAACCTCGAGGTCCACTGGGTGCCGGACCGCGCCGTCCCGGCGCTCCTCGACGAGCTCGACGCTGCCGGCATGTCGACGAGGTCGGTGTGCGGGCACACGATCCGCAACGTGATGGCGTCGGAGGATGCCGGCACCGGAGTCGATGAGCCGTTCGACTGCCTCCCCGATGCGCAATTGATCTCCGCCTCGCTGGTGGCCCGGTCGGCCGAGCTCAATGTCTCCCTGCCGAGCCGCTTGAACATCGCTCTCGGAGGTTCGCCGCGGTGCCAGGACGACGCCCTGGTCAACGACATCGGGCTCGTCTCGACGGTGCGCGACGGGGTCGCCGGCTATCGGATCTGGGTCGGCGGCAGCCTCGGCAAGGCCCCATCACTCGCCGTCGAGCTGTCGCCGTTCGTCCCCCGCGAGGACCTCCTCGCGGCGGTCGAGGCGATCATCGACGTGTTCGTCGGCCATGGCGCCTTCGACGATCCGACGAAGGGCCGGCTGAAGTTCCTCGTGGCGGCGCTCGGGCTGGAGCAACTGCGCTCGCTTTGGACCGCGGCGTTCGACACTGCACGGCGCCGGCCGCGCGTTGCCCTGCCATCGGTCGAGGTCCTCGCCGACGCCGACCGACAGGCGATTCTCGCGCTGAGCCCGCCGGGCGGGTGGAGCACGGGTGTTCGCCCGCAGCGCACGCCGGGTCGCGCCGCAGTGACCGTGGACGTACTGCTCGGCGACGTCGGTGCCGCCGACATGGCCCTGATCTGCGACCTCGCCGACCGTCACGCCGGTGGCCTGCTGACGCTCACGCGCGATCAGAACATCACCCTCCACAACGTGGCCCTCGGCGACGTACAGGCGGTGCGCCACGGCCTCGCCAAGGGCGGCCTGCACATCCTGGGGGAGGGCGGCACCGCGGACATCAGAGCGTGCACCGGATCGGCCGTCTGCGCCCTCGGGATCACTGACGCCCCGGGTGCCGGCCACGGCCTTGCCAACCGGCCGTCGCTGCTGCGCAACTCGGCACTGCGTGTGTTCGTGTCGGGATGCCCGAACTCGTGTGCCCAACACCAGGTCGCCGACATCGGTCTGGCCGGCTCGAAAGTTCGAGTCGGTGGGCGGACCGTCGACGGCTACCAGGTCTTTGTTGGCAGCGTCCTCGACCAGCACTGCATCGGGGAGGTCGTCGGTCGAGTCGCCGCAACCGATCTCGGAGCAGCCATCGACACGATCATCGGCTCCTGGGAAGCGCTCCGCCACCCGGGCGAGACACTCGGAACGACCGTCCGGCGGATCGGGCTGGAATCGTTCGCCGCCCAGATCGCGGCGACGCTCGAGCGCCGCTGGGCCAGCGGTCCCGAGCCGACGTTGGTCGATTCGGCGATCGCCTCGATCGATGTGGCGCCGCGTTCGTCCCGAGCCGCGTAGTCCACGCCCCCGTCTACGAGAGGAACCCCATGCCCATCCCGATTTCCGAAGCCCTCGACGACACGGCCGCCGCCGCTACCGCCAAGGCGGCGGCCGTCGGTGACGTCCCCCGATACCTTGCATCCTCGGCCCTTGCCGGCGTGTACGTCGGCCTGGCCGTCGTCCTGCTCGTCTCGGTGAGCGCACCCCTCGTTGCCAACGGCTCCGGAGCCGCTCGTCTTGTGCAGGGCGCCGTGTTCGGGCTCGCTCTGACGTTGGTGATCTTCGCCGGCGCCGAACTGTTCACCGGCAACGTGATGTTCATGCTCCACGGCTGGTGGCGCGGGGTCACCGGCCCCCAACGTGTCGCCGCTGTTGCCGTGGCGTCGCTCGCCGGCAACCTCGCCGGTTCACTGCTGCTGGCGGTGATCGTCCACGCCGGAGGCACGTTGTCCGGACCGGCTTCCGAGCTCGTCGCCACGATCGTCACGACGAAGGACGCCGCCGGCGGACCGCAGTTGTTCTGGCGAGCGGTGCTGTGCAACGCCCTCGTGTGCCTGGCCCTGTGGATGGCCGCCCGCACCCGTTCGGACGGCGCCAAGCTCGCCCTGGTGTGGTGGGCGCTGCTGGCCTTCATCGGGTCTGGCTTCGAGCATTCGATTGCCAACGCCACCACGTTCTCGCTCGCCGCCCTCGACGGTTCGATCGGCTGGTCGGCGCTCGGGCGCAACCTGTTGTGGACCGTGCCCGGCAACATCGTCGGCGGGGGCCTCGTGGTCGGTCTCGGCTACGCGTGGATCGGCGGCCGGCGGGCACCACGGGCCCTTACGGCGACGGTGTCGGAACCGACGCCGCTCGGCGTCCCTCTGGGAGGGACGGCGCCGGCCGAGGCTGCAGCCTGATCCAGGGCCCGGCGACCTGCACCACGGCGAGCGACCGAGCGCCCGCGGTGGGAACGGCCACCAACGGCCTGCGTGACCGGGGAACGACATGACGGAAACCTCCTGGAAACACCGACTCGGCACAATTGCTCGGTGAGCTCCGGACCCACAGCAACGTTGCGCGGGTTCACCGTCGGCATCACCGGACATCGACGTTGGCAAGAGCAGGCCGAGATGTTGTCGCGACGGGGCGCCAAGGTGGTCCACGGGCCGACGATGTCGACCACCCTGCTCGGCGACGTCGACGCCACGATCACCGCGACGCAGGCCGTGATCCACGGTGCTGCCGACATCGTCGTGCTGACCACCGGCATCGGCGTGCGGTCGTGGTTCGCCGCGGCAGAGAGTGCCGGCTTGGACGAGCCGTTGCGGCACGTGCTGTCCCAGGCGGTCGTCATCGCCCGCGGCCCGAAGGCCGAGCAGGCGGCGATGGCTGTCGGGGTCGACGTGTCGTGGCGGGCTGCGAGCGAGACAAGCCTCGAGATTGCCGACCGCCTGGCCGATGACGGCCTGGCCGGATCCCGCGTGGTCGTGCAGCGCGATGGTGGTGCACCGCTACTCGCCGAGCGCCTCGGCACGCTCGGCGCCGCCGAGGTCGTCGACGTCCCGGTCTACCACTGGAGGCTGCCGGACGATCCGGGACCGGCTCGGCGCCTGCTCGACGCGATTGCCCGCCGGCAGATCGACGCCGTGACCTTCACCTGCCAGTACGCAGTGCACAACGCGTTCGAGCTGGCGGCCGACGAGGGCGACGTCGCCGACGCCCTGAGAACTGAGGTCGCCGCCGTCGCCGTCGGTCCGGTGACGGCGGCCGCCGTGCGCGCCCATGGCATCGAGCGGGTGATCGAGCCACCGCGGAGCCGGATCGGCTCGATGGTCCGGGCCCTCACTGGGGTGCTTGCCGAGCGACGTGCCGTGCTGGCTTTCGACGGGCATCACGTCAGCTGGCAGGGGGACACCTTGGCGTTCGACGACGGCCGGCACGTCGAGTTGACGTCCGGTGAGCGCCGACTGTTGACAGTGCTCGTCGAGCGTTCCCCGGCGGTGGTGCCGCGGGCACGGCTCGTCGAGCCGGGGAGCACTGACCACGCCGCCGAGGCGGCCGTCGCCCGGCTACGCGCCAAACTCGGGCCGCTCGGCGGGGGGATTCGCACGATCCGGCGGCGTGGCTATGCCTGCACGCTGCAACGGGAGCCGGTCATGTCAGATGAGCACGCCCTCAGTGACGCGCCCACCTGACATCGGTTCCAGTCCGTCGTCTAGTCGTCGACCTCGACGCTCGACTCGAACGTCACCATCGGCGTCGTGCTCGCCCCGCTGCGCCGGTTGAGGATGTAGTCCCAGGCGGCGTTCCACTCGGCGACCGTCACGTCGACCAATGGCGTGCCATCCGGCTTGGCGACATTCGGTGCCTCGAAGATGAACAGGGCGCTGTTGTCGTCCGAGCCACCCTCACCGGCGATGGTCTCGATGATGTTCGACGAGAGCGTCTCCTGCTCGAACGGCGCGCCGGCCGAACCGCTCTTGACCTCGGCGCCGCTCCGGGCGACGGCCTTGAGCCGGACGTCCTTCATCGTCAGCGGACCGTTGTTCGTCACCTTGACCCGGAACGAGCCTTCCTCGCCGGTGTTGACGATGTCGCCGTCCAACGAGATGTCGACGATTTCCAATCTGACGTAGTTCGCCGGATACGCCGCCACCTCGGCGGAGATGTCGTCGAGGATCGTCCGTCACCACCGGCAGGTCGATCGGCCCGGGGTTGGTGTCGATGTCGGTCGGGTTCTCGATCGGGTCGACTTCCCGAGCCATTGCTGTTCTGCTTGTTGCCATTGTTGTGATCCCTGGTCTTGGGGTTGGGGGTTGGAGCGATCACCATGACGGTCGGGCGTTACCCGAGCGTTACCCGTGGGTAGATTCGCCGTTCGTGAGCGCCCGTCCCGACCTCGCTGCCGCGTCCGAGCTGGTCGCCACCGCCGACGAGGTGATCTCCGGAGGCGTCGCCACGTTGCGCGACGCCGGCGGACCGGACGTCAACCAGGTGCTCGCCTACGACGTCGCCCATGCCGCAGCTGCGGCGGCGACCGCCCGGGTGCTGCTCGACTACGGCGCCAAGGGTGACCAGGAGGCCGCCATCGCCTGCGCGTTCGCCGCCGACATCGTCCACGATCTGCTGGGGCGCGTCACCGGGCGCGAGCAACTCTGGAACGCCGACAGGCTCGACCTCGACCGCGCCCGCCCGGCGTTGTCCGCCTATCGCGACCCCGAGTTCCTCGCCGCCCTCGCCGAGTCACCCGGGCCACGACACCTCGACAGCGACATGGAGATGGTCCAGGACACGTTTCGCGCCTTCGCCAGCAACGTCGTCGCCCCGCAGGCCGAGCACGTCCATCGCACGAACGGCGACGTCCCCGAGGACGTCATCACCGGCCTGGCCGAGCTCGGGGCCTTCGGGCTGTCCGTCCCCGCGGAGTACGGCGGCTTCTCCGAGGGCGGCGAAAGCGAGTACCTCGCCATGGTCATCGCCACCGAGGAGCTCAGCCGGGCGAGCCTGGGTATCGGCGGATCGTTGATCACCCGCCCGGAGATCCTCACCCGGGCCCTCGTCAAAGGCGGCACCGAGGCCCAGAAGCGGCACTGGCTGCCCCAGCTGGCCGACGCCGAGGTGATGGCGGCGGTGGCCGTCACCGAACCCGACTTCGGCAGCGACGTCGCCGCCATCAAGGTCACGGCGACTCCGGCGGCCGGTCCCGACGGTGCTCCCGGATTCGTGATCAACGGGGTCAAGACGTGGTGCACGTTCGCCGCCCGGGCCGACGTGCTGATGCTCCTGGCCCGCACCGACCCCGACCGATCGAAGACCCACCGGGGCCTCAGCCTGTTCATCGTGCCCAAGCCACGCGGCGACGGCCACGGCTTCCAGTTCACCCAAGATCCCGTCGGTGAGCGCGTGGGCAAGCTGGAAGGACGCCCGATCGACACGATCGGCTACCGCGGCATGCACAGCTACGAGGTGGCCCTCGAGGATTGGTGGGTGTCGGCCGAGAACCTGATCGGGGGAGAACAAGGGCTCGGGCGTGGCTTCTACTATCAGATGGAAGGGTTCGAGAACGGGCGCCTGCAAACGGCGGCGCGGGCGATCGGCGTGATGCAGGCCGCCTACGACGCGGCCGTCGACTACGCCCGCAATCGCAACGTGTTCGGCACCACGATCATCGACTACCAACTCACCCGGGCGAAGCTCGGTCGGATGGTCGTGCTGATCCAGGCGGCACGCCAGTGCGCCTACCACGTGGCCACGTTGATGGCCAACGGCCAGGGCGCGACCGAGGCGAGCATGATCAAGGCCTACGTGTGCAAGGCCGCTGAATGGGTGACCAGGGAGGCGATGCAGATCCACGGCGGGATGGGCTACGCCGAAGAGTTCGCCGTCAGCCGCTTGTATCTCGACGCTCGTGTGCTGTCGATCTTCGAGGGTGCCGACGAGACGTTGTGCCTGAAGGTCATCGCCCGCCGGCTGATCGCCTGAACGTTCACGGCGTTCCCGGCCACGCCGGCCGGCGGGTCGGACGCGCGACGGCCACCGCCCTCCCAGAACCTGGGCTGGCGGTGGCCGTCGTCAGAGCGAGTGAGAGGCTCAGCCCTCGGTCGTGCCGGTGGCGGCGTCGACGGCTTCGCTGACTTCCGTCTCGGCGTCTTCGACCGCGTCGGTCACGTCGGCGGCGGCGTCGTCGGCCGCGTCGACCGCTTCGCTGACATCGGTGACGGCCTCGGGAACGGTGGTGTCTCCGCCGTCGTCGTCGTCGTCGTCGCCGCAGGCAGCGAACGCGAGAACTCCGACAGCACTCAGGGCAAGCAGTTTCTTCATGACCGGGCACCCTAGCGCTTTGTAACAGTTGTGCGCGTTTTGTTTTGCACGAACGTGCGCGGATCGTTCAGCAGGTCGGCGACTTCCCCGATGCGCTCGAACGGGGCGCCGACGTGATCGTCGTAGGGGTCGAGGAGCACGGGCTGCAGACCCGCGGCGGTCGCCGCGGCGACGTCGATCGTCACCGAGTCGCCGACATAGACGATCCGGGACCGATCGATCCCGCCGAACTCGAGGGCCGCATGGTCGAAGATCGCCGGATCGGGTTTGGCGACGCCCACGACGTGACTGTCGACGATGCAGCGAACCCCGACCCCTGCGCCGTCACCGATCTGGCAGATGCCGGCGCCCGACAGCGTCGCGGCGATCTGCCCGCTGGCGTTGGAAACCACGCCGATCGGCAGGCCGAGGTCGGCGAGCAGCCGCAAACCACGGACGGACTCAGGGATCGGCCAGCACCACAGCTCAGGAGTCCGCCGTTGCCCGAGTGCATCGGCTGCCTCGGCGGAGACGTCGTCGCCGACCCCAACGCTGCGCACGTAGGCATCGTTGTACGCCGACCAGTCGTGCTCGCCATGGTTGTGGCGCGACTTGACGGCCATCGCGGCGTAGTGGGCGCGGCGGTGACGATCGATGTCCGTGCTTGCTCCGTAGGGGGCGAGCAACGGTCCGAGCACCGTCGGGTCGGGGAGCACGAGGACTCCCCCGGCGTCGAACAGGACGGCGTCGAACCGCAAGTCGCCCACGTCAGGCGATGGTGCTCCGCTCAGCCGCTCGGGAGCAGATCAGCGATGTCGATGCCGCACGTCTCCAGCACCCCGATCACCGAGGCCATGTCGTTGGGATCGAAATCGGCGATGTTGTCGAGGATGCACTGGCCCTGGGACGCGTCGAGGTTGATCCCTTGGGCGGCGAGCTGCTCGAGGAGCAGGTCGACCATCGGGTTGCCCACCGCCGCGACCGTCGTCGCCGGCGCTCCGGCAACGGTCGTCGTCGTCTCGGCGGCGATGGCACCCGTCTGCTCGTGGAGGGCGACGATGGCGTCGAGCATCATCAACGGTCCGACGCCACACCCGATGAACACGAGCTCGGCCGATTGGTCGTCAGTGGCGCCCGCTGTGGCCGCGCCCTCGACGAGGCAGTCGACCGTCGCTTCGTCGAGGCCCATGATCTCGAAAACGGCGGCGACTGTCGCTGAGTCGAGCGTGCCTGGCGGCGCTTCCGCGGCGGTCGTCGGCGTGTCGGCGAGCACCGTCTGTCGTCGGCGCGGCGTCCTGACCGATCTGCAGCAGCTGGTCCGTCGAGATGCCGCACTGGGTCATCAGGTCCATCAACGCCGTGAGGTCGTTCATGTCGACCGTTCCGACGTTGGCCACCAGACACTCACCCTGCTCGGGGGTCAGTCCCATGTCGGAGAAGATGTCCATTCCAGGGGCGGCAGTGGTCGGCGCCGCCTGAGGCGCACCATTCGACTCGCTGGCAAAGGCGGCGCCTCCGGCAAGGCCGACGAGGGCGACGGCGGCGATGGACGAAGCGATCAAGGTGTTGCGCATGGCGGCGAACAGTAGTGCGTCATCGCCGCGCCCGCCGTGCAGAATCGCCGCCATTGTGCGACCACAATCGGTCGTCTGTTCCAGGCCGCGAGGATCGAATATCCTTGCCGGGTGACCACCGACTTGGATTTGTCCGCCTCGTCCGCCGCCGAGGAGGTCTCCACTGCCTACCGCGACGACCGCGCCCACGTCTTCCACTCGTGGTCGGCGCAGGCGTTGCTCGACCCGGTGGTCGTCGCCGGCGCCCTCGGATCGCGGTTCTGGGACGAGAGCGGTCGAACGTGGCTCGACTTCTCCAGCCAGTTGGTCAACGTCAACATCGGCCACCAGCACCCCAAGCTCGTGGCGGCGATCAAGGAGCAGGCCGACAAGCTCTGCACCGTCGCCCCGATCCACGCCAACGAAGCCCGCAGCGAGGCGGCCCGGCTGATCGCCGAGTTGGCCCCAGGCGACTTGAACAAGGTGTTCTTCACCAACGGCGGCGCCGAGGCCACCGAGAACGCCATTCGTATGGCGCGCGGCCACACGGGGCGGCACAAGGTGCTGACGACGTACCGCAGCTACCACGGCTCGACCGGTGGGGCGATCACGATGACCGGTGATCCACGCCGTTGGGCCAGCGAGCCCGGGCTGCCGGGGATCGTCAAGTTCTGGGGCCCGTACACGTACCGGTCGGCGTTCCATGCCGCCGACGACGCCCAGGAGTGCGAACGGGCGCTCGCCCACCTCGCCGACGTGGTGATGGTCGAAGGCGCCCACACGATCGCCGCCATCGTGTTGGAGACGGTCGTCGGGACCAACGGGATCCTCGTGCCCCCGGACGGCTACCTCGCCGGCGTGCGGGCGCTGTGCGACGAGCACGGCATCGTGATGATCGCCGATGAGGTGATGGCCGGGTTCGGGCGCTGCGGCGAGTGGTTCGCCGTCGACCGCTGGGATGTCGCCCCCGACCTCATCGCCTTCGCCAAGGGCGTCAACTCCGGTTACGTCCCACTCGGCGGCGTGATCATCAGCGAGCGGATCGCCGAGACCTTTGCCACGCGGGCATACCAGGGCGGGCTCACGTACTCCGGCCATCCGCTGGCGTGCGCTTCGGCCGTGGCCAGCATCAACATCTTCAAGGAGGAGGGCATCATCGAGCATGCCCGACACCTGGGCACCGACATCGTCGGACCGGCGCTCGCCGAACTGGCCGAGCGTCACCCGTCGGTCGGCGACGTGCGGGGGCTCGGCGTGTTCTGGGCGATCGAGCTGGTCCGCGACCGCGACGACGCGCGAACCGCTCGTCCCCTACAACGCGTCCGGTCCGGCCAATGCTCCGATGGCCGAGTTCGCCGGGGCGTGCAAGGACCGTGGCCTGTGGCCGTTCGTCCACTTCAACCGCACCCACGTCGTGCCACCGATCACGATCGGCGACGACGAGATGCGCGAGGGCCTGGCGATCATCGACGAGGCCCTCACCGTCGCCGACAAGCACACCGCCGCCGCCTGAGCGTTTCCGTTCTGGGCGGCCTGCGGTCCATTCGACGATCTGGGCGGTCTCCGGTCCGGTTTCCGGTGCTCCGGCCGCCCAGATCGGCAGTCACGGGCGGCGCCGGACGACGATGCGCGGGAGCGTCGTCACGGTGACGCGGGCCCCGGTCCGCTCGGCATGGGCGCGGGCGCGTGACGCCGGATCCTGGCGATAGAAGTCGGCGAACACGAGATACAGATCGGGGTGCCGCTCGGCGAGATCCACGGAGCGGGTGAAGAAGGATTCGGTGGCGACAGCGAAGAACTCGCCAGGGTTCGTCCCGGCGTAGGAGCGCAGCAGCTCGCCTGGATCCCCGTCGCGCACGGCCTCGTAGCGCGGCGTGCAGATGTCGACCCAGCGCTGGCGCTCGTCGTCGTCGGGCAGCAATGGAGTGCCGTCGAGTACCCCATCGCGCATGTCGATCTTGTGGGCGAACTCGTGGAGCACGACATCCCGCCCGAAGCGCGGGTTTGCCGCCTCGCGTCGAGCGGCCCGCCACGAGACCATCAGCGGTCCGTCGCCGTGATGCGACTCGCCGTCGACTGCCTGCGGCGATCGTTCGAACGTGCCACGGATCGGGCCGGCGGTGTGGCGCTGGGTCATTGAACCATCGCGCACGATGATCGCTCCGATGCCGTCGTACCACGACTCGTCGAGGCCCAGAATCGGCAGCACGGCGTGGGCGGCGACCACCGCACGGACCTCGTCGGTCAGCTCGAAACCACGGGCGGCTTCCCAACGGCGATCGCGAAGCAACCAGTCGGCAAGCTCGCCGAGGCGGTTCCGTTCTTCACCGTCGAGCAGCCTCCACGCTGCCGATCGGACGTCGAGGATCTGCTGCCACCCGTCAGGCAGCCCAGCACGGCGTCGGCGCAATGGCACCGCGTCGATTCAATCGCCGGCCAGCGTCGACCCGACCCGATCTGGGCGGCCAACACCCGGGAAACCGGACCGGAACCCGCCCAGATCGCCGAATGGACCGAAGGCCGCCCAGAACGAGGACGGTGGCGCCGCCCCCTGGGTGCCGCAGCGACCTCTGCTACACATGGCGGCCGATGGCCGACGAACCACCGCGGCGAGCCACCAACTACCGGCGTGGCGGCCTGGCCGCCTTGGCACTGGCCCTGCTGGCCATCGTCGTGACGGCCGTGCGCGACGACGACGCGGGCGATGACGGTGGCTCGACGTCAACGACGGCCACGACGGCGGCGCCCGCGCCGTGATGAGTGTCTCGGCGTACTCGCTGGACCGGCCCGGCAGGCGGTCGTGAGCGTTGAGTCAGATGAACGCGCGCCGAGGCGCGCGTCCATCTGACATCACCTTCAGATCCGCGTCAGACGCCGCCTTCTTGGAGGGTCACCTCGATCGGCGCGAAGTCGGCTCCCTCGAGATCCACGCTGTCACCGAGGAGTGCATACGCCTCGTCGATGATCTCACTCGTGCGGGCGCCCTCGTCCGGCTCGGCCGTGAGGAACGTCGTCCCATCGGCGTTCGGCGTGGCGATGGAGATCTCAACGGTCGAGGTCCACGCATCCCCGTCGGCCTTGCCGAAGCCTGCTGGTGCTGGCCAGATCAGCTTGTTGACCTCGTTCATCATCCAGAGTTGATGGCCGGCCTCGCTCTGTGCTCCGGCATCGAGGGCGTACTGGCTGCACGCCTCAGGATTGTCCCGGCAGAACACCCATCCCTCGATCGACGCGGCGACGAAGCGGATCGCGATGTCGCGATACTCCGGGTCGTCGGCGAGCCGAGCCCCGTCGGCCCAGATCGAGTCCTGCAGCATGCCGACGCCGAGCTCCTCGTAGGAGATGACGTTGAGATCCTCGGGTTGGAACAGCTCACCGGTCTCCGGATTTGGCGTCTCGAGCACCAGTGCGTACTCGTTGTACGTCATCGCCTCGGCAGCCTCGATGTCTCCGGCGACGAACGGCGCCATGTCACCACCCTGTTGGACATGCGTGACGTCCGCCGGGTCCACACCAGCCTGGGCCATGCCGGCAAACACCTCGTACTCGTTGCCGAATCCCCAGTTGCCGACGCTGTGGCCGGCGAAGTCTGCCGGGGACTCGATCCCCGAGTCGGCGAACGAGAGCTGCAGCGTCCCGGACCGGTTGAGGATCTGGGCGATGTGGACGATGTCCGCACCGGCTTCCCTCGTGGCGAGTGCCTTGGGTACCCACGTCGTGGCGAAATCGGCGCCGCCGTCGGCGAGCACTTGTTGCGGAGTGATGTCGACCCCGCCCTCGAGGATCTCGACCTCGAGACAGCGATCGGCGTAGAAGCCTTCCTGGTCGGCCGCGAAGAACCCGCCGAACTGGGCCTGGATGAACCACTGGAGTTGCAACGAGATCGAGTCCACCGACTCGCAGTCGCCGCCGCCGCCGGGTTCGGTGGTGCCAGTGTTGGCCCGTGCTGTCGTGGTCAGGGTCGCTGCGAGCGAGAGCGCAACCACGCCGGCGCCCAACAATCTCTTGGTTCTCATGTGTTATCTCCCTTGGGGCTCGCGCCCCGGTGTTGTGTGGTGAGGCTCTCCAGTGCGATGGAGACAAGGTAGAACAACAGGCCGAGCAGCATCGCCGCGAGCACGTATGCCCACATCGTCGCCCGTGAGCCGCTGACGGTGGCTGTGATGCGCGAGCCCAGGCCGTTCTGCGGACCGCCGAAGTACTCGGCCACGAACGCCGTGATGACGGCGAGCGGAGCGGCGACTCGCAACGCAGTGAAGAAGTACGGGACGGCGTTCGGGACTCGGGCCTTGCGCAGCACGTCGAACGGGGACGCCGCGTACGAATGGAGCAGCTCGAGGTGGGTTGCGTCGACTTGGCGCAGCCCCTTGGCGACGTTGACGAGCACGACGAAGTAGACGATCAGCGTCACCATCAGCCGTCTGGGCACCTCGGAGGTGGTGGCGAACTGGTTGTTGAAGATGGCGACGAGCACGACGATCGGAATCGCGTTGAGGGCCACCGCCAGCGGGCTGACCATGTCGTTGAGCAGCCGAAAGCGCATCAGTAGGAAGCTCATTGCCACGCCGAGCACCGTCCCGACGACGAGACCGACCAGAGCGTTCTGACCCGACACGATCGCCGCCTCGCGGACGATGTCGGAATTGTCGACAAACGCCTGCCAGATCACCGACGGAGCGGGGAGGAAGTACTCCTGCCAATCGAACGCGGCGACAGCGAGCTCCCAGGCCACGAGAAAGGCGACGCCGAACAACACCGGTGGCCAGACCGTAGAGATGACGTGACGGAATGTCATCGCTCCTCGGCCACCCCCTCGATCAGTAGCTCGTCGGCGGACTTGGCGCCGATTCCGCGCAGCGCTTCGCGAACCTCGGTGACCTTCTTGAAGAACAGCGGGTCCTCACGAGTGTCGGTGTTGCGGGGGTCACCGAGCTCGACGGACACGAGCTCGGTGATTCGCCCAGGACGCGGCGACATCACGACGACTCGGTCGGCGAGGAACACCGCCTCGGGAATCGAGTGGGTGACGAACACGACACTCGTGCCCGCCTCGGCGGTGATCCGCAGCAGCTCCGCCTGCATGTGCTCACGGGTCATCTCGTCGAGGGCCCCGAAGGGCTCGTCCATCAGCAACAGCTCCGGCGCGGCAGCCAGCGCCCGGGCAATCGCCACCCGCTGCTGCATTCCCCCGGACAGCTGCCACGGTCGGTGACCGGCGAACTCGTCGAGCTTGACGAGCTCGAGCATCTCCATCGCCCGGGCGCGCCGCCGCGCCCGATCCCAACTCTTGAGCTCGAGCGGCAGCTCGACGTTACGGACGACGGTCCGCCAGTCGAAGAGACCAGCCTGTTGAAACGCCATCCCGTAGTCCTGGTCGACGCGGGCCTGACGGGCCGGCTTGCCGTTGACCACGATCGACCCTGCAGTCGGTTCGGTGAGGTTGGCGATCAGCCGCAGCAACGTCGACTTGCCACAGCCGGACGGCCCGATCAGTGAGACGAACTCCCCCGATTCCACGGTGAGGTCGATGTCCACGAGAGCGTCGACCTGCTTGGGAGTCCCGGCATTGAACGTCTTGATGACACTGCGCACCTCCACTGCCGCGCTCATGAGTACTCCTCGACCCGCTGTCTACCGCGCATGACGAACCAGTCCATGCCGGCGATCAGCAACGCCATCAACAGCCCGAGCACCGCGGCGCCGAACACGGCGGTGAACAGACGTTCCGGGTCGGCCGACGAGGTGCGCCCGTACTCGATCACGAGGCGACCGATTCCGCCGCGCTGCCCCGTGGAGATCTCGGCGACGACCACACCGACAACTGCCGCGGCGGCTGCCAGGCGCAGGGCCGGCACGATGTACGGCACGGCTGCCGGTAGGCGCACCTTGCGCAACGTCTCGCCCCATGTGGCCGCGTAGCTGCGCATCAACTCGAGCGAGGTGGCGGGAGTTGCCTCGAGGCCGCGCAAGGTGCCCACCGAGACAGGGAAGAACGCGAGGAATGCTCCGAGCACGACCACCGACAGCCACTTCGGCCATTCCCAGCCAAACGGCTGCAGACGCCCGCCCCAGCTGGCCACGAGCGGCGCCAAGGCGATCAACGGCACGGTCTGCGAGACGACCAGGTACGGGAGGAGGCCTCGTCGCACGACGCCGAAGCGGGCCATCAGCACGGCCAGGAGCACGCCGACCGTTGCGCCGATCGCCAAACCGAGTACGGCAAGCCGGAGCGAGTACCAAACACCGGCGAGTACGACTCGCCAGATCGCCCGTCCCGAGGCGCGGCGCTCGGGGTCGAAGAGGCGCGTCGTCATGTCCCACACGTGGGGCATCGCGTTGCGGTTCGTGCGCGGCATGATCTTCCACCCGAGAACCTCGCCACCCGCCTCCGGGCCGAGCGACTTGTACAGCTCCCACACCGCGGCGACGAGGGCCAGGGCAACGAGGAAGAGGACCGCCTTGCGCACGCCTGGGATCAGGCCTTGGCCCGGACGTGCTCGGCGAGCGCCGGGATGACGTGTTCGCCGTACGCCTGCAAGGTGGCGTCCTTGGCGTCGTGTTGGAGGTAGACGGCGAACTGGTCGACGCCGAGCTGGCGCAGCTCGTCGAGCCGACGGACGTGCTCGGTGACCGGGCCGAGGATGCAGAAGCGGTCGACGATGTCGTCGGGAACGAACTCCGTGTGCACGTTGCCGGCCTGACCGTGCTCGTTGTAGTCGTAGCCGGTGCGTCCCTTGATGTAGTCGGTGAGGGCCGCGGGCACGGCGGAGGACTCGCCGTAACGGGCAACGATGTCGGCGACGTGGTTGCCGACCATCCCGCCGAACCAGCGGCATTGGTCGCGGGCATGGTCCAGGGTCTGGGCCGTGCCCAGGACTGACGGTTCGTCGCTGACATAGGCCGGCGCCGCCACACAGATGGTGACGGCGCCGGGGTCGCGGCCCGCTTGCTCCGCCGCTTCGCGGACCGCTTTGATCGTCCATGCCGTGATGTCCGGATCAGCGAGCTGGAGGATGAAGCCGTCGCCCACCTCGCCGGTCAGAGCCAGGGCCCGTGGCCCGTAGCCGGCGATCCACACACCGAGCCGGCTCGCCGTCGCCCACGGGAGGCGCAGGGTGGCGCCCTTGTACTCGACCTCCCGTCCATTGGCCAGCTCGCGGATGACGTGCACCGACTGGCGCAGCGTGTCGATCGACGTCGGCTTGCCGTTGGTGACACGTACCGCCGAGTCGCCGCGGCCGATGCCACACACGGTGCGGTTGCCGTACATCTCGTTGAGCGTGGCGAACACACTCGCCGTGACCGTCCAATCTCGTGTCGCCGGGTTGGTGACCATCGGCCCGACCACGATGTTCCGGGTCTCAGCGAGGATCCGGCTGTAGATGACGTAGGGCTCCTGCCACAGCAGGTGGCTGTCGAACGTCCAGACGTGGCTGAATCCGTAGGCCTCGGCGCGCTTGGCGAGGTCGACCACACGCGCCGACGGCGGCGTCGTCTGCAACACCAACCCCACCTTCACTCGCGTCGCTCGCTTCGCTCGCTCGCTCCGTTCAGGCGGTCTTGATGGAGCGGCCTACGGCCGCACCCAACTTCAAATCGACCGACCGGCAAAGCCGGATCGGTCGAGGGAGCGAGGGGGTCGGAGCGCCCCCTCGCAGCTCCCCACTGCCCAGCGGTGTTCGTCGCGTCATTATCTGTTCTGGGGGAAGCCGAGGTCGATCGTGCTCGTCGAGGGGTCGGGCCAGCGACTGGTGACGACCTTGCCGCGGGTGTAGAAGTTGATGCCTTCCGGGCCGTACATGTGCGTGTCGCCGAACAGGCTCGACTTCCACCCGCCGAAGCTGTAGTAGCTGACCGGCACCGGGATCGGCACGTTGACGCCGACCATCCCGACGTTGACGTCGAACTCGAACTTCCGGGCCGCCCCGCCGTCGCGGGTGAAGATGGCCACGCCGTTGCCGTACGGATTGTCGTTGATCAGGTGTAGCGCCTCGTCGTAGTCGTGGACCCGCACGACGCCGAGCACCGGGCCGAAGATCTCGTCGTCGTAGGCCGGCGTGCCGGGGGCGACGTTGTCGAGCAACGTCGGCTTGAGGAAGAACCCCTCGGTGGGCACGTCGTCGCGTCCATCGACGACGACGGTGGCCCCGTCCGTCTCGGCACCATCGACGTAGCCGCGCACCTTGTCGCGGTGCTCGCCGGTGATCAGCGGGCCCATCTCGTTGTCGGGCTCGTTGCCCGGACCGACCTTGATCGACGGGATCCGCTCGGCGATCTTGCCGACGAGCTGGTCGGCGATCGCCTCCGAGGCGAGGACGACGCTGATCGCCATGCAGCGCTCCCCCGCCGAGCCGTAGCCGGCAGATACGGCGGCGTCGGCGGCCATGTCGAGGTCGGCGTCGGGGAGCACGAGCATGTGGTTCTTCGCCCCGCCGAGAGCCTGCACCCGCTTGCCGTTCTTCGTTCCCGTCTCGTAGATGTAGCGGGCGATCGGTGTCGAGCCGACGAAGCTGATGGCGGCGATGTCGGGGTGCTCGAGGAGCCGGTCGACGGCGACCTTGTCGCCGTGGACGACGTTGAAGCACCCCGGCGGGAGACCGGCGGTGGCGAGCAGCTCGGCGAGGAGCATCGATGCCGACGGATCCTTTTCGCTCGGCTTGAGCACGAACGTGTTGCCGCACGCCAGGGCGTTGGCGAACATCCACATCGGCACCATCGCCGGGAAGTTGAACGGGGTGATCCCGGCGACGACGCCGAGCGGCTGGCGGATCGAGTAGACGTCGACTCCGGTCGCCGCCTGCTCCGAGTAGCCACCCTTCAACAAGTGGGGGACGCCGCAGGCGAACTCGACGTTCTCCAGGCCGCGGGCCACCTCGCCGAGGGCGTCGCTGAGCACCTTGCCGTGCTCGGCCGTCAGCAGGCTGGCGATCTCCTTGCGGTTGGCGTCGACGAGCTCCCGGAAGCGGAACATGACCTCGGCCCGGCGTGACAGGCTCGTCGCCCGCCACGCCGGGAAGGCCGCCCGAGCAGCGGCCACGACCGCATCGACCTCGTCGACGCTGGCGAAGTCGACCGTCGACGCCTGCTCTCCGGTTGCGGGGTTGTAGACCGCGCCCTCACGGCCGGAGGTTCCCTCCGACACCTTTCCATCGATCCAGTGCGAGATCCTGTTCATCGCGTTCCTCTCATTGCGTTCCCCGGCCACGCAGGCCGCTTCTGGCCGCTCGCTCGCTGGCGCTCGCTCGCTCGCATCGGTGCATCGCGTACTGGTTCACGTCAGGTACTGCGACAAGCCGCGCTTGATGTACTGGCCATGACCCTTGCTCCCGACGAACGTGTCGTTCTCGACGACGACGGTGCCGCGGCTGAGCACGGTGTCGACCTTGCCGTCGACCTCGAACCCTTCGTACGCCGAGTAATCCATGTTCATGTGGTGCTTCTTGTCGACGCCGATCGACGTGTGTCCGGCGGGGTCCCAGATGAGCACGTCGGCGTCGGATCCCGCGGCGATGATGCCCTTGCGCGGGAACATCCCGAACATCCGCGCCGGCGTCGTGCAGCACGTCTCGACCCAACGTTCCAACGACAGCTCGCCGGTGACGACGCCCTGATAGAGCAATTCCATGCGGTGCTCGACGCCACCGATCCCGTTGGGAATCGCCGCGAAGTTACCGACGCCGAGCTCCTTCTGGTCCTTCATGCAGAACGGGCAGTGATCGGTGGACACGACCGCCAACTCGTTCGTCCGCAGCCCCTTCCAGAGGTCGGCGTGGTGATGTTCGTGCTTCGTGCGCAACGGCGTCGAGCACACCCACTTGGCCCCTTCGAAGCCGGGCCGGGCGAGGTGGTCCTCCAACGACAGATAGAGGTACTGCGGGCACGTCTCGGCGAACACGTTCTGACCACGATGGCGAGCCGCGGCGACCTCCTCGAGGGCCTCGGACGCCGACAGGTGGACGATGTACAGCGGAACGTTGCCGGCCACCTTGGCCAGCTGGATGGCCCGGTTCGTCGCCTCACCCTCCAGCTCCGCCGGCCGGGTGAGCGAGTGAAACCGCGGATCGGTGTCGCCGCGGGCGAGTGCTTGGGCGACGAGGACATCGATGGCGATGCCGTTCTCGGCGTGCATCATGATCATCGCCCCGGACTCGCCGGCGTTCTGCATCGCCCGCAGGATCTGGCCGTCGTCGGCGTAGAACACACCGGGATAGGCCATGAACAGCTTGAAGCTGGTGACGCCCTCGTTGTCGACGAGGTAGGTCATCGCCTTCAGGGCGTCCTCGTCGACACCGCCGATGATCTGATGGAACCCATAGTCGATGGCGCAGTTGCCCGCCGCCTTGGCGTGCCAGTCCGCGAGGCCGTCCTGCACGTTCTCGCCGGTGCGCTGCACGGCGAAGTCGACGATCGTCGTCACCCCTCCCCATGCCGCGGCGATCGTGCCGGTCTCGAACGTGTCCGACGCCGCCGTTCCGCCGAAGGGCAGCTCCATGTGCGTGTGGACGTCGACGCCACCCGGGACGACGTACTTGCCCGTCGCGTCGATGACGCGAGTTTCGGGATCGCCGGCCTCCCCACCGGCGATCCCGAGAAGTTCGGCATGCCCGGGGGCGATCACGGCGGCGATCGTCTCGCCGTCGATCAGCACGTCGGCATCGGTGCGCCCGCTCGGGCCGACGACCGTGCCGCCCTGGATGAGTATCCGGCTCGTCATTGCGTTCCCCGGCCACGCCGGCCGCTACTGGCCGCTCTCTCCGCTGGCGCTCCGTTCGCTCGCACGCTCACGATTGCCTCCACTCACTCCGCCACGATCTCGTCGTAGGCGTCCGGACGGCGATCGCGGTAGAACGCCCAGCGGTCGCGCACCTGTTTGATCTTGTCGAGGTCGAGCTCGCGGACGATCAACTCCGGCTTGTACGGATCACCGACGTCACCGACGAACTTGCCCTCGGGATCGACGAAGTAGCTCTGCCCGTAGAAGTCGTTGTCGCCGATGTCGGCCTCGATGCCGACGCGGTTGATCGCCCCGACGTAATACATGTTGGCGACGGCCGCCGCCGGCTGCTCGACGCGCCAGATGTACTCGGACAGCCCGCGGTGAGTCGCCGACGGGTTGAACACGATCTCGGCGCCGTTGAGGCCGAGCACCCGCCAGCCCTCGGGAAAGTGCCGGTCGTAGCAGATGTACACGCCGACCTTGCCGACCGCCGTGTCGAAGATCGGATAGCCGCCGTTGCCCGGGCGGAAGTAGAACTTCTCCCAGAAGCCCTTGACCTGGGGAATGTGCTGCTTGCGGAACTTGCCGAGGTACGTCCCGTCGGCGTCGATCACCGCCGCCGTGTTGTAATACACGCCGGCCTGGACGATCTCGTACATCGGCAGCACCATCACCATGCCCAGTTCCTTGGCGACGGACTGGAAGCGCTGGGTCGTCGGGCCCTCGGGGATCTGCTCGGTGTAGTCGTAGAACTTGGTGTCCTGCACCTGACAGAAGTACGGACCGTAGAACAACTCCTGGAAGCAGATCACCTCGGCACCCTCGGCGGCTGCGTCGCGCGCCGCCGCCTCGTGCTTGTCGATCATCGATTCCTTGTCGCCCGCCCAGTCGGTCTGCAGCAGTGCGGCCTTGACAGTCCTCGGCATGATCTCCCCCGTGGGTCGTTGGGTGGCGGCAGGTTCCGCCGAGTTCCTGCCGCTAGACGCGCATCGTAATGTGACAACGGCGCCTGGACAATACGACGATTGTTACCGTACGTTCTGGCAACAGAATGTTTACGGAGACGACGACGCTGATCGTCGGAGCCTTCGACGTCGAGCCGTCCGTCGCATCCGACGGCGCTGACGCGGCGAACGGCCGGACGGCGCGACGCATCGCCTCGACGATCGGGCGGATGATCTCGTCCGGGTCGTTGGAGGTCGGCGCCCGGCTGCCCACGGTGCGCGAGTTGTCGCGCCGCCTCGGTGTCTCGCCGACCACGGTCTCGGAAGCCTGGCGTCGCCTGGCTGACGTCGGGGCGATCGAGACTCGCGGCCGTAACGGCTCGTTCGTGCGCCACCCGACCGGTCCTGGCGGACCACGTCGCTACCGGCAGATCAGCGAGGGACCGGGTCATTTCGCCCTCGACCTGTCATCGGGCACGCCGGACCCCGAGCTCCTTCCGGACCTCGCCCCGATCGTCGCCAAGGTCAGCCGGCAGTCGTTGACATCGAGCTACCTCGACAGCCCGGTGCTTCCGGCCCTCGAGGAAGAGTTGCGGGCGACGTGGCCGTTCACGCCCGAAGCGATCACCGTCGTCGACGGGGCCCTCGACGCTCTCGACCGGGTGGCCAGTGTCGCCCTGCGCCTCGGTGACCGGGTGGTTGTCGAGCACCCCGGGTTTCCGCCGATGCTCGACCTCCTCGAGCGACTGGCGTGCGACGTCGTCGGTGTCGACGTCGACGACGAGGGTCTCCTCGTCGAACAGCTCCGCGCCGTGGTCGCCGGTGGGCAACCGGCGGCGGTGATCCTCCAACCGCGCGCCCAGAATCCGGCCGGCGTGGCAATGTCACCGCGCCGGGCCAAGGCGATCGCTGACGTGCTGCGGCCGACCGCCGCGCTGGTGGTCGAGGACGATCACGCCAACGAGATCTCCTCGGCGACGCTCACCAGCGTCGGAACATGGCTGCCAGAGCGCACTGTCCACATCCGCAGCTTCTCCAAGAGTCATGGACCGGACTTGCGACTGGGTGCGGTCGGCGGAGCCGGTTCCGTGGTGACAGCTGTCGAGAACAGACGGCTGCTCGGACCAGGTTGGTCGAGCCGGATCCTGCAATTCGTGCTGCTCGAGTTGATCCGCGATCCGCAGACGGACGCGACCCTCCAACGAGCCCGCGTCGCCTACGCCGATCGGCGCGCGGCGATCTCGCGTGTGCTCGCCGATCACGGCGTCGACGTCACCGGGACCGACGGCATCAACGTGTGGATGGGCGTCGACGACGAACGTGCTGCCGTCGTCGCCCTCGCTGCCCAGGGAATCGGCGTCGCCCCCGGCGCGCCATTCCTCGTGCATGCCGACACCGACCATCTACGGGTCACGATCAGTGCCCTGGCGCCCCAACGCAACCTGGACCGCGTCGCCGAACAGCTCGCCACGGCGGCCTCGCTGGCCAGGGCCCGCCGTCACCGCCAACCCGTCGCCCACCGCTGACGCCAATCCCCGCAACCGATGGGTGTTTCGGGGACGGAACGGTCCCCAGAACACCCATCGGTGGCTACGGAAGCAGTTCGGGGACGGCGGGGCACTCCGCGGCCAACGAGCCGTCCGACCGCGGCGCCACCGCATCGGGGCCGGCGACGATCGTTGCCAGCTCGGCGGGGAACGTCTCGTAGCGCTCGTCGATCGCCCGGCCGATGGCCTCGACGAACGGCACGGGCAACCGCCGTCCGCGCCCGGCGATGAGCCACACCGGGACACCGACCGCCGCGGCCGCGACGGCGGCGAGACCCGTGCCCATCGAGGCGACGACCGTGTCCGTCGAGCATGCCTCGGCCTCCAGCACCACGAAGTCGACGCGACGCGTGGCGTCGAGCATCGCTTCGGGCTGCACGGGCTCGACGTCGATGCCGGCTCGATCCATGGCCCGCACCATCCTGTGGCCGTCCTCCCCGGCGAGCATCGCCACGACCGACACGCTGCCGCACCGGCGCAGCGCCCGCGCCCCGGTCACCGGGTACCCAACGGTCATCACCGTGGCATCGTCGCGGATCGCCTCAGCCAGGCGCGTCGCCGTGCGGTCGCCCTCGAGCTCGTCGGCGAGGCGCCAGGCGTCGGGCACCGACTCGGGTTTGGCCAGCAGATGGGCGCACAGCCACCACAGCGGCCCGCACGTCGGGTTGCGCTCGACGAGGTTGCGACACAGCGGAACGAGCTCGCTCGGAGCCGGCCCGAGCCCGGTCAGGGCCTCGACCGTCTCGGCGACGACGATCGCCGGGTCGATGCCCTCGCTCCTCGCCACGTGGCGAAGCCGCTCCATTGGATGCACGACCCCATCTTGTCGGGCCACCGCGTTGCCGCCGCAATGGCCCGGGCCTTGCTACCGTCGCACTCCGTGGCCAAGGACCCGCCCGCTGACCTGGTGCTCACCCCGCTCGGCGCCGAAGCCAGGCCGTTGTCCGAGTGGCTGACGACGTTCCACCTGGCGACGGTCGCCCTCGACCCGTACACCAACGAGTCGGCGTGGATCCTGCCCACCGCGACGCGGATCCTCGACGGGCTGCGCGGCTCCGACGCTCGCGTGAACCTCCTCGTCACCGCCCCGGAGGACGACGTCAGGGCGTTTCTCGGGCCGCTCGTCAAGCAGTTCCTGGTGTTCGTCGACGACGACCGGTCCGTCGTCAAGGCGCTCGGCTTGGAGACGCTGCCGGCCTTCGTGTTCATCCGCGTCGACACCACGGTCCCCGCCGCCGCCGAGGGGTGGAGGCCGGCCGAGTGGCGAGCCGTTTCCGAGACCGTCGCCACCACGACGGCGTGGCAGTCGCCGGACATCCCCGTCGTCGGCGACCCCGGCCCGTTCCACGGCACGCCGGCCCTGGCGTAGGTGCAGCTCCCCGACCTCCCGATCGGCGCCGGGCTCGTCGATGTCCACCGGGCGCTTGCCGATCATCGACGGGCGGTGGTGTCGGCGCCGCCCGGCGCCGGCAAGACGACCGTCGTTCCGCTCGCCCTGCTCGACGCGGCGTGGCGCGGTGACGGCAGGATCCTCGTCCTCGAGCCGCGACGTCTCGCGACGCGGGCGGCAGCCCGGCGGATGGCCGCGCTCGCCGGCCAGCGTGTGGGTGACCTGGTCGGGTACCAGACCAGGGACGAACGGGCGATCGGACCAGCAACCCGTGTCGAGGTGCTCACCGAGGGTGTGCTGACCCGACGGCTGCAGAACGACCCCGAGTTGCCCGGCGTCGCTGCCGTGATCTTCGACGAGGTCCACGAGCGCAACCTGACCACAGACCTCGGTCTGGCGCTGACCATCGAGGTCGGCGCGACGTTGCGTCCGGACCTGCGCATCCTGGCCATGTCGGCGACCGCGGACACGGCTCGCTTCGCTCGCCTCCTGGCGCCGCCCGGCGGGGCCGCTGCGGCGCCCGTCGTCGACGTCGCCGGACGAGCCCACCCCGTCGAAGTCCGCTGGCTCCCGCGGCGTCGCGACGAACGTTTGGAAGGTGTCGTCGAGCGAGCGGTCATGCGCGCGCTGAGCGAGGACGAAGGCGACATTCTCGTGTTCCTCCCCGGCATCGGCGAGATCCTGCGATGTCGCGAACGACTCGTGGCGATGGTCGGGTCCGGCGTCGACGTTCGCCCCCTCGCCGGGGCGCTGAGCACCGACGAGCAGGACCTCGCCCTGGCCGGCTCGCCACCAGGCCGGCGGCGTGTCGTCCTGGCGACCGACATCGCCGAAACCTCACTGACGGTGGAAGGCGTTCGGGTCGTCGTCGACAGTGGACTCGCCCGCGCCCCGCGGTTCGACGCGGCAACGGGAATGACCAGGTTGACCACGGTCTCGATCAGCCGCGACTCGGCCGATCAGCGCGTCGGCCGGGCAGGGCGGACCGAGCCAGGTGTTGCGATCCGGCTGTGGTCGAAGATCGAGCACGGCACCCGCCCGGCGCACCGCGCTGCGGAGATCACCTCCGTCGATCTCTCCGGCCTCGCGCTGGAGGTCGCCGCGTGGGGTTCGCCGGTCGAGAGCCTCGCCTTTCCCGACCCGCCTCCGGCTCGGGCATGGAAGGAGGGGGTGGCCCTGCTCCGCGCCCTCGGGGCCATCGATGGAGATGGGACCCTGACGGCGATCGGGAGGGCGATGGTCGCTCTGCCGCTGCACCCGCGCCTCGCCAGGATCGTGGCGACCGCCCCCTCGACGACGGCCTGCATCCTCGCCGCGGTCATCGACGAACGCGACGTGCTGCGTGGACGGGTCGGCGAGCTTCCCGCCGATCTCGCGCTGCGCGTCGCCCTCGTCGCCGGGCAGACGTCGGACGATCGCGCCGATCGAGGGGCCGTTCGACGGTTGGTGGCCCGGGCCAGCGATCTCGCCAGTCGGGCCGGCGTCCGGTTCGACACCAGCACCGTGGACCCCGACGCCACCGGCCGACTGCTCCTCGCCGGATTTCCGGACCGCCTGGCGGCGCGGCGGCGGCCGGGACAGTTCCAGCTGCGCACCGGGACCGCCGCGTGGTTGGCCGAGGACGATCCGCTCGCCCGCGCCGACTTCGTCGTCGCCGCCGACCTCGACGGGCGGCGCGCCGGTGCGCGCATCCGCCTGGCCGCGGCCGTCGACCGTGCCGACATCGCTGTCCTGCTCGACGACGTCGCTGAGCATCGTCGGTTGATCTGGGACCCCGATCGCGACGATCTCGTGCTGCGCGTCGAGCGACGGCTCGACGCCCTCGCCCTCGGCGACGAAACGCGATCTCCGACACCTGGCGACGACACCGTCGACGCCCTCGTCAGTCGGGTCAAGGCGACCAGGCTGGCGGTGCTCAACTGGTCGCCGGCGGCGACGCAGCTGCGCGCCAGAGTCGCGTTCCTACGTGCCACGGACGTGGGCCGAGCATCCGACTGGCCCGACTTCGGCGACCGCGCGTTGCTCGCCTCCGTCGACACGTGGTTGCGTCCGTACCTGTCGGGGGCGGTCGGCCGTGACGACTTGCAACGGCTCGACGTGGCCATGTTGTTGCGCGCCGAGCTGCCCTGGCCGCTGGGCGCCGAGTTGGATTCGTTGGCACCGCCGGCGTGGACGCTGCCTGACGGTCGCCAGGTGGCGATCGACTACACCGCCGACCGCCCAACCGCGTCCGTGCGCGTTCAAGATGTGTTCGGCATCACCGACCATCCGCGAATCGCCGCCAACACGGTTCCGCTGACCCTCACCCTGCTCTCTCCTGCTGATCGTCCGATCCAAGTGACCGCCGACCTGCCCGGTTTCTGGGCGGGTTCGTGGGCCGCCGTGCGTAAAGATCTGGCCGGCCGCTATCCCAAGCACCGTTGGCCGGAGAATCCGGCCGGCGAGCGGGCCGGCCGGCTCAAGCCCCGCGACAACCGATGAGGTGATGCAAATGGCCAAGACCAAGACGATGTCGGCGGTGGTGTGCCACGGCCCGCGGGACTACCGCCTGGAGGAGGTACCGATCCCCGAACGCGGCCCAGGAGAAGCGCTCGTCGAGGTCGAGGCCGTCGGCATCTGCGCCAGCGATCTGAAGTGCTTCAACGGTGCCGTGAAGTTCTGGGGTGACGCCGAGCGCCCGCCATACGTCGAGACCAACGTGATCCCCGGTCACGAGTTCGTCGGCGTCGTCGTCGAGATCGACGACGACGCGAGTCGACGGTGGGGCGTCGCGGTCGGCGACCGTGTCGTGTCCGAGCAGATCGTGCCGTGCTGGCAGTGCCGCTACTGCCGCCGCGGCGAGTACTGGATGTGCGCCGTGAACAACGTCTACGGCTTCAAGCGGGCGACCCAAGGTGGCATGGCGTCGCACATGGTGTTCCCAGTCGAGGCCCTCGTGCACATCGTGTCGAAGGACCTTCCCCCGGCGCACGCCGCGTTCACCGAACCGCTCGCCTGTTCGCTGCACGCCGTCGAGCGCGCCGGGATCTCGTTCGGCGATGTCGTGGTCGTCGCCGGATGTGGGCCGATCGGCCTCGGCATGGTGGCCGGAGCGGCGGCCAAGTCGCCGGCCAACATCGTCGCTCTCGATGCCAGTGACGGCCGCCTCGAACTCGCCCGGCGCTGCGGCGCCACCGAGACGGTCAACGTGGCGAACGAGGACCCCACGGCGCTGGTGATGGACCTCACCGAGGGCTACGGCGCCGACGTCTACCTGGAGGGAAGCGGTCATCCCTCCGCCGTGCCCCAGGGTCTCGGTCTGCTGCGCAAGCTGGGCACGTTCCTCGAGTACAGCGTGTTCGGGTCCGCCGTGACGGTGGATTGGACGATCATCAGCGACGACAAGGAGCTCGATGTCCGCGGCGCCCACCTCGGCCCGCACTGCTGGCCGGCGGCGATCCGGATGATCGAGAGCGGCGCCCTCCCGCTCGACGGGATCTGCTCCCACCAATTGCCACTGGCCGACTTCGCCGAAGGGCTGGCTCTTGTCGCCGACGGCACCCAGTCCGTCAAGGTCACGCTGCTCCCGTAGCCGCGCTGCTCGTCACGCGTTGAGTGCGCCGAGCAACGCCTGGGCGCCAGCGGTGTGCAACGTCGACAACGCCTTCAGGTAGGGCTGGGCGAACCGCTCGTGATCAGCGAGGTCGCCGAACAGCTGCCGTTGTTCGATGAACGCGGCGGGCGATCGACGCTGACGGCGGGCGATCGGTACGAGTTGGCTCGCCAGCTGATCGACCACCGTGATCGGCTCGCCCTGTTCGTCGACACCCTCGGCATAGCGCGCCCAACTGGCGACCACGGCCGCCGACCGGGTGACGTCTCTCCCCCGGGCCAGGTTCTCGCGCACCACGGGAAGCAACCACTTCGGGATGCGATCCGACGACTCGGCGCACAGGCGGGCGAGCGTGTCCTTGATCTCGGGATTGGCGAAGCGCTCGATCAGCGTGGCCTGATATTCCTGGAGATCGACGCCTGGCACGGGGGGCACGGTCGGCCCACCTTCGTGTTCCATGTAGTCGACCAGCAGGCGCCGGATCTTCGGATCGCCCATCGCCTCGTGGACGTAGCGGTAGCCGCTGAGGTATCCGAGATAACACATCGCCTGGTGGCTGGCATTGAGCAGTCGCAGCTTCATCAACTCGTACGGCTCGACGTCCCCCACCATCTGCACGCCGGCCTGTTCGTACGGCGGTCGCCCCGCCGGGAAGCGGTCCTCGACCACCCACTGCTCGAACGATTCGCAGACCACCGGCCACCTGTCGACGATTCCGAACCGCTCGGTGACCTCCGCCCGGTCATCGTCGGTGGTCACCGGTGTGATGCGGTCGACCATCGAGTCCGGGAACGCGACGTGGTCGTCGATCCACTGGGCCAGCTCGGCATCGACGCCCCGGGCGTATCCGACGCACGACCGGCGAGCCACCGCGCCGTTGTGCTGGATGTTGTCGCACGACAGCACGGCGAACGGCGACGTCCCGAGATCGCGTCGGCGGCGCAGCGCTTCGACGATCAGCTCGAACACGGACGTCTCGGCGTCCGGCGGCGGCACGAACTCGCCGCTGGCCGGGTCGATCGGATAGCCACCCTCCGTGATCGTCAGGCTGACCAGCCGGACCGGCGGCTCGGAAAGCTGTCGAAGGACACGATCGGGGTCGTCGGGAGCGAACAGGTACTCGACGATCGAGCCGACGACGCGTGCGTTCCGGGATCCGTCGGCGCGCTTCTCCATCAGGACGTACAGCCCCTCCTGGGCCTCGAGCACGTCACGCATGTGCTCGTCCTGCGGCATGACGCCGACCCCACAGATCGCCCAGTCGTTCCCCAGGCCGTTGCCCAGTAGACGGTCGACGTACATCGCTTGATGGGCGCGATGGAAGCCGCCGACCCCGAAGTGGACGATCCCGACCTCCAACGCGGTGCGGTCGTACGTCGGCACGGCGAGGCCGGGCGGCGGATCAGCGAGCACGGCGGCGTTCAGCGGGCGCATCCCCGAAGGCTGCCATGACGACGGCTCGGCCGTTGCCGTTACCGTTGACGCATGGTCGCCGACGCGCCGCTGCTGAGCAGCTGCCGTACATCGAACTGCTGCCGCTCGGTGCCGACGACACGGACTTCCGGCTCGTCACGACCGAAGGCGTGAGTACCGTCGAGACTCCTGTCGGCACGTTCGTGCGGGTCAGCCCGGCGGCGATCACCGCCCTGACCGCCGAGGCGATGCACGACATCGCCCACTTCCTGCGTACCAGCCACCTCGAGCAGCTGCGCCGGATCCTCGACGACCCGGAGGCCTCCGACAACGACCGCTTCGTCGCCCTCGACCTGCTGAAGAACGCCGTCGTCGCCGCCGGTGGCGTGCTGCCGATGTGCCAGGACACCGGCACGGCGATCGTCAAGGCGAAGAAGGGCCAGTTCGTGATGACCGGAGGCGGCGACGAGGCGGCGATCGCCGCCGGAGTGCAACAGACCTATCTCACCTCCAATCTGCGCTACAGCCAGATGACCCCGCTGACGATGTACGAGGAACGCAACACCGGCACCAACCTGCCGGCGGAGATCAAGATCAGTGCCGTCGATGGCGACACCTACAAGTTCCTGTTCATCGCCAAGGGTGGCGGCAGTGCCAACAAGTCGTACCTCTTCCAGGAGACCAAGGCGCTGCTCAACGAGGACACGCTGCTGCCGTGGCTGTTCGAGAAGTTGCAGACCCTCGGCACCGCCGCCTGCCCGCCCTACCACCTCGCCGTCGTCGTCGGCGGGACGTCGGCCGAGTTCGCCGTGGAGACCGCCAAGCTGGCCTCGACGCATTACCTCGACTCGCTGCCCACGTCAGGTTCGCCCGCCGGCCACGGGTTCCGCGACCTCGACCTGGAACGCAAGGTGCTCGAGCTCGCGCAGCGCACGGGGATCGGCGCCCAGTTCGGCGGCAAGTACTTCTGCCACGACGTGCGGATCATCCGCCTGCCGCGGCACGGGGCGAGCTGTCCGGTGGCGATGGCCGTGTCGTGCTCGGCCGATCGTCAGGCGCTCGGCAAGATCACCCGTGACGGCGTGTTCCTCGAGCAGCTCGAACGCGACCCGGCGCGGTTCCTCCCCGACGTCACGGACGAGCATCTCGACAACTCGGCGGTCGTGCACATCGATCTCGACCGGCCGATGGCGGAGATCCTCGCCGAGCTGTCCGCCCACCCGGTGCGGACCCGGGTGATGCTCACCGGGCCGATGGTCGTCGCCCGGGACATCGCCCACGCCAAGATCAAAGAACGCCTCGACGCCGGCGAGCCGATGCCGCAGTACCTGCGCGACCATTGTGTGTACTACGCGGGGCCGGCGAAAACCCCCGAGGGCTACGCCTCGGGTTCCTTCGGGCCGACGACGGCGGGCCGGATGGACAGCTACGTCGACCAGTTCCAGGCCGCCGGCGGATCGATGGTGATGCTCGCCAAGGGCAACCGCTCCAAGCAGGTCACGGCCTCGTGTCGGGAGCACGGCGGGTTCTACCTCGGCTCGATCGGCGGGCCGGCCGCCCGGTTGGCGCTCGACAACATCCGCAAGGTCGACGTCCTCGAGTATCCCGAGCTCGGAATGGAGGCCGTCTGGAAGATCGACGTCGTCGACTTCCCCGCGTTCATCGTCGTCGACGACAAGGGCAACGACTTCTTCGAGCAAGTCCGCGCCGAGGCCCAATCCCGTCCCGTCGCCATCCGCTAACCCCGTTCTGGGCGGCCTCCGGTCCACCCCCGCTTCTGGGCGCCACGGGTCACGAAATCGTGACCGTGGCCTCCCGGAACGGGTCACCGCGACGTGACCATCGGGCGACCGCGTCGCGGACAACGCTCGCCACCCACTGCGGCTGACGGGTCAGCATGGTCCAGGTGAAGTGCACGACGAGGTAGCCGGCGGCGGTCAATTCGGCGTTGCGCAGCCGGTCGTACTCGAACTTGTGACGCCGCTTGTCGTGAAACTCCCAGCTGTCGCACTCCAGGATGACCGGCGTGTCGATGACCCAGAAGTCGACCTCGTAGCCAAGGATCACGGGGTGGAAGCGCATGGCCGGCAAGCGATACCGCTTCGCCAATCGAGTCATCCGTCGCTCCAGCTCGCTGTCGAGCAGCTTGCCGTCGGCGAGCCAGTCGCTGAGCGCCTTGCGGAAGGCTTTGATTCCGTGCCTCCCTTGCCGCGAATGCACGCTGATGGCGTTCTCCAGGTCCACCAACGGTACGAGGCCGCTCATCGCCAGGTAGCCAACGGCCGGGTGCACTCCCGCGGGGTCGACCGCGCCGAGGTCGCACACCCACCGCACGATCTTGCAGGTCGGAATGCTGTGACGGATCACCGTGCCGAGGTCGAGCAGGTCGCGCGGCCGGTGCACGACTACACCATCGAGCGTGGGGCCACGAGACCGCTCTGTCAGGATCAAGTCGACCGGATCGTCGTCCGGTCGCGGAACGCCCCACAGGAGTGCCGCCGAGCGATGCGACGCCATCGCCCCAGCCCCTGCCGCGAGGACGGCCGCGGCTATCCGCTGCTCTCTGGTAGCCGGCGTGCCGTAGATGCGGGCGACGCCGGGATGCAACAGTTCCAACCTGCCGTCGTCGATCGCCCGGTACCAGGTCATCCGCGAGTGCCCGGCCCGCCGCAGGCTGGCGCGGGTTACGAGACCGTGGTGAGTTGTGGCGAATGGTTCGAGGACTTGCAACTTCACACCCAGCCTGGGCGTCGCCCCGCCGCGGAAACGGAAGGACGGATCGGTTCACGCTTTCGGGGGCCCAGAGTCACGGATTCGTGACGGTGGCCGCCCAGAACGGGGTTGGCTACTCGGCGGCGGCGCGGAGTGTCTCACGCCACGGCCAGATGATCGCCTCGACCTGTTCCTCGACGGTCGGCCACACGAAGTCCGGCTTGCTGATGCGCAGCGACGTGATCCCGTGCATCGCCGTCCACATCGACGTCGTGATGGCGAACACATCCGGTCGACGTCGCTTCGGAACGTTGGCGACCACGGCATCGACGAGGTCATAGAGCGCCTTGAAGGCCTGGGAAGCGGCGAGAGCGTCGCCGCTGAACAGCGGATGCGACTCGGGGATCACGCCGCTCTCCAACGCCGGGCGGAGGTCGGAATGGTCGATTTCCTCGTCATTCAACGGCGGGCGCATGAACACCAGCCGGTAATGCTCGGGGTGCTCGAGCCCGAACCGCACGTAGCAGTGCCCGGCCTCGGCGAGTGCCGCGAGCGGCGACGTGGCCGAAGCCGCAGCGGCGGTGATGCCGTCGGTGAGTTGGACGAAGACCTCGGCGCAGACCGCCCCGAGCATCGCCTCCTTGTCGGCGAAGTGACGGTAGATCGACGGTGGCGTCACGCCGACCCGTTCGGCGATCGCCCGGATCGACACCGCCGACTCGTCGTTGGTCTCGTCGAGCAGTTCGCTGACCGCGGCGAGGATCTCCTCGCGGAGCCGTTCGCCCTCGCCGCGGCGGGCGCGCACTCTCGCCGGACTCACGCCTGTCCAGCCCCCTCGAGCTGCCGATCGTCCTCGTCAGCGGCGGTCAGCTCGGCGAGCTCCGCATCGAGGTCGATGTGCTCGGCAATCCCGAAGCGTTGGTGGAACCGCCGCAGCGGACCGGGGGCCCACCAGTTGGCGTCGCCGGCGAGGCGCATGAACGCCGGCACCAACGTCGAACGGATGAGGAACGCGTCGACGAGCACGGCGAGGGTCAGCCCGATCCCGAACATCTTCATGAACGACACCTGTCCGGTGGCGAAGGCCAGGAACACCACGGCGATCAGGACGGCCGCCGCCGTCACGATCCGCCCGGTGCGCTCCAACCCCACGGCCACGGAGGTCACCGTATCGGACCCCCGATCGTGCTCTTCCTTGATCCGGGACAGCAGGAACACCTCGTAGTCCATCGACAGGCCGAAGGCGATGCAGAACATCAGGATCGGCATCGCCACGGCGATGTCGCCGGTGGCGGTGAAGTCGAGCAGCCCGGAACCGTTGCCGTCCTGGAAGATCCAGACCATCGCCCCGAACGTCGCGGTCAGGCTCAAGAAGTTGAGGACCAGGGCCTTGATCGGCACGAGCACGCTGCCGAACAGCAAGAACAGGACGACGAGCGTCGTGACTGCAACCAGCCCAATCGCCCACGGCAAACGGTCGTACACCACGCTCTTGGAGTCCACCTGGGCGGCGGACTGCCCACCGACGAGCACCTCCCCGAATGGCGCATCCAGGTCGCGCACGTCCTCGACGAGAGCTTCGCCGTCGGCGGAGAGCGGTTCGACTGCCGGCACCACGGAGAACCAGGTGCCGACGTCGTCAGCGAAGCGCACCGACAACGCACCGGCCGGCGCCACCTCGGTTCCGCCGGCATACGACCCCGTGAGGGCGTCGACCCGAGCGACGCCGTCCAGCGCCGACAAATCGGCGGCGTAGTCGGCAATCTCGGCGGACGTCGAGTCGCCCACGTCGGGGACGACCACCTGGATCGTCGCCGCTTCCCCGGCCGCGTAGTCCTCACGCAGGATGTCGTGGGTCTCGCGGACGTCGGCGCCGGGCGCCAGCACCCGGTCATCTGGCGTCCCCAGTCGGATGCCGAGGAACGGCGCCCCGAGCAGTAACAGGAGGGCGATCACGGCGGTGGCGATAGGCAGCGGTCGGCGCATGACGAACACGGCGAGGCGATGCCAGACACCCTCGCCATCGACGACCGGGCGGCGCTTGAACACGCGCCCCTTCTCGACCCGGTGGCCGAGGGCGGCAAGCATCGCCGGCAACATGACGACGGCGCCGAAGGCGGCGGTCGCCGCAACGCCCACGCCGGCGTAGCCGAACGAGCGCATGAACGGAATCGGGAAGACGAGCATTGCCGACAACCCGATCGCCACCGTGACGGCGCTGAACAGGATCGTGCGTCCAGCCGTGCGCACGGTGCGCACGACAGCATCTCCGGGCGGGTGGCCGCCAGCCAGCTCCTCGCGATAGCGGGACACGATGAACAGGCTGTAGTCGATCGCCAGTCCGAGACCGAGTGCCGTGGTGGCATTGAGGGCGAAGATCGACACGGCGGTGAACTGGGCGAACAGTTGCAGGATGGCGAACGTCGTGATGATCGAAAAGATGCCGACCGCCAACGGCAAGAGTGCGGCGACGATCGAGCCGAACACCCACACCAGGAGCACGAGAGTGATCGGGATGGCGATCATCTCGGCGGTGAGCAGATCGTCCTCGATGGTGTGGGTCACCTCGGCATTGACGACCGCCAGCCCTCCGGCGCGCACGGTGGCAGCACTCCCCCCGACGCCCTCCCGCTCGATCGCCTCGACCAGCTCGTCGGCCCGTTCGATCGCCTCCGTCTCGGTGCCTTCGACGTGGGCCATGACGAGGGCGTTGTCTCCGTCGGCGCCACGCAGCGGGGGTGGATCCCCGAGCGACCAATACGACACGGCGAGATCGACGTGTTCGAAGCCGGCGACGAACTCGGTGACCTCCATCCCGGCCGCCCGCGTTCGTTGACTGTCGACGTCGCCATCGTCGGCGGTGACCACGAGGACGACGTTCGGCTGGACCTGGCCGAACGACTCCTCGAGGACCTCTTCGGCATTCACCGACTCGGCACCGGCGGGCTCGAACCCGCCGGCGATCAGGTTGCGGGCAACGCCTCCGCCGAACACCGCAGCAGCGACCGTGAGCAACAGGACGCCGAGCAGGGTGGTGCCTCTGCGGCGGACGATGAACGAGCCCAGGCGAGCGAGCATGGCCAACTTCCTTCCGACATGCGTCCTCCATCGAGAACACCGTTAACGTAACAGTGTTACGGTAAGGGTGTTCCGGCGCACCCGTCAAGGGCCCCGGCGTGTGACGTTCGGCTCCTCCGAGCCCGGCCACTACGCATACGTAGACGCGCCACGCCGCGCCACGCCCCGCGCAATACGGAGTGTGCAGATGCGCAGCAGGTGCTCAACGGCGCATCGTTGACCTATCCCCACCGAGGTCGAGGAGTCGACGTGATGCACCCGATGCAGGCCGAACATTTCGCCGCCGCCGAGATGGCCGAACGCCACCGTGCGGCCGAACGCCGTCGGATGGTGCGCAGCGTGCGCCCGCCCCGTCGTCGGCCAGGCGGCCCAAGTCGGTGGTGGCGACGCGACCGCGCGTGACCGTCGTCGCATTCCCAGCGCGGCACTCGTCAGCCAGGCGGCGAGCAGCTGACGCGATCGTCGGTACTCTCGACCACGTGCTTGTCGGTCGCCGCGGCATCAGCCCGGTGATGATCGGGCGGACGTCCGCCCTCAGCCAACTCCAACGGCTGGTGGACGGAACGGACGGCGAACGGGATGGGGAGCTTCCCGCCGTCGCCCTCGTCGCCGGAGAGGCCGGGCTCGGCAAGACTCGCTTGCTCCAGGAGCTGATCGGTTCCGCTCCCGCGGGACTACCAGTGCTCGTCGCCCACGCCGAACCTGGGTCCCTGGGCCGGCCGCTCGACCTCATCCGGTCGATGCTCGACGACGCCCCGACCGACCTGGTCGACGCCCGCGCCGTGGCGGTGGACGCGGTGGCCGCACGAGTCGGTGATGGGCCCGCTCTCGTGATCATCGAGGACCTGCACTGGGCGGATTCGGACAGCGTCGGAGTGTTCGAGCAGCTGGCGGCGATGCCCTTGCCCGGGTTGACGCTGATCGCCACGTATCGCCCTGACGAGCTCACGACCCGGCTGCCCGGTGGCGAGATGGTGGTCCGCCTCGAACGACGGCGGCACGTTCACCAGGTGCACCTCGAACGCCTCGACCATCACGAGGTCGGCGCCTTCGTGGCCGCCGTGTACGGCCGGAAGCTCGGCACTGGAGTCGTCGATGCGCTGCGCAATCGGACCGGCGGCAACCCGTTCTTCCTCGAGGAGATCCTCGCCGCGGCCGGCGACGCCGATCCCGAGGCGCTCGCCACCCAACCGCTGCCATGGACGCTCGCCGAACTGGTCAGCCGGCAGCTCGACGGCCTGTCGGTCGAACAGCGCCAGCTCATCGAGGCGGCGGCGGTGCTCGGACCACGGGCGCAATTCGACGTGTTGGCGGTCCTCGGCAACCGCTCCGAAGAGGAGTTGATCGCCGATCTGCGCGCCCTTGTCGATCGTGGCCTCCTCGTCGAAGAGTCCGACGACGAGTTCAGCTTCCGCCACGAGCTCGTCCGCGACGCAGTCGAGGACCAGCTGCTCGGGCGTCAACGACGCCGACTGCACCAGCAGGCCCTCGATCTGCTGCGCCAGTCGATGGGCACCGACTTCGCCGACCTCGCCCGCCACGCCGCCGGGGCTGGCCAGTACGACGAGATGGTCGAGCTGGCCCGGGTCGGCGTCGGCCACTACCTCGATGTCGGCGCGACCCACCAAGCGCTGCGCATCGCCGTTGCCGCCCTCGCCGAAGCTCCCGACGACATCGAGCTGCGCGGCGCAGCGACTCGCGCCGCCTGGCTGATCGGCGCGCACGACGAGGCGTGGGGCCACGCCGAGCAGGTCCTCGGGTTGACCGCTGGGGAGCACAGCGAGCGACGCGCCGCGTCAGTACGACTGGCCGCACGTGTCGCCCACGAGCGCCGCGATGCCGGTCGCATGTGGCAACTCGTCGAGGAGATGCAGCAGCTCGTCGAACGCCCTTCCAGCGGGCGAGGAACGGGCGGCAACGATGGCCGCGGTTGCCCAGATCAACATGCTCCACGACCGATCCACGGATGCCATCGAGTGGGCCGAACGAGCGATCGTCGAGGCCGATTCGGTCGGCGCCGCGGCGGTGCGCGCCCAGGCCTTGGTCGAGCGCGGCACGACCCTCACCGAAATGCGCGACCGCAGGGCGGAAGGCGTCGGCACCTTGATCGATGCGGTCGCTGCCGCAGAACAGCTCGAGGATTGGGTGCTGCTGGCGCGGGCGCTGCACAACCTCGCCAACGTGTCACGCGGTGCCGAGAAGCTGAGGTACCTCGACCGGATGCGTGACGCCGGCCGGCGGGCCGGCTTCGACCACATGGTCACCGTCAACTACCACATCCGCCGCGCCGACATCGCCCTGTGTGAGGGCGATGCCGCGACCGCGTGGGAGCATGCGTCACGGGTTGGTTCGCAGATCGAGGGCGGGGCCGGCGATTGGGCACTCTCGCTACAGCTCAAGCTGCTGCTGGAAGTCGACCGAGTCGACGAGGCCGCGGCCCTGCTCGAGGCGTGGGCCCGCAGCGCCCAGCACGGTCGGGACGAGAAGAACCGGTTGTCGGCACAGCACCTGATGCTGGCGGGCCGCTGCCGGGATCGGGTGGCCGCGGCCCGGCGGTTCAGCGAAGTCGTCGAAGAGACCTCCTATTTGGACTGTGGGGAGGAGGTCGTCGCCGGGGTCACCGACGCCATTGCCGCCGGCCTCGACCCGGACGAGGTCCGAGCCACCTACGAGTCGATGAAGTCCGACGGCTTTCCCGCCCATTACGACATCGCCGCGCGGGCGCTGCTCGCCAGCGCATGCGCCGATCACGCCGCGGTGATCGCCCTCCTCGACGCCGAGCCGGAGCGGGCCACGAAGCGGCTCGAGGTGCCGATCCGGGCGACCGTCCTGCTCGCCCGCGCCCGCGCCTTGGCCGCCCTCGGTCGCACGGGTGAGGCCCGGCTCCAGGCAGCCGCCGCCAGGCAGCTCCTCGACCGGTGGCCCGGGTGGCGACGCGACGAGGCCGACGCACTACTCAGCCGTCTCGACACCGCCGTCGCCGTCGACGGTGAGCTGACCAGACGCGAACGTGAAGTGGCCGCGCTGCTCGCCGAAGGACTGAGCAACTCCGAGCTCGCGCGGCGGTTGTACATCTCGCCGCGGACGGCAGCCGTGCACGTTTCGAACATTCTCACCAAGCTGGGTATGACGAGCCGCACCGAGGTCGCCGCGTGGGCCGTGCGCAACGGCCTCTCGGCGGCGTGATCGACCGCCTCGATGGCCCGGAGCCCTAGGCGAGGGCGACCAGTTCGAGCCAGTCCTCGTCGAAGTAGTCGACGTCGCCGTCGGGCATCAGCAGCACCTTCGTCGGGGCGAGCTGCTCGACGAAGGTGGTGTCGTGGCTGACGAAGATGATCGAGCCCGGCCAACCGCTGAGCGAGTCGGAGACCGCGATGCGGCTGCTCGGATCGAGGTTGTTGGTCGGCTCGTCGAGGAGCAGCAGGTTGTTGCGCCCGACCATCAACATCGCCAGGGCCAGCTTGGTCTTCTCGCCTCCCGACAACGTGCCGGCATCCTGGAAGACCTTGTCGCCGGAGAGGCCCATCATCCCGAGCAACCCGCGCAGCTCGGTCTCCGTGAGCGTGATCCCGGTCGGCACCTCGGTGCGGATGTTGGCGAGCAACGTTTCGCCGCCACGTAGGTTGTCGTGCTCTTGGGCGTAGTACCCGGCAGTCACGTTGTGGCCGAACTGGAACGTGCCCCGGTCGGCTGCCGTCTCACCGGCGAGGATGCGTAGCAGCGACGTCTTGCCGGCGCCGTTGAGTCCGAGCACAAGGAGACGTTCGCCCCGGCCGAGGTCGAACGACACGTCGGCGAAGATGTCCGGTCCGCCATAGGACTTGGTGAGGCCGACGGCCTCAACCACCGTGCGCCCGGCAGCCGGAGGCGCGGGGAACTTCACCTGCAGTGTGCGGTCGCCGCGGCGCACCTCGACGCGGTCCTCCTCGATGCGGGAGATGCGCTTCTCGATGCTGTGCGCCATCGCCGCCTTCGTCGCCTTGGCCCCGAAGCGATCGACGACGGCCTGCAGCCTGGCGATCTCTTTGCCCTGCCGGGCGGCGACCTTGGCGGCGCGGCGCTCGTCCTCGGCACGGGCGCGCACGTATTGCGAGTAGGTGCCGCGGTACTCGACGACCGTGCCGACGGCGGCCTCACCCGGACGATCGAGGTGCAGGACCCGAGTGATCGCCTCGTCGAGCAACTCGAGGTCGTGGCTGATCACGAGCAGGGCGCCGCGGTAGCCACGGAGGAACCCGAGCAGCCACTCCTTGGCGTCGACGTCGAGGTGGTTGGTCGGCTCGTCGAGCAGCAGCACGTCGCTGCCGGCGAACAGGATCCGAGCGATCTCCGTACGCCGCCGCTCACCGCCGGAGAGCACGCCGATCGGGGAATTCTGCCGGGCGTCGTCGAGTCCGAGTCCGGCGGCGATCGCCCGGGCCTCGCTCTCGGCGGCGTAACCACCGTTGGAGCGGAACAGTTCCTCGGCCCGGCTGTAGCGGGCGACGGCTCGCTCGGAGGGATGTTCCTCCATGGCGATGCGCAGCTTTTCGATGCGCTCGATCTCCGCGTCGACGCCTCGCCCGGAGAGCACGTGGGTGACCGCGGTACGAGCATCGTCGGCCGCGTCGACCCGCGGGTCCTGGGGGAGGTAGCCGAACCCGCCCTTGCGGATCACCCGCCCGGCGGCCGGCTCGGCATGACCGCCGAGCACGCGGAACAGGCTCGTCTTGCCGGCACCGTTGCGGCCCACGAGGCCGACCTTGTCCTTGGCCATGACCGTGAAGTCGGCCCCCTCGACGACGAGGCGGCCGCCGACCGACACGGCGAGACCCACGGCTTGCAGCACCCCGCAAGCCTCGCGGGACGCCGGTGATCTTCCAACGCGTGTTTCCGAGTTGGCGTGGCGACGGGTTCGAGCGTCGCGATGTGACGTCGGCTGGCTCCGGAAGTTGGTGCGCGGCCGGCGTCGCGTCGGGTCGACCGCCGACTCGTTCTGGGCGGCCTTCGGTCCAAATCCCGATCTGGGCGGCCGAACGCCGGGAAACCGGACCGTAGGCCGCCCAGACTGGGGTTGGTCAGGCGGCTGGCCGTCGGTCGGTGCGGCGGCCGTCGTCGGCGGGGTCGTCGGCCTGCGGTCGGCGGGGGCGGCGCCGCCGTGGTCGGCGCTGGGGTGACGGGCGCTGCGGTCGTCGGGGTCGGCACGGTCGTCGGCGGGGCGGGCTGCGTCGTGGCGCCTCCACCTCCGCCCCCGCCGTTGTCGGTCGGAACGTTGTTCTGCGGTGGGGTGACCGGGCCGGGGACCGGGATCACGGCGGAGTCGTCGGTGAAGTCCGAGCCGAGGCAGTCGCCCTCGCCGAAGCCAGGGGCCCGCCCCAGGGCGGTGCCGATGACGTCGGCGTAACGGGCTCGGCCGAGGTCACTGAGGTGCAGGCCGTCGCCGCCGACGAGGGCCGGGTCGTCGGCCGTCTCGGCGGCCCAGTCCACGACGCGCACGTTTTCGTAGTCGGCGGCGATCTCGTAGATCGCCTCGTTGACGTCGGCACGATCGGGACGGAACTCGGTGACGGTCAGCAACACCGTCGGCCGGGGTGCCAGCCGGTCGACGATGTCGGTGAGGTAGTCGGAGAACACCGCCTTGTCGGCGCCGTAGTTGTTGCCGAGCATCACCACGGCGACGTCCCAGCCGGCATCGAGGCGGTTGTCGAGGACGCGATCGCCGAAGTCGACGAAGCGACCGCTCTCGGCATCCACCTCGACCTCCCAACCGCGCGGGACGAGCTCGCTGCACATCTCACCGCCGTAGCGACGCGACGTCGACGCCATGATCGAGTCACCGATCATGAGGACACGCTGGCCCTCGACGATCTCGCGGAGCGGCGCTCCGCCGGCATACGTCTCGGGGTCGGCGGACTCGACCACGTCCAACCATGCCCGTCGCGCCCCGCCGGCGCCGTCGAGGGGATCACTGGATGGCGGCGCGCTCGAGGCGGCGGCGTCGTCAGGAGCGGTCGAGTCGGGTGGATCGGTCGCCGCACCAACGAGGGCCGGGGCGACGATGGCGCCGCCAAGGGCGACGAGAACTACGAGCGGAACTCGGCGGAATCGATTCATAGGGAGGGTTGAACTCGCGACACTACCCGTCGCCGCGAACCACGTGCCCGCGAACGTTCAGCGAGCGCGCAGCTCGTCGCGGATCTCCGTGAGCAGCGACAGCTCGGTGTCGGTGCCCACCTCCTCGGCCGGCTTGGCGATGTGGGTGTTGTACGCCTTGATGATGAGGAACAGCACCAAGGCGACGACCAGGAACATGATCACGGCCTGGATCACCAGCCCGACCTCGATGGTTGCGCTGCCGATCCCGAAGTCGACGTCGTCGAAGTTCTCTTCGCCGACGATCGCCGACACGATCGGCATGATCACGCCGTTGATGAAGGCGTCGACGATCGACTTGAAGTACAGCGCCATCACCAAGCCGACGGCAACAGTGATGACGTTGCCCTGATTGATGAAGTCCCGGTACTCGCCGAACAGCTTCTTCATGGTGTCGTGGCTCCTCGTGGGTCGGCCGGCATCGGCGCCTGGTGTCTCGCCCGACGATTGAAGCACAGCTGCCGCTACGGCAGTTCGTGGTCGAGCAACGCACCCTCGGGTGACGCCTCCATCTCCGACGGCGAAGCGTGGTCGGCGACGGTCGCGTCGTCGAACGTGTCGACGCGCCGAAGCTCTGGGAACCACTGGGTCCAGAGAGCGGCGACTGCCATCGTCGCCACCCCTCCGAGCACGACGGCCGGGCCGACACCGAGCAACGCAGCAGCGACGCCGCTCTCGAAGGCGCCGAGCTCGTTGGACGCCCCGATGAACACGTTCTCCACCGCCGAGACCCTGCCGCGCATGTGATCCGGCGTGGCGAGCGGCACCAGCGTCGCTCGAACGAACACGCTGATCGAGTCGGCGGCGGCGAGCACCACGAGGGCGAGAAAGGCGACGACATAGGTGGTCGTCACTCCGAGGACGATCGTCATCGCGCCGAACACGCCGACGGCCACGAAGAGCACCGTGCCGACTCGGCGGCGCACGGGGCGAATCGCCAGCAGCGCCGACACGATGACCGCACCGACGCCCGGCGCAGCTCGCAACCAGCCGTAACCGATGTTGCCGACGTGCAGGCGGTCCTCGGCAATCGCCGGGAGCAACGCCATCGCCCCACCGAACAGGACGGCGAAGAGGTCGAGGGAGATCGCACCGAGCAGGATCGGTCGACTGCGAATGAACCGCAGCCCTTCGAGGGCATGGTGCAGGGTCGGGGCCTGGTCGGACGGGGTGCGCTCCTGTGGACGGCGGTAACGGATCGCCAACGTGGCGATCGCTCCGAGCCCGGCGGCGATCGCCGCGGCCGCGTAGGGCGCTGCAGGATCGACGTCGTACAGCAGACCGCTGGAGGCCGGCCCGACGATCATGCCGATCTGCCAGGTCGCCGAATAGAGGGCGATCAACCGCGGCAGCCCGCCGGCGGGGGCGATCAGCGGCGGGATCGATCTCATCGCCGGCACACCGAATGCCCGCACCACACCGAAGAGGGCGGCGAGCCCGAAGATCGGCACGGCGCTGGTCGGCGATGTCGTGGCGTAGACGCAGAGCAACACGGAGACGCCGATCTCCAACGTGAAGGCGACGGCCGCGACACGTCGACGGTCGAAACGATCGGCCACCGATCCGGTCAACGGCAGGAGCAGCAGCGCCGGCATGAACTCGACAAGTCCGAGCAGGCCGAGGGCGAACTCGCTGTCGGTGATGTCGTACACATGCTTCGCCAAGGCAGCCGCCTGCAGCGTGACAGCAATTGTCGACGTCGCCTGGGCGACGAGGAACGTCCGGACACGGCGGTCGCCGATGACTTGCCTCGCCGACGGCGGCACGGGGGCAGGTGGTGACGTCGGCGACATCGCCCGCTGAGGGTACGACCCAAGGTCCTCCGCCGCCGCTACCGATCCGCAGAGCGTGCTGCACCGTTCGTGTGCATCTGGCTCCGGAGATGGCGTTGGTAGATCGTCCACAACGCTTCGACCGTCGCTGCCAGGTGGCGGTCGATGGCCACGTCCGTGACCCGCTCGACGTGGTGACCGAGGGCCTCGATCTCGAGATCGCGTTGGCAGTCGTAGTTCGTCGCCAACCGTCCGCCGTGCCACGTGAGGTGGTCGACCTCCACGAAGAAGCCGACACCAGGGAGACCGAGATCAGGATGGATGACCCGTCCGGGGCCGATTTGCAGTGGGCATTGTCGAACGAACCGCGGGAACCCGCGCTTGCGAAGGGCCCGTTCCAGGCGCAGTTCGTAGTCCGACTCGACCGGCCGACAGGCTGGATCCCGGGCGGCAAGCACTTCTCCGAAGCGAGCGCTGCCTGGTCGCCCACGTTGGCGATGCCGACGGGCGAGGTGGTGGAGCGTGGCAAGCGTGAAGAGTTGGCGATGGATGCCGTGCTCGATGAGTGATTCGAGGTCGTCGTTCGACAGCGTCCACGCGGCGTCGAACGCAGTGCGCGGCGGCGAGGTGATGGCGATGCCGTCGGCACGCCTGACGAGGTCACAGTCGGGCAGGTCACAGCTGCGAACGATGCGGACACCTGGCACCGGGTCGACTCGCCGGCCCTCAGCGATCACCACCGATACATCGGACACGCGCGGCGACTTGCGGAGCGCCCACACGACACCAGCGGTCGGGAAGCACACAACCCCGCCGGTGACCGCGCAGGCAATCGCCATCCGATGGTCGAGGCTGTCCGGCCAACAGGTGCTGACGAGCACTGCTTGACCGGCGAGTCGCAAGCGGCCCCGGCGTTTCAGCGTATCGACCACCCGCCTCCCGATGCCCAACGACTCGAGTCGAGCGGTCGTGGTGACGCCGTGGCGCAGCCTGAGCTCTGCCGCGAAAGCAAGCTCGTCAAGTGCCATCTCGATTCCCTCCCGCGTTCCGCGTGCGCAGGGGGATGTCGGTTGGTCACATCATGACGACTCCCTGTCAGGCGGCGACGCGGCGATCTGCGGAGCCAGGTGCACCGATTCGGTGCGTGTCGCTATGCGGATGCGTCCTTCGAGATGGGGGTGATCGCGGAGATCGCCTCGTCGATCGTCGGGACGACCTGCAGGTTGGTATCGGCAGTGGCGCTCAGCAGGTCGCCGACCTGGCCGAGGTCGTGGGCGATCACGAGTTGCTGGCCGTCACGGTCGAGGTCGTCGGCGAGTTCGTCGAGCATCCTCACGGCGGTGATGTCGACGAAGGCGATCGCCTCGGCGTCGAGGACGACGCCGCGCGTTCCCGGTTCGGCGGCCCGGGACTTGATCGCCGTGCGCACGGCGTCGGCGTTGGCGAAGTACAGCCCGGCCTCGACACGCAACACCGGAACCCCGGGCACGGCATGGTTCTCCGGATGACGGTCTCGATCGGCGTACTGGGCGACACCGTCGGTGTCGACTCGGCCGAGCTCGGCGATGTGCGGCTTCGACGAGCGGTAGAGGAGCAACATCAGCGAGACGATGATGCCGATGACCAGTCCGGGCAGCGTGTCGAAGATCAGCACTCCGAGCATCGCCGCCACAGCAGCGATGAAATCGGGCCGCGCCGCCGGACCGTAGATCCGCCCGAGGCGCCGGGTGTACAGGGCGTAGAAACCGCGGAGCGCCCGGATGTCGACCAGTTCGATGACGGCGGCGATCACGACGGCGGCGAGGGTGGCCTCGGGAAGGCTTTCGAACAGCGCCGTCAGGAACAGCAGCGTGACGACCGTCAGCACGGCGACGACGATCCCCGACATCTGCGACTTGGCACCGGCGGAACCGTTGACGGCGGTCTTCGAGAGGCTTCCGTTGACCGTCATCCCGGAACTCAACCCAGCTCCGAGGTTCGCCGCGCCGAGGCCGAGCAGCTCGCGGTTGGCGTCGATCTCGTAGTGCTCGCGGGCGGCGTACGTCTTCGCCGCGCCGAGACCCTCGGCGAACCCGACGAGCATGATCCCGGCTGCGGCCCCCGCAGCGCGGAGGTAGTCGTCGAATCCGACGCCGTCGGGCGTCCCCAGCTCGGGCAACCCACTGGCGATCTCCCCGACGATGGCGACCCCTTCGTCGGCCAGGTCGAAGAGCTCGACCACAATGACCCCGAACGCCACGGCCACGAGCGATCCGGGGATCGACGGCGCGAAGCGACGCAGTCCGAGGACGATGGCGAGCGACGCGGCGCCGACGGCGAGTGTCCTTGCTTGGGTGTCGCCGAGGTGAGTGATGACTCCCCACAACTGCTCGAAGAAGTCGCCCTCTTCCTTCTCGATGCCGAACAGCTTGGGAACCTGGCCGATCACGATCGTCAGGGCGAGGCCGATGATGAACCCCTTGAGCACTGGCTCGGAGATGAAGTTGGCGAGAAATCCGAGGCGCAGCAGTCCGGCTCCGAGGGCGAACAGCCCGGTCATCAGGGCGAGCACACCCGTGAACGCCAGCACCTCGTCGGGACCGCCGGACGTGAGGTCGGCCACCGCCGCCGCAGAGAGCGCGGCGGTGGCCGACATCGGTCCGACGATGAGATGGCGCGAACTGCCGAACGCGGCGTAGAGGATCAGCGCCGGCGGCGCGGCATAGAGGCCGACCACGGGAGAAACACCGGCGATCGACGCGTAGGCCAGCGCCTCGGGGATGAGCACCGCCCACACGGTGAGCCCGGCGAGCAGGTCACCGCGGAACCACGACCGGTCGTAGCCGGAGAGCGAGCGGAAGATCGGCAGGTTCACGCGGTCCTCAGGTCGGCGAAGACCGTCGACCAGTCGTCCTTGATGCTGATCACGGTCCACCCGGCGACGCCCGCCCGCTCGAGGGCCTTCTCGGCGCCGGCGGTGTAGTCGAACTCGCGCTCGGCATCGTCGTGCAGCAGGAGGGTGCGTAGTGCCGGGCGAGCAGCGGACTTGGCGAAGCGAAGCATCGCGATGTCGCCGTTGGAGTTCCCGCCGGCGATCACCGGCCGGCGTCCGATGCGGCTCCAGATCCGCACCGGCTTCGTCGGACCGTCGTCGAAGAACTCCATCTCGCTCTTGTAGAGGACGTCGCGGCTGTCGTCGTCACCCTCGCGGTACTCGATGGCCGTCGAGCTGCCGATCACTCGTTCCGGCGGAATGCCGTAGAGAGTGCCGGCGATCGGGCGCATGAAGTCGCGATCACCACCCGACGCGATGTAGCACACGAACTCGTTGGCCTCGAGGAACCGCAACAATTCGACCATCGGTTGGTACCCACACGAGCGGTACGGGCGACCGAGCTTGGGATGTTCGGCCGCGGCGAAGAACTCGTCGACCATCGCGCTGTACTGCTCGACCGTGAGGTCAGCGAAGGCCCTGGGAATCGCGCCCATCAGCAACCGCAGATCGTCGTCGTCACCCTGATAGTGCTTGACCATCGCCTGGCCGAGCCAGGCGAAGTCGTGTTCGTACGACGCCTTGAACGGCTGCTGCTCGCGCAGCGACGGATCGGCCTCGGCCATCGCCGCGAAACGCCGTAGCGAGAAGTCGAGCTGAATCGGCATCGGCTTCTCGGCCCACAGCGTCCCGTCGTTGTCGAACGTGGCGATGCGCTCCTCGGGGGCGATGAACCCGTCGCCTCCGTCGGTCGTGACGACGTCGACGAAGTCGACGATCGCCTGCCTCGTCGGTGTGTCGTTCCAAGACGCGAGCAGGTCGTCGCTAGCTGCCATGTGGTGGATCCCTTCTCGTGGAGGTCGTCTCAACGTACGTCCTCACCGCGGCGAGGGCGGTCGGGAACATGCGTCCCTCGGCTGCGGCGACCGTCCACCCCGACAGTTGTCGAGCCGTGGCCAGCGAACGGGGCGGCAGTGCGCCGACCCACAACGTGACGCCGCGGGCCTCGAGCTCGCGCTGGAGGTCGCCGAACTGCTCGAGGACGGTGACCGTCAGACCGGGAACGGACGACGCGTCGAGGAGCAGCGTGGCCGGGTGAGCCGAGTCCACGGCGGCGAGGATCTTGCGGTTGGCGCCGCGGATGTTCGCGGTGTACAGGGGTCCGTCGAAGCGCAGGATCAACAATCCGTCGAGCGGCACAGTGTCGGCGCCGGCGACCTGCACGTCGCGACCGTCGTGAGTCACCTGCAACTCGGTCACTCCGAGATGGTCGAGCTCGTAGATGACGAGGAACAGGGTCAGCGCCACGCCGACGGCGACGGCGACGAGCAGGCCGAAACACAGCCCGCTGGCGGCCGTGATCGCCGCGACCCAGAACTCCATGCGCCCGAGGCGCCAGAGGCGCACCCACTCGGCCGGTTTGATCAGGCCGAGGACGGCGACGATGACCATGCATCCGAGCGTCGCCTGCGGAAGGTCGCTGAGCACTCCGCCGAGGAACAACGCGCACCCGACGGCGAGCAAGGCGGTGACCAGCTCACTGACCTGGGTGCGGGCGCCGGAACTCTCGTTGATCGCCGTCTGGGAGAACCCTCCTGCCGACGGCATCGCCCGGAACAGCGCTCCGGCAACGCAGGCGATGCCGTTGGCGGCGAGCTCTTGGTCGTTGTCGATCGGTGGCTCGTGGCGGCGGCGTACGGCGCCGGCGACGGCGGCCGTCTCGAGAAAGCACATGATGGCGATGGCGAAGGCGCCGGGGGCGAGGGCGCCGACGTTGTCGAACGACGGAGCCACGGGTGTCGGCAGCCCAGAGGGAACCGGGGCGATCAGGGCGATGCCGTGCTCGTCGATCGACGCGACGTTGACGAGGATGATCCCGAGGGCGACGGCAAGCAGCGGTGCAGGTAGTTGCGGGACGATCCTGCTCACGCCGAGGAGCACGGCGAGCGTTGCGACGGAGAACGCCACCGTGGCCCAGCTGACGTCGCCGAGATCGTCGATGATGCCGGCGACGTCGGCGAAGAAGCTCTCGGCGTCCGAGTCGCCTGCGATGCCGAGCAGCTTGGGGAACTGGCCGGCAGCGACGGTGAGGCCGACGCCGACCTTGATCCCGATCAGCGTCGCTTGGGAGATGTTGTCGATCAGCGCGCCGAGACGTAGGACGCGGGCGGCGAGGAGGATCAGGCCGACGAGCAGCGTGAGCATCGCCAGGTCGCCAACCGGGTCCGATGTGTCGGCGGCGACGCCGGCGGCGATCAGCGTCGATCCGGTGAGCAGCGCGACCGTCGAGGTCGTGCTCACCGACATCGTGCGCGAACCGCCAAGCAAGGCGTAGACGACCATCGGCACCATGCACGTGTACAAGCCCACTTCGACAGGGAGATCGGCGATCGTGGCGTAGGCCATCGCCTGGGGGATGACGACGGCACCAGCAGCGAGCCCGCCGACGAGGTCCTTGGCGAGCCACTTGCGTTCGTAAGCGGGCAGCCACGTCGCCGACGGCACCAAGCTGGCGAAGCTCGTCACGGCGCGAGCGTCCGGTTCAGTCGCTGAGGCCGGCGATGCCGTTGCCCAGCAACTTGCCGCCGAGCACGAGCAGGATCACGAACATGATCACGGCGTTGTGTGCGGACATGAACTGCTTGATCTCACCGAGCAACCCGGCACTGCTGGGAACGAACAGGTAGTAGAGCACCGGCCCGACAACGGTCAGCGAACCGATGATCACGAAGATGGCGACGGCGATAGCGCTCTCTCCCCCGCTCAGCCCGGCCCGAGCAATCGATGCGGCGGCGGCGAACGTGAGGGCCAGGTTCTTCGGGTTGACCCCTGAGAGGAGGATCCCGAGTCCGAACGACTTGCCGGCGGTGAAGCGGTCGATCGCGCCCATCCACTTGGGCATCTCGGGCTCCACGCCTGGCTTGGGACGGGCCTGCCACTGTTTCACCGCCATCAGCAGGAACAAGACGCCGATGAGCAACTTGATCACGTCGACAGCGGTCGACGTTCCGGAGTCGGTATCGTCGGCGTCGCCGGCGAGCAGGATCACGATGACGCTGACGACGATCAGGCCGATGACCCAGCCGAGGGCGAACGCCGGACCGTTCGATCGGGCCTTCGGGGTGCCGAGCATGAGGATCACGGCGATGATCGGCACCGGACTCAGCGCGACACCGATGGCCGATGGGAGCAGGTCACCGATCGCTTGGCCCATAGGTCGCTCATTCTGACCCAATCGCTTGTTGGGTGCCGCGATGGTCCGCCACCTACCAGAGCGGGACTGTCACGATGAGTGCGATGGTGCATCCCGCGCAGAGCGACATCGGCGACATCAGCGACTTCGTGACGAGCACGAAGGTGACGATCACCGACGTCGTGCTGGCGCTCATCGTGCTGATCGCGTCGTGGTTGATCGCCCGCGTCGTCCGCCGCGGTGTCCTTCACGGACTCGGCCGCGTCAACGGGATCACCGAAGACCAACGCCAATTCACCGCGCGGATCACCTTCTACTTCCTCCTGCTGATCGGAATCGGGTTCGCCTTCACGTTCTTCGGAGCGGACGTCCAGCCGATCCTGACGGCAGCCATCCTCATCGGCGTCGTCGCGGTTCTCGCCCTGCGCGGCGTCGCCGAGAACTTCGCCGCCGGGATCATCCTGCAGACCCGACGACCGATTCAGCTCGGCGACGACGTCGACGTGCTCGACTTCTCCGGCATCGTCCGCGAGATCAACAGCCGGGCCGTCATCCTCGAGGCATGGGATCACCGGCGGGTCCACATCCCCAACCACACGGTCCTCACCAACCCACTCGTCAACCACACCGAGCACGACACACGTCGCTCCGAGGTCGAGGTCCGCTTGGCGGTGAGCGAAGCGCTCGACGAGGCCGTGTCGGCGATTGTCGACACTGTCGTCGAGGTTCCCGGAGTCGTCACCGAACGACCCCCCGAGGTCATCTTTCGCAGCGTCGATCCGGGCAGGCTGGTGATCGTCGTGCGCTTCGCCCACGGCCCCGCCGGGAGCGTTCGCGTCACGTCCGACGTCGTGCGGGCCATCGCCGTTGCCGAGCGGTCGCGCGGCCGCGACGTCACGGTGACGGCCCCACCGCCGGCTGTCGCCCTGACCCCCAAGGCAGCCGTCTGACCCGCCAACGTCCTCACAGCAACGAAACGTTCAGGGATCCGCCGAGGACCCACCTTCGGTAGCCACCTCGGCGGCGAGGTGCTGCGCCATCCAGCCGTCGAACGGCCACTCTCCGGTCGTGTAACGGGGGGCGATCTGGGAGATGCCTGACCAGGCACCCCGCACGACGTCGTCCGGATACGCCATCGTGCTGGCGTGAGCGTGGAACTGGGCCTCGTCCTCGAGCGCCGCGACTCCGTCGGTGACTTCGAAGTCGAGGTCGAGATCGATCCAGCTGATGACGTCGGCAGTCGGCGGCTCGAACGGTGCAGCGGCATGGAGCACGTAGGCCGAGACGTCACCGTCACCTTCGGCCCGCCCTGGGCACAGAGCACCCACCACTCGCCTGGCACGGCAACCCACAGCTCGTGACTGGTGACCTGTTCCGACGTCGATTTGCTGGGCAGCCGTCGCTCCGACCCGGCGGCGACATACCACGCCACGGCGTCACGCGGAGCGGCTACCAACCGCGCCGCGCCGTCCGACGAGACCCTGCCGTCCCACTTGTGCTTCTCGACTCTCATGGCGTTCCCCGGCCACGCAGGCCGTGTCTGGCCGCTCCTCGGCTGGCGCCTCGTCGCTCGCATCGGACCACGGGTTCGTTGACTCTCATGGCGTTCCCCGGCCACGCAGGCCGTGTCTGGCCGCTCCTCGGCTGGCGCCTCGTCGCTCGCATCGGACCACGGGTTCGTTGACTCTCATGGCGTTCCCCGGCCAGCCGCGAGGCCGCTCACTTCTGTTGCGCTTGCAACTCCGCAGAGTAGAAGGACAGGGCGGTCTTCGTCTTGGTCTGCTGGTTGCCGGTCAGCTCGATGCCTTTGGACTTCAGGAACGTGCGCGCCTCGTCGGCGACGTCGAGCGCTTCGCCGGGCAGACACTTCGTCGACAGCTCGACGACCCGCGATCCCATCCGGATAGATCCACATCTCGGCGACCAGCCGCCGGGAAAAGAGGTCGGGCTTCATCTTCAGTTTGAGGACGAAGATCGGACCGAGTACCGAGAGGTCGTCGAGGCCGAGGCCTTCGGGTGCGTGGGCGGCGAAGAATGCCCGCTGCTCCTTGGAGAAGAGGCGGCGCAACGGCTTGTCTCCCGACACCGACGCCCGCACCGCAGTCGGCGTCCAGCTTGCCCTTCATCGACCCGGAGCACACATAGCCCCCTGGCATCGCGTCGACTTCGACGACGAAGTTCTCAGACTCGCGCACGCCTTTCGGCAGCTGATCGGGAACGACAGGACGCAGCTTGACGGTCGAGTCGCTCTCCCGGCCCTGGATCCGCCGGGCCCTGGCAACGACTCCTGCCTCGTTGAGCCGCAGGTCTGGCGTGTCGAAGAAGAACACCTGGCGGATCTGCGCCTCCAGCGGATCGACGCCCAGCGCCGCCGCCGTCGATCGGTACTCCTGCTCAGGCACGGTCAGCTTCAACTCGATGCTGTCCGCCTCCCTCGCCAGACGGAGGAGTTCACGCAGCTCGTCGCTGACGAGTCTGGGTGTCGAGTCGACGGTCATGATGCTCCCTTCATGGCCCGCATGTTTGCGAGCCAGGACGGCCATCCTTGCTCAGCGGGCCGCGACCAATGTCATCCGAATCAGGGTGCTCGGTCAATCACCCTGCGCCGGGTGAGCAGCTCACGGAGCAAAACGACGCAGGGCGTCCACATCATTGATGACGATCGACCGACGTCCCGTGGACACGAGACCGCGGGCCCGCAGGACGGCCAGCGAACGACCGACCGACTTGGATGAGGCGGCGACCAGCCCAGCGAGGTCATCCTGGCTGAGCCCGGCGCCGACTGCGGTCCCGCCGTCAACCGGGTGACCGTCGCGCTCGGCTTCATCGACCAGCGCCCGAGCGACGCGGTGGAGCACGTCGTAACCGGCCACGTCGGAGTGCCGACCGGTTGCTTCGCGCAGGCGGGCGGCCATTTGGCGCAGCAGCCCGAAGCTCACCGCTGGGTGGCGCTCCACGAACCGCAGGAAATCGGCCGACGGAACCGTCTGTACGACGACATCGTCGAGAGCGACCACTGAAGCGGCCCGCGGCGCATCGCAGCCCGCCAGCGCCGAGAGTTCGCCGACCAGCTCGCCGGGGCCGCGGAGGGCGACGAGAACGTCACGACCGTCGGTCGACGTTCGCACGATCTTGAGTCGTCCGTCGCGGACGATCAGCACGTGGTCGCTGCGATCCCCCTCGAGCATGAGGAACGCGCCGCGACGGTGGCGGCGCACCATGCCCAGGTCGTCGAGCTCCGTGCGCGCGTCGTGCGTGAGCGCCGCGAACGGGCTGTCGGACACGGGCGCACCGTAGCCCTAGGAGTTGGCGGGTGTCGGCCAAATGTCCGCTTCCCGGGGGATCGCTCGTCCGAGAGCCGATCGGCGCAATTGCGGACGATGACGGAGACGTCCGAATCGGTCGGTCGTCAACCCGAGAAGGGACCACCATGAACACGTCCACCAAGCTCGCCGGTGCGGGCATCGCCTTGATCATCGGCTCGGCGCTGGCACCCGTGGCAGCTTCGGCCGCCCCGGCCAATCCTGTCCGGTTCTGCCTGGACAACGCTTCCGCATCGCAGTGCGACTCCGTCGTCATCGCGTCGTCGGACGAATCCGGCGCCGGCGGACAAGAAGTCGCCGTGCGGCCGCCGTCGAGCGGCCGTATCGACCCCAAGGACCACCCGAACTACGGCCAGATCACCGTCGAATGGCGCATCGACCCCAAGGACCACCCGAACTACGGCCAGGTCACCGTCGAGGGGCGCACAGACACCAAGGACCACCCCAACTACGGCCAAGCGACACCCGTGTGATGAGTCCCGGGCCCCACACGATGACACCTGCTGCGGGTGATCGCGTCGACGTCGAGCACGTGGCCACACTGCTCGTTGCGGCGCGAGGTGGCACTCCTGGGGCCTTCGATCGGCTGATCGCAACGTGCCGACCCGTGATCGAGCGCCAGGCCCGCCGCAGCGCCTGGCGCTCGAGCGATGTCGACGACATCGTCCAAGAGGTCTACATCCGGCTGTTCGAGCACGCCAGCACGATCCGCGAGCCGCGCTCGTTGCTCAGTTGGCTGACGATGGTGACCCGACGAACAGCCGCGCAAGCCGGCCGACGAGGCTCCCGTCTCGTGCCAACCGCCCTCGATGACGAACGGCCCAGCCCGGCCTCTACGGAGGACCAAGCGATGAGCACGTACGAGCGTCGAGAGGTCACCGACGGAGTTCGCGCGGCGCTCGGGCGACTCGACACCGAGGATCGGCGAGTCCTCCTGCTGCTCACCGGAGACAGCACCCACTCCTACCGCGATGTCAGCGTGCAAGTTCGCCGCCCCGTCGGCAGCCTCGGTCCGACGCGTCAGCGTCTGCTCAGGCGCCTGCGGGTGGACCCGGCGGTACGTCGCCTGCGTCCGGCCGGCTGACTGCCACGACGGCGGGGTGACCGAATCCACTGCCCGCCCCGACCGAGGGCACCTCTATCTTCGTCACCATGGCCCCGTTCACCCGCGTCCTCGGCAGCTCAGGAATCGAGACCAGCGCTCTCGGGATGGGTTGCTGGGCGATCGGCGGCCCCTGGTCGTTCAACGGTGCCCCCGCCGGTTGGAGCGCCGTAGACGACGCCGAGTCGTTGCGGGCGCTTGATCGAGCATTCGACCTCGGGGTGACGTTCTTCGACACGGCCGCCAACTATGGAGCCGGACACAGCGAGCGCCTGCTTGGTCAGGCGTTCCGCCGACGCCGCGACGCCGTCGTCATCGCCACGAAGTTCGGCTACGCGGTCGACGAGGTCGGCGGGTCCGTCGTCAGTTACGACGACGACGAGAACCACGGCGATGTCGCCAGCCGGCTGCGCAAGGACCTCCAGGCGAGTTTGCAGCGACTCGAGACCGACCACGTCGACGTCTATCAGCTGCACGTCGGGGGACTGGCGATCGAGCGGGCCCTGGAGGCTCGGGACGTCCTCGAGGAGCTCGTTGCCGAGGGTCTGATCCGCACGTACGGATGGAGCACCGATCGAGCCGATGCCGTGCGCGCCTTCTCGACGCAGCCCGGATGCGGCGTGTTGCAGCAGGGGCTGAGCGTGCTCGACGAAGCCGATCCAGAATTGCTCGAGATCTGCGACGAGCTCGACCTCGCCAGCATCAACCGCGGCCCGCTCGGCATGGGTCTGCTTACCGGAAAGTTCAGCCCGACGAGCACGTTCGCCGCTGACGATCAGCGCCACGTCGCGTCGTGGCACCCCGGCTTCCACGACGGCAAGCCGACGACCGAGTGGCTGGCCAAGCTGGAGGCAATCCGCGAGACGCTCACCACGGAGGGGCGGACTCTCTCCCAGGGGGCGCTCGCGTGGATCTGGGCGCGCAGCGAGCGCACCGTGCCGATCCCGGGATTCAAGACGGTCGCCCAGGTCGAGGAGAACTGCGGCGCGCTCGCCGCCGGACCGCTGACACAGGAGCAGATGTCCGAGATCGATCGGATCCTCGACCGCTGACGAGTCGCTGGACCCACGCGGCTCGCGTGAACGCCGATGACCACGATCGGGGCGTTCAGCTGACGCAAACCTGGATGAGC
>CAWBBL010000031.1:0-181144 GCA_963786985.1 Ilumatobacteraceae bacterium | reverse complement strand
CGCTCTCGTACACCATCACCCCAGTTTGGCCACATGCACTTGGACCCGGCGTGTGCTGCCGTGTCGGGGGCGCCGGCTTCGGCGATTTCCGGTTGCAGCCCGAATTGCACCCCAAGGACTGGTGCCACCCTTCGACATCGAACACTCAACGCTCTGAACTGGGCTGATGCCGTGGGGCTAGCAAGAATCGAACTTGCGACCTCATCCTTATCAGGGATGCGCTCTAACCGACTGAGCTATAGCCCCGGCGTGCCCGTGGGCGACTGACGAGGTTATCGGCGAGTCAGCCGCCACGGGCGCGGCGGACCCTGGCTTCGGCGCCTTGGGGAGTCGTCTGGCTCGCTGCGTTGGGAGTCGGTTGGCGTCCCGGCGCAGTGGCGAACCGACGCATCGGCGACGCCGTCTTCTCGATGACCTCCTCCTCCAGCACCGTGAGCCGGATGCCCCCGACGAGGTCGGTGATCAGGTTGAACAGGGTGGCCACGAGCACCGCCAGACCGGTCAGTGCCACGGCTCCGAACAATCCACCGATCCAGGCGTTGTGGAAGATCTCTCCGCCATCGAGCTCGAACACCTCCCAACCCGTGGACTCCATGCCCCGCTCGATGTTGTCGATCGTGCCGGTGGCGTAGGCGACGTTCCACAGCAGCACACCAGCGACCAGCGTGATGGCGTAGGCGACGATGCTGAACGCGGCGGCGACCTTGAACACGCTCCACGGGTCGACGTGGCGAACGACCCGGGTGACTCGACGCACTCGGGGCCGGCGGCCGGCCATTCGGGGCACGGGAGCCACGGTGGTCGGCCGCAGTGTGGCGACCGGTTGGTCCGGCGGGCGAGTCGGCGGTGTCGCCACCCGCGGCGTCACCACGTGAGCGCCCCGCGTGGCGCGGCGAGCTGGTTGGTCCGTCGACGGCGGACTGGTGCCGGGAACGATGGTCGTCGAGCCTGTCGAGCCGAGCGAGCTGACCGGCTTCGGGCCAACCACCGTGCTCGTGACCGCCCGGTTGGTGAGCATGTCGGTCGGCGGCGGTGGCTTGGGAGGCAGCGGCGTGGATCCCGTGGTGGTCGGCGCCGGGGCGCGCAGCAGCGGATCCCCGCTCACCACCTGCGCCGGTTCCGGCTCCGCCGCCGGCCGTTCGCCATCCGCCACCTCGGATGCCGGCTCGGACTCGAGTAGCTGATGCGTCGGCGCCGCCGGCCCGAGGGCCACCGGCCCGGAGTCGTCGATCGCCGGCGACGATGGGCCGGACGACCCTGCACTCAGCCCATCCAGCTCGACGCCCTCGCTGTCGTCTACAGGCACGGCGTCCTCGGCATCAGCGTCCGATGACGCGATCGCGTCGGGACGATCGGTACCGGCCATGACATCGAGTGTACGCAGCACTTCCGCCGCCGCCCGGGCAGGCGACGATTGCTCACGGTCCGCGATTGGAGGCCGCTGCCGTTGCCCTCGCCCGCCCGACCTGCACCGTCACGGTGACCAGCTCCCCGGAACCGTCGGGCCGCCGAGACCACGCCAACAGCGTCGCCCCGTTGCCCGCGGCGACCCGGGCCGAGGCGTCGCGGCCGCCCTCGACACCCGCCAACGCAGCAGCGTCGGCGGCGGTGCGGGCTCGGCCGGCATCGACAACGTTGCCGCCGAGCTCGGCGATCGCCATGGTGGCAACGATGGCCAGGGCCACCACGGCCAGCGCCAGCGGGACTGCTTGCCCGCGTTCGTCACGCTTCATCATCACCACTCCTTGGCGCGCTGTTGACGAAGCACCCGGTCGGTGCGATGGCGGACGCCACGCCGTGGCGTCGATCGTCGCTGGCTATTCGTCGGCGGCGAAGATCGGGGCAACCGAGGCGACGGTCTGGCCGTCGTCGAGGTTCATCACGCGGACCCCCGTGGCACCACGGCCTTGCGAGGAGATCTCCCGAACGGGCATGCGGATCGTCACACCACCAGACGACACGGCCACGATTTCGTCGTCGAGGCCGACCATGAAGGCGGCGACGACGTGACCCTTCTTGCCCGTGAGCTTGATCCCGATCACACCCTGGCCACCGCGGCCTTGGGGGTTGTAGTTCTCGAGTTGGGTGCGCTTGCCGTAGCCGGCTTCCGTGACCATCAGGATCGCCGTGTCGTCGCGGGCGATGTCGACGGAGACGACTTCGTCGCCGGTGCGCACGCGCATGCCACGGACTCCCGCCGCCGTGCGGCCCATCGGGCGGACCTCGTCCTCGCTGAAGCGGATCGTCATCCCCCGCTGCGTGACCATGAAGATGTCGTCGCTGCCGCCGGTCTCGATGACCCGCACGAGCTGATCTCCGTCGCGCAGGTTGATGGCGATCAGCCCGTCACGGCGACTCGAGTCATAGGCGTTGAACGCCGTCTTCTTCACCGTCCCCTGGCGGGTGGCGAAGAACAGGTAACGCTCACCGGCGAAGTCACGCGTGTCGATGATCGCCTGGATCGTCTCGCCCGGCTGCAGCGGCAGGAGGTTGACGATCGGCATGCCCTTGGCGGTGCGCTCACGTTCGGGAATGTCGAGAGCCCGCAGGCGGTACACCTTGCCGAAGTTGGAGAAGAACAACAGGTGGGCATGGGCCGTGGTGAAGATCACGTGGCGGACGAGGTCGTCCGCCTTGAGCCTGGCCCCGGCGACGCCACGGCCGCCGCGGGCCTGGGTCTTGAACTGGCCGGCCGGCACCGCCTTGACGTACTGCGCCTCGGTCATCACGACGACGAGTTCCTTGTCGTCGACGAGGTCCTCGATCGACATGTCACCGGAGTCGAGGGCGATCTGGCACACACGAGGCGTGGCGAACCGCTCACGGATCGTCGACAGCTCGGACTTGATCACGCCGCGGAGCACGGTGGGGTCGGCGAGGATCACCTCCAGCTCGCGGATCGTCTCGCGGGTTTCCTCGAGCTCGGTCACCAGCTCGATGCGTGACAGCCTGGTGAGACGGCGCAGCTGCATGTCAAGGATGTCGACGGCCTGCACTTCCGAGAAACCGAACGGCTCGGCCATCAACCCGGCCTTGGCGGCGGCGGCGTCCTCGCTGCCCCGGATCAAGGCGATGATCTCGTCGATGACATCGAGGGCCTTGATCCGTCCTTCGAGGATGTGCGCCCGCTGCGTCGCCTTGGCCAGGCGGAACTCGGAACGACGGGTCACGACCTCGACTTGGTGATCGACGTAGCCCTGTAGCAACTGGGCGAGGTTGAGCGTCCGGGGTACCCCGTTGACGAGGGCGACCACGTTGATGGCGAACGACGACTGCAGCTGGGTGAGCTTGAACAGGTTGTTGAGCACGACGTTGGCGTTGCCGTCGCGCTTGAGGGTGATCACCAGCTCGGTCTTGCCTTCGGCGGACGCGTCGTTGACGTCGGAGATGCCGTCGAGCTGTCCGGAGTCGACGAGCTCCTGGATGCGCGCGGCGATCGACGAGCAGCTCGTCTGATAGGGCAACGCGGAGACGACGATCTGCATCGCCCCCTTCTTGGACTCCTCGATCTCCGCCGTCGCCCGCACCTTCACACTGCCGCGGCCGGTGCGGTAGGCATCGATGATTCCGGCCCGGCCGAGGATGCTGCCCCCGGTCGGGAAGTCGGGACCCTTGACGAACTGCATGAGGTCATCGGGGGTCGCCCCGGGGTTGTCGATGAGGTGGACGACGGCATCGATCGCCTCACCGAGGTTGTGCGGCGGGATGTTCGTGGCCATCCCGACGGCGATCCCCTGGGAGCCGTTGACCAGCAAGTTGGGGAACCGCGCCGGCAAGACCACGGGCTCTTCGACCTTGCCGTCGTAGTTCGGGCGCATGTCGACGGTGTCCTCGTCGATGCCGGCGAGCAACTCCATCGCCAAGGGATGGAGGCGACACTCGGTGTAGCGCGGAGCAGCCGCCGAGAAGTCGGGGGACCCGAGGTTGCCGTGGAAGTCGATCAACGGGTGGCGCAGGGAAAACGGCTGGGCCATGCGCACGAGGGCGTCGTAGATCGCCGCGTCGCCGTGCGGATGGAAGTTGGCCATCGTGTCGCCCGTGACGCGGGCGCACTTGACGTGGTTGCGGTCGGGACGGAAGCCCTGCACTTCCATGTCCCAGATGATCCGGCGATGGACCGGCTTGAGCCCGTCACGCACGTCGGGCAGTGCCCGGGCGGTGATGACGGACATGGCGTAGTCGAGGAACGAGCTCTCCATCTCGTCCTGCAGGCCGATGGCTTGCACGGGCTCGAACGGAAGCTCAGGCGGAAGTGTTGCGTCAGACATGGTGGCTCAATTGCTTTCGGCGGCGAACGAGTGAAGGCGAGACATCAGAAGTCGAGGTTGCGGACGTCGCGGGCGTTGGTGGCGATGAAGTTGCGGCGGCTCTCGACGTCGTCACCCATCAGCACGCTCATCACCTCGTCGGCGAGAGCTGCCTCCTCGACGTTGACCTGGAGCAGCGTCCGCGTCGCCGCACCCATCGTGGTCACCTTGAGCTCGTCCCAGTCCATCTCGCCCAGGCCCTTGAGGCGCCCGAAGTCCTTCTTGTGATTGGGGTGGTTGCTGAGGAACTGGGCCTTGGCAGCATCGTCTTTGATGTACACCTTCTCCTTGCCGACCTCGGTGGAGTACAGCGGTGGCTGGGCGATGTACACGAAGCCGTGCTCGACGAGCGGGCGCATCTGGCGGTAGAAGAACGTCAGCAGCAAGGTGCGGATGTGGCTGCCGTCGACATCGGCGTCGGCGAGGGCGATGACCTTGTGATAGCGGGCCTTGGTGGCGTCGAACTCTTCACCGACTCCCGCGCCGATCGCTGTGATCAGGGCCTGGATCTCGTTGTTCTTGAGCATCTTGTCGATCCGCGCCCGCTCGACGTTGAGGATCTTGCCGCGGATCGGCAACAGCGCCTGGGTGCGCGGATCGCGGGCGTTCAGTGCCGTTCCGCCGGCGGAGTCGCCCTCGACGATGAACAGTTCGCTCTCGGCGGCGTTGCGGCTCGAACAGTCCTTCAGTTTGTCGGGCATACCGGCCCCGGACAGGGCCGTCTTGCGACGGATGGCATTACGAGCGTTCTTGGCGGCAACGCGCGCCTGGGCTGCCGAGATCGCCTTCTTGACGACGCGGTTGGCCTCGGCGGGGTTCTCCTCGAGCCACTCGCCGAGTCGCTCGTACGTCGCCTTCTGGACGAACGAGCGCATGGGGACGTTGCCCAGCTTGGCTTTCGTCTGGCCCTCGAACTGCGGGTCGCGCAGCTTCACCGAGATGATCGCCGTGATGCCCTCGCGGATGTCCTCGCCGAGGAGGTTGTCGTCCTTCTCCTTGAGCAGCGACTTGGACCGGGCGTACTTGTTGAGCACGGACGTCAGGGCGGTCTTGAACCCCTCGACGTGCATCCCACCCTCGGTGGTCGAGATGCCGTTGGCGTAACCGTGAATGCCCTCGTAGTACCCGGTGTTCCACTGGACGGCGATGTCCAGCATCTGACCGTCGTCGTCGAGGTCCTCGATGTGGCAGACCTTGGAGAACAACGCCTCCTTGGAAGCATTGAGATGCTTGACGAAGTCGACGAGGCCCCCGCGATACTGGTAGGTGACCTTCTGTTCCTTCTCCGGCCGGTCGTCGACGAAGATGATCTCCAGCCCACGGTTCAGGAACGCCATCGTCTGCAGCCGTTCGAGCACCGTGCGCGAGACGAACTCGGTGCCCTCGGCGAGGAAGACGGTGGGATCCGGCCAGAACGTGATCGTGGTTCCGGACTTGCGGCCGCGGGCCGGTGTTGACCCGACGACCTCGAGCTTGCCCTGTGGCTTACCGCCCTTGGCGTACTCCTGACGGTGGTGCTTGCCGTCGCGGTCGACCTCGAGCAGGAGTCGTTCCGACAACGCGTTGACGACGCTGACCCCGACGCCGTGGAGCCCACCGGAGACCTTGTAGCCATCGCCACCGAACTTGCCGCCGGCGTGCAACACGGTGAGGACGACCTCGGCGGCACTCTTGCCCTTGTTGCGTCCCGACGGGTACGGGTCGACGGGGATGCCCCGCCCGTTGTCCTCGACCTGGCACCCACCATCGGCGCGCAGCGTCACGACGATGCGGTCGGCGAAGCCGGCCATCGCCTCGTCGACGGCGTTGTCGACGACCTCCCAGATGAGGTGGTGCAAGCCGGCGAGACCGGTCGAACCGATGTACATACCCGGGCGCTTGCGCACCGGATCGAGCCCCTCGAGCACCTGAATGTCCTTGGCGCCGTAGTCACGGGAACCGCCGTTCGGACGGCTTTCGCCGTTGCCGCCGGCGGCGCCGCCGATGTTGTCGTCGCTCGACACTGGTGTGCTCTCAGTTCTCGTCATGGGGGTCTTCGTTCAGGGCGTTGGGGCCGACAGCCAGGGCGTGGGGGCTGACCGCCGGTCGGGGCATTCACGCGGTCGGTCGATCAGCGGATCTTCCCTGGTCACGGGGCGATTCACGGACCCGTGGCCGGCCTCGGGAAGACCCCATGGAGGCGTGTTTGCGATAGGTCCCAGTCTACCTGCGGGGTGTCACGGTGAGGCTGATGGTCCGGCGGTGGAGCGCCGTGTCCGGCGGGCGCCGGACACGCGCACCTCGATCGTCTCGATCGTCGTGCCGGCGACCTCGCTGATCCGCCGACGAAGTGTGTCGGTGAGCAGGCGGATCTGTGTCGCCCACGCCGGGTCGGACACCTCGACGACCAACCGTTGGCCGTCGAGACGAACCGGTTGGACGTGGTCGGCGACGGCATCGCCGACGATCTCGCTCCACCGCCCGAACACACCACCCATCGCCTGCGCCTCGCCGGTCGGGCGCCGTGTACCGCCGCGCATCGACCGTACGACACCGTCGATCGAGTCGGACAGCGACAGCGGGTCGTCGTCACCTGCTCGTGTCACGCCGGCGTTCCTTGCTCATGGGTCGATGATCGCGCCGTCGGCGATGCGGATGACGCGCGCTCGGGGTTCGCCGTTGGAGGTAGCTCGCCGGCAGTCGTGATGACGATCTGGCCGGCCGGCAGCAGGCCCAACAGGGCCTTGGCGCGGTGAGCGTCGAGCTCGGACAGCACGTCGTCGAGAACGAGCACCGGTGTCGAGCCAGTGCGCTCGGCGACGAGGTGGTGGACTCCGAGTCGCAACGCCAGCGCCAACGTGCGCTGCTCGCCCTGGGAAGCGTGGGTGCGCGCCGGCATCCCGCCGATCGACAGCTCGAGTTCGTCGCGATGCGGTCCGACCGTCGACACGCCACGGCGCACGTCGTCGTCGCGGGCAGCAGCGAGCGCTGCGGCAAGGCCACTCGCTCGCCAGGCCGGCTCATAGACCACCGTGATGTCCGTGGCGCTGCCGGCGAGCTGGGCGTGAGCCGCGGCGATGTGTGGGCCCGCCCGCTCGACCAACACGGCACGCGCCCGACCGAGTTGCTCACCAGTCGCCGACAGCTTGTCGTCCCACACGTCGAGGGTCGTCACGCCGTCGCCGGTCAGGCGGCCGGCGAGCTGGCGCAGCAACATGTTGCGCTGGCGGAGAATCCGATCCAGCTCCAGGCGTACCGCGTCGTACTTCACCGCCAGCGCGACGAGGCTGTCGTCGAGAAACCGACGGCGCTCCCCCGGGCCGCCCTTGACGAGATCCAGGTCATCAGGTGAGAACACCGTGACCCGCAGCACTCCGAGTAGATCGCGGGTCCGCGCCAGTCGCTGCCGGTTGACCTGCACCCTCCCCCGGCCGGTCGGCGTGATCTCGGCCTCGACCAGCGACTCCCGCCCGTCGTCGTCGTGCAGTTCGGCGCGGATCACGGCGTTCGCCGCACCGACGCGGACGAGCACATCGCCGGTGACACCCCGGAAGCTCGACAACGTGGCCAGATAGGCGAGAGCCTCGGCAAGGTTCGTCTTGCCCTGACCGTTGTCGCCGACCACGACCGTCGTCCCCGGCGTCAGCTCGAACGTCGCCGCCGCGTAGTTGCGGAAGTCGACGAGCTCGATCCGCTCGATACGTGTCATCGCCTGCCCAGGGCACTCACGGTGGCGTGGGCGACCGCCTGTTCAGTCGCCAGAGACGCGCAGCGGCATCAGCAAGTACAGGTAGTCGTCGCGGTCGACGCCGCGCAGGACCACCGCCTTGACGGGATCACGGAGCTCGAAGCGCACCTCATCGGCGTCGATGGCGTCGACACCCGCCATCAGGTAGTCAGGGTTGAAGCCAACCACCATCTCGGTGCCTTCGTACTGCACATCGACTTCCTCGTCGACGGCCCCGTAGTCCTGATCGCGCACCGACAGGGTCAAGGTGTCGCCACCCAGCGCCAGGCGCACCGCCGAGGAGGTATCGCGCTGGGCCATGATCTTCACCCGGCGCAGTGACTCGAGCAGCGCCTCCTTGCCCACCGTGAGCACGTTGTCGCTCGTGGCCGGCACGAGGTTGCGATAGTTGGGGTACGAACCCTCGCCCTCGATCAGCCGTGTCGTCAGGCGGATGTGGCCGCACTCGAACGTCGCGTGCCGGGCCCCGAGGCGCACGGTGAGCTGGTCGGCGGCCGACAGGATCCGTTGCAACTCGGCCAGCGCGCGATGCGGTACGAGGACCCGTTGACGGCTCGCCAAGATGCCCCGGTCCGGAAGGTCGCGCACCGCCAAGCGATACGAGTCCGTGGCGACCATCCGCACGGCGTCGTCCTCGGCGGCGATCAGCACACCGGTGATCACGCCGCGGTTCTCGTCGGTGCTCGCGGCCCGCACGACCTGGCGGAGGGAGTCGGCGAAGTCAGCCGACGTCACGGTCACCGCCTCGGCCGCCGGATCGACCTGCGCCGGGTAGTCCTCGACGTTGTAGTTCCGCAAGGAGAACTGCGAACGGCCAGCGGAGATCGTGACGTCGTCATCCCCGGCGGTCACCTCGACGGCGCCGGCCGGCAACGACTTGACCGCATCGGCACTGAGCCTCGCCGGCACGACCACCGCGCCGTCGCTGACCCCACCAACCGTGGCGGCGATGCGAATCGACATGTCCAGATCGGTGCCGGTGACCGACAGTTCGTCGCCGATCAGTTCCAGATGCAACCCCTCCAACACGGGGAGCGCGCCGGTCCGGCTGGTGGCAGCCCGGCCGGCAGTCGTCAACGCCTCGGCGAGCACGTCTCGCTCACATCGAAACTTCACAGTTGGCGCCCTCTCACTGAGTTGTCGTACAAGAAGTAGTCGTCGTAATAGGTGCTGTGGATTGGGGATAAGTCCGGTCACGGCAGCGTACGGCGCTGCTCGAGGCGCGCGAGTTATCCGTCTTCATCCCCAGCGGACAAATCACCGCCGTGTCGTTCGGTGGACAATGCGACGTTGTCCACCGATCCACGCGTGTCTGTCCCCACATCGTCCGCAGGCCGGTCCCCATCACTTCAGTCGTTGCAACAGGTCAGTGACCTGGTCGTAGATCTGTTTGCGCTCGCTCATCAGTTTCTGGATCTTGTCGACGGCGTGGATCACCGTGGTGTGATCGCGCCCGCCGAACAGCCGGGCGATGCTCGGGTAGCTCAGCTCGGTGAGGTTGCGGAAGGTGTACATGGCGATCTGTCGGGCGGTGACGAGGGGTCGTTGGCGGCTCTTGCCTTTCAGCGCCTCCACGTCGAATCCCAAGATGTCGGCGATCTCTTGGAGCAGTTCGTCGTCTGTCCGCGGCTTGATTTTCGAGTCGTTGAGTAGATCGGCGAGCAATTGTTGGGCCAGTTCGGTGGTGATCGGTTCGCCGCTGAGGCTCGCGTAGGCGGTGACCCGGATCAACGCGCCTTCCAGTTCGCGGATGTTCGACGGGATCTTGCTGGCGATGAACTCGAGCGTCTCGGGCGGGACTTGGACCTGATCGCGGTCGGCCTTGTTGCGCAAGATCGCCATCCGAGTCTCCAGGTCGGGTGGCTGGATGTCGGTGACGAGTCCCCACTTCATCCGCCCGATCAGGCGTTCTTGGAGCGTGGGAATCAGATCGGGAACCCGGTCGGAGGAGATGACGATCTGCTTGTTGGCGCCGTGCAAGGCGTTGAACGTGTGGAAGAACTCGTCCTGGAGACCTTCACGTTCTTCGAGGAACTGAATGTCGTCGATGAGCAGGACGTCGACCTCGCGGTAGCGCCGTTGGAACGCCGTGTTCGTCTTGTACCGGATGGCATCGACGAACTCGTTGAGGAACGTCTCGCTGGTGACGTAGCGCACGTCGTAGTGCTGATAGTTGTGGTGGATGTAGTGGCCGATGGCGTGGAGGAGGTGGGTCTTACCGAGACCAACGGACCCATAGATGAACAACGGGTTGTAGGTCCGCCCCGGAGTCTCGGCCACCCGGAGGGCAGCAGCGAGGGCGAACGAGTTGGACGGGCCCTTGACGAAGGTCTCGAACGCGAACCGCGAGTTGAGCCGGGCGTCGTCGGCTTCCGGCCCGAGGTGGCGCGACGGAGCCGGATCGGTCGTGCCGTCGAGTGCGTCGATCGCCGGCCCGTCACCCAAGCCGTCGGTTCGCGGTTCGTGATCGAGCATCGGCGCCGACGGGTCGACGAGGATGACGAGCTGACACGGCCCACCCGTGGTCTCCTCGAGGGCGTCGGACACCAGCGGCAAGAAGCGCGTCAGGATTCGATCGCGAACGTGGTTGTTCGGCACGCTGACGGTCAACTCGCGGTCACCGACACGGATCGGTGCGACGTTGCTGAACGTCGACATCCAGACCGCTTCGGTGAGTTGCGTACGCAACACGTCGGCCACCGACGCCCATACCTGGTTGCCATCACTGAGCTGCATCGCCCGCTCCCGTGCCTGTTGCGGTCCACAAGTTACGCACAGGTTGTGGAAGGTCCATCTACGTCCCAACCCACCACGCCGAACCGCTTCCCGCCGCGTCGTGGTCGATGATCAGGTTGTCTGTGCAGAAGTCGCGAGCGTAGCAGCCCGGCCGCCCGCCGATTTCCGCCGCATCGCGGCGTTACCGCTGGTAACCGGTGTGCTCGGTCGGCGGTTGGAGAACGATTCGCCGAGGCTCTAGCCTTGATGCGTTCAGGTCCCGTGGCGGGCGCAGCCCAGCACGGCCGGCGCTGGTCCCCGGCGTGGTGCCTGTCAGTTCGTCGAGATGTCCGAGAAGGTCGAGAATTCGTGAAGCGCACATATCAGCCCAACACTCGCCGTCGAGCCCGCAAGCACGGCTTTCGCGCCCGCATGCGCACCCGTGCCGGTCGGGCGATCATCAAGGCCAGGCGACTCAAGGGCCGTACCCGGCTGTCGGCTTGATCTGGAGCATTCGCCAGCGCCGGACCTTCCAGACGCTGGCCCGCTCCGGTCGCACGGCGAGAAGTGAGTCCCTGTGGTGCACCTTTCTCAACGATCCCGCGGTGGTTCCGCTGCGCGTCGCCTTCGCGGTCGGCCGCTCGGTCGGTACGGCGACGCGGCGCAACCGCCTGCGCCGCCAACTCCGTGCGATCGTCGTCTCGCTGCAGTCCGAGCTGGGTCTGGACCACGGCTGGCTGTTGATCGGCGCGACACCCGCCGCAAGCGAACGTACGTTCCAATCATTGCGCAACGAGACCAGCACGATGTTGAGGCGGGCCATCTCCACGCCTCCCCCACCACGTCGTGGGCAGTACGGTTGATCGATTGGTACCAGGTCGCCCGCCACGGTCGCCCATCACCGTGCCGGTTCACCCCGTCGTGTTCGACGTATGCCCGCGAGGCGTACCTGGTCCACGGACGCTGGCGGGGCAGTTGGTTGACGATGCGCCGGTTGTTGCGCTGCCGGCCGTTCGGACCATCCGGGTACGACCCGGTACCGCCACCTCGAATCCCCACCGTCTCCATGAGGACTGACCACCGATGATCGCCGCCGGAGTGTTCGACCTCCCGTCGAGCCTGATCGCCTGGTTCTACAGCATCACCCACAACTACGCCGTGGCCATCGCCTTGGTCGCCGTGGTCGTGATGGTGATCACCGCCCCGCTGACCCTCAAGAGCACCAAGGGAATGCTCGAGATGCAGCGCTTGGCGCCAGAGATGCGCAAGTTGCAGGCCCAGTACCGCAACGATCGCACGAAGCTCAACGAAGAGATGATGAAGCTCTACCAGGAGCACAAGGTCAACCCGCTGTCGTCGTGCCTGCCGCTGGTGGCCCAGATGCCGGTGTTCATCATCATGTTCCGGGTCCTCTATGGCTTGACCTACACACCCAAGGGCGGCAGCGGCGCGCTGGCCCAGGGCATCTACGCGGCCAATGGGCAGCTCGGCGAGCCGGTCGGCTTCCTGCCCCGCTACATCGCCCACGACAGCGAGCTGTTCCAGTCCCTCGTCGGCAAACACGAGATGGTCTCGTTCGGCCTCGATCTGGCCAAGTCGCCCTTCGCCGCCCTCGGCGACAGCTTCGGCATGGGGCTGATCTACCTGGGCCTCGTCGTCGTTCTCGGAGTGCTGTACTTCGTCCAGCAGCGGATGGTCGCGGCACGTGCGGCGGTGAGCCCGACGATGTCGGTGAGTCAGCAGAAGCTGATGCAGTACCTGCCGGTGGCCTTCGCCGTGTTCCAGGTGTTCTTCGTCCTCGGCCTGGTGATCTACTACATGGCCCAGGCGATCTTGCGCATCGGCCTGCAGTACTACATCACGCGGGCCTTCTATGGCCATGACGAGTCGCTCGGCCGCCAGGCCCAGCGGGCCAGTGAGCACGCCCGCGACCTGGCCAAACAGGACAGCGACGCTGGTGGTGGTGGCGGCGGGCTGTTCGCCCAGGCCCGACGCGACCTGGCCTCGTCGAAGGGCGAAAAGGCCGCCAAGACGGCGGCAGTTGCCGGCGCCGCGGCCGTCACCGCAACTGCGGCGACGAGTGGGCCGCCGCGCCCGACAAAGCGCACCACGGAGCCGAAGAACCGTCCGACGCCCTCGGGCAACACGCCGGCTGGACGGCCCCAACGCGGTGCCAGCCGACCCGGCGGGCCGCGGTCGAAGAGCTCTGGCAAACGCCAGCGCTGAGGAGGAGTTCATGGAGTGGGTCGAGGTGACCGCCAAGTCGGTCGAGTCGGCGAAGGAGTTGGCCCTCGATCGCTTGGGCATCGGCGTCGACGACGCCGAGTTCGACGTCGTCGAGGAGCCGCGCCCGGGTTTGTTCGGACGAGTGCGCGGCGAAGCCCGCGTGCGAGCCCGGGTCAAACCGACGATGGTCCGCCAGAAGCAGGAGCGCAGGGGCCGGCGCAGCAACGAGTCGAGCGAGCGGGTCGTCGCCCAGTCGGCGGTCCCGGCCGTCGGCGAAGCGCCGTCCGAGCCAGCAGCGGATGCCGCCGATCCGGCCGGAACCAATGATCGAGGCGGATCGCGCCGTCGCCGCTCGTCAGCACGGCGCAGCGAGACGACCGCGGCCAGTGATGTTGCCGAAGGCGGCGACGCCCAACAAGGAGGGGCGATGGAGCACGACCGAGAAAACACCGAACCGGTAGCCGTGGAAGACGTGCGCGCCGCCGCCGAGGAGTTCGCCCGCGGGTTGGTAGAGGCGTTCGGCCTCCAGGGGTCGACGTCGTCCGCCGTCGACGGCACGGAGATCGAAGTCCGGATCGACGCCGACGGCAACGGCCTCGGTCTGCTCATCGGCCCGAGCGGGCGTACGTTGCTGGCCATTCAGGACCTCGCCCGGGTAGCCGCCCAACGCCGGCTCGGTGACCACGAGACGCGCTTGCGTATCGACGTCGCCGGCTATCGGGAAAAGCGCCGTGGCGCCCTCGAGCGATTCGCCAGCGAGGTCGCTGACCTGGTCAAGGAGTCCGGCGTGGCGCGGTCCCTGGAACCAATGCCGTCATCGGATCGCAAGGTCATCCACGACACGCTGGCAACCATCGATGGGGTGGTCAGCCGCTCGGAAGGCGAAGATCCCAACCGCCGGATCATCGTCAGTCCGGCGTGACCGGAATGGCCCGGTACGTCGTCGGATCCTGACGCTCCCCTCGCCGAGGCGCTGGCCACGTCTCAGCGCCTGGGCATGCTCGGTGCCGCGCCGATCGGTGACGTCATCGCCCACAGCGACCGGTTCGTGGACGCCCTCACTGACGTCTCTGGCACGCTGGTCGATCTGGGCAGCGGTGGGGGCGTCCCCGGTCTGGTGATTGCGTGGCGGCGCGGCGATCTCGACGTCGTCCTCGTCGATCGGCGGGCGACGCGTACCGACCATCTGCGCCGCCTGGTGACCCGTCTACGCCTCGGGGCACGGGTCACGGTGGTCACCGCCGAGGCACGTCAACTTCCCGGGATGCTCGGCGATCCGGTGGCCGCCGTCGTGGCTCGGGGATTCGGCCCGCCATCGGTGGTGATCGATGCAACGTTGCCGATCCTGGCGATTGGCGGCCTGCTCGTGGTGAGCGAGCCGCCCGGCGGCGCAGACCGCTGGAGCAACGCCGACCTCAGCGGTGACTTCCAGCAGCGGGTCAGCGCCAGCCCAGGTGGCCGTCCTGCAGCGTGTTCCACGTGGAGCATGATCGACGTTCAGGTGACTCACCGGCGTTCCGGTTCCACGTGGAACGACTCCACGAGCGCGACCCATCCTTCGCCATCGACGACCCGCGGCCTAGACTCACCGGTCGTGACCGACGCGGCGTTTCCACCGCCACCGCCGCAGTCGGCGACCGAGTTCGATCTGCCGCCGGCGGTCGGTGAACCCGTCGAGTACCACGCCGTCGCCGAGGCAGCCGAATCGGCGGCGGTGGACGCCGAGCCACAAGCCGAGGTTCGGCCCGGGCGGTATCCGCTCCCCCGCGTCATCGCCGTCGCCAATCTCAAAGGCGGTGTCGGCAAGACGACGACGACGATCAACGTCGGCGCGGCCCTCGCCGACCTCGGCCAACGAGTCCTGATCATCGACATCGACCCGCAGGCCAACGCGTCGTCGGGCCTGGGCATCGAGCGCGGTCTGGACACCTCGATGTACCACGTCCTGTTGCACGACGTGGCGCTCCAGGACTGCATCGAACCGACCGGCATCAAGGGCCTGTTCATCGCCCCGGCACACCTTGAACTGGCCGGCGCCGAGATCGAGTTGGTGCCGGCGTTCAGCCGCGAGACTCGGCTCAACCGGGCACTCGACGCCATCATCGACGACTACGACTACGTGCTGATCGACTGCCCGCCCTCGCTCGGCCTGCTCACGGTCAACGCGCTGAGTGCGGCGCACGAGGTCCTCGTGCCGATCCAGTGTGAGTACTACGCCTTGGAGGGCGTCGGACAGTTGATCCCGACCGTCGAGCGAATCCAGCAGAACCTCAACCAACGACTGCAACTGACCACGATCGTGTGCGTGATGTACGACGGCCGAACCAAGCTCTCCAGCGACGTCGTCAAGGAGATTCGCAGCTACTTCGGCGACAAGGTCCTGCGCACCGTCGTACCCCGCTCGGTGCGCATCGCCGAGGCTCCATCGCGGGGTCAACCGGTCACGATTTCTCACCCCCATTCGTTCGGTGCCCTCGCCTATCGCGACGTCGCCAAGGAGATCCACGATGAATCGACGAAGCGGACTGGGTAGGGGGCTGGGCTCGCTGATCCCGCATGCGAGCACCGAGGTGGACTCCTCGGACACGCCGACACTCGCCGAGATCTCGGTCGCCGAGATCACGCCCAATCCCAACCAGCCGCGGGTTCACTTCGACGAGGAGTCGTTGGGTGAGTTGGCGGACTCGATCGGCCAACTCGGGCTGCTCCAGCCGATCCTCGTTCGTCGCACCGCCGACGGTTACCAACTGATCGCCGGCGAGCGTCGCTGGCGCGCGGCGCGCCGCGCCGGACTGGCCACCGTCCCCGCCGTCGTGCGGGTGTCCGACGATGTCAACGCCGTCGAACAGGCCCTCGTCGAGAACCTTCACCGGGAGGATCTCACGGCGCTCGAGGAGGCGGCTGCCTATCTGCAGCTGATCGAGGAGTTCGAACTGACGCACGATGACGTCGCCAAGCGCATCGGCAAGAGCCGGTCGTCGGTGACCAACACCCTGCGCCTGCTCGGCCTGCCGCCCGAGGTCCAGCGGCTGCTCGCCGATGGCAAGCTCAGCGCAGGCCACGCCAAGGCCCTTCTCGGAACCCCCGATCGAGCGTTGCAGGAGCGTCTCGCCGCGCGGGCGGTGGCCGAGGGATGGTCGGTGCGCACGATGGAGGACGTCGTGCGCGGTGGGGGAGAGCCCGCCGCGCCGGCACCGGCGACCACCGGCTCGGAGTCGCCGGCGCGTGGCGCCGCCGAACTCACCGCGCCCACCCGGCTGCGTCCGCCGGGGCTGCTCGAGCTCGAGGAATTGCTTGCCGCGCACCTCGACACCCGGGTCGGGGTGCAGATGGGCGCCAGGCGCGGCAAGGTCACCGTCGAGTTCGCCGATCTCGAGGACCTCGAGCGGATCTACCGCCTGATTGTCGAGTGACAGAAGTCTCACTCAGAGGTTGATGTCGAGCAGCGTCGGCACTTACGACCTCATCTCGACATTTACACAGGAGTGGACAAATCTGTGGATAACTACCACGGGTGAGTCATTTGTCCAGCGTGTGGGGTGTGTCATCATGGGACAACGCGTCGGCCTACGAACGTCCGTTCGTTTCCGGTCGAAGTCCCGACACCTCGCGCTCACTTTGGACCGCGTGGTCGGGACTTCCTCCTGGCGCTGGTCGAGGGCTTCCGCAGCCCGACCTCAGTGGGTCAGCTGTTCCGTTGGACGTGGACAGCGGCGCACGGACGGCGCCGGTGCTGATGGGCGAGCAGCGTCTCGACGCCCCACAAGAAGAATCCACCGACGATCAAGCCGGCGACGATGTCGGAGAACCAGTGCACGCCGAGGTACGTGCGGCTGGCGGCGATGGCCAGGATCAACAAGGCCGATCCGATCGTCGTCGCCCACCAGATCCGCCGGTTCCGTGTGAACAGCGTGACGACGAGCGGGGCGAGGCCCCACAAGGCGGCCGCGGCCATCACGTGCCCGCTGGGAAACGACGGCCCCTGGCCGTTGACGAGGCGATCGAGATCTGGTCGATCGCGATCGACGATTGCCTTGAGGGTGAACTCGAGCAGCGGACGACCGAATGTGGCGATGAGCACCACGGTGGCCACGGCGCGACACCGCCGCCACGACACTGCGGCGAGGAGCGTCCCGAGCGTCAGCACGGCGATTGTGCTGCCGAGGAACGAGATGCGCTTGACGATCGCCGTCATCCCCGATGACCGGGCATCCTCCACCGCGCGTTGGACCGGTTCGTCCCAATGCAGCAACAGCCAGCCACCATTGATCCACGCGGCGATCGCCAGCGACGCGAACACGGCAGCCAGCGCTACGGCGAAGTAGCGCCAGCGCCCGAACATGAGCCCCGGCGTCAGCGGCGGGTAGCAATGCAGGCAGGTGGTTGGAGACGGGCTGCTGATGGACGTAGAGCGTAGCTGCGTCGGGGGAGAGGTCGGCGACATCGGTGTCACCATCGCGAGGCGGTGGTCAGCTCGACGGGCGCGGTGACCCAGTTGGCCAGGGCGGTGACGACGGCCTGGCCGATCGTTCCGGCAGACTCGGCGATCCGCTGCACCGGCCCGAGTGAGCACACGACCGCGGTCATGCGGGTTTCCCGCAGGACGGTCAAGCGCATCCCGGCCGTTGCCGCTTCGCCCAGTGTGCCGATGGCCGTCAACGAGCCGGCCACACGCTGGGCGAGCGATTGGCCGCCAGCCGACGTGAACCCGTCGGTGGAGTAGTAGGCGACCGTTGCGGCTGCTGTGGCCTGCGATTCGAACCCGACATAGACCGTGGCCTCATAGCGGTTGGCGGCGGATGCTTGGCGCCTCGGGTCGAGTTCGTCGATCGAGACGACTCGAGCGCCGTTGGCGCGCAGCTCCTGGGTGACCGAACGGATCAGCGCCCCGAGCCCGCCGTACTGCCCCAGGACGATGCGCAGATCTTGCAGCGATGCGGCGACGCGGTCGAGGCGCTCGAGTTCACGGATTGTGGCCATTCCTGGACCGCTGCCGGTTCGCGAGCTGATGACGGCGAGGGCCTTGGCGGTGCCTTGGCCGCAGATCCCGTCGACGTCGAGCCCGCAGTTGCGCTGGAAGTCCTCGAGGGCTCGGGCGGTCAGCGGTCCGAAGATCCCGTCGACGCGCCCGCAGTCGAACCCGAGCTTGCCGAGCATCGACTGCAACGTGCCGACGTCGTCACCCCGCAGGTTGGGGGCCAGCAGCTTGAGGGGGCGGTCTCCGAGACGCCATGACGCTTCGACGAGGGCCAGCCAGGTGATCTCGTCGCACGTGCCGTGATCGCGCAGCCCGCGATGGCGCTGGAACTCGGTGAGGGCGGCGTGCGTTGCGGCGTCGAACGATCCGACTTCGGCTCCGACCGGTGCGAAACCGGCACCGCCGAGGCGCCGCTGCAGGTCGCGTACTGCCTCGCCGTGTTGTCCTTGCGTCAGGGAACGGAAATCAGAAATTCGTCGAGCTCCTGCAGCAGCTGGGCCTTGCCTCGTGCTCCGATGACCCGTTTGCTGAGGTTGCCCTTGGAGAAGACGAGCAGCGTCGGGATGCTCTGCACGCCGTAACGCAGGACCAGGTCCGGGTTGTCGTCGGCATTGACCTTGGCAACCACGATCTCGTCGCTTCGCTCGCTGGCGATCTCCTCGAGGATTGGCGCAATCACCCGGCACGGCCCGCACCACTCGGCCCAGAAGTCGACGACGACCGGCTTGTCGGCGCTCTGAATGTGCTCGTCGAACGTGCCCGTCGACAGGTTGACGATTCCTTCGGCCATGTGATGCAGTCCTTGTGCTCGGGTCCGGAAGCGGACCAATCCTACCGAGGTACAACAGCCCGCCGCCGCCGGGCATTCCCCCACCAGCTTCTGGGGAAGATCCGTGCCATCACCTCATTCGGGGAAGATCCGTCGCGACGTCTGACACGGCACTTCCCCAGAACGTGGGCGCGGGGAGCGAACGGCGCGGTGGCCGGTCAGCGGTGTTGGGCCTCGAGCCAGCGCTCGGCGTCGATCGCCGCCATGCAGCCGGATCCGGCGGCGGTGATCGCCTGGCGATAGACGTGATCTTGCACGTCGCCACAGGCGAACACGCCGTCGATGTTCGTCGCCGTCGACCCATCGCGGGTGAGCAGGTAGCCCTGATCGTCACGTTCGAGAACGTCGGCGAAGAGGTCGGTGTTCGGCCGGTGGCCAATGGCGACGAACAGCCCGGACACCGGCACGGTCGTGTCTTCTTCGGTCTTGACGTTGCGGACGCGCACGCCCTCGACCCGCTCGTCGCCGAGGATGTCGGTGACGACGCTGTCCCAGAGGAACTCGATCTTCGGGTTGGCGAACGCCCGGTCCTGCATGATCTTGCTCGCCCGCAGTGCATCGCGACGATGGATCAGGGTGACCTTGTCGGCGAAGCGGGTGAGGAAGGTTGCTTCCTCGATGGCCGAGTCGCCGCCACCGACGACGGCGATGTGCTGACCGCGGAAGAAGAAGCCGTCGCACGTTGCGCAGGTCGACAAACCGTGACCGATCAGGCGCTGTTCGGCCTCCAGGCCGAGCATCAGTGATCGCGCACCGGTGCTGACGATCAACGACTCGGCTTCGTAGAGGTTGTCGTGGACGTAGACCTTGAACGGCCGCGAGGACAGGTCGACCTTGGTCGCCTTGGCGGCGACGAACTCGGCGCCGAACCGGGCGGCTTGGTCCCGGAAGCGCTGCATGAGGTCTGGGCCGAGGATGCCGTCCGGGAAGCCTGGGTAGTTCTCGACGTCCGTCGTCAGCATCAGCTGTCCACCTGGCTGGTCGCTCGTGCTCGACGGCTCGCCTTCGATGACCAGCGGGTTGAGGTTGGCCCTCGCGGCGTAGATCGCGGCAGTCAGCCCGGCTGGGCCGGAGCCGACGATGACGACCTGGCGAGTGTGGGGAGTGTGCGACAAGAGAACCGTCCGTAGTCAGTCGTTGGAGAAACGCTTACTCAGAACGAACAGCCCACCGAGGCAGAAGATTCCCCCGACGATCAGGTAGCTGACATACACCGACACCGTGTGGCTGAACCAGATGTCGAGCAGCGCCTGCAATCCGCGGCTGGCGGCGATGATCAGCAACGTCAGGGCGACGACGCCGAGAATCGCTGCCAGCAATCCGAACACCAGCCCGCGGGATGCCGTGACGAGCGGTTTGGTGGTGCGGTCGCGGACGGTGCCGACGACACGCTCGATCGTGTCGGCGATGTCCGCCGCCCAGTTCGGATCGGTGAACGGATTGCCGGCCATGGCCGAGGAGACTAGCCCTCGGCACCTCGGCGGTTCAGAGGGACGCGCGCAACACGATGGAGCAGTCGCCGAGGGACACGGCGGCGTAGCCGTCGGCGGTGGCTCCCACGGCGATCTCGGTGATGAGCCCGTCGGCGTCCTCGAACAGGGCGTCGGGTGCGGCGCCGTCGGTTTCCGCGTCGCAGGCGGCGATCACCGCGGCGAGCGACAGCAGCTCGTCGCCACGCGACTGGGCATAGGCGCGCAGCTCAGCCGCGTCACGGACGACTGGTGGCGCGTCAGTCGCCGCGGCTTCGGCGGCGGCGGGTGCGGCCGGCGCCGACGTCGAGTCTGGTGGGGCGGCTGCCAGCGGTGCGTCCTCCAACTCCAACGCCGCGTCGGCCGCGTCGGCCGTCTCGGCCGCGTCGGCCGCTGACTCGGCTGGCGCGGTGGTGGTCGGGGCGGCCACCATCGCCATGGTCGCTGGAGCCGTGCCCTCCCCCAACGCCGTGGCCGGTGCCTGACGGATGTCGCCGGCGGAGTCGTCGGGACCTTCGCGGTTGGCGACGACGAAACCGCCGATCACCAGCACGGCAACCGCCGCGACGGCCGTCAGCGCCTGCATCACCCGCGCCTGGCGCCGGCGATCGAGCGACGCGACGTTGGCCGGCGGGGTGGGCGGCTCCGGCTCCGCGGCCGTGACGCGCAACTCGTCGAACGTCGCCAGCGCTGCGCCAACTGCTGCTTCGCGCTGCTCTACGGACGGGGCGTCCACTGCGGCGACCGCCGCCGCGGCGGCGCGCAGACGCTCGACCTCGGCCAACAGAATCGGGTCGGCCTCGACACGAGCGCGCTCGTCGGGGGTGGCCTCGCCGTCGAGGTAGGCGCTGGCCAGCTCGGCGTCGTCGGGTTGTTGGTCGTCAGCCATCAGTCATCGCTTCGGGCGGGGGAGTGGAGCTAGGACGCTCGGCGGCCGGTGCCGGGTTCCCGAGTCGGGTGGCGAGTAACGATCGGCCGCGAGCGATGCGTGACTTGACGGTCCCTGCCGGGATGTCCAGCGTCTCGGCGATCTCGGCGTAGTCGAGATCGCACAGGTCGCGCAGCACGACGGCGACTCGGAATTCCTCCGGGAGCTCGCCGAGGGCGTCGTCGATCGCCAACCGGTCGACGACACCGTCGACGCGCCGATGCGATACCGGATCCGCGATGTCTCGACCGGTGTCGTCGTCCGCCGTGGCGTGCGGGGACGGGCGTCGATCACGTTTGCGCAGCTCGTCGAGTGCGGCGTTGGTGGCGATCCGGTAGGTCCAGGTCGAGAACGCCGATCGGCCGTCGAACCGGTCGAGGCCGCGCACGATCGAGATCATCGCTTCTTGGGCGGCGTCGTCGGCGTCTCGACTGGATCCGGCGATCCGCCGGCAGATCGCATGCACCCGGTCGTAGTGCCGGCGGAGCAAGGCGTCGAGGGCGTCACGATCGCCCGCCTGGGCCGCGGCGACGAGGGTGCGGTCGTCGGCTGAGTCGGTCGTCCGCATGCGCTCGCCCTTCAGCCGGCGACGAAGGCGAGCTCTCCGAGCATTGCTCGGTACGGCAGGCCGCCGTCACACGTCGGTGAGCGCGCCGCCTGCTGGAAGAGGACGAGGACGTGGCGAGCAGCGGTGGGAATCGGAACGGTGTGCGGTGCCGGCGAGTTGCCGGTCAGGCGTTCCACTCGCTCACCCCACAGGTCGACCTGCGCGGGGATCTGCTCGCCGGCAGTGGCGAAGACGTCGACGACGTAGGGGGCCGAGCCGACCTCGAAACTGACAGTGCCGGAGGCCGGTGCTGACAAGGTGATGACCAGCCCGACACCTGCCTTGCCCATGTACTCGCCCGAATAGCACTCGGTGATCCAGTTCGTCGCCGGGTCACCGTCCGATCTGGCATCGTCGACGAGCGGTTCGTTCTCCTCCCCGTTTCCGCCACCAACTGGGGGGTCATAGGACGTCACGTTGGAGATCTGGATGGTCGAGCTCCTGGCGGCGGTCGCGGCGCCCGCACCGGCCGCCGTTGTCGTGACGGCGGCGCCCGCAGCCGCGGCGACGGTTGTCGTCGTCGTATCGGGGTCGTCGGGTCGAATCGTCGCCCACAGAACCAAGGCGACGACGATGCCGATCGCCAGGAGCAGACAGATGACGACGAACGACGGTGCGAAGCGAGTTTGCAGATCGCGCGCCGGACGGCCGCGGATTCGCGGCCCACCCGCCGGCGTTCGCTCGTGGGGTTGGTCGGCGACGCGGGTCGGCCCCGGCGGGGTCACCTCGCCGGCGATCGCCTTCGCCGCCAGCGCTCGGCCGCGGGCCTGAGCATCGGCCGGGTCAATGCGCCGAGCCGTCCGCCGCATCGGTGGTTGGCCGGGTAGGCGCCGGGTCGCTTCGAAATGGTCGAGCGTTGCTGGCGGCTCGCCGGCGAGGCGGAGGAGTTCGGCGCGCAGGTCGGCGCCGGATGCCGGCCGGCGGTTGGGATTGCGGGCCAGCAGCCGGTGAATGAGGTCGACGAGCCCGCGCGACAGCGTCGGACGCAGACGCGCCAGGTCGGTCGGATCGCGTTGCAGCCGGGCGAGGGCCGTGTCGGCGTCGGACTCACCGATGAACGGAACGCGGCCCGCCAGGCATTCGTAGAGGACAAGACCGAGCGAGTAGAGGTCGGCGCGTCCGTCGAGGCGGCGTCCGCGCACCTGCTCCGGCGACAGGTACTTGGCCGTACCCATCATCACGTTGTCGCTGGTCAGGTCGTCACCACCGTCGAGGCCCTTGGCGATGCCGAAGTCGGTCAGCAGCACTCGTCCGTCGGGGGTCACCAAGATGTTGCCGGGCTTGACGTCGCGGTGGACGAAGCCGGCACGGTGGGCGGCGTCGAGGGCGGCGGCGACACACGTACCGATGTGGATCGTCAATTCCGGGCTGAGGCGGGTCTGGACGTCGAGCAGCTGACGCAGGCTCTTGCCGTCGACGAGCTGCATCACGACGGCTTGACGGCCACCCTCGGCGAAGACATCGTGGACGGCGACGATGTTCGGATGCGTGAGTCGAGCGACGGCGATGGCCTCGCGACGGAATCGCTCGGCGACGACCGGGTCGGCCGCCAGGCTCGGTTTGAGCCACTTCAGGGCGACGCGACGGTCGAGCGTGAGGTCGGTCGCCAGCCACACTTCGGCCATGCCGCCCTGCGCCAGCCGGCGCTCCAATCGGTAGCGCCCGGCGAGAACGACCGGTCGGTCGCCCTGTTCGGGAGACGCGCCTGGAGCTGGGGGCGTGGTCGGAGCCGGCATTCCGCCACGTCAAACTAGTAGTGCGACCCGCTCAACTGGGGGAGGGGTGGATCTGTGCCGTCGTCTCCTGGTACGCGACACCGATCGTGCCGAGTCCGGCGTGGGCCCCGACGACCGGACCGATCTGTCCGACGACGATCTCTCCGGGGTAGTACGGACGCAGTTGGGCGACGAACTCGTCGACGTCGTCGCAGTCGGCGTGAAGCACGGCGAGGTGCTCCATCGCCTGCGATGCGGCGGCGACCTTGTCGACGAGGAAGCGCAGTGCCTTGCTCCGCGTGCGCTGCCGGCCGTATTGCTCGACGACCCCGTTCTCCACGGCGATGATCGGCTTGATCGAGAGCGCCGTCGCCAGCAGTGCCTTGGCGTTGCCGACGCGGCCGCCCTTCTTGAGGTTGTCCATCGTGTCGAGGGCACCGAAGACTCGTGTGCGACCGACCAACTCGGTGGCGGTGCTGACGATGGTCGCCAGGGACTCGGCGTCGGCGGGCAGGGTGGCCGCCAGCTGGGCGCAAGCGAGAGCGATCGTCCCCGTTCCGAGTGACACGGTGCGGCTGTCGACCGCCGTGACTTCGATCCCCTCGGCGGCGACCGACTTGGCGGCCAGTTCGGCGCTCTGCAACGTGGCCGAGAGGGCGCCCGACAGGGTGATCACAACGATGTGCCGCGCACCGTCATCAGCGAGTTGACGGTACGCCTGCTCGAACCGGCCGGGTGACGGTGCGGCCGTCGAAGGCAACGTGGGTGACGCCTTGCACCGCGCCCAGAACTCGGCGGTCGACAATTCCTCGCGGTCGACGAACTCGTCATCACCGAAGCGAATCGACAGCGGCACGATCTGGATCCCGAGTCGGGACACGATGTCGTCGGGGAGATCGCACGCGCTATCGGTGACAACACCGACGTGACCGGTCATTCACTGATCATCGCATGCTCGGCGCGCCGCCGGCGCAGGTGGGTGTACCACCACGACACGAGGACCAGGGCGGCACCACCGGTGATCACCTGGGCCAGCCCACTCACGTGGGTGACCCGTCCTTTGAGGACCACCGGCGGGCCAAGGAGTTGCCCGTCCGGGGCCAGCACATCGACCTCGACGGTGAACGTTCCCCGCGAACGGGCCTCCACCGGGACGCTGACTTCGACCGAGCTGAGCGCTGGAACGGGGACTTCCTGGAACGGCTCCTCTGGTGACAATTTCGGCGAGCGCACGCGAACGAGAACGAGCAGCGGTTCGTCGCTGGTGTTGCGGATCGGCAGGCGCAAGGTATTCGAATCCCCCGTCAGCGTGAACGTGAAGGGTTCGGGGGCGACGATCGCCGACAACACGGCGTCGACCTCGGCGTCGATCTCGGCGAGACGTGTGGCCGGGTCGCCGACCGCTCCGGATTCGATGGCATCGAGCGCCGCGGCCCAGGCTGCCGGCCGTGGCGAGTCGGTCAGCATCGAAGCGGCATGACTGGCGTTGGCGCGCACGGTGTCGACATCGAGCGACCCGTCGCCGGACGCGTGCGCCGACAGACCGAACACCAGCAGGGCGACGCAGGCGACACCGATGGCGGACAACTGACGCGGTCGGCTCATCGCCAGGCGCGGACGTCGACGTGGAAAACGGTGAGCAGCTCATCCATCGGCGTGAACCCGATCGAGTCGTACAGGGCGAGGGCCGCGGCGTTGTCGACGGACGTGTTGACGAGGCAGTCGGGAAGCCGGCGCCTGGCCATCCAGCGCAGAGCGTCGGTGGTCAGCGCCCGTCCGTGGCCGCAGCGCTGGGCGCCCGGGTCGACGGCGAGACGTTGGAGGTAGCCGTGGTCGGACGACGCCCCGGCCAGGGCGAAGGCGACGAGGTCCGCGTGGCCGGCGATGCCGCGGCGGCGTGGCGTCGCAGTTCGGTAGCGGGCGGCGTGCACCGGCGTGGCGCGACAGATCTCGGCGAGCTCTCGCGCATCATGACCCCAGCCGGCGCCGAAGGCGGCCTGGTCGACCGCCGCCGCCGCTCCGAAGTGAAAGCGCCGCATCGTGCGTGCCACGCCGTTGGCGCCGCCGGCACCGTCGATCGACGCCCGGACGCGGCGATCGCCGAGGTTGGCCCGCAGCAGGACGAGTCGATCGGCGACCTCGAACCCGGCAGCCGCGAATCGCTCGGCTGCCCGGGGGAACAGGGCGGCGCTGCGAACCGTCGCCGGGGGTGGATCAGCGGCGGCGATCGTGTCCAGCCAGCCGCGCAGCTCGTCGACCTCAGGCAGCAGCGAGTCGTCGCGGAGGCGGACGTGGACAATCGCGCTGCCATCGGTCGCCGGGCGCACCACCAGGGATCGCAAGGCGCCGGAGCGGGGGAGGAGACTCACGCGACCTCCCACGGTACCGGCGCCATCGACCACGGCTCTAGCGTGGGAGGCCGATGACGGTGCTCTTCGCGACCCATCCCTTGTACCTCGAGCATCAGACCGGGGCTCACCATCCAGAACGGCCGTCGCGCCTCACCGCCGTCGCCGCCGCGGCGCGCCACCCGGTGCTCGCCGAGGCCGTCACCGCCCTCGAACCGCAGCCGGCCTCGCGTGCCGATCTGGAGCTGGTGCATCCGGCGTGGTACTTGGACCGCCTCGAGCACCTGTCCGCAGCAGGCGGTGGGTGGATCGACGCCGACACGGCGACGAGCGCGCAGTCGTCGTCCGCCGCGGCGCTCGCCGCGGGGGCCGGCTTGACGGCCGTGGCGGCGCTGCGCCGGGGCGAGGGGACGGCGGCGTTCTGCGCCGTGCGACCTCCTGGCCACCACGCCACGCCGACCGATTCGATGGGCTTCTGTCTGGTGTCGAACATCGCGGTTGTCGCCGCCTCGCTTGCCGAGGCCGGCGAGCGGGTGTGGGTCTTCGACTTCGACGCGCACCACGGCAATGGCACTCAGGCGGTGTTCTACGACGACCCGCGCGTGCTGTTCGTCAGCACCCACCAATGGCCGCTGTATCCCGGCACGGGGCGGCGCACGGAAACGGGATCCGGCGCCGCCGACGGCACGACCGTCAACGTCCCGCTGCCGCCGGACACGACTGGCGATGTGTACCTCAGGGCGTTCGACGAGGTGATCGCCCCGATCGTCGACGGCTTCGCTCCGACCTGGCTGCTCATCTCGGCCGGCTTCGATGCGCATCGCGACGATCCGTTGACCGAGCTCGGCCTCAGCGCCGGCGACTTCGCCGCGCTCACCGCGCGCGCCCAACAACACGTGCCCGCCGGGCGCACGTTGGCGATGCTCGAAGGCGGCTACGACCTCGACGCCCTGACGGCCAGCACGGCCGCCGTGCTCGGTGTGCTCGCCGGCGTCGATGGAGCCTGCTGTGAACGGGCAACTCACGGTGGCCCCGGGGTGGCCGCCATCGACGCCGTCCGCGACGTGTGGCACGAGGCCGGCGTGCTCTGACCACCAGCCGATCGACGGCCGGCGATTCACTGGTTTGATCTCCGGTCGCCAACGTCGTCCCACGACCAAGGTCGCGCGTCGATCGGCGGACGCGGCAGCGCACAAACCCGTCTGCGCCGCGCATCGCGTCGTAGCCTTCCAATGGGAGGGGAGACGACGACAGATCGCTGACACGACCCGATGAACCTTCGCTTGCCACGAACGGCCGTGCTGGCCCGGTTGGGTGACCCCGACGCGCCCGGATTGACGGTCATCGAGGCACCCACCGGATTCGGCAAGACGTGGCTGATGCGCCGCGCGGCGCCGGCCGACGCCCTCCGCCTACGGGGCGAGATCGGCCCGCTCGGTGACGAACCTCTCGGACACCAGGCACTCGTCATCGACGACGTTCAGCAACTCGATGACGAAGCAGTGCGGATACTCGTCGAACGACTCGAGGACTCGTCGGGCGACGCCCGAGTCACGTTGGCTGGGCGGTTCCTGCCTGAGCAACTCCATGAGGTCGCTCACCTGCTCGATGGGCAGATCCTCGACACGTCGGCATTGGCGATCAGCGCCGAAGAGATCGTCGATGTGCTGCCAGAACTGGCCCGGCTGGTGGCCGACCAGGTCGTGCAGACCGCCGACGGCAGCGTCAAGCTCGTCGCCACGGCCCTCGACCAATGGCGTCGCGACCCGGCTCAGGACGTCGTGGCGATCGTGGCCCATGTCTCCCGTAGCGCTAGCGCGGCCGCCTTGCAACAACTCGATGCCGCCGACGGGGTGCTTGTCGGGCTGCTCGCCCGGACCCCCGGTCTCGACCAGTCGCTGCTCGCCTCGCTCGGCGGAGCCGACTTCGTGCGGCGGGCGTTGGAAGCCGGCATCCCGTTGCGCCGGCAGGTCACTGGCGACGTCGATGTGCTCGATGCTCCCTTCTATCGCGCACACGAGATCGAAGCGGCGACGGCGACGCGATTGGCATCTGCGTTGGCCCAGCGCGGCCGGCCGTTGGAGGCCGCTGGCTTGCTGCTCGACGCCGGCGTCCCCGATCGCGCGGTCCGCATGTTGCGGACGCTCCCGGAGTCGGTCACCAAGTCGGTCGAGCCGCGAGCCATGCTCAGTGTGCTGTCACGCCTCGGCACGGTCACCGACAGCGATCCGGCGTTGCTGCTCCTGCGGGCCAACGCCGCGTCATCGCTCGGACGTCTCGATCAGGTCATCGGCGACGCCGATCGGGCCGCCGCCCTGGCCCCGCACGCCGAGCCGCCGGTCCGTCGGCGGATCGAGGCCGCCGTGGCCCGGGCCGAGTTTCTCCGCGGCCATCGCGACAAGGCGATCGCCCTGGCGACGAGCGGGCTACGCGACATCGGTCCCGGCGAAGAGCACACGTTTGCCCGGGCCCACGAGGTGCTCGCCCTGGCGACGGCGGCGAGTGAGACGCGCGACGACCTCCAGCTCGCTGCCGAGTCGTTCCGCGTCGCCGCCGCCGCCTGGGACGCGTGCGGCGAGAGCGCGCTGGCCCGCAACTGCCGCTGCGATCTGGCGATGGCGGTGCTCATCCCGCTCGGCCGGTTCGACGAGGCCTTGGCCGTCCTCGCCCACGTACTCGCGGTCCCCGGGCTCAACGACGCCGAGCGTTCGTGGTTGACGACGTACGAAGGGTTCGCCCTGCTCGAGGCCAACCGCCTCGCGGCGGCCACCGGACGCTTCGAGCGGGCCGCTGATCTCGGCTACCTCCAGGACAACTCGACGATCGTCGCCACCGCGGCGTGGGGACGGGCGATGATTGCGGCGCGCGAGGACGACCTGGCGGAGGCCCTGCGCTGGATCTCCACGGCGGAGAACACGGCCCTCGGCGACACCGACGACCTCCTCGGCGTGTCGTTCCTGTGTGATGCCACCACGGTGCTCGGCGCCTTCGGCGAGCTCGGCCTCGCCGAGCGCTACCTCCACCGAGCGGAGGCCCGGCCCAAGCTCTACGACCACGACGTTCGCCGGGCCCGCTTCGTGTTCGATGCCCGAAGCGGAGTCGTTGGTGACGTCGACGAGCAGCTGTCGGTCACCCGGCCGGCCGAGTGGTGGCGGGTGTTGCTCGTCGCCGCTCTCGGACATGCGCAGAACGGCAACCTGGATCCCGCTCGCGAGCTCTACGAATCCGCCCAGCGCGAGCTGCTCGGGCTGGGCTTCGGGAGTTTCGAATCGCTTGGTGAGCGGCGAACGGCCGACGAGCTTCGTCAGCTGTTGATGCCGACCGCCGAACCTGCGGTCAGTCAGTCGACGGGGCCCCGCCAGCGGCTCTCCGGACTCGATCTGGTCGACCAGCCGACGACAACCCATCGTCTGGTGCGGGTGATCGGTGGCCCGATGGTCATCGAGGACGACACCGGAGTCGTGGAGGTGCCGTCCGGCAACCCGCAGCGACTCGTCGGGGTCGTCGTGGCCAACGGTGGCATGGCGACGTTCGACCAACTCGCCGAGGCGTTGTGGCCCGGCGACGACGTGGAAACCAGCCGGGCCCGGCTGCGCAACGTACTGCTGCGCCTGCGGCGCGGCGTCGGCGACGTCGTCATCAGGTTTGGGTCGGGGGTCCGCCTGGCGCCCGATGTCTCCTGCGACCTGCACGAGTTCGAGCGCCTGGCCACCGATGCGCTGTCGTCGGCGCGCAGCGACCCGGAGCTCGCCGGATTGCTTGCCGCCCAGGCCGTGGCCCTCGCTGACGGCGCCGTGCTCGGAGATTTCGAGTACGAGGAGTGGGTGTTGGCCTCACGACGTTCGGTCGACCAGCAGCTGATCGGCCTCCTCGACCTGCTATCTGTGCAGGCCGAGGACGTCGGCGACCTGCCCCGGGCACAGGGGCTCGCCGAACGCGCGTTGCGGCTCGATCGGTACACGGACTCTCGCTATGTCCGGCTCGCCGAGCTGTTGACCTTGCAGGGCCGTTCTGCGGCAGCAGTCGCCGTGTTGGAGGATGCCGCCGAACTCAGCCGCGAACTCGGGGCCGCTCCGCCCAACGCCGCCAAACGCCGTCGTGACGAGTTGCTGCGCCGAGCCGCCAACGGTTGACGTCTGCGTCGTCGGGTTATCGAGGGATCAGATGCCGAGCCCGCCGCGGGGGCCCCGGTTTATGTGCGCGCCAAAAGAGAAGGTGGAAGACATGGCCCCATCATCACGGGCCGCCGTCCAACTCGCGTACCACCGCGATCGACACCTTCGGTATCGCTGTTTGGGACGGACTGACACGCGTACGTGACCACGCTTCGCGATCGTCGACCCCGTGACCGCGATCGTCGACTATCCGCAGGTGCGCAACCTGCCGGTCGGTGGCCGCCAACTGCCGGTACAACCGGTGGGCCGGCCGACCACGCTGCCTGGTCGCGGGTCGGTCGTCGCCCTCCGTCGGCGCCGGGCCGTCACCATCGGTTCGCTCTCCGGGCGGGGCACGCTGGCCGGCGATCGACTCGTCGCCGCCGACGATGTGGCTGGTCAGAGCTGCTGGATTCCCGCCGCAGCCGTCTGGTCCGATGGCGAGACGACGACTCCTGAACGGCCCCGGCCGATCGGCCTGGCCGTCGCCGCGACCAGGGAGTCGGCGGTGCTCAAGGGCCTCAGCGACCGCCTCGGTTGGGAGGCGGTGCTGGAGTTCGAGCAGCGTGGCGACCTCCCGGTGGCGACCGCTGCCGGTCAGGCGGTGCCCAACGCCATCGTTCTCGACGGACGGCTCGACCACGCCGTGCCCACTGTCGTCATCCTGGGCGCCGAGACGATCCGCTGGGGCGCCGCGGCGACGTGGCCAGGGGCGATCCGCCGGGCGTTGTTCGGCGAGGACGCGAATGCCGACCCTGTCAACGAGTTGAAGGCCCTCGACGAACTGCTCGGCGGCGCCGGCTTGACGATCGCCAGCGTCGACCTCGGGACCACCCTGTTGAGCATGGCCGCGGTGCACCGTTGCTCCGTCCAACTGCTGACAGGCGACGCCGCGGTACGGTCGTGGGACGCGGATTGAGTCAACTGGTGGCTGTGGCGGCGGCGGTTATCGGTGCGCCGACTTCTCCACCACGAAGTGTCCGCCGCGCTTCGTAGCGGATTGAGGTCCACACCGAGTACCACCGCCGCCACCCGCCACTGACCCCCAGTGGCGCAATCTGGGCGGCGGATGGAGGGAAACCCCTGCGAGCCGCCCAGATCGCGCCCTCGGTTCCGGGAGCTGGAACGATCGACCGTTAGCGTGTCTCGACGTGTCCGTCGCGGTGATCCCGGAGCGATTCACCCCGGTGCTCGCCGAACTCGCTCCGCTGGCTCGACGTTTCGCTGACGCCGGACACCAGCTCTTTCTCGTTGGCGGTGCTGTTCGCGACCTGCTGTTGGGTGAGCGTGCCGATGCGGGCGACTACGACTTGACCACCGACGCCCGGCCGCCCCAGATCAAATCCTGTCTGGCCGGATGGGCCAGCGCCGTGTGGGAGCAGGGTGAGCGCTTCGGCACGATCGGGGCCAGACGCTCGAGCGGCGACGGCACCGATCGAACGTTCGAGATCACGACGTTTCGCTCCGACGTGTACGTCGACGACTCCCGCAAGCCGCAGGTGACATTCTCCGACTCGATCGACGAAGACCTCGGACGGCGTGACTTCACGATCAACGCCATGGCCCTCGAGCTGACCGGCACGACCGACGGCCAACCGGTGCTGGTCGATCCCTACGGCGGGGCGCTCGATCTGGCCAACCACGTCCTGCGCACCCCCCTCGCCCCACAGATCAGCTTCGGCGACGACCCGCTACGCATGTTGCGCGCCGCCCGCTTCATGGCCCGCTTCGGCCTTCAACCGGAGGGCGGCCTGGCAGCGGCCGTTGCGGCCAGCGCCGCCCGGCTGCAGATCGTCTCCGCGGAGCGGATCCGCGACGAGTTGGACAAGCTGATCGTGGTGGAACATCCGGCCGCCGGTCTGTGGTTCTGCGTGGACACCGGTCTGGCCGAGGAGTTCCTCCCCGAGCTGCCGGCCCTGCGGCTCGAGCACGACCCGATCCACCGTCACAAGGACGTGCTCAGCCACACGATCGCGGTGGTCGAGAAGGTCCGCCCACCAGCCGTCACCGACGGCGCGGCGGCCCACGACTTCCGTATCACCAGGCTCGCCGCCTTGTTCCACGATGTCGGCAAGCCGCGCACGCGTGGCTACCAACCGGGCAAAGGCACGACGTTCCACCACCACGACGCCGTCGGCGCGCGGATCACGCGCAAGCGCATGGAAGCCCTGCGTTATCCGGCCGCCGACATCGCCGCGGTCACGTCGCTCGTCGCCCTGCACCTGCGATTTCACACGTACAAGATGGGCTGGACCGACTCGGCGGTGCGCCGGTACGTGCGCGATGCCGGGGACCATCTGGCAGAGCTCAACGTGCTCACCAGATGCGACTGCACCACGCGCGATGCACGCAAAGCGGCCACGCTCGCCAAGCGGATGGACGACCTCGAGGGACGGATCGCCGAGCTCGCCGCCCACGAAGAGCTCGCCGCCCTGCGTCCCGAGCTCGACGGCAACGACGTCATGGAGCTGCTCGGAGTCGGCCCGAGCCGGGTGGTGGGGGAGGCGCTCGACTTTCTGCTCGAGATCCGTCTCGACGAAGGGCTGATCGGCCGCGAACAGGCGACCGAGCGGCTGCGGGCATGGCACGCCGCGCGCCAGTGACCCAACTACCTTCGGGATCGTGCGCGACGACTTGACCGACGCCGTCGCCATTCGCCGCCGGGCGGCAACCTGGCGGTGGGTCGTGTCCGTGGTCATCGCCGCGGCGTTGCTCTTCGCCGCCGTCGTCCTCGTCATTCGCGTCGGCGAGCGGCAGTCCCGGCCGACCGTCATCGTCCTCGGTGTTGCCGCCGGCCTGGCACTGTGCGCCGTCGTCGTGACCTGGCTCGAATCACGGCGGATCACCCGCCATCTCCATCACACCATCGAGCGGCTGATCGACACCGAGTCCGAGCTACGCGTGCTGCTCGACGATCTCCCCGAGGCCGTCATCTCGATCGACGACGCCGGCCTCGTCCGCGGTACCAACACCAAGGCCGCCGAGCTCACCGGACTGAGCACATCGGCGTTGGCCGGAACGCCGTTGCGCGAGCTCGTCGAGGTCGGCGACCGCCCGCACCTCGACGCCTGGCTCGCCGAAGGACGCTGGCGCTCGGCGGTCGACGGCACGTCGCTGCGCTTCGTCGACCTCGACGGCGTGGTCACCATCGTCGAAGCGACGTACGACCAGCCGCGGGGATCGACAGACGGGGCGATCGTGCGGCTCGTCGACGTCACCGATCGGGAAGGACGGGGCCGCGCCCTGGAGCAGGCTCGCCGGCGCTTCCAGCAGGCATTCCACTCGGCACCCACGGGCATGGCCCTGGTGCGCCTCGACAACTCGACGATCATCGACGCCAATCGCTCGCTCGCCGAGATGCTCCAGCGCCCCGCTGACGACCTCGTCGGGCGCAGCATCCGGGAGATCACCCATCCCGACGACCTCAAGGCGGCCGCCGTCCATCGGGCCCGTCTCGAGCTCGGGATCGCCGACACCTACCTGCTCGACCAGCGCTATGAGCGCAGCGACGGGACCTACGTATGGGCCCGGACGCGTGTCGCGGTCACCGAGGACGACGGTGTCCCGTTGGCGATCACGCACATCGAGGACGTCACCGAGCAGAAGCGGGTCGCCGACCAGCTGCGCTGGGCGGCGACCCACGATGATCTCACCGGGCTGCCCAACCGTGCCGAGCTGCTCTCGCAGGTCGACGACCTGCTCACCGGCGTAGCCGTCGGCACTGTGGCGTTGCTGTTCATCGATCTCGACAATTTCAAAGCGGTCAACGACAGTCTCGGCCACGGCATCGGTGACCGGCTGCTCACGGTGATGTCGGAGCGGATCCGCGGCGCGGTCGGAGAGGGGACGTTGCTCGCCCGATTCGGCGGCGACGAGTTCATCGTCGTCCTGCACGCCCGCCAGGACACCACCTTCGACCCTGCGGCCGTCGCCGAGGTGTTGCGGGCGACGATCCGCGAGGCGGTCGACGTGGAGGGCACGGAGTTCTTCATCACGGCGAGCATCGGGTTCTCGGTCAATGCCGAGGCGACGTCGGCCGCCGACCTGTTGCGCGACGCCGACGGGGCGATGTACCGGGCGAAGTCCCGCGGTCGCGACTGCGTGGAGGCCTACGCCCCTGGGCTCCAGGAGACGACAGCGCTGGCGTTGCGTACCGCCACGGAGCTGCGTCGGGGGATCGATCGTGGCGAGATCGTCCCGTACTACCAGCCGATCGTCGAGCTGACCACCGGCCACGTCGTCGGCTTCGAGGCGCTGGCCCGCTGGCTACATCCCGAACGCGGGCTGCTCGGACCCGAGCAGTTCTTGCCGTTGGCCGAGGAGACCGGATTGGTCGGGCACATCGGCGAAGCGATCCTGCGCGACGGACTGGCCCAGCTCGCTCGCTGGCGGGCTCGCGACCTGCCCTTCGCCGACGCCTATCTGGCCGTCAACGTCGGTACCCGCCAGGTCGTCGACGCCTCGTTCGCCAACCTCGTCGCCGGCCTGCTCGCCGAGACCGGCATCCCCGCCGATTCGGTGTGGTTGGAGATCACCGAAACGGCCCTGCTCGCCGACGTCAAGGCCTCGACGGTGGCGATGCGCAAGCTCCGTGGCCTTGGGCTGCACCTCGCCGTCGACGACTTCGGCACCGGATACTCGTCGTTGACCTACCTCAAGAGGTTCCCGGTCGAGGCGATCAAGATCGACCGCAGCTTCGTCGCCGGGCTCGGTCTGGACAGCGAGGACACGACGATCGTCGAGGCCGTCGTCAACCTCGGGCACTCGTTCGGCCTGGAGGTCATCGCCGAGGGCTTGGAAACGCCGCTGCAGCTCGCCCGGCTGCGCGCGATCGGCTGCGACCGGGGTCAGGGCTACTTGTTCGGTCGCCCGCGCCCAGCGAGCATCATCGAGAGCGAGCGCTCGACCACCTGACCGCGCCCCCACATCTGGGGAAGATCCGTGTCATTCGTCGATCCGGGGAAGATCCGTGTCGACGTCCGCGACGATTCTTCCCCAGATCGGCGAGACGGGGAGCTACGAACCTTGCTTGCGGACCTTGATCGCCAACGTCGTCGGGACGGCGGACTCGCCACTGACACCCAGCTCGTCGAAGTTCTCGACGCGGAAGTTCGAGCGATCGAGGGCGGCGAGCAGCTCGCCGACGGTGCGTCGGTCCTCGCCGTAGCGGCGGACCTTGCCGTCGGGGGTCGGACCGACGGCGGCGAAGGGGTGGTCGAGCACGAGCACGAAGGGGGCGCCTGGCTTGAGCACACGATGCACCTGGCGCAGGATCCGCCCGAGGTCGTCGACATCGTCGAGCGTGTGCACGGCGAGGACGACGTCGATCGTGCCGCTGGGTGCGAAGCCGAGGTCGCCGAGGTCCCCCTCGTGACATTCGACCGAGACGTCGGCATCGGCGGCGGCCAGGCGCAGGTTCGTCAAACGCTCCCGATCGGGGTCGACGGCAATCGCCTTGGCACCGCGGAGGGCCAGGGCGACCGAGTTGTTGTCGACGACGCCGAGCTCGACGACCCGCCGTCCGCCGGAGACGTCGCCGAGGAGCCCGAGCTCTTCGTCGCTCGGGACGGCTTCTCCGTATGTCACGTTGTCGGTCACGGCGTCGCTCACGGGTGCCCAGTGTGGCCTGGGCGCACTCGCCCGAACGGTATAGCGGAAACGGGCGAGGCGTCGGCCCGTCTACCCTTGTGTCGATGTCGATGTCGATCGGGGCACTGCGTGGAGCGGAACGTCGCGGCACGGTCGACCATGGCTTCGCCCGGCGCATGCTGGTCAACGAGTACAAGCGCGGCCGGCTGAGCCGCGACCAGGTCTGCGATGCTCACCCGGAATTGATTCGGGCCGCCACCAACGTCGGCTCGCCGCTCGACCAGCCGTGCCCGATCTGCGAGGAGTCCACGCTGCGGTTGGTGACCTACGTGTTCGGCCCTCGGCTGCCGGCCCACGGGCGCTGCGTGTCCAACGCCAAGGAGATGGCCACGCTCAACCGCCGTCGCGACGAACTGTCGGCGTACGTCGTCGAGGCCTGCGTGGACTGCCACTGGCATCACCTCCGCAAAGTCATCCCGCTCGGCGGTCGCTGACCGACCCTGACACCCCGTCGTCATGCTGGCGGGATGTGCACATCGCGCCGATACACTCGCCCGGTCCTATTCACCCTGCCCCACCACGGGGCCCCGCGCTCGCACCGACGACCGGGTCCGAAGGGAGGTTGACACGCTGATGCGTGCATACGAATTGATGGTCATCATCGACGGCGACGTCGATGACCCCAAGGCGCAGTCCTACATCAAGGTCGTCACCGACGCCGTCAGCGCGGCGGGTGGGACGATCCACGGCAAGCCCGACTGGTGGGGCAAGCGTCAGTTCGCCTACCCGATCAACCGCAAGGAAACGGGTTACTACCTGGTCGTCGAGGTGATCGCCCCGGCCGGTTCGCTCAGCGAGCTGGAGCGCTCCCTCCGCATCGCGGACGAGGTCGTCCGCCACAAACTGCTCAAGCTGCCGACCGTCGAAGCGGCGCGACGCGGCATGTCGGTCGACGCCGCCTGAGGCGCGCCGACTCATCGAGGAAGAGAACTGACATGGCAGACAACACCGTCACACTCGTCGGGAACGTCACGCGTGATCCCGAACTGCGCTACACCAGCGGCGGCCGCGGCGTCGCCAGCTTCGGTCTCGCCGTCAACCGGCGCTACCAGTCCAACGGGGAATGGCAGGAGCAGACGTCGTTCTTCGACGTCGTCGCTTGGGGAACGTTGGGCGAGAACGTCGCCGCATCGCTGCACAAGGGCACCCGCGCCGTCGTCTACGGCCGTCTCGAACAGCGCTCGTGGGACACCGAAGATGGATCGAAGCGCACCAAGATCGAGGTGATCGCCGACGAGATCGGGCCGAGCCTGCGGTGGGCCCAGGCCCAGGTCGAAAAGACGGCACGCACCACCGGCGAGGGTGGCCAGCAGGGATCGGCGCCGGCGCCGGCGGCCGCGACGGCTGGCGCCGACCCCGGATACACCGACGAAGAGCCGTTCTGAGCGGCTGACGAGACGACGACCCCCAGGCATTCGGAGAGAAGATGGCCAGCAAGAAGAACCGGGCCCGCGCCGCCAAGGACGCCGCGCCCCGCCGCTACAAGAAGAAGACGAGCGCGCTCGTCCTCGAACGCGTCGAGTACGTCGACTACAAGGACGTCGACCTGCTTTCGCGGTTCATGAGTGATCGCGCCAAGATCCGCAATCGTCGGGTCTCCGGCAACGATCTGCAGCAGCAACGCGACGTCGCCGGCGCGATCAAGATCGCCCGGGAGATGGCGTTGCTGCCTTATGCCCGCCGCGTCTCGAGTCAGCGGACCCGGCCGCCGCGCGACGGCCGGCGCGGCGACGGCGAGGTGGCCCAGGAGGGCTTGCCGACCGCCGTGGCGATCGACGACGAGGCGACGATCGACGAGACGGCGGGCTTCGAAGTCGACGAGGTCGGCGTCGAGGGCGACGGAGAGGCGTGACATGAAGGTGATCCTTCGTTCCGACCTCGACCGTGTCGGCAAGCGCGGCGACATCATCGACGTCGCCGACGGCTACGGGCGCAACTACCTGCTGCCCCGGGGACTGGCGTTCCTGGCCAGCGATGGGGCGGTCGAGCAGGCCGCCAAGATGCGCCGGGCCCGTGACCTGCGCGACGCCAGCGATCGGGAGGCCGCCCAGACGATCGCCAGCACGCTCGTGCCCAAGGTCATCACGATCACGGCCAAGGCCGGCTCGGAGGGTCGCTTGTTCGGCTCGGTGACCGCTGCCGATGTCGCCGCGGCTGTCTCCGAGCAGACCGGTGTGACGCTCGACCGCAAGCATCTCGATGTCGAGCCGATCAAGGCCCTCGGTCAGCACACGGTGACCGCCCATCTGCACACGGACGTCTCGTTCCCGATCACCGTCGAGGTCGTCGCGGCCTGACGACGTCCACACCGGACTTGGTGAGCGGAGCGTGCAGGTTTCCGCACGCTTGACTCCACACGTTCGAATGTGACACCCCGCGTGCATCATCGAACGCATGGTCGCGTCGATCTATCCACGGGTTGCGCACAGGGCGCTCCACAGAGTTCCTCCGGTTGTGCCCCTATCGATCCCCAAGCGCGGGCTGTCAGGGTGGGCCGGTGGATCGCCCTGACCGACCGACGTCGCTGAAGGACCGCGGCGGCCGGGCCGGCATGGCCGCCGCCAGTGGGCGGATCCCGCCACACAACTTGCCGGCCGAGGAGTCGGTGCTCGGCGCCATTCTGTTGTCGCGTGACGCGCTCGGGGCGGTCGTCGAGGCCGGGTTGCGCTACGACGATTTCTACAAGCCGGGCCACCAGCACATCTTCGACGTCGCCGTGGCCGTGTCGCAGTCCGGCGAACCGGTCGACACGATCACCGTCGCCGAGGAGCTGGCCCGGCTCGGCTTGCTCGAACAGGCGGGCGGCGTCGAGGCGCTGCATGCTCTACAGAACGCCACGCCGGCGATCTCCAACGCCGCGGCCTACGCCAGAATCGTCCAGGATGCCGCGCTGCTGCGTCGCCTGATCCTCGTCGCCGCCGACATCTCCGAGATCGGCTACAGCCGCCCCGACAACGTCGACGATGCCCTCGACGACGCCGAGAGCCGGGTGTTCCGTGTCGCCGACCGGCGTGTCGTCGACTCGTACCGCGACATCGGCGAGCTGATGAAGCTCGCCGTCGACCGCATCGAGGAGAACTTCGCCCGCGGCGACACGATCACCGGCATCGCGACCGGCTACAACGACCTCGACGAGCTCCTCTCCGGCCTCCAACCGTCGACGCTGAACATCGTCGGAGCCCGCCCGGCGATGGGCAAAACCGCCTTCGGCCTGGGGATGGCGACTCACGTGGCCAAGCACAGCGGCCGGCCGGCGTTGGTGTTCTCGCTGGAGATGGGCCATGTCGAGCTGACCCAGCGGATCCTGTCGAGTGAGGCCGAGGTCGACTCACAGAAGATCCGCAACGGGCGCCTGTCCGAGGCCGACTGGGCGAAGATCGGACGGGCCATCGGGCGCCTGGAGGTGCCGCTCTTCCTCGACGACAACCCGCGGGTCACGGTGATGGAGATCCGCGCCAAGGCCCGCCGCCTGAAGATGCAACACGGCGACCTCGGCCTGATCCTCGTCGACTACCTCCAGCTGATGAGCAGTGGCGGCTACGCCGAGAACCGCCAGCTGGAGGTCTCCGAGATCAGCCGCAACCTGAAGATCCTCGCCCGCGAGCTGGAGGTGCCGATCGTCGCCCTCAGCCAGCTCAGCCGCAACCTCGAGTCGCGCAGCGACAAGCACCCGATGTTGTCTGACCTGAGGGAGTCAGGGTGCCTCACCGCCGACGACCCGCCTGCTGCCGTGCCGATACCAATGCCGAGGTGACGCATCGGCGAACTTGTTGAGTCCGGCGCCACGGACGTCCCCGTGTGGTCGCTCGATCGAGCGGTACCTGCAATGGTCGCCGGCGACGTTGACGCGCGCCTTTCCGAGCGGTGTCAAGCCAGTGTTTCGAATGCGCTTGGCGTCGGGCCGATCGGTTGAAGCCACGCGCGAACCATCCGCTTCCGCACCCTCGGCGGCTGGGTGTCGGCTCGATGAGCTCGCCGTGGGGTCGCGCGTGGCGGTGCCGCGGCGACTTGACCGACCCGATGTGGTGACGCCGATGGCATGGCCGACGAGACGTCGTCCTGCTCGCCCACCTTCTCGGCGATGGCTGCGTCCTTCCGCGACCAACCGTTCGCACTACACGAGCGCTGACACGGCGAACTTCGATGCCGTCGAGAGAGGCCGCCCTGACGTCGATTTGGCATCACAGCCACGAAGAATCCGTCAGGCAGAATCGTGGCACACTGTACCTACCGTGCCCGCCGATCAGACTCACGCATGGGCCGACGCAATCCGATCTCGGCCTGGCTCGGACGAACTCGGGCTCCACGACCTGCCGCAGCTGGACGAAGTTCGTGCCCGACCGCGGTCGTTCTCGTCTCCCGTCGACAGCAAGATCTCGCTGTTCCTCCGCCACCTCTGGGCGACCGACGGCTCGCTCAGCCTGTCGAGATCGATCGCCGCGAGCGGATCGGCTCCCGCGCCGTGCGGCTGTACTACGCGTCGACGAGTCGATGTCTTGTCGAAGGTGTCCAGCAACTTCTCTCGCGCCTAGGTATCCAGAGCCGCGTATCAACGGCGGTGCCACAGAGGGGCATCGCCCGGGGTATCACCTCCGAATCGATCGGCGCGGGCAACCAGCGTTCGTTTCTCGAGCGGATCGGTGTGCACGGTGCTCGCGGCAGCGCTGGTGCCAGAGGCGCTACGGCGCCTCGAAGGGATTGTCAGCAATCCGAACGTCGACACGATGCGCTACCGACGAGGTTCAGCGACGTCATCGTCGACGCGTTGGGTCAGGCAGGGACTGAGCTCACCGCGACTCTGGCCGCGGCGATCGGCGAGGCAGTACTGCGGGAGCTACCTTCTCGGCACCGATCGACGTCCGAGGTCCTCGAGCCGACTCAGCGGCTGCACCGGATCGCCCTTGCTCGATCGACAGCAAGGACCTCGTGCGATGTTGGCGACGATCGGACGTCCTCTGGGATCGCGTCGTCGGCGATCGAGCCGCATCGGTGAGCATCCGGTGTTCGACGCCACCGTGACCGACGACCCACAACTTCATCGCCAATGGGATTGTTGCTCGACAACCAGTCTGGAGCAAGATGCCGACGTCGTGATCTTCCTGTATCGCGACGAGGTCTACAACAAGGAATCGCCCGATCGCGGGGCGGCCGACGTCATCGTCGCCAAGCACCGCGCTGGCCCGACGGGTCAGATGCGCCTGGTGTTCCGCGGCCAGTACGCCCGTTTCGACAACGCCGCGCCCCGTGGGATGGCCTGACGTAGGCAAGACGGTCAGCCTGATCACAGGGGCCGCTCGGGCGATCAGTCCGGCGGGCGAACGGTGAGCTGTCGAGGCAGATGTCGGCGCCGAGGGCTCACAGTTCGGGCTGGTCGTCAGCTGTCGAGGAGCGTGATCTCCAATCGACCGAGGTCCTCAGGGTCGGCGAGCACCTCGATGGCCAGGATCCGGCCGTGGACGATCGTGAACTCGAACACTGCCCGCGGCGTTCCATCCGGCGCCCACACCGCTCCCGGCGCCCCGTCGATCATTGCGCGTTGGGCGCCGCGGGCTCGTCCGGCCAACGCCTTGGCCACCGTCGGGGCGCCGCGCAGGAGACTGGACAGGTTTGGAGCGCCCGCAGCCTGGTTGGCCGCAGCCGCCTCGACGACAGCGGCGTCCGCTCGCAACACGACGTCCGGATCGAGCAGGGTGAGCAGTTCGTCGAAGTCGCCGTCGCGAGCGGCGGCGATGAAGGCGCTGACCACTTCGTGTCGCCGGGCCGAATCGGCATTGGTTGTGACGTCGGCCCCGTGCACCCTGTGGCGAGCTCGGCTGGCGAGCTGCCGGGCGGCGGCAGGTGTCCGTTCGACGATCCGAGCGATCTCGTCGAACGGCACGGCAAACATGTCGTGCAACACGAAGGCCAGCCGCTCCGGTGGTGTCAACCTTTCGAGCACGACGAGCAGCGCCGGACCGATCGAATCGGCGAGCACGGCCTGGCGCTCGGGATCGGCGCCGGCCACGTATTCGGCGTTGACGTCGGGCGCGCCGTCCGTCAGCGACTCTTCACGGCGGGACCTTCGGGAACGCAACATGTCAAGACACACCCTCGACACCACGGTGGTCAACCAGCCACCGAGGTTGTCGACGGCGCTGATGTCGGCGTGGCTGAGCCGCAACCAGGCCTCCTGCACGGCATCATCGGCCTCGTTGTCCGAGCCGAGCATGCGGTAGGCCACGGCACGGAGGTGGCGGTGGTGGCTCTGGAAGGTCTCGGCGAGCCAGTTCGCAGCATCCATCGGTCACATTCCTTCGACTCGATACGTCAAGTCATTGACGTACACAACCCGCGAGTCGTGACAAGGAGCGACCCATGGAACCACGAATTGACAACCTCGCAACGCTGCCACCGGCGACGGTGACGACGGTCCTACCGCTCGAACCTGGGAGCTGGGCACTCGACAAGACCCACACCCGGGTCGGCTTCGCCGTTCGGCACCTCGGAGTCTCCAAGGTGCGCGGCTACTTCACCAACGTCGACGCTGCGCTCATCGTCGGCTCGTCATTGGACGACACGGCGGTCGACGCCTGGATCGACCTGGGTTCGATCCATACCGGCGATGACGACCGGGACGTTCAGCTACGCAGCCAGGAGTTCCTCGACGCCGAGCACCACCCGACCATGACGTTCCACTCCACGCGAATCAGCGGCGCGGGCGAGGACTGGACGCTGGACGGCGACCTCACAATCGGCGACGTGACCAAGCCGATCTCCCTCGACATCGAGTTCGGCGGCGTCGCCAAGGTCTTCGACGGCACGCGCCGCGCTGGGTTCGAGGGAAGCGGTGAGCTTCGCCGCAAGGAGTTCGGGCTCTCGTTCGGTCCCGTGGATCCGCTCGTCGGCCAAGTCGTGAAACTCGAACTCGACCTGGAGTTCATCGAGCCTGCCTGAGTCCCTTCAATTGCCGCCATCCTGGGCGCGTGTTCCTCGGTGACGACCTGCTCGCCTGGCTCCTCCTGGCGGTCGGCGGGGCGCTGTTCGTCGGCAACGTGATGGCGATCGTTCGTCCGCCCGACAAACCCGAGGAGGGCTCACTCTCGCGGGCGCCGCTCGGGCGTTCGCTGCTGATGGCGGCGATCGGCCTGGTCGGCACGGTGTGGGGCGTGGCGACGCTGGTCACGTCCTAGCGAACCGGCGGTCAGCCAACGGGGTACGGCGTGTCCTCGACGGAACGACAAGCGTCGGGATACTCGGTGAACCACGCCTGCAGCTCGTCGAGCGGCGACAGGTTGGTGCCCTGCTGCCAGGCGGCGAGGTACTCGTCGGGCCAGATCACACCGCGACGCACCCACCACTCGCGGTTGGGGCACGGCAGCGACAGCCCGAAGTGGACGTGGCAGGCTCCGGCCCGCCCGGTGTCGCCCATCTCGCCGAGGTAGTCACCGGCGACGACGCTGGCGCCCGGCACGATCGCCGCGTCGATCAACTGGAAGTGAGCCAGGTAGTAGCGCACTCCATCGTCACCGAGGATCGACACGGCGTTGCCACCGCGGGTCGCCGGATCGTCGACGGCCTGATCCCACGTGTTGGTGACGACTTCGTCGACCGTTCCGGTGACTGGCGCGACGAGCGCCGAGCCGCAGCCGGCGCTCGAGAAGATGTCGGTGGCTCGATACGAGGAGTGGGCCTGCGGGGTGAATGAACTGTTGACCCCCGAGTCGACCGGAAAGGTGCGGGCGACGAGGTCCGGGTCGATCGTCGTCGACGTGGTCGACGTCGACGTGGTGGATGACGTCGATGACGTCGCGACAGAGATCGCCGGGCCGACCTCGACTGGTGACTCGTCCGGCGCCGGCTGGACGTCGGTCGGACCGCCGCTGCCGTCGCCGGCCGCCGACACGGCGACCATCGCACCGGCCACGACCGCCAGCGCGGTCAGCACGACAAAGCGCTTGTCCGGCACGTCGCCGCAGTGTACGAGCGACCGACTCGACGGATGACCGCACCAGCGGATTGTTCGCGCCGATACTGGACGAGTGGCTGAGCCAACGACGTTCACCGTCCGACCCCGGTGGAGCGTCGCCGCCACGTTGCTCGCCGGCGCGCTGATCACGTCGTGCGCCGACTCGCGTGACGCCACTCCCGACGACACGATCCCACTCATCACGGCCGCTTCGACAACGACCACCACACCGCCACCGACGGAGTCACCGACGACGACGGTCGCGCCGACCACGGCGGCACCCGTGCCGCTACCGACCCAAGCGACGCCGCCACCGACCCAAGGCCCGACGTTGCCGGCACAGACCGCGACGCCCACGGCGCCCCCGGCCCCCGTCGTGCCGCAAACGGCACCTCCGACGAACCCGGCGCCGACGACGACCGTGGTCGTCACCCCGGGTGAGCCGGCCATCTGCTCCGCAGATGGGATCGGGGCCGACACGGGGGATCTCACGATCACCGACGTCGCCTGCCGCGGAGGATGGGCGATCGGTCAGATCGACCAATGCCCGTCTGGCGAGGTCTGCGAGGGGGTTGATGTCTTCCACGTGACCGAGAACGGGTGGATCCACGACGGCTACTTCTCGATCGTCTGTCCGGAGTCGTTGGTCGAATCGGGGATGACGATCTACACGGCGATGTCGTTCAACCCGGCGAAGTGCGGGCCGGACCCGGAACCGACCCGCAACATCCTCCCCGAGACGACCGGCGACCGTGTCACGCAACTGCAGATCGCCCTCGTCGCCCTCGGCTACGACCTCGCCGTCGATGGTCGTTACGGGCCGCGCACGCAGGCCGCCGTCCGTGACTTCCAGGGCCGCAACGACCTCGAGGTCGACGGCATCGCCGGACCCCGGACGCAAGAGGCGGTGGGCATCGGACCGGGCGGTCCGGCAACCGCAGCCTCGAGTCAACCGGCACCGACGACTGCGCCGGCCCGCGTCGGGGTGACGGCTGGCGACCCCGTGGTCTGCGACGCGGCAACGATCGGCGCCGATGTGGGGCGATCCGTGGCGAGCATCACGGCCTGTCGGGGTGGTTGGGCGCTCGGGCCGCAGCAGTGCCCGGCGGGTGGTTGCTCGGGCGTCGACGTCTTCCACGTCACCGGCGACGGGTGGGTCCACGACGGCGCCTTCGCGGACGACTGCGTCGACGATCTCACCGTCACCGGGATGTCCGTGCACACCGCCGCCGAGTTCGCCGAGCTCTGCGCAGACGACCTCCCCGAGCGCGTCAACGTGTTGCCCGGTTCCACGGGCGCCGATGTCGAGCAGGTGCAGATCGCCCTCGTGGCGCTCGGCTATCCGATCGCCGTCGACGGCACGTACGGCCCGCGTACCGAGGCGGCGGTCCGTGACTTCCAAGGCGCCAACAACCTGGAAGTGGACGGGATCGCCGGGCCAGACACGCAGAGCGCCCTCGGACTCTGAATCAGCCGGCAGTCGTCGTTGTGGCGCCCGGCTCGTCGGGTGCCCGGAACCGCATCGTCAGCTGATCACCCGTACCGTCGGCGTACCTGATCGTCAGGACCAACGTCGTGTCCGGCGGCGGTTCCCCGTCGAAGTGCAGCAGGAAGTAGGGGCTCTCGCCGTCCCAGATCACCCGCAGGGTCGGCTCGGTGATGCTGACGATCTGTTGCTCGGTGCGCAACTCGTAGATCACGTTCTGCTCGGGCAGACGATGACTCAGGGAGCCGACCTGCACGGCCCTCAGCTGGCCGCTGGCGGAATCGACGGTCGGACATCCCGGCGCCGGCTCGCACTCCGCGCGCACGGCGACGAAGTCCGACATCAGCCCACACGTTTGGTCGGCTCGACACTCCTCGAAGTCCGCCACCCGGCCGGAGTCGCCGGGACGCAGAGCCCCGAGGGACACCGGTTCGTCGGCGTCGACGAGGAAGGCGTCGTTCGCCAGGCTGCGCACGGCCCCCGTACCGGCTTCGCCGCGGGTCACCAGGCGCGCCCACTCGGCGTACCACAACGCCGGTGATGCCGGTTCGGCAATCTCGGCACCAACTCGCCGTGACTGCACGCCGAGGGCGTACGCCGCTTCCGGTGTGTCACCGGCCGTCACCGGCGGACCGACCGGACCGAACGGGCCGGGCGACGTCGTGGTTGTCGGCACCGTCGTGGTCGTGGTGGTCGTCGTCGTGGTCGTGGTGGTCGTGGTTGTGGTGGTCGTCAGCACCCCGCTGACGCCGACGCCGATGCCGGGGTCGCGGTTGGCGGTGACGAAGTAAGCCACGGTTGTGGCCAGCACGATGAACGCGATGGCGACAGCGACCCACGGCCACTTGCGGCCCGGTGCCATGTCGGCGGTGTACAACGCCGGGGCCGGCAGGTCGGCACCGGGAGGAGGCGGACGGCGGAAGATGTGCGTGCCCGCCGGGAACACGTTGCGCAGCTCGCGCACGAACTCGCCACAGCTGCCGTAGCGATCCTCACGGTTCTTGGCCAGGGCCTTGGCAAAGACGTCGTCGACGGCCGGTGGCAACTCCGGGCGTAGCGATCGGACGCTCGGGATCGGACTCTGCAGATGCGACGCGATGCGGGCCGCGTCGTTCGGGGCGTCGCCGAACGGCGGTCGGCCGGTGAGTACCTCGAACGCCGTGCAGGCGAGCGAGTAGACGTCCGAGCGCCGATCGAGCGCCTGAGCTCCCGAGATCTGCTCCGGCGAGGCGTAGTCCGGCGTGCCGAGGAACATCCCCTGCGGACCGGTCTCGCCGTCGTCCATCTTCGTGATGCCGAAGTCGACGAGATACGCCGACCGTGGCGTGTCGGTCATCTTGACCATCACGTTGGCCGGCTTGACGTCGCGGTGGATCGCCCCGCGCTTGTGGGCGAAGTCGAGGGCATCGGCGATCTGCGCCAACAGCTCGAGTGCTTCGTTGGGCTGCAACGGGCGGCCACCCGGTTGGCGTTCGAGCAACTCGGCCAGGCTGATGCCGTCGATCAGCTCGGTGACGAAGTACATCGAGCCCTCGAACTCGCCCCACTTGTACACGGTGACGATGTGCGGGTGACCGTCGAGCGAGGCGGCGACCTGCGCCTCGTTGACGAACCGCCGCCGGATCACCTCGTCCGTTGCGTAACGATCGCCAAGGACCTTGAACGCCACTTTGCGACCGAGACCGAGGTCTGTCGCCGCGTACACGATCGTGGCGCGACCACGGTGGATCGTCTGGTCGAGTCGGTACTGGTCGACGACCTGACCGGGCTCAAGCGGCATGAACGTTCCTCTGGGGAGTTCGAGAGCAGTGCAGCCGGAGAGTATTGCAGCGGATCACCGGCCACGGCACGGCTGGGTGGAGGCGGCCGATCGATTGATCGCGCCGAGCTGGACCTGAGCGAGAATGGATCATGACCGATTCGTCAGTCGCGATCCCCGATGAGGTTCGTCACTACATCGATGCCTTGGGCCTGCAGCACCGCCAGCTCTTCGACCACCTGCATCGACTGATCCTCGAGGTGCGCCCAGACGCCGAGGTGGTGTTCGCCTATCGGATCCCGATGTACAAGGTCGGCAAGCTCCGCGTCGGGCTCAACGCGAGCCGCCCCGCCGGGGTCACGCTCACCACCACGTCACCCGACTACATCGACGAGTTCGCCCGACGTCACCCCCGGTTCAAGACCGGCAAGGCCAGCATCCAGTTCCGGTTGCAGGACGAGTTGCCCGACGACGACATCCGCGAGGTCGTGCGCCGCGCCACCACTCCTTGACGCTCCGTCGATGCACAGCCGAGCTTCGCCGGTGATCGTCGCCGTCATGAGAACCTCCGGGGCGAGAAACGATCGAGGGAGATGTCCGGGCGATCGCCGCAGACCAACTGGGCGACCACGCGACCGGTCCCCGGACCGAGGGTCAGGCCGGTCATCCCGTGACCGGCAGCAATCGTCACGTTGCGCCAACGGTCCAGCCGGCCGATGACCGGGACGCCGTCCGGCGTCACCGGGCGAAGTCCCGCCCACCGCCGGCGAACTGACAGAACATCGTCGAGACGGACCCGCTGCCGGGCGATCGCTTCCAGCCGACTGATCCGCTCGAGCGTCGGATCCGTGTCGAAGTTGTTGAGCTGGAACCATGCGCTGAGGCGCAGCTCGTCGCCCATCGGCCCGATGGCGACGTGATTTTCGCCGAGCAGCATGGCGCGGCGCGGTCCGATCTGGGGACGCTCGACCGTGAGGCTGAGGCCGCGAGCCGCGAGCATCGGCACCCGTTGCCCGAGTAGCCGAGCGACCTTGCCGGACCAGGCGCCGGTGGCGACGACTACCTCGCCCACCGCCAGATCGCCCTGCGTCGTCCGCACGCCGCTCACCCGGTCGACTCCGGTCGCGAAGCCGACCGCTTCGGCGTCGGGGATCAGCACGACCCCAGCCGTGGCGACCCGCTCGATCAGCCCGGCGACGACGTGGCCGGGATGGAGATTGCGATCGTCGGGCAGCCGGATTGCTCCGGCGACTGGGTCGAGCAACGCCGGCTCGAGGGCCCGGGCCTGGTCGCCGTCGAGGAGGTCAACGTTGATCCCCCACGCCTGCAGCTCGTGGGCGTGCTTCACCGCCGAGTCGAAGGCCCGCCGATCGCCGTACACGTCGAGCAGTCCATCTGCTGCCACCGGCTCGCCGGACACCGCGATCCAGTCGTCCCACATCTGCATGCTCAACCCGGCGAGATCGTTGAGCGCGGGGGCCGCAGTCTCGACGGATCGCCGCGTGCAACTGCGGACGAACGTCACGATCCACCGCCAAAAGCTCGGCGCGGTCGACCACGTCACGGAGACGGCTCCGTTCTTCCGTAACAGCCCCTCGACGGCGGTCGACAATGCACCGGGAGCGGCCAGGGGAACGACATGGCTGGGCACGAGGTGGCCGGCGCTGCCCACGGCGCACCCGCCGTCGATCGGCCCGCAGTCGATGACGGTGACGCGCCGTCCCCGTCGGGCGATTTCGAGGGCGCACGACAGCCCGACGATCCCTGCTCCGATCACCAGCACGTCGGCATGACGATCCGACGCTTGGCCGCTGGATGGATGTCCGGGCAATGGGTGGCCGCGGGAGGCGACGAGTCTCAGCCGAAATCGGCCGCCGTGGGCCGGGCGGCCTCGGCGATCCGCGCGGCCGACTCCGGAGTCACCCGCCACAGGTCGGCCTCGGCGGGGTAGACGAAGTTCGCCGAGCCGCGCCCGGTGTCGCGGTCGATCTTGATGATGGCGATCTCCCACGGGTCACCATCGGGTGGTGTCGTCGCTTCCTGCAGATCGCGGAAGTTCTGGAGCTTCGTGGCCCGCAGCGGCGTCGGCTTGCCGGGGGCGTCGCCGGCATACCGGTAGGCGGTCATCTCACTGACCGTCGGAGTGACCGCGGCGATCGCGGCGAAGGTGTCCCAGTCGGGGTCGTCGACCAACGCCTGCTCTTCGAGCAGGGTGTGGACGAGGGCGTTCAGCGCTTCTTCCTGTTGCACAGGGTCGCCATCGTAGGTCGTCGGAACCTCCGGCCCGCTGGCGACGACTCACCCCCTAGAGGCGTTGATACTCTGGAGACGCCGCCGATCCTGCTAACGCGACACCCGAGGATGCGATTCCGATGAGCGACGTCCAGGCACGACCCACCGAACTGACTTCCTTCCACACCAGCGAGACAGCCGCCGTCGATCGACTCGAGTCCGATCGCGACACGCTCGACGACGCCTTCAGAGCGTTCCGCTGGGCGCCTGGTGGTAGCTGCGCGGCGCAGGGTGACGCGGTCGTCGGTGCGGCGATGACCAGCTTGATCGCCGAGCTGCGCGAAATCCCGACCTGGGTCAAGCTGGTCAACGACGCCGTGGTCGCCGCGGACCACCCCGACGGCGGCCTCATCTCGGTCGACGCGATGACGGTCAACATCGCCCTGCAGGCGCTCGCCGGGCAGCGCAACATCAACCTCGAAGATCTCGCCGCTTCCAACCAGATCACGGTGGCGACGCCGCAGGTCGGCACCGTGCCGCAGGATTCTGGATACGTCAACGACCCGGTGTGCACGGCGACCGGCCACCTCCTCGTCGACTCCCGAGACTTCGCCATGCCGGCGCGGCTCGACGTGCTGTCGTTCCGGCGGACGTACGCGTCCGTGGGCATGGGGCAGTCGGCCTTCGGACCCGGCTGGTGGTCGTGGGCCGAGTGCCGCGGCGCGGTGGGCATCGACGGCGCCTTCAACTACGTCGGTCCCGACGCGATGCAGCTGATCATCGAACCTGCCGCGGCCGGACGCGGGTGGTTCCGCCCCGACCTCGACATCGGAGTCGAACCGGTCGACGAGGACACGCAGGTGCTGCGCTGGGGCCGGCGCTCGAGCAACCCGAACCAGCAGTGGACGTTCCGCGACGGCCTGCTCGTCGGCGTGGCTGGTCCGTTCGTCGGGGCGACGGCGTTGCGGTATCGCGCCCGCCGCCTCGTCCGGCTGGAGCACGACAGCGGTCGGGCCCTCGACCTGCGCTGGAAGGGCGATCGAGTCGTCGAGATCGCTGCCTCGGACGGCCGTCGGGCGCGGTTCACGTACAACGATGACGGGGCTCTCGTCGCTGTCGACAACGCCAGGTCGCCGGAGAACTACGACGTCGACAGCGCCGGCCGGATCCTGTCGATCACCGATGCCGACGGCGTCCGCACGGTGGCGATGGTCTACGACGCCGAGGGCCGTGTCGTCGAGCAGACCTCGGCGACCGGGTTCGTGACGCGCTTCGACTATGACGCCGTCCGGCGAACGACGCTGTCCGACCCGGACCTCAACCCGCTGTCGGTGTACACCCACGACGAGCGCGGCAGGGTCGAGATGTACGCCACGGGAGGTGGGTTCCGGTTCACCCGGCGCTTCGACGAGTACGGCCGCGTCGTCAGCCAGCGTGACCCCGACGGGCGCAGCTTCACGCTGGTCGACAGCGCCGCCGGCGGGCTGCGCAGCGAGGAGGTCCGTTGGTCGAGCGGCGACATCGAGCGCTACGACTACGACAGCCACGATCGGCTCGTTCGTCAGTTCTCCAACGCGTCGACGACGACGTTCACGTATCAAGGCGACTCGGTCTTCCCCTCGCGAATCGACGTTGCCGGCGACCGGGGACTCGCCGTCGAACTCGACTGGCGCCATGGCGTGCCGACGCGCATTGCCGACTCAGACGGTGTTGTCGATCACCTCGAGATCCGACCCGACGGGACGATCGCCGCCGCCACCAACGGTGTCGGCGACACGAGCCGCTTCGACGTCGACGCGACGGGGGCGGTCGTGGGCGTCCACCATCCCGACGGCAGGGTTGTGCGCTACGAGCGCGACGCAGCCGGCAGGTTGACCGCCGTCGTCAATCCCGCCGGCGCGCGCAACGAGATCCGCTACACCGCGGCCGGCCGCATTCGGGCGTGCATCGACGCCGATGGAGCCGTGACCTCGGTCGACTACGACTCGGCAGGGCTGCCGGCGCGGATCGTCGCTGCCGATGGTGTCGCCACCGACGTGCTGGTCGACGACAAGCAGCGGATCGTCGGTGCGCGGTTCGCCAACGGCGATGCAGTGGGCCTGGAGCTCGACGAGTTCGGTCGCCCGATTGCCGTCGACATCAACGACGATCGCTGGGTCACGGCGCGCGACGCGGCCGGCCGCATCGTCAAGCGGACCGATCCGACTGGCGAGGAGCTCGCCCAGGAATACGGCGACCTCGGCGGCTGGATGCAGATCAGCGACGCCGCTGGGCATTCCTGGCGGATGGAGCGCGACCTCGTCGATCGCGTGCGCACGCTGACGACTCCTGACGGTAGGCAGTACACCGCGGCGTTCACGCCGGAGGGGTTGCTGGCCGCCCAGACGACGCCCGATCGTCGCGAGGAGACCTATACCTACACCTCGGCGGGTCGCTTGGCCGAGGTCACCGATGGCTCAGCGACGTTGCGCTACCGCTACGACGCGGCCGGCCGGATCGTCGGCACCAACGCCGGATCCGGTTGGTGGACGTTCGACCTCGATGCCGCCGGACGGATCACACGGCGCGTGTCGCCCGCCGGGCGCGAGCAGCGCTACGAGTACAACGTCCTCGGACATCTCGTGGCCCTCTCCGTCGCCGGCGAGACCTGGCGCTTCGAGTACGACACAGCCGGCCGGCTGACTCGCTCGGTCGACCCGACGGGGTGTGAGTCCCACTTCACGTACGACGTCGTCGGTCGGATGGTCGAGTCGGCGGACTCCCTCGGCACCGCCGTGCGCTACGGATACGACGTCCGTGGCCGTGTCGCGGCGATGATCGACGCCCACGGCGGCACGGTCCACTACGAGCACAACGCCCTCAACCAACTGACCTCGGTGACCGATCAGCTCGGACGTCAGACCGTCGTGACCTACGACGCCGCCGGCCGGCACGTGGCGACGAAGCATCACGACCCGCGCCGTGACGAAGATTCCGAGGCCAATTGTGAGCAAGATCTTGCTCACAATCGGCCCTGGAGTGAGTTCACGGAGGCGGTTGCCTTCGTCGACGAGGTGTCGCCGCTGGCCACCTCGACGAGTGCTGACGGCATGCTGACGACGTGGACGCTGCCCGGTGACGCGTCGATCGAACTGGCTCGCGATGCCGATCTGCTTCCCGTGCGATTGACGTCCCCCGGCTTCGTGCGCACCTGGACCCACGACGCGTGCGGTCGAGTGGCGACGGTCGTCGACGAGCGCCAGGGAGTCATCTCGACGACGTCGCTGCGTCGCGACGCCGCCGGACGGGTGGTCGAGCAGGACGTCGACGGTGCGGTCACCACGTACTCGTACGACGGGGCCGGCCAGCTCGCGTCGATGACCGACACCAATGGCTACTCGGCGTGGGAATACGACGACCTTGGCCGCTTGGTCGCCGAGCGGACCGGCGACGGCGAGCGCAGTTTCCGCTACGACGCTGCCCATCAGATCGTCGAACTGACCGACGCCCATGGGACGACGACCTACGACTACGACGCCCGTGGCCGGCGGGTGCGATCGCGGGGAGCCGTCGCCGTCGACTATGTGTGGGGTGACTCTCACCTCGAGGCGATCGTGGTCGACGGTGTCGTGCGCCCCTTCGACACGGACACGACGGGTGCGCTGCGCCGGGCCGGTGAGTTGACGATCGAATGGGACCCGGAACTCGGACCGTCCCGTCCGGTGATGATCAACGGCCAGGCAGTGATCACTGTCGACGCCGGCACGTTCGCCACGGTCGATGCCGACTCGACGGTGCAGTGGCGACCGTTCGAACTCGCCGACGCGTGGGGCGATGGTCGGTGCTCGGACGGCGAATGGCACCCGTACTTCGGCGTCGCCACCGACGGCATCGTCTGGCTCGGCGCCCGGCCCTACGACATCGCCACCCGTCAGTTCTTGGCCCCTGACCCGCTCGCTCCGCTGCCGGGTCGACCGGGGTCGTCCTCGCCGTACACCTACGCCGCCAACGATCCGATCAACCTGTTTGATCCGACCGGCCGGCAGCCGATCTCGATCGAGGCGTTCAACGACATCCGCGATCGTCGCACCGGCCCGCAATGGCAGAACATCGCGTCGGCGGCCATCGCCGTGGCAGCCGTGGTCGTCACCGTTGCGACGCTGGGAACGGCGGGCCCGGTGGCGATGGTCCTCGGCGGGGCAGCGATCGGAGCGATCGCCGGGGCGGCCTCCGGAGCTGCCCGTGAGGGCCTCGAGTCGGGCATGAACCTCGGCGACGGTGAGTTCAACGGCGACACGATCATCCGTGATGCGGTGGTCGGCGGGCTCGGTGGTGCAGCCGGCGGTGGCCTCGGTGCCGGGGCCAACGCCTTGACGTCGAGCACTCGCTTCGCCGCCAACGGCGGCGTCCGGCTACTCGGGACGCGCGGCGGCTCGATGCTCACCGAAGGAGCGTCGGGGGTGGTCGACGGAGTGGTCGCCGAGACCTACGACGTGACGATGCCCTCCTCGTGGGGTGCGGACGGATCGTGGAACAACGGCGCGATCGTTCAGAACACCGTCATCAGCGCGGGCGCCGGTGGACTGTTGCACAACGTCGGAGCGCCCGCCCACGGTGGCGTCGACGTGCCGACGTCGGGCGCGATCGACCCGCACACCGTCAACACGCCCGACTCCCCGGTGCCCGACTCGCCGAGCGCGCCCGGTGGCCACTCGACGGCCGATTCACCGGACGTGCCGGATACGCCGGACACGCCGACAGCGAGTGTGGCGGATACGCCCGACGTGACTGACACGCCGGAGGCGACGGACACGCAGGCCGGCGGACACGCCGGATGTGCCGGATACGCCCGATGTGGCGGACACGCCTGCTGCGGCGGACACGCCGGATGTGGCGGACACGCCGGATGTGGCGGACGCGCCGGATACCGCGGATGTACCGGATACGCCCGACGTGGCCGACGCACCCGATGCGGCGGACGCGCCGGATACGCCCGATGTGGCCGGACACGCCTGCTGCGGCGGACACGCCGGATGTGGCGGACACGCCGGAGGCGGCGGACACGCCGGATGTGGCGGACACGCCGGATGTGGCCGGACACGCCCGATGTGGCGGACACGCCGGAGGCGACGGACGCGCCGGATACGGCGGATGTGCCGGATACGCCCGATGTGGCTGACGCACCCGAGGCCGCGGACACGCCCGATGTGCCGGATACACCGGATACGGCGGATGTGGCCGACGCACCCGAGGCCGCGGACACCCCCGATGTGCAGGAGGCGCCGGACGCGCCAGATGTCGCCGACACGCCGGACGCGCCAGATACCCCGGAGGCGGCCGACACACCAGGTACGCCGGACACACCCGACGTGGCAGATGTTCCCGACGCGCCGGACGTGTCCGATGCGCCCGACACGCCGGAATTGGCGGACACGCCCGACGCGCCGGACGTGCGACTGACAACGCCAGACTCCGCAGACGCGCCCGACAGCCCCGAGGTCATCGACACGTCCGATGCCGACGTCGTCGCGGCCAGCGCGGCGACGGCCGGCCTCGCCAGGCTGACGATCGATCCGACCACCGACGTCTCGATCGACGGGCTGACGCGCACTCCGCGCTCGTACCGCTCCAACCGCTTCGAGTTCATCAGCGATGGCGACGGCCTGACCCGGGCGGCGCACTTCGAGATCAACGAGTCAGCGACTGGCCTCACGCGTGGCTCCGCCGAAGTCCAGGCGCAAGGGGACGCCGCCGACAACGGTCTGGCGACGGACCACGGCGGCCACATCGTTGCCCACCGCTTCGCCAGCGACCAGGGCGACATCAACATGTTCCCGCAGGACGCTCAGTTCAACAACAGCGCGTACAAGCGGTTGGAGAACGAGTTGCACACGTGGGTGCAGAACGGCTTCCAGGTCGAGGGGCACACGACGCTCGACATTCCACCAGGCTCGCTGCGCCCGGATTCCGTGACCGTCGACTACGTCGTCACCAATCCACAGACCGGGGAGATCGTCCACTGGCGAGCGGTGGAGTTCCAGAATCAGGCGGGCCAGACCTACAACCGGGTGCCGACCGGGCAGATCCGCGCCGAGCACGGGGCCACCCACGAACTGCACGTGCGGCCGCCATCCGACGTCCCCGACAACGGACAGCCGCCGGGCGCCGGTGGCCCCTGACGTGTCCAACGGGGACGCGCAGACGGCGGGCTGAGAGCCTGCCTCCATGCTGCGAATCGAACTGCTCGGCGATGGTGGCATCCGCGTCGAACCCCCCGCCGGCGTCGGCGGCCTGGCCAGTGAGCGGATGGCCCGTGAGTGGATCGACAGCGCAGCCGAGCAGGGCGACGCCGTCGAGATCACCGGGGAGACGAACGTCGCGGTGCACACCGCGCTGGTGAGCTACGCCGCGGAACGACTCCCCGAACTGTCCGTGCAGGCCACGGCGCCGGCACCATGGCCAGACGGCTGGTCGTCGCTGCAGATCGCTGCCAACAGTGGGCTCGCCGAGCAGTCGAGTGAGCTGGCGATCCGCGATCGCGACTCGGCGCCGCGCCGCGGGGCGAGGTCGCCGTACCGCCTGGCGATGTACCACGGACACGTCGACACGCTCGTTGCCCTGCGCCAGTCCGGGGTCGACCCGCCGCCCGGGTCACGTCCGCCGGACGACTTGCCGAACGCCGTGGTGCTGCGCAACTACCTGCCTGCGTTCGTTCAATGGGTGGCCGTCGCCTGTGCCGTCGCCGGCGTTGCCCTCGCCGTGGTACTGGGGCAGTGGCCGTTCCTCATCCTCGCCGCCTTCGGAGTCGTCGCCGTGGCGGTCGGGAACGCGCTGGTCGGGTTGACCCGGATCGCCGTCGACGGACGGATGCTCGCCGTGCGCCACATCGCCCGTTGGCAGGGACCGATCGATCTCGGCGAGCTCGTCGCCGTCGGTTACGCGCCGGCTGCGTCGACACGCATGTCGGGACGCTGGCGATTCGTGCAGACGGTGGCCGGCCCGCCGTACGGTCGTACCGCCTACCAGGGCATCGACCGAGAACTGGCCGAACGACTCACGCAGCGCAGCGACCTACGGGTCATGACGGTGTACTGCAATCGGGGCTTCCTGTCGCCGGGCTTCCAGCGTCACGTAGCGCCGATCGTGCAGCAGTCGTCGGCACTCGTCAGTTCAACTGCCGAGCAGGTCTTCGCGCTCGTCGACGGCCCGATCTGGGCGGCCGAACGCCCGGAAACCGGGCCGTAGGCCGCCCAGATCGACAAATGGACCGAAGGCCGCCCAGATCGGTCAGGGGCCCCACTCGGGGTGCAGGCGGACGGGATCGCCGGTCTCGGGGAAGCCGGGCGACGAGGGGACCGACGGATTGTCCGGTGGCGGGCCATAGTCGACCTCGCCAGCGAACGCCTCGACGATCCCCCAGCCGCGGACACCTTCGTTCTGCTTCTCGTGCTCGACGTAGCGGGCCTTGTTGATCCGGTTCTGCTGACCGCGGGCGGCGGCCCAGGCCGCGGCGATGCCCTCGGCGAGCGCTTCGAGGGCCGCAGCGACGCTCTCGGCAGACGAGCCGTAGGTCGTCACTTTGGAGTCGAAGACGTCCCGGTGCGGACCCTTCCACGACTCGACCGTCGCCTGGGCGGCCGTCAGGTCGGCCTTGCTGTCGCGGACGGACTCGGCGAGCTTCCACAGGTCGCGAGCGGCCGGAAGGGCGAGATCGAACGGAAACGTGACGTTGGCGTCGCTCGCCGCTGCCTCGCCGTAGACCGTGAGTTCGACGCTCGGCGCTGCTGCTCCGGTCATCGTTCGGCGGTCAGGCCTGGGGAGCGACGTCGGCCTCGCCGACGACCTCGACCTGGGTCTTGATCGCGTCGGTGATCGAGGTCTGCGTCGACTCGATCGTCGTTGACGCCGTCCTGACGAAGCTCTGCACAGCGGCCAGCGTGCCGTCGCGCGCGTCGCCCTTCCAGTCGGTCTGTTCGAGCCGCGGGGCGAGGCTGCTCACCGCGTCGATCAGCTGGGTGAACTGATCGGCCACCGTCGTCGACAGGCCGGTGAGGGCGGCCGGATCGACCTCCTGGATGCCGGTATCGGGTTGCGGAGTCGGCAGGGTCAACTTGTTGTCGCTGAGGTTGATCGAGATCCTCTCGCCGCCCAGCGATCCACCGACCCTCGACGTTGCCGAGGCGATGTTCGTGGCCATGGCCACCGATGCGGTTTGCAGCTTGGTCGCCATGTCGTTGGCGGCGGTGCTGCACTGGGACTTGAAGGCGAAGGCGTTGGTGCCGTAGTACTGCACGTCGACGACGGCGTTGCACAGAGCGTTCATCGTCGCGAAGATGCTGTCAATCTTGCCGTTGAGGAACGTGCCAAAGGCCTGGATCTCGGGCGGATTGATGCGCTTGACGGACATCGACATCGGTGGATCTCCTGGTGGTGATGGTGGACGTAACGACGGCAGTCAGCACGTCTGACGACGGTGGTTGGCAGCCGTCGAAAGGCTAGCACCGGTGCGTAGAGGCGTGTCGACGGCCGGCGCTTGCTGAGAGTCGTCAGTTGGTACGACGTGCCCGCATTTCCGTCGGTTCCCTGATCCGCCGGCGCAGTCGTTCCCGGCCGCCGATGCGGTAGGAATGGGGGGATGGAGCTGCTGGTTCGGGTGCGCTGGCGCCACGTTCCGGCAGCGGATCTGCGCCTCGAAGTCGAGGCCTACCACCGCGTCGGCGACCTCCTCAGCGCCGCCAGCGAATTCTGTGACGGCAACTGGGATGCCAGTCAGCCGATGTTTCTCGAGCGGACGGGCGAGCAGATCGCCCTCGACCTGCCGATCATCGAGAGCGGCATCGTCTCGGGTGACACGCTCCGGTTCGAGTTGTACGGCGTCGACACGCTCGATCGCGAGTCGTTGTCGGAAGCGGTGAGTTGCGACGTGACGGCCGGACCGGAGGCGGGGCGGTCGTTCGTGCTCCTGCCGGGGCGCCACGAGGTCGGCCGGGGGAGCGGCCTCAGCGTGCGCCTCGACGACGTGACCGTCTCGGATCACCAACTGTCGATCATCGTCTACGACGACCTGGTCACGCGCGTCGTCCCTGACCCGTCGGCGACGAATCCGGTCGTCGTCAACGGCCACCCGGTCGCCGAGGCGACCGTCGTGGGGCCCAACGACGTCGTCCAGTTCGGGGCGACTGCCGTAGCGCTGCGCGTCTTCAGCCGCAGCTCCGACAGCGAGCGGGATCAGCTCGGTCAGGTTCCGTTCCGGCGCACGCCGTACAAGCCGGTCATCGTTCAGGAGCGGGCCTTCAAGCCGCTCGGCAACATCCCCTCCAAGCCGGAGCCGCGGCGCTTCTCGATGATCACGACGATCCTCCCGTTGGTCGCCGGGCTGACGATGTTCGCCCTGTTCCGTTCGCCGATGTTCCTCGTCATGACGCTGTTGTCGCCGCTGTCGATGGCCGGTCAATGGTGGGACAGCCGCAAGAGCGGTACGCGGAAGTTCGCCGACTCGATCGACAAGTTCGGTCGCCGGCTGGAGAAGCGCAAGGCCGAGGTCGAGCAGGCACTGCTCGACGAGCGCGCCGAACGGATCCATCAGTCGCCCGACCTCGCCGACCTCGCCCGCCGGGCGACGCTGCGCACCCTCGATCTGTGGGCTCGGCAGCGACGCGACGACGAGTTCCTGCGCACCCGCCTGGGCATCGGCACGGTGGCGTCGAAGATCACGGTGGAACCCGAGTCCGGCGGCGAGGAATACCTGAGGGAGGCGACGGCGGTCACGGTGACCGGGTGCGACCGGGTCCCCGCCTGTCCGATCTGTGTCAATCTCGCCGAGCTCGGCGTCTTCGGTCTGCACGGCGAGCTCACCGATGTGCGGGCGATGTGCTCGTCGATCATCCTCCAGGCGGTCACCCTGCACAGCCCGGAGGATCTCGTCCTCGTCGTCATCGAGGGCGTGCCGCAGGGACTCGGGGCGTGGGCCAAGTGGCTTCCCCACACTCGCTCGGCGACGTCGCCGATCTCGGCGCGCCACGTCGTCGAGGACGAAGCGGCCGCCGCCGAGATGGTCCGCGAGTTGGTCTCGGTGGCCCGGCTGCGGACGAGCAGCGACGACCGCTCCGACCATCGCTGGCCGTGGATCCTCGTCGTGCTCGACGAGAGCGCCAACGTCGACGCCGCCCTCGCGTCGCAGCTCCTCGACCTGTGCCCGCATGCCGGGATCTCTGTCGTCGCGGCGGTCGAGGTCGACGCCCGCGTCCCCCGTCAAGCCAAGGCGACCATGGGTTGTGTGCCGCAGATCGGCGGCACGTTGGCACTGTCCACCGTGTGGTTCACGGATCCCGAGGTGGCGCCTGAGCACCTCGAGCTGGAGCCGGCCAACGCCCGGCTGATCGACCAGGTCGCCATGTCCCTGGCACCGTTGCGCGACGCGACCGCCGCCAGCGCCACAGCGGCGATCCCGCGCCTCGTGCCGCTGTTCTCGCTGTTCGGACCGGAGCTGCCGACCCCGCTGTCGATCGCCACCGAGTGGGCCCGACCGAAGCCGTACGGCCTACGCGCGCCGATCGGCATCGGACCGTCGGGTCCCCTCGAACTCGACCTCGTCGAGCACGGTCCGCATGCCCTGATCGGCGGCACGTCAGGAGCCGGCAAGAGCGAACTGCTGCAGTCGATCGTCGCCGCGCTGATCCACGAGTATCCGCCGACCCGCCTGACGTTCCTGTTCGTCGACTACAAGGGCGGGGCGGCGAGCGTCGTCTTCAACGACGTCCCGCACACCGTCGGGTACGTCACCAACCTCGAGGCGTCGCTGTCGTTGCGGGCACTGACGTCGCTGAGGGCGGAACTCAACCACCGGATGCGGTTGATGGAGGGCAAGGCCAAGGACCTTGCCGAGATGATCGAGCGCTACCCGGACGAGGCACCTCCGTCACTCGTCATCGTCGTCGACGAGTTCGCCACGCTCGTCAAGGAGGTCCCCGACTTCGTGGCCGGCGTCGTCGACATCGCCCAGCGCGGCCGCAGCCTCGGTGTCCACTTGATCCTCGCCACGCAACGCCCGTCGGGTTCGGTCAACGACAACATCTTGGCCAACACCAACCTGCGCATCTCACTGCGCATGCTCGACAGCATCGAGTCCAAGACGATCATCGGCGTCGGCTCGGCGGCCGACATCCCGCTGCCGCTCAAGGGTCGTGGCTTCGCCAAGCTCGGACCCCGGGATCTCATCGAGTTCCAGTCGGCGTTCACCGGTGCCCAACTGACCCAGGAGGACCAGGTCATCCCCGTCATCGTCGAGCAGTTCGGGAGCATGGCCCGGGCGGGTGGCACGACGACGACCGGAGGCAGCCGCACGACACAAGGGGGGCGGCGCAGGACGACGGTCGGCACGACGCGCGCCCGGACCCTGACCTACAGCGACCCGTCGACGGGTGAATTGGCCCCACCCGTCGGACTGCCGATGCCGCCGCCGGTCCAGCCGATGCCGCCGCCGGCCCTGCCGACACCGGTCCTGAGTGCCCGTGCGCTGGCACCGCCCGCACCAGTCGCCGCGGAAGTGATCGCCGACCCCGTGGCGGAGCGCCGTCCAGAAGAGTCCGGTGCGGCGCGCACCACCCATCTCGACGTGCTGCTCAGCGCCGTGCGCGCAGCGATGCCGAACTTGCCGCCACCGCGCAAGCCGTGGCGGGAGATGCTCCCCGAGCTGCTGCCGTGGCGGGCGATCGAGCTGCCGCCGTACACCGCCGAGCGGCGCGGCCGAGGCCGCTACATCACGCTCGGCATGCTCGACGATCCTGCCGCCCAGGCCCAGTATCCAGCCGTGTTCGACCTCGAGGAGGGCGGCGGCTTGCTGATCGCCGGTGGTGGGGGTTCGGGCAAGACGACCGCCCTGCGCACGGTGGCGCGGGCGGCGGTCGACGGTGCCACGCCGGACGAAGTCGCCCTCTTCGTGATCGACTGTGCTTCGCGGTCGCTCGGCCCGCTGCGCGAACTGCCGCACTGCGCCGCCGTGGCGACCGGCGACGACCTCGAGTCGATCACCCGGGTGATCGTCGTGCTCACCGCCGAGCTCGACCGGCGCCGAGCGTTGCTGTCCGACCTCGACGTGCAAGCCGAGACCCTGTCGGCGTATCTCGACAAGGGCCGCTCGTTGCCGCGCATCGTCGTCATCGTCGACGGTTACCAGAACCTCAATGCGATCCTCGGCACGGTCCAGCCGATGGCGACCGGACCGCTCGACTGGCTCGCCGAGTTCCATCGAGTGGTCACCGATGGTCGTCAGCTCGGCATCCACATCGTGCTTGCTGCCGATCGCCGGCAGGCGGTACCGGCGTTGTTGATGTCGTCGATCGGCTTGCGCCTCGTGCTCCGTCAGACCGACGAGCAGGGCTACGGCGACTTCGGGATCCCGATGGCGCTGAGCAAGGGTCTCGAGCTGCCGGCTGGCCGCGGGCTGTGGAACAACGAGCTCGTGCAAGTCGGTGTCGTCAGCGACGATCCATCGGCGTCCGGGCAGGGGGCCGCGATCGCCGAGTACGCCAAGGGTGTGGGTGGGCACCTACCGCCCGAGCTGACGACGACGGCTCCGCCGGAAGCGGTCCGCGTGCCGCTGGTCGGCAGCCAGCCGACCCGCGCGACGCTGGGACGGACCGATGTGTTCGGCGAGATCGTCGAGGTCGACGTCACCTACACCGGATTGTGCGTCGCCGGCCCGCCGCGCTCGGGGCGCACGACCGCCTTACGTCAAGTCGCCCAGTCGCTCGTCGCCAGTGGGCACGAGGTGTGGTCGATTGGTCTCGGTGGCGAGCTCGGCGGTCCCGGCCGGCACGTCACGGCCAAGGTCGACGGCGCGGTCGAGCTGCTCGAGGACTTCGCGGCGCTCTGCGAGTCGCTGCCGCTCGAGAAGCCGTACGTGCTCGTCGTCGACAACCTCGACCGCTACGACAACGGTGAACTGTCGGGGCCCTACGAGCGCATCGTCAAGTCGGAGAACAGCCGGCTGGTCGGGTCGGTCGACGTCCGCAACCTCAGTGGCTACACCCAGAACCTGATGCTGTCGGAGGTCCGGCGGGAGCCGACCTTGCTCCTGCTCAATCCCGACTCGGCCGCCGACGTGATGCAGTACACCGGCGTGCGTCCGCAGTTGCGCCCTGGCTTCAAGATGTCGGCCGGCCGCGGCATCCTCGTGGTCAACCGCCAGCCGCTGCGCATTCAGGTGGCCGCCGGCTCCGAGTGAACCGATCTGGGCGGCCGAACGCCCGAAAACCGGACCGCCGGCCGCCCAGATCGGCGAATGGACCGGAGGCCGCCCAGAACGAGTCAGGGGCGCATCGACCGGTGGAGGGCGGTGACGACAGCTTCGAAGCTGGCGGCGTGCTCGGCGCCGTGATCGCGCGGGAGGAACGCCTTGGCCAGCACACCGCCGCCGACGAGGTCGGCGGGCGAGCTGTCGACAACGGTCGCCGCGGCCACCAGCCAGATCCGGTCGGCGTGCGACAGGGCGAGGTCGAGATCGTGGGTCGACACGATGACGACCAGACCGTCGGCAGCGAGGTCGGCGACGATCAGGGTCAACTCGACGCGGCCGGCGATGTCGAGGAACGCCGTCGGCTCGTCGAGGACGAGCACTCTCGGCTGCTGGGCGAGGGCCCGGGCGACGAGGACGCGTTGACGCTGGCCGTCCGACAGCTCGGCGAACTGTCGCGACCAGAGCTCGTCGACACCCAACCGATCCGCCGCCTCGTGGGCGATGCGCACGTCGTCCGACGTCAGGTCGCCACGCCAGCCGGTGTGTGGATGGCGACCGAGAAGCACGACGTCGGCGACGGTGAGGAGGCCGGCATCGACTCGATCGGTGAGCACCACGGCCACCTGGCGGGCCCGCTCCATCCGGTCCAGACTGCCCAAGGCCACGCCGTCGAGGAGAACCTCGCCGGCGAGTGGCGGTTGAGCGCCGACGAGGGTCCGGAGCAATGTCGACTTGCCGCTGCCGTTCGGCCCGATCACGGCGGTCAGTTGCCCGGCCGGGGCGCTGAGGTCGTCGACTTCGACGACGGTCGATGTCCGCCGCCCGCGCCGGTACCCGGCGACGAGATGATGCGTCTCGAGGACGGTGCGGGTCACGTGATCACCTCGCTGCGACTGCGGCGGGTCAACACCCAGATGACGACCGGGACGCCGAGCAGGGCGGTGACGGCGTTGAGCGGGAGCACTCCGCGCTGCCCCGGGAGCTGGGCGACGACGTCGGCGACAAGGGCCATCACGGCACCGATCAGCGCCGACGCCGGCAGCAGGATGCGATGGTCCGATGTCGCCACGAGCGGCCGGGCGAGATGCGGCGCGGCCACGCCGACGAAGGCGACCGGCCCGACGAAGGCCGTGACCACGCCGGCCAGCATGCTCGTGACGAGCAAGATCAACAGCCGATCACGGCGCACGGCCACGCCCATCGACTCGGCGTAGCGCTCGCCGAGCAACAGCGCGTTGAGCGTCTTCGTCGAGAGCAGGGACACGACGATCCCGACGATCAGCACGGGGGCCATCACCTTCAGCTCGGCGTTGGTCACCCCGCGGAAGCTGCCGAACCCCCAGGTCACGAACTGCCGGAGGCGGTCGGGGTCGGCGCCGGCCACGAGCAGGCTGACCAGGGCGGCGAGGAGGTAGCCGATCATCAGTCCGACGACGAGGATCGACGCCGTGCCGCGCACCCGGTGAGCGACGGCGAGGGCGACGAGGGTGACTGCCATCGCCCCGATGAAGGCAGCCACGGTGATCCCCACCTTGCCGGCGACGTCGAGCCCACCGATCCACTGCGAGGAGCCGGTGCCGGCGGTGAGCACGACGACGGCCACGCCGAACGAGGCACCGCCGGTGATGCCGAGCACGAACGGGTCGGCCAGCGGATTGCGGAAGATCGTCTGCATCTGCGCGCCGCACAGACCGAGGGCCGCTCCGGAGAGCCCAGCGGCAATGGTCCGTTGGATGCGGACCTTGCGCACGACGTCGAGTGCCCGCTCGGTCGCTTCATCGGGCCGGAACAGGGCGTCGAACACCTCGACCGGCGACAAGCGCACCGAACCGAGGGCCAGGGCGGCGAGGACGGCGATCAGGAGCAGTCCGCCGAGCGCCGCGAAGGCGACGACGTGGCGCCGTCGCAGCGGACGCGATGCTGTCGTGACCGTCGCGGTTACGACGGGGGGACCTCGCTGAGGAAGACGAACTCGTGGTCGGGAACCAGATCCGGATGGAAGGCCCCGACGTAGTCGAGGAGGTAGTCGTCGATCATCACCGGCCCGCTCTCGAGGAAGCTCACTGTCGGGTCGAGGGCGACCTGGTTGGTCCACACGCCGCCGCCGTCCCAGGCGGCGAACCCGTCGAGCCGCTCGTCGAGGGCGATGGCCTGCTCCCTCGTCGTGAACCCCTGAGGCAGCAGCCAGACGTCGGCACCAGCGCCGTCGGCGAGCACCGCCTCGATGTCCAGCTCCAGTCCGGTCGACGGATCGTCGTCGTAGACGTAGTCGCCGCCGGCGTCGGCGATGAACTGGGCGACGATGCTGCCGCCGCCACTGGCGTACCACGTGCCTTCGAACAGACCGCCGGTGATCGCCGTCGGACGTTCCGCCACATCGCCGGCGAGCTGGGCCGCAGCGTCGTAGTCCGTCAGCCATTCGGCGTACAGGGTGTTGGCCTGCGCTTCCGTGTTGGTGAGGGCGGCGAACACGCCGACCCATTCCGCCCAACCTTGCGGTGTCGTCTCCAGCCACTCGAGGTTCGGCACGACCGGGATCCCAGCGGCAGCGATCACGTCGTGCGCCGGGTCGGCGTTACCACCGGTGACGTACACGTCCGGATCGGCCGCCACGACGAGCTCTGGGTCGACGACGAAGCTGGGCGCGAACGATTCGATCTCGCCGGCTGCGGCCCGCTCGGCAAGCTCCGGCGTGACGACCAGCGAGGTGTCCCCGACTCCCGTCACGGTGTCCTCGATGTCGAGGACATCGATGAATCCGTAGTGGCTCGACGATTCCGAGAACATCGTTTCGATCGGAAGCTCGATGACGGTCGCCCCAGCGAGCTCGCCGTCCAGCGCCGGTGGCTCGGCGCCACGCTGGATGAGGACGAACGTCGCCGCGGTGTCGGCCGACCCGACCGTCAAGACCTTGTGGTCGCCGTCGTAGGTGAGCGTGAAGTTCTCGGCGTGCTGGACCGTGAACGTGTCCGTTGCCGGCGGAGTGGTCGGCGGTTCGGTGGTGGCGCTGGCCGCGCTGCTCACCAGAACGGCGACGACTGCAGTGCCGAGCGCCATGGCTCGTGGGAACATGATCGACGTCTCCTCGCGTCTCGATGCTGTGCTGGATTGCCCCGATCGGTGTCCTGGCTCCCGGATCGACGATCCCTCCCCACCTTCCAGCCGCACGTCGGCCGTGATGTCGTCGCCATCGCCTTCTCGACGGCGTGGGAGTTCACTTCCCGGTCACAGTTGCGGGACAGCCCCGGATTCGCACCGGTGTTCCCGTTCGGTAGGTCGAATGCTAGGCGGCGACGATGAATCCGTCACGCCTTGGGCGATGACCGTGAATCCGTCACGCCTTGGCGATGACAGTGTCGGCGTAGCGGGCGAGTTGCTCGGCAGGATCGCGCCAGAACGTGTACGACGGGACGAGGATGCGGTCGGTGCCGATGTCGGCGAGGGCGCGGATCTCGTCGACGCCGATCGGGCCGCTCGCTGCCGCGCCGCCAGTCGTCATCTCGATCGCCGCCGGATCCCGTCCAGCAGCGGCGGCGGACGAGCGGGCGAGATCGAACAATTCGGCGAGCTCGGCGAACGAGCCGCCGGACACCGGGAAGTATCCGTCACCGAGGCGTCCGGCGCGGCGGGCGGCCGCCGTGCTGTGCCCACCGACATGGATCGGAATCGCGCCGGCGACGGGGCGCGGGCGGACGATGCAGTTGGTGAACGACGCGAACTCGCCGTGGTGTGTCGGATCGTCGCTCCACAGGGCGCGCAGGGCGGCGACGTACTCGTCGGTGCGTCCGGCCCGCTCGGAGAACGGGATGCCGATGGCGGCGAACTCCTCGGCCAGCCAACCGATGCCGATACCGAGTGTCATCCGGCCGCCCGACAGGTGGTCGAGCGTCGCCAGTTCCTTGGCGAGGACCACGGGGTTGCGCTGGGGCAGGATCAGGATGCCGGTCGCCAGGCGGATGCGCGTGGTCGCCCCGGCGATGTACGCCAGCCAGATCAACGGGTCGGGGATCGGTGAGTCCTCGCGACCGGGCATCTTTCCGTCGGCGCTGTAGGGGTACGTCGACTCGTAGCCCGACGGGACGACGACGTGCTCGACCGTCCACAGCGATTCGAAGCCGTTGGCCTCCGCCGCCGCGGCGAAGGTGGCGGCGGCGTCGGGCTCGACGAACGGTCCGGTGTTGGCGAAGGCGATCCCGAACTTCACGGGCGGATGCTAGGTCGGTCCCGCGAGTGGCCGTGCCGCCCGTGCCGCGTCCAAACGTCGCGTCGTGAGGCGTGGCGTGGCATAGACGAGCAGTCCGATCATCGTCGCCCCACTGATGATCCACGGCAATCGCAAGGCGAGTTCACGATCGGCGACCCGTTCGGTGACCACGACGATCACGCCACCGACGATGGCGCCGATCGGCATCACGCCCCAGGCAAAGAAGCGGTAGACGCTGTTCACGCGGCCGAGCAGGTGATCGGGCACGATCGACTGCCGCAGGCTCACCGTGATCACGTTCCACAGCACGGCGAAGAATGCGGCGACGAGGTTCAGCACGGCGACGGCGGGGACGTTGGACAACAGACCGATGATCATCTCGCTGGCCGCGGTGGCGCCGAGGGCAACTGCCAACGATGGACCGGAGCCCAGTTTCCGGCTCAACGACGATCCGGTCCAGCCGCCGATGACCGCCCCAGCGGCCCCGGCCATCATGATCGCCGCGAACTCGCCGGATGACGCGCCAAGGATCTCCTGGGCGAACAGGACGTAGATCGAGAACGTGATCGCCGCGGCCCCGTTGAACAACGCGAGGACGATCGCCAACGTGCGTAGCAATTCGTTCTCCCACAGCCAGCGCACTCCTTCGACAAGCTCGTCGCGCCACGACCGGCGCGTGACCACGGCGGCCGACGTCGGCGGGGTCAAGGCGATCGTCGAGATCAGCGCCGCGGAGACGACGAACGACCCGGCGTCGAGGAGGAACGGCACGGCGAAGCCGGCGGCGAGCAGCAGCGATCCGACTGGCGGGCCGGCGAACTGGTTGGCGACCTCCTGGGCCGCCCAGATCCGGCCATTGGCCTTCTCCAGCTGGTCGGTACGCACGAGCGAGGGCATCATCGTCTGGGCACAGTTGTCGTAGAGCACCTCGCCGATCCCGAGCAGGAACGTGGCGACGACCACGCAGACGTACAGGAACGTGTCGGTGGAGACAACGGTGTCGAGCTCGTTCGGTCCGGGGAGGTCGGTGCCTCGGGAAACCACGGCGATGGCCACGAACAGCGTGATCGCGGCGCGGGCGGCATTGGCCACGATCATCAGCCGCCGGCGATCGTGGCGGTCGGTGAGTACGCCGGCGGGGAGCGAGAACAGGAGCCACGGCAGCCGCTGGACCACGGCGACGATGGCGATGAGCAGCGCGTTGCGGGTGATCGCCGAGGCCAGCCAGGGGTAGGCGACAAGGGCGACCCCGTCGCCGAGGTTGGAGATCGTTGCCGCGCCGAACAGGCTGCGGTAGTTGCGACCCAAGCGGTCGGAGGGCGAACTGACCGGCGTGGCGGTCATTTCCCAGCGTCGAGGGACACGAGCCGGTAGGCCGGCAGGCGTTGGCCGAGCGGTCCCGTGCACGTGAGCGGATTCCTCGCGGCAGCGACCGAACGAGCGACGTGGACCTCGACAGTGCGCGGCTCTCCACCGTCGTCGATGTCGACGGCGAAGCGTCCCTCGACGTCGCTGAGCCGCCGAATCGCCGTGATGCCGGTGATCGAGGTCACGCCGAGCTCGCGGCGGACGAAGAACTCGGCGGCTTGGTCGTAGAAGCCGAGCACCGAGCGCCCGCGATAGTTGTCGAGGAGGATCGCTCCGTCGTGGTAGTCGGCGATCAGGCGTTTGGCGGTGTCGCCGTCACAGCGCCCGAAGTACAGGCCCTCTGGCAGGATCACGATGTTGGCGGCGAAGCGGTCACCGCCGATGTGCGAGCACTCCCACACGTCGTCGCGCTGGGCACCCTCACGCAACACGCGCGCCAGCGGCCGTCCGAACGTTGCACAGCACGGATCGTGGCGGCCGTTGGTGCACACCAGTACGAGTGGATGCACATGAGGGAGCCATGGGTCGGCCTCACCCACGATCGGCAGATCGGCGGCGGCGTCGACGGCGCGGCGCAGCGTGGCGACGGTGCGCCGCCAGGCGCGGCCATGGTCGGCGTCGACGTAGAACATCTGCAGGGGATCCTGTGAGGTTCGGTCGAGGTCGCGGCGGACGGCGATGACCCTGATCTGCTCGTCCTGCAGCCGCCGCCGCCAGCCGCCCGGTGCGTAGCGGGCGAGGTCCGAGTCGACGACAGCGTCGCGACCCCAGGCGCCGCGAACTTCGATCAGCAGCCACCGGCGAACTTGCGATGCGGTTGCGAACATCGGCTCGGCGCGGTCGCGAGCCGCGACCGCGCACTGGAACTCAACCACGGAGCACACCTTCGGTGGCCAGGCGACTGAGCACGGCACGGCGCGAGCTGCGATCGAGTTGACCGCCGACGGCCGATCCCGCGAACTCGGCCGGTTGCTCCAGCACGCCGATGACGAACGGTGTGCACTCGGCCGGGAAGCGCAGGCGCCGATCTCCGAGGTTCAGGGCCTGTCGTCCATCCGCCGCCGGGCGCGGGTCGAGCCAGAGCAGCGGACCGGGGGTCACCGAGACCGGCTGGTCGGGTTCGATCGTCACGGATCCGCGACGTCGCAGCCGAGTCTGCGGTTGACGTTTCCACACTTCGGCGGCGACGGCGTGGCGCAGCCTGCTGTCGGTGAGTTGCTCGCCGAGGGCAGCCAAGGCCGCGGCTGGCAGCGGCCGGCCCGCGGTGTGGAGGCCGCCGAGGCCGCCGACGGCGAGGCGATCGGCGAGCGCCGAGCCGGAGGCGATGTCGTCGATGACGTCGCGCAGCACTCGGTTCCATGTCAGAGCGATGATCCCGATCGTCAAATGGGCCGATTCGCTGTCGACTGATTCGGCGGCGTGCGGGAACCCGCGGGGGACGGCCAGGCAGTCACCGCGTTCGAGGACGCGATCGAGCAGCGCATCGCCCAACTCGTCGGCGGACGGCTGGGCGATCGCCGGTCCGCGCTTGACGGGCCGCGCGCTGCGCGGCAACGGCGGCCAGACCCGCCAGCGCTTGCGGCCGGCGAGTTGCACGACGATCACGTCATGGAAGTCGAAGTGCACGTCGAGGCCGCGCTCGGCAGGTGGCGTGAGGTAGGCGTTGACCTGAACCGGATGGTCGAGTTGGAGGGCCAGGTTCGTCGACAGCTCGGCGAACACCGGGTCGCTGAACTGCAGCGCCTGGAGGACGACGGTGGCCCCCGCGGCGTAGTGCTCGAGCACCCGATTCGGCTCGACGACGCCGTCGACCTGTTCATTGCCGATCGGTGCCGAGCGACAGTAGTCACGGCGCGACAGCGTCGATCCGAGGCGCACGAGTCGGAAACCAGGGGCCCGCACCCCGCCGCGCAGGAGTCGCTCCCACAATCTCTCGGCGTCGCCCCACGGCGCGTCGACGGTGATTGCCCGCATCGCAGCGAGTTGGTCTCGAAGCACGCCGGATCGGCGACGAAATCAGTGAGTCGCGGGGCGTTTGGGTGGAACTCGCGGCGGGCGTACCACGCCTCGGTCAAGTCGGCCGTGGCGGCCGATCCGGCCCCCGGCCGGTCGACGGTTGGCCCGGCTCTCAGGCGTCTTGGCCGTCGGTGTCGCCACCGTCCTGGCCGTCGGTGTCACCGCCATCTTGCCCGTCGGTATCGCCGCCGTCCTGCCCGTCGGTGTCACCGGATGCGGGGGCGGCCTCGTTCCACGTGGTTTCGATGTCGTTCTCGGAGGTGCTCATGGGAGCACCGTACCCCACCGAGCGGACTTGCATCCGCGGCCCGATCGCGCCACAACGGCCCGCGCTGGTGTGGAAGCATCGCTGTCGTGGTGGCCACGCGCGATAGGGAATTGGCGATCCGCTTCCCAGCTGCCGATGACGATGTGTTGCGCGATGTCTACGAGCGATTTGGTGGTGCGGTGTACACCGTGGCCCTGTCGATCCTCGGAGATCCCGGGCGCGCCGCGGACGTGGTGCAGTCGACGTTCGTCAATGCGTGGCAGGCGGCGGGGCGCTTCGACCCCGATCAAGAGCTCGCACCATGGCTGTACACCATCGCTCGGCGCCAGGCGATCGACTCGTACCGACGCGAACGTCGGTCCGTCGCCGTCGACGCCGCCGAGCTCGACGGCGCCCAAGCCGCCGAGTCGTTGGAGGCGACGTGGGAGGCGTGGCAGGTTCGGATCGCCCTCGACGAGCTCCCGAATGACGAACGACAGGTGGTCAAGCTGGCGTGGTTCGACGGGCTCGCCCACTCCGAGATCGCCGACAAGCTGGGTGTTCCGGTCGGCACCGTCAAGTCGCGCTCATATCGGGCGCATCGCCGGTTGGCCGGCCTGCTCGCCCACGTCCGCGAGACTCACGACGACGTGGGCGAACTGACGGTCGCCGAGAACCGAACGGCGGTGCCTGACGTAGGGAACGGTGAACCCAGGCGGCATGATCGGACGGGTCAACGATGAACGTTCGCCGATGCAAACGAGTGAGCGTCAGCGAGCGAGCGGAGAGCAACGGCCTGCGTGGCCGGGGAACGCAGAGCAACGGCCTGCGTGGCTGGAGAACGGATAGCAACGGCCTGCGTGGCCGGGGAACGCAATGAACAGCAACGAACGGATGAGTGCGGGGAACGGCGAGCAGGACGACGCCGAGGCGACCGCGATGCTCGAGCCGTTCCGCGGGACACTGCGCAGCGTCGCGGTCTGGGAGGATCCGCCCGCCGACCTCGGTGACCGCATCGTCAGTCAGGTGAACACCCTCCGGGCCGCGGCCTCTTCAACCGATCCGAGCGCCCCGACGCCGACGCCGACACCACCATTGCCGGCCAGCCTCGACGAGGAGCGCCGCCGACGGCACGGTCGCGGCTGGTTGTGGCCGGGGCTCGCCGTGGCTGCGGCCGCCGTCGTCGCCTTCGCCGCCGGGGCCCTGCTCACGGGTGGCGACGACGACCAGCGCTCGCGCGAGTCCGTCGCCGACGTCGAACTGTCGCCGACGGATCTCGGCGGGGAGGCATCGGCCGCCGGCAGCGTCATCGACGCCGGCGCCGGCTACGCCATCAACATCGACGTCACCGGCCTCGCCCCAGCACCGGAGGGGCAGTACTACGAGGGCTGGCTGCACGACACCGACAGCGGTGATTGGGTCAGTGTCGGCACCTTCCACATGCGCGGCGGCGACGACCGAGTGGTGCTGTGGTCCGGGGTCCCCATCGCTCGCTACCAGCAGCTGGTCGTCACGTCAGAGGCCGAAGGGTCAACCGGAGGCGGCCACGGCGACGTCCTCCTCGAAGGCCAGCTCCAGCGCCGCTGACCACCCCAGTCGTTCTGGGCGGCCTTCGGTCCACGTTCGGATCTGGGCGGCCACCGGTGCGGATTCCGGCCGTTCGGCCGCCCAGTTCGCCCGCGGAACGGTCGGCGGCATCTGGTCGATTCCGTGACACATATCATGAGTCGCTCCCAGTCAACTTCGTGACTGCAAGTCGCTACCCTGATGGGCCATGACCGATTCCGCCGCCCCGACGACCACGACGCCCAGCACCGTGCGCCTACCGGTCGCCTCGATTCCCGCTGTCGTGCTGCCCGGAGCCGTGGTGACCTTGACGCTCGGTTCGCAGGAGTTGCGCTCGGCGGTCACGGCGGCTCGCCGCACCAACGACGCGCGCGTGTTGCTGCACACTGGCAGTGGCGAGATCGCCGTTGTCGCCCAGGTCCCCGACGTCGGTTCGCTCCCGTCCGGCGATCCCGCCGCCGTCGTGCGCATCGAGGGTCGGGCCCGCGTCGGAGCCCTGCACCAGTCCGAACGGGGGCCCACCTACGCCGATGCCGAGCCGATCACCGATCCGCGGCCGACTCCACGCGTCGAGGCACTCGGCCGCGAGCTGCGCGGCGTGCTCGGGGTCATCGCCGAGTTGCGCCGGTCCCGGCGGCTCCCTGAACTGCTGCGGGTGACGAGCCATCCGGGTGCCCTCGCCGACAATGTCGCCACGTGGGCCGAGCTCGACGACGAACTCCGGGCCGCGGTGCTCGCCGCGGTCGACGTCGGCGAGCGGATCCAAGTTCTTCTCGACTGGGCGCGCCACCACGTGGCCGAGTTGCAGGTGGCCGAGTCGATCCGCAACGACGTCACCGAAGGCGTCGACAAGCAGCAGCGCGAATACCTCCTGCGCCAGCAGTTGGAGGCGATTCGCAAGGAACTCGGCGAGGGCGACGGCGACGTCGTGGCCGAGTTCCGCACGAAGTTGGCCGAGCTGCAGCCGCCGGAAGCCGCCTACAACACGATCGCCAAGGAGATCGACCGACTGGAGCGCACCAGCTCGCAGTCCCCGGAGCATGGATGGATCCGCACCTGGCTGGACCGCGTCTTCGAACTTCCGTGGAGCACCCGAAGTGCCGACAACCTCGACCTGACCAACGTGCGCGCCGTGCTCGACGCCGACCACTACGGGCTCGACGACGTCAAGGCGCGCATCGTCGAGTTCATGGCCGTCCGCAAGCTGCGCACCGACCGCGGGCTGGGCGGCGACGGCGGGGCCGCGAGCGAGCGCCACCACGGCGCGATCATCACCCTCGTTGGGCCACCAGGCGTCGGCAAGACGAGCCTCGGCGAGTCGGTCGCCCGGGCGATGGGCCGCAAGTTCGTTCGTGTCGCTCTCGGTGGGATCCGTGATGAGGCCGAGATCCGCGGCCACCGCCGCACCTACGTCGGCTCGCAGCCTGGACGAATCGCCAAGGCGATGGTCGAAGCCGGAACGGCCAACCCGGTGATCCTCCTCGACGAGGTCGACAAGCTCTCCCCGGGCGGCTGGTCGGGCGACCCGACGGCGGCCCTGCTCGAGGTCCTCGATCCCGCCCAGAACCACACGTTCCGCGACCACTATCTGGAGCTCGACCTCGACCTATCCGATGTCGTGTTCATCGCCACCGCCAACCTGCTCGACACGGTCCCGGCGCCGCTGCTCGACCGCATGGACGTCGTGCGCCTCGACGGCTATACCGACGACGAGAAGGTGTTCATCGCCCGTCGCTATCTCCTGCCGCGACAGCTCGGCCGAGCTGGATTGGAACCCAACGAGCTCGATGTCGATGACGCCACGATCGTCGCGATCATCCGCAACTACACGCGTGAGGCCGGCGTTCGTTCGTTGGAGCGCGAGCTCGGGCAATTGGCTCGCAAGGCGGCGGCGAGGATCGCCGCCGGCGACGACGTCCCGGCCGTCGAACCGGGCGCCTTGCGCGACTGGCTCGGCCGGCCGAAGCTCGTCGACGATGTTCCCGACCGCACCGAGCTGCCCGGCGTGGCGACCGGTCTCGCCGTCACCGGAGCAGGTGGCGACGTGTTGTTCATCGAGACGACCGCGTTCCCGACCGGACCCGATGCCGAGCCCGGGCTGACGCTCACCGGACAACTCGGCGACGTGATGAAGGAGTCGGCACAGATCGCCCTCAACTTCGTGCGCTCCCATGCCAGCGAGCTCGGCGTCGATCCGGAGTCGATGCGCCGCCGGTTCCACGTCCACGTGCCTGCCGGTGCCGTCCCCAAGGACGGGCCGTCAGCCGGGATCACCATGACGACGGCCCTCGTCAGCCTGCTCCGCGACCAAGCGGTGAAGCCGACCGTCGGGATGACCGGGGAGATCACGCTTCAGGGCGCCGTGCTGCCGATCGGCGGCGTCAAGCAGAAGGTGCTCGCCGCCCACCGGGCCGGGCTCACCGAGGTGGTCCTCCCCAAGCGCAACGCCGGCGACCTCGACGACATCCCCGACCAGGTCCGCGACGCGATGACGTTCCACCTGGCCGACACCTACGCCGACGTCGTCAGCGCCGCCTTCGCCTGACGCTTGACGCCTGCCCCCGCACGGCCAGTCCGGCGACCCGAAGTCCCGACAGAACGCGCTCACTTCGGCCCGTTTCGTCGGGACTTCTCGGGCGAGCGGCTAACCTGACGCCGCTTCGCGGATGTAGTTCAGTGGCAGAACATCAGCTTCCCAAGCTGAATACGGGGGTTCGATTCCCCTCATCCGCTCTCCCCTCATCCGCTCTCGTGGGGTACCCACGCAGCGGGCACCGCGCCGCGGTGGCTCCCGGTGAGGGGGTCGGCATTTTGGAGGGGACATGCCAGAAGTTCGCGAAGGCCGGTGGACCGCGGAGATCGACGGTGACTTCGTCGTGTTCCTCATCGGTGCGCGCATCAACTCGAAGCTGCAAGCGCTCCGCGCGTTCAAGGATCTCGGCGGATCAAAGGGCATGCGGGCGATGCTCACGTATCTCACCGAGCATCCGGAGAAGGGACTGCTGGGCTACGAGACTGCCGGGTTCACCATCATCCAGTACTGGCGATCGTTCGAGCATCTCGAAGCGTTCGCCAAGGACAAGGACGATCCGCACCTCGAGGCGTGGCGCAACTATTGGCAGCGCGTCGGCAAGACCGGCCGCACCGGCATCTGGCACGAGACGTTCTTGGTCCGCGCCGGCGAGTACGAGGCGGTCTATGGCAACATGCCGCCACGAGGCCTCGGCAAGGCCGCGAACCTCGTGCCGCTGGCGGCCGCTTCCGGCGCCAGGCAACGGCTGCGCCACCTGACCGGCTGACGGCCGTTGCGGGGCAGCGATTCGGAGGCAAGAAACCAGACACGACTGTCGGCTTGGCGGCACCAGAATCCAAGCAGACGGGCCGCAGCGCCAACGCTGATTCGCTTTGTGTCGACTGGAGAGGACCAGTTCGGTCTGCTCGGTCGACACAGGCGTCGGCCGGTGGTGAATGGCGTCCACCGGAAGCCCGAGCCCGTACCGTTTGTGTCGATGGGTGGTGGCGAGGGTCGGCTGTGTGTCGAGGTGCTGGGGCCGCTCCGGGTCAGCGACGGCGCGGGGCGCGACGTCACCCCTGACGGCTCGTTGCAGCGCCGGTTGCTGGCGTTGCTGGTGCTTCATCGTGGCCGGGTTCTGTCGGCGGACTTGGCGATCGAGGCGTTGTGGCCGGGGCGACCACCGGGGGATCCGGCGGCGGCGCTGCAGACGCACGTATCCCGGCTCCGTCGGGGCCTTCCGGCGGGGGTCATCGAATCGGCGGCCGCGGGCTATCGCATCGCGGCGGCACGACTCGACGTCGACGCCGACCGGCTGGCGGATGCCGTCCATCGAGCCGCCGACCACGAGGATGGCGAAGCGCTCGCCACCATCGATGCGATTCTCGAGCGTTGGCACGGGCCCGCGTACCCGGAACTGGCAGATGTCGACTCCGGGCGAGTCGAGGCGATGGGCTTGGCCGAGGTGCGGGTCCGCGCGGCCGAGGCTCGAGCCGAACGTCGGCTCGCCGCCGGAGCGACCGACGGTCTCATCGCCGAGTTGGCGGCAATGGCGGACGACGATCCGTTGCGTGAGCGGCCACGCGAGCTGCTGATGTCCGCCCTCGTTGCCACGGGCCGGAACGCTGAGGCGCTGCGGGTCTACGACGATTTCCGCCGCCTTCTCGCCGAGGACCTCGGGATCGCGCCGTCGCCGGCGCTGAGCGCCAAGCAGGCCGATGTGCTCCGAGGCACCGACACCGAACCGTGGAAGCCGACGCGCCGGCTCCCGCTCGCGGTCACCTCGCTCGAGGGGCGAATGGACGCGTTGCACCAGATCATCACGTTGGCCGAGGCCCGTCGCCTGCTGACACTGATCGGCCCTGGCGGAGTCGGCAAGACCCGGCTCCTCATCGAGACCGGTCACCGCCTGCAGGCGTCGCGGCCCGACCGCCCCGTCGTGATGTGCGAGTTGGCGGGCGCCAGCGAGGAGTCCGCCGTCGACGTCGTCGCCGCCGCGCTCACGATCGACCGCCGCGCTGGGGAAGGGCTGGCGGAACGCTTGGCGGCGGTGCTCGCGGAGACAGCGATGGTGTTGCTGATCGACAACTGCGAGCACGTCCTCGACCCGATCGCCGATCTGGTCGATCGTCTCCTGGTCGCCTGCCCGAACGTGTGGGTCATCGCCACGAGCCGCGAGCGGTTGCGCGTCGCTGGAGAGCAGTTGTACGAGGTACCACCACTCCCGACGAGCGACGACGAGGGGCCGGCGGTCCGCCTGTTCGTCGAGCGGGCGCGCGCGGTGATGCCGCAGTTCGATCCCGATGCTGCCGAGCGGGCGAGCATCGTCGAAGTCGTCCGGCGTCTCGACGGGCTGCCGCTGGCGATCGAGTTGGCGGCGGCGCGCTTGCGCACGCTCGATGTGGATGAGGTGGCGGCGGGGTTGGACCGCCGTTTCGAGCTGCTTTCAGCGGGAGCACGCACAGCGACGCGTCATGGTTCGTTGGCGGCGGCGGTGTCGTGGTCGTACGAGATGCTCGATGACGAGCTGCGTCGAAGCTTCGCCGACCTGTCCACGTTCGCCGGTGCCTTCACCGTCGACGACGCCGCAGAGGTCTGCGGGATCGACGTTCGGCGGGCGGCGATGGTGCTCGATCAGCTGGCCGAACGATCGCTGGTGGTCCGAGTGCGTGGTCGGCGGTTCGCCCTGCTGGAGACGCTGCGCGCGTTCGGAGTCGAACGGCTCGTCGTCGAGGATCGGGCCGAGGTGGCCGGCGCACGCCACGCTCGGCACTTCGTCGAGTGGGCCGAGCAGCGCCGGCTGTTGGCGTCGGAACAGGTGATCGGCGACATCGACGCGGCCCTGCCAGAGCTGCGGGTGGCGTTCGGCTGGCTGATGGATCGCGGTGAGGTCGAGCTCGCCGGGACGTTGGTCGTCGCGTTGGCCAACTACGGGGTGCTCCGTCTCCGTCCCGAAGTCCTCGGGTGGGCGGAGCGCGTCGTCGTGGCAGATACTGACGATTGCAGTCCGATGGCGGCGCCAGTGTGGGCGACCGCCTCATATGCGGCGTGGATGGCTGGCGATGTCGCCGAGGCCGGTGTCCGCAGCGCCCATGCCGTGCGCCTCGGCGAGCGAGCCGGCGACGTCCCAGCATTCGTGGCCATGGTGCGTGGCAACTTCGCGCTCTTCGACGGCCAACTCGACGAGGCCGTGGACTGGTATCGGCGGGCGGCGGCCGCGGTCGCCGACGACACGTCGGTGCCGCTGATGCCGAGAGCGACGGAACTGCTCGCCCTCGCCTACGCCGGCCGCCCCACGGCGTCTGATCAGGCGGCCATGCTGCTCGCCGAGGTTGGCGATGCTCGTACACCGCAGGCGGCGTACGTGTGGTACTGCGCCGGGGAGGCGGAACTCGCCGTCGACGTGGAACGAGCACGGCTTCGCCTGGCCAAGGCAGTCGAGCTGGCCGAACTGACTGGAGCGTCGTTCGTGGCCGGCGTTGCCGGCACGTCGAAGGCGTCGATCGACGCCCGGCTGGGCGACCCGCGCGACGCCGCCGAGGACTACCGGCGTCTCATCATCCACTGGCGTCGTGCCGGGATGTGGTCGACGCAGTGGACGATGCTGCGTTCGATCGCCGGACTGCTCACTCGCCTCGGACGACCCCACGAGGCCGCCGTGTTGATCGGCTCAGTCCTGGCGACACCGTCCGGACACCGCATCTTCGGCGGCGACGAGGTGGCGCTGGCTGAGCTCGGCCAACGGTTGCGGGCGGCGCTCGGGGACGACGTCTACGAGACTGCGCTTGCCGAGGGAGCGGCACTCGACGGTGACGCCGCCGTGGAACTCGCGCTCCGCGCGTTGCCCTGACTCACCGTCGCTCGGGCGGTTCGCCGAGGGCGGCTATGCATCGATCTCACCACCGTGGTTGCTCGGCGAGGACGCCGAGCACGGCCTTGCCGACGAGCTCGTGGGTCAGGGCGTCGTTACCGGGGTGGAACCCACCACAGCGGACATCGCGGTACAGCCGCTCCAGCTCGTTGCCCCGGAACATGGCGGCTCCACCGGTCACGTCGAGGGCGACGTCGACGACCCGCTTGGCGGCCTCGACTGCTCGCCACTTCATCGCGTACACCTTGGGGATCCAGCCGTCGCCATGATCGGCGCCGGCCACCCAGTCGGCGACGAAGCGCTCGACTGTCGCCGTGGCCGCATCCAGCTCGAGGTACATCTCGGCCACCTGGTGCTGGACCATCGGGTTGTAGGCGTAGGCGCCGCGGGCGATGGCGATCGAGGTCTTACGGCGGGCACCATCGACGGCGACCTCCAGGGCCCGCTCGGCGATGCCGAGGTACACCGCGGCGATCAGCGACAGCGGCCACATGGCCATGGCGACGATGAAGGGGTCCGTGGCGTCGCCGGCCGGGACGACTCGCCCGATGCGGTCGTCGGGCACGAAGACGGCGTCGAGGATCGTGTCGTGGCTCTGCGTCGGTCGCATGCCGAGGGTGTCCCAGGTCTCCACGACGGTCACGCCGGGGCTCGTCCGCTCGACGAATGCGTGCACGATCTGTGGACCGCCGGGTGCGTCGGCGTCCATGGCGTGAGCTCCGAGCCACGTCCACGCCGGACCGTTCGAGCCGAACTGCTTGTGGCCGGTCAGGACGTAGCCGCCGTCGACCCGCTCGGCCCGGCACGTCGACAGCAGGACCGGGATGTCGTTTCCAGCCTCGGCGTGTCCGGCGGCGAACACTTCGCCCTCGAGCGCCGCGTCGAGCATCCAGCGCAGCGAGCGGTCGCCGGCCCGCTCCAGTTCGGCGGCGATGCCGACCCAGTACGTATGCATGCTCATCGCCAGCGCCGTCGCCGGGGCGTACCGAGCCAGACGGCGCTGGCTGGCGGCCATCTGGGCGAGGTCGAAGCCCGATCCGCCGAGATGAGAGGGCACGGCGGCGGCCAGGTAGCCGACTTCAGCGAGCTCGGCGAGATCGTCGTGGAAGTAGCCGTTGGTCCGGTCGAGCTCGCCGGCCCGGGCCCGGAATCCCTCGAGCAGTTCGATGGGCAGTTCGGTCAGCTGGGGGGACGTGATCGTGGTAGAGGTACTCATGCCGGCGACGATGCCCATCGGTGCTGACGCCGCGCTGACACGGGCTGACGTCGGATGCAAGTCGATGACAGTGGCGTGTGCACGACGATCGGCATGGTCATCACCATGTACACGCCTCTGACCCCTCGTCTCGCCGGCCGGCTCGCCGCACCGGCGGTGCTTGCCGCGATGGAGCGCAGCCAGTACGTGGGCGAACGAGAGCGCTTCAACTCCACGCGTCAGCCGGTCGTCGCCGGCACAACGATCGCCGCAGCTCACGGAATGATGATCGCGACGCAGGCGCCGCCAGGTGGGTCCCTACCGGTAGTTGCCTGACGCAGTCGCAGCAGATGAAGGTGCACACCACGTTGTCCAGCTACGCCATCGCCGAATTGGGCACCATCCTGTCCGTCTGGGCCCACCCCGACGATGAGACGTACCTCGCCGGTGGCGTCATGGCCGCTGCCCGTGACAACGGACAGCGCGTCGTGTGCGCGTCGGCGACTGCCGGCGAACACGGCACACCGGATCCCGTGTCCTGGCCACCCGAGCGTCTCGCTCGGCTGCGCCGGTGGGAGTCGGCAGCCGCGATGGCGGTGCTCGGAGTCGATGACCACCGGTTCTTGGGACTGCCAGACGGCGAGCTCGACAGCCACGCCGGCCGCGGCCCGACGCTGGTCGGTCAACTCCTCGACGACGTCCAACCGGACACCATCCTGACCTTCTTCAGCGACGGGATCACCTTTCACCCGGACCACATCGCCGTGCACCGCTGGGTCACCACGGCCTGGGAGCGTCGCGGCCGCCGAGGACGCCTCCTCTACGCGAGGCCCACGTCCGAACACCTTGCCCGGTTCAGCCGGTTCTACGAACAGTGGGGTGTCTACATGACTGACGAACGACCGACCGGCGTCCACCGCCACGAACTCGCTCTCCACCTGACCCTCGACCGGCTGCACCTCGACCGCAAGATCGCCGCCCTCGCGGCCATGGCCTCGCAGACGGGTGCGGCGATGTCGACGCTCGATCCGCAGACCTACGCCGCATCCGTCGCCGAGGAGTCCTTCGTCGACGCTCGACCGGTCACCGACATCCAGCGCTCGTCTCAGCTGATGGCTTCAACCTGATAGAGGCGGACCGGATCGTCGAATCCCTTCAACGTGATCGGGCCACGATCGGCGAAGCCGAACGACTTTCCGATTGAGGATCTCTACGTCACGACCTACGACGTCCGTCGTCGTTTGCCGTGACGCAGAGCCGCGGATTGGTGACGCGGTGCGTGTCGACGACGCCGCGTCAGTTCTCGGCGATGTGCAGGGCAGCCGGGAACAGCACGTTGTTCTCCTTGTGGATGTGCACGTGGGTGTCGAGTTCGACTGCCGCCAATCGTTCGTACAGCGACCGATAGCTGGCGCAGCCGTCAGTGGGCGGGCGGTAGCCGTTGGTGGTGGCGCGCAACAGGGCCAGCAGCTCGCCGGCCCGATCGTGCTCGATGACCATCATGTGGATCGGGTGGGCCAGCGACCCGAACGGGAAATCGGTGTGCCCGGCGGCGACGGCGGCAATCGCTGGAAACAGGATCCGCTCCTCGTTCAGCAGGTGCGGCTCGAGATCCGCCCGCAGGTCGGCGACGAGCCGGCGGACCTTGGCGAGTTCAGGGTGTCGGTGGCCATGTACCGATTCGACCTTGGCGGCGAGTGCATCAAGTAACGGAAGTTCCTCCCAGAGGTAGCGGTGGTGGCGTTCGACGATGTGCGCGGCGAGTGCCGGCGGGTCGAGGGAGGCCCAGGCGTCGTCGTCCCGCTCGGCGAGAGCGCTGAGTTCGGCGGTCACGAGGGTGGCATCGAGTCCGGCATCGGTGCACGCGTCGCCGAGGGTTCGGCGACCGCGGCAGCAGTAGTCGAGCCCGTGTCGTTCGAGAACGCGGGCGGCCGCGAAGTTGGCCGTGACGAGATCGCCGAGACTGCGATCTTGTAGGTCGGTCATGGGACTCCTCCAGTGCGTGTTGAGCGACAGTCCCGGCGCGCTGCCGGCGACCGTCGTTCGGACTGATCTCGAATCGACCGTACCGAGAGCCCGGCGAGCGCAACAGGGGCAAAGGTCCCTCGTCGGCTCGGTCGTGACGCAGAAGCCTGCGACGGCCGCCGCACCGGCCAGAACGCGTAACGTGGCGGTTGTGCCGGTGAGCGCCGAGGAGATCCGATTCAGCGGCGAGCCGGGGATCGCCCTGACCGCCGGCGGGCTGACGGCCACGTTTCTCCCCGGCGTCGGGATGACCGGTGTGTCCCTGCAATTCGCCGGACGCGAGTACCTCGCCCTTCCCGGCGGCGTCGCCCAGCTGCGGGCGGGCGGTACGTCGGGACTTCCGTTGCTCGCTCCGTGGGCGAACCGCTTGGCGTCACGCCGCTATCGCGCCGGCGGAGTCGACGTCGACCTTGACGGCCTTCCATTGGGGACCGATGACAACGGCCTGCCGATCCACGGCCTGCTCGTCGGTGCCCCTGGTTGGAGCGTGGACCGCGCCGATGTCCGTGGGAAGACCGCGCGCCTCCGCGCCTCGATCCACGTCGACGCGCCGGCGTTTCCCTTTCCGCACCGGATCGAGGTCGCGGCGATTGCCCGTGACGGTGAGCTGGAGATCGAAACCACGATCATCCCAACGGCGAAACGACAAGTACCCGTCGCCTTCGGATGGCACCCGTATCTTCGGCTACCAGACGTTCCCCGGAGTCAGTGGTTGCTCGATCTGCCGGCACGACGGCACGCCGCGCTCGATTCGTTCAGCATCCCCACCGGCGACGACGCGGCCGAGCCGGCGGAGCGTGCCCCGCTGGGACGGCGGACGTTCGACGACCTCTACCTACTCGGTCGGCGACGCCGCCTCTCCTTCGCGGCCGAGGACGGCCCGGCCATCGAGCTGCGATGTGGCGCGGCGTATCCCTATGCGCAGGTCTGGGTGCCCCGCGGCAGGACCTACGGGGCCCTCGAGCCGATGGCCGCCCCGACCAACGCCCTGGGCACCGGCTCGTCACCGATGGTCGCCCCGGGCGACTCGTTCGCGGCGCGGTTCGTGCTCGCGCTCACGTGAGTTCGTCACGCCGCTCGTTGGCGATGATCCGTCCAGCCGCTTCGATCAACGCGAGGTGGGAGAACGCCTGCGGGAAGTTGCCGAGGTGATAGCCGGTCTCGACGTCGAACTCCTCGGCGTACAGGCCGAGGGGAGAGGCGATGCGCAGCAGCTTCTCCATCAGGTCGCGGGCCCGCACTCGCTCTCCGACGATGGCCAGCGCTGACACGAGCCAGAACGAGCAGATCAGGAACGTGCCCTCCTTACCCGACAGCCCGTCGTCGGTCTCGTCGGTGCGATAGCGCAGCACGAAACCGTTCTCGGTGAGGTCGTCGGCGATCGCCAGCACGCTGTTGTGCGCCCGCTCGTCGTCGCCGGGAAAGAAGCCAAGGATCGGGGCCAGCAACGTGGAGGCGTCCAACGCGTCGGTCTCGTAATGCTGACGCAGCACACCGCGGTCGCTGACTCCGAGCTTTTCGATGTCGGCGCGGATCTCGTCGGCGATCGCAGCCCACTTCACGTTCAGGTCGCCGGCCCCGCGGAGGTGGGCGAGCTTGGCGGCGCGATCGAGCGCCACCCAGCACATCAGCTTCGACGACACGTAGTGCTGGGGCTTGCCGCGAGCCTCCCAGATGCCTTGATCGGGCTCGCGCCAGATGCTTGACGCACACTCGGCCTGGGCCTGGATGAGTGGCCAGAGTCGGCGAGGCATACGTTGGCTGCGCCGCGTGTGCAGCAGGAACGAGTCGAGGGCCGCGCCGAAGACGTCGTTCTGGCGCTGATCGAAGGCGCCGTTGCCGACGCGCACCGGGCTGGCTCCGGCGTAGCCGCTGAGGTGGGGCAACGTCGATTCCGTCAGATCTCGCCGGCCGTCGATCCCGTACATGATCTGCAGGCCGCCATCCTCGTTGACTTCGAGATCGGCGACGTACTGCATGAACTCGTCGGCCTCCCAGTCGAGGTTGAGCCAGTGCAGCGCCCGCAGCGTGAACGTGGAATCACGCAACCACGTGTACCGGTAGTCCCAGTTCCGTTCGCCGCCGGGGGTCTCCGGCAACGAGGTCGTGAGGGCGGCAACCGTCGCTCCTGTGGGCATGTACGTGAGGCCCTTGATCGTCAAGGCTGAGCGTTGAATCGGATCGCGCCAGCGATGGTCGGGGATCCGCGCCCGGTCGAGCCAGTTCCGCCAGAACGCCACCGTCGTCTCGACGCGCCGGACCGCGTCGTCGACGTCCTCGGGCGACGCCAGTCCTTCGGCCCACGAGAGCGAACAGAAGACCCGGTCACCCACGCGGAGCGTGCGCCGGGCACGGACCCGCCCGGCTTCGACACCGAGCGCCATGTCCGTGTGGAGGCGGAGTGTCTGGGTCGGCCCGGTGGCGTCGGCCGTGTGGGCAGATCCATCCACGAGGGTCCAGCTGGCCGGGATGTCGCCGTATTCGAAGACCGGCTCGCACACGAGGTCGATCTCCACCTCGCCGTCGATGCACTCCGCAGTGCGAACGAGGACGTGCTCCGCATCGTCGTCCGCCGGGGGTCGAGTGTGCGGTGTGACCGAATCGGGCCCGCTGGTCGGAGTGATGGTCAAGGCGTCGCGGACAACCATCCACCCCGACGGCGTCTTCCACGTGGTCATGAGCACGTTGGACCCGGCTTCGTACACCCGTTGCGTCGGCATGTTGATGCCGTACGGACCGAATCGGAACGTTCCCGCCTCGCGGTCGAGCAGGCTGCCGAACACGCTCGCCGAATCGAACCGCGGCACGCACAACCAGTCGATCCCGCCATCGGGAGCCACCAGCGCTCCGGTGTGGCAGTCGGACAGGAACCCGTAGTCGGCGATCGGCGTGAACGGCGACTGCATCGCTGCGCTCTGACCTGCTTTGCTGTTCATGGCACCCCCTGATCGGACCGGCACCATGATTGTCCTCGCGGATCGGTCCGTCCGCATCACCCGAACCGGATGATGACACCTCCGCGGCTGGACGTGACGATGAGTACCAGCCAGTCGCGGCCACTGCCGCGGCTACGACTCGTTGGTGGGAGACTGTGGCGATGATTGAACGTCTGAGCCCGATGGAGGCGATCATGTGGCGCGTCGGCCAGGACGCCACCCTGCGGATGACCGTCGGCGCGCTCATCCTTCTCGATCGGCCGCCGACCACAAAGGCACTGGAAGAACGCCTGGCCCTGGTGGCGGACCGAGTACCACGATTGCGCAAGCGCCCCGACGATCCGACGGCGATGCGGACCCGTCCGGCGTGGGTCGACGATCCGGATCCCGTGCCTGCCAACCATTTCCGATCGCTCTCGGTCGCTGAACCAGGGTCGCTGCGGCAGGCGCTCGATCTCATCGCATTGCTCGAGTCGATCCCGTTCGACCCCGAGCGATCGCCGTGGGACGTGACGCTGATCGAGGGCCTCGAGAACGGTCGGGGCGCCCTCTATCTGCGCGCTCACCACGCGCTCACCGATGGCCTCGGAGGTGTCCGGCTGCTCGGGCAGCTGCTCGATGACCACGAGTGGACGAGCGATGCCCCGACAACGACCGAGGAGGAGGTGTGGCCGATCGAACGGGAGCCGTCGGTGGACGTCGATCGGAAGCCGGGAACGGTGACGATCACCATCGATGCCCCTCGAGTGGTGCGTCGGTTCCTGGACGGTGTCAACGCGGCGCGTGACGTGGATCTTGTCGACTCAGCAGTGCGCGGGATCCAACGAGCCCTCGATGTTGCCAACTCGGTGTCCCGCCAGATGATGGTGACCGGAGGCCCGCTGTCGTCACGGCCGGCGGCGCGTTCATTGCTCAGCCACTTCGAGGTGTTCTCCGTCGACGGGGCGCGAGCCGCGTCACTGGCGCTCGGAGGTAGCCGCAACGATCTGCTGGTGGCGGCAGCGGCCAATGGGCTGGGGCGATACCACGACAAGCTCGGGCAGCCGACGACCGAACTCCGCCTGGCCACGCCGACGAGCCGGCGCGGCGAGCATGAGACCGGCGGCAACTGGTTCGCGCCAGCCCGTCTCGAGGTTCCGACGTCGGTCGCCCGGCCGGGACCACAGTTCGGTGTCGTGGTGGAGCGGCTGGCCCAAGCCCGCCGAGAGCCCGCGCTGCAGGTCGCGTCGACGTTGGCGGCGACGCTCGGGCGCCTGCCGACACGGCTGCTCCTCCCGGCGCTGCACGCCCAAGCCGACTCCGTCGACTTCGCCGCAACTGCGCTCCCGGGGTTCCGCGGGACACGCCACATTTGTGGGTCGCTCATCGAAGCGAGCTATCCGCTCGGCCCCCGGCTGGGTTGCCCCATGAACATCACGGCGTTCGGCAACGACAGCCGCCTCGATGTGGGCATCGCCCTCGACTCGGTCGCCATCGCCGAGCCCGAACTGCTGATCGAGTGCCTGCACCAGGCGTTCGACGGCTACCTCGCCACGGCTGCCAGTCCCACTCCAAAGAGATCGGGCTGACCGGAACGTGTCCCGGGGCCAGCGCGGACGTCGTCGACGCGAACGCCATGGACTGCTGGACTCGCTGATCGGCGGAGCGACAGAGATCGTCCAGTCCGTCGCCAACGAGGTCGCCCCCGGAGTGGTCGGCGCCCTCGATGTCGACGAGGTCGTCCAGCGGGTCGACGTCCAGGCCATCGTCGACAAGGTCGACATCGAAGGGGTCGTCGACAAGGTCGATGTGCAGGCGATCGTCGACAAGGTCGACGTGCAGGCGATCGTCGACAAGGTCGACATTCAAGCCGTCATGGAGCAGGTCGACCTCCAAGTGCTGCTCGCCCGCCTCGACCTCAACGAGTTGCTCGACAAGCTCGACATCGATCTCGTCCTGGAGCGGATGGACATCAACCGTGTCCTGGCCCGGGTCGACATCGACGCCGTGCTGGCCACGGCCAACCTCGATGAGTTGGTCGCGCGGATCGATCTCCAAGCCGTTGTCGATCGGCTCGATCTGGATCAGATCATGGCCAAGGTGGACCTCAACGCAGTCGTCCAACGGGTCGACCTCGACGCCCTTGTGGAACAGACCGAGCTCGGCACGCTGATGGCTCGATCCGGTTCGGCGGTGATGGGCCAGGTCATCGACGTCGTCCGTAGCCAAGGGGTCGGTCTCGACTCGTTCGTGCATCGCTGGGTCTTCCGAATCCTGCGCCGACATGTGTCGGCTCAGCCGGGCGGGCCACCGCTGCTGCTCCAGCGAACGGAGGCTGAAGCGTGACGGCCGTGGGCGTCAACGATGCACGGATCGATGTCGGCCGCAGCACGGGACTGGAGGGGCACTACGCGGGAATCGTGACCCGCTTCGCCGCGTTCGTCGTCGATGTCCTGACGATCTCTGTCCTCTTCTCCCTCGGCGGGCAAGTCGTCGAGTACGTGCTGACGGTGTTGCTTCGCGATCCGGTTCGGCTCTCCGAGGCGCCTGTCGTGTCGAAGGTCGCCCTCGTCGTGTGGGTGTTCTTCTACTTCGCCTATCCGCTGGCGGCTTCCGGTCGCACCTTCGGCATGGCGGCGTTCGGCGTTCGGGCGGTGCGGGCTGACGGCGGCGACCTCGGCGGGTGGCATGCAGTACTCCGCGTCCTCGCGTTGCCGCTGAGCTTCCTGCTCCTCGGGTTCGGCTTCCTGCTGATCGTGCTCCGCCGGGACCGACGCGCTCTCCACGACCTCATCGCCGGCAGTGCTGTCGTCTACTCCTGGGATGCGCGGGCGGCGCGGCTGCGGTTCCTGGCCAGACGCTGACGACCTACCACGCTGGCTCCGCCGTCGCCTCGCTCACGGGTTGGCCGTGTCGGGGGCGACGACCGGCGCGTCGGGAAACAGTGCCGGCTCGACGATCTCGCGGACCGATTCCGGCAGGCTGAGGTCGCCGCCCGTGTGGGCGGTGCTGAACTCGCGCTCAGCACGGCCACGCCCGATCATCGAGCGGAGCCAACGCATCATCGTCGTGAATCGATCGCCGAACCCGGTGAGGAAGGCGAGGTGGACGAAGAACCACACCACCCAACCGGGGAACCCGCTGAGGCGTACTTTGCGCACACTGGCGATGGCCCGGAACCGGCCGATCGTGGCGACGCTGCCCAGGTCGCGGTACTTGAAGGGGACGCCGGACTTTCCGTTCTGCCGGCGCCGGATCGTGTTCGCTGCGTGCAACCCGCCCTGCATGGCGACCTCGGCAACCCCGGGCAGCTTGCCGAGGACGGCCATGTCACCGATGGCGAAGACCTCGGGGTGCCCGGGAACGGTGAGGTCGGGCAGCACCTCGATCCGGCCGGCGCGGTCGACCTCCGCCCCGCTGGCTTCAGCCAGTTTGGCGGCCAATGGGGACGCCTGGACGCCGGCGGCCCAGATCGCCGTGTGAGTGTCGATCCGCGACTTGCTGCCGTCGGCGCTCGCCACGTCGACGCCGAAGGCGTCGACACCCACAACCCGGGCGCCCATCCGCAGCTCCACGCCGATGCGCTCCAGTTCTTTCGTTGCCTTGCCGGACAGCCGGTCGCCGAACGTGGCCAGCGGCTCTTTGCCGCCATCGAGCAGGAGCACTCGCACCGAGGCGGGATCGAACGTGCGGAACTCGCCCTTGAGGCAGCGGACCGCCAGCTCGCGCACCTGCCCGGCCAACTCGACCCCGGTCGGGCCGGCGCCGATGATGACGACGGTCAGCCACTTGTCCCGCTCGGCGGGGTCGTCCTCGACGGCCGCCATCTCGAAGGCGCCGAAGATCCGCCGGCGCAGCTCGAGGGCGTCGTCGATCGTCTTCATTCCGGGTGCGTAGCGGGCGAGCTCGTCGTGCCCGAAGTACGACTGAGTCACCCCGGCGGCGACGATCAGGCTGTCATACGGGATCTCGAAGTTCCGGAGGTGGGCGGCGGTGGTGGCATGGACGATCCGGCGCTCGAGGTCGAAGCCGGTGACCTCGGCCAGCTCGACCCGGACGTTCTTGTAGCGCCGCACGACGTGCCTGATCGCCGGGGCGATCTGCCCCGGCGAGAGCATCCCGGTGGCCACCTGGTACAGCAGCGGCTGAAACAGGTGGTGGTTGCGTCGATCGACCACGGTGACGTCGACGGGCGCATGGGCGAGATGGCGGATCGCCAGCAGCCCGCCGAAACCGGCACCGACGACGACCACCCTGTGTCGTGCCGCCTCCTCGGCCATGGCTACAGGCCCGGGCTGGAGTGCATGATGCCGCCGTCGGCGAAGACGGTCGTCGCCGTGAGGTAGCTGGCGCCGTCACCGGCGAGGAACGCCACCACGCTGCCGATCTCGTGCGGTTCGGCCATCCGCCCGAGGGGGATGGCGGCGTCGAGCGTCGCCATCTTCGCCGGGTCGTTCATCGTCGAGACGTTGATCGGGGTGGCGACGGCTCCCGGACCGACTCCGACGACGGTGACGCCGTGGGGACCGAGTTCGACGCCGGCCGTGCGGGTCAGCATCCGCATGCCGCCCTTGGAGAGGCAGTAGGCGGTGTTGCCGGGCATCGGCCAGTCCTCGTGCACCGACGTGATGTTGATGATCCGTCCGCCGTCTCCCTGGGCGATCATCTGTTTGGCGGCCAGCTGCGTTCCGAAGAAGGCGCTCTTGAGGTTGATCTCCATCACCTTCTCGTACTGCGCCTCGGTGGTGTCGAGGATCGACGTGCGCGTCTCGACGCCGGCGTTGTTGACCATGATGTCGAGGCGGCCGAAGGCATCGACCGCCGACTTGACGAGCATTTCGAGATCCGCGAACTTGCTCACGTCGGCGTCGACGCCGATCGACTGGTCACCCAACGCGGCCACCTTCTTCTCGAGGTCCTCGGTGGCTTGCTCGTTGGCGACGTAGTCGATCACGATGTTGGCCCCGGCCTCGGCGAGCGCCAGCACGACCGCCTTGCCGATGCCGCTGTTGCCCCCGGTGACGATGGCCACCTTGCCCGTGAGTGTTGTCATGATGTTTCTCCGTTTCCAATCAGATCGTGTGGTGGGGTGATGCTCATCCGAGACGCTCGAGGAGGTGCTCGCCGACCCGGATGCCGTTGGCCATCGCCGTGAGGGCCGGGTTCACGGCCCCGATGCTGGGGAAGAAGCTGGTGTCGACGACGTAGAGGTTGTCGACCTCGTGCGCCTTGCAGTTCGGGTCGAGCACGGACGTGGCCGGGTCGGCACCGAACCGGCAGGTGCCGGCCTGGTGGGCGCATCCGGCGATCGGGATGTTCATCTTCATGTAGAAGTTCTTGCCAAGGACGTGGTGTTCGGCCATCCCGATGTGATTGAGGATCTTCTTCAGCTCGTGGTAGAGGCCGGCGGCCTCGTCGTCGTTGTTCGAGGTGTACGCCAGGTGGACGTTGGCGTCGGCGTCGATCGTCACCCGGTTGTCGGGGTCGGGGAGGTCCTCGGTCGTCAGCCAGAAGTCGACGGCGTGCTCGGCCACCTCGTCGAGGCTCCAGTGCGGGGCCAACATCGTCAGCTTGGGCTCCTCGCCCTTCATCGCCCACCCGTTGGACTTGCCGACCATCTGAATGTTGCCGAGCGGCCCGCCGTCGTGAGAGCCCTCGAGGTAGAAGTCGTTGAGGCCGAGGGTCTTCTGGAACACGGTGTCGTTGCGCTCCTTGGACAGCGCGACCACGGCCTTCGAGTTGTGGTACATGTAGTTGCGCCCGACCTGGTCCGAGCCATTCGCCAGGCCGTTGGGATGTTGATCGTTGGCCGACTGCAAGAGCAACTTGGCGCTGTTCGACGCTCCGGCCGCGACCACCACGATGTCGGCGGTGTAGGTCTCTTGCGCACCTCCGCGCGCAACGACGACCCCGGTCACGCTCCCACCGGCAGGATCGGTCTCCAGCTTGACCACCTCGGCCTCGACGAGCAGGGTCACGTTGGGGGCCGTCAGCAGCGGACGCACGGCGATCGTCTCGGCGTCGGACTTGGCGTGGACCATGCACGGATAGCCGTCGCACCACGTGCAGCGGATGCACGTGCTGCGAGGGCGGTCGGCTTCGTCGAGGAGGATCCCGCACGGCGCCGAGAACGGGTGATAGCCGGCGGCGGCCAGGTTGTCGGTGATCTCCTGGATGCGCGGTTCGTGCGAGACGGCCGGCCACGGGTACTGCTTCGACCAGTGACCCTCGGTGGGGTCGTCGCCGTGGTTGCCGTGGACCTGATACAGCCACTCCGCCTTCGTGTACCAGGGTTCGAAGTCGTCGTAGCTCACTGGCCACGCCGGCGAGATGCCGTCGGCGTGCTTGATCTCACCGAAGTCCTGGGGGCGCAGCCGGTACAGCGCCGCGCCGTAGAGCTTCGTCGCCCCGCCGACGAAGTAGTGGACCTGCGGCTGGAACGCCTTGCCGTCGGCGTCGTACCAGGTGTCGGGCGAGATGTACTTGCCGTCGAGGAACACCGACTTGGAGTCCCAGTTCTCCGTCTCCCGCGGGCAGGAAGTTCCCCCGCTCCAGGAGCAGAATCCGCTTGCCCGAGGTGCGAGGGTGTGGGCCAGCGTGCCGCCTCCGGCGCCGGTTCCGATGACGATGACGTCGTAATGGTCGGGCATGCGCGCCCTCCTCGCATGGTCAGCTGACTCGTACAGCTCCGACGGTACGAAGGCAGCGGGAGCAGGTCATCGTCCAGAATGGGTGATCCGCAGCCGACCGGCGGAGTCCGGGATGGGAGCGACAGCAGGCCCATCACCACCGCCAGCACGGCGGTGATGCGATACAGCGTGGGCAGGGAGATCGACTCTTGCAGCGCCCCGCCGCCGAAAGCGGCGAGGCCATATCCGATCTGGTAGGCGGCGATCAGCCAGCCGGCAGCCAACTCGACCATGCCGCGGAACGACGACTCGCCGTAGCCGATCGTCATCGGGAAGAACCCGGAGCACGCCAGACCGGCGAGGGCGAATACGACGATTCCCGCGGCCGCGCTGTCAGCGGTAGGGGCGATCAGCAAGGCACCGGCGATCGCCCAGGGCAGCACGACGTAGATCCGCGTCGAACCGATGCGGTCGGCGACGAGGGCGATGACGAGGCGACCGGCGGTGACCGCCGCCCAGAACGCGGCGAGGGCGTAGGTGGCCGAGGTGGCGGCGACCCCCTCGTCGACGAGCAAGGTGGTGCCCCAGTTCCCGAACATCGTCTCGGCTGCGCCGTAGGCGACGAGGGCGGCGGCAAACAGCCAGAAGCGACGTGGAATCGGCGGCCGCGCGTGGCCGGTGGCGGCGGAGCCGTTCGGCGAGCAACGGGAGGCCGAGGGCGACGACGAACACGGCCGCCAGTCCGACCGCCGTGATCAACGGCAGGTACCACCACTCGCCGATGTCGAGGAACAGGGCGATGAGCAATGGCGACAGGGCCGTACCGAGCCCGAGCAGCACGTTGAGGGCGGTGAGCGCGACCTCACGTCGTTGCGGCTGGAACGCCCCGGCGTAGGTGCTGATCGATCCCAGCGTCAGACCGAAGCCGAGACCGAGGCAGCCCGTGACCACCAGCAACATCGGGAACGCCACGGCCTCCGTGCGCACGCTGTTGCTGATGACGAGCAGCGCCATCGCCGCCGTATCGGCGGCGAGTCCGATGAGAAGCACTCGCTTGAGACCGATGCGCGGCCGAGACCGAGGGCAGCGCCAACGAGCCGGCGATCGCCAAGATCACCTGGGGGAGGAAGAGCAGCCCGTACTGGCTGGCAGACAGGTCATAGCCATCGGCGCTGGTGAGGATCGTGGCGGCAGCCGGCACGGCGACGAGGCTGAGTCCCTGGAACAGTCCCGCCGCGTACACGGTGATGATCTCCGACCGCCGTGGTCCAGGCGTGTTCACCGCGACTCCTCTCGAGGGCCCGTCGGGCCGTACTCGACATATAGAACGGGGACCACACCCTCGTCGTCATCCGATGTGGTTGAACACGCGAATCATCCATTTCGGTTGATGTCGGCTGGCGTGCAATTCACTCCAATCGTTGGGGCACGGCCCCGTCCCCCACAGGCGAGGCCGTGCCCACCGCGGAGGGGAGCAACAATGACCGATACCGCAGTCGCCCAGGCGCCGATTCGCACGACGATTCCCGCCCGTCTCGATCGCCTCCGTTGGTCACCGTTCCACACCCGCATGGTCGCCGGGCTCGGCGCGGCGTGGATCGAGTGGCTGATCGGATCAACGCCGAAGGCAAATCGCTGGAGAGCGTGACGAAGCCGCTCACCGCCGTCGACGCCAAGCCGGCAGCGGCGTGACCATCAAGGCGCGGGCACCCAGGCGCTGGAACTCGCGGGCGGGCTGACGGGATGACCCGTTGGGAGACCACGATCGCCCAGCCAGACAGTCGCGGTATCGTCCGCCGATGAGCGATACCTCCGAGCCGGTGCCGGTGCCGCTCGGTGAGACTCGTGGGTTCTGGATCCTGATGGGGTACGCGCTACTGCTCGGGCTCCTCGGCGCGGTCGCCGGGCTGGTGTTCCTCGGCGTGACCGGAGGTGGGAACAACTGGTACGACGTTTCTGATCCGGGCTGGTTCGGCGGCCACTGGTGGTGGGTCGCAGTCACGGCAGGGGCCGGCGTCGTGGTCGGATTGTTGCGCTCCTTGACGAAGCTCCCCGCGAGGATCCCCGGGCTGATCGCCGACATCGAGAGCGCGCACGTCGACACGCGGCTCGTCCCCGGGATCGTGGCGGTCTCAGCTGTGTCACTGATCGGCGGCGCAAGCCTTGGACCGGAGCAAGCACTTGGCGCGATGGGCGGAGGTGCCGGAACGTGGATAGCCCGGCGGAAGGGCCTCGACGAGGAAGACGGTGACGCCAACGTCCTGAACGGCTTCGCTGGCGCGTATGGCGGGTTGTTCTCGAGCACCACGATCGTCGTGATGCTGATCCTCGAGGTCGCCCGCCCAGGTGGTCAGAAGTTCGCCAAAGCGCTTGTCGGCGGGATCATTGCTTCGAGCGTCTCGTTCGGGATCTACTTTGTGATCGTTGGCGCGGTCTTCCTCGATGCCTACGCGGTGCCGTCGTACAAGTTCGAAGATTGGCAACTACTGGCCGCGATTCCGCTCGGTCTGCTCGCCGCGGTCGTCGCGACAGTGTTGGTGGTGACGACCGCTGGGTTGACCCGCTTGTTCAATCGGTTGCCGATTCCCAGCATCGCGATGTCGACGTTGGGAGGCGCAGTGTTCGGCGTCATCGGCGTCGCGTTGCCGCTGACCCTGTTCACCGGTAGTGCGCAACTCAAGAACGTCTTGCAGGATGCAGGGACCCTCGGCCTCGGCCTGCTGGTGGCGATCTTGTTCGCGAAGATCCTCGCCTTCGCGGTGAGTGTCGGGAGCGGCTTCATCGGTGGGCCGATCTTCCCCGCATTGTTCATCGGAGGAACGACAGGGATTGCCGTGCATGAGGCGATTTCCAGCGTGCCCCTGGGACTGGCGTTCAGTTGCCTGTTCGCCGCCGTCGCCGGAGCTCTGGTGGCTGCACCGTTCGCGATGGCGTTGACGGGAGCGTTCATGACCCAGGTCGGTGCGCTGCAAACCGCTCCGATCCTGATCGCCGTCGTGACGTCGTTCCTCGCCATGGAGGGCGTCAAGTACGTGCTGGCCAGCCGCATGAAGGCCAGCCGCTCCGCCCGACTGGCGTGCTCATGTCAAAGGTTCATCCGAACCGAGCGATGTACAGCGACCGACATCCGTCGTACCGTCGAGCCAGCCGCATGGATGCCCTAGAGAGGTTCGGGAGAGAAGTCGATGACATTGCACGCTCGTGAATCCGTCCGCTCGTCGCTCGACGACTCTGTCTACTCGAGCAAGGACACTGCCAAAGCGGCGCCGAAATACCGGTTCCCGACCGACGAGTGGCGCCCCGAGGACGCCTTCGCCGTGGTGTCCGACGAGTTGATGCTCGACGGCAACGCGCGGCAGAACCTGGCGACGTTCTGCCAGACCTGGGAGGAGCCGGAGGTCCACCGGCTGATGGACCTGGCGATCGACAAGAACATGATCGACAAGGACGAGTACCCGCAGACCGCGGAGATCGAGCGACGATGCGTGCACATGCTCGCCGACCTGTGGAACGCCCCGGAGTCGGCGAACACCGTCGGAGCGTCAGCGATCGGGTCCTCTGAGGCGTGCATGCTCGGCGGGATGGCCGCCAAGTGGCGCTGGCGGGCCAAGCGGGCAGCAGCCGGCCTGTCCATCGATCGCCCGAACATGGTGTGCGGACCGGTCCAGGTCGTGTGGCACAAGTTCGCCAAGTACTGGGACATCGAGATGCGCGAGGTGCCGATGTCGCCGGGCCACTACGCGATGGACGCCGACGACATGCTCGAACGCGTCGACGAGAACACGATCATGGTCGTGCCCACGTTCGGAGTCACCTACACCGGCTCCTACGAGCTGGTCAAGCCGCTCGCCGACGCCCTCGACAAGCTGCAGGCTGACACCGGGCTCGATGTCGACATTCATGTCGACGGGGCAAGTGGCGCTTTCCTCGCCCCGTTCTGTGCGCCAGACATCGAGTGGGACTTCCGGCTTCCCAGGGTCAAGTCGATCAGCACCTCGGGGCACAAGTTCGGGCTGGCGCCGTTGGGGGTCGGCTGGGTCGTGTGGCGTGATCTCGCCGAATTGCCGGACGATCTGATCTTCCACGTGTCGTACCTCGGTGGCGACATGCCGGTGTTCCAGATCAACTTCTCTCGACCTGCCGGGCAGATCGCCGCCCAGTACTACGACTTCGTGCGGCTCGGCCGCGAGGGATACAACCGCATCCACATGGCGTCCTACGACACCGGAAGGTACCTCGCCTCCGAGATCGTCAAGCTCGGTCCCTTCGAGCTGATCTGCGACAGCGATCCGCTGACCGGCATCCCTGCGGTGGCGTGGAAGTTGGTCGACGGCGCCGACCCTGGCTACACGCTCTACGATCTCGCCGACCGGCTGCGCATCCGCGGGTGGCAGGTCCCGGCGTATCCCCTCACGGGATCGGTGTCGGACGTGGCGGTGCAACGGATCCTGGTTCGCCAGGGGGTCAGTCGCGACCTGGCGACGATCCTGCTCGACGATTTGCGTGACGCCGTCGAACACTTCACCAAGCACCCGGTGACCGTTTCGATGACGTCCGAGGAGGCCTCCGGCTTCAGCCACCTCTGACCCGCGCCCCCATCTGGGGAAGCTCCGTGTCAGCACACGATCTGGGGAAGAGTGGTGTCAGGGGCTGACTCACAACTTCCCCACAACGCCGGGTCGGCGACGGACGACTCTGGTCCGTTTCATCCCGGATGGATGACGACATCGGCACGAAGCGATGGTTGGGTGGCAGGGGCACCAACCCGGGTGCCGGACGAAGGGTGAGCGATGGGCGCCTTCATCGAGGGTCTGACCGGGTCGATCGTCGCGGTGAACCCGGTGCCCTGGGCGCGCGCCCAGATGGCGTTCACGCTCGGCTTCCACATCATCCTCGTGCCGCTCGGTGTTTCGTGGGCGTTCATGGCGTTGATCGCCAACTACCGCGGGATCAAGCGCGGCGATGCCGACGCCATGCAGCTGGCCCAGCGCTGGTCGAAGTACATGGCGGTGACGTTCGCTGTCGGTGCCGTGACGGGCACGGTGCTGTCGTTCGAGTTCGGGTTGCTGTGGCCGAGGTTCATGGGTCAATGGGGCGAGGTGTTCGGCGTTCCGTTCGCCTTCGAGGGGATCTTCTTCTTCACCGAGGCGATCTTCATCTCGATCTACATCTACGGGTGGCGCCGGCTCTCGCCGTGGGCGCACTTCTGGACCGGGGTGCCGGTCGTGCTCACCGGCATCCTCGGCAGCGTCTCGGTGGTGGCCGCCAACGCCTGGATGAACTCGCCGGAGGGGTTCACCCTCGATAGCAACGGCGAGGTCGTCGATGTCGATCCGTGGGGAGTGATCTTCAACGACGCGATGCCGCTGATGGCCGCCCACATGGTCATCGCCGCCTACGTCGTCGGAGGATTCCTCGTCGCTTCCGTCTACGCCGTGGGCATGCTCCGCGGCCGCCGCGACCGCTACCACCGTCTCGGGTTCCTGATCCCGTTCAGCGTCGCGGCGGTCGCCATTCCGCTGCAGATGGCCATCGGCGACTCGCTGGCCCGCTGGGTGTACAACAACCAGCCGGTCAAGTTCGCGGCGATCGAGCTCGTACCCGAGACGACCGATCGACGTCCCCGAGATACTGTTCGGCCGTCTCAACTCGGACGGCGAGGTGACCGGCGGAATCAGGATCCCGGGCCTGGCCTCGTGGTTGTCCGATCCGACCGACGGCGCGAGCACGGTCATCCAGGGTCTCGACACGGTCCCCGCCGACGACCGGCCCACCCTGTCGCAGGTGAACACGGTGCACCTGGCTTGGGACGTGATGGTCGGGCTCGGAACGCTGCTGTTCCTGCTGTCCGCCTGGTACTGGCTGTGCTGGATCTTCCGCAAGGACATGCCCAGGAGCAAGTTGTTCTTGCGCATCGCCTCGTGCGCCGGCGTGGCGGCGATCGTCTGCATGGAAGCCGGGTGGGTGGTCAGCGAGGTCGGCCGCCAACCGTGGATCGTCTACAACCTGATGAAGGTCGAGGACGCCGCCACCGGCAACACCGGAGTCTGGATCACGTTCGTGCTCATCGCCGCGCTGTACATCGGCCTCGGCATCACCACCGTGCTGATCCTGCGCAAGATGAGCAGGCGGTTCCGCGAACGCGGCCTCGCCGAACACGAGGTGCCCTACGGCCCGCGGGAGCCGCTTGCGGCGGCGCCCGAGGACGAGGAAGTACCGGTCTGATGGCCGGGGTCATCGCCGCATTGCTGCTGGCCGGCGTCACCACCTACGCCGTTTTCGGCGGTGCCGACTTCGGCGCCGGGTTCTGGGATCTCGTCGCCGGTGGCCCGGCCGCCGGAGAGCGACCCCGGGAGGTGATCGACCACTCGATCGGACCGGTGTGGGAGGCCAACCACGTGTGGCTGATCTTCTGCCTCGTCGTACTGTGGACCGGGTTCTCCGAGGCCTTCGCGTCGATCACCCTGACGCTGTTCGTGCCGCTGACGATCGCCGCCTTCGGAATCGTGTTGCGCGGATCGAGCTTTGCCTTCCGCAAGACCGTCTTCCGCACCCGTGACCGACGCAACTTCGGAGCCGCCTTCGCCATCTCCTCGGTGATCGTCCCCTATTGCTTCGGCGCCGTGGCCGGCGCGATCGCCTCGGGCCGCGTGCCCGCCGGGGGAGTCGCCGGCGATCCGTGGGACAGCTGGGTGAACCCGACGTCCGTGCTGGGCGGCGTGCTCGCCGTTGTCGGCGCCGCCTACCTCGCGGCCGTGTACCTCGTCTGGGACGCCCGCCGGTTGGGAGATCGATCGATGGAGGAGTACTTCCGCCGGCGGGCCGTCGGCGCAGCGATCGTCGCCGGGGTCGTGGCGATCGTGGGCATCTTCGTCCTACGGGCGGATGCCCGTTACCTCTTCGACGAGCTGACGACCAAGGCGCTTCCGCTCGTCCTCGTCTCGGCGATCTGTGGCACGGTGTCCCTCTTCCTGCTCGTGCGCAACGCCCACCGCTGGGCTCGTCTACTGGCCATCGGGGCCGTGGCCAGCATCGTGATCGGCTGGGGGGTGGCGCAGTGGCCGTACCTCCTCCCCGAGACCCTCGAGGTGGAAGCTGCTGCCGCGCCGTCGGGCACGCTGAGCGCGTTGCTCGTCGCGGCCATCTGCGCGGTGTTGATCGTCGTCCCCGGATTCGTTCTGCTCTACACGCTCGACCAGAAGAGCCTGCTCCCCGAAGAAGGCGTCGACTGACGCCGTCGACCAGTGCTCCAGCTACGCGCCTACGTACCGCCGGAGCAGGCTGATTCGGTGCAGCAGGAGCTTGCGGCAGTTGCAGGCGTGCGCCATGTGATGGTCGGTGGGCGCACGGCGGCGAACCTCACTCAGCTCACCGGCGAGCTCGACGTCGACGTCGCCGATGTCGTCCTGGAGTTGTTGCGCAAACGCGATCTCGCCGCCGACGACTTCGTCCTGTGGCGCACGTCCAGCATCGAGCCGCTCGGGTGGAGACGGCGACAGCGCGCCCCCGGGCGCGACTCGGCGTTGTGGGCTGAGGTCACCGGGCGAGCGGCCGAACACGCCAGAACGGCGCTGCTGTACGTGTTGTTCATGGCCGCCGCCGGGGTCGTGGCGGGTGCCGGGGTGCTCAACGGGTCGTCGATCCTCGTCGTCGGGGCGATGGCGCTGAGCCCCGATCTGCTGCCGATTTCCGCTGCCGCTGTTGGGCTCGTCGAGCGCCGGTGGGCGCTGGCGGCGCGGGCCGCGCTCACGCTGTGCACCGGTCTGGCGATCGCCGCCCTGACGGCGGCGCTGACAACCGTCGCGCTGCGCATCTTCGGGCGCATCGACCGCGGCCTCGAGCTCGCCGACACCGCGCTCGGACCGTCATTGACCCATATCGGGCCGGGCACCGTTCTCGTCGCCCTGGCTGCGGGAATGGCGGGGATGCTGGCGTACGAGACGGCGGGAAGCGAAGCAGTCGGCGTGGCGATCTCGGTGACGACGATCCCGGCGGCCGCCTACACGGGGTGCGCGGCCGGTCTCGGGACCAACAACGACGCCATCGGCGCGCTCGGGGTGTTGTCGACGAACGTCGTGTGCATCGTGGCCGGCAGCACGCTGACCCTGTTGGCACAGCGTCGCTGGCGCGACGGCTTCGATTCGCGCCGCGTCAGCCGGTCGTGATCAGGACGACTGCCGTTCCTGCGCCAGCGCCTCCAAGTACGCCTGCTCGAGGTCGCCGCCATCGGTCTCGGCGACGATCGTCTCGGTGGAGTTGAGCAGCATTGCGTCGACGTCCGGTGCAGTTCGATCGATCGCTACGACGACCAACGCAGCCTGCCCCGACTCCAGCAACTCGCTCATCCGCAGCAGTTGGCGCTTCGCGATGTGGTGCCAGAAGTGCCCGACGATGCCTCCGACTCCCGCCCACGTCCCGTCCTTGGTCGCAACGTCGCTCAGCGGCTGGATCGCCAGTGGTGCGGCGACGACCGCCAGCGCACCACCGAGCAGTGCGCCTCCCCACGGTCGCAGCGTCGACGTGTCGTAGCGGTCGATGCGCGGCTTGCCGTCCGGACCCTTCACGACCAGGGCCGCAGCAACGGGCCGCTCGTCAACCTGGTCCGATGCGTGCACCTTGGTGAAGTCGGCGACGGCAGACTCGACGTCGCGGTACGTCGCCACACCGAGGACGCTCGGTCGGTCGGCCATTGTGACGCTCCTCTGCTGGTTCGATGAGCGCATCGATCGGTGATCCGTCGCGGAGCCCGCCGTCCTACCTGGCGACGCCTCCGCTCCAACATCAACGTATGGACTCGTGGGGTTTCGCGCATCGTCCCGTGTGGTTGAAACGTGCCCGATCGTCCGACCGGGCAATGTCGCTCGGCGGTCTGTCGGCTCGATTAGGTTCACTGCCAAGCGGTACCCACCGAGTGGGGCGCCGAGCCCGAACGTTCATGAGCCTCGTCCTCGCCTCCCTCATCGTCGTCGGGTCTGTCGCGCTCGCAATCACGGCGATCTTGGTTGTGCGCCGCACCGCCCCGGATGGCAGCTACTTCCATGACGGCGACCGAGCCGCTGGAGTGTTCGGCGTGTTGGCCACCGGGTTCGCCGTGTTGCTGGGGTTCGTTGTCTTCTTGGCCTTTACGAGCTACGACGCGGCCCGCGCTGGTGCCGAGGTAGAGGCGCTCACCGTGGCGCAGCAGGTCGAGACGGCGCAGTTCTTCGAGCCGTCGGCGGCTGCGGAGTTGAGCGGGGAGCTCGTTTGCTACGCACGCTCGGTGGTCGGTGTGCAGTGGGAGCGGATGGAGTCCGGTTCGCTCGGGGAGCAGCTCAATCCGTGGGGAGCGGAGATGTTCCGGACCTTGCGAACCGTCGAGCCGCAGACGCCGACCGAGCAGTCGGCTTACGACCTGTGGCTCGACCAGACCTCGGCGCGGGAGGCGGCGCGCAGCGACCGGATCCACGGGGCGGTCGGTGTGATCCCCTCGCCGCTGTGGCTCGTCCTGTTCTTCAGTGCCGGTCTGATCTTCGTGTTCATGTTGTTCTTCGCGGATAGCGGGGAACGGGCGGTCGTCCAGGGCCTGCTCATCGGCACGGTGGTGGCGGTGATCACCGCCATGCTGTTATTGCTCCAGTACCTCGACAACCCGTTCCACGATGGTCTCGGCGGTCTGCGACCGGTGGCCATGGAGCGAACCCTGGAGATCATCGATCAGGAGCTGTCGATCGTCGGCCAGGACACGGTTGCACCCTGTGACTCCAGCGGCAACCCTCAGTAGGCGGGTGGTGTGGACTGGCTGACCTCCCAACCGGTGGGAGTCCTCGTCGCCGGCTGGCTGGCGTTGGCCTTGCTGATCGCCTTCGGCGCGCGGCTCGCTACCAGGGCGATCGTTCCGACGGACGAGTACGACGACGTGCAGCGCGTCGGGGCACCGCTGATGCCGGCGCTCGGGGCGGCCTTCGGGGTGTTGATCGGCCTCACACTCGCCGGCGAGGCGGGCTACCTGAAGTCGGCCCAGGACATCGTCGCCAACGAGGAGGCGGCGGCGTCGCGGCTGGCCTGGGCGGCCACCAGCCCGGGTGTTCGGACCGAGCCGATCCATCGCGCCCTCGGCGACTATCTCGAAGCGACGCGAGCCAGCGAGTGGCGTGACGATGGTGCCGAGGGCGGCAACTCCGGGGTCGCCGACGCGATCGCCGCCATGGAACAGGTCGTGCGGGCCGAAGCGGCACGCCCCGAGTTGGGCACGCCGGTCGGCACCGAGCTGTTGCTCGCGTTGGACGCTGTCACGAGTGGCCGTCGAGATCGTGTGGCAGCCGCCTCCCGCGAGATGCCGGTTCTCTATGTCGTCACCCTGGCCATCGGTGGCGTGGCGCTGATCGCCAACGCTGGGGCGCTCGGTGTCCGCAGCTCCCTGCGAACCACCGTGCTGGTCAGCGGCCTCGTCGTGGTGGTCGGCCTGAGCATGGCGCTGCTCCTGTCGCTGAGCGCCCCCTGGCGTGGGCCGCTCACCGTCAGCGGGGATCCGATCGACGACGTGATCACTCAGCTGCGGACCGGGTTCTTCCGGTAGTACCTGTTTGCTTGGTTCGTCGCCATCGGTGCTGTTGGTGACAACGTTGTCCTACGCCGGCCTCAGCCCGGGCGCGATCCGACCAATCCGGCTACGTTCTCAACGATGACCAGGGAAACGGGCCGTGGCTCGACTTCCCGTCGGCGTACCGAGTGGAGGATGCCGAAGCTGTCGTTCGACCTCGCAGACTCCAAGCTCCATCCACCTCCGGTGCGGCCAGGCATCGTGCCGCGGGCGGACCTCGTCGAACGGTTGGCCACCGCTGACACGTCGCCCGTGATCTCGGTCGTTGCTCCGCCGGGGTACGGAAAGACGACGTTGCTCGCGCAGTGGGCTGAACGCACACAGACGCCCGTCGGTTGGATTTCCGCCGACGCTCACGACAACGATCCGGCGGTTCTGCTCAGTTACGTCGCCGTGGCGTTGCACCGCATCGAGCGCATCCACCCGGCGGTCTTCCGAACGATCACCGCGTCGGGTGCCGAGGTCACGGGTCCCCGACGATTGGCGGCTGCGATGGCCGACATGGAACAACCCGTGTCCCTCGTTCTCGACCATCTCGAGGCGGTGACGAACCGCCAAAGCCTCGACGCCGTCGCCGCACTGGCAGTCGGGTTGCCGGAGGGCTCGCAGATCGCCATTGGCTCACGGGATGCCTTGCCGCTGCCGGCGGCGCGGCTGCGCTCTCAGGGCAGTCTCGTGGAAGTGGGAGTCGACGACCTGTCGATGGGCCACCACGAGGCGAGTTCACTGCTCAGCGCGGTCGGTGTCGAGCTGTCCGAAGCGGACGTCGCCGAGCTTGTCCGGCGGACCGAGGGCTGGCCGGTCGGGCTGTACCTCGCCGCCCTCGCGATACAGGCGGGCGGTTCATCCACCGAGATCGGAACGACCTTCACCGGCGACGACCGATTCATGGGGGACTACCTGCGTTCGGAATTTCTCGACCGTGTGTCTCGCGCCGAGGTGCTGTTCCTCACCCGCACGTCGATCCTCGATCGCCTGTGCGGTCCGCTGTGCGACGCGGTGGTCGGTGGAAAGCGCTCGAGCACCGTCCTCGAGCGGCTCGAGAGCCGCAACCTGTTGGTCGTCCCGCTCGACCGCCGTCGTGAGTGGTTCCGCTACCACCAGCTGTTCCGTGACCTGCTGCTGTCGGAGCTACGGCGTCGCGAGCCTTCCAACGTCGCCGAGCTGCACCTCCGGGCGGCCACCTGGAGCGAGACGAACGGCCAGCCGGAAGCTGCCATCGAGCACGCCCAGCAGGCAGGTGATGCCCATCGGGTGGCACGGCTCGTGTTGCAGTTGGCCAACCCGGTGTGGGCGAGTGGGCGAGGCACCACGGTGCTGCGCTGGATGAGTTGGTTCGAAACCAATGGACTTCTCGATGACTTCCCGGCGATCGCCGTTCACGGGGCGCTGATGCACGCCTTGGCTGGTCGCGCGTCGAGCACTGAGCGCTGGGCGGACGCCGCCGAGCGGACGTCTGCGTCGGGGACGCTCTCCGACGGCAACACGCTCGATGCCACCCTCGCGTATCTGCGCGCATTGTTGTGTCGCAACGGGGTCGAGGCGATGCGCCACGACGCCCAGATGGCGTGGAAGGGGCTCACGCCGGACAGTCCGTATCGATCGACGATGCTCCACGTCGAGGCCCTCGCCCACCTCCTCGAGGGCGACCTCGACGACGCCGACGCTTTCCTCTGCCGGGCGGTCGACGCTGCGGTCCTGGCGGGCAACCAACCCTCTGTGTCCATCCTCCTCGCAGAGCGGTGCATCGTGGCGGCAGAACGCGACGACTGGACGGCCGCCGCGGCGTTTGCCGACCGGGCCGTTGCGATCGTTCGTGATGGGCACTTCGAGGAGTACTGGACGAGTTGCCTCGTCTACGCGTCGGCGGCCCGAGTGGCGCTGCATCGCGGTGACACTGCCGAAGGCCGCGAGTTCGTCGCCTTGGCCGCGCACATGCGACCGCTGCTCAGCTACGCGCTCCCGGTGTTGTCGGTCCAGGCCTTGCTCGAGATGGCGCTGGCGTACCTCGCGCTAGCGGATCCCGGCGGCGCTCGCGCCGTCCTTCGTCAGGCTGAGGACATCCTTCAGCAGCGGCCGGCGCTCGGGACGCTGCCTGAGCGTGCCGCCGCATTGCTGGCGAAGGTCGCCACGATCCGGACCGGTGCGCCGGGGGCGTCTTCGTTGACAGCTGCCGAGCTGCGGCTGCTCCCACTGCTGCCGACGCACCTCTCGTTCCGCGAGATCGGCGAGCGTCTGTACGTCTCCCGCCACACCGTGAAGACGCAGGCGATCTCGATCTATCGCAAGCTCGGGGTCACGTCACGCAGCGAGACGATCGACAGGATGCACGAGCTCGGCCTGCTCGAGCACGTGTGACGACGCGAGGCGACGGGTTCGTCGGTGCGATGAGCGATGACGGGCTCTACGGCTGTCATCGCTCATCGCGCGGGGTAAGGCGGCGACGATCGTCCCGGCGGGCGACAGAACCAACCGTGAAGGATGCAGGCGCGTGGCATGCTGGGCGGCAACATCACGGAGGTAGCCAATGTTGAGCGGCGAGCGGACTCGAGTCATTCGGATCGCAGGCGTGTGCCTGGCCGTCAGTTTGGTGCTCGCGGCATGTGGCGACGATGACGACGACGCCGCGTCGGACACGAGCGCGGCCGTCATCGGAGCGGCCGCCGAGACCACCGCGGCCGAGGCGCTTGCGGCGGACACGACCGCCGTAGCGGACATCGACGCCGAGACGACGGCCGCCGAGGGTGTCGCCACGACCGGTGCCGGGGTCGACAGCGTCGACACGACGGCGGCAGGCGACGCGACGGCGACAAGCGCGGCCACCGATGCCGCTGGCGCAGCCACGACGGAAGCGCCCTGGCGAAGACGCTTCCGCATCGACGGGCCCAGCCGGCACCCCGGAGCCCAGTGCTCCAGCGTCCAGCGCGCCGGACTCCAGCGCCCCTGGCTCCAGTGTCCCGACCAGCGACGTGTGCGCGGCCCGCGCCGAACTGTCGGACTCGATCTCGGCGCTCGGCGACGTCAGCATCAGCGGCGTCTTGTCTGGCGGTACGAGCGCGGTCACCGACGCGATCGACGCGGTCAAAGAGGACCTCGAGCGCGGTCCGCTCGGCGGCCGGCGAGGAGCTGCGCAGTCAGGTGCAGACCGTCGAGGACGCGATCGCCGAACTGGAGACCGCGGTCGGGGCGATCGGCAACGGCGGCAGCGTGCGCTCGGCGGTCACTGCGCTCGGCAACGTGGTGTCGACGGCCGGGACGCTGCTCCAGACGTTGGGCACCGGTTGTCCGACGGCGACGTCCACGCCGGCGTCGACCCCGACGTCGGAGGCGTGATCAGCGCCGGCGGCTGCCGGCGCTGACGATGGCGGCGAACTCCTCGTCGGTGAGCGGCAGCACGGACAGCCGGTTGCCCTTCGCCAACAGACGGGAGTTCGCCAGCTCCGGCATCGCCCGCAGCTCGTCGAGCGGCACGTACCGCAGCTTCCTCACCGGGGCGACGGTCACGAGGTCCCAGCGCGGGTCCTCGGGCTTGGAGGCCGGGTCGTAGTACTTGGCCGATGGATCGAACTGCGTCGGGTCGGGCTCGGCCTCCTTGACGATCTTGCAGATCCCGGCCGCCCCTGGCGGGTTCGTCGACGAGTGGTAGAAGATCGCCTGGTCGCCCTTGCGCATCGCCCGGAGATGGTTGCGCGACTGATAGTTGCGGATGCCGTCCCACGGCTCGCGCCGGGCGGCGACGAGATGGTCGTAGCCGAAGACGTCGGGTTCGGACTTCAGCAGCCAGTACGCCATGCCGTCCGCATTCGTAGCACGGCGCCAGCCGTCGGGTCCTTTGAGAAGCCTTCTCACTCACTGTTAGGGTTGCTGAACATTCGCTGCAGCGCAGCACGGGCGCGACGACGAGGAGAAAGCCGAAACGATGTCGATAGCGGTCGCCGGTGTGGTGGCGCGACGTCCGACCGTCCACTCGCGGGCATGGACCCGGTCGGTGGGGCTCGTCGGAGCCATCGCCTTGCTCGCTGCCGTGACGGCGTGTTCGCTGGCGTACGGCGCCAAGGCGATGCCGCTGCAGACCGTGTGGGACGCCTTCAACGAGTTCGACCCGCACAACAACGACCACCTCATCGTTCGCTCGCTGCGCGTGCCGCGCACGGTGATCGGGCTGCTCGTCGGCGCCGCCCTCGGTCTGGCCGGCGCCGTGATGCAGGGCGTCACCCGCAATCCGCTGGCCGACCCGGCGCTGCTCGGCATCGAGGCCGGGGCGTCGTTGGCCGTCGTCGCCGGGATCAGTGCCTTCAGCATCGGCACGCTCAGCGGGTACGTGTGGTTCGCCCTCGCCGGGGCAGCGATCGCCAGCGCCGTCGTCTACGGGCTCAGCTCGTTCGGCCACCGCGGATCGACGCCGTTGAAGCTGGCCCTCGCGGGCACGGCGGTCGCCGCCCTGTTGTCGTCATTGACGTCGGCGATCCTGCTCCTCGACGTCACGACCCTCGATCAGTTCCGGTTCTGGGTCGTCGGGTCGCTCGCCGGACGCGACGACAGCATCATCTGGGACGTCGTCCCGTTCCTCGCCGTCGGTGCAATCCTCTCCCTCGGGGTCGGCTGGGGTTTGAACACGCTGGCGCTCGGCGACGACGTCGCCCGCGGCCTCGGCCAACGCGTCGCCCTCGTGCGCGTCGTCGCCGCCTTCGCCGTCGTGCTGTTGTGTGGGGCGGCGACGGCCGCCGCCGGGCCGATCGCCTTCGTCGGGCTCACCGTGCCGCACGTCGCCAGAGCGATCTGTGGGCCCGACTACCGCTGGATCCTGCCGTGGTCGATGGTCCTCGCGCCGACCCTGCTGCTCGGCGCCGACGTGATCGGGCGCGTCGTGGCCCGGCCCGGCGAGATTCAAGTTGGGATCGTCACGGCGATCATCGGCGCCCCGTTCTTCGTCGTCCTCGTCCGTCGTCGCCACCTGGTGCAGTTATGACCATGGAACGTCGCTCCCCATGACGGCTGCCACGCAGGCGCTGAGCGGTCGTCGTGGCGATCGCATGCTCACCGTGCACGCTCGTTCGCTCGGCGTCACGACGCGGGTCCACGTTCGGGCGCTAGCCGTCACGACGGTGTTGAGCGCGGCGGCGTTCGGTGTGTTCGTGTGGTCGCTGACGGTCGGCGACTTCCCGATCGCCCTGTCCGACGTGTTGGCGACACTGAACGGTGACGGCACGGCTGAGCAGGAGTTCATCATCCGCACGCTGCGCCTGCCCCGCGGCTTGACCGGTCTGGCGGTCGGTGCCGCGTTTGGTCTGTCAGGGGCGATCTTTCAGCGGCTGGCCAACAACCAACTGGCCAGCCCGGACATCATCGGCGTCAACGCCGGGGCGGCGGTCGCCGCCGTGTTCGCCATCGTGGTCGTGCAGGCCAGCGGTACCGCCGTCACCGCCGCGGCGCTCGCCGGAGCCACGATCACGTCGATCGCCACCTACCTGCTGGCGTACCGTCGGGGCGTCACCGGCTACCGCCTGATCCTCGTCGGCATCGGGGTAGCGGCGATCCTCAACGCCCTCGTCCAGTACCTCCTCACCCGGGCGGAGATCTACGACGCCCAACAGGCCGTCGTGTGGCTGACCGGCAGCCTCAACGGACGGACCTGGGATGACCTGCGCCCGATCGCCATCACGCTTGCAGTCGTCGTCCCGATCGTCGTCGTCGTCTCCCGCCAGCTCCGCGCCCTCGAGCTCGGAGACGACGCGGCCCGCGGCCTCGGCGTCCGCGTCGAGCGCTCGCGTGCGGTGCTGCTCCTCGCCGGCGTCGCCCTCGCCGCCGTGGCCACGGCGGCCGCCGGCCCGATCGGGTTCGTCGCCCTCATCGCCCCGCAGATCACCCGCCAGCTCGTCGGCGGGCGCTCGCTCGGTCTGTTGCCGGCTGCCGCCGGTGGCGCCTTGCTGGTCGTCGCTGCCGATCTCGTCGCCCGGCGCATCTTCGCCCCCACCGAACTGCCCGTGGGCGTCGTGACGGCGGTGCTCGGGGCGCCGTACCTGCTCTACCTCATCGCCCGGTCCGGCCGCGGACTCACTGGAGGATGACGGTGCCCGACACCCACCCGACCCTCGCCGCCGTCTCCGTGTCGCTCGGCTACCACGACCGCAAGATCGTCGACCGACTCTCGCTGTCGATCCCCACCGGCAAGGTGACGGGGATCGTCGGCGCCAACGCCTGCGGCAAGTCGACGCTGCTGCGCGGCCTCGCCCGGCTGCTCGCACCGACGAGCGGCTCGGTGCTCCTCGACGGCCAGGACATCGCCAAGCTTTCCACCCGCGCCGTCGCCGCCCGTCTCGGGATCCTGCCCCAGCAGCCGAACGCCCCGGACGGCCTGACCGTCGCCGACCTCGTCGGCCGTGGCCGCCACCCGCACCAACGCTGGTTCCGCCAATGGTCGCCGGCAGACGCCGCGGCGGTCGACGACGCACTCGCCGTCACCGGGATGACCGAGCTCGGCGACCGGCTCGTCGACGAGCTGTCGGGCGGCCAGCGCCAGCGGGCGTGGATCGCCCTGGCCCTCGCCCAGGGCGCTCCGCTGATGCTGCTCGACGAGCCGACGACGTTCCTCGACCTGGCCCACCAAGTCGAGGTGCTCGACCTCCTCGCCGACCTCAACGAACGTGACGGGCGAACGATCGTGATGGTCCTGCACGACCTCAACCTGGCCTGTCGCTACGCGGACCACCTCGTGGCGATGGGCTGTGGCACCATCGTCGCCGAGGGTCCACCGAGCGACATCGTCGACGCTGCGCTCGTCGCCGAGGTGTTCGGGCTGGCCAGCCGCGTGCTCCCTGACCCGCTGACCGGCACACCGATGGTCGTGCCGGTGCCGACCCGTCGACGCCATGGCGCGGCCGAGCGCCCCGAAGCGCCGCCCGTGGATGCCGACGCCGAGGCGGCGCTGTTCGCCAACGCCAGCCCGGCCTGACCTGCCGCGCGGTTGCCGCTACCCACTCGACGGGTACGGTCGGAAACATGCGCCGAACTGGGATCGTCGCGGCCGCTCTCGTGTGTGGCACGGTGGCGAGTCCCGGCGTCATCGGTGCAGCGCCGTCGGGCGAGCCGATCGCTGTGAGCTACGCCGACCTTCCCCCGGCACTCAACCTCGTGCCCTACGCCACTGTCGAGGTTCCAGTCGATACCGAGTTCGAGGTCGGCACGATCGTGCCCCAGGCGGCCGTGCTCGCAGACGGGGGGGTGATCCTCATCGACGAGCGCCAGCCGATCGCCTATGTCGTCGCCCGCGACGGCAGCGCGTCCTCCGTGACCCTCGACGTCACTCCGAAGCTCCTCGTCGCCACGCCGGGCCCGGTGGTCTACGGGCTCGACGGCGCCGGCCGGCGCGGCCCTCGAGTTCGTCGCCGTCTCGCTGGCGGGCTCCACCGCCGGCCAGGTCGTCGCCCGTCAACCGGTTGCCGACCCGTCGCTCTACCTCGAGCTGCCGACCGGCACGTTCGGCAGCACCCCGGACGGCATCGTCGATCGCGCCCGGCAGCCGGGCGCCGTGATGATCGACCACGTCGACGTGTCCGGCGCGCCCGTGACCGTGGACGCCGGCCCGCTCTGGCAGATCGACGAGAACAACGTCGTGACCGACGGGTCCCGGCAGTGGCCGCTGGCGATCGAGCGCCACCCCGCGTGGCAGCCGCAGTTCGCCGGCGAGTCCCCGCCTGCCCCGACGTCCGACGGCGTGGGCGTGTACTGGACCTACGTCGGCCCACCGATCGAGGGCGACGAGTTCTCGTCCACGCTGCCGGTGATCGCCGTGCTCGCCGCCGATGGAACGGGCGCCTGGCACACCGTGCCGACGGGCTGGCAGGTCGTCGCCAGCGACATCGGCGGCACCGTGTTTGCCCGGCGCGTCGGCGACACGGTGGAGTTGGCCCGACTCGATGAGGCGCTCGCCAACGCCCGGGTCTGCGACGAGTACGACGACAACGACCAGTACCCGTTGCGGCTGTGTGACTCCGGTGAAGCGGTGAGAGTCGTCCAGCTCGCCCTGCGCAGTTCTGTCACCCCGGAGCTCGAGGTTGACGGCTACTTCGGGCCGCGCACCGAGGCCGCCGTGCGCGAGTTCCAAGGCGCCGCCGGTCTCGAGGTCGACGGGCTCGTCGGACCGCGCACCTGGCCGGCGTTGACCGGCGACTTCGTCTACGGCACGGATGACGATGGCAGCGGTGTCGTCGATCCCTGGGAGCTCGACCCGACTCCAGAGGTGCCTGGGTTCCCCGAGGACAGCCCGCCGTTGTGCCAGGGCTGCGAGATCTGGGCGGCGATCCTCGGCGCCGCCCCGGCGCTCGACGACCCGGCGTTGGTCGCGGCGGTCCAGGCCGCCCACGACGTCGGCTATGCGACCGGCCAGACGGGCTGCGACGAAGGAGCGGCCGCCGCGGCGGGCGCAGCTGCGGGCTCGGTGACCGTGAGCGTGTACTTCGCGACCGAGGCCGACGCCCGTGCCGCCCAAGCGGCCTTCGCCGAACGCGACGTGCCGAGCACCGTTGCCCTCGTGCGCACCGGCTGTCTGGACTGACTCGGCCCCCGATCGATCATCGTCAGCCATTCTGCGCTCACCACCCGGTCACAGACTGTCCGCTCGGCGGTCTCAGAACGCCAGCAGTCACGGCCTGCGTGGCCGGGGAACGCAATGAACGGTCGTTTCGCTGACGCAAACAGTTGGTGGTGGATAGTCTCCCTCAGACTCGGCGCCAGGGTTGGCGGAAACAGGAGGTTGCCGATGCGCATCGAAAGCTCGGTCACGAGCATCTCGTGGATTCCCTCCGAGGCCGTCGCGGGCATGACCAAGGGGGCCTTCGAGCTCGGGTTCAGCCACTACGACGACGCCCCGCCCGACGACCTCGGTGCAGACATCCCCTCGACGCTGGAGGCGCTGCGAGCTGCCGATCGGTTGCGGTTCGCCAACCATCTGGCGGCCTTCGCCGAGTTCGGCGACGACGGCTCGGTCGTCGCCGCCGGCTACCGCGGCGGAGGGTTGATCGGTTCGACGACGGTCCGTTTCGGTAAGCGCTTCTCGATCGCCGCCGTCAGCCTGCCCGACCGTCAGCTCGACCACGAGGTCGGCGACGGATGGGCGCGCTTCACGCAGTCCGCCGGCGGACGCACTGGTGTCCCCACACCACGAGCGGTCCGCCGCCCGCCGTTCGTGCAGTACCTCGCCCCGATTGCGTGGTCGACGCTCGAGCTCACGCTGCACGCCGACGGCCGCAGCGAGTGCCGTCTCGTCGGGGCGTCGCCGTTCCCGCGCCATTGGGTGTATGACGACGGTGGTGTGCTGATCGCCAAGACCGGGCTGATCGATTACAAGGACTGGGCCGGCAAGGCCTTCGGCAAGCACACCCCGTGGGGCGACGAGGAGTCGCCGGCCCTCGTCAGCGCCGTCGAGACCGCACTCGAGCGCAAGCTCGCCGGGTCCCTGATGCACGGTGCGGCCAAGCCGGTGATCCGCACGCTGAAGGCGGGCACGACACTGACGGAACAGGGCGCGGCCGGCGGCGACCTGTTCCTCCTACTCGACGGCGTGCTGGCGGTCGACGTCGACGGCACCGAGGTGGCAGACGTCGGCCCTGGGGCCGTTCTCGGTGAGCGGGCGGAACTCGAAGGGGGCACCCGAACGTCCACGTTGCGTGCTCGTACCGCGTGTCGCGTCGCCGCCGTCCCGTTCAACACCGTCGATCGCGACCATCTCGTCATGCTCGCGGCCGACCACCGCCACGAAGAGCAGCTCGACGAGAGCTGCTAGGAACTGGAGATGCGCCTGCACCTGTGTGGCGTGCGGGGCTCGACACCGGCACCGGGCGCGGCGTATTCCCGCATCGGCGGGCACACCTCGTGCGTCGCCGTCGCCCATCACGGCGAGCGGAGTCCCCGACTGTTGCTCGACGGTGGGACCGGGATGCGCCGAGTCGCCGAGTTGATGGGCGATGCCCCGTTCGAGGGCACCCTGCTGCTCGGCCATCTCCACTGGGACCACACCCAAGGCATCCCGTTCTTCGGCGCCGGCGACCGACCCGACGCCCGCATCGACGTTCACCTTCCGGTCGCCGGAGATCCCGCTCACGGGCTCGACGGCATGATGGCCCCACCGTTCTTTCCGATCGATGCCGGCGAGCTGTGCGGGCAATGGTCGTTCCAGGCTCTCGACGAGGGGACCTTGAAGGTCGAGGGCTTCACCGTGGTGGCTCGCGAGATCCCGCACCCCGGCGGCCGCACGTTCGGCTTCCGCGTCAGCGACAGCGACGGTTCGATCGCCTACGTGTCCGACCACGGCCCGATCGCCCTCGGGCCGGGTCCTGATGGCTGGGGGCCGTATCACGACGCCATCTGCGAGCTGGTCGAAGGCGTCGACGTGCTGCTCCACGATGCCCAGTTCACGGCCGCAGAGCTCGCCACCCGCCCGCACTACGGCCACTCTGCTGCGAACTACGCGGTGGCGCTGGCCGAGCGTTGTCACGTCGGGCGGTTGCTGCTCTTCCACCATGACCCTGACCGCACTGACGCCGAGGTCGACGCCCTGGTCGACGAGTTCCGCGGGGCGACCGTGCCGGTCGCCGCCGCGGTCGAGGGTGCCGTCATCGACGTCTAGCTCGTTTGCGTCAGACCGACGACTCACAATCGGTCGTCCAGCTGACGTAAACGGTCAGGTGGTCGTCGCCGGGGCAGGATCGGCGTCGCTCGGGTCGGCGCGCTCGTACGGCGTCTCGATGAACGGTTCCGGCTCCTTGATCAGGCCACGCGACACCCAACCGTGGCGCTCCGCCCACACGAGCAACGGCGGTAGCACGACGAGCGCGCTGAGCAGGGCGATGGCGACGTTCATCGCGACGACGCGACCGAAGTCGCGCAGCAAGGGCAGCGTTGAGAACGACAGCACGGCGACGCCGGCGATCGCCGTCAGGCCGGACACGATGAACGCCCGGCCGGTGCGCCCGGCGACGACGTCGACGGCTTCTTGCGGTTCGATCCCGCGGCCACGTTCCTCGACGAACCGCAGCAGGATCAACGACGTGAACTCGGTGCAGGCGGCGATGACGAGCGGCCCGCCGACGGCGGTCATCGGGCTGAGGTTGAATCCGGCGGCCCAGGCGACGAGCGATGCCGCACCGACGGCGATCGCCACCGGGACGAGCGACAGCAACGAGCGGATGATCGAACGCAGCCGCACGGCGAGGAACAGGAACACGAAGAGCATCGCCAGGTAGGTGAGCAGGACGCGGTTCTCCTCGAGGTTCTCGAGCAGGCCGACGCCGACGACGGCGAGCCCCGACGGTGTCGCCTCCGTTCCTTCCGGTGGGGCGATGTTGTCGCGAACGTCGTTGACGATCACCGCGAGGTCCTCGATCGATCCGGGACTGACGCGGAACACGATGTTTCCTGCCGTGCCGTCGGGCGTGGCGAGGCTGGCCTGGATGTCGGGCGGCGCAACGGCCCACCCGAGCTCGGCCTCGTCGCCGGTCGGGGGGATCGAGCCGAAGCCCTCGAGGTAGGTGATGTCCGACAGCACCTGCTCGATGCTGTTCGTCGTCAGCAGCTGGCGCGGTGCGCCGGACTCCGGCCCGAACTTGTCGAGCTGTTCGATGCGGAAGTCGTGCATCCACTGCATGTTCTCGTTGGTGTAGAGGTCGTCGGTCTCGACGAACACGCCGAGCTCGCCCGCCGTGCCGACCTCGTCCTCGATCGTGTGGATGTCCTGCACGGTTTGCGACGACTGATCGACCCATTCGATCGGGTCGGTCTGCAGGGTGAGCTCGTCCTCGACGGCGATGCCGCCGATGAAGATCGCCACGCTGGCGACGGCCAGGGGGATGGCGCAGGCCTGCGGCAGCGAGCCGAGCCACACGGTCAGCCGGCCGAGGGCGCCCTCTCGGAAGTCGCGGCCTTTCGTCGGTGAGCGGTACTCGCGGATGCCGAGGGCGGCGAGCGGCATGACGATCGAGTTGAGGCAGATCACGGCGATGCCCACGGCGAGGAGCAGCCCGAAGTCGCGGATCATCGGCACCTTGGCGAAGCGCAGGGCGAGGAAGGCGAAGATGGCGTCGAACGTGACGACGAGGAGGGCCGGGCCGAGGTTGCGCGCCGTCTCTTGGATCGGGTGCTCGGATCTATCGAGGATGACCTCTTCCTCGACGCGCGCGTGCAGCTGGATGGCGTAGTCGATGCCCACGCCGAGCATCACCGGAAGTCCGGCGATCGTGACGATCGTCAACGGGATGCCGAGATAGCCGGCGAGGCCGAACGCCCAGACGACGCCGACGAGGATCACGGCGAGGGGGAGCAGTCGCCAGCGGACGTCGAACAACACGAGGAGGATCAACGTCATGATCGCCACGGCGATCCCGCCGAGCATCAGCATCCCGCCGCGCAGGTAGTTGTTGATGTCGTCGAGGAGGATCGGCGCCCCGGTCGCGGTGACCGTGGCGTTCGGGAACGACAGCTCGTTCATCCGATCCATCGCCGCCACCGCCAGCACGCCTTCGTCGTCGATCGACAGGTTGCCAGGTAGACGCACGACGATCGACGCGTGTGTCGGGTCGTTGAGGAAGGTCAGCTGCGACCGGCGGATCGCCCCGGTGTTGTCGAAGAGCAGGAAGTCGATCCAGTCGGCGTTGTCGACGGTGCGGTCCTCCGGTGGGACTTCTCCGGCGCGTTCGAGGGTGCGCACGGAATCGTCGAGGCGCGCCTGGGCCTCCTCGCTACCTTGCTCGGCAGATTCGACCGACCGCAGCGTGATCGTCCCGGCGATCCCGCGGGCTGGGTCACCGCCCGGCGTGTTGCCCTGCACGAGGATGTCGGTGTATTCGAGCACGGTGAGCGGCGTGATCACCGAGACGTAGGAGCCCTCGTCGGCCATCAGGTCGTCGTGCAGCGATCGGAACTGGGCGATGCCGTCGGCGTCGAACAGCTCGTCGATCGTGTGGCCGTCGTCCATCGTGATGAGCCCGAGCATCGCCTGGCCGCCGAAGAGGTCTTGGTAGGCGACGTTCTCGATGTAGACCTCGTCGTCCTTGTTGAGGTAGCTGTCCTGCCCCGTGGCGAACTCGAGTCGGGTGATTCCGAAGCCCAGGACCATCGTCAGGATCAACCCGACGAGGGCGACGAGGCCGGCCCGTTTGCCCAGCTCGACGGCGAGCCATGACCAGAATCGCTGCATCATCCGGGCCTGCCCCTTTCACGTCCCCGCCGTGCAATGTAGGCGTTCGTCCACCCGGTTACGGTCGTGCCCATCGTGATCGACCAGCCGCTGCGGGAGGCGATCGCCGCGGCGCTCGGCGACGAGGTTGTGAGCGCGTCGCGTGTGCACGGCGGCGACGTGGCCAGCTCGTGGCGCGTCGACCTCGGCGACGGTCGGCGGGTGTTCGCCAAGTCCCATCCGACGGCGCCGCCACAGTTCTTCTCCACCGAGGCTGCCGGCTTGCGCTGGCTCGCCGCGCCGCAGGCGGTGGCCGTGCCGGCGGTGCTCGCCGTGCGCGACGAGCATCCCAACCTCCTGATCCTCGAGTGGATCGACGAGGGTCTCCGTGGGTCGTCCGACGAGGCACGGTTCGGGCGCCAGCTCGCCGAGCTGCACCGCGCCGGAGCACCCGCGTTCGGTCGGGAGGATCGTCGCACCACCGGAAGTCGTGGGCTTGCCCAACGAACCGTGCGCGACCTGGGCCGAGTTCTACGGCACGCAGCGCCTCGTGCCCCTCGCCCGGCTGGCTCGCGGGGTGCTGTCGCCGGTGGCCATCGCCGGCCTGGAATCGCTGGCCGGCCGGCTCGGCGAGTTCGCAGCCGCCGACGAGCCGGCAGCCCGGTTGCACGGCGATCTGTGGGCAGGCAATCGAGTGGTCGACGCGGCGGGCGTCAGCTGGTTGATCGACCCGGCGGCGCACGGCGGGCATCGTGAGTTCGACCTGGCGATGATGCGCCTGTTCGGCGGCTTCGGTGACGCCGTGTTCGCGGCGTATGACGACGTCTACCCGCTCGGTGCCGGCTGGCCCGACCGCGTCGCCCTCCATCAGATCGCCCCGCTCGTCGTCCACGCCGTGAAGTTCGGTGGCGGCTACGTCGGCGCGGCGTCTGAGGCGATCCGCGCGTACGCCTGAGCGCCGGTCGGCGCTCATCGAATCCTCGACGACCGCTCACGACTCCTTCACATCTCGGTCGCACCGTGGAGGGCGTCCGAGTCACAAGGAGGAATGGACATGAACAGGAACTGGTTGCTCGGCATCGGCGCTGGCGTGCTCGTGGCGACGGCGCTGCTCCTCGTTGGCGCAGGTGCCTACCGAGCAGGTGAGCGCAACGCCAACGATGTAGAAGTGCTCCGCGAAAGTGGGGGGACCGTGCGCACCGTGATCGTCGACGACTGGCATCGCGGGGCGGGGTTCTTCCCCGGCTTCTTGGTGTTCCCGTTGATCATCATCGGGATCGTGCTGCTCGTCGCCTCGCGGCGGCGGGCGTGGTGTGAGCCCCGGCCGTACGGGTATCCGTACGGTCCGCACCAATCGCTCGACGAGTGGCATCGCGGGGCACACGGTGAGGGCTCGCCGCCGCCGATCCCGCCGACCCCCCCGACCACTGACGAGAGCTGAGCGTCACCACGCCAGCTCCGCCGAGGCAGCATCATGAACCCTGTGGTGCACGTTCTCGTCGTCGACGACGAGCCACGGATCGTCGAGGTCGTTCGCGACTACCTCGCCGACGCGGGGTATCGGGTGTCCACGGCGAGGTCGGGGGATGAGGCGCTGCGCCACGTGCGCTCGATCACCCCCGACCTCGTCGTGCTCGACCTCGGCCTGCCGGGGATCGACGGGCTCGATGTCGCCCGCCAGCTGCGCCGTGCATCGAGCGTGCCGATCATCATGCTCACCGCCCGCCGCGACGAGGCAGATCGCGTTGCCGGGTTGGAGCTCGGCGCCGACGACTACGTCGTCAAGCCGTTCAGCCCCCGCGAGTTGCTGGCCCGGATCCGCGCGTGCTGCGGCGAAGCACGGCGGCCACATCAAGCGCCGACGGGCCGTTGGTCGTCGGCGACCTGATCGTCGATCCGGTGCGTCGCCGCGTCACGGTCGGCGCCGAGGTGGTCGAGCTGACCGCCTCGGAGTTCGACCTGCTCGCCCTGATGGCCGCCGCGCCGGGTCGCGTGTTCACGCGCGGACAGCTGCTCGAGGAGCTTCACGGGGTCGCCGTGGAAGCCGGGGAGCGGGCGATCGATGCCCACGTCAAGAACCTCCGGCGCAAGATCGAGTCCGACCACCGACGCCCCCGACGCCTGCTGACGGTGCACGGCGTCGGCTACCGGTTGTTCGAGCCGTGATGAACCACGGTTGGCACGGACCCGGACCGAGTCAGCGAGGCCCGGGAGCGATGTGGTGGCGGCGCCGCTTCCTGCGCTTCGCGGTGGTTGCCATCGTGATCTGGATCGGCGTCGGGGTGCTCTTCGGTGTGCTCTCGGGCAACAACCGCGGGGGGAGCGACGGCCGTGGGCCACCGCCGGTCGCGTTGGCGGTGATCGGTGCCGCCGTGCTGGCGACCGTCGTCGCCTACCGACGCCTCGCCGGCCCGGTCAGCGAGTTGCTCGACGGCGCAGAGCGGATCGGTGACGGCGACTATGCCGCGAGAGTCCAGCCGGCGGGACCGCGAGCGGTGCGGACGCTCGGCACGGCGTTCAACGAGATGGCCGCGCGACTCGACGCCTCGGAGGTCGCCCGGCGCCGCTTCCTCGCCGACGTGACCCACGAGCTGCGCACACCGCTGACCGTGCTGCAAGCCGGCATCGAGGCGCAGCTCGATGGCATCCACCCACGCGACGACGACCACCTGGCGATGCTGCGCGAGCAGACACGGACCCTCGATCGGCTCGTCGAGGACCTCCGCACGCTCGCCCTCGGCGACGCCGGGCGCCTGACGTTGCACCTCGAGTCCGTTTCGGCACAGACGATCGCCGCCGACGCCGTCGCATCGGTCGCGGCGACCGCAGCGAGCCGGGAGATCGCCCTCTCCGTCGCAGGTTCCGACGTCGACCTCGATGCCGACCCGGTGCGCCTGATCCAGGTGCTGACCAACCTGCTCACCAACGCCGTTCGGCACACGCCCCCCGGCGGCGCCGTAACCCTGACGACCGCCGAGTCGGGCGAGCTCGCCGTGTTCAGCGTCGCCGACACCGGACCGGGAATCGCCGGCGATCCCGAGCGCATCTTCGACCGCTTCGCCCGCGCCGCCGACTCCGGCGGTAGCGGTCTCGGACTGACGATCGCCCGTCAGCTCGTGGTGCGACACGGCGGCACACTGGTCGCCGCCAACGCACCCGCCGGTGGGGCCGTGCTGACGGCCACCCTGCCCCGCCACCAACCCGACCAACCACCGATGGGTGTTTAGGGGACCGTTCCGTCCCCTAAACACCCATCGGTCGATCCGCGGGGGCGTTATTCGACCGGGAGGCCGTGGAGGGCGAGCGATGCGTTGCTCCAGCCCGGTCGACCGGTGACGTCGCGTCCGAACCAGTCCGGGGCGCTGAACGCCTCGGCGGCGGCGACCGACGGGAACTCGACCTCGACGAGGCACAGGCCGCTGAGCGCACCGCCGAACAGGTCGACCTCGGCCGTGTACTCGCCGACGGCAACGCGATGGCGGGCCTTCTCCAGGCGGCGATCGCCGGTGTACCGCCAGAGGTCCTCGGCTTCGTCGAGGTCGAGGTCGACTTCGACCTCGGTGCGATCGAGACCTTCGTCGCCACCCTTGATCGTCAGCCACGCCTGTTCGGGGGCGATACGGACACGCACCGTGACGTCGCCGTCGATGGCGACGTAGCCCTGGCGCAGGGGAGTGCCGGCGCCGAGCAGCTCGGGCCCGGGCGGTCGCTCGGCGACCCATTTGCGTTCGATCTCTCGCGCCATGTGGGCTTTCTAGCGCGTTGCCGTCAGTCGCTGAGCCGCTGGGCGAGCCACGCGAGGGGAATCGACACGACCATCACCACCGTCGCCATCACGTTCACCAGCGGCACGTTGTTCGGCCTGCTGATGTTGGCGAAGATCCACTGCGGCAACGTCTCGTATCCCGATCCGGCGGTGAACGTCGTGACGATGATCTCGTCGAAGCTGAGGGCGAAGGCGAGGATCCCGCCGGCGAGCATCGCCGAGCGCATCAGCGGGAACGTCACGTAGCGGAACGTCTGGCTGCCGTGGGCCCCGAGGTCGGCGGACGCCTCGAGCAGGTTGGGGCTCGAGCGCCGCAGTCGGGCGACGACGTTGTTGTAGGCGAGGACGATGCAGAACGTGGCGTGGGCGATGACCAGCGAGTGGAAGCCGAACCCGATGCGGAACTCGAACAAGCCGAGGTTGATCGTGCGCGAGAACGTGTTCTGCAGGGCGACGCCGGTGACGATGCCGGGCAGGGCGATCGGCAGGACGAACAGGAACGAGTAGGTGTTGCGCCCGAAGAACCGGAAGCGCTGCATGGCGAAGGCGGCGAGCGTGCCGAGCACGAGGGCGATCGCCGTGGCCGCCAATGCCACCTTGACGGAGTTCCACAGCGCCTCGCGCGGCCCGTCGGTCTCCCACGCCTGGCGCCACCAGTCGAGCGTGAAGCCCTGGGGTGGCCACGACAGCGACGTCGCCGTGTTGAAGGAAAGGATCGCCACCACCGCCAACGGCAGGTAGAGGAACGACAGCGTGAGGGCCATCCACGCCCGCAGCGTGAGCCGAGTGAGGAACGAGAACCGCATCAGAGGCTGTCGAAGGCGCCGACCCGGCGCATGGCGAGGAGATAGCCGATGATGATCAGCAGCGGCCAGAGCGTGTAGGCGGCGGCGAGCGGTTGGTTGGGGGCGAGCAGCGTGCTGTAGATGATGTTGCCGACCATCGTGACGCTGCCCTCGGTAACGAGCCGCGGCATGATGTAGTCGCCCAGCGACAACGAGAACGTGAAGATGCTCCCGGCGGCGATCGATGGGATGAGCATCGGCACGACCACCCCGCCGAACGTTCGCCATGGTCTGGCGCCGAGGTCACCGGACGCTTCGAGCACGGTCTGCGGCAGCCGCTCGAGCCCTGCGTAGATCGGGATGACCATGTACGGCAGCCAGAGGTAGGTGAGCGCGAGGACGACGGCGACGTAGCCGAATCCCGGTGTCCAGCCGAACACGGCATCGAACACGCCGCCGCTGGTGTCGACGCCGAATGGTGACGACGGGCGCAACATCGCCTTCCACGCGTAGCCCTTCACGAGGTAGCCGGCCCACAACGGCATCAGCACGGCGACCACGAGCCCGCGCCGGGCCCAAGGGCGGGCGACCTTGGCGATGTAGAACGCCGCGGGCAGGGCGATCACCAGGCACAAAACGGTGACCGACGCGGCGATGACGATGCTGCGCACGACGACGTCGAGGAACGAGCGTGTCGTGAACGCTCGCTTGACGTTGTCGATCGTCAACTCGCTGGTCGGCTCGCCGGTGAACCCGTCGAGGCGGAAGAAGGCGCTGATGACGAGGAGGACGAGCGAGGCGACGTAGATGACGAGCAACCAGCCCACGGCGGGGCCGATCAGCGCCGTGACGGCGAGCGGGCGATGGCGCCGAAACACCCGATTGACCCCGCGCCACGGCCGGCGGGACGGCGGCGCCGTCCCCCCGGCCGCGACGACGAGATCACTCATCGCCAGGACCTCCCCACCATCTGGGGAAGATCCGTGTCATCTGGCCATCTGGGGAAGACCCGTGTCAGGCTCTGACTCACATCTTCCCCAGATCGATCCGGAACGTCGCCCGGTCAACTACGACCTGAGCTCGTTCCAGGCGTTGATCCACTCGGAGTAGGGCACGCACGTGACGTCGGTGCGCCCGTCGCGGCATTCCTCCGTCGCGGTCGTCCAGTACCAGACGTCCTCCCAGTACTCCGTCTCCTCCGCATGGAAGATCGAGCAGTGGTCGGGGTTCGCCGTCAGGGCGCACGACTCGCTGTTCGACGGAGCCTCGCCGAACCACTCGGCGACCTGGGCGTTGGCCCATGGCGACGTGATCCAGTCCATCCACAACAACATGCAGTTGGGGTTCGCAGCCTTCGTCGAGACCATCCACGTGTCCGACCACCCTGTCGCCCCTTCCACGGGCTTCACGGCGTCGATCGTCGCCCCGTTGCCCTGGGCGAGGTTGACGATGACCTGCCACGTCGTGCCGGCCAGGGCGGTCCCGCCCTCCAACGCCGCCTGCTGGTCGGTGTACACGTTCCAGTACTGCAGCCCGAGACCCTGTTGCTGCTTCGAGCAGGGCGATCGCCGCGGCGAACTGCGTCTCGTCGAGGGCGTAGGGGTTTTCGATGCCGAGGTCCGGCTGTGTGGCCATCAAGTACACGGCGGCGTCGGCGATGTAGATCGCGCTGTCGTAGACGGAGAGCGCCCCGTCGGCGGGGGTCCCCCCCTCGAACATCACGCTCCACGAGTCGGGCGCCTCCTCACCGAACGCCTCGGTGTTCCACACCAGCAGGTTGGCACCGCGGCCGTGGGGCATGCCGTAGGGCTCGCCATCGACCGAGTTCCACTGCTGCAGCTTGAGGTCGTCGAAGATCTGCTCGTAGCTGGACAGCTGGCTGACGTCCAGCGGGCCGACCTCGCCGCCGGCGATCAATCGCTCGGTGGCGTCTCCGGAGGCGGAGACACCGTCGTACTCACCGCTCTGCATCAACGCGACCATCTCGTCGGACGTGTTGCCGAGCTGCACGTTGACGGCACAGCCGGTCAGGTCCTCGAACGGGGTCGCCCAGTCGACCGCAGGATCGGTCGAACCGTCCTCGATGTAGCCGGCCCAGGCAACGATGTTGACCTGGCCCTCGGCCGCCGCTAACAGATCGGCGTTCGGCGTCCAGTGGTAGTCGACCTCGCCGCCTCCCGCGGTGCCCTCGGTCGGCACCGTCGTGTCCGTGCTCGCCGTGGCGACCCCGCCGGTGGCCAGACCGAAACCCACCACTGCGGCCGCCGCCGCAGTTCGGCGACGCCTCCGCCCGTCAGTCTGTCGATGTTGGTTGCTCATCAGGTTCTCCTTCTGTGATGTCGGTTGGTTGGGAGATCGTCCCGGTGTCGGCGACGGCGAACGCCGCACGCCGCGGCCAGGTCAGGCGCACCGTGGTGTCGACGACGAGCTCGGTCGTCGCCGCGCTGGGCACGTGGGCGAGCAGGTGGCTGCCGTCGTCGAGGTCGACCCGCGCCCGGCAGTCCGATCCGAGGTACTGCACGTCGCGCAGCACGCCGTCGATCGAGACGTCACCGTCGCCCGGTGGAGCGCCGTCGAGGCGCACCCGCTCGGGACGTAACGAGTGGGCGGCGTCGACGCCGAGGAGCCGCTTGGACTGCTCCGCCGACAGCACGTTGGAGGTGCCGACGAACGACGCCACGAACGTCGTCTGTGGCGCCTCGTAGACCTCGCGGGGCGTGCCGACCTGCTCCAGCCGGCCGTTGTTGAACACGGCGACCCGGTTGCTCATCGACAGCGCCTCGCCCTGGTCGTGGGTGACGAACACGAACGTGATCCCGACGTCCCGCTGCAGCGCCTTGAGCTCGACCTGCATCTCCTCGCGCAGCTTGAGATCGAGGGCGCCGAGCGGCTCGTCGAGGAGCAGCACCTTGGGATGGTTGACAAGTGCACGGGCGAGCGCGACGCGCTGGCGCTGCCCGCCGCTGAGCTGGGTCGGTTTCCGGTTGGCGAAGCCGGACAGGCGCACCGCATCGAGCAGCTCGCCGGCGCGTCGGCGCCGCTCGGCCTTGCGCACGCCTTTGACCTTCAGCCCGTACTCGACATTGCGTTGCACGTCGAGGTGCGGGAACAGGGCGTAGTCCTGGAACACCGTGTTGAGGTCGCGGTCGTACGGCGGCTTCGACGTGACATCCGTGCCGGCCAGCAGGACGGCGCCTGCCGAGGGCTCTTCGAACCCGGCGATCAGGCGCAGCACGGTCGTCTTGCCGCTCCCCGACGGGCCGAGCAGGGAGAAGAACTCGCCGTCGTCGATCACCAGGTCGATCGAGTCGACGGCGACGACGTCGCCAAAGCGCTTGCTCAGGCCGACGAGTTGGATCGCCGGCCGAGCGATGACGGGGAGGAACTGCTCGTCGGGTGCCGGCGCGGACGTCGCCGAGGCGGCGGAGTCGCTCACGATCTGCGTGTTCCTTCCCCTCCCGCCGAGCGCGCCGCCATGGCGCCACTGATCGGCGAGACTATAACGCCGCGGGAATATCCCCGACGGCTGCGAACGCCGGCCGGGTAGGTTCGGTGAACGACGCCCGCGGCTGACGTCCGGGCGGGGAGATGATCGATGGCCTCACGGATGTCGTGTCCGTGGTTCGTCGGACGGACCGAGGAGCTGCGGCACCTGATCGTCGCCCTCGAAGCCACGATTGCCGGGTCATCGGCGGCCGTGCTCGTGGGTGGCGACGCGGGAATCGGTAAGTCGCGCCTGGTCGGCGAGCTGGGTAAGCGTGCCGCTTCGGCGGGCGCCGTCGTGCTCACCGGGCATTGCCTCGACGTCGCCGAGGGGGCCGCCCCGTACGCCCCGATCCACGAGGTGCTCGCTCAGCTCGGTGATCAGGTCGGCGCCGACGCCCGGCCGGCGGAGGCGCTGCGGGCGGCGCTGCGCGGTGTCGCCGAGACGAAGCCGGTCTTGCTCGTCGTCGAGGACGTCCACTGGGCCGATCGCTCGACGCGCGACCTGCTCACCGTGCTCGCTGGTGGCCCTGAGCTGCCGGGCGTGCTGCTCGTGGCGACCTACCGCACCGACGGTCTCGAGCGCGGCGACCCCGTGCGAGGCCTGCTCGCCGAGCTCGATCGTGTCGAGCGCGTCGAGCACCTGCGCCTCGCCCCGTTCGGGCCTGGTGACGTCGCCGAGCAGCTGCGCGGCATCCTCGGCACGCAGCCACCGGACTCGTTGGTCAGCGCCGTGCTCGAGCGCTCCGACGGCAACCCGTTCTTCGCCGAGGAGCTCACCGCCGTGTCGGGCGAGGGCGCCATCCCGCCGGGGCTCCACGAGCTGCTGCTCGCCCGTCTCGATCGTCTCGACAAGAGCGCCCAGCTGGTCGTGCGTGCCGCGGCGGTTGGCGGCCGTCGGATCGGCCATCGACTGCTTGCTGCAGCGGTCGAACTGCCCACCGAGGTGCTCGACGCCGGGCTGCGCGCCGCCCGCCAGAACCATCTCCTGCTTGTCGACGAGCAGGGCTACGCCTTCCGCCACGCCCTCGTCCACGAAGCGGTGCTCGGCGAGCTGCTCCCGGGTGAGCGAGTCGGCGTGCATGCCGCCTTCGCCCGGGCGATCGACTTCGACCACGGGCTCGTGGGAGCGAGCTGGGCGGCTGCCCTCGTCCACCACTGGACGGCGGCGGGTCGCAGCGACCGCGCCGTGGCTCCCGCCCTCGCCGCCGCGGTCGACGCCGAACTGGCGTACGCGTTGCCGGAGGCCCAGCGTTACTACGACTGGCTGTTGGCGACACTCGATGGCGACGAGCATGGCCAGAGTGTCGACCTCCCAGTGTCGCGAGCCGAGATCGTCGATCGAGCCGCCGACGTCGCCAGCCGAGCCGGCGATCTCGACCGGGCGGCCCAGCTGATCGCCGATGCGCTCGCCGACATCGATGCGCAGCGGAACGCCTCCCGCGCCGCGATCCTCCACGAGCGGCGCGGCTGGTGCCTGCTGCAGCGCGGTCGTGACGACGATGCCCTCGACGCCTACGAGCAGGCGATCGCCCTCGTCCCGCGCGACGAGCCGACGGCAGCGCGGGCCCGCGTCCTGGCGGCGACGGCCGACGCCCTCGATCGCCTCGGGCGGCCCGAGGATGCCGCTGTGCGCGCCGCCGAGGCCGTTGCCGTTGCCGTCGCTGCCCGATCGCCCGGCGACGAGGGTCACGCTCGCCACGCCCTCGGTGTGACGTTGGCGGCGACCGGTGATCTCGCCGCCGGCCTCGCCGAGCTGAACCGCTCGCTCGAGCTCGCCGTCCGCGGCGGCGATGTCGCCGACGCTGCCGGGATCCATCGCCACCTCTGGCGGCTGCTCGTCGCCGAGGGCCGTGGCGCCGAGTTGGTCGCCAGGACGACGGCAGACGCTGCGACGGCACGGGCGACGGCGATGCCCGTGCTGGCCGGGGTGCTCGACGCGATCGCCGCCGGATACTCCCACCAGCTCGGTCGATGGGAGGACGCCGCCGAGCTGCTCGGCAACCTCGATCCGCATCGCCTCGACGGAATCGTCCAGCTCGTCGTCGCCGCCCAACTCGACATCGACCGCGGCGACATCGACCGCGCCGGCGACCGCCTCGAGCTCGTCCGCGCCAACACGCTCGGGCTGCGTGACGGCCGGCTCGACGGGTTGTTGTTCCGCGGCCTGGCAGAACGGGCGTGGAGTCGAGGACACCTGAGCGCCGTCGCCGCCATCGTCGACGAGGGCATGCAGCGCACGACGGACCGCGAGATGGTCGCCTGGCTGGCCCTCGTCGGGCTGCGCGCCGCAGACGGTGCCGGCACCGACGGAAACGTCGATCGATGGATCGAGACGCTGGGCGACCTTGCCGCCTACGCCGACCGCCTCGGCTTGGGACCGGCCGCCGAGCTGCGATCGGCGGCGTTGACCGGGGAAGCCGAACGGTCTCGACTGCGCGGTCCCGCCGACCCCGAGCGGTGGGCGTCAGCAGCCGCCGCGTGGCAAGCGACGGGCTTCCCGCTACCTGCCGCCTACTGCGACTGGCGCCAGGCCGAGGCGCTGCTGGGCGCTGGGGGTCGCCGCGAGGAAGCAACCGAGCTGTACGAGCGCGCCAGCACTGCAGCCCTCGACCTCGGGGCGCGGCCGATGGCCGCGGCGATCGAGCAGTCCGCCAGGCGAGCACGAGTCGCGGTCACCCAATCAGGCGCCGAGCCGGCACCCACCCGCAACGCCGATGACGAGTTCGGGATCACCGCCCGCGAGTTCGAGGTGCTCGAGCTGCTCGCCCGCGGCTGGACCAACAAGCAGATCGCCGAATCGCTGTTCATCAGCGAGAAGACCGCCCGGGTGCACGTGTCCCACCTGCTCACGAAGCTGGCGGTGCCGACTCGCGGCGCGGCGGTCGATGTCGCCCACCGCCGAGGCCTGCTCGAACACCGCTGACGCCAACCTGAGGAGAGCTCTGTGTAAGCGTGTAAGCCCTCAGCGGGCTTACACGCTTACACAGACGGGTTGGGGGCGCCTGGAGCCGGAAATGAGCGCTGCCTAGGTCATTCGCCCGATGTGCCGGGTCGGTCCGTGGGCGCATCGTTCAGCGATGGGCTCAGATCGTTCACCTGCGGTCCACGACCATGCCGTCGTGCTGGGAGCGAGCATGGCTGGCCTGCTCACGGCGCAAGCGCTGGCGCGGCACTTCCATCGGGTCTCCGTCGTCGAGCGCGACAGCGTCCCCGGCCGCCCCGTCAACCGCCCCGGCGTCCCCCAGGGTGAGCATCTCCACGTCATTCTTCCCGGTGGTCAGCAGGCGATCGAAGGCCTGCTGCCCGGCTTCGCCGACGAGCTCGTCGCCGCCGGGGCGGTCGACATCGCTGCGCCGACGGAGTTGCTGTGGCTCAGCCCGGCCGGCTGGATCGATCGCTTCCCCGCCCGCCATCGCATCATCTCGGCGACGCGCCCGCTGATCGAATGGTCGACCCGGCGCCGCGTGCTGGCGACGCCGAACATCGTCCTCCTCGACGGAACGGCGATCGACAGCTTGCTTCCCGGGTTCGACGGCCGGCGGGTGTCGGGCGTCCAACTTCACGGCACCGACAACAACCCGACGGCGCTGCGTGCCGACCTCGTGGTCGACGCCACGGGTCGGCGCTCGCGGTTGCCGGCGTGGCTCGACGAGCTTGGCTTCGAGCGCCCCGCAGAGACCCGCATCGACGCCTCGTTGTCCTACGCATCACGCCTCTATCGACGCCCGCCCGGTGCTCGTGACTGGAAGGCGGCGTTCATCCAGGCCAAGCCGCCGGCCAGCGGACGGATGGCGGCGATGTTCGAAGTCGAGGACGATCGGGTGCTGCTCACGGTCCAGGGTGCCGGTGGCGATCATCCGCCGCGCGATGAAGCGGGCTTCCTCGACTTCGTTCGCTCGCTGCGCAGCCCGGTGGTCTACGAGACGATCCGCGATGCCGAACCGTTGACGTCCATCGCCGGCTTCGCCAACACCGCAAACCGGCGAAGGTCCTACGAGAAGTTGCGGCGCTGGCCGGAGCGATTGGTCGCAGTCGGCGACTCGGCGTGCGCCTTCAACCCCGTGTACGGCCAGGGTGTTTCGGTCGCCGCACTCACGGCGGTGCGCCTCGACGAGGCCCTGGAGCGTCACCGGGGTCGATCACTCGACGGGTTTGCTCCGGCGTTCCGTCATGAGGTGGCGGCCGCCGGGAAGGCGGCATGGATGATCGCGACCGGCGATGACCTGCGCTACCCATCGACGACCGGGGCCAAGGCCAGCGCGGCGATGCGTCTCCAACACCGCTACCTCGACCGGGTCATGGCCGCGGCGACGACCGACGAGCGGGCGATGGCGGCGTTGACCGACGTGTTGTTCCTGCTCGCCCGTCCCGAGTCGATGTTCAAGCCGGCGATGGTGCGCCGGGCGCTGCGCCACCCGAACCGGGCGGCCAAACCTCAGGAATCCGGAGCGGACGCCGCCCAGATCGGGAAATCGGTGCGAGCATGGGATTCCCATGGCCGCCGGCACGACGACCTACCGACCTTCCTCGTCGATCCTCGGCGCCGCTGACATCGTCGACGCCCTCCAACGCGCCGGATTCACCACCGAGGCGTCGACGTCATCGACGATCGCCGTGCTCGACTCGTTCGACGGGCGGATTGCCGAGGCCGGGCTGCGCCTCGAGCTCGTCGATGGACGTCACCTCACCCTCAGCGGCGCCGACAGCGTCGCCGCCGCGATCACCGTGCCGCGCCAGCCTCGCCTCGCCGACGATGTTCCTCCTGGCCCGCTGCGCCATCGCCTCACCCGGCTGCTCGACGTGCGCGCCTTGCTGCGCCTCGTCGAGATCACGTCGCAGCGCACTTCTGGAACGAAACGCAACCGCGACGGCAAGGTCACGGCGGTCGTAGCCGTCCACGATGCCCCGACGATCGCCGGGATCGCCTTCGACCGCGTCGTCGTCGAAGCGACCGAGTTGGCCGGCTACGCCAAACCCGCTGCCGAGTTGCGCGATCTGCTCGACGGGCTCGGTCTCGTGGCCGCGGAGGGCGGTCTGGCGGAGCTCGCCGCAGCCAGCGCAGGCGTCCCGCTGGATGGCTACGGAGTGTCGGTCGGCATCCCGCTCGCCGGGGACGACGCGGCCATCGACGGGTTTCGGGCCGTGCTCGGCAACCTGCGCGACGCGATGCTCGCCAATTGGGACGGGACGGTCGCCGACATCGATCCCGAGTTCCTCCACGACCTGCGCGTCGCCGTGCGGCGCACTCGTGTCGTGCTGGCGAACGCCGCCAAGGTGCTCCCCGACGATGTTCGCCGGCAGGCCCGTGACGACTTCGCCTGGCTCGGGGGAATCTCCGGGGCGGCCCGCGACCTCGACGTGTACCAGATCGAATGGCCCGACTACACGGCGGCCCTCGATGCCGAGGCGACGAAGGCCCTCGTCCCGCTGCGCGAGCACCTCGCCGCGCAGCGCACCGCCGCCCACGTCGAGCTCGCCGCCCAGCTCTCGTCGGGCCGGGCGACAGCGGCCGTCGAGGCGTGGAACGACTGGCTCGACAACCCCGTCGATGGCGAGGCGTTGGGGAAGCGCAGCCTCGATCACTTGGACAAGACGGTTGCCCGGCGGATCCGGCGGGCCCACCGGGTGATGGTCGAGCGGGGCCGCACGATCACCCCGGAGACGCCGGCCGAGACCGTCCACGACCTGCGCAAGGACGCCAAGAAGCTGCGGTATCTCATCGAGTGCTTCGGGGGGCTCTACGACAAGCCCTCCCGGACGGCGTTCGTCGGGCGGCTCAAGGCCCTCCAGGACACGCTTGGCGAGCACCAGGATGCCGAGGTTCATGCCGACGCCCTGCGCACGATCGCCGACGACCGGCAGCGGCACTGGGACGCCGAGACGTTTCTGGCGATCGGCCAGCTGATCGAACGCCTCGAACGACGCCGACTGGCGACGAGGAAGGATCTTGCCAAACGCTTCGCGGCGTTCGACGACAAGGAGACGGCCCAAGCGCTGAAGACGCTGCTGGCGAGCGCCAAGGCCGGTTCGTGAAAGCGCTGGCGACCTACAGCATCAAAGGCGGCGTGGGCAAGACGACCACCGCCGTCAACGTCAGCTTCGAGGCGGCGTCGTCGGGGGCGCGCGTGCTGTTGTGGGATCTCGATCCGCAGGGCGCCGCGACGTTTTTCTTCCGCGTCAAGCCGCGGGTCAAGGGCGGTGTACGCCGGTTGCTCGGGAGCGACGGCGGCCTCGCAGCCAACGTCAAAGAGACCGATGTCGGTCTTCACCTCGTCCCCGCCGACTTCTCGTTACGCCACCTCGACGTTCGCCTCGCCGACGGCACAGGATCCACGGCGAGCCTCGCCACCCTCCTCGAAGCGGTGGACGACGACTACGACGTGGCGATCCTCGACTGCGCTCCCGGCATCACGCTGGGCAGCGAGGCGGTGTTCCGAGCCGCTGACGCACTGCTCGTCCCGACGGTCCCAACGACGTTGTCGGTGCGCACGCTCGATCAGCTCACCACGTTCCTCGACGGTGCCGACGAGGAGGCGCCGGACGTCTGGCCGTTCGTCTCGATGCTCGACCGCCGCAAGACGTTGCACCGCGAGCTGATCGAGTCGCTCGCCGACGCCGACCCGCCGTTCCTGGCGACGGCGATCCCCAACGCCAGCGCCATCGAGCGGATGGCCGTCCATCGCGCCCCGCTCGGCGAGATCGCCCCGCGCAGCCGGGCCCGCCATGCCTTCGCCGACCTGTGGACCGAGGTCGCCGCCCGCCTCTGGCCGTCGTAGCTCGCCGAGCAAGCTCCGCTTGCGCTGGCGAGATCAGCGGTCGTCGATGAGGGCCATCGCCGTGGCGACGAGGCCGAAGAAGATCATCAGGCCGACGCCGACGATCGTGACGATGTGCGGTTCGAGGTCGGTGTAGTCGGGGTTGCCGACCGCCAAGCCGATCGGTCGGTCGGTCTGCTCGGTCGCTGCGGTGAGCACGAGCCAACCGGCGCAGATCGTGCCGCCGATCGCCAGGCCGAGGCCGTAGCGGCGCACGAGGAGGAACCCGAACACGCCGCACAACAGCAACAGCCCGAGCTGCACGAAGCGGGCGACGAACCACAACGTAGGGACATCGGTGCCTGGTGCGCTCGTCCAGTTGAGGTCGATGTCGGCGTCGTCGACGGGGAGCAGCGGACCGATCACGGCGGCGATCGTCGCCATCGCCCCGAGGGCGGCGACCCACGGATCGAGCCCTGCCCGCCCGTCGTCGCCGGTGCGCAGCAGCGACACGAACAGGGCGACGAGCCCGAGACCGCCAGCGGCAACGAGCGCCCAGTAGCCGACGTCGCGGGTCAACACGAACGAGACTCCGGCTTGGTCAGCCTGGGCGACGACGAGCTCAGCCTGGCCGAGGGCGATGGCGACCAGCCCACCGAGCGCCGCCCCGGCGCCGCCGGCGAGACCGGCGCCCCAGCGGAACCCGGCACACCAGGCGACCGCCCCGAGGACCATCGTCACGGCGGTGACGATGCCGGCGACGGTGAGGTTGGTTCCGAAGTCGTTGAGCTTCCACGCCCCGTCAAGGGCGGCGACGCCCGTCCCACCGATGTCGAGGACCTGCACGAACATCCCGACCACCGCAGCTACCGTGGCGAGGATCGAGATCACCAGCAGCGGCTTGACCCGGAAGGCCTGTTGGGTGACGGGTGGTTCGGCGGTCTCCCATGGTGCCGCCGGCCCGTCCCACGGCGCATAGGTCGCCGGAACCCGTCCGGTGCCCTCGTAGTAGCCGCGGTCGTAGTCGTTGGGCGAGAGCGGTTGCACGGTCGTCGCCGGTGCCGCATCCTGGGCGTACTCAGCCACCTCGCTGGGCCACAGTGGCCCCGTGTCGGACGGATGGTCCCAGCGTCCGGGGCCCTGCGCCGAAACGTCCGGTGGTCCGAAAGCGGCCCGGCCCAGCGGCGCCCCGACGGCCGGAAGCACGTTCGTGGCATCCTCATCCGGCGGCGGGAGCGGTGGCGGCGGGGGGATCGCCAAGAGCTGTCCCGTCGCCGGGTCGAACATCGGATGGCCTGCCGGAGCGGAGAGCGCAGGCAGCCGGTTGGAGTCCTCGTCGGGCGGGGGAGGGGCGAGGGCGAGGTCGCTCGTCGGTCGCCGCAGCCGGGCGCCACATTCCATGCAGAACTTGTGCTCCGGGAGCACGGCGGTTCCGCAGACGTGGCATTGCACGCCGTCGAGCCTAAGGGACCACGCCGGGCCGCTGCGGGCACTGGGCACACTGTCGACGATGCCCGGTCGATTTGCGCCGTCGCCGACGGGTTCGCTGCACGTCGGCAACCTGCGTACCGCGCTGATCGCCTGGCTGCTGGCCCGATCGGCCGGCGACGTCTTCCGCCTGCGGATGGAGGACCTCGATCGGGTCACCGCATCACGTGAGCACGAGGCGGCCCAACGCGCCGACCTCGGCGCTCTGGGAATCGACTGGGACGGCGAGGTCTGGCGCCAGAGCGAGCGTTTCGACCTGTACGAGGGAGCCCTCGACGACCTGAGCCGGGCGGGCCTCACCTACGAGTGCTTCTGCACGCGCCGCGAGATCCGCGAGGCGGTGGCTGCACCGCACGACGACGCCGGGTTGCGCTACCCCGGCCGATGCCGCGACCTCACCGCCCGACAGCGCGCCGAACGGCGAGCGCACCGGACTCCCGCCGTGCGCTTCCGAGCCGACGATCGTCGCGTGGCGTTCGACGACCTCGTCGCCGGCCACGTCGAGGGGTCGGCCGCCGACGTCGTGTTGCGTCGCAACGACGGCGTTCCGGCCTACAACCTCGCCGTTGTCGTCGACGACGGCGCCGCCGGGATCGACCTCGTCGCCCGCGGCGACGACCTGCTCGGCGCGACGCCCAGCCAGGTGGCCATCGGCGCGGCGCTCGGTCTGCCGGCGGTGCGTTACGCCCACGTGCCGCTGGTGGTCGGAGCCGATGGCCGGCGTCTCACCAAGCGGGAGGGGGCGACCACGCTGGCCGAGCTGGCCAGCGGCGGACTGGACGTCGGGGCGGTGCGCTCAGCGCTGGCCAACACCGTCGGCATCGCCGGGGTCGGCGAACGAGTGCCCGCCAGCGAGCTCGTCGACCGCTTCGAGATCGCCCTGCTCGTCGCTCAGGGCAGCGAGCCGGTGCGCTTCGCCGACCTCGTGGCAGCGGCCCAACGAGCCGCCCGAGACGGCGAGTGAATGCCCCGAATCGGGGACCCCGCCTTGGTAGCCTCGGCTCGATGCGGGCCGCTAACCGCTCCTCCCACGGGCGACGCGACTCCTCTCGCAACCGCCTGATCGTCGTCAGCGGCGGTCTCGGTGTGGCGACGATGCTGCTCGGAGGCACGGCGATCATCGCCGCCTCGTCGCCGCGCATGGCGACCACAACGCAGATCGCCTCGACGACCACCACCGTGGCGCCGACCACCACGGCCGCGCCGACGACCGTCGCCCCGACCACCACGCTCGCCCCCACGACCACCGCCGCACCGACGACCCTCGCCCCGACGACCACCGCGCCATCGCCGGCGATCGTGCCCGTGGCAGCGCCGGAGTACCCGTTCGTCGCTGTCGGATCGAGCGGCGGCGGCGAGACGGCGCGCATCCAGCAGCGCCTCGTCGACCTCGGCTTCTGGAACAGCGGCGCCGACGGCGAGTACGGACTGACGACGAGCCAGGCGGTGATGGCCTTCCAGAAGTACCTCGGCTTGGAGGGGTCGGGCTACGTCAACCAGGAGACCGCCGACGCGTTGACCAACGCCCGTTTCCGGGCTCACGGGCTCGCCGACGCCGGCACGCTCGTGGAGATCGACAAGGACAAACAGCTCCTGTTCGTCGTCCACAACGGCCGGACGATGTGGATCTACAACACGTCAACCGGCGACGGTCAGCCCTATGAGGAGGTCGACCAGAACACACCCGGGGAGGTGCAGAGCGGCGTGTCGATCACCCGCAATGGGCTTCACGAGGTCTACCGCGAACGGCCGGTCGGATGGTGGGAAGGCGACCTCGGGCGGATCTATCGGCCGAAGTACTTCAGCGGCGGGCAGGCCGTGCACGGATCCAACAACGTGCCGAACTACCCGGCGTCGCACGGGTGCGTGCGGGTGTCGATTCCGGCGATGGACTTCATCTGGGAGTCGAACATCATGCCGATGCACATCCCCGTGTGGGTCCACGGCGCCAACTGACTCTTCGACCTCACTCGCTTCGCTCGCTCGCTCGCTCGCTCCGTTCGGTCGAGCTTTGTCGAGCGGCTTCGCCGCACTCATCTCTTGGCGGCGGCCGGCAAAGCCGGCCTTGGCCGCCGCCATCGGGGGCGCTACCGCCCCCCGAACCCCCCGACGGCGACGTACCTGACCACGGGCGGCGACCGGCTCAGCCCCCTTGCGAACCAAGCGACGCCCGCGCTCGCCATTTTCGCTGGGTCAGGCGTCGCGCTTGCGGACCCTCAGCTCGTGGCCGGCGCTCGTCAGGCACCTGCCGGTCTCCAGGTCGAAGCGCCAGCCGTGCAGCGTGCACACCAATTCGCAGCCGTGCACCTCGCCGAACACGCTGAGGTCGGCGTTGCGGTGCGGGCAGCGCCGCTGCATCACCCAACCGTCGAGCTCGATGTCGGGCTCGGTCTCCGTCGGCGGGTGGAGCTTGCGCAGCGCCTCGGCTTCGGTACGGCGCATGCGGCCGGGTGACAGCGACTTGAAGAAGTTGTAGACGTACTCGTTGAACTCGTCCTCCCGCCAGGCGCGGAAGCGGCACGACAGGAACAGCGAGTTGCTCCAGTCGACCGCCCGTTCGGCGACGACTTTCTCGACGAGGTTGCGGTCGATCTCGAAGCGGAAGCCGTATGGCTCGCCGGCGTAGGTACGCACATCGCCGGCGGGAAAGTCGATGAGGATCTCGACGTCGTCAGCCTCGGTCGAGACCGCCCGCAACAGGCATGCCGCGCCGATGCCCTCACGCACGGTGGGACAGGCCGCCAACAGCGGCCGCCACCACTCCTGCAGCGTCGGCACGAGGTCGCTCTCCGGTTGGGCAGCCCAACGTTCGTGCATCGCCTCCAGCCACGGCATCCAGTCCGCCTGGTACCGCGCCAGATAGGCGCCCTTGCGCTCGAAGATCGCCGCCACCTCGTCGTCGGCGATCGGCTGCTCGACGGAGATCGCCTCGGGCCCCACGTCGATCGTCGTTCCGGGGATGGCCAGCACGCCGGCGTGCCCTGACGCCGCGAGGCGGGCGAGGAACGTGCGCTGGTCGACGAAGATGCTCGGCTCGTCTCCGGTCACGACGTTGAGGTGGAACAGGTCGGGATCGAGGAAGCACGGCGGACCGGCCGACGGGACCACGGCACGGGCGTCGATCGACTCGACGTAGCGCATCGCCCTCGTCAGCTGGCTCTCGATCTTGGCCTCGACGAGATGGCCCATCGTGGCGTCGTCCATCTCGTAGACCATCGGATACCAGATCGCCCCGCTGTACTGCAGCCAGTGGAGGTCGGCCGGGCCATGCGCGGCGAGGGCCGCAAGGTCGGTCGTCCGGCAGTCGTTCTGGTTGACGAGACGGCTCGTGCCATCGCTGACGACGAGCGCCGAGTCGCCGCCTGGGCCGTCGGTGATCGACGTCTCGACGTGGATCGCCACGGTCAACGTGCTGCCGTTGCCGCCGCCGAGCAGCAGCTCCTCGCCATCGACGGTGCGGATGAGGTTGTCGAAGCCGAGCGCACGCAACCTCGTGTCGAGCTCTCTGCTGGGGTAGCCGGGCACGAGCACGGCGATGTCGCGGCGGAGGTTGCGCTCGTCGGAAAGCCAGGTCTCGTCGAAATGATCGCCGTGGAGGTGGGAGACGTAGAGGTAGTCGGCGCCGCGGATCCTGTCGTGCAGCTCATCGCTCAGGCGGTCGTTGCGGGGGAACACGAACCACGACCCGAAGAACGCTGGAACGAACCATGGGTCGCAGACGATCGAGCCGCCGGCGGTCTCGATGAGCATGCCGGCCTGGCCGAGCGACGTTGCGCGCATCAACAGCGGTGATGCCGCGGCGGCATCAGACGCGGCATCGAGGGTTCAGGCGACCGGCGGATCGGTGTACTGCTGGCCCTGCCGCGACACGTGCTCGGTCCACGCCGAACCGTCCCAGTAGCGCAGTTCGTAGCGGCCGGCAGGGTCGGCGTACCAGCCGGCGGGCACGGCCGGCGTGGCGGCAGCGGTGGCGGCCTCCTGGGCAGAACCACCCCACGACGAGGACGCGGCGGGCTCGGAGGACTCGGAGGCCCCGGACCAGCCACCGGAACTCGCCGCGGACGTCTCGGCACCGGCACCCCACCCCGTGCCGCCGCTGTCGGTGGAGGGGGACGTCGACGTCGTCGCGGGCGCCTGCGTCGGCGTGGTGATGTCGGCCGTGGAGTCCGTCGGCGTGAGCAGCTCAGCAGCCGTATCGGTGGTCTCCGACTCGCCCAGCTGCAGCGTGTTGCTCGTGCCGTCGGTGACCGCGGCGGCCGTCACGGCATCCTTTGTCGCGTCGGTGTCGGCGGCATCGGCGTTGGCGCCGCCCCCGGTGGCGCTCGACAACCTCCGCAGATAGGCGACCACGTCGGATCCGGCGGGCACGATGGCGACGACTTCCCATCCGTCAGCGGATTTCTCGGTGAGCGTGGCTGCAAGCGAAGCGGCCTCGTACGAGGACACACTGACGGACTCGAAGTCGTACATGCCGGCAATCGTAACGAGTGCACCCTCGACGCGGGGATGTCGCCCGCCCACCCCCACAATGTGCGGGGCCTGCCGTCTCAGCGGACGACGAGGGCGGCCGGATCGGCAGTGCCGGCCGGGCCGTCGAAGATCACCAGCCCGTCGCGCAGCGCGACGACTCGCTCGGCGGCACTCACGGCGGCCAACTCGTGCGTCGCGACGACGAGCGTCGCCCCGTCGCGATGGGCCCGGTCGAACAGATCGAGGAGCGCTTCCCGGCCGGGCTGGTCGAGGCCGACGAAGGGCTCGTCGACGAGGAGCACCTCGAAGGGACGGACGAAGGCGATGGCGATCGCCGCCTTCTGACGCAGCCCACGGCTGAACGTCGTCGGAAGATGGTCGCCGCGGTCGGTGAGCCCGAGGTGCTCGAGCAGGTCGGAAGCATGCTGCTCCCAACCCTCCGTGTTGTGCAGCTTGGCGAGGTACTCGAGGTGCTCCCACACGGTGAGGTCGTCGTAGAACACCGGCTGGTCGCCGAGGTAGCTGGTGAAGGCGCGAGCATCGAGCGATCCGGCGGGGTTCCCGAGCACAGCGACGCTCCCGGCGGTGGCGTCGAGCAGCCCGGCGGCAAGGCGCAGCAGCGTCGTCTTGCCGCTGCCGTTGTGCCCGAGCAGGGTGACGCGCTGGCCCGTCGCGACGTCGAGGTCGACGGGGCCGAGGGCCGGAGCGTCGCCGTAGCTCTTCGCCAACTCCGTGGCGAGCAGGGCGCTGGCGGTGCTCATGACGCTCGCCGTCCCGCCTCGCCGAATGCCCGCAACTTCGCTCGCCACTCGTCGCCCTTGCGAACCCACCATGCCGTCGCTGCGATGAGCAGCGCGTTGAGCACGGCCATCCGCACCGCCGTGCCGACCTCGGGGAACTCGCGCATCGCCAGCGCGGTGAGCGCCGGGATCGTGCTGATCACGATCGGCACCGCCATGCGGATGAACGAGGAGGCCCCGGCGAACTCGGGCGGGACCGCGGCGCTCGACGCCGACAGCGGATCGGCCGCATCACGGACCACGCTGACCACGGATCCACAGGCTCCCGCCAGCGTCACCGGCAGCGCAAGGGCGAACGCCGCGGCAGCCGCCGATGGCTCGGCGACGGACACTGCCCCGGCACCGATCACGGCGAACGGCACGAGTCCGGCGATCGGCGCGCCGAGATGACGCAGGAGCAGCCAGCCCCGCTGTTGCGGCACACCGTCGGCGACGTCGGGATGGTCGATCTCCTGGGAGAGCGGCTCGATGGCGTCGAGGCCCAGGAGGTAGAGGGCGAAGCCGGCGGCCAGTACCGCCGGCGTCGTGCCGCGCAGCACGGCGACGATGGCGAACCCTGCGAGGGCGGCGAGGGCCGCCATCCTCGCCAGCCGCGACGACGGATAGCGGGCGAGGCCGCGCAGCCCGCGGCGGATCACCGCTCGCGTCGCACCGGCGTTCGCCGGCGAACGACCGAGGACGATCCACGGCATCGTGCGCGGGCGCTCGCCGCGCAGCTGGCGGCGCAGCAACACGACGGTGCGCAGATCCTGGACGGTGACGGCGAACCGCAGCTGGGACACGAGATCGGCGCGCCGGGTCAGCTGCTCGAGCCGCAGCCGATCGGCAATGACCAGGGCGACGCCGGCTGCGACGAGGATGACGACGACGGCGATGAGGTCAGCCGGCTGGCGGCGCATCCCCCACATCGCCAGGCTGCCCAGGTGGTCGCCGGGCCCCGGCCAACCCCAGGCGACGGCGGCGCCTTGAAGGGCGAGGAGCAACATGGCGAGCGACGTGGCCGCCCAGCGCGGCAGGCCGAGGGCGTGGACGATGACCGCGACAGCCACGAACGCCAGGCCGGCGAGGGCGGCGGCTGCCGCTCCGCTCGCCGCCCAGGCCGCTGCCGACCCCGGCAGCCGGCGTGATGCAAGCTGACCGGCGATCGCTCCCGACACGGCGCTGGCGAAGGCGATGGACCGCATCCGCTGACCGACCGGGCGCAGCAGGACCTCTCGTCGAGGGATCGGGGCAAGCATCAGATGACGTGCGTCGCCTGCCTCGAGCGAGATCGGACCCCCGTCGCTCCCGCTGCGCAAGCCGAGGGCGACGGCGGCCACGGCGAACAGGCCGATCACCGCTGGGCCGCGTTCGACGACATCGGCGAGCTGATCGGCGGTCGCCGCTTCGTCGGTGACGAGGTCGCTCAACCACATCACCGCCAGCCCGCCGAACAGCGCGGCGAGGTACACGCGGTAGGCGATCTCGAACCACTCCAACTCGCCGAGCCGGCGCGTTCGCCGGGCGCGTCGCATCTCGCGCAAGGCGCTGGACGACGTGGACATCGGGTGGGGACGCTAACGGTGCCGTCGCCGCGCCCATACTTGGCGGCGATGTCGGTGGAGGCGATGCAGGTGTTCGCCGCCGTTCTCGCCCTCGGGGCGGCGGCGCTTGCAGTGTTGGTCGTCGTCGGCCGCCTGCTGCGTGGCCGATCGGCGCTCCTCGACGACGTCATGCAACTGATCGACGACGCCGCCCTCTGGCTCGCTTTCCTGGTGGCCGCCGGGGCGACTGCCGGGAGCCTCTACTTCTCCGAGGTCGCCAACTACGTGCCGTGCCGGCTGTGCTGGTTCCAGCGCATCGCCATGTATCCGCTGGCTGTGATCCTGTCGATCGCCGCGATCCGCCGGGATCGGGCGATCCGCTGGTACGCGATCCCGCTCGCTGGACTGGGCGCGTGCGTGTCCGTCTACCACTACCTCGTGGAGTGGCATCCCCAGCTCGAAGGCGACGCCTGCGACCCGACGAACCCGTGCTCGCTGGTGTGGTTCCGCGAGTTCGGCTTCGTCACGTTGTCGTTCATGGCGTTGTGCGGCTTCGCGGCGATCATCGCCGTGCTGGCGACGGCGAGCGGCGGGGAACTCGACGACGGTCCCGGGCGACCAGGAAGCTGAATGGCCAACCAGCGGGCTCGCCCGCCGCAACGACCGAACCCTGCCGCGGCCCCGCGCGATCAGACGCGCACGGTGATCCTCATCGCCGCCGTCGTGGCCGTCGTGGCCGTGATCGGAGTCGCCATCGCCTTGCTCGTCGGCGGCGGTGACGACGACGAAAGCGCTGTTGCCAGCGTGCCGATGACCGAGGAAGGACTGGCCGATTGTTCGGCCGTGCCCTCGCCGAGCGTGGAGTCAGCGGCGAGCCCCGGCACCACACCCGAGCTTGCCGAGTTCCCAGCTGACGACATCTTCAAGCCGGTCGCCGTCGACGGGCAAGACCTGCCGCCGTTCGACCAAGAGGTCCGTGAAGGCGCCGAGCCCGACACGGCGCTGTGCCGTGCGGCGCCGATCGTCCGCGGCTACGACTACGAGGGCAACGAGATCACCATCGACCCGGCGACGGACGGCCCGACGATGGTCGTCCTGCTCGCCCATTGGTGCCCGCACTGCAACGCCGAGGTTCCGGTGCTCAACGAGTGGCGCGACTCCGGTGAGTTCCCCGACGGCCTGAACGTCGTCGGCGTGAGCACCGGGGTATCGGCGGACGCCCCCAACTATCCACCTGACGAGTGGCTCGTCGAGATGGACTGGCAGTGGCCGGTGCTCGTCGACGACCGCACCCCGGACGACGGCTCGGCACCGCCGGCGATGGCGGCCTACGGCGGGACCTCGTACCCCACGTTGGTGTTCATCGACGACGACGGGCTCGTGCGCCAGCGCCTGTCCGGGGAGGTGCCGACCGACGTGTTCGCCCCGCTCGCCGAGGCACTCGTCGCCGACACCTGACCGACCGATGGGTGTTCTGGGGACCGTTCGGTCCCCTACACACCCATCGGTGACGACGTCGCCCAGGCGGCGGGCACGGAGAGGTGGTCGGTCACCGTGCAGTCGGCGCCGAACACGACGAAGCGGTCGAAGCCGCGCAGGAACCAGCGGTCGTGGGTGACGGCGATCACCGTGCCGGTGAACGACGCGAGGCCGGCCTCCAGCGCCTCGGCGGACACGAGATCGAGGTTGTCCGTCGGCTCGTCGAGCAGCAGCATCGTCGCCCCGGAGCGCTCCAGCAGGAGGATCTGGAAGCGCGCCTGCTGCCCGCCCGACATCGTCTCGAAGGGCTGCTCGGCACAGCCGTCGAGCTCGTAGCGGCGCAGCATCGACATCGCCGGGCCGCGCACGACGTCGTGATCGTGGAGGATGGCGAGCGGTGACTTGGTCCGCCACTCGGGGTGCTCGTGAGTCTGGTGGAACAAGCCAGGCACCACGCCTGCACCGAGCCGGAACACGCCGTGGTGCTCGACGGGTTCGCCGGCGAGCAGTCGCAGGAAGTGGCTCTTGCCCGCCCCGTTCCCGCCGAGCACGGCGACGCGTTCGCCGAAGTCGACGTCGAGATCGAAGGGGTCGGTGAGGCCGTCGAGCTCGAGCTGCTCGACGACGAGCGCACGCTTGCCGGTGCGCGCTCCCCCGAGGCGCATGGCGATGCGCTGCTCACGGACCGTGGCGGGAGGTTCGTGGCGCTCGACGAACTGACGGAGCCGGCTCTCGGCGGCCTTCAACTTCGGCGCGAAGACTTCCGAGAAGCTGGCCCGACGGCGCATCTCGGCGACGAGCTGTTCGAGCCGCTTGCGCTCGTCGTCGTAGATGGCGCGGTCCTTGTCGAGCTTGTCGACGTGGGCGTGGCGGGCCTCGGCGTAACCGGCGAACCCGCTGCCGAGGGTCCACGCCTTGCTGCCACGCTCACCCGATCGACCGGTCGCCTCGATCGTCACGATCTTCGTTGCCGTGGCGGCGAGCAGCTCGCGGTCGTGGCTGATGTACAGCACGGTCTTGCGCGTCGCCCGGAGCTCGCCTTCCAGCCAGCGCTTGGCATCGACGTCGAGGAAGTTGTCGGGCTCGTCGAGGAGCAGGACATCGGCGTCGCCGCGCAACAGCACCTCGAGGGCGAGGCGCTTCTGCTCGCCACCCGAGAACGTCCGCAGCGGTCGATCGGCAACCTCGTCGAACGGCAGGCCGACGGCGCGCGTCGCGCACTCGTCCCAATGCACCTCGGCGTGGTATCCGCCGGCGTCGCTCCACGCCGCGACCGCATGCGCGTAGCCGAGCGGGTCCGCCGTGGCGGTCGCCTCGGCCGCGACCAGCTCGGAGTGCGCTCGTTGCACCGCAACCGGGGCGATCGAGACGAGCAGGTCGCGGGCGGTCTGCGGGCCGGCGGCGGTGCCGACGAACTGGCGCATCACGCCGAGCCGGCCGTCGACACTGATCGTTCCGCTCGTCGGGCTGATGTCCCCGGCGATCAGCGAGAGCGCCGTTGACTTGCCGACACCATTGGCGCCGACGAGGGCGGCCCGCTCGCCGTCGCCAACCGAGAAGCTGACGTCGCGCAGCAGCTCGCTGCCACCGGGAAGTCGCCAGCCGAGATGGCTGACCCGAATCGCGCCCACGGTCCGCCAACGCTAGGAAGTTGGGACGGCGCCGCCGTCGCCGATTTCGGCACCGCGTCGGGCGGCCTCGTCGAGCACGTCGCGCAGCGGGCGCCCGAGCGCGTGCGCCGCAGCGGCAGCGTCGTCGTGTTCGACCTTGACGCGACCGGAGCCGACCTTGATGGCGATTCGGTGCCCGCCGACCTCGACGACGGCATCGAGCCGTTGTTGCGGCCAGCGTTCCACGGTCGTGGCGCGCACGCCGAGGCTGCCCGTCTCGGCGACGAGAATGGCGGCGACGGTTTCGACGAGTGCCGGGTCACAGAGGGCCGAGACGACGTGCGCCGGACGGCCCTTCTTCATCACGATCGGCGTGGCCCAGGCGTCGAACGCCCCGGCGGAGACGAGGGCGGCGATCGTGTGGGCGATCACCTCGCCGGTGACGTCATCGACGTTGACGTCGAGTTGCACGGCCGCCCGACCCGGCGGTGGAGCCACGGGTGCGCCGACCACCGCCTCGCCGACGATCACCTGCACGACATTGGGGCGCCCGGCGGTGTCGGCGCGACCGGCGCCGTAGCCGACCGACGACACGGTCATCGCCGGGAGCGCCCCGAACGAGGTGGCGAGGGCGGCGAGGGCGGCGACGCCGGTCGGCGTCGCCAGCTCGAGGTCGGTGTCGATGCCGATCACCGGCATCTGCCGCGAGGCGAGCAGCCGAGCGACGGCGGGCGACGGGTTGGGCAGGCTGCCGTGGGCAGCGGTGATCGTGCCCCGCCCGGTGGCCACCGGACCGGCGACGAGCTCGTCGATGCCCAACGCTTCGAGCGCCGCGGCGATGCCGACGACATCGACGATCGCGTCGACGGCGCCGACCTCGTGGAACTCGACGTCGTCGGGTTCGATGCCGTGGATCGCCCCCTCGGCGGTGGCGAGGGCGTCGAAGACTGCCTGGGCTCGCCGCCGGACGCCGTCGGCGAGGTCGGCAGCGTCGAGCAGCTTTCGCAGCTGGCCGGCCGGGCGGTGCTCGTGGTGATCGTGGTCATCGACGACGACGTTGGCCCACGTCGCCGCCACTCCACAGCGCTGGACCCGCTCGAACGTCAGGGCGTAGCCGTCGACGCCGAGCCCACCGATCGTCTCGAACACCGACGCCTGCGGTGCGCCGGCGTCGACGAGCGCGCCGAGCAGCATGTCACCTGCGACACCGGCGCTGCACTGGACGTAGGCGATCCGTGGCGAGATCACGGCGGGTCCTCCGTTGCGAGCGACGAGGCGCCAGCCGAGGAGCGTCCAGCAGCGGCCTGCGTGGCCGGGGAACGCAGAGCTGGCAGCATCCGCGCGATGGCGCATGCCGCCCCGAAGCCGTTGTCGATGCCGACTACCGTCACGCCGCTGGCGCACGATGCGAGCATCGCCAGCAGCGCCGTGACCCCCTCCAGCGAAGCGCCGTAGCCGACGCTCGTGGGCACGGCGATGACCGGCGCGGCGGTGAGCCCGCCGACGACACTGGCGAGGGCGCCCTCCATGCCGGCGACGACGACGACGGCGTCGGCGGCCTGCACGTCATCGACATGCGCCAGCAGACGGTGCAGCCCAGCGACGCCCACGTCGTCGAGGCGCCGGGCGGCGATCCCGTAGGCGAGCAGCGTCATGGCGCACTCGTCGGCGACCGGCCGGTCGGAGGTTCCTGCCGCGGCGAGCAGCACGTTGGCGTCGCCGGTGACGGGAGGGCGGTACAGCAGGCAGCCGGCGGCGCTGCGACCCGGACCGACCGCCGCCTCGATGGCCTTGACCTGCTCGCCGGAGACGCGGGTGACGAGCACTGGGCCGTCGCCGTGCTCGAGCAACTCGGCGACGATGCGTGCGCACTGCTCGGGCGTCTTGCCCGGTCCGAACACCGCTTCGGGCATGCCCTGGCGCAACGCTCGGTGGTGATCGACGAGGGCGTCGCCGACGTCGGCGAACGGCAGCCGGCGGAGCCGGGCGACCACCTCGTCGGCGCTGATCCGCCCGGCCCCGAGGTCGTCGAGCATCGCCCGCAACGTCGCTTCCTGCACCCCCCAACTCTGCCAGACCCCGCCGAAGAACGACCGATGGGTGTTTTCATGACGATTCCGTCAGGAAAACAGCCATCGGTCGCTCGTAACCTCGCCACATGGCGTCTCGCCCGATCAACCGGGTCGGCTTCTTCGGGCCGTTCGGCACGTTCACCGAACAGGCCGTGCGCACCCAGGCCGACCTCGCCGCCGCCGAGCTCGTCGACTTCGTCACCGTGCCCGACGTGCTCGACGCCGTCGAGTCCGGCGACGTCGACTGCGGGGTCGTGCCCATCGAGAACTCGATCGAAGGCGTCGTCAACCTCACCCAGGACGCCCTCGCCTTCGACTACGACCTGCTGATCACGCGCGAGATCGTCCTCGACATCGAGCACTGCCTGGTCGGCGCCGCCGGGTTGGCGCTCGAGGAGATCAAGGCGGTCGTGTCGTTCCCGGTGGCCACCGCCCAGTGTCACCGCTTCCTCCGCGAGCGGCTGCGTGGCGTCGAGGTGCGCACCGCCCAGTCGACGGCGAGCGCCGCCAAGTTCGTCGCCCAGGGCGACGACGCCGGCGGGCCGGAGCCAGGGCTCGCCGCCATCGCCCCACGTGTCGCCGCTGCTCGCTATGGACTGTCGGTCATCGCCGACGACATCGCCGATCACGCCGGCAACCAGACCCGCTTCGTCGTCGTCGCCCGCGAGGGGATACCCCGACGGACCGGCAACGATCGCACCGGCATGGTCGTCTACCAGCGCGCCGACGTGCCGGGCAGCCTCGTGTCGATCCTCCAGGAGTTCGCCGCACGGCGGATCAACCTGTCCAATTTGCTGAGCCGGCCGACGAAGGACGGCGGGCTCGGCGACAACTGCTTCGTGATCTATGCCGACGCGCACATCGACGACGAGCTGCTCGCCGACACGATGCGGGCCCTCCACCTCAAGCAGGGGCGCGTGAAGTTCTTCGGCTCGTACCCCGCGGCCGGGCCGCACCATGAGGACGGCGGCGAACACCACGACGCCCGCTGGAACGCCGCCCAGGAGTGGGTCGCCGGCCTCCAAGCGATGATCGATCCCTGACCACTCGGGTGGGGGAGTCGTCGTGACGTCGGTCGCAGGGGGGTCGGTGGGCCGATGGGTGGTCGTACCGTGGCGACATGAGTGTCGAGCTGAATCACCACATCGTCCATGTGCGCGACCGCCGCGCCGCGGCCGCTTCGGTCGCCGAGATTCTCGGGCTCGATCCGCCCTCCGACTTCGGTCCGTTCTCCCAGGTCCGCCTCGCCAACAACGTCGAGCTTGACTTCGCCGACGACCACCGCGACGGCGAGATCCAGGCCACCCACTACGCGTTCCTCGTGACCGAGCCCGAGTTCGACGAGATCTTCGGTCGCATCGTCGAGCGGGACCTCGACTACTGGGCTGACCCGATGGCATCACGGCCGGGCGAGATCAACCACCACGACGGCGGCCGCGGCGTGTACTGGAGAGGTCCCGACGGGCACTTCCTCGAGATCATCACCCGCCCCTACGGCAGCGGCTGATCGCCCAGGGCCTCACCGAGCACTCTGCCGTACACCCGATCGAAGTCGGCGTAGAGGTCACGCAACGCGTCGACCGGCCAGTCGGGCGGCACCAACCGCCGCGGCAGCATCGGTTCGACCCGCAAGAAGCGGACCACGGCGGCCGACGTCATCGTCGTCCGAGCGAGCGCCCTGGCGCCGCGCCGCTCGAGCATCGTCAGGCACGTGCCCAGCTCGTTGAGCAGCGCAGTGCATTGCGCTCCCATCGACCGCAGATCCCACAGCCGGGTGACGAGGTCGGCGGGCTCGGTACCGCTCAGTCGACCTCCGATGACGACGGTGCCGTCGATGCCCGCCGGCGCCGCAAGGTTGGCCGGTCGTAGCCACGTCTCGGGGCGCAGCTCGCCCATCCGGGCGTTGGCCATCGCCGTCCGGAACTCGCGGCGGGCCCCGAGGCCACGCGACGGGGCGGCCACGGTGACGACCCACCACGAACCGTCCCACGCGTCGGCGACCGGCCGGCGCCCGATGTCCTGGGCGTGCTTGCGGGCGAGCAGCCGCTCCGCACGCAATTCGTAGCCGTCGCCGACAACGGCCAACTCGCCGGCGGCGAGCATCCGCGAGATCGCCGTGCGCATCGTGCCGGGGGCGATCGCGAACAGCTCGGCGAGGCGCCCCGGTGACGATTTGTCGAGCCGCGGCGTCGGCAGCCCGAGGAGCACCGACAGCACGAGGGACCTGGCATTGAGCGGCCGGAGCTCGACGTCGTCCACGCCAGGGACGATAGTCGTTACATTTCTTGATCGACACGATCGTCAGTTGTATGATGGCTTCGTGACGGCGACGATGGTCCCTCCGGCTGCGGCGCTGCCCGACGTACTGCCCACCGGCCGACTGTCAGAGAAGGGCGTGGCCAGGCGCCCGTGGCGCGACGACTTGCGGCGGATCCCGACGCGTCGAAACGTGCTCGCCGTGGTCGGCGCCATCGTCCAGACCTACGGCGTCGTCGTCGCCGCGGCAATCGTCGACACCTGGTGGGCGTGGTTGGCCGCCTTCGTGTGGATGGGACGCGGCCACGCCCTGCTCAACATCCTGGCCCACGAGGCCGCCCACCGACTGCTGTTCCCCAACCGCCGCGCCAACGACCAGGTCGGCCGCTGGGTCCTCGGCTATCCCTCGTTCCAGCCGTTCTACGCCTACCGGCGGGCCCACTTCGCCCATCATCGCGACGAGCTGGGCCCCGACGAACCCGATACCGACCTCTATCACGGCTACCCGATCGCCAAGGCGTCATGGCGCCGCAAGTTGCGTCGTGATGCCACCGGCGAGAGCGCCTACAAGAACCTCAAGCTGCTCGTCGGCGCGGCGCGCAAGCGTGCGCCGGAGGGCCTCCAGATCCTCGGCGTGCAACTCGTGCTCGCCGGCGTGGCCGTCGCCGCCCAGCGCCCGCTGGCCTACGTCGTGTGGATCGGCTCCTGGTGCACGCTGTGGAAGGTGTCCAACCGGCTGCGGGCGATCGCCGAGCACGGCGGGATGGAGCGCTCGGCGGATCGCCGCCGCACCACCCACGTCATCCGTCAATCGTGGCTGGCCCGCTTGTGCATCGTCCCCTACAACACGGGCTGGCACCTCGCCCACCACGTCGACATGGGCGTGCCGTGGCGCAACCTGCCGCGCTTCCACGCCGAGCTGGTGGCGGCGGGCTGGGTGACCGGCGCCGTCGAGTATCGGTCGTACCGGGCGTTCTGGCGGGCGTGCAGTTCGGGATGACGGTGTCCGTCTGCGTGGCTCCGGGGATCCCGAGATGACCCGCACGAGGAGCGAGTGGCCGACACTCCTTCGTTCTCGAGAACGACGCCGGGATCCTGGCGATGTCGTTCGTCGTGACCGTCGACGGTCGCCGGTACATCGACCCGGTCGCCACCAGCGCCGCGTCGAAACGACGGGGTCACGGGCGAACCGCTGTGCTGGCGTCGCTGCGCTCGTTGGCGTCCGACGGGTGCGACGAGGTCGGCGCCGTGATCACCGATGGCAATGTGCCGTCCGAGCGGTTGTTCCGCAGCCTCGGGTTCCAGCGCGTCGGACCGTGGGATTCGAAAGGTTGACGCGACGCGCTGTGCGGAGCGACAAGAGTTGGGGCCGTGGCACGCCCGCCCGACGCTGACGAGCTCACGGCTCGTCTCTACACGACAGGCCCCGACGACTTCGTGAAGGTCCGTAGCGAGGGCGCACGCGCGCTCAAGGCGGCTGGCGACACCGACGCGGCAGCGGTCTTCGCCAAGCTGCCCAAGCCATCGGTTTCGGCGTGGGCCGTGAACCTGTTGGCGGCGCAGCGCCAGGCGCTGATCGACGAGCTGGTGGCGCGCGGCAACGAACTGCGCGCCGCCCACACCGGCGGTGGCGCGGCCACGGAGATTCGCGCCGCGCAACGGGCCCGTCAGGATGCGATCCGGGTGGCGACCGACGCTGCTGCCGAGTTGGCCCGACGGCCGCTCAGCGAGGGCCACCGCGCCGAGATCGCGGCGACGCTGGAAGCGGCGTCGTCCGACGGTGCGGCCGCGGACGAGGTGCGCGCCGCCCGGCTCGTCCGCCCGCTGGCGGCGCCAACAGGTTTTGGGACATTCGGCGGGCTGACCGCGATCCCCGGTGGCCGATCGAGCCGCCGGGGCGAGCCGGCTGGTGCTCGCCGGTCGAAGCAGGCCGCCGCAGACGCCGCCGCCGACGAAGACGCCAAGTTGGCGCGTTCGACGATCCTTCGGGCGGACGCCGATGCGGCGCTCGGGGAAGCGGAATCAGCGACGGCGGCAGTTGCCGAATTGGGCGACCGCGTGGCCGCCGTCGAGGCGCAGCGCGAGCAATTGGCTGCGGAGCTACAGCGCGTCGACAACGAGCTGACTTCCGCCCGCAGGGAGCTGCGCGATGCCGAGCGCACGGCGACGACCGCCGTCCGCAAGGCGAGTCGTGCCGCAGCCCGCGCCGAGACGGCCGAGTCATCGACGCCCTGACACCCCCTCGCTACTGTCGGCCTCACCCGACATCTCCCATACCGAACGATTCCCGCAAGGCGGGTTGAGGTGGGAGGTCATGATGACAACCGTTTCGAGCGACGCCACCAATGTGGCGGTCGTGCAAGGCCAGCTCTCAGGTCCGCCACGGCGGCGAGCGCTGCCGTCGGGCAGCCTGCTCGTCGAGTTCGACGTCACGACCCGCGGCGACGGCGGATCGAGCTCGGTGCCGGTCGCCTGGTTCGATCCAGGTGCCCCTCGCCGAGTCGCTCGAGCAGGGCGCAACCGTGGTCGTCGTCGGCCACGTGCGCAGGCGCTTCTTCCGGACAGCGGCGGTCACCCAGAGCCGCACGGAAGTCGTCGCGTCGCGTGTTCTGCTTGCGTCGCGTCGAGCGCAGGTCGCCCGGTTGCTCGACGAGGTTGCCGCGGCGATCGGCGCACGACCGTGAACGGCTCGTCGCTCAGCGCACGGCGAAGCCGACGAGACCGGCTGGTGCTTCGGGGGTGACGTCGACGCCGGTCACCTCGGCGGCGGGCGGACCGACGCGGCACCAGGAGACGGCCTTGGCGACGTCGCCTTCGCGGCCCTCGAAGACCGCTTCCACCGTGCCGTCGGCGCGGTTGCGCACCCAGCCGGCGATGCCCAACTCGACGGCGACGCGGCGACACGACTGGCGGAACCACACGCCTTGCACGTATCCCCGAACGACCACCCGGTAGCGAACGACCTCGGTCACCGCCGACGCTGGATCGGTCGGCGCCTGTGCTGCGGTACCGCTCCGTCGGGGGTTCGGGGGCGGTAGCCCTCCGATGCGGCGGCCAAGGCCGGCTTTGCCGGCCGCCGCCCGAAGTTGGGTGCGGCGAAGCCGCTCAACGAATCTCGACCGCCGCAGTGAGCGAGGAACGAGCGAACGTAGGTGGTCGAAGCACTAGGCGCACTCGAGGGTGATCTCGTTTGGCTCGATCGATCCGTTGCCGTTGTCGTCGTCGCCCCAGTCGTCGAGGACGTCGAGGGCGGCCCAGGTGTCCTCGTCGACGGCGCCGGTGACCGGCAGGTCCTCGTCGATCTGCAACGCCTGCACTGCGTAGAACGTCTGGTCGCCGAACAGGCAGTCGACCGTGCCGATCTCGTACTCGCGGGCCTGCAGCACCGATTGCACGGCGGCGATCGCCGGACCGGCGTCACAGCGTTCCAACGGGAACTCGTCGTTGTCGACGTACTCGCATTCCGGCCCGGTTGTCGTCGGGCCCACGGAGGCTGGTGGACCTGAGTCGTCGGGGGCCGAGCTCTCGGGAGCGCTACCTGGCGGTGCCGAGCTGTCGACCGCTCCTGTCGTGGGCTCAGTAGCCGACGGTGAGCTTGTCTCGGTGACAACCGCTGCCGCATCCGTCGTCGCCGCCGAGCTGGCCGGCTCGGCGTCGGTCACGTCGGTCACGGCCTCGGTGTCGCTGGGGGCGGTGGACCCTGGCGCTGCGGTCTCGGCAGCAGCCGGAGCGGCGGTCGTCGTCGCCGGTGCGGCGGTCGTCGAGGGCGCCGAGGAGGTCGACGCTGCCGCAGTCGTGGTCGGATCGCTCTCGGCGGTCGACACGGTGCTCTCGTCGGTCTCCACGGGCACGGTGTTGCTGGCGTCGTCGTCGTCACCGCAAGCCGCCAGTCCACCGATGCCGAGCCACACGGCGCCGCCAAGAACGGCGGCGCGAACTCCCCGTCGGCGCCTTCCACCACTCGCTGGCAGCTCGGCCTCGGCGGCCGCGTCGGCTTGGCGGTTCGACATCGCTTGACTCCCTTTCACCCCGCGACGCCTCAAGCGCCGCAGCGAACGACCGTACTACTCGACCATGGCCCGGTCACTGCACCTGGGGTTTGGTGCTTGGGTAACACCTGGGTAACGGTCTGCGCCCATCGTGTCGGTCGTGACCCGCGGCCTCTTGATGTCCGTCTTCTCCGGAGCGTTCGGCAATAGCGCGGCGCGGCCAGGGCGCCAAGGCGTAGCGTCGCGCGCCGATGCGAGACGAGGCCCTGCCACGGGGCGGGCGCCGAGCACCAACGCCGCCGCCCGCCCTGCACAACGAGCTGCCGCGCGCCCGCTTGCTCGAGCAGATCGGACAACGCTTCTCGGTGTCGCTGACGACGGTCGTCGCTGGGGCTGGCTTCGGAAAGTCCACGCTCCTCGCCCAAGCCATTAGGGCCAACAGTGTCGACCCGCGGGGCATCGACGCGTGGGTGTCCTGTGAGGCCGGCGATGGCGACGCAGAACACCTCGCCCATGCCGTGCTCGTCGCCCTCGGGCGGCCCAGCGAGCGCCGCGAACCGCTCCAACAGGTGCTCGACGCGCTCGGACAACTCGCTCCGTTCGACGTGTGCCTGGTTTTCGACGACGTCCACGAGGTGCCCGAGCGGTCGTCCGGCAGCGACCTCCTCGCCGAGTTGGTGAGGGCCCTGCCCCCGCACGCCCATCTCGTCCTCGCCGGACGCCGCCAACCGCCCGTCCCCCTGGCCCGGCTCCGCGCCGCCGGGCAGGTCGTCGATGTCGGTGTCGCCGAACTCGCCTTCACGGACGCTGAGGCAGCCACCCTGGCCGCCCTGCTCGGCGAGCAGCCGAGCCGGTTGCCCGGCCTCAGCCGAATGGGCGGCTGGCCATCGCTGATCCGCCTCTCGCTGTCGGCACCGGTCGACGCCGCCCCGAACTCGGTGCTCGACGAGATCGTCGCCGCCCTCCCGGCGAGCGATCGCCTGGCGCTGCTCGCCCTCGGAACACTCGGCTGGGGCTCGCCTGCCGACATCGAGTTCGTCGCCGGGGACCCGTCGATCGATCTTGTCCGCCTCGCCGACAACGTTGCGCTGATCCATCGCGATGACGACGGCCTGTACCGCGCCCACCACCTGTGGGAGGACGCCGTCGAACGGATCTTCCCGGCGGCGGAACTCGGCGCCCCGCAGCAGCGGGCGCTGGAGCTGTTCGAGCGGCGCGGCGAGACGCGGCGCGCCGGTTGGCGGGCCCTGCGATGGGGCGCCGTCGATGCCTTGCGAGCCGCCTCGTGCTGCCTCGTACGCGACACGTTCGGGGCCTTGCCGGTCGACACCGCGGAGCGTTGGCTGCGGGCGGCGCCCGTCGCGGCCAGGGAGACCCCCGAGCTCCTCCTGCTCGAGCTCGCCGTGCGCCAGGCTCGGCGTTACGACGACGAACTGCTGAGCGTGGACATCGACTCGGTCATCGACAGGTTCCTGTCGGCCGATGACCATCAACGGCGCGGCGATCGCTCTCGGCCTCGGCGCATTGGTGGCCCACACGTGGGGTGACGAGTCACGGTTGCTCGCCATCGACAACACGGCACGCTCGCTGGCTGCCGCCGACGATCAGCCGATATTGCGCTTTCTCGCGGGGATGGTCACGGCGGCAGTCGCGTCGCTGCGCGGCGACGCCGACGGTGCCGTGGCGGCGATCACGGCCCTGTCGTTCGACGAGATTCCGGGGGTGATGACCGAGTTCGAGACCCGCCACCTCGTCAACATGCTGGGCATGGCCGGCCGCGCCGACGAGGCGGTCGCCGCCGCCATCCCGCTGCTCGACTCACCGAGTCCCTACGTCCGCCGGATCCCGGCACACGCCCGATGGCTGGCCGGCGATCCCTCGGCGTTCGCCGGCGGCCGGCTGACGGTCGACCCCGGAGTCGGAACGAACGAGCGATATCACCTCTACCACGCCACCTATGGGACGGCCGTCGCCGCCTCGTTCGGCGACGCGGCGACCGTCGAGGCGTTGCGGCCGGTGATCGAGAAGTTCGGCACGGGCAACGTCGATGCCCGTGATCGGGCGATGATCGCCTTCGCCACGGCGGTTCGTCAGGTCGTCGAACACGACGACGACGCAGCGCGACGCACGATCGCCGCCTACGCCGACGAGCACGACGAGAGCGATGGTCTGGCCGAGCTGCACATGCGCCGCATCCTCGCCGTCGCCTATGTCAGCGACGAACGGATCCGCGCCCGCTGGGCTGCTGCCGCGCTCGGGCCGTCGCAGCGCATCCAGCGAGCGATCGCCGACGATCTCCTCGCCGCCCGCGCCGGGCGACTCGGTACGACTCACCGATTCGCTGATGCCGGGGTGGTGCTGACGGCCCTGCCCCTGCCGTGGTCGGTCGAATTGGCGTGTCGCGGTGCTGCCGCCGGCTGCCCCGACGGAGAGCGTCTCGCCATCGGCATCTCCGACCTCGCGCCACGCGCCGTCCGCGACGAGCTGACCCGTGCGGCGAAGGCTGCGGACCGGACGCTCCGAGGCGGGGCGGGGACGCTGCTCGACGCGCTGCCTGACCCGGACCGCCCCACGGTGCGGATCGGAGTGCTCGGCGAGCTGCAGGTCGCGTCGGGTGACGAGCCGATCGAGGTCGCCGAGCTTCGCCGCCGCCGGGTCCGTTCGTTGCTCGAGCTACTGGTCCTCGCCGGCCCGGTGCGCCGTGACCGGCTCGCCGACTTGCTCTGGCCGGACCTCGACGAGCTCGCCGCCGGGCGCAACCTGCGCGTCACGATGTCCAGGTTGCGTTCCGTGATCGAACCCGGCCGGGTGACGGGCGGGAAGTGTCCGGCGCTGCGCATCGACGGTGACACCGTTGCCCTCGCGCCACCGCCCTGCGTCGACGTCGACCTGTGGGAATTCCGTCGGTCGGTCGAAACGGCGGAGGTCGCCGCCCACCATGACGACCCGGCCGCGGTCGTCGCCGCCCTCGAACATGCCGCCGGGCTGTGGCGCGGCGACCCGTTCCCCGACGTCGACCTCACGGGCGACGCGGCGGCGGGGATCGAAGAGGTGCGCCGGGCGATTGCCGACACGGTGTTGCGCCTCGGTGAGCTGCTGCTCGTTGCGGGGCGTTTCGCCGAGGCCGCCGGGTGGGCCGAGCGGGTCAAGCGGTCCTCGCCGGTCAACGAGCGGGCCCACCGCCTGGCGATCGCCGCCCAGCTGCAGCTGCGCAACGGGGCCGCCGTCGGCGCCGCGGTCGCCGAGGCACGGATGATGCTCGATCGCCTCGGCGTCGAGCCGGAGCCGGGGACCCGCATGTTGTTCCGGCAGGCAGAGGACCAGCTCGAACGCTTCAGCTCGGCGGCATGATCGATGGACGCAGGTTCACACGTCCGCCGGTCCCCGGACCCGCCACCGGCGCTGCGCGGCGAGCTCGTTCGGTGGCGTCTGCTGGAGGACGTCAACCGACGCTTCCAGGTCCCGCTGACGCTCGTTGTCGCCGGCGCAGGGTTCGGAAAGTCGACGCTGCTCGCCCAGGCGATTCGTGCCAACCACGCCGACCCGCGCGGCATCGACGTCTGGCTTTCGTGCGAGCCCGCCGACTGCGACGCTGAGCATCTCGCTGCGGCGGTCGTCGCCGCCGTCGGCAGGGGCAGTGAACGCGGCGAACCTCTGGTGCGGGTTCTCGATGCAATCGGCGAGCTCGCCCCGATCGACGTCTGTTTGGTGATCGACGACGTCCACGAGCTGCCCGCCGGCTCGACGGCTGCCGAGTTGCTCGGCGAGCTCATCGCCAGACTGCCACCGCACGCTCACCTCGTGCTCGCCGGACGGTCAGCACCACCGATCACCCTCGACGGTCGTCGGGCCGCTGGCCAGGTGGTCGACATCGGCACCGTCGACCTCGCCTTCACGCCCACGGAAGTCGATGCGCTCGCCCGATCGCTGGGTCAGAACGATCGGAGCGACGACGGCCTCGAACGCTTCGCCGGATGGCCGTCGCTCGTTCGTCTGGCCCTCTCGGCCCCCGACGGCTCGGCGCCGCAGTTCCTCTGGGAGGAGATCGTCGCCGGCCTGTCGGCCGCAGAGCAGCGCCTGCTGCTTGCACTCGCCACGCTCGGGTGGGGGACGGCGAGCGACGCGGCGTGGGTCGCCGGATCCGGCGACGGCGGTTACGACCCTCTCGTCGAAGCTCGCCTCGAGTCGTTGGCTGCGCACGTTCCGCTCGTGAGTGGCGACGCTGGGGGCTGGTACCGCGTCCACCACCTGTGGGAGGACGTCGTTGAACGGATCTTCCCAGACGACCAGCGCGCCGAGACGCGGCGGCGGGCGCTCGACCTGTTCCAGCGCCGTCAGGACACGCTGCGGGCCGGATGGAGCGCGCTGCGGTGGGGTGACGCAACCGCCTTGCAGGCGGCCGCGCGATGTCTCGTGCACGACACCGCCGGCGCCTTGCCGATCGACACTGCGTCGCGGTGGATCGCCGGGGCGCCCGAGGCGGCCCGCGCCACCCCGGACCTGCGCCTACTCGAGATCGCCCTGCACCACGCCCGCGACTACGACGACCTGCGTCTCGATAGCGACCTCGATGCCGTGATCGAAGAATTCGTGTCGAGCGGCGACCACGGCGGAGCGGTTGTCGCCCTCGTCCTGGCGATGGCGATCGCCCACATGCGCGGCGACCTACGCAGGCTGCTCGCCGTCGACGAGCGAGCCAAGGCCTTGCCAGGCGCCGACGATGTCCCGGTGCTTCGGTTCCTGCGTGGAGCGATGCGTGCCACGACCGCCTCGCTGGAAGGTGATCCCCACGCGGCGGTGGAGGCGATCGAGGCGATGTCACTGAGCGACGGGTCGGCATCGATCAACGAGCTCGTGGTCCGCCTCCACGCCAACATGCTGTGCCTGTGCGGGCGGGCCGACGAGGCGGTTTCGATTGCCGAGCCGATGCTCGACTCGCCGAGTGCCTACGTTCGCACGCTGCACCCCAAGGTTCGGTGGTTGGCCGGCGACCCGGGTGGCTTTCCCGGCGGTCGGTTCGACGTCGCCGTGCCGCCGGGGACCAACGAGCGCTATCGGCTGTACCACTCGTTCTACGGGATGGCCGTCGCGACCTCGTTCGGCGAGCGACCGACGATCGATGGGCTCGGTGCCCTCGTCGAGCGCGCCGCGACGATCGACGTCCGCGACGACACGATGCTCGCTTTCGTCCGGGCGCTTCGTCACCTGGCCGACCACGACGAGGCGATGGCGACGAAGGTGATCGCCGAGCACGTCGATGCCCATCCCGTCGGTGATCGCGTGGCCGACGGACGGCTGCAACGGCTGCTTGCCGTCCCCTATGTCTGCGACGAGCGGGTCCGCCAGCGATGGCGCGACGTCGACTTCGGGCCGTCGCTGGCCCGCCAGCGTGACGTCGCCGACGACTTGCTCGCAGCTCGCGCCGGGACGCTGGACGCCAACCACCGCCTGGCACCCGCGGCCGTCGTGTTGACGACACTCCCGCTGGTCTGGTCGGCGGAGCTCGCCGCCCGTGCCGTCGCCGCCGGCGCCGCGTCAGGGTTGATCCTCGGGGAGGGTCTCGCGGAGTTGGCTCCGGCCGCGCTCCGTGCCGAGCTGCAGCACGCCTTGACGAGCGACGACGAGTCGGTCCGTCGCGGCGCCGACGAACTGCTCGATGTGTTGCCGGATGCCACGCATCCGCCGGTGCGGATCTCCGTGCTCGGCCCTCTGAGTGTCGATATCGGCGCGGCGGACAGCGGTGCGGAATTGCCTGCGCTACGACGCCGGCGGGTCCGCACGTTGCTCGAGCTACTCGTGCTTGCCGGACCGTTGCGGCGCGAGCGCATCGGCGAATGGATGTGGCCCCATCTCGACCCCGTGGCCGCAGGGCGCAACGTCCGCGTCACCCTGTCGAGGCTCCGCAACACCCTCGAACCCCGTCGCCCTGCACGGCTGGCCTCGCGGGTGTTGCGAATCGACAACGAGGTGGTGTCGCTCGCACCACCTCCGCTCACCGAGGTCGATCTCTGGCAGTTCCGCGACGACGTGGCCGCCGCCGATGACGCCGAACGGCGTGGCGACCGCAAGGTGGCGATCGCCAACCTCGAGCAGGCATGCCGGCGCTGGCGTGGTGAGCCGTTCGTCGAGCTCGACCGCGAGGAACTGACCGGCGCGATCGAAGAGGTCCGCACGATGCTGACGACGACGGCGCTTCGGCTGGGCGAGCTGCTGCTCGTCGCCGGCCGCTTCGACGACGCAGCGACGTGGGCCGACCGGGTAACCCGCTCGGCGCCGTACGACGAGCGGGCCCACCGGTTGGCGATCGCCGCTCATATCCACCGGCGCGACCGGCAGGCCATCGCCCACGCCGTGGCCACGACGTTGGCGTTGCTCGACGACTTCGGTGTCGACCCAGAGCCCGAAACGAAGATGCTCTTGCGCCAAGCCGAGGACCACATCGGCCGCCCCTCCTGATTGGAGTGTTTGCTGCAATGGAGTGTTTGGTGCGGGGCGTGTCGGCACGTAGCACTCCAATCGCACGAAACACTCCAATGGGAGGACGTCAGTCGCGGTGGAAGGCGGTGCCGAGGGCGCTCGGGGCGTTGCTGCCGAGGACGTTGCGCCACCGGGGGTGGCGGTCGCTGAGCCGGCGGAACCAATTGGTGTGGATGGCGGTGAGCATCAGGATCATCAACAGGAACGGGAGCTGGGTGAGGATCTGGACGAGCGAGGGGAACGTGTCCTGCAGCTCGCTGGCGACGTACAGCAACCCGCGGTAGATGAGGCAGGCGGCGGCGACACGCACCGGGTGCCAGCCACCGAAGATGACGAACGCCAAAGCGATCCACCCGAGGTTGGTCGTCAGGTTCTCCCGCCACCCGGCGATCTGGTCGAGGCTCACCGCCGCCCCGGCGACGCCGACGAGGGCGCCGCCGACCAGCGTGTAGACGTAGCGCAGACGGTTCACCGGCACGCCGCGGGCGAACGCCGCCGCCGGACGCTCGCCGATGCCGCGCAGCACGAGGCCGGGTCGGGTGCGGTAGATGAAGACGTAGGTGACCGCGACAGCGACGTAGGCGCCGTACACGGACAGGTTGTGGGAGAACAGCACCGTGCCGAAGAAGGGAATCTCCGACAGCAATGGCACGTCGTAGGCCGGGACCTTCGGGCCGCTCTGGCCGACGTAGGAGTCGCCGAGGAACAGAGCCAGTTGTCGGGCGAGGAGGAACAGCACGAACCCCACGGCGATCTGGTTGAGGCGCAGCTCGATCCCGGAGAAGGCGACGACCGCGGCGATCGCCACGGACACACCGATCGCCGCCGCGAACCCGACGAGGACGCTGCCGCTGGCGACGGCGGCGGCGAAGCCGGTCATCGCCGACAGCAGGATGCTGCCGTCGAGCGAGAGGTTGACGACACCGGCCTTCTCGCTGATCGTCTCGCCGAGCGCGGCGTAGATCAATGGTGCGGCGGCAGCGATGATCCCGGCGAGCGTCTCCATCACTCGACCACCGGCCGTCGGGCGGCGAGCGCCAGGCTGCGCCGCGATCTCCAGCCGCCGACGAGGAGGATCGACAGCACGAGCACGCCCGTGATCACCCCGGCGAGCGAGGAGTCGATCGACAGGCGCAGGGACAACTGCGTGCTGCCGACCTGGATGGCGGCGAAGAACAGGGCGATCGGGGCGATCCAGACGATCCGGAAGCCGGCCAGCAGGACGACGAGCACGGCGAGGAACCCGTAGCCGCCGGAGATCGACGGCACGAGCTTGTGGTGGAACCCGGTCACCTGCACCGAGCCGGCGACGCCTGCGAGACCGCCGCCGATGGCGAAGGCGGACAACGTGTAGCGCTGTGGCGAGATGCCCATCAGACGGGCGCTCGCCGTGCTCCGCCCGACGGCCTTGACCCGCAACCCGTAGCGGGTGCCGCCCATCAGCACGGCGACGGCGACGATGGCCACGACGGCGGCGACGATGGCGACGAGGGAGATCCGCTGAGCCCCGAGCGTCGGCAACCACGCCCCCTCCCGGATCGGATCGGTGCCACTCGTCGATGCCGTTCCGGCCCGCCCCCACGGACCGATGATCAGGTACACGGCGAGCGCCCCGGCGAGGAAGTTGAGGGCCACGCCGGAGAAGATCTCGTGGACCTCGAACCGTGAACGCAGGTAGCCGGGGACCAGTGCGTACAGCGCCCCGGCCACAGCACCGGCGACGATCGTCGCGGTGATCACGACGGCCGATGGGCCGCCGAGCGAGCGGGCGATCCACGTCGCCCCGATCGCCCCGGCGACGATCTGGCCCTCGGCCCCGATGTTCCACAGGCCGGCCTGGAACGTGACGATCAGCCCGGCCGCGGCGAGCACGAGCGGGATCCACGTCATCAACGTGTCGGAGAGCTTGGCCACCGTCCCGAACGACCCGTCCCACAGCAGCCGCAACGCTTCCAACGGGGGAGCGTCGACGAGCAGCAGCAGGAGCACCGCAACGCCGAAAGCGATTCCGACGCTGACGATCGCCGTCGACGCGCTTCCCAACCACGCAGGCCGTTGCGCCCGGCTCACTTGCGCCGCCCGCCGATGAGATGGCCGAGCGCTTCCGAGTCGGTCGCCGCCGCGGCGACGACCTCGATGATCCGTCCCTCGAAGAACACGGCGATGCGGTCGCTGTAGCGCAGCAGCTCGTCGAGGTCGGCCGAGGCGAAGACGATCCCCGTGCCGTCGGTGCGCCGCTCGAGGAGCTGTGACCACACCCACGCAGCCGACTCGATGTCGAGTCCGCGGGTCGGGTGCTCCATGAGCAGCACGCGGACGTGGGACGGCAGCATCGCCAGCAGCAGCCGTTGCTGGTTTCCTCCTGACAGTGACTCGACCGTCGAAGCGGTCGTGCCCTTGATCGAGTCGCTGGCGATGCGCTCGCGGGCCGTCGAGTCGGCGGCACCCCAGTCGACGAAGAACGATCGGTTGGCGCTGACCAGCTCGAAGTGCTCGGCGATCGTCAGACCCGGGCACCAGCCCCTCCTCCAAGCGCCCGGCCGGGAGCAGGTGAACGCCGGCGTCGCGGAACGCTTGGTAGCTGCGCTTCGTGACGTCGGTACCGTCGACGGAGATCGATCCCCGATCGGCGGCGATCAATCCGGCACAGCCGCGCAGGAAGGTCCGCTGACCGCTGCCCTCCAGCCCGGCGAGCCCGAGCACCTCGGCCTCGGCCACGTCGATCGACACGTCGGTGACCTCGACGCGGTCGGAGAACCCGGCATCACGGACGTTCAAGACCGTGGGTCCGAGCGTCGCCGGCGGCCGATCGGGGATCACCAGGATCTCGCCGAACATCAATTCGACGAGACGCTCCGGCGGCACGGGCATGTCCTCGCGCCCGACGACCCGGCCGCCGCGCATGATCGTGACGCGTTCGCACAGCTGCTCGATCTCCTCCAGCTTGTGGGACACGAAGATGACCATCAGCCCGTCGGCGGCAAGGCGACGGAGGATGTCGAACAGCTTGTCGCGCTGGTCGGCGGAGATCCCCGTCGTCGGCTCGTCGAAGATCAGCAGCCTGGCGCCGAGCCAGAGCAGGCGAGCGATCTCCAGCTGTTGGCGTTCCCCGACGGTCAGCGTGCGGGCGACGGCGTCGGGGTCGAACGTGAAGCCGTAGCGCTGCGCCGCGTCTTCGAGCTGCTCTCTCCCTCGGGCCCGGTCGAGCCGCGCCCCGCCGGGACTCGCCAGCAAGAAGTTGTCGAGCACGGTGAACGGTCCGAACACGAGGGGGTCCTGGTGGAGCATCCCGATGCCGGCCCCGATGGCGTCGCGCGGCGAGGCCATCGACAGCACCCGGCCGTCGATGGCGACCTCGCCGGCGTCCGCCCGGACGAACCCGGACAGCACCTTCATCAGCGTCGACTTGCCGGCGCCGTTCTCGCCGAGCAGGCCGTGCAGCTCGCCGGCGGCGACGTCGAGGTCGACCCCGTCGTTGGCGCGCAGCGACCCGTAGGACTTGGTGATGCCGCGCAGCGTCAGCGTCATGCGTCGGAGGCGCGGAGGTCGCCGCTCACTCGGGTGCTGACGCCCCCTCGATGCCCTCGAGCAGTTGCGTGGTGTACCAGATTTCGGCGTCCGTGGCCTCGACGCCGTCGGCGAGGTACTCGGTGCCGTCCTGGTAGTTGAGCGGCCCGGTGAACAGGTTGGTCTCGCCACTGGCCAGCCCGGCGATGAACTCGTCGAGCATCGTCGCCGACTCGTCCGTCAGCGCCGGCCCGTGGAGCCAGCCGACAGCGCTCGTGTCGGGGTTGTTGATGTCCTCCCAATCCGGTCCGAGCCATTGCCAGTCGGCGACGAAGTCTCCATCGATGACCGACTGCGTCTTCTCGAGGTACGACGGCCCCCAGTTGAAGTAGGGCACGCCGAGGCAGGCGTCGGGGGCCTCGTCGCAGGCGCCCCGGTAGTCGAACGGCACGGCCCACACGTCCTCCCCGGCCTCGACTGCCTGGCCGGCACGCACGATCGCCTCGGTGGTGTCGATTCCCGAGATGACGACATCGGCGCCACCGGCGAGGAACTCGTTGGTGACCTGCGTCGGGTCGAGCGTGAACCCGGGGATGTTGAACCAGAACCCGATCCAGGTGACCTCGAACTCGAGCGACGCCGGGTCCTCGCCGCGGTAGGTCTCCCAGCAATGGCGGGCGCCGAGGAATGCGGAGTTGACGAGGCGGCGGGTCTCGTCGTTGATCAGCGGTCCGAGGTAGGAGATGTGACCCGTCTGCGTGGTCAGCGCGGCGGCGCAACCGCCGATCATCTTGCCGTACTCGATCTTGCCCATGATGTTGCCGAGGTTGGTGAGGTCGGCCTGGTAGTTGAGTCCCTCCTCCCAGGCGCTGTCGCCGGATGCCCAGATCATCGGCACCTCGGGATGGGCGGCGGCCGCGCCGATGATGCCATCGCGCATGTCGTCGGAGGTGGCGAAGATCAGCTGGGCGCCCTGCGACACCATGTCGTCGACGACCGCCTCGATCGTGGTGTCCGGGCGGTCGGCGGTGTTCACTTTGTCGAGCACGATCATCGCGTCCTCGGCCAAGCCGAGTTGCTCGATGACGTACTGGCCGGCCTCGTAGTGAGCTTGGGACCAGCCCCGGTCGTTCTGCGGTCCGACGAGGATCATCCCGAACTTGAAGTCCTCGGGCGCCCCACTGGCACTGCCCGCGTCGACGGCGGTCAACGGGGCGAGCCCCGCCGCCAGTGCCAGGACTGCCCAGCGCCGTGATTTCCTCGCCATGCCGCTCTCCCTCTGTTCCGGGCTCGCCGCCCGCCGTCCCGATCCGCCGACATTACGCGACTCGGCGTCCGCCGTCCCCAATCTGGGCGGCCTTCGGTCCATTTGCCGATCTGGGCGGCCCGCGAACCGAATTTCGCGTGCTTCGCCGCCCAGATTGGCTGACGCCGGGAGCGGCAGCAGGCCTCGTCGGCGACGGCAACCGACCGGTCGATTGCGCCGCCTCCACCTGACGCGGCCGCTCAGGCGCTCTTGATCGCCGAGATCTCGAACTCGAGGGTCACCTTCTCGCTGACGAGCAGTCCACCCGCTTCGAGGGCGGCGTTCCAGTTGACGCCCCAGTCCTTGCGGTTGATCTCCGTCGAGCCCTCGAATCCGATGCGGTGGTTGCCGAACGGGTCGACGGCACTGCCCGTGAACTCCAGCGCGATCGTCACCGGCTTGGTCGTCTCCTTGACCGTGAGGTCGCCCGTGACGTCGAAGTGAGTCGCGTCGACCGGCTTCACCGCCGTGCTCTGGAACGTGATCTGCGGGTACTTCTCCATGTCGAAGAAGTCGTTGCTGCGCAGGTGACCATCGCGATCGGCGTTGCCGCGTGTCGATGCTCGCCGCCTGGATCGTCAGCTGCAGATGTGAGTTCGCCGGGTTCGTCGTGTCGAGCTCGCCGCCGCCCTCGAACTCGTCGAACGAGCCGCGGACCTTGGTGATCATCGCGTGGCGGGCGACGAAGCCGATCCGGCTGTGCGCAGGATCGATGGAGTAGGAGCCGGACAGCTCGTCGGTCAGGTCGGTGCTCATGACCTAACACTATGCGTGTGTGCAAGCGTGCACGTCCGCCGCGGTGCCGCCGCGATGAGCGATGCGCTTGCTCATCGCGTGTGTGGTCAGGCGAGGTCGACCCACACGAGGCGGTGATCCGAGCTGGCGACCGGTTCGGTGGTCACCAGCCGGTACAGCCCGTCGTCGGGCAGCGGCCAGAACACGCCGGCGGCGAGGATCTGTAGATCGTCCGACGGCAGCACGTAGTCGGTGCGCAGGTTGCCGGGCGCCCGGGAGGGGAATTCGGCGGTGTCATAGGCGGGGTCGCTCCGGTGGTCCGCGTTGGCGCCGCCCTTCTCGGTCGACGCCACGACCGCTCCCTCGCTGGACGGCAGCGGATCCTGGACCCGATCGAGATCGAGGACCTGTTGCACCGCCCCCTCGACCGAGTCGCCGTCGAGTGGGTCGCTGTTCAGGTCACCGGCGATCACGAACGAGGCGCCCGCCTCGAGTCCGCCGGCGACGCCGGCGTCGTCCACGATCCAAGCGGTGTCCGCCCCAGCGATGTACTCGGCCCACAGGCGGATCTCATCAGCGTTGCGAAGCCCGTTGCGATTCTCGTCGCCGTCGAACGCCGGTGGTGTCGGATGCGACGCGAGGAGGTGGACGATGCGCCCATCGACGTCGATGGGGACGTCCCAGTGCGACTTTGACGACAGCCGCACGACGGCGAGCTCCTCAGCCGAGAACCAGTCGGCTGGTTCTGGGGTCGCCGGGTCGTCGGGCAGCCGGGCATCGGGCATCGCCGCCCAGAGCAGCTTCTGGAACGTGCGGACGTCCTCGGTGACGATCGGGAACCTGGACAGGACGAGCATTCCGTACTGGCCCTCGAACTCTCCGAACCCGAAGGCGTCGCCGGGTCCGCCGACGGTGCCGTCGTTGTCGAGGTCGAAGCCCGACGGTACGCCCGTGTTCGACGGGGCGATGAACGAGTACGGGTAGTCGATCGGGTCCGTCCCGCGGTGGGCCACGGCCAGATAGTTGTCGCGGAACAGGGCGACGGCCTCGCCGCCCTCGACATAGTCGAACTCGTTGATCAGCAACACGTGGGGGCGCACTCGCTGGATGATCTCCGCGACGTTGGCGGCCTGTGGGTCGTCGGGAGTCGAAAGGCTCGTCACCAACCCGCCGGTGGCAGCCCGGTTGAGCGAGGCGTTGAACGTCGCCACCCGGAATCCACCACCCTGCGGGACGATCATCGAGTCCGACCGTAGAACTCAGACGCCGCCTCGCTGCGCCGGCCGTCCAGCCACCGGTCGACGCCGTGCGCTCTATCCTGGTCGCCGTGATGGGGCAGTCGCTCGACCGGGACGCCGTGGGTCGCGTGCTCCGGCGGGCCAGCGAGCTCGCCGACGATGGATTGAGCACACTCCCGCTGCCCGGCGTGGTCGACGAGCAGGCCCTCGTCGAAGCGGCGGCAGAAGTCGGCATCCCCGCCGCCGCGGTGCATCGGGCGCTCGCTGTCGAGCAGCTCGACCCGCTGCCTCGGGCACGCCCCGCCGATCGGCTCGTCGGCGCGGCCGTCGTCGCCGTCGACGCCGAACTGACCGGCTCGGCCCCCGACGTGCTGGCCCGCCTCGACGCCTGGTTCGTGGAGGGCCATCACCTCCACCGTCACCGGGTGCGCGGCGGCCGCGGCGAGTGGACGATGCGCACCGGCCTCGTCGGTCGCACGATCCGCAAGGTGCGTGTGGCGACTGGTGAGGGGCGCCTCGGCCGGATGCGCCACGTGTGGGTGAGCACCGGAGACACGGGGAGCGGAACGACGGTCGTCCGGGTGGAGGTCGACCGCAAGCACGACCGCCGGGTCTCCGCGGCGGCCGGCACGACGGTTGCCGTCGTGGCGACCGTCGGCACGGTTGCCCTCGCGGCAGTGACGGCGCCGGTGCTCCTCGTGGCGGCGCCGCTCGGTCTCGCCGCTGGAGTCCGTGTCGCCGGCGGTGGGCGTGGACGGGCGACCGCCGTCGCCGGAGAGGTCGATCGGGTCCTCGACGCGGTCGACGACGAGATCAGCCCGACGCGCCTACGTACCGATGTCGCCCGGCGCATGGTCGGACGCCCGCGCCGCTCGATCGCCTGACCTCAGGCCACGCCAGCGGGTAGGTCTGCGACGGGTTCGGCGTCTGTGTCAGCGAAACGACCACGGTCGCTTGCTGACACTGATAGCCGCCGGGCCGCGGGCGTCGCGACGGGAACGCCTCTCCGCGCACGACTAGGTAGTGAGGCAGTAACCGTTCTGGCGTCAGCCGAGATGGCGGAGCAGGGCGTCGAGGGCGACGAAGTAGCTGTGCCGGCCGAAGCCGGCGACGACGCCGAGGCACACGGGCGCCAGCACCGACGTGTGCCGGAACTCCTCCCGGGCATGGACGTTGGAGAGATGGGTCTCGACGACGACCAGCTCGGTGCCGGCGATCGCGTCGCGCAGAGCGATGCTGTAGTGGGTGAACGCGCCGGGGTTGAACACCACCCCGTCGACGTTGCCGCGGGCGTCGTGCAGCCTGCCGATCAACTCGCCCTCGATGTTCGACTGGAAGTCGACGATGGCGACGCCGGACGCCGCCGCATAGGCGCGCAGGTCGGTGAGGATGTCGTCCAAGGTGTCGCTGCCGTACACCTCGGGCTCGCGTGTGCCGAGCAGGTTGAGGTTCGGTCCGTTGAGGACGAGGATCGTTCTGTTCATGGCCCCTGGCTGCTGTCGATGCGACCCGGCGTCGGGTGTCTTGCCACCGTAGACGTTTAGCCTGGCGATCAACGATGACGAAGTCGGACTCTCGCAACATCGTGCTCACCGGCTTCATGGGCACCGGCAAGACGACCGTCGGTCGCCTGCTCGCCGATCAGCTCGGCTACGAGTTCGTCGACACCGACCAGCTGATCGAGCAACGGCACGGCACGATCGCCGAGCTGTTTCGATCGCGGGGTGAAGAGGCCTTCCGCCAGATCGAGCGGGAGCTCGCCGCCGAGCTCGGCGATCGTGATCGCCTGGTCATCTCTACCGGCGGCCGGCTGATGCTCGACCCCCGCAACGTCGCCAGCCTCAGTCGCAATGGCCGGGTCTTCTGTCTCGTGGCCACTCCTGACGAGATCTTCGATCGGATCGTCAAGGACGACTCGGGGATCGAACGCCCATTGCTGGCGGTCCCGGACCCGCGGCAACGGATCGTCGAGTTGCTTGCCGAGCGGAGCCCCGAGTACCGGCGATTCGCCCAGCTCACCACCGACACGGTGAGGGCCGACGCCGTAGCCGCCGACCTCGCCGCCCTGGCCCAGTCGGATCCGCACCGTTTTGCGATCGACAACCCGAGCGGGGGCTACGAGTTCTCGGTCGGAGCGGCGGTGTTGCCGTTCGTCCGACAGCTCGCCCGCATCGAGGGTCCACTCGTCGTCGTCACGAACGCCGACGTCGGCGCCCTGTACCTGGCGAGCTGCGGTGAGGTCGACCTGGCGGTCGTGCTGCCTCACGAGACCGGCAGTCCCAAGACGCTGGCCGCCGTGCAGCACGTGTACGACGCGTTGCTCGAGGCAAACGTCGATCGGTCGGCGACGATCGTGTCGCTCGGTGACTCGGACGTCGGCGACGTGGCCGGCTTCGTCGCTGCGACGTACTTGCGCGGCCTCGATCTCGTGCACTGCCCCACGGACCTCATCGCGATGGTCGACACGAGCATCGGCGGAAAAGTCGGCCTCGACGTGCCGCACGGCAAGAACCTGATCGGGTTGTTCAAGCAGCCGCGCGCCGTGGTTGCCGACGTGGCCACGTTGCAGACGCTCAGCAGGCGCGAGTTCGCGTCAGGGATGGCCGAGGTCGTCAAGCATGCGGTGCTCGCCGGAGGGCCACTGCTCACCGAGCTGGAACGTGGGCAGTGGCACGGCATGAGTCACGAGGAACGTGATGCCCTCGGACGCCTCCAGGCGCTCGTCGCCCAGGCGATCCAGGTCAAGATCGCCATCGTCCAAGACGATCCGTTCGAGGCGTCGCGACGGGCGGTGCTCAACCTCGGGCACACCTTCGCCTACGCGTTCGAGCAGGTCGGTGGCGGCGCGCTGACCCATGGCGAAGCCGTCGGCGTGGGGCTCGTCGCGGCCGCCCGTTTGTCCGAGCAGCTCGGTCTCGCGGCCACCGGACTGGCCGATCGCGTCGAGACGTTGGTCGGAGGTGTCGGCCTCGCCACGTCGCTTCCGGCGGCGATGCCGGTCGATGCCCTCGCCGAGGCGATGCACCGCGACAAGAAGCGCAAGGATGGCAAGCTCCGCTTCGTCGTGCTCCGAGACGTCGGTGACCCCGTCGTCACCGAGGAGGTTCCGGCGAGCAGGCTTGCCGAGGTCCTCGTCAGCGTGCAGCCCGCGTAGCGGTCCGCATCGGTCAACCGAGGCCTTCGCCAGCCGCGAACGCCACGACCTGTTCGGCGGCCTCGTCGACGTTCAACGTCGAGACATCGACGACGAGCCCGGCGAGCGGGAGCACGAGCGGCTCGCGAATGGCGAGTTGCCGAGCGAGGAGCACGGATGGGTCGGCGCAACCGAGCAGCGGGCGGTGCGCCTGCTGCACTGCTCTGCCCGCGAGCTGGTCGACCGGTGCCCGCAGCCAGACGACGAGGTGGCCATCCAGTGCATCGCGGACGGCTGCCGATTCGCAGACCGACGACGCCGGCCCGATGACCGCCGGGTCGGCAGACGCCAGGGCTGCGAGGGCGATGTCGGCTTCGAGAGCGTGAAGGTGGTCGAGCCCTTGATCGTCGGAGATCTCGGCAGCGGTACGTCCTCCGGTCCGTTCGGCGAGCAGCTCGTCGCCGTCGAGGAGCGGCAACCCGAGGCGTGTGGCGACGACCTCGCCGATCGACGTCTTGCCGGCGCCCATCAGACCGAGCAGCACGAGGTGACGAGCCACGCTCTCCACACTGCCACTTCTTGTAGCTCGACCGGCAGCCACGACGTCTGAGTGGTCGGCTCACCGATACCCACTACATGGAGGACGACCGATGAACACACGACGGTCACCGGCGGCCAACAGCCTGCCGGAGCAGCGACCTCTACCGCGGCTCGCGATGCTCGCTGTCGCAGCGGCGGCGCTTGGTCTCGGCGCCGTCCACGAGTTCACCGTCGTCTGACGTCGCGGTCCCGACGATCTGTGAGCTGTCGATGCCGAGACCTGCATCGACAGCTCACAGTTCCGGTGGTGCGGCGGGGTCAGTGCCAGTCGCTGATCTGGACGTCGTCAGGCGCCGGCCTGCCGCGCCCGGTCTCCACGAGCTCCTTGAGGCTCATCAGGTATGTCGCCCACTTCGTGCTGCAGTGGTTCATGAACTCGACCGGCTGGCGCCAGCCCTCGTGCTTGAACAGGACGATCGTGTACTCGTTGCGCTGGTCGAGACTCCAATCGACCTCCGTTCCGATCCACTCCTCGGGACCGCCGGTGACCCGCCACCGCACGCGGCCGGCAGGGTCGAGCTCGACGACTTCCATGTCGAAGCCACCGACGTCTCCGAAGCGGAACGACAACTGTCCGCCGACCTCGCTCTTGCCGACGGTATCGGTGGTCCACCAGCCGGCGAGGCCTTCTGGAGTCGCCACCGCTCGGTAGACCTCGTCAAGGGGGGCGACGACGCCAACTCGATGCAGGATGTCAACCATTTCATTTCTCCTCTCGCAACCTTTGGTTGCGCCAAGCTACCCATGCTGCCGCTCGATCCGCAACCTTTAGTTGCATGTTTGTCGTCGGAGAGCGCCGGGCGACGTGCGGGGCCTTATCCGAATCGGACCGATGCGGCGACGTGTGAGAATGCTCGGACGATGCTGGAGAGCGAGGTGACTTCTGCGCTGACGGCCTGGGGAGCGCACCATCGGGACGACCCGTTTGCCCTGTTCGCCGACGTTCGTCGGCGCGGGGCGGTCCACCAGGTCACGCTCGTTGACGGCCACGAAGCGTGGCTCGTCGTTCACCACGCCGACGCTCGCGCCGCACTCAACGACCCCAGACTGTCGAAGGACATGCACGCCGCCCTGGCCGCTGACGCCGCCGTCGTGTCGGAAGGCTTGCCCGGGCCGGTATTCGCCCGGCACATGCTCACCGTCGATCCGCCGGACCACACCAGGCTCCGCGGGCTCGTCTCGAAGGCCTTCTCGCCGCGGCGCATCGAGGGACTGCGGCCGCGCATCCAGTCGATCGTCGACGACTTGCTGGACGACATCGCCGCTGACGGCGCCGACAGTCGCGTCGATCTCGTCGCCCGCTTCGCGTTCCCGCTGCCGTTCACGGTCATCTGCGAGCTGCTCGGTGTGCCCGAATCCGACCGCGTCCCTCTCGGTCGCGGCTTGACCGGGTTGCTCGTGCCGACCTCGACACCGGAGCAGTACGCCAAGGCCAAGGTGGCCTCCGACTCCGTCGTCGCGATGCTCGAACAGCTCGTCGACGTGAAGAGCCGCTCACCGGGAGACGACCTCGTCAGCGCGTTGATCGCCGCCCGCGATGGTGATGAGCGCCTCGACACACGGGAGCTGCTTTCGACGCTCTTTCAACTGATCGTCGCCGGCCATGACACCACCGCCAGCTTCATCGGCAACAGCGTCGTCGCCCTGTGCCGCAACCCGAGTCAGTTGGCGACGCTGCGTGACAACCCAGCACGCCTGGCGGCGGCGTTGGAGGAGTTCTTGCGTTTCGATGCGCCGGTCCCGCACTCGACGTTCCGCTACGCCGTCGAACCGGTCGAACTGGGCGGTGTGACGATTCCGGCCGGCGCCCAGGTCATCATCAGCCTGGCGGCGGCGAATCACGACGAGCGCGTCTACGACGATCCTGAGGTGCTCGACATCGACCGGTCGGGCACCCGGCATCTTGCCTTCGGGCACGGCGTTCATCACTGCCTCGGCGCCCCGCTCGCCCGGCTCGAGGGCCACATCGCCCTCGGCACGCTGTTGCGCCGATTTCCACAGCTGCGACTCGCCGTCGCCGATGACGAGTTGACGTGGGGACACGGGGACGGGCTCGTGCTCCGCGGCCTCTCCGAGTTGCCGGTGATCCCCGGCCCTGCGTTGCCGAGACAGCCAGCGGGAGCGGATTTTCCCTGATCGCTCTTGCTGACGGTGCTACGTTCCTCTGCCCGTCCCGGGAGGCAGGCGAACCACCCTGGGCGTCCGCAGACATGGAAGGACAAGAACGATGTCAATGACCGATACCCCCGTCGACAACGGCGTCAACGTTGCCGCACTGCTCGAGGCCCGGGAGGCCTTGACGGCTGCGCCCGAAGCGGCGCAGTTCCAGTGGCGGGCGAGCTGCACGTGGCAGCACGGAACGCACAGCCGATCGACCGTCGAAGGCTTCTTCGGCCTCGGCACGGATCAGCATCACAAGCGGGAGTTCAGCTTCGACGCTGATCATCCGGAGATCTTCGCTTCCGAGGACAACGGGGCAACACCCGTCGAGTACGTGCTCGTCGGTCTGGCGAGCTGCCTCACGGCCGGCGTCGCCGCTGTCGCCCAGAACCGGGAGATCCAGCTGCGCTCCGTCTCGGCGACCCTCGAGGGTGCGATGGACGTCTCCGGGATCCTCGGTATCGACAGCGACGTGCGCAACGGGTTCAGCGACATCAAGGTGACCTACGACATCGACGCCGACGCCTCGCCCGACGAGATCAAGGCGATCGTCGCCCAGTCGCAGAAGCGTTCGGCGGTGTACGACATCATCACCAACCCGACGAACGTCACGGTCGAAGTTCGCTGAGCCCAGCCGCGCTGGAGGGCCAGCCGTGACACGGACTATCACGACGGTCGTCATCGGTGCCGGGCATGCCGGCCTGGCGATGAGCCACCGGCTGTCGGCCCGTTCGATCGACCACGTCGTGTTGGAGCGCGGTGAGGTCGCCAACACGTGGAAGACAGAACGGTGGGACTCGCTGCGGCTGCTCACGCCGAACTGGCAGAGTCGGCTCCCCGGACACCGCTACGACGGCGACGACCTCGACGGGTTCATGACGATGCCCGAGGTCATCTCGTTCATCGAGCGGTACGCGGGGATCGTCCACGCTCCGGTGCAGACCGGCACGACAGTGAGCCGCGTGCGCCGGGATGCTCACGGGTACGAGGTCACCACCAGTGAGGGCTGTTGGCGGACGCGGTCCGTCGTCGTGGCGACCGGGGCCTGCAACGTCGCCCACCTGCCGGCGTTCGCCGCCGACGTCCCCGCTGGCATCGACACGCTCACCGCCGCGGCCTACCGCAATCCTGACCAGCTCGCCGACGGCGGCGTGCTGGTCGTCGGCGCCTCGGCGACGGGCATCCAACTCGCCGACGAGATCCATCGGTCGGGCCGGCCGGTGACCGTGGCCGTCGGCGGGCACGTGCGCGCCCCGCGGGTCTACCGTGGCCGTGACATCCAGCGCTGGATGGACGACACCGGCATGATGGACGAGCGCTACGACGAGGTCGACGACATCGTGAGACTGCGCCGGCTTCCGTCACTCCAGATCGTCGGCACACCAGCGCGGACGACGCTCGATCTCAACGCCTTGACGGAGATCGGAGCCCGCCTCGTCGGCCGCTTCGCAGGGTTGCGTGACGGGCGGGCGCTGTTCTCCGGATCGTTGCGCAACGTGTGCGCGTTGGCCGATCTGAAGATCGGCCGACTGCTCGACGCGATCGACCTCTGGGCGACCGAACGCGGGCTCGACGGCGAGTTGGAGCCGCCTTGGCGACCCGCGCCGACGATCGTCGAGGACTCACCGCCGCTGGGCATCGACCTCACGAGTGGCGGAATCCGCACGATCCTCTGGGCGACGGGGTTCCGCCCCGACTACTCCTGGCTGGACGTGCCGGTGCTCGACCGCAAGGGCCTGATCCGCCATGACGGCGGGGTCGTCATCGACGCGCCCGGCATGTACCTGCTGGGCATGCCGTTCCTCCGCCGCCGCAAGTCGAGCTTCATCGACGGTGCCGGCGACGATGCTGAGGACCTCAGTAGCCACCTTGCCGCCTACCTCGAGAGCAATGTCCCCGCCCTCGTCTGACGCCAGCGGCGACCCGTCGTCCTGGCGGCAGGTCGACGAGGGCTGGGGTCGGCGCGCCGTCGATTTCGCGACGTTGAGCGAGCCATCGAATTGCAGGGAGTACGTCGCCCTGCACCGTCACGTGGGGGTCAGGCCAGGTGATCGTCTGGTCGACCTCGCGTGCGGGGCGGGGCTCGCCGTGGAGTTGGCGACGGCAGCGGGCGCGACCTGTTCCGGCATCGATGCGTCGCCTCGGCTGATCGCCGTGGCACGCGATCGCAACCCCCAAGCCGACCTTCGCGTCGGCGACATGCAGGATCTCCCGTGGCCTGACGGCTCGTTCGACGTGGTGACCAGCTTTCGGGGGGTCTGGGCGACGACGCCCGGCGCCGTTGTCGAGGCGCATCGCGTCCTGGCTCCAGGCGGGCGCCTCGGGATCACCGTCTGGGGGCACATCAAACGTTCTCCAGGAGCCTGGATGATGGAACCACTGAAGATGGCGACCGAGCCGAAGGTGGAGCATCAGGCGGCGATGGTGGCGCTCGGCCGACCCGGGGCGGGCGAAGCGCTGCTGGCGGATTGCGGGTTCGTTGACATCGAACGTCACGAGATCCCGTTCGTCGCCGAGTTCGCCGACCCGGAGACCTACGCCCGGGCCATCTCATCGGTGGGGCCGGCGTACGAGGCCATCGCCAACGTCGGCGAGGAGGAGTTCATCCGCTCAGCGATCGACGTCGCCCGGCGACGGGTCCGCGACGGTTTGCCGCTTCGTGCCCAGATCGCCTCGGTCGGCTACGTCGCCCGCAAGCCACAACCAGCCCGGATTGGCAGTCACGAGCGGAGGGCGGCGCCCTCGTTTCTCGGCGACGCGCCGCCGTCACCTGAGGCCCAGCGGCTGCTCGACGACGATCTGCAGGGTGTCGGCTATGTGATGAACCTCTCCAAGCTCTGGGCTCACGATCCGGCCGCATTGGACGCCCTGTCAGCACTGCTCGGTCACGTCGTCGATGCCGGGTCACTCTCTTTCCGTCAGCGCTGCGTGCTCGTCACTGCGTCCGCCTCCGCGCTCGGCGACTCGTACTGCTCGCTGGCGTGGGGCAACAAGCTGGCGAGCGCCGCCGGCGCGGAGGTCGCCGCAGGCGTGCTGCGGGGCGACGATGAAGCGCTCGACAACGCCGACCGGGCGCTCGCCCGCTGGGCCCGCCACCTCGCCCGCGATCCAAGCGCGACGACAGCCGATGACGTCAAATCGCTGCGCGATGCCGGGTTCGACGACGCCCAGATCTTCGCCATCTCCGCCTTCGTGGCCCTGCGCATCGCGTTCTCCACCGTCAACAACGCGCTCGGCGCCCAACCGGATCGGCGACTGGGCCTGGACGCCCCGGAAGCGGTCCGTAACGCGGTCACCTTCGGCCGCCCGATCGCCGGGTCCGATTGAAGAATTCCAGGAGTCACTCCGAGCCCGAACAATGGCGCGACCTCACCGTCGCACGGTGAGACGACCCCGCGACCGCGTCGGCGGCAACCGCAACACAAGCAGCAACATCTTCGAACTCCAGAGGAACCAATTCGGCGATCACCTCGTCGGCCGTCGTGCGGTCACAGCCAGTGAACCTGGTCGGTGAACTGTTCGGGTGCCTTGGCCAGGAAGGCGCTGAGCGCTTTGACGAGGTTGTCGGGGTACGCCGAACTGCCCCGGTGAAATCGTCGCGGTGAGGTAAAGATCACGCCGGCGTGATGCGTTCCGGATTCGGCCCCCAGGCGAACGAGGCGGTCGAAATCCCTGACATTCTCGGTGACGAGGGCCCGGCTGTCGGTTGTGGCCTGAGACAGAAGCTCATCGTCCGCAGCGTCGCGGAGGTTCTGGTCGTCGGCGGCAGCAACGACGTCGTGGCCTTCGGCGCGGAGTCGTGCGGCCGCGTGGCGCGAGTGGTGAACGTCGAGCAGCAGCCTCATCGGGCGAGCGCGTTACGCACCCGGTTCCACGCCGCCTCAGCCTCATCCACGGCGGCCCGGTTGGCGTCGATCTCGCGGTCGATCTCGTCTGAGTACTCCGCGTAGTACGCCAGCGCTGAGTCAACGTGGACCCGCGACCAGCCGAACAACTCGACGGCACGGTCGACGCGTTCAGCAACCGGGATGTCCCCGCCGACCACGCCGTCGACGACCTCCCAGATGTCCGGCCCGCCAGCGAGCGCGGCACGACGACCGCTCGGCCCGTTGCGGAAAACGATGTGGGGATGGCGCCGACTTCGCAGTCCCTCGTCGACAAGCTCCTCGATGAGGGCCGACGCGGAACGACGTTCCGCGTCAGCCTCGTGCTTGAGTCGCGTCGCCACGTCGCTGCGACGGAAGCGGACTGACACCGGATGGGCCACGACTACAGTGTAGTCACCTTGATGCCCGGTCGCTCACCCGGCGTAGCCGAACTCAGTGATGGACGTCGGTTGACTCCCGAACGACCAGTTCTGGCTCGAACACCAGATGTTGGTGGTTGTGCAGGTCTTTGAGGGCAACTTCGTCGAGAAGGAGTTCGACAGCAGCCCGTCCGACCAGCTCGCGGGGGAGTCGCACCGACGACAGCGGGACGGGAGCCGCGGCTGCCAAGTCGATGTCGTCGAACCCGACGATCGCCAGATCCGCTGGGACGCGGATTCCTTGGCGCGTGACTTCCTGGAGCAGCCCTAGAGCGGCAAGGTCGTTGGCACAGAACGCGGCAGTCGGCCGCTCCGACGGGGGCATTCGGGCGAGCTGTTCCCCGGCTGCACGACCTTCGTCGACCGACAAGACCGGTCGTGAGATTGGCGTGATGAGAGCTCGCCCGTCGAGCGCTTCGCGGAGGCCGGCGTGTCGGTCTTCGACCTGCGACAACGGGCCTCCGACGAACGCCACGTGGACGTGGCCGCGCTCGAGGAAGTGCGCCCCGACGAGTTGTCCGCCGAGGACGTCGTCGACTGCGACCGAACATTGTTCCTGTCCAGCGTGTCGGTCGAGAAGTACGACGGGTGTGCCGCGGTCGGTGAGTCGACCGAGGTGCGGGTTGTCCTCCTGCAGCGGTGCAATCAGGACTCCGAGGACTCGAAGTTGCTCGAGCTGGTCGAGATTGCGCTGCTCCTGGATGGGGTCTCCGTCACTGTTGCAGATCATCACCATCAGATCGTGTTCTGCGGCGAGACGCGCGGCGCCGCGAGCCAGATCCGTGAAATAGGGGTTGGCGACGTCGAGGACCACCAACGCAATGGTTCGGCTGCGGCCGGCGCGCAGCTGTCGCGCTGGCTCATTGCGTACGTAACCGAGCTCGCTGATCACCGCTCGAACACGATCGCGTTTCGGCGCGGCGACCAGGTGGGGGTGGTTGAGGACGTTGCTGACCGTGGCGACCGAGACCCCAGCTTGGCGAGCGACCTCTCTGATGCTGCTTGTTGCCATCTGTTGTTGCGTCCAGTCGGCGTTCGCTCGACGTCAGCAGATGCGCCGAGACGGTTTGAGGAGTGCGTCGTCCCAGTCCGAGAGCGGTGGTGCGGCGTCGAGCCAGTAGTAGCGCAGCGGGTCGTTCTCGTCCCAGTTCGCGTACACGTCGTCCCATGGAAGTTCGAGGTGGTTTCCGAGCGACCGCGACTCGATCGGTTCGGTGAGTGCCTGGTAGCGGATGTCCATCGAGAGGCGGACCCGATCGCGTCGCCGTGCCGGGAGGGCTCGATGCACCGTCATCGCGGTGAAGATGAGCACGTCACCTGCGAGGAACTCCCCCCGTCGCCAGGTCTCCGTTGCGATTTCGTCGTCGCAGCGCTGGACAGTGATGCCACCGGCGCCGCTGGCTTCCACGACCGGGCGATAGCCATCCGCGTGTGAGCCTTCGCAGATCGTCAAGGGTCCGAGGTCGAAGCTGCAATCTCCCAGCGGTATCCAGCACGTCAAGGTCTTCTCGGTGCCTTGGATGAGCGGAAAGTCCTGGTGGGGGGGTGTTGGGTGTAGATCTCGGTGACTCGTCATCACGCGAACGATGTGACGTGGATGGACGAACACCGTTCCATCGAGCAGGTGCTCGAACAGCGTGACGAGACGGTGATGGTGCGGTAGGGCGTGAACGTCGCGCAGCTGCTGGACGCCCAAGTAGCCCGAGCGTGAGATTCCGATGTCGCTGCGTAGCTCCTCACTGGGTATTTGGTCGATTGCGGCCTGATCGATGACCCCGTCGTCGAGTGCCGCGTCACGGTCCAGCCAGCCGAACTCGTCGAGGCGATGCAGGACGCGTCTTCGCACGTCCTGGATGGCACTGGGCGGGATCAGTCCGCGGAGGTAGAGGTAGCCGTCGGCATCGAGCCGGGCGCGAAGCCGACGCGGATCTTCGAGCATCGTCGACGAGTCGGCAAACGCCTCGAAGTGGACGCCGGTCAGAGATCCGTCGTTAACCGGTGCCACCGTTGCCTCGACTCGAGGTCGCTCCGTTGGTCGTCGAGTCGACCAGCGGCCCGGGGGCTGCGCCAGTGTCAACGGCGGAGGCGGACTCGCCGATCGCCGGTTCAGGATCGATCGTTGCCGGCATCACCGCTCCCGTGATCAACCCGACAATCGTCGCGAGATCGACCTGATCGGGTGTCACATCGGCGATCAGTCGGCCGAGCCTCATCACCAGGATCCGCGAGGCGAGGTCGAACACGGAGGACAGGTCGTGCGAGACGACGATCACGAGGTGGCGCTGGGTGCTCAGTCTGCGAACCAGTTGCTTGACCCGCTCGGTCTGGGCAACGCCGAGGGCGGCGGTGGGCTCGTCCAGCAGGATGATCCCCTCTCCAGCTTCCTCGACGCGTGCCGCTGCTCGCGGATCGCCACCGCTTGGCGTTGACCACCGGACAAGGTTTCCACCGGACGACGAAGTGAACCGAACTTGACACCGAGCTGGTCATGCAAGACTTGAGCACTGATACGGCGCATCTCGCCCTTGTTGATGAAGCCGAGCGCACCGAGCAGGCCGCGCCGGGCAGTCTCACGACCGAGCAGGATGTTGCTCGCAACGTCAAGCGTCTCGACGAGGGCGAGATCCTGATAGACGGCCTCGATGCCAACGGCCTCGGCATCCAACGGACTCCGTAGCGTGAGCTCCTCGCCACGCACGACGACCGTTCCCGTCGACGGGCGGTGAGCTCCGGACAGCACCTTCAACATCGTCGACTTGCCGGCACCGTTGTCGCCGACGATTGCGAGGATCTCCCCCGGCCCGCCGTGGAAGCTGACGCTCCGGACAGCCTCGACCGGACCGTACGACTTGGAAATGCTGCGTAGCTCAAGCAACGCTGCCACCACCCACAGCAGTCATCGCATCCTGAGTCGTAGCGTGTGGCGGCTGTTCGGGCGCGGGCTCGTGGCGAGCCCGCTCGATCGTCTCACTCAGTACTCGATCGACCCAGACTGCGAGGATCAGCAGTACGCCCGTCGAGATGTAGGTCCAGTAGTTCGAAGCGTGAAGCAGGACAAGCCCGTTGGCGATCGTGGCGACGACGATCGCACCGACGAGGATCTTGAACACGTTCCCACGGCCACCCGACAGCAACACGCCTGCGAGTGCCACGGCCGTGATGGCATCGAACACCAACGTTTCGCCCAGCACCGGCTGCGCCGTTCCGAGCCTTGCGAGCACGACAAGTCCGGCGATCCCGGCAATCGTGCTGCAGCACACGAACGGCATGAACGTATAGGTGTGATGGCGAACGCCGGAACGCCGTGCTGCCTCGGCATTGCCGCCCGTCGCAAGCAGCCTGTTGCCGAACTTCGTCTGTCCCATCACCAATCCGACCACGGCATATACGCCGAGCATCACGAAAACGGGGTGCTGCAAGCCAAGCGTCCGCCCACGGCCGATGCCCTCGAGATTGTCGATGTCGAAGATCGGACGACCATCGGTGATCAAGAGTGCGATGCCGAAGAACAACGTCAACGTCCCGAGAGTCGCGATGAGCGGCGTCACTTTGAGCCGGTCAACAACCAAGCCGTTGACGGCCCCGCAGCCTGCGGCGGCGAGAAGACCAATCCCGACCGCTAATGCGGTCGGAACGCCTCCGGAGATCAGCTTCGCTGTAACCACGCCTGTCAGTGCAGCAACCGGCGCAATCGACAGGTCGACCGACCCCGCCATGATGACGAGCCCCTCGCCGGCGGCTAAGAGTGCGACAACCGACGAAGCGGTGAGGATCCCAGCGAGGTTCGTGAGGGTCGCGAACTTGTCGGCGGTGAGCGAGAGCACAACGACGAGCAGCAGCCAGAAGAAAACGATGCCGAACTCGCGGAGCAGCAGCACCAAAGCGATCGGACGGCGCCGAACGGACGAGACGGTGACCAGACCCGCTTCGCCCATCTCGCTCACGACTCGAGTGGGAGGTCGTCCTCAGTAACGATCCTGGTTTCGAGCACGATCGTCCGGTCCTCGGCACTTTGCGCGCCTTCACCGTCAAGCGCGGCGTCGAGCGCCCCGAGTCCTTCGAGGATGTTCCGGTTCGGTTGCAGGTCGACGGTCGCGTAGAAGTCGCCACTCTCGACCAGGGCAAGGCCCTCCTCGGTGGCATCCAAGCCGACGATGCATCGCTCGCTCGGGTCGATCCCAGCCTCCTCGAAGGCCCCCACCACGCCGATCATGGAGTCGTCGTTGGTGCCCGTGACCGCCTCAATATCAGGGTTCTGCAGCAGGAGCGGCGCCATCACATCGATCGAGATGAGGCGCTGGCCTTCACCGTTCTGCTGGGCAACGACCTCAGAGTCGGGTGCCTCATCGGCCAGCACCTCTTTGATGCCGTCGATTCGGCCCGTCACGATGTCACCGGGAATGTTGGGTCCGTCGAGAATGACGATGTCAGCGTCGCCGTCGAATCGCTCGTTGATGCAGTCAGCGAGTGCTTGACCAGCGTTTCGACCGAACTGGATCCAATCGGTGACGAGCATGATCTGGCTGTCGTTCTGTGGTTCGTCGAACCCGCTGAGAGCGACCGGGATCCCCTCCTCGTCGGCCTGCTCCAATACCGGTTCCAAGGCGGCAACGTCGATCGGGCCCACGTAGATTCCATCGACCTGATCGCTATCGAGCCAGCCTTGCAGGAGGTCGGATTGCACGAGCGGATCGTTGTCGGGGTCACCGATCAGCAGCTCGTAACTATTCTCCGCAGCCCACTCCTCGGCGACCTCGAGCTGGTTGATGAAGATCTCCTGGCGTCGGTTGAGCACCGACACGCCGAGCGTTCGTGTTTCGCCGTCAGCGTTCGTGGCACCGGTCGACTCGTCGGGCACCGTGGTGTCGCCACCCGTTGCACCGATATCGGCCCAAGTTCCTCCGACGAGCACGAGAACTGCTGCGATCGTTGGCCCCATCACTCGCTTCGACATCGGCCGCATGGCGATCCCCCCTCCTGGTTGACCGAACTTGTAACGTTTTAAGTCCGGCTTGTCGGCGATCGTAAGCGTGGCGATGCGGACTGTCAATATCGGCCGGGGGTCGAGTCCGTCCAGTCCTCCGATGCGAGTGACGCGCTCCTCACGAAGGCCTTGATGGTCGCGTGTGGCGTCGATCGTGAGGTGCCGGTCGGCCGGATGTTGTATGGACCGGTCGACGCGGGGACGATGAACGTCTCGGCGTAGTGAACGGGAAACGGCTCGAACGCACGGTCGGGCGACTCGACCACCGCCTCATCACCGGCGACCAGGTTGAGGACGTTGAGACGGCCGGCCGAATCGTGTGGGACCGTGTCGCTGAACCAGTGACGACGTGTCTCGATGAACTCGCGTTGGTCAAGGCCGGTCCGTTCCTCCATCCAGCCCTTGCCCGAACGCAGCTGTTCGACGCGATTGACGAGGTGTCGCTGCACGAACTCGGTGTCGCGGTCCCATTGGATTGAACGTTCCCCGTGGTCGATGTGGAGGGGCCGCGGCCTGCCGTCGAGACCGGGTCGCCCCCAATCCCACAGCTTGAAGGTGAAGAGATAGGGAGTGGCGCTGATCTCGAGGACGACGCAATCCGCGCCGGAGCAGTGCACGGTGCCGGCTGGAATCAGGAAGTGGTCATGTTGGCGCGCCGGGAGCCGGTTGACGTACTGCTCGTCGGGGAAACGGACGCCGTCGCGTTGCGCTCGGCGAAGGTCGTCCAGCATCCGCACACGGTCGACGCCGGTGCGGAGTCCGAGATGCACGGTTGCACCGGGACCAGCATCCACGAGGTAATAGGACTCGTCCTGTGTGTACGTCATCCCGAACTGGTCGCGGATGTACTCGGTCAACGGGTGCACCTGCATCGACAGATTTCCGCCGCCCATCGTGTCGAGGAAGTCGAAGCGGATCGGAAACTCGGCGCCAAAGCGGTCCACGATCTCCCGGCCGAGCAGTGCGTCGGGAACCTGATGCACGAGGTTTAGCGCGGGGGTTTCGAACAACGTCTCGCCGAAGCGCAGCAGCAACGAGTTCTCCTCGGGAACGCAGTCGAAAGCCCAACCGAAGTTCGGCTCGTCGTCACCCAGATCACAGACTTGGCGGAGCCACTGGCCCCCCCACGGAGCCGGCTCGAACCACGGAACGACCCGGAACGGACGCGACGCGACGTCGTTGAGCGTGATGCGCACCGCCGTTGCGTCGACCAGCTTGGGAGTCTCGGTGCAGGTGTCGAGCAGGAAGTGCGCTCGTTCAAACAGGTCGCGCCGATGTGCATCACACACGCGCCAATCGACGAAGAACGAGCGCTTGTACTGCAAGCGTGCTTCCTCGGCAGCGTTGTCGAGGCCCAGATTGGCGACCTCATCGCGGCGTTGACGGAGTTGCGCTTCGCGTCGGGGCATGTCGGCGATAACGATCACATCGCCATCGGCAATGAGCGACGCTCCCGTGCCGTAGACGACGACGGTGCCCGTGGCGGTGTCGACGAGTCGTCGCAGGCCAACCACCGCAGTCGGGTCGAACAGATCTGCGAGCGACAAGGTGGTGAGTCGGCCGAATACCGGATCAGTGGTCAGTTCGCTGTCGGTGAGCCGCCGAATCTCCGACTCGGGCAACAGAGCCTCGTCGGAGCGAACAGCAACGGCAGCACCGAGCCGACCGACGAATTCGAGCAAGTCGCGGTCGTGGACGCCGATGTACGCGTCGACCACCACGATGCGGCCGCCGGCACGCCTGACCCGGCTCGCGATCGCATCCCACCCGACCGAGCACGCAGCCGATGGTCCTGCGTCGACCGCCGGCAATTTGTCGTAGTTCGGTGTCTGACGAGCGGCGAGTGGCGCCGCCGATCCGCGCGAGTTCACGGCGCCCGATCTGCTCGAGAGCAGGCGGCGAGCCCGGAAAGGCCGGCTGTGTCCCCCAAGCGGGCTCGGCAGACTCGTAGTGAGAAGCTTCCGAAGAGGCGGTCGTTCACTTCCGACTCGGCATGGTCGACGAACGGCGCGGCGCCTTCCATCACGCCGCCGCCGAGAACCACGACGTCAGGAGCGTGGGCGTGGGCAAGGGCGACGATCGCTCGGACGAGGTGGTCGCGAAACCGATCCAGCGCCCGGAGCGCGGGTTGTATGCCGCTGATGGCGTCACGCACCACCTCTTCGACCGTGCTCGCGTCTGACCCGTCCTCGCCGGCGTAGTCAACAATCCGTTGTGCGCAGCACAGTGCTTCGATCGTTCCCGGCCGCCCGTTGGAGTCGAGGTAGCCAACTGCTGGCTCCGCGATCGGAATGTGACCACCGAGGATGCCGCCGCCGAAGGGTCCACGGCTGACCAACGCGCCGTCCTCGACGACACCGACCCCCACCCCGGTGCCGATCGTCATCGTCACAACGCGGCCGAACCCTGCCCCCGCACCGAAGCGCGCTTCGCCGAGTGCATACGCGGCGGCATCGTTGGTCACGACTGCGTCCAGTCCGAAGGTCGTCGCGAACCACTCACGGAGGGGAACGCCAACGATGCCGTCGAGCTTGCCCGGCAGTGAAAGCACGGTCCCACTCTGATCGACGAGACCGGGCAAGCACGCACCACTCGTGGAGCAGTCGAACTGTGAGCGCAGGCCGCGCCCGATGTGGCGCATCTGGTCGAGCACCGCTGTCGCGGTCGCGCCATGGATGTCGCTGACGAGGTGGCCAGAAACGGTGCCGTCCGCAAGCGAGACGACACCGGCCTTGAGCCGGGATCCTCCGACGTCAAACGCGAGCATGTTGCTCACCATCGGGCGTCCCGGGCGGTCGTCTCAGAGTCGGCGCGAGCCACCCCGGCGAATCTACAGTCGTGCCTCGCCGGCAATTCGGGCGCACGACACCGGTTGTTGCGATGAACCGGCTACCCCGGGGAGTTCCTCCGGCGGTAAACGGTCGGCGTGCTGCCGGGCGACGAGGCATGGCGTCGGCGTCGAGCCAGTCGAAGCGCGCTTTGGAGTGTCATGATCACCGACGCGTCCCCGTGGCGTGGTGCATCGCGGTGAGCGGACACGAAAAGGAGAGGACATGCACGGTGTGGTCCTGCGCCGTCCAGGAGTGCTGGAACTGTTCGAACAGCGCGAACCGAACGCCCCCAGGCCCGGCGGAGGCCCTCGTCGCCACACGCCGGATCGGACTGTGCGGCACCGACTACCACGCCTACGCCGGCAACCCGAACTTCTTCACCTACCCCAGGGTGCTCGGCCACGAGCTCGCCGTCGAGGTCCTCGACGTCGCCGGCTACCAGCCGCGCAGCGTCGGCGGGTTTGGCTCCGCACCCACATCACCCGGTCTGGGCATCGACGTCGACGAGACACTTCTCGGCGACCCGATACTCAGCGCCAGGTGAGCGTTCCCGGCCGAGCGGGGGCGGGCGGGTAGTGACGCACGGCCGCGATCCGGCGCTCCATCGGCTCGGGCCGCTCGGGTTCGGTGCGTCCACGCTCGGCAACCTGTACGAGTCGATCAGCGACGAGCAGGCCGGGTCCACTGTCGAGGCGGCCTGGGACGCTGGGATCCGCTACTTCGACACGGCGCCGCATTATGGCCTCGGACTGTCCGAGCGGCGGCTCGGTCGTGCGTTGGTGGGACGGCCGCAGAACGGGCTG
>CAWBBL010000030.1:0-29877 GCA_963786985.1 Ilumatobacteraceae bacterium | reverse complement strand
CGACGGCGGCGGTGTCGCCGGCCAGGTTGTCCGGGAAGTACAGCAGGGGGAGGAAGCGTCCGACCCACTGCACATCGTCGGTGTCGACGGCGCGCAGCTTGGCGAGGTCGAGGATCTCCAGCACCGTTGCCTCCAGCGTGTCGAGGTCCCACGTCGGTCGGTCGCCGGGATGGACGCCGATGGCGATGACGTTCGGCGCCGTGGCGTCGGGCTGATCGAAGTGGAACGACAGGCCGGTGATCTCGCTGCCGCGCGGCACGATCTCCGTCCAATCGTCGACGACAAATCCGCACAGCGCCGTGGCGAAGTCGACGGTGTCGGGGTCATGGAGCACGATCGCCGATGTCGAGAGGGGAACGGAGTCGTCCGCAAAGTCGAGGCCGATCCACCGCGCCCCGGCGACGTGGGGCAACTGCACGACCTGGAGTGCAGTGTCGTCATTGCCGGTGAGGGTCTCGGAGAGCAGGAGTAGGCGGGCGAGTCGCTCGGCCCCGTCGCGGACGAGCCCGCAGCGGGCCAGCCAGCCCGCAGCCTGCGTCGGATCGCCATTCTGCAGGGCCAGTGACTGGGCGCGGCTGGCCGTCAGCTCGGTGCCGTTGGGGACGGCGAACGGGACCGTCGCACGTAACGTGCCACCGAACGCCGCCTCGATCCGCTGCCGGAGCACGGCGGCAACTTCCTCGTCGGTCGCCTCCTGCGGCGGATCGACGATCGCGTCGAGGGCGTCGAGCCGAGCTTGCGCCGCGGCGAGTGCGTCGCCAGCCCGTCGGCGTACGACCTCGTCGGAGTCGCCATCGCCAACGAGGCAATCGGGGAGAGCGAAGTCGACGAGCACGTCGAGGGCGCCGGCGAGCTCGTTCCGATCGGTGGCGCCGAGTCCGTCGGCGGCGGCGCGCAGGGCAGCCGTCGTGGCCTCGGCCCGCTGGCGCAGCGACGCCGTGTCCAGCCCGCCCGTCACCGGCCCGTCGTCTGGACGGGCGAGGTCGGCGGCGCTCATCGGGCGCGCCGACGCCAGAACGCGGCCGATCTGCTCGGCGACGAGGAGCAACCCGTCCAGCCCCAACTCGTCGCTGTCCGCGATGCTCGTCGGGCGCAGCTGGGTCACGGACGACGGCGCGACGGCTGCCGGTCGGATCGCGTTGGCATGGCGCAGCAGTCGCCCTTCGAGCTCGCTCAGCGCTCCGTGCGTCCCCCGCCCGATTCCACCGACGACGTCGGCGGCGGCGATGCCGACGTCGGCGACCGTGAAGTTCCAGTTGACCTCGTCACCGGCGGCGTCGTTGGCGAAGGCGTCGATACGGATTCGCTCCGGCGGTCCGAGCAGCTGGCCAGCCCACCGATCGAGGGCCGGTTCGGCGAGCGCCCGCGGTCGCGACGCGGTTGCTTCCCAGCCGGGGGCCGGTCCGGCGGCGGCGTCGAGGACGACGGCGATGCGATGGGTGAGCCCGATGCCCCCGTGGTGGGTGCGCGTCACATCGGGCTGGGGAGGCGTCGCCCCCTCGTCGATCGCCGCCAACGCGGCGGACGCGCCGGCGGTGTCGCCGCGCACCAACTGGTGCACGGACTCGGCGAGGAGCACGTCAGCGAGAGCGTCGACGGCGTCGGCCGCATCGGCGATCACCGACTCGACGGCAGCGCGGTTCACGTCGTCGCCGGGGAACGGCTGGCCGTCGGCGCCGAACAGCCGGCCCTCGGCGAGCAGGTCGACGAGTCGTTCTCCGTCGGCGACCGATCCGGCGATGGCGGCGGTGCTCTCGTCTGATGTCCCATCGACATCGACCGTCAGCGGTGCGGCGGCCCGCAGTCCGAGGATGTACTGGCCGAGTAGTCGCTCGCGAAGCGCTCGCTCGATGCGGTACCCGAGCACGGCGGCGAGCTGTTCGCCGTGGCGGACGCCGTCGATGATGTCGAGGGCCCGGCGGACTCTGGCCGATGACAGGTCGACGGCGAGCACGTCGTCGGCGCTGCCGCCGTGAGCGAGGAAACCGCTGCGCAACACGGCCGCCGTGCTGGCGTGGGCCAGCGATGGGGCATGGACGTAGCCGGCACTCGCCCGTGTGCGGTCGATGACGATGTTGCCGGCGATCCCGCCGATGACGGTGATGTTCGGACGCACGTTTTCCACGAACCCGAACGCTCCAACGTGGACGCCCGTTGGGACGGCGGCGCGCTGCGCAGCGAGGCGGCGGGTCGCCAGCGAGGTGCACCAGGCGTCATAGCGATGGCTGAGCACGTCGAGGGTGTCGACGAACAGGCGGTGCAGCTCGGCCGCCGGTGTGTCGGCGAGTCCGTTCAGCCCGGCGTGGAAGTCGTCCCACGAGCCGACGTGCTCCCCGAGCTGAGGTGGCCTGGTGGCGATGATCTCGGCGACGGTGAGCCCACCGCCCATCCCTGCTACGGGGCGATCGATGAGGCGCAGCGGCGTGGAGGTGCCCCCTTCATCCGTGTCGACGTCGACGAACTCCCGCTCGAGAACGCGGGCGTTGAGGCCGCGGGCGATGAGGTTGAGGCGGGTAGCCACGTTACCCATCGTCACGAGGGCGGCATGACGGAGAAACGCCTCGAGTACCGCCTGCGCCGGGGCGGCCGTCCGCAGACGGGTGGCCGTGTCGGGATGCCCGACGTTGTCGAGGATCGCCCGCACGAAGTCCGGATTCGGTGGGTCGGTCTCGGACAGCTCGCCGGCCTGGACGAACGGGCGGCGGATCGGATAGTTGAGTTCCATCGCGGCGATCTGCAGCAACGGCGCCGTTCGATCGCCCACTCCGATGGCGTCGAAGAGCATGTCGCCCACCGCCCGCTGCGCCGCCATGCTGCCGTCCGGTACGGGGCTCGGCAGGCTGCTGGCGATCAGGTTCTGCATCAGCTGGAACCCGAGGACCGGCCGGCCGGACAACGCCTGGGTGGTCGGCGTCATCCCGAGGATCTCGACGAGGTCGCCGGCCGGGTTGCCGGAGCGGCCGAGCCGTGGCACCCGCTCGACGGCTGCGTCCCAGAAGCCGCGCACCCGTTGGAGGAAGCGGGCGAGCAGCGCACCGAAGTCGGTGTCATCGGCGGCGGTGCGTCCGGGGGCGATGACGGGCAGCAGCCCGTAGGGCTGGTTGCCGACGCGTATCGCCGGCAGTGGGCCGCGACCGCGCACGTGCTCCACGAAGTGGGCGCGCAGCTCGTCGATCACGGCGTCGGTGAGGATCGGGGCGAGCAGTTGCTCGCCGTAGTAGCCGAGGGTCGCCGGCCAGAGGGCGGTATGCATGTCGCCGAGGTGGTCGACCCGGTCGGCGCCCTCGACGTCGACCAGCGTTCCCGGGTCGACGCCCAAGGCGGCGGCGACGGCATCGCCGACGGATCGCTCTTCGGCAGGTCGGGTCCGCCCGAGGCGCGGGTCGCGGGTGGCGCGGGCGGTCGTGAAGTGGGCCCGCTCTGCCGGCATGTTGTTCGTCGGCGCACCGCCGCGCAGCACAGCGAGCCCGTCCGTGTAGCGCTGCGTATCGAGCAGCTCGCCGAGCAATTCGGCGCCGTCAGCGGGGTCGTCGGACCAGCGCACACCGAGCACCACGAGGCGGTCGAGGCCACCGGCGAATTCCGGTTGTAACGGTACGGCGATGGCCATGCCGAGGCGCCTGGCCTCGGTGAGGTCGGCGAGCCAACGCATCCCCTCGTCGAGCAGTCCGTCGGTCTGCTCGGCGGCGGGGGCGGCGAGTGACTCGGCGGCGTCGTCCGCTTCGACGTCAGGATGTGGCCCGACGGGAAGCCGATCGGCCACCGCTTCACCCCACTCGGCGAACACGCGCTGCCCGCCGGCATAACCGAGAGCGACGAATCGGTCCGGGAGCGCCCGGGCGACCGCCGCCCTCGTCCACGGGCCGTCCTTGCGGGCAATGCCGTCGAGACGCGGCACGCCGTCGGCACCCGGTTGGGTGACGCGGACGATCCATTCCGCCCGCGCCGGCTCGAAGCGCTCGGCGAGTTGGGTCCACGCCGCGTCGATCACCGTCTCGTCGCCATTGGCGCCGGCGCGGGCGGCCCAGTAGTGCTCGGCGGCGCCGACCTCGCTCTCGGTGAGCGCCGGTTCGTGGAGATCGACATGAAGGTCGTCCGGGTAGATGCGCACCCACAAATGGGTGGGCGACGCCGTGGCGGGGAGGAAGCGCGACTCGATGCGCACGGGCAGCAGGGCAACCGGCACGTCGGCAGCGAGCCGGGTGACCCGGTCGTCGAGCTCGGGGAACGTCGCCGCGTCGAACGTGTCACGCTCGGTGTCGATCGCGTTGTCGGTTCGCTCCAACTCGCCGGTGAGTTCGCGCTCGACGCCTGAGCAGCTCCTCACGCCGCGCCACCGCGGAGTCGGCGGCGGCGGTGTCGGCACGCCTGGCGGCGGCCGACGCCGAATCGAGGGCGGCGCGCACGTCGACGCCGACGGTGTCGAGGTCGGCGGCGAGCCGACGCCGCGTCTCGCGCAGCGAGCGCAGGGTCGAGATGTCAGGCACGACGCGGACCGAGGAGGTGACGAGCGTGGACGACGATGCGCACCGGATCCTGCAGCGTGATGGCCGCTTGCTGGGCGGCATCGCGGCCCCACGTCAGCGGGCCGAGGGCGGGCTCGGCGAGAGCGCCGATCGTGGCGTGGCTGACGGTGGAGACATCGCCGCCCGGTGCGAGGTGCGCCCAGTTGAGACTCTTGCGGTCGGTCAGCGGTTTCGTGGCGTCGGCCACGTCGAGACCGAAGCGCGGCTCGGTCGGCTGGGACGCGATGACGAAGAACCAGCCGGCGGTCGGGTTGCTGAGTGGATCAGGTTCACCGCCACGCACCTGGTCTTCGGTGAGCGGGAAGCCGCGCAGCATGACGTCGGGGGCGAGCGACGCTGAGAGCGTTGGATGGACCTCGACCGCTGGTTCGACGAGGGTCCGCCGACCCCCCGAGAATGTCGCCTGGGCGGCGTAGATCACGGTGCCCGGATAGCGCCGAACAAGGTCGCCGCGAACGACCAGGATGAGCTCACCCTCCGGGCTGCCGAAGGCGCTCTCGCCGAGGTCGGAGCCCGCGTCCCACTCATTGATCGGTGGGATGTCGAGCGTGCCGGGAGGTCGTGCCCAGAACCGGCGGAAGAACGTCGCCCGCCGTTCCACGGGGTACAGCCGCCATGCCAGCTCACCCGCCAACTCGTGATTGGCGCCGACGAGTGCGGCCTCGACGAAGCGCCGGTTGACCTCGACGAGTCCCACCGTGTTGGCGTCGACGTCCTGCAAGCCGGGCAACACGTACTCCCGATCGACGGCGCCGAGCAGCTCGACCAACGGCACCGGGAACGTCGGGGCGCCGCGTATCGGGGCCAGCGGATCAGGTGGCCGGGCGATCCCGACCGGCACGGCAACGCGAGCCGTGGCGCGCCGCGTCGCCAGGGCGGCCGGCTGCGTCGCAGCGAGCGCGCCGGCGGCGACATCATCCAGAACAAGTGGCGGTGGTAGTGGTTCGGCGGCCACCTGGAAGGTGAGGTGCGGGAGACCTGCTTGGAGGGCCAGTTGGAAGCGCTGCGGCACCACCGCATCGGCGGCGTCGCCCGGCTCGTCGAGCACCGAGCCGTCGAGCACTGTGCCGTCGAGCACGGTGCCGTCGAGAACGCCGATGTCGTCGAAGCGGCGCCGGAACGTCACACCGCCACCCGATGGCTGGGCGATCACGGTCGGCAGCCGCGGCGGACGAGTCGACACCGCGGCAAGATCGTTGAGCCGGGGTAGGAACTCGGCCGCGACGACGAGCCCACCCGATGCGGGGACCACGGCTCCGCCGACGGAGCCGACGAGCTGGTTCATGCCGGCGGCGAGGACCGCCCCGTCGGGTGCGCTGCGCTCCGCCATCGGACGCAGCGCGCCGCTGCTCAATGACGTGATTGCCTCGACGCGCCCGGTGGGCGCGACGGTCGCCGAGCGGGCGAGCCGTCCGGTCGGTCGGGTGACCTTGCGGAAGGCTGCGCCGAGCGAGGCGTCGGGAAGCACGCTGTCGTGCGTCTCGCCGTGCAGCGTTGCCGATGCCAGCCGCACGCGGCTCGCCGCCGGCCCGAGCAGCTGGACGAGGTCGGGCGGGGCCATCGCCGCCAGATGGCGGCGATGGATCGATGTCGCCGTCGCCCGGGCGAGCTGCAGTTCACGGAGTCGCCGGTTGGCGCTCTCCACCTCGCCGAGTTGCTCCCAGGCGCTGTGCACCAGCGCTTCCTGGTTCGCTTGGACGGCGCGCACGCCGGCGGCTGCGGCGGCGCGATCACGCGGGTCGACGTTCAAGCTGCGCAGCCACCGGGGCGATTCGGTGTCGCCTTCGATGGTGTGGCGCTGGGCCGGCCAACGCCCGTACAGCGGGGCGCCGAGCGGCGTGACGCGCCGCGCATCGCCGGCCCGTCGGTCGGCTCCGGAATCGACGGCGCGTTGGAGCGCCGCGGCGACGGCCTCGCCGACCGGGTCGGGGATCGGCTGGCGCTCCTGCTCGACCGGGCGCAGAGCACCTTCCAGGCCGACGACCGCGCCGGGCGCGTCGGGACGCAGTTCGGGCAGCCCCGAACCGGCGGCGCCGAGGTACATCGCCCGCCGACCGACGGTGGCGGGTACCGGTCGCGGCTGCAACCGCTGGACGAGCGACTCGAAGTCACCGACCGGGCCGGTAGCGAACTGCCAGTGGTGGTACACCGGGAGGCGAAGCTCGGCCGGTGCGTCATCGCCCGAGTGCCACGCCGGCGCGATGCTGGTCTCGGTACTGACCGGTTCGCCGAGCCCGGCGGCGACTCCGGTGTCGAATGCCGGAACAAGACAGGCGTGGTACGACGTCAACGGGTCGAGGCGGCGGGGGCACAACAAGCGGGCGAGCGACAGCCGTTCGTCGCCAGCCAGGGCCTGCTGCGGTGTCGTTCCTTCGGCGGCGACGGCCTGGGCGTGGACCCACGCCCACGACTCGGCCAAGTCGGGCAGCTCGCGCCCTGGGATCGCCGGCCGGCTGATCTCCAGCACCGGCAGCACCTTGCCGGGGCCGACCGTGACGCCGTCCTGCACGGCGACGACGACGAGCACGCACCAGGGTCGCAGCTGGTCGGCGGCGAGGTCGGGGGCGGCGGGCGTGAACAGCCACGGCAGCGCCGCCTCGCCGAGCTCGAGGTGGGCGAAGTAGTTCGGCTCGAAGTCCGTCGTGCCGGCGGTCGGCTCGGTGCGCACGATCTGGCGCGGATCAATTCCCAGGACGTCGCCCGGGCCATGCACCTGGACCTTGGTGGTGGCAACGACGGCCCCGTTGACCTCGACGCCGACGTCGACGCGCAGCCGGTCGGGCAACGTGTCGCCGGTGTCCGGTTCGCCGAGCCCGGCGCCGACGCCGCGCGCCACCCACGGGAAGAACTGGTACGCGGCGCCCGTCACGACAGCACCTCGTGGGACTCGACGAGGGCGAACCGCCGTGCAGTGCCGCCTGCGTCGGTCAGGCGTTCCAGGGCGACGTGCAGCGGGGCGCCGCCATCGGCCTCGGCGGCCATCGTGCCGATGTCGGCCAGGGCGAAGCGGCGCGGCATCACCGAGACGGCCACGTCGGGCAACTCCGCGGCGAACAGCGCCGTCCCGGTCATCGGCGTCGCCGTGCGGGCGACGGCTCCTCGTTCGGCGGCGAGTACCACGAAGTCGAACGTGCACACGTTCGGCGGCGGTGGCGCGGGCGGCGCATCCTCGGCGAACGGGTAGAACGTCTCGTACACGACGGCTTGCTCACGCACCGTTCCTCCCGTGACGCCGGCGGGGGCGACGACGACGCCACTCTTCAGCGCCTCGAACGACGGCAGCGCCAACGCTTCGTCGTCGGTCATGTCGACGAACTGGGCGCGGGCGAACTCGTTGGTGATCGGGCGTAGGTCGGTGGTCCGCCGGCCGCCGACGACGACGGCACCGATGTCGAGGGTGTCCGGCCCGGCGACGGGATTGCCACCGATCCGATTCACACGCATCCCGAGCGGCAGCAATCGCTGCTGCACGGTCAGCTCGGCCATCGGGTGGATCAGCGACACGCCGGGCGACGTGCCGGCGGCGAGCGAGACGAGGGCGGTTCCGGCCGGGAGGGCGCCCCAGTTCGCCGGCTGGCCGAGTTCGACGGCGAGCCCGGCGAGGGCATCGACCGCCTGGACGACGGTGGAGAGCTCGACGCCCCAGTCGCAGTCGAAGCAGATCGTCTTGCTGAAGAAGAACAACTTGAACTTCGCCGATCCCGCCGCCCGCCACGGACCCGGGCCGGAAATCGTGAGCTTGAGCTCGATCTTCATCAGCGTCGTGCTGCCCCGCTTGAGCGCGGCGCTCAGTTCGAGGTCGACGGTGAAGCGGCCTTCGACCTCGTCGAGCAGGGCATGGATGGCGGCGCGGACCTCGACGCTGAAGCCGAACTTCTTGGCGACGAGCTCCACCTCCACACCGAGCTGCACGGTGCACGGTGTGATCGCGAAGTACCCGGCGAGCGTGATGCGGGCGATTCCCTGATCGAGCTTGAAGCCGAACCGATCGAGTTTGGCGGGGAGGTGCAGCTCGGCAGGCACCTCGAAGTCCGGCCGGAACCCGCCGGCCGTCAGCAGGAACATCGAGTCGCAGCCGAGCGTGACGCGAATCGACAGACTGCCGGTGATCACGAACTCGGCGCCCTTGGCACCGATCTTCGAGTCGTAGAGCCGGGTGTCGATGGCGATCCTGACCTGCTTCTCGCCCCATTGGATGTCGCCGAACAGATCGGCGTTGAGCGTCAACAGGCCGTTCTTCTCGCCGGGCGCGCTGACCTTGAGCTGGCCGAGGATGACGATGCGCTCGGGCCCGGACTCGCCGAACTGGACGATCACCCCGATGCGGATGACGACGCGCTTGGATGCCAGGTAGCTGAACTCGGCGGCGATGCCGACGATCGCCTTGTCGCCGGTGGCCGGGAAGACGCTGCGCAGGGTGGCGAGGATGCGGCTGGCGTTGGCGACGGGGTCCTTGGGGAACAGCACGTCGTCGAGCGCCTTCGTGCGCAGCCCGTTGCGGAACGCTTCCTCGTCGACCGCGTGGTTGACGCCGATCACGCCTCCGAAGCCGGTCAGCACGAACCCGAGTCCCGGAGTCGGCGCGGCGGTCTTGGCGAACAGGATCATCAGCAGCGCCCAGTTGTCGGTGCCAGGGACGTCCTTCGTCGTGAGAATGCCGATCGCCGTCAGGCTCGACCTGCCGAAGTCGATCTGCAGGACCCCGGCGTACTCACCCTTGTCCGGGTCGAGGAACAGGTAACCGCCGCCACGGGCCTTCTCGAAACCGAGCGTGAGGCCAACGCCACGCGGTGGCTGGAACCGGGAGTCGACGTTGGCGACGCCGAGATTGCCGCCCTTGAAGTCGAGGTCGAGGGCGTAGCCGATCTGGTCGACGCTGGCCTGGAACATGCCGATGCTGAGTCCGAGGGCGGCGGTGACCTCCAGCCGGAAGGCGGCTTGGTCGGGGAACTTGGCGGTCAGCGCGACGTGGTCGATGCGCAGCCCGGCGATGCTGCGGTTGACGGGCAGCGTCGCCGCCAACCCGGTGCCGCCTTCGATGAAGAACCCGTTGACCGAGTCGACGCCGATCACGAGGTCGAACGGGATGCGGATCGGCTGCGAGCCGATCACGTCGCGCAGGAAGCTGTCCGACTTGCTGAGGTCGATGACAATGGCGGCGTCGGTGACCCCGACGCGCAGCGTGAAGCGGTCGCCGAGCACGGCGAAGTCGGTGAGCACCTGGCCAACTTCGATGCGGCTCTCGTCCGGCGAGCCGATGACCCGCTTGGTCCGTTGCCCAGCGACCTCGGCGGCAAGCGTCAGGGCGTTGGGCCCGAACAGCTGGGCCGGCTTGGCTGAGCCCGGGAGCGGGAGATAGGCGGACGCCGCCGTGCCGGCGCCGACCGTCAGGCGGACTCCGGGGTTCGGCCCTTCGGCGGATTCGTCGATGCTGCCGAACACCGCCTTGCCGCCGGTGCCGATCAGCAGGCCAGGGCCGCCGTGCTCGGCCGGCACGACGGCCATCGACACGGTCACCTGATCGCCGAGCCGTTGACCGAACATCATCGTCATCGTGCGTTCGGCGATCCGCTCGGCCGGAAGAAGGTCGGGCGGGTGGGTGGGATCGGGATCCCAGCCGTAGACGACGTGGAAGGTCGCGCCCTCGTCATCCTCGCTGGGGGCCGGCTCCTCCGGTTCAGGCTCGGTGCCGACGATGTCACGGGCCAGGCGGTCGACGAAGCCGCGGAACAGCAACGCGATCAAGGCGAACCATGGCGACGCCAGACGAGCGTCGTCATCGGTCTCCAACCGGAAGGCGGCGAAGAAGTCGCCGAGGAACTCGCCGACGCGATCCCAGTCGACGCCGAGGGCTTCGTCGCTGAGGATCGTCGTCGCCCGGGCGAAGGCATACGTCGCCGGGCTCGTGTCGCGCATCAGGTCGATGGCGAACAGCTGCATCAGCGTCGTCACGAACTCCACCGCTCCCCGACCCTCGGGCATCGAGCTCGTGACGATCTCGATCTGCCCGGCCATCACGTCGACGATGTTGGCGATCGCCTCGATCGCCGAGACGAGGGCCGCGGCGTCGGCCTGGTCGACATTCGCCTCGGCGTAGGTGCGCACGGCGGTGAGGTCGCCCGACACCCTGGTCAGCAGTTCCTTCTCGTCGACCTCGACGCCGTCAACCGGGGCGAGCCCGAGGTCGCTGAGCACGGCCCGCCTGGCGCCGTCGTCGCCGAGTAGCCCGGCCAGCCATTCCGTGGCGTCGGCAACGATGCCGACGAACGTTTGCAGGACACCAACCGTCGGCTTCGTCTCGGCCACGTCAGGCCCCCAACTGCGGGCGCGGCTGCGCTGTCGGCACGAGCGGAACCTCGTGGAGCGTGTTCACGGCGGCCCCCGTCGGAGCCGGCGTGTGCTTGTAGTTGCGCGAGTACAGCTCGCCGAGGGCGGTGAGCGTGCCGTCGATCGGGCTGCGACGGAAGCGCACGGCACCGACGTTGAACTCGGCGACGATGGTGCGCAATTGGACGTTGCGGGCCGCGGAGATGGCGTGGCGGGACACCGCCTCGGCGTACTCCTCCAGCGGCGTCGCCGGGTCGAACGACGACGGGGGCAGTTGACGCACTTGCTCGGGGCGCGACCCGGCGGTGGCTGGATCGTCACCGCGGACGTCGGGGACCAGCTCGAGGCGCCATGCCCAGTCCGGCGGGCGCTGTTCAGTCGCCCCGTCGGGCCAGCCGTCGGGCGGCACGAGGACTGGGTTGCGCCGCAAGCGCGTGCGCAGCGGGCGGATGGCGTTGTCCGCCCCGGCGACGGGGGTGGGGTCGTCGTCGGTCCAGGCCAGTCGTTCGACGGGGGCCTTCAGCTGCAACAGGCTCTGCTGGCCGGGGATGAATTGGCGGGTGAATCGAAGCAGGTGGATCAGCTCGGGCGGCCACACGTTGCGCGCCGCGCTGGACGTGAACTGGACCACTCTGGTCTGGTCGAAGGCGCCGTTCGACGGTTTGCGCTTCCAGTAGTCGAGTACGGCGGTGAGCCCGTAGTGCACGTCGCCGGAGAGCACGACGATCGGTGCCGAGCCGTACGACGCGAAACGCGCGAGGAGACCCTCGACGGCATCGTCGTCGGCAAACCACGGTTCGAGGTCGACGCGCACTTGGCCACCGAACGGGTCGATCGGCTTCCCGTCGCAGGGTGCCGCGTCGCGGTCGAACGAGAGGGCGTTGACGAAGTCGATGGCGCGCGCACCGAGCGGCTGGATGACGTGGTCACTGACCGCCGGACCGAGCACCGGGGCGGGGGAGACGACCACGAGCAGTTCGAGATGTGGGGGCAACGGCCCGGCGGCGAACTGCTTCTGCAGGGCGTCGGCCGTGAGCAGTCCGGGGGGACGGTGGCGTAGCGAGAGTTGGCGTTGGTTACGGGTATCGAGGACGACGACTCGATGCGCTTCGAAGTCGATCGAGTAGTGCCAGGTCACCTTGACGGTGCCGTCGGCGTTGCCGATGACACCGCCGATCTCGTCCCGCGCCGTGGGATCGATCGTCTCGAAGGCGAACAGCTTGACGGCGTTGTCGAGCAGCTTCTTGTTGTCGCCCTTCGCCCAGGTCGCCGGATCGTTGCCCCAGCCCTGGCAGACGGCGTAGGCGACGAGGCCGTTACGCAGGATCGTCGATCCGAGGTTCGTCCCGAGCACTCGGTTGCGCCACTCCTGGGTGAGGTTCCAGTCGTCAGTGATCTCGTGGTCGTCGAACATCATGTACGTCGGCACGTTGGCGAGGATCCGCCGGACGATGGGGACGTTGAGCCGGTAGCCCTCGAGGCGTTGCCGCTGCTTGCGGAAGTTGGCCTGCGCCTTGGTGCGACCCTCGGTGGCCGTGTCGAGGGCCTTCTGCGCCTTGCGCTTGGCTGCGTCGGTCGTCGCGTCGCGCACCGCCACGGTGAGTTGGCGGATGCACTCGTCCCAGTCCGTCAGCTTGTTGCGCACGGCACTGTCGTCCACGGGCGGCAGTTCGTCGGCGAGCGTGTCCCAGCACGCCTCGCTCCACGCCATGAGGTAGGCGGCGTAGAACTCGCCGAGGCCGATCAGCTGGCTGGCCATCGCCACGCTGGTGAACTTCGCCGACTCGCCGCACAGTTTCTGGCGCGAGTCGGCGGGGAAGTTGTCGGTGGTCAAGGGAAACTCGGCGCTGCCTTCGAGGCGGATCATCTCGTGGGTGGCGAGCAGTTCGTGGGCGAGATTGGTCAACGAGGGCAGCACGGCACCGGCGACTTCGTCGGCGTAGATCTGGTCGCCGGTGAGGAACAGCTGATGCGGCCGGCTCAGCGGTTTGCCGAGGTTGTCCTCGATCAACGGGTCGAATGCCGTCATCAGGTCGTCGGCGCCCAACTCCGTGTGGCGCCCGGCGTTCGGGGCGTCGGGTGCCCAGTTGCGACAACTGGCTTGGAGGAGGTGCAGATCGGCGACGTCGGTCGGGCACGTGGCGAAACTCGGCAGCTGGTTGTCGGCGTACCCGAGGGCCACGCCGACCGGACGCATCGGGCTCTCGGCGGGATCCGGCTGGCGCGCCTTGAGGAGGTTCTGGGTGCGCAGGTCGGACGGATCACCGATGAGGGGGGTGAAGTGCAGGTTGTAGGAGTAGATGGCTGCCGGGTCGAGCACCGGCTGGATGAACGACGGGGGATTGATCGGCTCGGGCTCGGCGGTGCCCAGGTCGCCGAGCTTGAGGTCGATGAGGGCGACGTTGAAGCCGGACCCGAAGCGCAGTGTCTCGACGGTCGTCTCGCGGACCGGGTGCGGGTCGTCGCCGTCGATCTCGCCGAGCTTGGTGGCGTGGGCCGCGTGGAGCCCTGGCCACACCTTCATCCGCACGGTGGCGGGAAAGCCGAGAGCGATCCACACCACGACACGATTGCGCTCGACGCGTCGCAGGATCGGTCCGGCGAGCACCAACGGTCGCGCCATCGCTCGGGCACCGTACCCGTCGCCCGTTGGAGGCCACCCGGAATTACGACCGATGGGTGTCTACGGGACCGAACGGTCCCCTACACACCCATCGGTTCGAGATTTCACTTGTCCGATCGGCGTGTGTCGTGCACCCTGTTCGTGTGGCCACCGAGCGCTGGTTCCTGAAACTCGACGGGATCGCCGGCGAGTCGACACACGCGTCGCACAAGGACGAGATCGATGTCGAGTCGTGGTCGTGGGGCGTGACCCATCCCGCATCGTCGTCCGGCGGCAGCGGTGGAGGCGGCGGTGCCGGCAAGGCGTCGTTCGAGGACTTCCACTTCGTCAGCCGGATCAGCACGGCGTCGCCGGCCCTGTTCACTGCCTGCGCGTCGGGGTCGCACATCAAGGAGGGCCTGCTCACCGGGAACCGCGGCTCCGGCAAGGGCATCGACTATCTCAAGTACAAGCTGCGCGACGTGGTCGTGACGAGCCTGATCCAGAGCGACACCGACGCCGAACCCCCCGTCGAGCAGTTCTCGCTGAGCTACTCCAAGGTCGAGTGGAGTTACACGCCACAGTCATCGTCGGGCAAGGCCGGCACGCCGATCAAGGCCGGCTGGGACCTCAAGACCAACAAGAAGCTCTGACCGCTCGCCCGATCACCTTCTGGGTGCCAATCGTTCCGTTCGCCGTAACAACTGGCGCCCAGAACGCTTAGTCGGGGACTGCGGGCAGCAGGAAGGCCTGCTCGATCAGGCGGCGGATGATCGGGATCGCGGCGGCACCCATGTCGGCCGCCGACACCCCTGCTGCGGCGGTGACCTCGGCGAGCACGTCGCCCAGCGTTCGTTGGCCGTCGCACGCCGCGACGATCGCCGCGACACCTGGATCGACGTCGCCCTGGTGGCACAGCGCGGCCGTCTGGCGCAGCCGGCGTTCGGTGACCAGCCATCCGCCTTCGCCCGGCCGGGCCCGCTCGTCGAGCACGACGTCGGGGGCGACCGCCAACGTGGCGGCGAGCAGTGCGTCGTCGTCGACGACCCGCAGGAAGTCGGCGAGCTCGAACACGGCGCCGAGGTGGTCGCCACACGGCATCACGAGGTCCTGTGGAGCTTCTTCGGCGCGGAACCACGTCGGGCTGTCGTCGCCACGTTTGCGCATCGTGATCAATCCGAAGCCGACGGACTCGATGCGGTGCGACTCGCAATACGTCAGCCACTCGTCGAAGTCGTCGCCCCAGCTCTCCGGCGCCTCGGTCTGGCGCAGCCAGCTCGCCGCATGGGCGGCCGGATCGAGGGCTTCACGCTCGAGCACGTAGGCATCGCAATCGGTCCCGGCGAACCACGACTCCAGCCGGTCGTGCCAGTCCTCGCCCGCCACGTGGGCCCACGACGCCAGCAACTGGCAATGCCCTCCGCCAACGAGATGATCCGGCGCAGTTCGCACGATCGATCGGCACAGCTCGTCGACCGGTAGGCCACCGTCACGGAACAGGTAGCGACGCGACGGGGAGATGACGAACGGCGGGTTGGCGACGATCAGATCGAACCGCTCGCCGGCGACTGGATCGAAGCGGTCTCCGGAGCGCACCGCGACGTGGGCCAGACCGTTGAGCTGCATCGTCATCTTCGCCAGGGCAATCGCTCGCGGGTTGACGTCGGACGCGACAACGCAACCGCTATGGGCCGCCGCGTAGATGGCCTGGACGCCACACCCCGTCCCGAGGTCGAAGGTCGCGCCGACCGGGCGACGGATCGTGGCTCCCGCCAGCGCGGCAGTCGAGGCGCTCACACCGAGCACGTGGTCGGCCGCGACGGTGCCCGACGGACCAGGTCGATCGTGAACGACGAGGCGATCGTCGGGGTCTCCGAGCGGCCGGACCACCACTTCGCCACGTACTTCGTCGCCGTCGATCGCCACGACGCCCGAGTGCGCCCACGCCTCGAGCGCAAGCGGAGCGAGCGCCGCGCCCGCGTCGTCGGCGGTGACCGGCGCGCCGACGAGGAACAGGCGCACGAGAACGTCGAACCGGTCGCCCGCCCGGGTGGCGCGGACCAGCGGAGCGATCTCGCCGGCGGACAGGTGGGCGAACACGTTCGACCCGAGCCGGTCGGTGACGGCAGCCAGTGTGTAACCGGCGTCGTCGAATGCCTCCCGGGCGCGTCGGGCGTTGTCCGCGGGGTCGAACCGCAGCGCTGAATCCATCAGCGGCGGTGTCCGGCCCACAACGTGAAGCGCAGCAGCGGCAGGTAGCCGAGCCGCTCGTACACGGTCCGACCGTCGTCACTGGAGATCAGCATCGCCGGTCGGTCGGTGGCGGCGCGGGTGGCGGTTGCCGTCGCCGCCCGGCCGATGCCCCGGCCGCGGACCTCGGGCAGCGCCGAGATGAACTCCACGTCGACGTGATGGTCATCGACGAATGCCGACGCCGTGGCGACGGGCGCCCCGTGGAGATAGCCGACCCAGTGCTGCCAGCGTGGGACGTCGAGCGCCCGCGCCGGCAGGAGACCGGCGTTGTGCGGGTCGAGGTCCGCCAGCGGGTAGCCACGGACGAGTGTCGACTCCCAGTCCCGGGCGGTGTCGGCATCGCTCACCCGGCGAAACTCGAGCCCGGTGACCGGCCTGTCGGTGAGCGGTGCGGGTGGTCGAAACATCAGCGGCGGATGACCCACGCGTCCGAAACCCTGTTGGCGCAGGTCTGGTGTCGGCCACGCCGAGAACACGATGAACTGCCCACCGGGATGTCCGCCGAAGTAGGCGTGGATCCGCTCGGTCAGTGCCGGCCATGCCGTGGCGTCGATCGGCCGCCGCAGGCAGACGAAGTTGCCGAGCAGTGACGCCGATCCGCCGTCAGCCATCGCCACGTCCGGGTCGTCGCCGGCGACGCGGTCGCCGCGCCCCTCGGCAAGGGCCAGGAACCCCTCGGCCATCCCGGCCGCGAAGTCGTTGCACAGGTTGTCGCCCGATGGCGTGTCGCGTCCGTAGCCGGTCGCCAGCTCCTCGCCAGTCTCCACGGCGACAGTGTCGCCGACCGTGAAGATCCGGACGGACGATTAGTCGCCGAGCGCGCCGAGCGCTTCGCCCACCAGCTCGATCGAGTGCGACGTGATCGGATCGAGCACGAGTTGCACGTGCGCCGCACCGGCGTCGGCAAGCGCGGCGAGGTGGCCGGCGAGCTCCGTGGGCGAGCCGGAAACGGGCGCCGGGTTGTCGACGGTGTCGCCCATCATCCGCCCGGTACCACCCGGAAAGCCGACGAGCACCGCCGCCGAGGCGTCAACGCTCGCCGGGTCCCGACCGACCGACTCGGCCAGCTCGTCGACCTTGGCGCGAACCTCGGTGAACCCGGCGACCGTGTTGCCGTAGTGGCGGTACCACACGTTCCAGCTGTCGACGACAGGCAGGGCGAGCGACAGCATGCGGGGACCGGTCGAGCCGATCATCAGCGGCGGGCCACCGGGCCGGGTCGCCGGCGGATCGAGCACGCAGTCCTCCAGACGATGGAACTCGCCGTCGAAGTCGATGCGGCCATCGCGCAGCAGCGAACTGATGATCGTCAGTGCCTCGGCGAAGCGATCCACACGTCGGTCGAACGGGAATCCGAAGGCCCGGTACTCGCGCTCGTTCCACCCGGCACCCAGCCCGAGGATCAGCCGTCCGCCGGAGATGCCGTCGACGGTCGCGGCCTGCTTGGCCAACATCGTCGGGGCGTGAAACCCGATCGAGGCGACGAGTGGTCCAAGTTCGATCCGCTCCGTCACGGCCGCCAGGGCGGCGAGCGTCGTCCACACCTCCCACGGACCACGGGTGATGCCGCCGGGAAGGTCGTAGAGCAGATGATCGCCGCACCAGATCGAGTCCAAGCCAACCGCTTCGGCGGTCTGCGCCATCTCGATCAGCTCGGGCCACGACACTCGCCGCTCGACCTCGGGCAACTGCACACCAACACGGATGGGACGAGACATCCGCGGAGCGTAGGTCGCTTTCTCGAGATCGTTCACCGGGCGGCGATAGACGCGGACGACCCGATCGCGCTGCCCGTCAACGCCACTGCTCGTTGCTCAGCGGCGCTGACTGGCGGGCTTCGTCCTGGCCGGCGGGCAACCCCCGACGATCTGGTTGACGAGGTGTCGGACGTCGGTTGGGGCGAGTGGCTCCGCCGACATCAAGCGGCGCAGGATGATCGGACCGGCGAGTGCCTCGGCGATCAGCACGGTGTCGAGGTCGGCGGGCAGCTCTCCGGTGCGCACACCCTCGGCGAGCAGGCCGGCGATCGATTGGCGTCCCGTCGAGGCGAGCCGGAAGTTGAGCTCCCGGGCGGCCGGATCGTGCTCGGCGGCGTCGATCAGTGCCGGGAGGCACGCTGACCATCGCGAGGCGGCGACGTCCTGGGCGAGGTGCTCGAGGACGACGATCAGGCGCTCGCGGACGTTGCCCTCGGGGGGCACGGGCAACGTCGGCTTGAGTTCCAAGAAGGCATCGTTGATCAGCTCCAGGCGGCTCGGCCAGTGGCGGTAGATCGTGCTCTTGGCCACCCCTGACTCGGCCGCCACCGCCTCGATCGTGACCTCGCCGTAGCCGCGCTCGACGAGCAGGGCGAGCGCGGCATCGAGTACGACCCGGCGGGTCCGCTCGATGCGCGGATCCTGGTGGAGCAACTCGTCAGCGTGTTCCACGTCATCAGTCTGTCGCGGCAGCGGCGGTGACCAACTCCAACTCGGCCGCTTGCTCCTGCGTCACGGTCGAGGTGCGTGCCGCGTTGGCTTCCTTGGTGCGGGTGAACGTGTGGGCGACGATGGCCGCCGAGGCGACAACGATGACCGCCGAGATGATCGACGCCAGGTTGAAGGCATCGGTGAAGGCGCTCGCCGACCGCTCGACGAGGCTCGGGCCGACGTCGCCAGTTGCCGTCGTGGCGGTCGCTGCGGCGCCACCGATCGACTCCTCCGCCTGGGCGGCCTCGGACGATGAGAGTCCGAGGCCACTGAGGTCGATGTTCGCCCGGTAGGCGGAGTTGACGATGCTGCCGAACACGGCGATGCCGAGCGCGCCTCCGAGTTCACGCGTCGTGTCGTTGACGGCCGAGCCGACGCCGGCCTTCGACATCGGCACGGCGTTCATGATCCCGCTCGTCGCCGGTGCGGCAACGATGGCCATACCGGCGGAGAGCAGGACCATCCCGATGACCAGGACGAGATACGGGGTCTCGACGCCGATCATGGCCATCAGGACCATGCCGATGCCCACGGTGGCGAACCCGTAGGCGATCGTCCGGCCGCTGCCGATGCGTTCGGCGAGTGCCGCGCTCCGCGGCGACACGATCACGAATGCCACGGCGAACGGCAGTGTCGCCAGTCCGGCGTCGAGCGGTGAGTAGCCGCGGGCGAACTGGAGGTACAGCGAGAAGAGGAAGAAGAAGCCGAACATCACGAAGAACGACACCGTCACCGTGGCGCTGCCGACGCTGAAGCGGCGGTCGCCGAAGTACGACACCGGCAGCATCGGATGCGGAGCGACACGCTCCCAGCGGACGAAGGCGACGGCCACGGTGGCCGTGATGACGAACGTGGCGAGCACGATCGGGCTCGTCCACCCCCGCTCGGGCCCTTCGATGATGCCGAACAGCAGCCCCGTCATGCCGACGAGCGAGAGCACCGCGCCGCGCGGGTCGAGCGGTGTCGCCTCGTCGTCCTGCGAGCGTGGGCTGTAGACGGCGATGGCGACTGCGGTGAGGGCGACGATCGGGATGTTGACGAGGAACGCCGAGCCCCACCAGAAGCTCTCCAACAGGGCGCCCGAGACGATCGGACCGAGAGCCCCGCCAGCGCCGGCGAAGCCGACCCAGATGGCGATCGCCCGCTGCCGCTCCTCGGGCGGGAACACCGCAGCGATCAACGACAGGGTCGCCGGCATGACGAACGCCGCCCCGGCGCCTTGCACAGCCCGGCCGGCGATGACGATCTCCGCGGAGCCGGCCAGCCCGCTGATCAGCGAGCCGGCGGCGAACACCGCCAGGCCGATGAGCAGCGCCCCTTTGCGACCGAAGCGATCGCCGAGCGCCCCCGCGGTCAACAGCAAACCAGCGAACACGAGCGCATACGAGTCGACGATCCACTGCAGCATCGTGGCGCTCGTGTCGAGCTCGGTCTGCAGCGTCGGCATCGCCACGTTCAAGGACGACACCGCCATCACGACCATGATCAGCGAGAGGCACAGCACCCCCAGCAGGAACCAACGACGCTCGTGAACTTCTGGTTGGGCGTAGAGCGGAGTTTCAGACATCGGGACCTCTTCATTGCGTTCCCCGGCCACGCAGGCCGTGTGGGCCGGGCGGGAGGTGTACGTTCGACAACGAAACGTAAGCGTTGCACTGCGCTACGCCAACGTTTCATAACGTGACAGACGCCACCCGTGCTCTGTGTCACGCGCTCCCCAGTCGGCCGAGGCGCTGATCGTGAAACAAGCGTGCGCGCTTGATTGTTTCGCTGCTGACTGGCACGCTTGGCCGGATGGCCGACGTGGCTGCCCTGCTCGCCGACCTGGCCGCCGAGAGCGAGGTGCTCGAGGAGTTGGTCGCCGGGCTCGACGATGACCAATGGCGCGCCGCGACCCCGGCAGTTGGTTGGACGATCGCCGATCAGATCGCCCATCTCGGCTGGACCGATGAGGTCGCCCATCTCGCCGCCACCGATGCGCCGGCGTTCACCGCCGCCGTGGCGGGGACGCTCGATGGGGCGGCGGCATCCGTCGACGCCGCTGCCGCCGACGCGGCTGCCCGCCCGCCCGCCGATCTGCTGGCGTGGTGGCAAGACCGCCGCCAGCGACTCGCCGCCGCCCTGATCGCCGTGCCGACGGGGACGAAGCTCCCGTGGTTCGGGCCGCCGATGAGCGTCGCCTCGATGGCGACCGCCCGGCTGATGGAGACCTGGGCGCATGGTCAGGACGTCGCCGACACACTCGGCGCCACACGCCGGCCGACCGACCGCCTGCGCCACGTCGCGCACATCGGCGTGCGCGCCCGCGATTACGCCTTTCACGTCAACGGTCTCCCACCGCCCACCGTCGAGTTCCGCGTCGAGCTCGCCGCTCCGTCGGGTGATCGCTGGACCTGGGGTCCCGACGAGGTTGCCCAGCGGGTGACCGGACCGGCCCTCGACTTCTGCCTGCTCGTCACCCAACGCCGTCATCGCGATGATCTCGCCGTCACCGCCGAGGGGAGCGACGCTGAACGCTGGCTGACCATCGCCCAAGCCTTCGCCGGGCCGCCGGGCGTCGGTCGGGAGCCGGAGCGATCCAGATGACCGAACCGCTGAGGATCGCCAATGCGTCGGGGTTCTATGGCGACCGCTTCGCCGCCGTGGGCGAGATGCTCACCGGTGGCGAGGTCGACGTGCTCACGGGCGACTATCTGGCGGAACTGACGATGCTCATCCTCGGCCGGGACCGGGCCACGGACCCGTCGCTCGGCTTCGCCAAGACGTTCCTCCGGCAGATGGAGGAATCCCTCGGCCTCGCCGTCGATCGTGGCGTCACGATCGTCACCAATGCCGGTGGCCTCAACCCGGCCGGACTCGCCGAGCGGCTCCGCCAGCTCGCCGCGTCGCTCGGCGTCGAGGTCCGCATCGCCCACGTCGAGGGCGACGACCTGCTGCCGCGCGCCGACGAGCTCGGTCTCGGATCGCCACTCACGGCGAACGCCTACCTCGGGTGCTGGGGGATCGCCGCCTGCCTGGAACGTGGTGCCGATGTCGTCGTCACCGGTCGGGTCACCGATGCCTCGCTCGTCGTCGGTCCGGCGGCCGCGCACTTCGGATGGTTGAACACCGATTTCGACGCCCTCGCCGGCGCCACCGTCGCCGGCCACGTCATCGAGTGCAGCGCCCAGGCGACGGGCGGCAACTACTCGTTCTTCACCGAGCTCGGCGACCTGCGTCACGCTGGGTTTCCGCTCGCCGAGGTGTACGCCGACGGTTCGAGCGTGATCACCAAACATGCCGGCACCGCTGGCGCGGTGACGCGGGAGACCGTCACCGCTCAGCTGCTCTACGAGATCGCCGGACCGCGCTACGCCGGACCCGACGTCACGACCCGCTTCGACACGATCCGTCTCGACGACGAAGGACCCGACCGCGTCCGCATCAGCGGCGTCCGTGGCGAACCGCCACCGCCGACGGTCAAGGTCGGAATCGCCTCGCTCGGCGGGTTCCGCAACGAGGTCGTCTTCGTGCTCACGGGCCTCGACATCGAGGCCAAGGCGGCGCTCGTGCAACAGCAGCTCGCCGGCTTCGACGCCACGTGGACGCTCGCCCGGACGGACCGTGCCGATGCCGACACCGAACAGGAGGCCAGCGCCCTCCTGTACTGCGTGGTGCGCGGTGCCGACCAGAAGGCGATCGGCCGAGCATTCAGCGGGGCCGCCATCGAGCTGGCTCTGGCGTCGTACCCCGGCTTCCATGTCACCGCCCCGCCTGGTGATGCCGAGCCATACGGAGTCTTCACCGTCGCCCACGTCGCCGCGGCCGACATCGAGCACACGGCGGTGCTCGCCGACGGCACCCGCCTATTCATCGGCCCGCCGCCGGCGAGCAACGAACTCGTCGACGTCGCCGACCCGCCGCTCCCCGAACCGCTCGCCGGCGCGACCCGCCGCGTGCCGTTGGGGACGATCGCCGGGGCGCGCTCGGGCGACAAGGGCGGCAGCGCCAACGTCGGCGTGTGGGCCCGCACGGACGCAGCCTGGCGGTGGCTCGCCAACCAGCTGACCGTCGACGAGTTGCGTCGTCTCCTGCCGGAGACCGCGCCATTGCCCGTGACCCGTCATGTGCTGCCCAATCTGCGCGCCGTCAACTTCGTCATCGATGGCTTGCTCGGCGAAGGCGTCGCCTCGAATGCCCGCTTCGACCCGCAGGCCAAGGCCCTCGGCGAATGGTTGCGGGCCCGCCATGTCGACATCCCCGAGGTCCTGCTGCCGTGACGGTGACGCCGGATTCTTTGGCGCCTGTGATGACGTTGGCGTCCGGGAATCGACCAATGAATCGCAGGCCGCCCAGATCGGGGCGCTCTCGGTGACCGTGCTGCGCTCCAACCTCGACGCTGGTTCCGCCGAGTTCGCCGCCAACCGCGATGCGATGCTGGCCCGACTCGCCGACATCGACGCATTGCATGCCACGGCGGTCGCCGGCGGCGGCCGGAAGTACACCGAGCGGCACCACCAACGCGGCAAGCTGCTCGCCCGCCAGCGCATCGAGCTGCTCCTCGACGAGGATGCCCCGTTCCTCGAGCTCAGTCCGCTGGCCGGCTATGGCTCGTCGTACACCGTTGGCGCCAGCGTCGTCACCGGCATCGGTGTCGTCAGCGGTGTCGAATGCCTGATCAGCGCCAGCGATCCGACGGTGAAAGGCGGGGCGAGCAACCCGTACACGTTGCGCAAGGCCTTTCGCGCGGCCGACATCGCCTTCCAGAACCGTCTCCCGACGATCCACCTCGTCGAGTCCGGCGGCGCCGACCTGCCCACCCAGAAGGACATCTTCATCCCCGGAGGGCGAACGTTCCGCGACCTCACTCGCGCGTCCGCCCACGGGATCCCGTCGATCTCCATCGTCTTCGGCAACTCGACTGCCGGCGGCGCCTACCTGCCGGGGATGTCCGATCACGTCGTCATGGTCAAGGAGCGGGCCAAGGTGTTCCTGGCCGGTCCGCCGTTGCTGAAGATGGCCACGGGCGAGGAGGCCGACGACGAATCGCTCGGCGGGGCCGAGATGCACTCGCGGATCTCCGGGCTCTCCGACCACCTCGCCGTCGACGAGCCTGACGCCATCCGCCTCGGGCGGCGCATCGTCGCCCGCCTCAACTGGCACAAGCTCGGTCCGCGTCCCGCCGTGGACATCGCCCCGCCGGTGTACGACGAGGATGACCTCCTCGGCCTCGTCGCCCCCGATCTGCAGTCCCCGTTCGAACCGCGCGAGGTCATCGCGCGCATCGTCGACGGCTCGGAGTTCGACGAGTTCAAGCCGCTGTACGGGTCGTCGCTGGTCACCGGGTGGGCACGTCTACACGGCTATCCGCTGGGCATCCTGGCCAACGCCCGCGGCGTGCTGTTCAGCGAGGAGTCGCAGAAGGCCACGCAGTTCATCCAGCTCGCCAACCGGGCCGACACGCCGCTGCTGTTCCTCCAGAACACCACCGGCTACATGGTTGGCAAGGAGTATGAGCAGGGCGGGATCATCAAGCACGGGGCGATGATGATCAACGCCGTCACCAACTCGACCGTCCCGCATTTCACGGTCACCCTCGGCGCCTCCTACGGGGCGGGCAACTATGGGATGTGCGGGCGGGCCTACGAGCCGCGCTTCCTGTTCACCTGGCCGAGCGCCAAGTCGGCGGTCATGGGTCCCCAGCAGCTCGCCGGTGTGTTGTCGATCGTCGCCCGGCAGGCCGCCGCGAGCCGCGGCGAGGACTACGACGAGGACGCCGACGCGGCGATGCGCGCCGCAGTCGAGGGTCAGATCGAGAGCGAGTCGGACGCCCTGGTGCTGTCCGGGATGGTCTACGACGACGGGATCATCGATCCCCGCGACACCCGCACCGTGCTCGGCATCGCCCTCTCCGCCGCGCACACCGCCCCCGTCCACGGAACCGAGCGCTACGGGGTCTTCCGACCGTGAAGGCTTCGGCCTCACTCGCCTCGCTCGCTGCGCTCGCTCGCTCCGTTCGGCCGAGCTCGAAGCAGGCGGCCTGCGGCCGCTCGAAGAATCTCTGCCCCCGCATCGCCGCATCGGTGGTTCAGCGATGATCCGCTCGATTCTCGTCGCCAATCGGGGCGAGATCGCTCGGCGAGTGATGCGTACGTGCCGCGATCTCGGGATCGCCACCGTCGCCGTGCACTCCGACGCCGATGCTCGAGCGCCGCACGTCGCCGAGGCCGATGCTGCCGTGGCACTCCCCGGCAACTCGCCTGGGGAGACGTACCTGCGCGCCGACCTGCTCATCGAGGCAGCGCGACGAGGTGGCGCTGACGCCGTCCATCCCGGCTACGGCTTCCTGTCCGAGAACGCCGCCTTCGCCCGGGCCGTCGTCGACGCCGGCCTGACGTGGATCGGTCCACCACCGGAGGCCATCGCCGCGATGGGCTCGAAGATCGAAGCCAAGCGTCTGATGGCGGCGGCCGGCGTACCGGTGCTCAGCGAGCTGACTCCTCGAGAGGTCGGCGCGGACGACTTGCCGGTGCTCATCAAGGCCTCGGCGGGCGGTGGCGGGCGGGGCATGCGCATCGTCGAATCACTTGCCGTGCTCGATCGTGAGATCGCCGTGGCCCAGGCCGAGGCCGCGTCGGCGTTCGGCGACGCGACGGTGTTCTGCGAGCCGTACCTGACGCCCGGGCACCACGTCGAGGTGCAGATCGTGGCCGACGAGCACGGCACGGTGTGGGCACTCGGAGAGCGCGAGTGCTCGATCCAGCGCCGCCACCAGAAGGTGATCGAGGAAGCGCCGTCGCCGCTCGTCGAACGCGTCGCCGGGATGCGCGACGCGCTGTACTCCGCCGCCGTCGCCGCGGCACGGACGATCAGCTACACGGGTGCCGGCACCGTCGAGTTCCTGGCCGCCGACGACGGCACGTTCTTCTTTCTCGAGATGAACACGCGACTACAGGTCGAGCATCCCGTCACCGAGGGCACGACTGGTGTCGATCTCGTCGCCCTGCAGATCGCCGTCGCCGAAGGACGGCGCCTCGACCCTGCGCCACCGCCATCGTCTGGTCATGCGATCGAGGCTCGTCTCTACGCCGAGGACCCCTCCAACGGCTGGCAGCCACACAGCGGGATGCTGCAGACGTTCGACGTGCCGGGCGTCGTGACCGAGTTCGCCAACTCGGGACGGCCAGGGATTCGCCTCGACTCCGGCGTCGTCTCCGGCACGGCGGTCGGCACTCACTACGACCCACTGCTCGCCAAAGTGATCAGCTACGCACCGACCCGCGACGCGGCGGCCCGGGCCCTGGCCGGGGCGCTCGCCGGGGCGCGGCTCCACGGCGTGATCACCAACCGGGATCTCCTCGTGCGCGTGCTCGGCCATCCGGCATTCCTCGCCGGCGACACCGACACGAGCTTCTTCGACCGCCACGGGCTGGCCACCCTCGCCGCGCCGCTCGCCGGAACCGATGGCGTCCGCTACTCGGTGCTGGCCGCCGCCCTTGCCGACGCCGCCCGCAATCGCGCTGATGCTCCGACCCTGGGCGCGGTGCCGAGTGGGTGGCGCAGCGTGCCGAGCGCCCCGCAACGCAAGGCGTACGAAGGTCCCGCCGGCGAGCTGAACGTCGACTACCGAATCACCCGCGACGGGCTGGTCGCCGACGGATACGACGACGTCGGGCTGATCGAGGCGTCGCCCGGCCATGTGATCCTCGACGTCGGTGGCGTACGGCGGAGGTTCGCCGTCGCCGTCAACGGCACGGATCGATACGTGGACTCGTCGCTGGGAGCCGTCACCCTGCGGCGGATCGAGCGCTTCGCCGACCCCGTGGCTCACGCCGCCACTGGCTCGCTGCTCGCACCGATGCCCGGTGCCGTGGCCCGAGTCGTCGTCGCCGTCGGTGACCGGGTCGCCCTGGGCCAACCGCTGCTGTGGTTGGAGGCGATGAAGATGCAGCACCAGATCGACGCTCCGGCATCGGGCATCGTCAGCGAGCTGCCCGTGCAGGTTGGTCAACAGGTGGACGTCGGCGCGGTGCTCGCCGTTGTCGACGCCGACGGCGGGCAGCCGGCGTGGCCGGGGAACGCAATGGAGGAGGAGTAGAGATGGAGTTCACCGAGACCAGCGAGCAGCAGGAGCTGCGGCGGGTCGTCGCCGAGCTGTCGGCGAAGTACGGCTGGCAGTACACCCGCGCCAAGTCGGCAACTCACGAGCCGATGGCCGAGCTGTGGGACGAGGCCGGCAAGCTCGGGTTCCTCGGTGTCAACCTGCCGGCCGAGTACGGCGGTGGTGGGGTCGGGATGTACGAGCTGGCCATCGTCGCCGAGGAGCTCAACGCTGGCGGCACGGGGCTGCTGATGATGGTCGTGTCGCCGGCGATCGTCGGCACGATCCTCGCTCGCTTCGGCACCGACGGACAGCGGTCGCGCTGGCTGCCGGGTCTGGCCAGCGGCGAGTCGATCGTCGCCTTCGGGATCACCGAGGCCGACGCCGGGTCGAACTCCCATCGGATCACGACAACGGCTCGTCGTGACGGGCCCGACTGGCTGCTCAGCGGTCGCAAGACGTTCATCTCCGGCGTCGACCAGGCCGAGGCCGTGCTCGTTGTCGGACGCACCGAAGATGCTCGTGACGGCACCCTGCAACCAGCGCTGTTCCTCGTGCCCACGGACGCCCCGGGGTTCGAGTTCACGCCGATCGAGATGGACATCGCGATGGCCGACCGGCAGTTCCAGCTGTTCCTCGACGACGTGCGCCTGCCCGCCGAGGCGCTCGTCGGTGAGGATCCCGACACGGCCCTGTGGCAGCTGTTCGCCGGACTCAACCCGGAACGGATCATGGCCGCCGCGGGGAGCATCGGGAGCACCCGCTACGCCCTCGACAAGGCGGTCAACTACGCCAAGCAGCGCCAGGTGTGGGACGTCCCGATCGGCGCCCACCAGGGAATCTCCCACCCGCTGGCCCAGATCAAAGTGGAGATGGAGCTCGCCAAGCTGATGCTCCAGAAGGCGGCGACGATCTACGACGCCGGCGACGACCGGGGCGCCGGTGAAGCGGCGAACATGGCCAAGTACGCCGCCGCCGAAGTCGCCGTGCGAGCCATCGACCAAGCAGTGCAGACCCACGGTGGCAACGGGTTGGCGAGTGACTACGGGTTGGGCGCACTGCTCGGTTCGATCCGCCTTGGCCGCATCGCCCCGGTCAGCCGGGAGATGCTCCTCAACTTCGTCGCCCAGTCCAGTCTCGGCCTCCCGAAGTCGTACTGAGCGTGAACGTGCGCGAGCCCCAGCAGGAGCGCAGCCGGGCGACGCGCCAGGCACTTCTCGCGGCCGCGGTCGCCTCGCTCGGCGAGCACGGCTGGGGCGGCACGACGGTGGCGGTCGTCGCCGAGCGGGCGGGCGTCTCGCGGGGAGCCGCCCAACACCATTTCCCCACTCGCGAGGCGTTGTTCACGGCGGCCATCGACGAGTTGATGACGGCGTGGATCGATGACATCCGCGGCCACCGGCACGAGTTGCCTGTGGGATCCGGCCGCATCCGCGCTGTCGTCGAGCGGATCGTCGACGTGTACACCGGTCCCCTGTTCCGCGCCGCCCTCGAGCTGTGGGTGGCGGCGGCGTCGGATCCGGCGCTGCACGAGCAGATCGCCCCGTTCGAACAGCGCATCGGACGTGAGGCGCACCGCGTCGTCGTCGAGCTGCTCGGCGCCGATGAGTCGCAGCCAGGCGTGCGCGAGGCGATCCAGGCCACCCTCGATCTCGCCCGCGGACTGGGCCTGGCCACCCTGCTGTCCGACGACCACCGCCGACGCGCCGGCATCGTCGCCTACTGGGTCACCACCCTCGAATCCACGCTCCCCATTGCGGTGACTCGTGATGAACGAGTGCTACGGGCCGGGTTCCCCGGCAGCTGACACTCCATCGGCGGCAAGCACTCCAACCGAGAACGTCAGGGATCGTCGGCGAGGACCTGTTTGGCGATGGCGAAGGCGGCGTTGGCGGCCGGGACCCCGGCATAGACCGCGGTGTGCATGAGCACCTCGGCGATCTCCGCCTCGCTCAGCCCGTTGCGGACGCCCGCCCGGATGTGCATGGCCAGCTCGCGTTCGCGTCCGAGGGCGGCGAGCAAGGCGATGGTCAGGCATGATCGGGTCCGCCGGTCGAGCTGGGCATCGTGGGTCCAGACCGAACCCCAAGCCATCTCCGTGATGAACCGCTGGAAGTCGGAGTCGAACGGGGTGGCCGCCGCATTGGCCCGGTCGACGTGCTCGTCGCCGAGCACCTCGCGACGCACGCGCATGCCGGCGTCGTAGCGATCGTCAGCCATCGTTCGATCCATCGAGGTGGGCTGCCAGCAGCCGGTTGACGTCGTCGGCCACCTCCCAGTTGGCGAAGTGGGCCGCTTCGAGCACCTCCAGGCGACTGCTCGGAACACCCGCGGCGATCGTTTCCTGATAGATCGGCGGAGTCGCCGGATCGCGCCGGCCACCGATGACGAGGGTCGGTGCGGCGATCTCGGACAACACCGGGCGCTGGTCCATGGCCGCGATCGCGTCGCAGCAGCCGGCGTAGCTCTCGCCGTCCGTGGCGCTGATCATCGCCACGAACGCGGCGACCTCGTCGGGGTGTTGCGCCGCGTACTCCGCCGTCAGCCAGCGGCTGACGATCGTGTCGGCGAGGCCGCCCGTTCCACCGGCGCGCACCGTCGCCGCTCGCTCGTGCCATGGATCGGGATCGTCGAAGTGGGCGGTGGTGCACATCAGCGTGAGCCGGTCGACGCGGCCGGGATGTTCGGCCGACAACCACATGGCGACCATCGCCCCGAGCGACAGCCCGACGACGTGGGCGGTGGTCACGTCCGCCCGATCGAGGGCGGCGGCGACGTCGGCGCCGAGGCCGGCGATCGACAACGATCCCGACGTCGGGGGACTGGCCCCGTGGCCGGGATGGTCGATGAGCACACATCGATGGGTCGCCCCGAAGACGGCAACTTGCCGCTCCCACATCGCCGTCGAGCTGCCCAGCGATCCGAGCCAGACGATCGGCACGCCGTCGGGCACCCCGGTGTCGACAACAGCGAGATCGGTCATCCGGTGCGCTCCTGTTCCGCCACCACGATGGTGGTGGCCATGCGGTCGGTGTCCACCTCGACGCGTCGCAGGCTCGTCACCAGCCAGTCGGCGGCCGAGCCACCGGCACGCAGCAAGGCGTTGAGCGCCGGCCACTCGGCGTGCCAGGCGCCGGAGGCCCGTTCGAAGTCGCGGCCGCTGGCGGCGTGCAGCAGCGTGGCGACGAGACCGGGTACCTGCAGGGCCGCGGCGCGGCCTGCTGAGATTGCCGCGATCGGGTTGTGCTTGTGGGTCATCGACGACGACCCGCCGGCATCGTCGGCGCGCTCGGCGAGCTCGCCGACATCGCTGGCCATCAGGGCGACGAGCTGCGTGGCGATGTCGCCGACGACCGTGCCGACGACGCCCCAGGCGCCGGCGAGGCGGGCGATCGGCGTGCGCACGGTCGACCAGGGACCGTCGGCCGACGGCGAGGCCCAGCCGCTCGGCAACTCCAGCGGCGACCTCGGCACGGTGTGGCCCGTACGACGACCCGTCGCCCACCGGCCCGCCGAGCTGCACCGGGAGCTCGGCCGTCACCGTGCGCAGCAGGCCGGTCCCTTCGACCAGGCCCCGTCGCCAACGTCCAGTGACGTTGGCAAACGTCGTCGGCAGGGCGA
>CAWBBL010000029.1:0-98808 GCA_963786985.1 Ilumatobacteraceae bacterium | reverse complement strand
CGAAGCCGACCGCCAGGCACTTCGAGGCCACGGCGACGCCCCACGAACGCGACGCCGGATCCAACGCAACGATTGAGAATGTCATCGAGATCTCCCTGACGAACGAGCGTTCACTAGTTTAGGTGGTCACCGGCAGCACGGCCAGTTGTGGCCGGCTCGGCGCTGGTTGACCGGCCCGTCGGCCAGCACTACTCTGCAAGACGAACGAGCACTCGTTCGTATCCGGCGAAGGGTCGTATCCGTCGCATCTGATCGGTGCGGGAGTTGGGGGACTGAGACATGGAACGACGGCATCTCGGCAGACGAGTTCTCGCCCTGGGCGTTGTGCTCGCGGCGGTCGCCACGGCGAGCGCCGGCCACACCGGCGCCACGACGGAGCCCGGAGGCACCCAGACGTCCGGTGGGACGTTGGTCTTCGGCGTCTCCAACGACCCGCGCATCCTCGACCCGGCGCTCGCCTCGGATGGTGAGTCGCTGCGCGTCAGCGGGCAGATCTTCGAGACGCTGGTCACGACGGCGCCGGGGTCGACCGAGGTCGTGCCGCTGCTCGCCACCGAGTGGTCGGCGAGCGACGACGGGCTCGCCTGGACGTTCGAGCTGCAGTCGGGGGTCACCTTCCACGACGGCGAGCCGTTCAACGCCGCGGCGGTGTGCTTCAACTTCGACCGCTGGTACAACTTCGCCGGCCCCCTCCAGCTCAACTCCGGCGCCTATTACTGGCGAGTGATCTTCGGCGGCTTCGCCGCCAACGAGCCCGACTCCGACGCTCCCGAGACATCGCTCTACGAGAGCTGCGAAGTGGTCGACGATGACACTGTCATCCTCCACCTCACCGCACCGTCGGCGGCGTTCCTGAGCGGCCTCGTGCTGCCCCCGTTCTCGATCGCCAGCCCCAAGGCGTTGACCGACTACGACGCCGACGCGGCGAGCCTCGACCCGGAGGGCAACCCGGTGCCCCAGGGGACCTTCGGCACCGAGCACCCGATCGGCACAGGACCGCTGATGTTCGACGAGTGGATCCGCAACGACCGCCTGACACTCACCCGCTTCGACGACTACTGGGGCGCGCCGTCGCTGCTCGACGAAGTCATCTTCCGGCCGATCCCCGACAACGCCGCTCGCCTGCAGGCATTGCAGACCGGCGAGATCGACGGCTACGACCTCGTCGACCCGCAAGACCGGGAGACGATCGCCGCCGATTCGGAGCTCCAGCTGATCGAACGACCCTCGTTCAACGTTGGCTACGTCGCCTTCAACCAGACGTTCCCGCCGCTCGACAACATCGACGTGAGGCGGGCGATCGCCCACGCCCTCAATCGGCAGGCCGTGATCGACAACGTCTACGGCGATTCCGGTGAGGTGCCGGTGGTCTTCATGCCGCCGTCGGTGCAAGGCTGGACGGACGACGTCACGATCTACGACTACGACCCCGACGAGGCCCGCGCCATCCTCGAGGCATCCGGCCTCGAGCTGCCGATCGCCATCGACTTCTGGTACCCGGCCGACGTGTCGCGACCGTACATGCCGGATCCCCGGCGCATCGCCGAGGCCTTCGCCTCCGATCTCGGAGAGGTCGGCTTCGAGGTCAACCTGCAGTCGGCGCCGTGGACACCTGACTACCTCGACGCCGCGCTGTCGGGCCAGGCAGCCGTCCACCTGCTCGGTCAGACCGGCGACTTCGGTGACCCGGAGACCTTCGTCGGGACGTTCTTCCGCACGGAGAGCCCGCAGTGGGGATTCGAGTACCCCGAGCTGCGCCAGGCGCTCGAGGACGCCCTGCGGATCACCGAAGTCGACGAGCGCACCGCCGCCTACGAGGAGATCAACCGCACGATCATGGACTTCCTCCCCGGAGTTCCTTTCGCCCATTCGACGTCCAACCTGGCGTTCCGCTCGAACGTCGAGGGCTTCGTCGCCAGTCCTGTGACCACGGAGAACTTCGCCACCGTGTCGATCGAGGAGTAACGGGCGCACCGCATGGCGCGCTGACGCGGCACGACGGCTGCTCCTCGCCATACCGGTCCTCCTCGCCGTCTCGTTCCTCGTGTTCGCGTGGACCCGAGCGCTTCCGGGCGGCCCGGCCCAAGCGCTCCTCGGCGAACGAGCGACGCCAGAGGCCGTGGCCGCCATCGAGCGCCAGTACGGCCTCGACCGGCCGCTCGTCGTGCAGTACGGGAAGTACCTCGAGCGGATCGCCTCGGGTGACTTCGGGCTGAGCGTCGCGACACAGCGGCCGGTCCTCGACGAGCTGCGCGAGCGCTTCCCCGCCACCTTGGAACTGGCGTTCGCGGCGATGTTGTTCGCCGTCGTCGTCGGCGTCCCACTCGGCATCGTGGCCGCCAAGCACGTGCACCGACCACTCGACCACGTCAGCCTCGTCGGTTCGCTGATCGGCATCAGCATGCCCATCTTCTTCCTCGCCCTGATCCTCAAGTGGGCGTTCTCGGTGCGCCTTGGCTGGCTGCCGAGCATCGGTCGCCTGGACGTCAAGACCGACCTCGACCGGCGCACCAACCTGTTCGTCGTCGACTCGATCATCTCGGCCAACTGGGCTGCGCTGTGGGACACGATCCGGCACCTGATCCTCCCGGCGATCGCTCTCGGCACGATCCCGCTGGCGATCATCACCCGGATCACCAGGACCGCGGTGCTCGAGGTGATGCAGGAGGACCATGTCCGCACGGCCCGCGCCAAGGGCCTGCCACCGCGTGTGGTCGATCGGCGGCACATCCTGCGCAACGCCCTCCTCCCCGTCACGACGGTGATCGGCCTGCAGGTCGGCCTGCTGCTGTCGGGGGCCATCCTCACCGAAACGGTGTTCGCCTGGGGTGGGCTCGGGACGTGGATCTACGACGCCGTCGGCGCCCGCGACTACGCGGTCCTGCAGGGCGGGATCCTGTTCATCGTCTTCGTGTTCGTCGTCGTCAACCTGCTCGTCGACCTCGGCTACTCGCTCATCGATCCGAGAATCCGCTACCAATGAATGGTCAACGCCGCGGCCGCCGGCAGAACGCCGTGAACGCCCTGCGTGGCCGGGGAACGCAATGAGCACTGTCCAGGAACTGCCGACGGCCGTCGGGTTGCCAACTGACGCTCCTGTCGCTCCGCCGACCGTGCGCAGTCGCGACGTCTTGCTGCGGCTGCGTCGCAACCCCGGGGCCCTGATCGGTGCGGCCATCGTCGCGCTGGTCGTCGTGCTCGCCGTGTTCGCCCCGTTGATCGCTCCGGAGACGCCTTCGGGGCAGGCCTACCTCGACCGTCTCGGCGGAAGCTGCTGTCCTGGGCCGTCGGCCGACTATTGGTTCGGGCTCGACGACCTCGGACGCGACGTCTTCTCACGCATCGTCTACGGCGCCCGCGTCTCGCTCGTCGTCGCCATCGCCTCGGTGTCCCTGGCGTTCGTCGTGGGCGGGCTGCTCGGCGCCGTCGCCGGGTACTTCGGCGGGGCGACCGACTCGACGATCATGCGGGTCGCCGACGTGATGCTCGCCTTCCCGAGCTTCCTCTTCGCCATCGGGCTCGTCGCCCTCCTCGGTCCCGGGCTGTGGCAGTTGATCGTCGCCATCGGCATCGCCAACGTGCCGATCTTCGCCCGCCTCCTGCGCGGCAGCATGCTCGGTGTGCGCGGCTCCGCGTACGTCTCTTCGGCCCGCGTCCTCGGGCTGCCGTCGCGCCGCGTGCTGGCGGTGCACATGCTCCCCAACGCCGTGTCACCGCTGATCGTCGCCGCCACGCTCGCTCTCGCCACGGCGATCATCGAGACGGCCGGCCTCGGCTTCCTCGGCCTCGGGAGCAACGACCCGAGCCAACCGGAGTGGGGGGCGATGCTCGCCAACACGAGTCGCTACCTGCAAACCGCTCCGCACCTCGCGTTCTTTCCCGGGGCCGCGATCGTCATCACCGTGCTCGGGTTCAACCTCTTCGGCGACGGCCTCCGCGAGGCCATCGACCCGCGACTCATCTGAGATGTCGCACCGCTGACATGGCCCTGCTCGAGGTCGACGACCTGACGGTTCGCTTCCGAACGCTGCGTGGCGAGGTCCACGCGGTCAACGGCGTCGAGCTCTCGGTGGACGCCGGCCAGACGGTGGCCCTCGTCGGCGAGTCCGGATGCGGCAAGTCGGTGACCGCCCTGGCCATCCTCGGACTCCTCGCTCGCACGGCGTCGGTGACACGGGGCCGTGTCGTCTTCGACGGCCACGATCTACTCGGTCGCAGCGAGCGCGAGCTCCGCCAACTGCGTGGCCAGGCGATCTCGATGATCTTTCAGGACCCGATGTCGTCGCTCAACCCGGTGATGACGGTCGGCGCGCAGGTCGGCGAGGTCCTCGAAGCGCACACCGATCTCGGCGCGGCGGCGATCAAGCGGCGGTCCGTCGAGCTGCTCGACGAGGTCGGCATCCCCGACGCCGGCCACCGCGCCGGGCAGTACCCGCACCAGTTCTCGGGAGGGATGCGCCAACGGGCGATGATCGCCATCGCCATCGCCTGCAACCCGCGCTTGTTGATCGCCGACGAGCCGACGACCGCCCTCGACGTCACCGTGCAGGCGCAGATCCTCACCCTCCTCGCCCGGCTGATCGCCGACCACCGGATGGGCCTGCTGCTGATCACCCACGATCTCGGTGTCGTCGCCGACACGTGCGAGACGACGAACGTGATGTACGGCGGCCGCGTCGTCGAGTCGGCGCCGACCCGCCAGCTCTTCCGTCGGCCGGCTCATCCGTACACCGTCGCCCTGCTGCGCAGCATCCCCAAGCTCGACGGCGACCGCAAGGTGCGCCTGGCGGCGATCGAGGGTCAACCGCCGGTGCTGCGCGCCGAGCCGGTCGGCTGCACGTTCGTCGCCCGCTGTCCACAGTCGCTCGACCGTTGCCGGACCGACACCCCGATCCTCGAGCCGATGGCGGGCGGGCACGCCGCCTGCTGGAACCCGGTGAACCTATGAATTGCGTTCCCCGGCCACGCAGGCCGCGACTGGCCGCTCCTCGGCTAGCGCCTCGTCGCTCGCAACGGTCCGACTGGTGAAGCCGTGAGTGGGATGCTCGATGTCGAGGACCTGCGCGTCACGTTCACGGTGAAGGGGCGAGGCGCGCTCCGCGGCGCCAAGGTGACCGCGGTCGACGGAGTGTCCCTCTCCGTCCAGCGCCGCGAGACGGTCGGTCTCGTCGGCGAGTCGGGTTGCGGCAAGAGCACGTTCGCCCACGCGCTCGTGCGCCTCGTGCCCTTCGAGGGGCGCATCAGCCTCGACGGCGACGACGTCACGGACCTGCGCGGGGCCGAGCTCGTGAAGTACCGGCGGCGCGTCCAGCTCGTCTTCCAGGACCCGTACACGAGCCTCAATCCGCGACTCAGCGTGCGCCGGCTGATCGCCGAGCCGCTGGTGTACGCCCGCCGGGCGAGCGGCGGCTCGGTCGGCGGCAACGACGTCGCCGCGAGGGTGAACGAGCTGCTCGGCCTCGTCGGACTTCCTGCCGAAGCCGCCGACCGCTACCCGCACGAGTTCTCCGGCGGCCAGCGCCAGCGCATCGGCCTGGCGAGAGCACTGTCCGTCGAGCCCGCTGTCATCCTCGCCGACGAACCCGTCTCGGCGCTCGACGTGTCGATCCAGGCGCAGATCATCAACCTCCTCGTCGATCTCCAGGATCGCCTGCACCTCACGCTCGTGTTCATCGCTCACGATCTCGCCGTCGTCCGCCACGTGTCCGACCGTGTCGGCGTGATGTACCTCGGCCGGATCGTGGAGCTCGGTCCGACCGACGATCTGTACCGGCAACCATTGCACCCGTACACCGTCGCCCTCCTCTCGGCGGTCCCCGTGCCGGATCCCGAGGTCCAGGCGACCCGCCGCAAGATCGTCCTCACCGGCGACGCGCCCAGCCCGCTGGCGGTACCGAGCGGGTGCCGGTTCCATCCGCGCTGCCCGATCGCCAGGCCCGAGCGCTGTGCGACCGACGACCCACCACTCGTCGAGCTGTACCCCGGCCGCTTCGTCGCCTGCCACTACCCCGGCGAGCTCGAGACGCCCGCCGCCCATTGACCACGACCACGTCACGAGGAGTTCAACCATGCGGTTCGGAGCGAAGCTCGACAACTACGGCCCACACGTCGCCACACTGGGTGTCGCCGAGCCCGCCCGGCGGGCCGAGCTGGCCGGGTTCGACTCGATCTGGTGCAGCGACCACGTGGTGATGCCAGCCACCGTGCGCTCGTTGTACCCGTTCTCCGACGACGGGAGCATCAGATGGGACCCCAGCGAACCGTGGTACGACGCCGTCGTGTGGTGTGCGGCGATCGCCGTCGTCACCGAGCGGGTCGAGTTCGGCACGGCCGTGATGCTGGCCAACCTGCGCCACCCGCTCGTCCTCGCCAAGCAACTGGCGAGCATCGATGCCCTGTCGGGCGGACGGCTGATCGCCGGGTTCGGCGCCGGATGGATGCGCGAGGAGTTCGTGGCGCTGGATGTGTCGTTCGAATCCCGAGGTCGGCGACTCGACGAGTGGATCGACATCTGCCGGCAGGTCTGGACCGGGCGGATCTCGGTGGTCGCCGGCGAACACTTCTCCGTCGACCTCGATCTGGTGACCGAGCCGCGTCCGGTACGCCGGATTCCGATCCTCATCGGCGGCATGTCCGACGCCGCGCTGCGCCGGATCGCGCAGCGCGCCGACGGATGGGTCCCGCTCGTCCGCGGCAACCGTGATCCGGTGGCGACGATCGAACAGGGCGTACGGCGACTGCAGGAACTGGCTGCGGAGGCGGGTCGCGGGGACGTCACGTTCCGCGTCGTCTACAACGCCGCCGACCCCGCGGAGGTCGCTCCGCAGCTCGACGCCCTCGCCCGGGCGGGCGTCACGGACGTGATGGTCGACGTCGACTACACCGATCGCGACGGCCCGGAGCGGGCGCTCGCCGCGTTGCGAGGTTGACCCGCCCGCGACGCTGGAACCGTCGGCACACACCCTCGGATCGTCGTCTACAACGACGATCGATGGCCGGCCGCTTGGTGTCGTTCGCGGTGCGCGTCCAGCTCCGTGGCGAGGGTGTTCTCGTCCCACCCTTCGGTCAGCGCCCGCCAGACCAGGCCGGCTTGGGATTCCGGCGCCAGGTCGCCGACCGGTTGATCGCGATCGAGGTTGGTCGGAAACGCATACCCTTCGGCAGACGCAGCCACGACGCAGCGCAGGAACGCGTCGCTGGCGCCGGCGGCCCTCCGTTCGCGAAGTACTGGGAAGAGCGCCTTGCTGATCGCGACGCGGTCGACGCTCTCCATCGCCCGGCCGAACGGCGACGACACTTGCAGCAGGTTGGCCATCCGGCGCACGTCACGTGAGCGGTTGGTGCCGGCGCCGTGGTACAGCCCCGGATTGAAGAACACGGCGTCGCCCTTGTCGAGCGGGAGCTGCACGTAGTGCTCGTCGAAGTAGTCGACGAACTCGCGCTTGTGGCAGGCGACGTACCCGCCGTGGTAGAGCTGCGAGTACGGCAGGTACATCGTCGGCCCGGTCTCGACGGGCATCGCATTGTGGGCGACGGCGCCCTGCAGCGTCAACGCCGGTGACAGCGCGTGGACGTGCATCGGGTACGCCTGCGCCTGTTCGACGGACATGAACCCCAGGTGGTAGTCGGTGTGGGCGACCTGCGCCTGCCCGCCGGGATTGACGACGTTGACCTGTGACGTCATCTGGTACCCGGGACCCAGCCACGCCTCGCAGATCAGCGCCAGGATGCTGTTGCCGTAGTAGTCGACGAAGACCTCCGGGGCGCGCAGTGCCAACTTGTCCAACGCTCCCCAGACCCGATCGTTGGCGCCCGGCTTGGCGAAGTGGTCACCGGCGACCGCTCCGCGCGCCTTCTGGTCGACGATGATCGCCTCGAACACGGCAGTCGCCCGATCCACGACGGCCACGTCGAAGGCGCCCTTGAAGACGGCAATGCCGGGACCGTCGAGGAGTACTCGGACCAACTCGGCCTGGACCTTCCGGCGATCCTGCCCTGGCTCGATCCGCTCACGTAGCGCCTCGCCGTAGATCGGCACGTTCTGCTCGACCGAATCGGCGTACCAGTGATCGGCGGGATCGGTGACTCGCTCGACGACCGCCCGAAAGTCTTCGAGCTGAATGTCGTCGGCGGCAAACCAGGTCCGGCGCGATTCCTTGGTCATTGTGATGACGTTGGCGTCCGGTGATCGACCAATGAATCGGAGGCCGCCCAGATCGCGGCGGCGCCGGTCACCCGCGCAACTCGGCGATCAGCGCGTTCGCCGCGCCGGTGAACAGGGCGGTCGAGCTCGACACCGTGACGAGGCGGACGCCCGCCGAGATCCACGGCCGGGCGGCATCGGCGCTCGGCGCCCACGTCGCCGTGGCAATACCCCGCGCCGTCGCCCGCGCGACGATGCCGTTCATCGCCTCGACGACGGAAGGGTGGCTCGTTTCGCCGGCGACCCCGAGGTGCTGGGACAGGTCGAACGGGCCGATGAAGGCGAGGTCGAGGTGCGGCGTGTCGAGGATCGCGTCGAGGGCGGCGATGCCCGCCGGACCCTCGATCTGCACACCGATGACGACGTCGGCCTCGATGCGGTCGCGGTAGGTGAGGAAGGGCACGGTTCCGTAACCGGCCGCCCGCGTCATCGGGGCCGCACCGCGAGAACCGATCGGCGGGTAGTGCCCGGAGGACACCACCGCGGCGGCATCCTCGGCGCTACTCACGTTGGGGACGAGCACGCCGTGGGCGCCGGCGTCGAGGGCCGCACCAATCTCGTGCGGCGCGACTCCGGACGTGCGCACGACGCCGAAGCACCCGGCGGCACGCGCGGCCCGCAGCAGTTCGGGGAGCGCTTCGGTGCCGTACTCGCCGTGCTCGAGGTCCAGGAACACGCAGTCGAAGCCGAGGTCACCGAGCGTCTCGACGAGGTCTGGCGAAGCCGTGTTGACCCAGGTGCCGAGCACCGTGGAACCGTCGCCGAGCCGCTCACGCAGTGAGGTCATCGCGAACGGACGTTAGTACGGCGGGGGTGCCACACTGATGGGCGTGGCCGGACTGTGCATCGGTGTCGTCGCGCCGTTCTCGACAGAGGAAGCGATCGTCGCCGGACCGCTGCTCGACGCGGTCAAGCGGGTCGTCAGCGCATCCGCCGAGCCCGTCAGGATCATCGCCAGTGACGATGCGCGCGATCCCTCCCGTGCCGCCCGAGCCGTGGCGGCGATCCTCGCCGAGCCCGGTTGCATCGGCGTGGTCGGACCGAAGAACAGTGGCAGTGCGCTCGCTGCCGCCCCACTGGCCGCGGCAGCCGGACTTCCTCTCGTTCTGCCATGTGCCACCGCCGACGAGCTGACCGGTGACGACGGCGTCGTCTTCCGCCTCTGTGCTCCCGACCGGCTGACCGCCGCCGCGGCTGCCGAGCTAGCGCGCGAGCTCGGCATCGGTCGGCTCGCCGTGCTCCCCGACGACACGGCCTACGGCCAGGGCCTCGCCGGCCAGGTCCGAGCTGCGGCGGGAACGCTGGGGATCGACGTCTCCGATGATGCCTCGGGCACGGACGCCGCCTTCTTGGCCATGGGAGAGGTCGAGCAGGCGGTGGTGATGACCGAGCTGCGCGCCGGTGGGTTCCACGGTGACTTCCTCTCCGCCGAGGGTGGCCCCGACGCGCCGATCGCCGCATTGGCGGGTCCGGCCGCCGAGGGTGCCTGGCTGCTGTACCCCGGCGTCCCGGTCGATGGCCGATCGGTGTATGCCGCCGAAGCTGCCGATGCCACGCGTGTCCTCCTCGCAGCCGGGTTGGGTGGCCCGGCGGCGATCCGCGCCGGAAGCTTCGCGGGCGAGACGGGACACATTCGCTTCACGGCCACCGGTGAGCGCCAGGGCGCTGCCGTCAGTTGCTATCGCGTCACCGACGGCGTCGCCCGACTCGTCAGCTGATCCGCACCCGTGCATCGAGGAGCGCATACCCGACATCGACGACGATGTTGGCGACGACGACGAACGCCGAGGCGAAGAGCACCGTGCCGATGATGACCGGCTGGTCGCCGCGGACCACCGACTCGACAGCGAGCCGACCGATGCCCTGCAGCCCGAAGATCTGCTCAGTGACCACGAGGCCGCCCATCAGAAAGGCGACGTCGAGGCCGAACTGCGTGAACAGCGGGGTGACCGCACTGCGCAGTCCGTGCTTGTAGGCGACGCGTCGCTCCGACAACCCCTTGGCGCGGGCCGTGCGGATGTAGTCCTCGCCGAAGACCTCGAGCATCTGCCCGCGGGTGAGCCGGGCGTACGTCGCCGCCGTGGCGAAGGCGACGGTGAACCACGGCAGGATCAGATGGCGGGCCCACTCCCACGGGTTCTCGGTGAGCGGCACGTAGCCCCCCGCCGGGAACCACTCGATGCCCAGCAGGGTCAGGCGGAAGAACAAGAAGTAGAGCAGCAAGAGTCCGACGACGAACGTCGGGAAGCTGAGGCCGGCGAGTACGAACGTCGTCCCCATTCGGTCGCGCCAGCTGCCCGGATGGCGCGCCGACGTCACCCCCAAGGGGATGCCGGTGATCGTCCACAGCACCGCCGCCCCGATGGCGACCGAGGCGGTCACCGGCAGACGATCGAGGATTGTCTCGAGCACCGGCCGCTGGCTGTAGTACGAGTAGCCGAGATCGCCATGCAGCAGATCACCGAGGAACCGGCCGAAGCGGTCGAGGAGCGGCTGGTCGAGCCCGAGGCGCCGCTGGATCTGCTCGACGACGTCCGACGTGGCCTGCGGCCCGGCGAGCTCGCGGGCGGGATCGTTGGGCGCGACGTAGAAGAGGACGAACATCACGGCGCTGATGGCGAACATCGTCAGCAATCCCGACAGCGCACGGCGGAAGATGAAGCGCAGGATCACGACAGATCCTTGACGGCCGTGTCGACGCGGCGTGCGTCGAACGCATCCCGCAGCGAGTCGCCGAGGACGTTGAGGGCGAGGGTCAGGGCGAGCACCGCACAGGCCGGCACGACCACCATCCACCAGGCGACGCGGTAGAGCTGAGCCCCCTCGGCGAGCATCGACCCCCAGGTCGCCGTCGGCGGGACGACCCCCAGGCCGAGGAACGACAGCGTCGCCTCGAAGACGATCGCCGAGGGCACGAGCAGGGTTCCGTAGACGACGAGGGGAACGACGAGATTGGGCAGCACGTCGACGGCCATGATGCGCATCCGGCTCGCTCCTAACGAGCGGGCCGCCTCGACGAACTCACGTTCGCGCAACGAGATCACCTGGCCGCGCACGACTCTGGCGATCGGACACCACGAGAACAACACGATCACGACGATCGTCACGCCGAGCCCTGGGCCGACCAGCGACACCAGGGAGATGGCGAACAGCAGGAACGGCAGGCTCAGCGTGGTGTCGATGAGCCACGAGAGGATGCGGTCCACCCAACCGCCGAGGAAGCCGGCGGCGAGTCCGATCGCCACGCCGACTCCGACGGCGACGACCGTCGACACGGCGCCGACGATGATCGAGACACGCGCCCCGTAGGCGAGGCGCACGAGGAGGTCCCGACCGAGCTGGTCGGTGCCCAGCCAGAACTCGGCACGAGGACCGACGGGGAGGCCGAACTCGGTGAGCCCTGTGTCGCGATACTGCTCGTTGACCGGGTGACCCGTCCAGCGGGCGATCAGCGGTGCGGCGAGGGCGAGCAGCACCATCAAGCCGATGACGATCGCCGACACCACGGCCCCGCGATCGCGGCGCAGCCGGGCCATTGCCAACTGCGTCGGCGTCCTGGCGATGACCCGTTCACTGGCGAACTCCGGATCTGCGGCGTCGTGGAGCGGCGCCTCGAGCGGGATCACCGGCGCAGCTCCACCGGGGCTCCGAGGGGATGGAGGCAGGCGGTCCGATGGTCGTCGGAGTCGCCGGCGCGGGCCACCAGCGCAGGGTCCTCGTCGATGCAGTCGGCCTGGGCGAAGCGGCACCGGGTGTGGAACCGACAACCGCTGGGTGGGGCGATCGGCGACGGCACGTCGCCGGCGACGAGCTCCACACGGCGGCGCTCGTCCGGGTCGGCCAACGGAACGGCGTCGAGCAGCGCCCGCGTGTAGGGGTGGCGTGGTGCGGTGAACAGCTCGTCGGTCGTGGCGGTCTCGACGATCCGGCCGAGGTACATCACCGCGACGCGGTCGGCGATGTGCTCGATGACCCCGAGGTCGTGGGACACGACGAGGTAGGTGAGGTCGAGCTCGTCCTGCAGGCGCTCGAGCAGGTTGATGATCTGCGCCTGCACGGAGACGTCGAGTGCCGAGACCGGCTCGTCACAGACGATCAGCCGAGGCGAGAGGGCGAGGGCACGCGCCACCCCGATGCGCTGACGCTGACCGCCCGAGAAGGCGGCTGGAAAGCGGTTGTGGTGCTCGGGGTTGAGCCCGACGAGCTCCATCAGCTCCTCGACCCGGGCGCCGATCGCCGCCTTCGGCGTTCCGTGGATGACCAACGGGTCGGCGATGATCGACCCCACACGCCGGCGCGGGTTGAGCGACCCGTACGGATCCTGGAACACCACTTGCACGTCGCGACGCAGGGCCCGCATCTCCTGGCGGCCGAGGCGCGCCAGGTCGGCGCCGGCGAACTCGACGGTCCCGGCCGTCGGTTGCAGCAGCCCGGCAACGAGACGGGCGAGAGTCGACTTCCCCGACCCGGACTCGCCGACGAGTCCGAGCGTCTCGCCCGGACGGATCGCCAGGTCGACCCCGTCGACGGCGCGGACCACCGGCGCCCGGCCGAAGAAACCCTTCCGTCGCCCGAGGAAGTGCTTGACGAGGCCATCGGCACGCAGCAGCGGTCGATCCGTGGGTTCGGAGGTCTGCGCAGCAACAGTGATCGACGCGCGCTCGACGATGGCCCCGAGACGGTCCGGAGCGGCGTCGACCGGCAGCACACACTCCGAGCGATGGCTGCCGCTCACCTGGCGCACGGGCGGCAACTCCTGACGACAGCGGTCCTCGGCATGCGGGCAGCGCGGCGCAAACGCGCATCCCGGCGGCAGGCGCAGCATGCTCGGCGGCTGTCCGGCGATCGGCACCAGCGAGGTTCCCCTCGTCGTCGCTCCGGGGATGCAGCTGAGCAGCCCGCGCGAGTAGGGATGGTGCGGTCTGGCGAACAGCTCAGCCGTCGTCGCTTCCTCCACGATCCGACCGGCGTACATCGTCAGCACCCGGTCGGCCACCTGGGCGACCACGCCGAGATCGTGGGTCACGAGCACGATCGCCGTGCCGTGCTCACGCTGGAGGCGGGCGAGCAGGTCGAGGAGCTGGGCCTGCACGGTGACGTCGAGCGCGGTCGTCGGCTCGTCGGCGATGAGCAGCTCGGGGCGCAGGGCCAACGCCATCGCCAGCATGACCCGCTGACGCATCCCGCCGGAGAACTGGTGCGGGTAGTCGTCGACCCGGCGAGCCGGATCCGGGATGCCGACCTCCTCGAGCAGGTCGGTAGCCCGACGCCTGACCGGCTGTCGGCCGGCCGTCTCGTGGGCGCGGATGGCCTCACCGATCTGCCAGCCGACGGTGTACTGCGGGTGCAGGCTCGAGAGCGGATCCTGGAACACCATGGCGATGCGTGCGCCGCGAATCTTGCGCATTGCCTGGGGTGCCAGGGAGAGCAGGTCGCGGTCGTCGAATCGCACCGTCCCGCCGACCCTGGCCCCGCGCACGAGCTGGAGGATGGCCTGGGTGCAGACCGACTTGCCCGATCCCGACTCGCCGACGATGCCGACGGTCTCACCGGCGGCGACATCGAACGACACGCCGCGGACCGCGTGGACATCCCCGTCCTCGGTCGGAAAGGTCACCGACAGGTCGCTCACCGAGAGCAGCGCGCCGGACGTCATCAAGCTCACCTCCCCGGTGACGAACTAGCGATTGTTCACGGTCGGTCACTGTAGTGACGGGGGCCTAACGTGCGCCCATGCGCTCGCCCACCCCGGACCGGTTCTTCGACGGAGGCGGTCACGAGCGGGCGGCCGGCTACGCCCGGGCGGTACGCCGCGGCACCGCCATCATGGTCAGCGGCACGACCGCCAATGACGGCCACGGAGGCGCGCGACACGTGGGGGACACTGGCGCGCAGACGACGGAGGCCCTTGGTCAGGCGCTTGCGGCAATCGCAGCACTCGGCGGCCGGAGCGACGACGTCGTGCGCACACGCATCTTCCTGGCTCCCGGCGCCGACTGGCAGGCCGCGTCGACGGCCCACGCCGCAGTGTTCGGCGACGTCAGCCCGGCGAACACGATGTTGTTCGTGCATGCCCTCATCGGTGAGGGCTTCCTCGTCGAGGTGGAGATCGACGCGATCGTCGACCGATGAGTCGTCCCCTCGTGACCAGCCTGCGGCTGAACAACGACGTTCCTGTCGCTGAGTTCATCGAACTCGCCCGGCTCGCCGAGTCGCTCGAGTTCGATCAGATCTGGGTGTCCAACGATCTGTTCTTCAGGTCGGCGCCGGTTCTCCTCGCCGCCGCGGCGACGGCGACGCGCCGGATCGCCCTGGGGACGTGCATCCTCAATCCGTACTCGATGCACCCGGCGGAGATCGCCATGACCGCCACAACCCTGCAGGAGCTGAGCGGTGGCCGCTTCCTTCTCGGGCTGGCAGCAGGGGCCGACGACTTCCTCGGCTGGGCCGGCATCGCCCGCCACGCGCCACTCGCCCGAACACGGGAGGCGGTGATCGCCATTCGCGCGCTGTGCTGCGGATTGTCGCCGACCGACATTCCCGGCAGTGGCGACGGCTGGCAGCGTGACGCACACCTGCGCGTCCCGACGACGCCGACACCGATCTACCTCGGGGCGATGGCGCCACGGATGCTGGCGTTGATCGGCGAGGTCGCCGACGGAGGCCTACCGTTGCTGTACCCGCCCGAGTCGTTCAATGAATCGCTGCGTCACATCGCCGCCGGCGCCGCTCGTGCCGGCCGACCTCTCGACGACATCGACGTCGCCGCCTGCATCTGGGTGTCGGTGGACGATGACGCTGAGCGAGCCCGCCGGCCGATGGCCGAGAAACTCGCCTACTACGGCGCATCGTTCTCTCCCGACGTGCTCGCCCGCGTCGGGGTTGACCAACTGACGTTGGTTGAGTTGCGCAACCGTGACCCGACGGAGAGGGTCGCGCTGCTCCCGCCGGAACTGCTGACGTTGGGGGTCAGCGGCACGCCGGGTGAGGTCGTCGAGCGCTGCCGCGGGCTCATCGACGCCGGAGCACGTCACGTGTCGTTCGGACCGCCGCTCGGTCCCGACCGTCGAACGGCTGTGCGCCAGCTCGGTGAAGCCGTGATCCCGCATCTACCGAACGTGCGCTAGTTTGCCTGCCGTGAAGAGGGACTGATGATCGCCCGCGTCCTCGTCGCCAATCGCGGCGAGATCGCCGTCCGCGTGATCAGGGCGTGCCACGGCCTCGGCATCGAGGCGATCGTCGTGCACAGCGAGCCCGATTCCCACTCGATGGCGGTGGAACTCGCCGACGGTGCTGTCGCGCTCCCAGGATCGGCGGCCGCCGACACCTACCTCGACATCGATCGGGTCGTCGGCGCCGCCCGGGAGTCAGGGTGCGACGCCGTGCATCCCGGTTATGGGTTTCTCGCCGAGCGCGCCGCATTCGCCGCGGCGGTCGAAGCCGCATCGTTGACGTTCATCGGGCCATCCGCCGACGTCATCGCGCTGATGGGCGACAAGTTGGCAGCACGGGAGGTCGCTACCGCAGCCGGCGTACCACCGGTCCCCGGAGCGACGTTCGCCGTCGATCAGCCCGACCGCGTCCGCCAGTTCGGCGACGAGCTCGGCTGGCCGCTGGCGGTGAAGGCGGTGCACGGCGGCGGCGGCCGGGGCATGCGGGTGGTCGCCGGGCCGGACGAAGCCACCGAAGCGCTGGCCACGGCGCGACGCGAAGCACAGTCTTCGTTCGGGCGGCCCGAACTGTACGTCGAGCGGTTCCTCGCCCATCCGCGCCACGTCGAGGTGCAACTCGTCGCCGACCACCACGGTGGGCTCGTCGTCGTCGGCGACCGCGACTGCTCCATCCAACGCCGATACCAGAAGCTGATCGAGGAGGCGCCCGCCCCGCACCTTCCCGACGCCGTCCGCGCCGGGCTCGGCGAAGCAGCGGCCCGCGTCGCCCGAGCGGTCGACTACACCAACGCCGGAACGATCGAGTTTCTCGTCGACGAGGACGAGTTCTACTTCCTCGAGATGAACACGCGCATCCAGGTCGAGCACCCGGTCACCGAGCTCGTCAGCGGTGTCGATCTGGTCGCCGAGCAGATCCTCGTCGCCGGTGGCCAGCGGCTCTCGTTCGGGCCGGCGGATGTCGAGCCGCACGGTGTCGCCATCGAGGTGCGGCTCAACGCCGAAGACACCTCCGACGGGCGTTTCGTGCCAGCGCCCGGGGTCCTTCGCCGCTTCGAATTGCCCGCCGGTGACCACGTGCGCGTCGACACCGGGTACCGCCCCGGCGACTCGATCCCACCGGAGTACGACAACCTCATCGCCAAGGTCGTGGTGTGGGGTGCCAACCGCGAAGAGGCCCGACGACGGGCACTCGACGCGCTGCGCGGGCTCGTCGTCGATGGAGTCCCGACGACTGCCGCGGTAGCGGCAGCGGTGTTGGCCCATGACGACTTTCGTACGGTCAGCCATTCGACGAGCTGGCTGGTGGACAACGTCCATGCGCTGTCGGTCGCCGGCGACGTGCAGGTACTCGGCCGCTGGTACCGCATTCCGCGGTTCGACGACACGCCTGGTCGCGCCGGACCCGACGGCTCGACGACGACGACATCGTCGTCCGGCAGCGGTCCGCCACGGACGCGATCGGGATCGACCAGTGACCGCCGGACCGGAGACGGCCGGGTGACCGCGCCGATGCAAGGGACCGTGACGACGATCGACGTCGGCGTCGGCGACACGGTCACCGCCGACACCCGAGTGATCGCCCTGGAGGCAATGAAGATGGAGAACGCCCTGACCGCCGGTGTCGATGGGGTTGTGACCGCCGTGCATGTGACGGTGGGAACCAACGTCGGACCGGGGACGCTGCTCGTCGAGGTGCTCGGTGGCTGAGCCGGCGGTACGCATCGCCCGCGGTGGCGGCGTCGGCGAGATCGTCCTCGCCCGTCCCGACCGCCGCAATGCCCTCGACTATGCCGCCGTCCTCGAACTCGTCGCCGCCTTGGACGAGCTGGAGAATGATGATGCTGTCGGCGCCGTGCTCATCTACGGCGAGGGCCAGTCGTTCTGCGCCGGAGGTGACCTCGCCGAGTTCCAACGCGGATTGACGACCCCCGCCTACGACTTCCACCGCGGCGGAGCCGGGTGGGCCGACTTGATGTTGGCGATCCCCCGAATGCACACACCAGTGGTCGTCGCCCCGCACGGCCACGCGCTGGCCGGAGGGTGCGGCATCGTCGCCGCAGCAGACGTGGCGGTCGCCGCCGAGGGAACGGTGTTCGCGACATCGGAGGTGAGGATCGGGTTGTTTCCGATCATCGTCTATCCAACACTCGTCAAGGCGATCGGGTCCAGAGCGGCCCGAGAGATGGCGCTCACTGGCCGACGCGTCTCCGCCGACGACGCGCATCGCATCGGACTCGTCCACCGAGTGGTCCCCGCCGCCGAACACCTCGACGTGGCGCGAGCCACTGCGGCCGAACTGGCCGAGTTCGGTGCCCACGCCCTGGCCCTCGGCAAGTGGTTCATCAACGCGGTCGACGGCTTGTCGCTCGAACAGAGCACGGCGTTCGCCCAGTCGATCCGCGGATCGTTCATGACGACCCCGGACTTCGCCGAGGGGTTGGCCGCGTTCGCCGAGAAACGTCCCCCGCGCTTCCGGGGGTTGACGGGCGAGGACCCGGCCAGCAGCGATTGACGGAACCCCGGGCCAACCCTAAGCTGCGCCGGAACAAACGCTCGTTCGCGTCGCAACGGGGCGGTGGTCGACACCGAAGTGATGCGTGTTGTCGGGGAGGAGTCGCGCGGAGTGGAGCTGGGAAGTTGGGCACGCCTGGTGCCCCCGTCCGGAATCCGCGAGATCGTCAACCTCGTGCTGTCGCGGCCGGAGGCCGGTGTCATTCGACTCGAAGTCGGCGAGCCGGACCTCCCGATCGAACCGCACATCGTCGCCGCGGCGCAGGAGGCGGCCGCCCTCGGGATCGGCTACACCCAGAGCTTTGGCATCGCCGCCCTTCGCGAGGCCATTGTCGAACGCCTGCAGCGGGTGGCCGGACTGTCCTACGCCGCCGACGAGATCGTCGTCGGCCAGGGTGGGGTGCAGGCGATGGCTGTCACGTTCGCCGCACTCCTCGACGCCGGAGACGAGGTGCTGCTGCCCGATCCGGCGTGGCCGAACTACGCGATGACGGCGGTGTTGCGCGGTGCCGTCGTCGTTCCCTACGCCCTGCCGGCGTCGAACGGCTACCTGCCCGACGTCGACCAGCTGCGCCGTCTGATCACCGATCGCACCCGGCTGATCGTCATCAACAGCCCGGCCAACCCCACGGGTGCCGTGTTCCCCGCCGAGCTGGTCGCATCGATCGTCGAACTCGCTGCCGAGCGCGACCTGTGGGTCATGTCCGATGAGGTGTACGACGAGCTCGTCTTCGAGGGGACGATGGCCAACGCCGCGCAGTACGACCGCGAACGCGTCGTCGGCATCTACAGCTTCTCCAAGACCTATTCGATGACCGGCTGGAGGGTCGGCTACGCGGCTTGCCCGCGATCGCTGGCGGAGCTGCTCGGCACGCTCCAGGAACCGATGGTGTCGTGCATCTCCGGGGTCAGCCAGCATGCCGCCCTGGCCGCGTTGCAAGGCCCTCAAGATGGCGTCGCCCGCAAGCGCGAGGTGTACCGAACGCGGCGTGACCTGGTCGGTGACCTGCTCAGCGAGGCCGGGTTCGACGCGGTTCGGCCCTCCGGGGCCTTTTACCAGATGGTCCCCCTGGCACCAGGCACCGACAGCCGGCGGGCCGCCCTCGACCTCGTCGAGCACGGCGTGGCGACCGCCCCGGGAACGGCCTTCGGCGACGTGGCGGGCGACCAGCTGCGCCTCTCGCTCGCCGCCTCGGAAGCGGCGCTGCGCGGCGGGATCGAACGGCTCGTCGCCTGGACCAACTCGACCGCGGCCGGGGCGTCGCTCAGTACGTCGGCGACGTGAGCGTTCCAGCGGTGCAGCTGACGTCGATCCGCAAGAGCTTCGGGCCTCACGAGGTGCTCAAGGGCGTCGACCTCGTCGTCTCTCCGGGCGAGCACGTCGTGGTGTTCGGGCCGTCGGGGTCGGGGAAATCGACGCTGTTGCGCACGATCAACCTGCTCGAGCGCCCGACGTCCGGGCTCGGTGTGCGTGTTCGGCACGGAGTACGGACCGGGGTTGCCCGGCGAACGACCGAAGCGCGGGTCGGCGATCAAATTGCGCCGCCAGGTCGGCATGGTCTTTCAACAGTTCAACCTGTTCCCCCACCTCAGCGCCCTCGACAACGTGGCCATCGGACTGCGCCGGGCGAAGGCGGTGAGCAAGGACGACGCCCGCCAACGGGCGGCCGTCGAGCTGCGTCGCGTCGGCCTGCTCACCCACGTCGCCAAGTTCCCGAACGAGCTGTCCGGTGGCCAGCAGCAGCGCGTCGCCATTGCCCGAGCGTTGGCGATGGACCCCAAGGTCCTGCTCTTCGACGAACCGACGTCGGCGCTCGACCCGGAGCTCGTCGGCGAGGTGTTGACGACGATGCGCCAGGTCGCCACCCTGGGCATGACGATGGTCGTCGTCACCCATGAAATGGGCTTCGCCAAGGAGATCGGCGACCTCAACGTGTTCATGGAGGACGGGTGTGTCGTCGAGCAAGGCGGCCGCGAGATCTTCGGCGAAGCGTCGCAGGAGCGCACCCGCAAGTTCATCGAGGCGGTCCTGTGATGGGACTGGGACACATAGCCGGGGAACGGACTCGCGGCCGGCGTGGCCGGGGAACGCAATGATTGCGTACGACTTCAAGTGGGACGCCGTGTTCGCCAACGGGGACCTGCTGCGCGCTGGGCTGCGATACACGTTGTACCTCGCCACTGTTTCGATGGTCCTGGCGACGGGGTTCGGGCTGGTCCTTGCCCTGATGCGGACGTCTCGATGGTGGCCGCTGCGCTGGTTGGCGACGATCTACATCAACGTCGTCCGCGGTGTCCCACTGCTCGTCTTGCTCTTCTGGATCTACTTCGGACTGCCCCTGTTCCTCGGTGTCGATCCGGCGCGGTTCACCAACTTCCGAGCCGGCGTCGTCGCCCTCACGGTGTTCCATACCGCGTTCATGGCCGAGGTGATCCGCGCTGGGCTCAGCGCAGTACCGGCGGGTCAACGCGAGGCCGCGCTGTCGGTCGGGATGAGCCGGCCGCGAGCATTCACGTCGATCATCCTCCCCCAGGCGATCCGCGTCGCCGTTCCCGCTGCCGGCAACGACTTCGTCGGGATGGTCAAGGACACCAGCCTCGTCGGCATCATCGGCATCTTCGAGCTCTACCGCACCGGGCAGACGCTCGTGAGCGACACGTTCCTGCCGTTCGAGATCTGGACTGCTGTCTCGCTCCTCTACATCGCCATCGTCTTTCTGATCGACCTCATGGTGCGCCTGATCGAGCGCCGCCTTCGTCCCAGTTCGCGCGCCCGGAGCGTCCTCGCTCGGCGGCGCAATGCCGCGATCGACGACGTCGTGCGACGAATCACGGTCCCAACCAATCCAGCAATGCAATAAGGAGGACACGGTGAGGAACACGAACATGCGGCGCGCCGCCCGAGGAATCGGACTGATCGCCGCCCTGGTGGCGGTGACGTGGACCGGCGGAGCCTTACCGGTATCCGCCGGCACCGACCCGAGCAGCCACGTCGCGTCGGCCGATGAGCAGTCCGGCTCGGTGCTCGACGAGATCATCGAGCGCGGTGAGCTGCGCGTCGGGATGACCCTGCAGTTCGAGCCGGAGATGTACCTCGACGACGACGGCAACCCGGCCGGTTACGACGTCGAGCTGCTCAACCTGCTCGCAACCGACCTCGGCGTCGAGCTGACGATCGAGAACCAAGAGTTCGACGCCCTGATCCCCGGCCTGTTGGCCGGCCAATGGGACATGATCTCGGTCGGCCTGGTGCCCCGGCCGCCACGACTGCTGCAGATGTACTTCACCGATGCCTACGTGCCCTACGAGCAGGTGCTCGTTGCCGCGGCGGATGCGGACCGGGAGCCGACGATCGAGGCGTACAACGCCGAGGGCACGACGATCACGGCGTTGCAGGGCTCGACCGCCGCCGAGCAGGTGACGACCCAGTTCCCCAACGCGACGCTCGCCGAGTTCCCGCAGCAGGACGCCGCCTTCCTCGAAGTGTCCTCCGGACGCGCCGACGCGATCGTCGTCGAGAGCTACCTGGCCGAGCGGTTCATCCAGTCCAACCCCGATCAGCTTGCCGTCGTCGGCCTCGATGCTCCGCTGCAGATCGAGTTCGGTTCGTACGCCATCCCGCTCGGCGACGACAAGTTCCTGACGTACCTCAACAGCTGGCTGCAGTACTACAAGAACAATGGGACCCTCGACCAGATCTACGACGAAGTCTTCGGGTCCGACCCCAACGTCGCCATCTGGGCGCGGGGCTGAGCAGGTGACCGGACCGGGAACCTCGAACGTCTCGGTCGTCACTGGCGCCGGCTCGGGAATCGGCCGAGCCGTCGCCATCACTCTCGGCGCACGCGGCGACACCGTCGTGTGCGCCGATGTCGACGAGGCGTCGGCGACCGAGACCACCTCGGCCGCCGGCGCTTCGGCGGTTGCCGCGCACCTCGACGTCAGCGACCCGACGTCGTGCGACGCGTTGTTCGAGCGCCTGGTTGCCGACCATGGCCGAGTCGACGTCCTCGTCACCTGTGCGGGCATCGAGTTGCAGGCACCCGCCGAGCAACTGGCGGACGACGTCTGGCGGCGGGTCATCGACGTCAACCTCAGCGGCACCTTCTGGTGCGCCCGCGCCGCCGGGCGCGCAATGATCGCCAGCAGCCGCGGCGGGCGCATCGTGCTGATCGGCTCGATCAACTCGCGCATCGCCCTGCACGGTCAGGCGGCGTACTGCTCGTCGAAGGGCGGCGTGGCCATGCTCGGCGCGGCGCTCGCGGTCGACTGGGCCGGACACGGGATCACCGTCAACACGGTGGGTCCCGGAGTCGTCGACACCCCGATGTCGGCGGCGAGCCTCGCCGATCCGAGCGACCGGGCGATGCTGATGGGCCGTACTCCGCTGGGCCGCCCGGCAGCGCCCGAGGAGATCGCGGCGGTCGTCGCGTTCCTCACGTCACCCGATGCCAGCTACATCAACGGCGCCTACATCCCGGTCGACGGCGGCTGGTTGGCCGGGTAGGCGAGCGCTGCTCCCGTTCGGGATCCGCGCGACGTCAGCGATCCGGCGATTGGTGCCGCTGCACGCGGTCTCGCCTGAAGGCGGGAGTCACGCCGGCATCACGGCGGCGATCGCGCTCGCTTCGATGAGTGCTCCGGGCACGCCGAGTCCGGCGACCCGCGCCGCGGTGACGAGTGGCGGAGCCCCGGGCCGAGTGAGTCGTGGAGCGATGGCACCGTAGGCGGCATCGAGGTCAGCCTGAGCGTCGATGAGGACCGACCACTGCACGACGTCGGCGAGCGAGGCGCCGGCCGCTTCGAGGGCAGTGCTGGCATTGTCGATCGTTCGAGCCGCCTGTTCGGCGATGTCACGCGAAACGATCGCACCGGTGTCGTCAACCCCGTTCTGGCCACCCACGAAGATCGTGGTGGCGCCGGCGGGAACGATGGCGACATGGCTGAACGCAGGGCTCGGCACGAGCCCGGCGGGCTGTAAGAAGCTGATCTCCATGACATCCTCGTTCCCGGCAACGTGGCAATCGATCCGCGCACAATCGCCGATCGGTCTGCCGACATTCCGGGTCAGCTGGCGGGCCGGCGATGAGTCGTATCGTCGCTGGTCAGATCGTCGCGGAGGGCTGTGACACCCTCCTGTCATGATGGGTACATGCGTTCGATAGCGAGCCGGTCGGAGACAGATGACAACAGCGACCGCACGCTGCTCGACGCCGTTCGGTATGTGCTCGAAACCGACCCTGCGTCGTGTGATCGCGATGGGTTGGCGCGGTTGGTACGACACACGATGCGGGTGCGCGGTTGGCTCGACGCCATCGATGCCCGCATTGCGGCTCAGGCCTCGAGTTTGGCAGCCGAGGGCGCGTCGGCAGATGCGGCCACGGTGCTCACTGGTGGTGGCCGGCGCAGCCGCCGTGATGCCGAGGCCGCCGCTGCCCGGGGCGCGGTATGTGCGCGGATGACGGCATTCGGCGCCGCGTTGGCGAACGGGTCGGTGAGTGCCGGGCACCTCGACGCCGTCGTCAAGGCCACCAGCAGCCTGGATGAGCAGGCCAGGTCGAAGCTGGCCGAGCATGCCGACGAGTTGGTGGTCGCGGCAGCATCGTCAAGTCCCGAGCAGTTCGAGTCCGAGGTCCGCGATGTAGTGCGCTACGTGGCCGGTGACGGCGGGCTGTCCCGGCACGAGCGGTTGCGTCAGAACCGCAACGTGCGACGCTGGGTCGACCACCGCTCCGGGATGTGCACGACGTCGGTGTCGTTGGATCCGCTTGCTGACGCCAGGGTGTGGACGGCGATCAACGCCGCCGTCCACGCGGCCCGCGCCACCAACCAGCGTGACGACGACCGGACATGGGACCAGTTGCACGCAGATGTCGTCGTCGACCTTCTTTGCGGCGCCCACGGCGCGGGGCCTGGTGAGCGGGCCGGGCCCGAAGTGTCCGTGCTGATCGACTATCAGACACTGCTCGACGGCGTGCACGAAGCGTCGACGTGTGAGACCTCCGACGGACAACAGTTGCCGGTCGAAACCGTGCGCCGCTTGTGTTGTGAGGCCGACGTTGTGCCGATCGTGCTCGGTGGCACCGGTGAGGTGCTCGACGTCGGCCGCCAGTGCCGGGTAGCGACTCGGGCCCAGCGGCGAGCGTTGCGGGCGATGCACCGAACCTGTGCCCACCCCCAGTGCACGATGCCGTTCGACGCCTGCCGCATCCACCACGTCACGTACTGGTTCCACGGCGGGACCTCCGATCTGGCCAACCTCGTGCCCCTCTGTGAGACCCATCATCACCTCGTCCACGAAGGCGGGTGGACCCTTCGGCTGTTCCCGGATCGGCGCGTCGTGTGGTCGACCCCCGACGGCACGATCCACCACGATGGCCCCACGGCCGATCGCCTACCGACGCGCTGCCACGCGCCACGTCCGACTGAAGTGGTGCGATGCCCGCCCGCCACCGCTGCCGAGGTCGGCGCGGCCCTCGAGCTGGCCCTCGCCGAGAACAGGTATCGAGCACCGCCATGAGCGTCCACGCGGCCACGGCGGCAGCCAGTGATCGTTGCAAACAAACGCTCGCTCGCGTGCGTCCCGGCACGTTAGAGTCGCACCGTGCCGGGCGACGTGGTGACGGGGGAACGATCGTGGGACAGCTTCGCGGTCGGCGACACGTACCGCACGGAGTCGATCACCGTCACCGAGACGCACGTCGTGACCTGGGCCGGACTGACGGGTGACTGGATTCCGTTGCACGTCGACGCCGAGTACGCGGCGGCCACCGAGTTCGGCGAGCGCATCGCCCACGGTCCACTGACCCTGGCCCTGGCCCTCGGTCTGGCGACACGTACCGGGATCTTCGGCAACTGTGTACTGGCCTGGCTCGGTCTCGACGAGATGCGACTCCCGCTACCGGTGCGGTTCGGCGACACGATCCATGCCGACGTTTCCGTGCGCGAGCGGCGGCCGACCTCGAAGGCCGGTCGCGGCGTCGTCGTACTCGACTACGCCGTTCGCAATCAGGCCGAGCAGACCGTGATGACGTTCGTCAGTACGTTCCTTCTCAAGATGGCCGCGGCCGAGACGATGGCCGCCGAGCTCGCTTGAACGTGTCCGACTCGCTGCATACCGCTGCCGACTTGGACGCCGAGCTCCGACAGCGCATCGAGACCGCCCGATTCGGTGGATCGGAGAAGTCCCGCCAGCGGGTTGTCGACAAGGGCCAACTGCTGGTCCGCGACCGCCTGCGCCTGCTGCTCGACGACGACCCGGACCTCGAAGACGGCCTGCTCGCCCGAGCGAACGACGGGCTCGCCGGCGACGCCGTGGTGACCGTCGTGGGCAAGGTCGACGGCCGGACGACGTGCGTCATCGCCAACGACTACACGGTCAAGGCGGGCACGTGGGGGCGCCGAACGTTCGAGAAGATCACCCGGATGCAGGAATTGGCCGACCAGATCGGTGCGCCACTCGTGTATCTCGTCGACGCCGCCGGGGCGCGGATCGACGAGCAGTTCGACAGCTATGCCGGCCGCCGGGCATGGGGCAACATCTTCTTCAACCAGATCGCCTACTCCGGCCGGATCCCCCAGGTCTGTGCCCTGTTCGGACCTTCGCCCGCTGGGTCGGCATACGTCCCGGCGCTGTGCGACGTCACGATCATGGTTCGCGGACATGCCACGGCGTACCTCGGCTCGCCGCGTCTGGCGGAGATGGTGACCGGCGAACAGGTGTCGCTCGAGGAGATGGGTGGCGCCGAGATGCACTGCCGGGTGTCGGGCGTCGGCGATGTCCTCGTCGACGACGACACAGAGGCAATCGCTGCGGTGCGGTTGTGGCTGTCGTACTTCCCCCCGAACTGGCAGCAGCAGCCGCCGGCGACCGAGGGCTGGCCGGCGGTCGAACATCGCCCGATCGAGGAGATCGTGCCCGCCCGCGAAGACGTGCCGTTCGACATGCAGGAGTTGATCGATGCGATCGTCGACGAGGGCACGTTCTTTCCGTACAAGGACCTCTTCGCCCAAGAGCTGATCACCGGCCTCGCCCGACTCGGTGGCCAATCCGTCGGGATCATCGCCAACCAGTCGATGCATCGCGCCGGGGTGCTGTTCTCCGACTCATCGGACAAGGCCGCCCGCTTCATCTGGATCTGCAACGCCTTCAACATCCCGCTGCTGTTCCTCACCGACATCTCCGGCTACATGATCGGCACGGCCGTCGAGCGCGAAGGGATCATCCGCCACGGCGCCAAGATGCTCTACGCCGTGTGCGAGTCGACGGTGCCGCGCATCGACGTCCTCGTCCGCAAGGCCTACGGCGGCGGATACCTGGCGATGTCCGGCAGCCCGACCCATCCTGACGCGGTGATCGCCCTTCCGACCGCCAAGCCGGCCCTGATGGGCCCCGCCGCGGCGGTCAACGCGATCCACTTCAATCGGGTCATGGCCATCGACGATCCGCAGGAGCGGGCGCGGTTCGTGGAGGAGGAACGGGGCAAGGTCGAGGCGGAGATCGACGTCTTCGAGCTGGCCAGCGAGAACGCCTTCGAGGCCGTCGTTCCCGGTGCCGAGCTGCGCGAGGACTTGATCCGCCGCTTCCGGATCTACCGTCGGGGGTTCAGGCAGCGCGCCGCCCGACGAAACGGCGTGCTACCGACCTAGGGAAGGGGGAACGATGTCAACAGCTGCGAGCGACGGAGCGCCAGCGACGGAGCGGCAACCAGCGGCCTGCGTGGCCGGGGAACGCAATGAGCAGTCCGCGAGTGCCAGCGACATGTTCCAGATCCTCGACGCCGACGGTATCGAGGTCGGACCGGTGCCCAAGGCGCTGGGCGACGACGAGCTCGTGGCCATGCTGCGCCTGTGCATCTTCGGCCGCGATTTCGACAAGAAGGCGATCGCCCTGCAACGCCGCGGGAAGCTCGGAACGTTCGCCCCGATGTCCGGGCAGGAAGCGGTCGTCGTCGGCAGCGTGTTCGCCCTCGACCGAGACCACGACTGGGTCGTGCCGCAATATCGCGAGCAACTGGCGATGCTGCACTGGGGACTTCCTCTGTCCACCTACTTCCTGCAGCGCCAAGGCCATCCGCGCGGCTCGGACCTGCCCGAGCACGGTCGGCTCTTTCCCCAGCAGGTTGCTCTCGCCGCTCATCTGCCCCATGCCCTCGGTGTGGCGTGGGGCATGAAGCTCAAGGGCGAGCCCTCCGTCGCCGCCTGCTACTTCGGGGATGGAGCGTCCTCGGAGGGCGACTTCCACGAGTCGTGCAACTTCGCCGGTGTGCTCAAGGCGCCACTGATCTTGATCTGCCAGAACAACCAATGGGCGATCTCCACGCCAGTGTCCAAGCAGACCGCCGGGACGATCGCCGACCGGGCGGCCGGCTACGGGATCGTTGGGATCCGCGTCGACGGCAACGATCCCTTGGCGATGTACCAGGTGACCGCCGACGCCCGGGCGCGTGCCCTCGCCGGCGAAGGACCGACGCTCATCGAAGCGGTGACCTATCGCCTCGGCGCCCACACCACCGCCGACGATCCGACACGCTACGTCGATCCCGACGAGGAGGAGCGGTGGCGGTCGCGCGACCCGCTGATCCGCTTCCGGGCCTGGATGCGGGCCACCGGTCGCTGGGATGACGATGCCGAGGACGCAGCCGCGTCGTGGTGCGCCGCGGAGATCGATCGAGCCGTCGCCGAGGTCGCCGAGGTCGGTCCAGCCGAGCCGGCACTGCTGTTCGACAACGTGTGGGCCGTCGATCCGCCGGCACTCTCGGCGCAGCGCGTCGCAATGCTCGAGGGGCGCGGCTGAGGTGGCCCTCCTGAGCATGGTCGAAGCCGTGTGCTCGGCACTCGGTGACGAGATGGAGCGTGACGACCGAGTGATCGTCCTCGGCGAGGACGTCGGCAAGTCGGGCGGTGTGTTCCGAGCCACCGACGGCCTACAACAACGGTTCGGCGCCGAGCGCGTCGTCGACACGCCGACCGCCGAGGCGGTGATCGTCGGCGCGTCGATCGGGCTGGCCACGGCCGGCTTCGTGCCGGTGGCGGAGTTGCAGTTCCTCGGATTCGGTCTGCAGGCGTTTCACCAGATCGGCCACCAACTCGCCAGATGGCGCTACCGGACGAACGGTCGATACCACGCCCAGGTGACGATCCGGGCACCCTACGGTGGCGGGGTGCGCGCCCCGGAGCTGCACTCCGACGGGTTCGAGGCGGTGTTCGCCCAGATGCCCGGACTCAAACTCGTCGCCCCGTCGACGGCCGCCGACGCCAAGGGGATGCTTCTCAGCGCGATCCGCGACCCCGATCCGGTTCTCTTCCTCGAGCCGCTGCGCGGCTACCGGCTCGTGCGCGACGAAGTCCCCGACGGTGACGTGACGGTCGAGCTCGGCACGGCGCGGGTCGCCCGCCGAGGGCGGGACGTGACCGTCGTGGCGTGGAGTGCGATGGTTGCCGTCGCCCTCGAGGCCGCGGCGAGCGTCGCCGAGCGGGGAATCGACGTCGAGGTCATCGACCTGCGGTCGCTGGTGCCGCTCGACACCGATGCCGTCGCCGAGTCGGTCAGCCGTACCGGCCGGGCAGTCGTCGTCCAGGAAGCCCCGCTGACCGCCGGGTTCGCCTCCGAAGTGGTGGCGACCATCCAGGAGGGCGCCTTCCTCAGCCTCCAGGCGCCGATCAGTCGGGTGTCCGGTTGGGACGTGCCCTATCCGATGCCCCTCGTCGAGGACCACTACGTGCCGTCCGTCGACCGCGTGGTCGCCGCCATCGAACGCACCGCGGAGTATTGAGGTGAAGCACGAGTTCCGCCTCGTGGACATCGGCGAGGGTTTGACCGAAGCGGAGATCGTGTCGTGGCTCGTCGCCATCGGGGACCAAGTCGTCGAAGATCAACCGGTCGTCGAGATCGAGACCGACAAGGCGGTCGTCGAGATGCCGGCGCCAGTCACTGGCACGGTCATCGCCCTCGGTGGTGACGTCGGCGCGGTGATCTCCGTCGGCGAGGTGCTCCTCGTCGTCGACGACGGGGGCGAGGGCGACCTCGGCGCCGGCCGTGTTGATCAACCCGCGGCCGAGGCGCCCGAGAACGAACGTGTCACGGCACCAGCCCGGGCTCCGGTGGAGGTGCCGGGGACCCGGTCGGCTGTTGGCCACCGGCCACTCGCCACGCCGTCGACGCGCGCCCTGGCCCGCAAGTTGGGCGTCGACCTCACCACGGTGACCGGTACCGGACCCGGCGGACGGATCGTCGACGCCGACGTGAGCTCCGCCGGATCGACGGCTGCTTCGCCGGTCGCCGAGACTCCGCCGCCGGTGGGATCGCGCATCGCCATGCGCGGTGTGCGCAAGCGCACCGCGGAGACGATGTCCGCGGCGTGGCACGCCGTCCCCCACGTCGACTCGTTCCACGAGATCGACGTCACGGAGCTGTTCGCCCTCCGCGAACAGATCAAGCCGGTCGCCGAACGCCGCGGCGTGCCGGTCACGCTGACGGCGTTCTTCGTCAAGGCGACGGCACTCGCCCTGGTCGAGCACCCGATGCTCAACTCGAGCATCGACGTCGCCGCCGGAGAGATCGTGCTGCACCCTCATCGTCACCTCGGGGTCGCCGTCGACACCGCCGACGGGCTCGTGCTGCCGGTGGTCCAGGACGCCGACGAGAAGTCCGTGCTCGACATCGCCGCCGAGCTCGCCCGCCTCGGCGAGTCCGCCAAACAGCGCCGCCTGTCCCCCGCCGAGATGGCCGGCGCCACGTTCACCGTGTCCAACCATGGTGTCTTCGGCGGTTGGTTCGGCACGTCGCTGGTCCACGGCTCCGAGGTCGGCATCGCCGGGTTCGGCCCCGCCAGACGCCGTCCGGAGTTCGACGCCGAGGACCGGATTGTGGCCCGTCGCATTCTGGTGATGAACCTGGCCGCCGATCATCGAGTCGTCGACGGGCGCGACATCATCAACTTCGGGCTGGCGATCCGCCGCCATCTGGAGGCTCCACTTGCCCTGCTGTTCGACGGTGACTGATGGTCGCCGGTGAGATCGCCCGCCCGGTCGACGTTCTCGTCCTCGGCGGGGGACCCGGTGGGTACACCGCCGCGGCGCGGGCGCGTGAGCTCGGCCGCGACGTCGTCCTGGTCGAATTGGGGCAGCTCGGCGGCACCTGCCTGAACGTCGGATGCATCCCGTCGAAGGCACTGATCACGCTCGCTCACGACCTCCAGCGCGCCCGCCGGCGCGTGGCGTCGGGATCGGGCCTCGTCGGCGACGTCGGCGTCGACCTGGCCGCCGGCCAGCGCTGGATGGGCGAAGTCGTCGGTGATCTCCGCGATGGAGTGGGAACGCTGCTGCGCGGCGTCGAGGTGGTCCACGGCACTGGCCGCTTCGTCGGTCGCGACCGGGTCGCCGTCGAGGCCGAGGATCACGTCGAGCACCTGCAGTTCCGCGAAGCCATCGTCGCCACCGGCTCGCGGCCCGCCGAACTGGCGGTGCTCCCGGTCGACCAGGTGCGCATCCTCGACTCGACCGGCGCATTGGCCCTGGCCGGTGTCCCCGACGACCTCGTCGTGGTCGGCGGCGGCTACATCGGGATCGAGCTGGGCACCGCCTTCGCCGGCCTCGGCAGTCGGGTCACGATCGTCGAGGCCGCTGACCGGATCCTCGGGGAGTTCGACGACGACGGGGTCGGCGTCGTCCGGCGGCGTCTCGATGAGCTCGGCGTGGTGGTCCGTACGGCGACGACGGTGGCAGCCGACGAGGGCACCGCCATCGTCGTGGAGAACGCCGCCGGCAAGGAACGGATCCCGGCCTCGCACGTCTTGGTCGCCGTCGGCCGGCGACCGAACACCGATGACCTGCAGCTCGAGGAGGCTGGGCTCACCGTCGCAGCCGATGGCCGCATCGTCGTCGACGACCAGCGGCGTACCGCCGTGCCGACCATCTTCGCCATCGGTGACGTGACCGCCGGACCGGCGCTGGCCCACAAGGCGTACGCCGAAGGCCGGGTCGCCGCCGAGGCGATGTGCGGCCTGCCGGCGGCGTTCGACCAGCTCGTGCCGCTGATCGCGTTCTGCGATCCGGAGCTCGCCGCTGTCGGTGTCACCGAGGGCGACGCCCGCGCCGCGGGCCGATCGATCGTCGTCGGCAAGGCCAACTTCGGCGTCAACGGCCGAGCGCTCACGATGGAGCAGCCGGACGGCCTGGTGAAGCTCATCGTCGACCCGCATGGCGGATTTGTCGTCGGTGCGCTGATCGCCGGTCCGAGTGCATCCGAGCTGATCGCCGAGCTGACGATCGCCGTCGAGTGTGCGCTGCGTCTCGAGGATCTCGTGGGGGCCATCCACCCGCATCCGACCCTTGGAGAGGCGATCGTCCACGCCGCCCGGGCTGCGCTGCGGCGCCTCGACCGGGGTGCCGCCGATTGACGGACAAACGCTCGTTCGTTAAGATCAATCGACAACCTTGGGGGTGGTGCAGATGAGCGATCCAGTCCGTTCGAGTCGGCGCGCCGTGCTCGCTGGTGGAGCTGCGGTGGTCGGTGGAGCCTTGGCCGTGTCCGGCGGGACAGCCACCGCCGGCGCCGTGCGCCCGCGGTCCGGCGGCGAGGGAGGTGGCTCCCTGCTCGACAGAATCGTCAGTGACGGCGCCGTCCGCGTCGGCGTCGACCTCGGCTTCGCCCCCCTGCAGTACCGCGACCCCGACTCCAACGAGCCGACCGGCTACAGCATCGAGCTGACCAAGCTGATGATGGCGGAGCTCGGTGCCGAGATCGAGTACGTCGAGATCCCGTTCTCCGAGCTGTTCGCCGCCGGCGAGGCCGGCCGCTTCGACATCTCCGGAATCCAGGCGACCAACTCTGCCCGCACGCGGCCTGCAAGTCGCCTTCGCCGGTGCACCGGCGTTCCTCGAGGGCAACTACATCATGCTCCAACCGGAATCGACGATCACGAGCAGCGAGGAGCTGAACAGCGGGGACGTCACGATCGCCGTGCTCGCCGGTTCGTCACAGGCGGCAGCCGCCAAGTTGAGCTTCCCGGACGCCCAGCTCAAGGAGCTCCAGGAACAGCCGGCCACCGTCGAAGACGTCGTCACCGGACGGTCCGAGGCCGTGTACATCGGCGAGTTCGGCGTCGCCGATGCCGTCGACCAGGGCCTGCTGCTGCTCGACGAACCGTCGGCGTTCGCCTCGCACAACACCTACTTCATGCCCAAGGGCGACTTCCCGCTGTGGGCGTGGGTCACTCAGTTCCTGCAGTTCAAGGCCAGTGACCTGACGATGCGCGACCTCTGGGAGCAGTTCATCGGCGCCGAGCTGCGCCCCCTCGGCGTGCCCACCAGCGGCGTCGTCGACCCCTGGCTCGGCACCGCCCGCCTCGTGTAGCGGGCGGGAGCTAGATCGCCAGCCAGCCGCCGTCGACGACGAGGACGTGGCCGTGGATGTAGTCGGCGTCGTCGGACGAGAGGAACGCTACGGCCGCGGCGATGTCGGCGGGCCGGCCGAACGTTCCCCGCGGGATCCGGGCCGTGGCCCTGGCCAGCTTCTCGGGAGTGTCGAGCACGGCGGTGGTCAGTTCGGTGGCGACGGTGCCTGGCGCCACGCCGTTGACGTTGACGCCGAGCGGGGCGAGCTCGACGGCGGCCGAGATCGTCAGCTGGCGGAGCCCGCCCTTGGTCAGGTCGTAGATCGTGTTCGGTGTCGACGAGGAGGCGAAGCCGGACGTCGACACCGTGTTGACGATCTTGCCGCTGCCCCTGGTCACCATGTGCTGGGCCGCCGCCTGGATGGCGAAGAATGGAGCACGCAGGTTGACGGCGAGCTGCACGTCCCATTCGTCGACGGTGGCTTCCAAGACCGACCCGGGGAGGTCGACGCCGGCGTTGTTGACGAGGATGTCGAGGTCGCCGCGCCAGGCGATCGCTGACGCGACCATCGCGGCGATGGCGCCGAGATCGGTGAGATCGACTTCGTGGGCGATCACGTCGTTGCCCGCGGCGCGGTGGGCGGCGGCGAGCGACTCGGCAGTGTCGACGAGCCGGTCGGCGACCACGACCGCCGCCCCCTCGGCGACGAGACGTTCGACGATCGCCGCCCCGATGCCGCGGGCCGCACCGGTCACGAGTGCGGTGCGGCCGGCGAGACGCCGCACCTCGCTCATGCCGGCGCTCCCGGCCGGCCGGGGGTGGCCATCATCGACCGCCAACGACGTCGTCGCTCGATCGTGTCAACGTCGAGGTGGACGCGCATGCGCCGTTCCACGGCTCGCCAGGCTGCGCTGATCGCCGCCACGATCGCCAGATAGATGAGACCGGCGGCGGTGTAGAACTCGAACGACCGGAAGTAGAACTGCGCCCACCGTTGCGTCTCGCGCATCAACTCGCTCACGCCGATGACCGAGAGGATGGCAGTGTCCTTGACGATGTCGACGAACACGTTGCCCATCGACGGGAACGTGATCCGCACCATCTGCGGAACCAGAACGAAGCGGGCCGCCTGCCCGTCGCTCAATCCGATCGCTTGCGCCGCCTCACCCTGTCCCGCCGGGATGGCCTCGAACCCGGCTCGGAACACCTCGGCCAGGTAGGCGCTGTTGAGCAGGCTGAGGGCGATGATCCCGGTCTGCACGGCAGTCAACGTGATCCCGCTGGCAACGGCGAGGCCGTTGAACAACCACAGCACGAGGACGTAGAGGGCGACGCCGCGGAGCACCTGGATGAGCACGAAGGCCAGCACGCTGACCCAGCGCAGCTTGGACAGTCGCAGACGGGCGAGCGCCAGACCGCCGGCGACGGCGATGAGCATCGAGGCCACGGCGACGCGGAGCATCAGCCAGATGCCACCGAGCAGCAGACTGCGCTGGTCCCAGACCGGACCGAAGGAGATGTCGGCGAACACGTCCGTCACCGCTCGCTGCGGGCGAGGTAGCGCTCGACGAACCACGTGCACATCGCCGTGGCGAGGGTGACGCCGATGATCAGGATCGCCGCGGCCGTGTACAGCTCGAATGGGCTGAACGTCTCGAACGACACGGTCCGGGCGACGTAGAACATGTCGGCGAGCCCGATCACCGACACGATGGTCGCCCCCTTGAGCAGGGCGATCAGCAGGTTGATCGCCGGAGGGAGCACGATCCGGGCGGCCTGTGGGGCGACCACCGAACGGAACGCCGTGCCCGGGCCGAGACCGACCGCCTGCGCCGCTTCGCGCTGACCGGGATCGACGGACTGCAGGGCCCCGCGATAGTTCTCCGCCATGTACCCAGAACCGGTGAGCCCGAGCGCGAGCACCCCGGCCCGGAACTCACTGATGGCGAACCAGCCGCGGCTCGCCGCGGCGTAGTACAGCCAGTAGAGGAACACGATCAGCGGCACGCCACGCATCAGGGCGATCCACCAGCCGGCGGGACGGTTGAGCAGCGGCGACGCCGCCATCCGCGCGACGGCGACGGGTAGACCGAGGATGCACGCCAGGACGAACGCCAGGCCGGCAACTTGCAACGTCAGCCACAGCCCGCTGAGCAGGTCGCCACGGTGATCCCAGATCGTCGACCAGCGGAAGTCGTAGGCGATCATGCGAAGACTCCACTGAGGGCGCTGAGAAAGGCTTGCGTTCGTGCCTCTCGTGGCGCCCGAAAGTCAGCCGGCGGCCCCGATTCGACGATCCGGCCCTCGTCCATGAACACGATGCGGTCGGCGACGTCCATCGCGAAGTGCATCTCGTGGGTGACGACGAGCATCGTCATGCCGGCGGCAGCAAGCGATCGCATGACGTCGAGGATCCCGGCGACGAGCTCCGGGTCGAGCGAGGACGTCGCCTCGTCGAACAGCATCAGCTGGGGATCGAGCGACAACGCCCGAGCTATGGCGACACGCTGCTTCTGACCGCCCGACAGGCGCGCCGGGTACTCGTCGGCCTTGTCCGTGAGTCCGACATCGGCCAGCCCGGCACGAGCCCGCGCGTCGGCCGCCGACCTGCTCAGCCCTCTCGTGCGCCGCAGGCCGAGCGTCACGTTCTGGACCGCGGTCAGGTGCGGGAACACGTTGAAGTGCTGGAACACCATGCCGATGTCGGCACGCAGGCGGATCAGCCGTTGGCGCTCAGCGCGCCCGAGCCACGGCAGCCAGCGATGCTCCTGCGGCGGGTGGTACTCGTTGCCGTCGAAGACGACCGATCCCGACGTCGGCGGGGCGATGAAATTGACACAGCGCAACAGCGTGCTCTTGCCCGAACCGCTCGGTCCGATGATGCACACGACCTCTCCCCGCTCGACGTCGAGGTCGATGCCGTGGAGCACCTCGACCGAGCCGAACGACTTGGTGATCGAGCGGAGTCGGAGGAGCGGATCGGCCACCACCGCCGATGGTAGTATGTGAACAATCGCTCGTTCGTCTGGGGGTTTGATGGCAGCCACCACGCCACACATGAAGGACATCGAGTTGCTCGAGCCGCTGGCGTCGAGGTACGTCGATGTCGAGTCGTTGCCATGGAAGCCGACGCCCAGCGAGGGCATCGACATGAAGGTGCTCCTCGAGGACAAGGAAACGGGTCTGCTCACTGCTCTGTTCCGGTGGCAGCCCGGCGCTCACCTGGCACTGCACGAACATGTCGAGATCGAGCAGACGTATCTCCTCGAGGGGTCGATCGAGGACGCCGAAGGGGTGGTGACGGCGGGCAACTTCGTGTGGCGTCCGCCCGGCAACCGCCACGATGCGTGGTCGACGGACGGTGCTCTCGTCCTCGCCTTCTTCCTCAAGCCGAACAAGTTCCTCGAAGGATCGCTCGCCGGAACGCTGCTCGAATGACCCCGCCCGGTCTCCACCATCTGGGGAACATTCGTGTCACGACCCCATGTGGGGAAGATTCCTGTCAGGGCCCGACACACATCTTCCCCAGATTGGCGGACAGGCGGGAGGCGGCGTCGTGAACGATTTGCCGCCGCGAGTGTTGATCCAAGAAGAGGGACCGCGCGAAGGCTTCCAGATCGAGCAGAAGGCGATCCCTGTTGCCGACAAGGTCCGCTTCATCGAAGCGCTCGCCGAGACCGGGCTGACGAAGATCGACTGCGTGTCGTTCGTGAACCCCCAACGTGTCCCGACGATGGCCGACGCCGAGGAAGTCGCCGCCGGGATCACCAAGCGTGACGACGTCGCGTACACCGGCCTGTGGCTGAACAGCCGCGGCCTCGACCGGGCCCTGGCCACCCAACTCGACATCATCGGGGCGATCCGCGTGACCGCGTCGGAGCAGTTCTCGGTCCACAACACCGGGATGGACGCGGCGCAGACGAACGCCGAGCAACGGGCGTGGCTGACCCGTTACCGGGACGCCGGTGTGGTGACCAAGTGGGGCTACGTGATGACTGCCTTCGGCTGCAACTACCAGGGCGAGGTGCCGGTGGCCGACGTCTGTGCCCGGGTCGCCGAGATCCTCGCGCTCGCCGAGGAGTTCGACGTCGAGCTGGACTCCGTGTTCCTCGCCGACACGGTCGGCTTCGCCGGGCCGGCGGCCATCGAGCGGGTGCTCGGCGCGGTGCGTGACCGCTGGCCCGATCTGGCCCTGGGCCTCCATCTCCACGACACTCGCGGCCTCGGCGTGGCCAACGCCTACGCGGCCCTGCGCCTCGGTGTCGCCCGCTTCGACTCGACGTGTGCCGGCCTCGGAGGATGCCCGTTCGCCGGTCACGAGGGTGCCGCCGGCAACGTGTGCAGCGAGGAGTTGATCTTCCTGTGCGAGGAGCTGGGCATCGACACCGGCGTCGACCTCGACGCGCTGATCGAGTGCGCCCGCCTGGTCGAGTCGATCGTCGGCCACCCGTTGCCCGGCAAGCTCACTCGTGGGGGCAGTCTGCGAGCAGTTCGCGAGCGAACGCGGTCCGCGTGACGTGGACGACCGCGTTCGTAAGGTGGGTGCCGTGACCGTGAATGCCATCCCGGCGACCAAGCCGTCCACCGCCGAGCTGATCCGATCGTCGGCCATCGACCTGTTCTTCGAGCACGGCTATGAGGCCACCAGCCTGCGGGCCATCGCCGGAGAGGTCGGGATCCAGGTGGGCAGCCTGTACAACCACCTGTCCTCGAAGGAGAGCCTCCTCTATTCGATCATGTCGACGATCATGGAGGACCTCCTCCGCGAGTTCGACGCCCGGCTGGCCGTCGTGACCGACAGCGTCGAGCGGCTGCGGGCCGCGATCGAGGTGCACGTGTTCTTCCACACAGCGCGTGCCCGCGAGGTGTTCATCGGCAACTCGGAGTTGCGCAGCCTCACGGCTGCCCACCGGCGCAAGGTCGTCAAGCTGCGCGACCAGTACGAGGAGCGCTTCGTCGACATCATCGAGCGAGGAGTCGCTGACGGCAGCTTCCAGGCGCCCGACGCCAAGCTCACCGCCTGGGCGATTCTCGCCGTGGGCACGAGCACCTCGACGTGGTTCCGCCCCGACGGACGCCTGCAGCTCGAGGAGATCGCCGCGCGGTACACGGACTTGGTCCTCAACGGATTGGCGACCGCCCGCCCCGGCTGATCGGTTCGACGCGGCGGACCAGGGAGGACGGACCAAGGAGTCGGTTGCGCGGCGTCGCCCCGGTCTGCGAGGCTGCGTGCGAACGTTCGCTAGGTCCGGCGTACGCGGCGGCCTGGATGGCCGAAACGCAATCTGAGGAGGGCACATGACTGCACGAAGGACGCGGCGTCTGGCCATTGTGGCGACGCTGTTGGCGGCCGGCATCGGCGGCGCGGGAACTGCCTTGGCGAATGAACCGTCGCCGCAGTCCGGTGAGGGCGGCGGCACGCTCGTCATCGGCAAGAGCTTCGACCTCGTCACGATGGATCCCGGCCGGATGTTCGAGACCACCGGGGGAATCATCATCCCGGCGATGTACGACACGCTGTTGACGTTCCAGAACAACGACGTCACCGAGCCGATGCCCGGACTCGCCGAGAGCTGGGAGGCCAACGAGGACGCCACCGAGTTCACGTTCACGCTGCGCACCGACGCCGTCTTCTCCGACGGCTCACCCGTCGAGGCCGCCGACGTGGCCTTCTCGCTCAACCGGGTGCGCGAACTGAAGAGCAGCGGCGCGTTCTTGATGGAAGGTGTCACGGCCGAGGCCGTCGACGCGTCGACCGTGCGGCTGACGACGGAGGCACCGAATCCGGCGTTGCCACGCATCCTGCCGACGCCGACGCTGGGCATCGTCAACAGCGACGTCGTGATCGAGAACGGCGGCACCGACCAGCCCGGAGCCGATGCCGACGACGCCGCCGAGGAGTTCCTCAACTCGACGTCGGCCGGATCCGGCCCGTACGTCCTGGAGAGCTTCAGCACGACCGGCGAGACCGTGGTCGCCGCCAATCCGGAGTACGTCGGACCGCAGCCGGCGGTGTTCGACCGCATCGTGATCCGTAACAGTGACGTGTCCACCCAGGCGATCGACGTGCAGAACGGCAACGCCGACATCGTCATGGACCTCGCCAGCGACCAACTCGGTCCGCTGCGTGGGGCCGAGGGGCTGACGATCGACGAAACGGCCTCGCCGACGATCTTCTTCGTGTTCGCCAACGCCAACCCGGAGATCTCCGAGGTCACGTCGAACCCCGACTTCGTCGAGGCCGTCCGCTACGGCCTCGACTACGCCGGCATCCTCGAGCTGGCCGGCGAAGGTGCTGTGCAGGCTCCCGGCGTGATCCCCACGCACTTCCTCGGGACGCTGGCGCCGGACCTCGCCGTCGAGCGTGACGTCGCCCGCGCCCAGGAGGCGCTCGCCCGGTGCACGGTGTGCGAGGGGGCGACGGTGCAGCTCGAGTACCCCAGCGACCTGACGGTGAGCGGCCTGTCATTCGGGCCGATCGCCGAGCGCATCGTCGCCAACCTCGAGGAGGTCGGCATCACCGTCGAGTTGCTCCCGGGACCGGTCGCCACGACGCTGGAGAACTACCGCGCCGGGGCCGAGCAGATGGGCCTGTGGCTGTGGAACCCGGACTACCCGGACCCGCAGGACTATCTGGTGTTCGGACCCGGTGAGCTCGTCGGCCTGCGCGCCGGTTGGGCCGAAGGGGCAGCCCCGGAGATCGAGGCAGTGTCTCAGGACGCCGCGACCACCGTCGACGACGCGACCCGCGCCCCAATGTTCGAGGAGTTCCAGCAGATGCTCAACGAATCGGGGCCGATCTTCCCGCTGTTCCAGCCGACCGCCTCGGTCGTTTCGGTAACCGATCGGGTCACCGGAGCACTGTTCCACCCGACGCTGCTGATCGACGTGCGTTCGCTAGCACCCGCAGCCTGATAAGACGCCCTGAGCATGGGGCGTTTCTTGACGCGACGGCTGCTCGCCGCCGTGTTGCTGTTGCTCGGCATCACGTTGGTGACGTTCCTGCTCACCAACGTGGTGCCTGGCGATCCAGCCGCCGCCAACCTCGGGCAACGGGCGATCGAGGATCCCGAGGCCGTCGCCGCGTTCAACCACCGGTACGGCCTGGACCGGCCGTTGCCGGTGCAGTACTTCACGTATCTCGCCAACCTCGCCAAGGGTGATCTCGGCGACTCGCAGCAGAGCCGGCGGCCGGTTCGCGAGGATCTCGCCGAATACGCCCCGGCAACCCTCGAGCTCGCCGGAACGGCGATCGCCATCTCCATGGTCCTCGGAGTGGCGCTCGGAACGTGGGCGGCGTTCCGGCGCGACCGGCCGGCCGACTGGACGCTGCGGGTCGTGTCGCTCGCCGGGATCTCGATCCCCGTGTTCTGGCTGTCGTTGACGGCGTTGTACGGCCTGACGTTCCGCTGGCGGGTGTTCCCCGGTTCGGGACGCTTGCCACCCGGCGCCATTCCCCCGGACAGGGTGACCGGGATGTACACCGTCGACGCCCTGCTCGACGGCGACCTGGCCACGTTCCGCGACGCCGTGATGCGCCTGATCCTGCCGGCCCTCGTGCTCGCCTGTTATGCCGTCGGGTTGATCACCCGATTCACCCGCAGCGCCGTGCTCGAGGTGCTCGGCAACGACTACGTGCGGGCGGCCTATGCCAAGGGCTTGCCCACGCGCACGATCGTCACCCGCCACGTGCTCCGCGCCGCCCTCGTTCCGATCATCACGGTGGTCGGTGTGACGTTCGCCGGCCTGCTCGCCGGCACGGTCCTCGTCGAGCGGATCTTCAACTGGCCGGGGATCGGCACGTACGCCTATCTCAGCGCCACCTCGCTCGACCTCTCGGCGGTGATGGGTGTGAGCCTGTTCGTCGCCGCCGTGTACATCGTGCTCAACCTCATCGTCGACGTTCTGTACGGCGTCATCGATCCGCGGGTCCGACATGACCAGTCTCGGTTCCCCGGCCACGCAGGCCGTGTGACCGCTCACTCGCTGGCGCTCGCTCGCTCGCATCTGTGCAGGGTGCTCCAGTGACCGTGACGATGACCGATCCGACGCTCGATGAAGCGATCGCCATCGGACGACGGCGACGGCTGCGGCGGCGCCGTCCGGCCTTGCGCCGCCCGTTGACGATCATCGGCTTGGTGATCGCCGGCGCGTGGCTCGTGCTGATCATCTTCGGAGACCTCATCGCCCCGGCGGACCCCCTGGCCCAGGACTTCCCCCGCTTCGAGTCGCCGAGCGCCGAGCACTGGTTCGGCACCGATGGGCTTGGTCGCGACGTGCTCAGCCGGGTGATCCTCGGTGCCCGCGTCACGATCCCCCTCGCCGTGCTACTGGTCTTCCTGGCAATGACCATCGGCGCGACAGCCGGCGCCGTCGCCGGCTACTTCGCGGGGGCGGTCGACGGCACGATCATGCGCCTCAGCGACCTGGTGTTCGCCTTCCCGCCGATCATCCTGGCGATGGCCGTGGTCGCCTCGCTCGGGCCCGGACTGCGCAACGCCGTCCTCGCCGTGGTCATCGTCGCCTGGCCGTCGTACGCCCGGGTCGTGCGCAGCCTGGTCCTCACGTTCCGCGGGCGCGAGTTCGTGGCTGCGTCGCGGTTGCTCGGGGCGACCAACCGGCGGGCGCTCGTCGTCGACGTGATGCCCAACGTGTACGGGCCGGTGCTCGTGCTGGCGACGTTGGAGCTCGGCAACGCCTTGTTGCTGCTGGCCGGCCTCAGCTTCCTCGGCCTCGGCGCCCGGCCGCCGTCGCCGGAGTGGGGAGCGATGGTCGCCGACGGGGCGCGCACGTTCGATCGCTGGTGGATCGCCATGTTCCCGGGCCTGGCGATTCTCACCGTCGTGATCGCGTTCAACTTCCTCGGCGACAGCCTGCGTGACGCCCTCGACCCGCGGACCTCGCGAACGTTGAGCAACGAAACGCGATGAGTGTGAACGTCCTGGAGATCGAGGACCTGCGCATCCTGCTGCGTAGCGGCAACAGCGAGGTGGCCCTCGTCGACGGCGTGTCGCTCACCGTCGCACCCGGCTCTGTGGTCGGCCTCGCCGGCGAGTCCGGGAGTGGCAAGACGCTCACCGGCCTGTCGGCGATGGGGTTCCTGCCCGACCGGTCGAGGGCCACCGGTGCGGTGCGCTTCGCCGGGCAGGACGTCTTGAAGATGAGCACGTCGCGTTTGCGGCGGATGCGCGGCCATCAGGTCGCCGTCGTGTTCCAGGATCCGATGACGTCGCTGCACCCGATGCTCAGCGTCGGACGTCAACTCACCGAGCACGTCGAGGTCCACCTCGGGCTGTCGGCGGCACAAGCTCGCGAGCGGGCGATCGAGCTGCTCCGGTCGGTGCGCCTCCCCGACCCCGAGCACGTCCTGTCGAGCTATCCGCACCAGTTCTCGGGGGGGATGCGCCAGCGCATCGCCATCGCCAGTGCGCTCGCCTGCGGACCCCAGCTGCTGATCGCCGACGAGCCCACGACCGCCCTCGACGTGACCGTCCAAGCGGGCATCCTGCGGCTGATCGACCGGCTCCGCCGCGACAACGACATGGCCGTGCTGCTGATCAGCCACGACCTCGGAGTGATGTCGTCGGTCGCCGACACGTTGCACGTGCTCTACGCCGGACGGGTCGTCGAGTCGGGGCCGGTCGGCGAGCTGCTCTCCGCACCACGTCATCCGTACACCCGCAGCCTGCTCGACAGCCTGCCCGACCCCACCGAGCGGGGCGCCGAACTCCGGGTCATCCGCGGCGAGCCGCCGCCGCCCGACCGACGACCGCCGGGCTGCGCGTTCGCACCGCGCTGCGCGTTCGCCGAGCCGCGGTGCATCGAGGCAGTCCCGCCACTACTGGCGATCGCGACCGGTCGGGCCGCAGCGTGTGTCGTCGACCCGTTCGTTCGTTCCCCGGCGGCCGGCCCACCTCCTGCCCATGCCGCGGCCGACCACTCCTCGAGCGGCGCCTCCCCGCTCGCCGTGGAGGACGGACCATGACGCTGGAGATCCGGCAACTCACGGTCGACTACCCCCGTCCGCGGCTTCCGCCGGTGCGCGCCGTCGTCGATGTCGACCTCGACGTGCCGGCCGGCCAGGTCGTCGGTCTGGTCGGCGAGTCGGGGTGCGGGAAGTCGACGCTCGCCAGAGCGGCGATCGGACTCGTGCCGCGCACCTCCGGCACGGTCTTGTTCCACGGGATGGACGTCACGGCGCTCGGCAATGGGGCGCGACCGCAACGCCTGCGGCGAATCCAAATGGTCTTCCAGGACCCGTACGCGTCGCTGAACCCGCGCCGCAAGGTTGGCCGGCAGATCGCCGATGGCTTGCGCGCCCAAGTGGGCGACGACCGAGAACGCCAGCGCCGCGTGGCCTCACTGCTCGAACAGGTCGGCCTCAACGGGTCGATTGCCGACCGCTATCCGTTCGAGTTCTCCGGTGGCCAGCGCCAACGAATCGCCATCGCCCGGGCGCTGGCGACTGATCCGGAGATCATCATCGCCGACGAGGCGGTGTCGGCCCTCGACGCCTCGACCCAGGCCCAGGTCGCCAACCTGCTCGTGCGTCTCGCCCGCCAGCGCGACGCAGGATTGTTGTTCATCTCCCACGACCTCGGCATCGTCCACCACATCAGCGACACGGTGGCGGTGATGTACCTCGGGCGGATCGTCGAGCAGGGCCTCACCGAGTCGGTGTGGGCACGACCGGCGCACCCGTACACCAAGGCGCTGATCGCCGCCGTGCCCCGTCACGACGGCTCGCGAACGCTGCCGGTCCCCCTCGAGGGTGAGGTGCCCGATCCGTCGCGACCCCCGGACGGCTGCCGCTTCCACCCCCGCTGTCCCGAGCGCATCGAACGGTGTTTCACCGAGAGCCCACAGCTGGAGTCGATCGGCACAGCACACGACACGGCGTGTTGGGTCGCCACGACACGCGTGGCCCTGACGGCGCGGTCCGTCGATGTTGATGATGACGAGGAGGAACGATGACCGAAGCGACGACGCAGCGCGACGAGGTGGCCGATCTCGGCACGGCGGTGTGGGAGTGGCGGGCTCGGCAACAGCCCTCGATGGGCGACGACATCCCCCGGCTGCCGCGGCCCGCCGGCTGGCTCCCCGACTTCTCCACCGATGCCGTCGCCCGGGCCCGTCGAACACGCGACGAGCTCGCCGCCCGTTGGCGGTCGATTGACGTCGGCGACCGTGACGTCGCCGTCCAGGTCGATCACCGATTGATCGGATCGGTGCTCAGCCGAGTCACGTGGGAGCTGGATGTGCTGCAGAGCTGGCGCCGCGATCCGGTGTTCCACGTCCATCAGGCGCTCGGTCCGTACTTCGACCTGCTCCTCCCGCTGCCGCCGTTCAGCGACGAGCGGGCCGCATCGATCGTCACCGCGATCGGCAACGTGCCGGCGGCGGTGGACACCGCCCTCGCCGTCCTGGATCAGCCGGCCGGGCCGCTGACCGCGGCTGCCATCGAGCTGCTCGACGGATCGGGGGACCGGGTCAGAGAATCGGTGGCGGCGCTCACCGACCAGGTCCCGTCGGCCTACCGGGAACCGCTCGCTGGCGCGGTCGACCCGGCGGTCGCCGCCCTCGACCGCTATCGCACCCACCTGGCCGACCTCGGTGGACTCAGCGACGTGGTCGGTGTCGGCGCCGACACCTTCACGTGGTTCCTGCGCAACGTGGCGTTGATGGCGGAGACCGCCGACGAGCTGGTGTGGCGCGCCCGACAGGAGTGGGAGCGGGCCGTTGTCTGGGAGGCCGTCGCCAAGCATCGGGCGGCCGCCGTGCCGGTGCCACCGCTGCCAGGCTCGGCGGCCGCCCAGGTCGCCAGCGAGGCCACGGCCGAGGAGGAGGTGCGCACGTTCTACGAACGTGAGGGCTTGCTCAGCCAGCCCGCCAGCCTGCGCCACTACCTCACTGCGGAGGTGCCCGCCTATCTGGCCCCACTGCGATTCCTCGGTGTCCTCGACGACCTCACCGACGAGTTCCGCCTCGACTCCGATGGCGTTTCCTACGTCCTGCCGCCGAGCGCCGAGCTGCCCTACTTCTACGCCGCCAACGCCCGCGACCCACGTGCCGGGATCGTCCACGAGGGGGCGCACTATCAGCAGCTGTCGTTGAGCAACGCCCATCCCAACCCGCTGCGACGGCGCTACTACGACTCCGGACCGAACGAGGGGATCGCCTTCTACAACGAGGAGTACCTCCTGCAGGCCGGGCTGTTCGACGACACGCCGCACACCCGGGCGGTGATCTGGAACTTCGCTCGGCTGCGCGCGTTGCGCGTCGAAGCCGACGTGCACCTGGCGACCGGGAAGATGAGCCTCGACGACGCCGTCGAGTTCTTCGTCCGCCGGGTGCCGATGGACCGCCAGACGGCGTTCGAGGAGTCGTGCTTCTACGCCGGCAATCCTGGCCTGGCCCTGTCGTACCAGACGGGCAAGCTGCAGCTGATGAGTCTCGTTGCCGCGGCAGCCGAGCGCGATGGCGGCGAGTTCTCGCTGCGCCGGATCCACGATGCGATCTGGCTCGACGGCAACGTGCCGTTCTCCCTGCTGCGCTGGCAACTGCTCGATGATCGCTCCGTCCTCGACGCTGTCGATGCCGATCCGGCGACCGGGGCGCCGACGCCGACACCGGCCTGGGCGCGCTGATGCGTGTCGGTGCCAAGCTGCCCAACTCCGGAGCGCTGCCGGTCGAGCTGGGCATCGCCCGGATGGCCGGTGAGCTGGAAGCGAACGGCTTCGCATCGTTGTGGGTCAGCGACCACGTCGTGATGCCGGCCACGGTGAGTTCGCGATACCCGTACGCCACGGACGGTGTGGCGACGTGGGCCACCGATGAACCGTGGTTCGACGCAATCGTCGCCCTGTCGATCGCCGCTGCGGTCACCGAGCGCGCCGAGCTGGGCACGGCGGTGCTCGTGCTCCCCCAACGCCAGCCCGTCGTCCTCGCCAAGCAGGTCGCCAGCCTGGACCGGCTCGCCGGCGGCCGCGTCGTCCTCGGTGTCGGGGCGGGGTGGCTGGCCGAGGAGTTCGCCGCCCTGGCCACGCCGTTCGACTCACGGGGGAGCCGCACCGACGACTGGATCGACGTCCTGCGCTCGTGCTGGACCGGCCGTCCGGAACGCTTTGATAGCGATCACTACCACCTGCCGGCGGACGTCGTGTGCCAACCGACGCCGGCCCGCCCGATCCCGATCCTCGTTGGTGGGACGACGAAGCCGGCGCTGCGCCGAGCACGCCAGCGCGGCGACGGCTGGCTCGGCATCCAGCCGGCGGACGGCATCGACGTTGCCGCGATCGAGACCGCCGGCAGCCAGCTCGATGGTGTCGCGCGCCGAGTGTTGCGGATCGTCGGCTCGGCCAAGCTCGGAGGGACCGTCGCCGCGGCACTCCCGAGCCTGGCCGCCGCCGGGATCACCGACGTGGTCGTCGACGTCGACTGGGACGGCGACGTCGCCGCCCAAGCCGCCCTCCTCCTCACCGCCGCCGCCGCGATCTCCCCCTGATCCGACATCTGGGGAAGATCTGAGTCAGGGCCTGGAACAGATCTTCCCCAGACCTCGAATTGACACGGATCTTCCCCAGATGGTGGGGGGTCAGGGGATGAGGCGGCGGCGGACCTCGGCGAGCAGCTCGATCGACTGGCGGGTCGTGGCGTCGTCGACGAGCGGGTACTTCGAGCGGAACATCACGTGCAGGTTGTCGCCGACGAGGTCGGCGACCCGCTGGAGGACCGGAACGATGTCGTCGGGCGTGCCGAGCAGGATCTCCGACTGGCGCTGAGCGACCTGGTCGGGCGTGAGCCGGTCCGGGTACCACGTCGCGTACTCCGCCGGGTCGAGCCCGTACCAGTCGCCGTAGACCCGGCGGGTGAGCAGGTAGCCGTCGGCGAGCGCCGCCCACGCCGCGTCGCGGCCGTCGGGGTGCAGGAAGCCGCCGACGTTGAGCGAGAACGGTGGACTGTCGGCCGGCTTGCCGTGCCGGGCGAGGCTCTCGCGGTAGCGACCGAACGCCGACTCGACGCGGTCGAGCAGACCGCGGTTCTGCCCGGTCCCCTGCTCGTAGGACTCCGAGTCGGTGCCGGCGTCCATGCAGTACCGATCGCCCAGTGCCGCGGCCCGCTCGATGGCGTTGGGGTGGTGGCCACCGAGCATGATCGGCGGGCCTCCAGGACTGAACGGCCGCGGGCTGACGACGAGGCCGTGACGCTGGAAGTAGCGACCGTCGAACTCGACCGGCTGACCAGTCCACGCCTGGCGACAGATCTCGATCAGCTCCTCGGTACGCCCGACGCGTTGGCGGCGATGACCGCCGAAGCCTTCGAACTCGATGTCCCGATAGCCGAGTCCGAGGCCGACCACGCATCGACCGCCGGACAGCACATCGAGGAACGCCCCGTCCTCGGCCATCCGGATCGGATCGTGCAACGGCGCCAGAGCGAGGCCGAGTCCGATCGTGATGCGCGTCGTCGCCTGGACCATCGCCGCCGCGTAGGGAGCCACCGATCCGACGAACCCGGCCTCGTGGAAATGGTGCTCACTCACCCACACGCTGTCCAGCCCGACCTGCTCGGCGAAGACGACCTGGTCGATCGATTCGCGCAGCGTCGCGCCGTGGTCGAGCCCGGTTCCGGGGTGCCACTCGCCCGAGAAGATGCCCAAACCAAGCTCCAACACGACCGTCAATGTAGCCCCCGGTCTGCTTGCGAACGAGCGACCGTTCGTTTACGGTTGGCCGGCGGCGTCCACGCCGTCCGCGCCGTCGCTCACCAGGAGGGACCATGGCCGCCTTCGAACCGACCGTCTACGCCGAGCGCCGAGCGACCCTCGACGAGCGCATGCGGCAACAGGACGTCGACGTGTTGTTCTGTCCTCCGTCGGGCGATCTCGAGTACCTCACAGGAGCGCGACGCCGCTTTCCGACGTTCGGCAACATCTCCTACACCCATGGGTGGGTCTGCGGTGCCTTCTTCCGTCCCGGCCACGATCCGGTCTTCGTGCTCCCCCGGATGGTCGCCGAGTTCGACATGCCCACCGGGGTGCCCGGCGAGTTCGTCGTCGTCAACGAGACCGACGACGGAGCGGCGATGTTCGGCGACCTCGTGGGCGGCTTCGGTCCCCTCGGCACGATCGCCGTCGAGCCGCGTACGTGGGCGGAGACGGTCCTCGCCCTCGGCCGGGCGAGCGACGCGAACATCGTCAGTGGTGTCTCGTTGACGAACCCGATGCGCCGGATCAAGTCGCCAGCCGAGATCGAGCGGATGACCGCCGCCTGCCGCATCGCCGACTCGGCGATGGGGGTCGTCACCTCCGACATCGCCGACGGTGCCGTCGAGCGGGAACTCGTCGAGGAGCTCGACAGCCTGCTCCACCGCGATGGCTCGCGTGGCGTCTCGTTCGACACCGCCGTGTGGGCGATGGGCCCCTCGACGGCACGCGATGCGTCCGATCGGGAGACCAGCGCGCAGATGCAGCGCGGCAACGGCGTGTCATTCGATTTCGGGGCGGTGATCGACGGGTATTGCTCGGACTTCGGCCGGACCGTGGCAATCGGTGACACGAACGACGAGTTCGACCGGGTCTACGACGCGGTGATCTCCGCCCAAGCCGCAGGCCTCGCGGCGGTCAAGCCAGGTGCGTTGGCCTGCGAGGTCGATGCGGCGTGCCGCCAGGTGATCGTCGATGCCGGCTACGGCGCATGGTTCCGCCACCGCACCGGGCACTGCATCGGCCTCGACGTCCACGAGTATCCATTCATCAGCGAAGAGGACGAGACGCCGCTCGAGGCCGGGATGACGTTCACCATCGAGCCCTCGATCTTCTGGCCCGGCCGGGTCGGCGTACGCATCGAGGACATCGTGCTCGTCACGGAGGACGGCGGGGTCAAGCTCAACGACTACTCCGAGGAACTGGTCGCCGTCGACGGTTCTCCCTCGCTCGGTCGCGGCGACACCGCCGCGTCATCGAGCGGCTCGTGGTGCAACCATGGTGAGTGACCGCCTGCGAGCGCTCGCCACGGGTGGACACTTCGCCACCCTGACGACGTTGCGTCCCGACGGGTCACCGGCGGTGCAGGTGATGTGGATCGACTGCGACGACGAGTACGTCCTGATCAACACCGAAGTGCACCGCCAGAAGTTCAAGAACGTCGAACGCCAGCCGCTGGTGGCCGTGTGCATCTGGGACAGGGACGATCCCTATCACTACATCGAAGTTCGCGGCACGGTCGCCGAGGTCGTGCGCGGCGCCGCGGCTCGAGAGCACATCGACAAGCTGGCGATGCGCTACTTCGGGCGGCCCTACGACGGCGACACGATCGAGAGCGAGCGGGTCATCCTGCGCATCCGACCGGACTGGGTAGAGGAGCACGGCGGCCAAGGGCGCTAGGCGATGCGCTTTGGAGTCGGACTGTGGTGCCTGCAGTCGACGTGGTCGACGCCCCGTGGTCACGTTCGCGCCTACCGGGAGCTGCTCGATGACGCCCGTCTCGCCGACGACCTGGGCTACCACTCGCTGTGGCTGTCCGAGCACCACTTCTATTACGACGGCTACTGCCCCGCACTGCTCACCGCCGCGGCGGCCGGATTGGCGGTCACCACGCGTCTGCGGCTCGGCACGGGGATGCTGCTGGCCCCGTACCAGCGGCCAGCCCGCGTTGCGGCCGCCGCCCGGGAGCTCGGGTCGCGCTTCGGTGGCCGTCTCGATCTCGGGCTGGGGATGGGCTATCGCGACGTGGAGTTCGACGGCAAAGGGGTTCCCCGGCGTGAACGAGTACGCCGGCTGACCGACCTCGTCGATGAGCTCGAGGGCGGCGCCACCGACGACGCCTACACCATCTGGATCGGCGCCCAGGCCGAGCAGGGCGTTGCCCGAGCGGGCCGGCTGGGCCACGGCATCGTGCTCTCCGGGGCCCTTCCCCTGCCGCTTGTCGGCGCCCTCACGACGGCTCACGAGGCGGCCTGGATCGAGGGCGGACGTCGGGGCGGGAGCAAGCCCCGCGCCGCGGCACTGCGCAACCTGTGGATCACCACCGACGAGGCCGAGCGCGCCGCTGTACTCGATTGGCAGCGGGCCAGCTACGTGCTGTACCAGGGCCTTGGGTGGGCCGTCGCCAAGTCCGACGCCGGGGCCGCGATGGACTTCGCCGGCAACGCGGCGGCGGCCATCGAGACCGCCGTGGAGACCACGATCATCGGTTCCGTCGCCGAGGTCCTCGACGGGCTCCGCGAGGTCGCCGCCGCAGGGGTCGACGATGTGGTGTTGCGGATCGCCGTCGAGGGTGCCCCGCAGGAGGCGATCCACACCGTGATGCGCGACTTCGCCGATGGCGTGTTCCCGGTACTCGCCGACGATGGAGCCACGTCGTGCGCATCGGCGTGACGCTGCCGGCGGACCGCGAGGTCGAGCTCGCCGTGGCAGCTGAGACAGTTGGCTTGCCGTTCGTCTACGTCGCCGCGACGCCCGGCACGGAATCGGTCATCGCCGCGACGGTGGTCGCGGCAACCCGTACTGTCCGCGTGATCGTCGGCCTCCATCTCGGCGACGAACACCCGGTGACCCTCGCCGAGGAGATCGTCGTCCTCGACAACCTGAGCAACGGGCGGATCGGCGTGATCGGCGAGATCGGCTCGCTCGACATCGAGGCGGCCACGGAGGACGTCACCCTGTTGCGCGCGTCGTGGGCTGGGCGGCCGATCCGCCATCGAGGCTTGCGATGGCAGGTGCCGGCCGGGCTCGCGGGGCATGTCGCACCCGATGCCGTGATGGTCACCCCGGCACCTGCCCAACTGGACGTTCCACTGTGGATGGCCGGCGACGCGGCGCGCCCTGTCGGTGCGTCGCTCGGCCTGCCCGTCGTGGCCCACGCCCCGGGAGCGGTCGACGCCGCTGTTCCAGTCTCTCCGGGGAGAGCGACGCTGGTCGGCGACGTCGACATCGATCGGCAGACCGTGAGCGACTGGTCATCGGTCGGCGCCACCCACCTCCTGTGCGCCTTGGACGGTACGGCCACGGTGGAGGCGATCGCTCGTTGGTTGGTGCCGGAAGTGGCGATGGTCGAGTTCCCGCGCGTCGTGACCGAGACGCCGCTACCGGCTTCCTGGCCCGGCCCGGCCGGCAGCCGCGGCGGGTGCTGACGCGACCGCCTTGATCCGCTTGCGTGTTCGGTATCCCTGCAATAACTTCAGCCAGGGGAAGTGGCTCGACGTCGTGCTGAACAGCCGGCGACCGACAGAGGGAGAAACCGGCCTGATCATCGTCCTGGCCGTGGCTCTGTCCGCCGGCGATGGTCGGCGATGAACGTGAGACCGTCCGATCAGCTGACGTTCGAGCACGCTCGACTGTTCGACCTGCGGATCGACGAGGTCGGAGTCGTCGTCTGATGATCCGCACGTTCCTCGACCTGCGCGTCAAGCCCGGCCACGCCGAGCGCTTGGCCGCGGCGTTCGAGCGCCTGGCCATCCTCGACGAGTCGGTCGCCCAATCGGGGTGCTCGTCGGCGGACCTGAGCGTGAGCGCCGATGGCTCCACGGTGACGGTGACCGCCACCTGGGATTCCACCGAGGCGTACGCCGCGTGGACCTCGCGCGACGATCGTGGCGACCTGGCCGATCAGCTCAACGAACACCTGGTGCAGCCACTCGATGCGGCGACGGTCGGTCGCGTCCACCGCATCCTCGTCAGCGGAGCACCCGGCCGATCGACGGACAGAGAGGGACAGCAACGATGAGCGATCGGATCGCCAGGTCCGACGCCCCGGTACGGCGCGGAGGCTAGGGGGATGACCCCGACTCGTTGGCGGCGCCGTGCCGCTGACCGCCCCAGTTCGACCACCACCGGCAGAAGCGATCGAACTGCTCGGCGGCGTGACGGCGCTGGCTGTCGGTCAGCGCATCGGTCGGGTTGACATGATGTTCGTAGTCGCGCTGGCCGGAGAGCACGGCGAGGTGCTTGTAGAAGAGCACGAGGTCGGTGCCTTCGTCGAACCCGGAGAGCGGCCCGAGGGCGTGTTCCAGTTCGCCGGCCAGGAGCAGGGCCGTGGGGTCACCGCCGGCCGCGGCGCGGGCGAGACGGATCAGGGTCAGCACGGCATCGGGGAGAACGTTGCCGATCCCGGTGATCACGCCGACGGCGCCGCAGAACACGATGCCGTGGACGACCTGGGTGTCGACGCCGACGAGCAGGTCGAGGTCGGGGGATCCGGACGTGATGTGCTCTGCTGCGTACGTCAACGACTCGCGCCCGCCGAACTCCTTGTAGCCGACGAGGTTGGGGTGGTCGGCGCGCAGTTGGAAGAACAGGTCGGCGCGTGTCTCGAAGCCGTAGTACGGGCTGTTGTAGATGACGCTCGGCAGGTCCGGGGCGGCACCGAGCACGCGGTCGAAGTGATCGCGTTGCGCCGCGGGGGAGGCACCTCGTGACAACACGCGGGGAATCACCATCAGCCCGGCGGCGCCGATCGATGCGGCGTGGGCGGCGTGTTCGGCGGCTCGCGCCGGGCTCTGGGCCCCGGTGCCGACCACGACCGGGATGCCGGCAGCGACGAGGAGCTCGACGCCTGTCCGGCGTTGTTCGTCGGACAGCAACGGCCAGTCACCCATCGACCCGCAGTACACGACGCCGGACATTCCGGCGGTCATCAGCCGCGCCGCGGTGGCAACGAGGGCATCTTGGTTCACTCGACCGGCGCTGTCGCAGGGCGTCATCAGCGCCGGTAGGCAACCGTGGAACACCGATCTGTTCATGTGACCGTTGGCCCCACACGGCGACGGTAGTGCATCGATGAACAGGGCGCCCGACACGGCTATCGACCGTTACTCGCCGAGGAGGTTCTCGTGAACGAGACGCTGACCCTGCCCAACAGCACGCTGACCATCTCGGTCGTCGACTCGCACACTGGCGGGGAACCCACCCGGGTCGTGCTCGACGGGTTCCCAGCACTCCGAGGATCGACGCTCCTGGAGCGCCGCGCCGACGTCGCCGGGCGACTCCGTCGGCTGGCGACGGCGATCGTCGACGAGCCGCGAGGCAACGAGCCGATGGTCGCCGCCCTGTTGACTCCAGCCGTCGACGAGCGCTGCGTCACCGGAGTGATCTTCTTCGACCGCAACCTCGTGCTCGGGATGTGCGGGCACGGGATGATCGGTCTGATCGAGACGCTGCACCGGCTCGGTCGCATCGGCCCCGGCGAGCACCTCGTCGAGACACCAGCCGGCACCGTGCCAGTGGTTCTCGCCGCCGACGGCTTGGTGACGTTCGACAACGTCGCCAGCCGCCTCGTCGAGGGCCATGTGGAGGTGGACGTACCATCGCTCGGCCGCGTCACGGGCGCCATTGCCTACGGCGGCAACGTGTTCTTCCTCGTCGCCACCCCAACCGTCGACCTCGACCAGCCGCGTGCCGAGCTGCTGCGGATCGCCGCCGACGTCTTGCACTCCGTCCATGCCGCGGGCTTCGTCGACGTCGACCACGTCGAGCTGTATGGACCGGCGACGTCCCCGGCTGCGAACTCGCGGAACTTCGTGCTGTGTCCGAGCGGAACGTACGACCGCTCACCCTGCGGCACGGGCACGAGCGCCAAGGTGGCGGCGCTGGCGGCCGCCGGAGCTCTCGACGAGGGCGCGACCTGGGTTCAGGAGTCGATCACCGGGTCGACGTTCTCGGTCCGTTATCGGTGGGTCGACCGGGCCACCGGGTCGATCGTGCCGACGGTGTCCGGGTCGGCAACCGTCACGGGACGAGCCGAGTTGTTCTTCAGACGCGGAGGAGGGCGGCGGGTGAAGTCGATCGAGGTCGAGCTCGCCGAAACGACTGGGTACACGACCTCGTACCTGAAGTCCCGACGACGCGGGCCGAAGTGAGCGCGATCTGTCGGGACTTCGTCGCGTTCGAGCTGATCGGTGGGAGCAACAATTCGCCGGATCGTCACGAGCCCAGGAAGTAGCTTGTCGCCGCTTTCGCCCGTGACACCCACTGGGCGTTGGAGGAGGGGACATGACCGACAAGGCGCTCGTCCGACCTTCCCGCGGCGCCGCGGCGATCGATCTCGACGCCGTCGCTGACACGGCCGCGGTGGAGATTCAGCACGTCACGCCCGGCGGCGTCATCGTTGCCGGCACCCGCGACACCCTCGACGCCCTCGCCGCCAGTGGGGCGCGGGTCAAGCTCCTGCCGGACACGAACCTGATCCGGATCTACGACCAGGTCATCGACATCGAGGCCGGCAACGTGCTGGAGGGCGTGCCGACACGGGGACGGGTACCGCGTGACGTGCGCGCCGTGTGGACGCACCATCTCGTGCAACTCGACGGGCCGCCGAACCCGGAATGGATCGCGGCGATCGAGGCCCACGGCGTCGAGGTCATTGAACCTGTCGGCGCCTATGCCTTGCTCGTCGTCGGTGACGCCAAGCAGATGACCGAAGTCGGTGCACTCGACTTCGTGGCGTGGCTCGGTCCGTTCCAACCGCAGTGGCGGATCGCCCCGGCATTACGCATCGCACGCGGGACGGTACCGGTCCGCATCGGCGTCTGTCCGGCGAGCCGCGTCGACGAAGTCCGCTCGGCGGTCGAGCGCGCCGGGGGCTCGATCGAGGGCGTACGGCGGGCCGACCCCGGACAGGCGCGACCCGGCCTCGTCGCCAGGACCGCCATCATCCGGGCCACGGTCGAAGCGGCCGTCGCCCGCAACGAGCTCGCCCGACTGGTGTGGGTTCGCTTCGTCGAGCTCGACGAGCCGGTGCAGCTCGATGACGAGCGTTCGGCGCAGATCATCGCCGAGTCGGTGACCGGCACCGGCGCCGCCGCCGTGCCAACGACTGGCTACGCCGCCAGGCTCACGAACGCCGGGATCGACGGCACCGGGGTCACCATCGCCGTTGTCGACTCGGGCATCGACAATCACACCAACGCGACCCTGCATCCCGACCTCCAGGGGCGGCTGGCGTTCTTCGTCGACCAGACGGCCGGAGGGTCGACGGCCGACGCCAATGGTCACGGAACTCATGTGGCCTCCATCGCCGCCGGCGACGGCACCACCGGCGATACGGACCCGGGTGGTTTCACACTCGGTCTGGGCATGGCTCCGGGTGCCCAGGTGGGGTCGCTCAACGTCCTCGGGGCCGGCCCGGCGGCCATCGACTTCTCCGATCAGGTGGCCAACTCGGTCACCAACGGGGCGCGGGTGATGAACAACTCGTGGGGCGGCAGCACGAACAACGACGGGTACGTGAGCCTGGCCGCCGAGGTCGACACGGGTGTCCGCGACCCGGACACGGCGACCGCCGAGCATGAACGCATCGTCGTGGTCTTCTCCGCCGGCAACAACGGAGGTTTCGCCCAGTCGATCACGATGCCCCACGAGTGCAAGAACGCGATCGTGGTCGGCAACTCGCTCAACGCCCGCCCGGGTGAGCTGTTCGTTGCCGACGACGTCCGCGGCATCTCGCCCTCGTCGAGCCGCGGACCGGCGGTCGACAACCGGATGCTGCCCCACGTCGTGGCCCCGGGGACCGACATCGTCGCGGCTCGCTCGTCGGTCGATGCCAACACCACGACCGCAGGGGTGCAGCCCAATCGCCCGGCGTACGTCGATGCCGGCGGTACCGCCCACAACCAGCACACGGTGATGACCGGCACCTCGATGGCGGCTCCCCACGTGTCCGGCCTCAGCGCGCTGCTGGTCGAGTGGTGGAACAACCGTACGGGACAGATGCCGTCGGCTGCCCTCGTCAAAGCCCTCCTCGTGAACACGGCTGAAGACCTTGTCGGAGGTCCGAACTGGCGACGGCTGTTCTTCGCGTGGACGGCAGCAGGCCCGAACTTCACGCTGGCCGGCATGGGAATCAACCCCACGCGCTGGCGGAGCAGAACTTCGCGCACCGGAGTGTGGACGACCTTGAACCGTGTGGCCAACGTCGCGGCGATCACCAACCCTGGCGACTGGGCGTACACCGTCGCCACCGACACGATCACCGTGCGGACCACCACCGGTGGCCAACCATTCGCCACCGGACCGAACAACGTCGGGCTCTCGGCGCTCGACCCCAACCCGGTGGCCAACGTCCCGAACAGCGACCAGGGATGGGGACGGGTCAGTTTCGACAACCTGTTCCTCACCGCCCCGGACTCTGATCGCGGCCCACGGATCGTCATCGACGAGCGCCTCGGCTTCAACACCAATGGCCAGGAGTGGACAATCCGGGTTGCCGCCGTCGACCCCGCCCGGCCACTGCGGATCACCCTGTCGTGGACCGACGCCCCGGGCGCCGCCGGTGCCAACCCGGCGCTGCAGAACGACCTCGACCTCGAGGTCACCGAGACGGCCACGGGCGACGTCTTCCGCGGCAACGTGTTCACCAACGGGTTCTCATCCACGGGCGGTGCCTTCGACACGCTGAACAACACCGAGTGCGTGTACGTCGCCAATCCGAACGGCGTCTACGAGGTCACGGTGATCGCCGGTGCCTTGCGGGCCGACGCCCGCCCGCCGTTCTCGGCCGCCGCGCCGTGGCAGGACTTCGCGCTGGTCCTCGACAACGCCGAAGTGCCTGGTGCCCAGCCGATCAACGTGGCCCTCGCCATCGACAGGTCCGGGTCGATGGTCGGGGCCGGCTACGTCGATGTCACCCGGACCTCGGCGCGCAGCTTCTCCGACCTGATGGCGATCGATGACGCAATCGGTGTGGCGAGCTTCGGGTCGACGGCCACCGACGATTTCCCGGCGAGCACGCCACCGTCGCTGCGCACCATCGCCACCCAAGCCGACCGCGACGCCGCCAAGGCAGCGATCGACGGCCTCAGCTTCGGCGGGTCGACGATGATGGGCCCGGGTCTACAGCGGGCCGCGGCGATGTTGCCGACGACGACTGGACGCAAGGCGGTTGTCCTGCTGTCGGACGGATTCGACAACGGCACGCCCGACGCCCGCACGGTCGCCGGAGGACTGCCGGCCGACGTGGCGATCTATTCGTGCGCGATGGGTCCGCTCTCCGATCAGACCTTGCTCGAGGACCTCGCCGCCAGCACCGACGGCCAGTACCTGTACATGCCGACGATCGACGACCTGTTCCTCATCGTCAACGTGATCCGTGAGCAGGTGACCGGCGATGGCTTGGTGGTCAACGAGCAGCACACGGCATCGGCCAGCAGAGTCGGGGCATTGATCGAGGCCGACGCCACCGAGGCGACGTTCCTCATCAACTGGGCGGACTCATCGCTCGCCTGGTCACCTCGCGATCCCACGAAGCGTGCCGACATGAACGTGCGGCTGCGGATGCCCAACAACAAGGTCCTGCACCCGTTCGAACCTTCTGTGCACCGCCGCGAGGGCCACGGCTACGTGGCGTTCCGCGTCGACGACCCGCTGCCCGGGCAGTGGTGGGTCGAGGTGTCGACGGCGCGGACCACCCACACCACCTACTCGGTTGGTGTGTTCGTCCGCTCGCCGATTCGCATCGAGACGACGATCGGCCCCCGACGCCCGCTGCGGGGCTCGGCGCTCGATGTCACCGTCAACGTGTGGGACGGCTCACGAGGTGTGACCGACCTGATCGGTACCGTCTGCGTGACCACGCCGACGTCATCGCCGCCGAAGTTGGTGACCGACTTCCATCGGCGACTCAGGACACTCCGACCGCTCACTGCCATCCGCCGAGACGCGATTCCTGAACACCTCCGGGAAGCACTGGCGATCAGCATCTCGTTGGGCAAGGAAGGCCGGACAGCCATCTCCCATGAGACGGTCTGCTCGCCGCTGAAGCGTCCGGCCAGTTCTGGCGGTTCCGTCGTCACACCTGGTGGCGGTGGGGGCGTCGTCGTCACTCCCGGTGGCGGCGGGGGCGTCGTCGTCGCGCCGGGTGGTGGCAGCGGAGTCGTCCTCACGCCTGGCGCCGGCGGCGGCCTCGTCGTGACGCCTGGTGGGGGCGGCAGCCCCGCCGTGACGCCAGGTGCAGGTGGCGGGCTGGCGCTCGGCACCGAGGAGGCGTCGATCGTCATCGACCGCGGTGTCATCAACCGCCGCGGCCTCGCCCGTCTCTCGAGCTCGGCCCTCGCCGCCTTCTTGGCGCTCGGACCGACCACGCTCGTTGCCACACACCCCGGGTCCGCGCACCCGGGCAGCGTGACTGCCAAGGTCACCGTGCAGGGCACGACGCTCAGCGGCAATCGCTTCGCCCGCACGACGACGCGTTCCGTCCGCGTCGGCTGACCGTGGTGGGAGTCAGCACTCCGTGACTGGCGGTGGGGCGTTGAGGTTGACGAGGTAGTCGTCGATGAGCTCGTCGGCGCAGGGATCGGTTCCGTAGCACGTGTGCTGGTCGGCATCGATGATGATCAGCCGTCCGTCCTCCAGTGACTCGGCCATGGCCCGGGTGCTCTCCAGCGGCGTGGCCGCGTCACCGGTCGCGCCACAGACGACGATCGGTCCGGCACCGGCTCCCGTGATCTCGACGCGCGGGTCGATCGACTCGGGGAAGAACGTGCAGAAGTAGCTGCCCGAGGTCCCTGGGGAGAACCGTGGGGCGATCTCGTTGAACTGCGGCGACAAGGCGTCTTCCTCCTCGACCGTCAGGCGCTCCTCGGCATCCATGCAGTGGATCGTCTGGAACGCCTCCAGCGAATCGTCCCACGTGCCGTCGGACTGACGCTGGTAGTACGAGTCATAGAGGGCGAGCAGCCCGGAGCCGTCGCCCTGCGAGGCGGTGGCCAACGCTTGCTCGAGTGGCTCCCACAGCTGGTCCGTGTACATCGCCTCGGCAACTCCCTGCAGGGCAACTCCCCGAGTGAGTAGCGGACGCCCGGGTTGGGTCGGCAACGGCTTGTCGTCGATCTTCGACATCAGCTGGTCGAAGGCGCCTTCGGCGTCGCCGTCGTTGTGGAACGCGCAATCGGGATTGGCGCTGCACTCGGCGAGGAACGTCGTCAACGTCGCCTCGAAACCAGCCGCCTGCTGCTTCGACCCGTCCACTTCGTCGGCGTTGGGATCGCGGGCGCCGTCGAGGACAGCGGCGCGCACGGTCTCAGGGAACAGGGTCGCCCACGTGCCACCGAGCTCCGATCCGTAGCTGAACCCGAAGTAGCTGATCTCGTCCTCGCCGAGGGCGCGGCGGATCGTGTCCATGTCGCGTGCGGAGTTGTTGGTGCCGACGAACTCGATGAAGGCCTCGTTGCGTTCGACGCATTGCTCGGCGAAGGATTCGGCGACGTCGATGATCTGCTGGCGCTCGGCGTCGTCGTCGGGGGTGATGTCGGTTCCGGCGTAGTACTCGTCGTAGTTGTCGATGCAGTCGATGGCCGGCTCGCTCGCGCCCGTTCCCCGGGGATCCCAGGCGACGATGTCGAAGTTGTCGAGGAGGTCCGGGCTGTAGATGAACTCGGCCGACTCGGCGAGGATCGTTCCACCGAAGCCTGGTCCACCGGGGTTGACGAGCAGCGATCCGATCCGCGCATCGGGATCGTCGGCGAGATGGCGGACGAGGTACAGGCTGAACGTGTCGCCATCGGGATCGGCATAGTCGATCGGAACCTCGAGCCGGCCCTCCTCGAGGCCGTCACCGATCGACGTCCACTCGATCGGCTCGGGCTCGAACGGCGGCGCGGACGTCGCCGGTACCTCGGTCGACTCGACGATCTCGGTGGTCTCCACGACCTCGGTGGTGTCCGGTGCCTCGGTGGTGTCGACGACCTCGGTGGTCTCGACGACCTCGGTGCTGTCGGTCGGCTCGGTGGTGTCCGAACTCGTCGTCCCGGCGGCGCTGGCGCCGACGGAAACGGAGAGCCCGGCGACGAGGAGGGCGACGAGTCCGAGAGCGCGAGGGGCACGAATCATGGGCGGGATACTAGAGGCGCCCTGTGACGGTCACCCTTCACGCCCTCTTAGCCTGATCCTGTGCGGTTGATCGGTCGCCACGGACTGATGCCGGGGGACGCCTCGGCGGTCGAGGGGATGACGTTGTCGCGCCCGACGGTACGGCGGATCTGGTCCTTCGCCCGGCCGTACCGCCGGGTGCTTGCCGTGTACCTGCTGGTCATCCTCGCCGCCGCCCTCGTGGCCATCGTCCCGCCGCTCATCGTCAGGTCGATCATCGACACGGCAATCCCCAACGCCGACCGGACGATGATCACCTGGCTCGCCGCGCTCGGTGTCGCCGCAGCCGTTGCCGACGCCGGGCTGAACGTCGTGCAACGCGTGTGCAGCGCCTACGTCGGCGAGTCGTTGATCTTCGACCTGCGCTCGGCGCTGTTCACCAGGGTGATCCGCATGCCGATCGCGTTCTTCACCCGTACACCGACGGGGGCGATCACGTCGCGACTCAGCAACGATGTCGTCGGCGCCCAGACCGCCGTGACCAACACCCTCGGCAGCGTCGTCAGCAACGTCGTGGTCCTGGTCACCTCGCTGGTCGCCATGCTCATCCTCGACTGGCGGTTGACCCTGCTCGCCCTCATCGTGCTACCGCTGTTCGTGATCCCGGCTCGCCGGGTCGGTCGTCGGCTGCAGGACATCTCGCGCCAGCAGATGCAGCACAACGCGGCGATGAACACGCAGATGACGGAACGTTTCAACGTCGCCGGCGCGCTCCTCGTCAAGCTGTTCGGTGACGACCGTCGCGAGCTGGCCTCGTTCCAACGCGACGCCGGTGCGGTGCGCGACGCCGGCATCCGCCAGGCTCTGTATGGGCGGGTCTTCTTCGTCGCCCTCGCCCTCGTCGCGGCGATCGCCGCGGTGGCCATCTACGGCGTCGGTGGCCAGCTCGTCGTGTCCGGGAGCATCACAACCGGAACCCTCGTCGCCCTCGCCGCGCTGGTCACCCGCGTCTACACACCGTTGACGGCGTTGACCAACGCCCGGGTCGACCTGATGACGTCGATGGTCAGCTTCGAGCGGGTCTTCGAGGTGCTCGACGCACCGGAGGCGATCGTCGAGCGGCCGGGCGCCGTCGATCTCCCAAGCGCTGCGCGGCCCGGGCGACGGATCACGTTCGACGCCGTCCGCTTTCGCTACCCACCCGCCGCGGCCACGTCCGTGCCGTCGCTCGAGCAGCGCACGCCCGACACCGACCCGGACCGCGACGTGCTCGACGGCATCGACCTCGACATCGCCGCCGGCGAGACCCTCGCCCTCGTCGGGGCGTCGGGGGCCGGCAAGTCGACGCTGGTCGCCCTGATCCCGCGGCTCTACGACGTCACGTCCGGCACGGTGCTCGTGGACGGGCACGACGTCCGTGAGCTCACGATGTCGTCGTTGCGCCAGTCGATCGGCATGGTCAGCCAGGACCCGCACCTGTTCCACGTGTCGATCGGCGACAACCTGCGCTACGCCAGGCCCGACGCCACCGACGCCGAGGTCGTCGCCGCGGCCAGGGCGGCGCGGATCCACGACACGATCGCCAGCCTCGCCGACGGCTACGACACCGTGGTCGGCGAGCGCGGCTACCGCCTGTCCGGCGGCGAGAAGCAACGCATTGCCATCGCCCGGCTGCTGCTCAAGGACCCCGAGGTGATGATCCTCGACGAGGCGACGAGCCATCTCGACAACGAGAACGAAGCGCAGGTTCAGGCCGCCTTGGAGACGGCGCTCGAAGGGCGCACGGCGATCATCATCGCCCACCGTCTGTCAACGGTCCGCAACGCCGATCGCATCGCCGTCCTCGATGCCGGACACGTTGTCGAAGTCGGCGCCCATGACGAACTCGTCAGGCGCGGTGGTCTGTACGCGGCGCAGCTCCGGGCTGGAGGCTTGTTCGATCTCGTCGCCTCCTCCACCGTCGCCGCCACCGCGTGACGGGCTCAGTGAGTTCCGCTACTTCGTGCCGTCGGCCGAGTCCTTGGCGTCAGCGACGGCATCGGCTGCTTCGTCGCCAGCGTCGCCGACCTTGTCCTTGACCGTGTCGACGACGTCGCCGGCCTTGTCCTTCGCCGCGTCGTAGGCGTCACCGGCCTTGTCGGTGACGGTGCCGGCGACGTCCTTGGCGGTGTCGGCGGCATCACCGGCGACGTCCTTGGCCTTGTCCACAGCGTCGCCGGCGACATCGCCGGCCTTGTCCACAGCGTCGCCGGCGACGTCCTTGGCCTTATCGGCATGGCCGCCGAACGTCTCCTTGGCGTGGTCGAAGACCTCCTTGGCCTTCTCGGCGACGTCGCTGGCGACGTCTTTGACCTTGTCGAGGAACTTGGCGCTGTCGTCCTGTGTCATGGTCAGGCACGGTATCCCCGAACGTCGACGAGTTCCTCGGGTCAGCCGGGGACCCGACACGAAACGCCAGTGGCGTGGAGTGGGCAGTAGCCGTTGGGATTCTTGTCGAGGTACTGCTGGTGGTAGGCCTCGGCGTAATAGAAGTCGGTGAGCTCGGCGAACTCGGTGGTGATCTCGCCGTATCCGGCGTCGGTGAGTGCCCCGGCCATCGCCGCCCGGCTCGCCTCGGCGCGCTCGCGTTGACCCGTCTCGGTGAAGTAGACGGCGCTGCGGTACTGCGTTCCGACGTCGTTGCCTTGACGCATGCCCTGGGTGGGGTCGTGGTCCTCCCAGAACAGCTTGAGCAGCTGGTCGTAGTCGACGATCTGCGGGTCGAACACCACGAGAACCGCCTCGGCGTGCCCCGTGCGACCGCTGCACACCTCCTCGTAGGTCGGGTTCGGCGTGAATCCACCGGCGTAGCCGACCGCCGTCGAGTACACACCAGGCACCTGCCAGAACAGCTTCTCGGCGCCCCAGAAGCAACCGAGAGCGAACACCGCAGTGGACATCCCCTCCGGCCACGGCGGTGTCAACGGGGTGCCGAGGACGGTGTGCACCGCCGGCACGGGCATCGCTTCGGCGCGACCGGCCAACGCGTCGGCGGCGGTCACGGTATGGGCCTTTCGGAACAGCATGAGATCAGGGTACGACGAGGCACAACCTGTCGCTCTGCCCGATCGTTCAGTCAGTGCTGCGGACGAACGGGCGGCCGAGGGCTGAGGGCGTGCCGCCGGATCGACCACCGGCGGCCAGGGCGACCAGCGTGACGACGAAGGGCAGGGCGATGAAGAACTCGAACGGCACCGAGCTGTCGAGCGTCTGGAAGCGAAACTGCAGCGCGTCGAGGGCGCCGAACAAGCACCGCTCCGGCGGCGATCCACAGCGGGACGCCACCGCCCGAAGATCACCAGGGCGAGAGCGATCCAGCCGCGTCCAGCGGTGATGTTGGTGTTGAAGAAGCCAAGCTGTCCGACGATCAGCACGGCCCCGGCGAAGCCCCCGAGCGAGCTTCCCGCGACGGTTGCCCAGAAGCGCACCACCGTGACGGAGTGGCCAGCCGCATCGGCGGCGTGCGGTGCCTCGCCGGCGGCGTCGACGACGATTCGCCAGTAGCTCCGTCGCATCACCACGGCACGACCACGACCACGGCGATCAGCGACGTAGACGACGGCGTTCTGAGCAAACAGCGCCTCGCCGACCAGGGGCAGGTCGGAGAGGGCGACGAACATCGACCTCGCCAGGCCGCGGTGTGCGTGGCGGGCTCGATCCTCCGCCGTAGAGCTCCCGGTTGAGGAACGCCGTGAAGGCGATTCCGAACAGCGTGAGACCGAGCCCGGCGACCACCTGATCGACGCGGAGGTAGCACGACGAGGGCGGCGAACCCCGCTCCGACGACGCGCCCCGGCAACGCAGGCCGCACACCAGTCCGAGCCACGGCGAACCCGACTCGAACGAGGCGGCGAAGCCAGCGAACCCACCGAGCAGCATGACGCCCTCCAGACCGAGGTTGAGGACACCGGCCCGTTCGTTGATCATCTCTCCGATCGCCGCCGTGCCGACCGACACCGCAAGGCGGACGCCAGACGCCAGTACCGCGCTCCAGAACGCGACGGTCACGACATCGCTCTGGGCGAGCAGTCCGATCACGCCGTCACGCCGGTCACTCCGTCGGCCAGCGCGCCGCGGTCCGGTGCGTACGCCTCGTGCGGAGGCGGGCCGCGACCGCATCCCCGACGACGACGAACACGACCACCAGCGCCTGGATCGTGTCCATCAGGCTGACCGGCAGTCCGCTCTCTCGTTGCGCTGCCTCGGCACCGACGAGCATCGCCGACAGTCCGATCGCCGAGAGCACCACACCGAACGGATTGTTGCGGCCGACGATCGCCACGATGATCGCGGTGAACCCGAAGCCGGCGGCCGAGCCGGTGGCGAACCTCGTCTGCACCCCGGCAAGCTGGACGAATCCTGCGATGCCAGCGAGCGCGCCACCGAGCGTCAGCAGCAGCAATGGCAGCCGGCCGGCACGGACCTCGTTCGTCGTCACCGCCGTTTCGTTGCCGCCGTGCGCTCGGATCGAGGAAACCGAGCCGGGTGGACGACACGAGCCAGGCCGCCACAGGAACAACGACGAGCACCAGGGCCACGCCGATGTGCACGCCGATCCACCCGAACTCCGGCAGTGCTGCGTTGCCCACGACACGGCTCTGCGGGAGGTACGTCTCCGGGATCCTTGAGCGGGTCACGCACCGCCCACGTCGCCAACGGCTCGGCGATGAACACGAGCAGCAACGTGGCGATCACGATGTTCACGCCGTAGCGCACGTGCACCCATCCGGCAAGAGCCCCCCACAGTCCCCCGCCGATCGCCCCAAGGATCAGGCCGAGGGGGATCAGCACGGCGCCGGGAAGGTCGTTCACGTAGCCGATCACGGCGATCGAGCAGAGGCCGCCGACGATCATCTGCCCTTCTGCGCCGATGTTCCACACATTTGCCTTGAAGCCGAGGCCGAGACCGACACCGATCAGCACCAGCGGTGTCGCGCGCATCAGCGTGTCCCGCCAGCCGGACTTCTGGAACAACGCCTCGTCGATCACCGTGCGGTAGATGTCCAGCGGGTTCTCGCCCGCCCAGGCGATGATCACGGCTCCGACGGCGAATGCGGCGAGCACCGAGAGCAGCGGCGTCACGCAGCTGGGCGATAGCGCCACTCGCGATCGGCGGCGTCACTCGCCGCCGCCCATCGCCAGGCCGACGAGGTGGCGGTCGTACGGCGGGACGAAGGAGTCGGACAACCGGCCGTGGAATGCCACGGCGATCCGGTCGGCGACCTCCAGCAACTCGTCGAGTTCGGCGGCCATCCACAGCACAGCACCACCACGATCGGCGAACTCGAGCAGGGCGCGTCCGCAGCTGCGTCAGCCGCCGCCGGGTCGAGACCCCGCGTCGGCTGGCAGGCGATGACGACGACCGGTTCGTCGTGCAGTTCACGAGCCGCGACGAGCTTCTGGGCGTTACCACCCGACAGCGAATCGGCGAGCTGTTCGGGTGCCCCCTTGATCGACCACGTCTCCATCCGCTCCGCGGCCATGGGATCGCGTCGGACCCGCCACGTGGTGCTCCCGAGAGCGAGGTTGTCGTCGCATCGCATCGAGCCGACGAGGGCACGCAGCGTCCGGTCGGACGGGATGTAGGCGATGCCCTTGGCAACGCGCTGGCGGGGGGGCAGCCCGCCGACGTTCTCACCGTTGACCTCGATCGTGCCCGCGTCCGGGACGAGGATGCCGGCGATGCGCCAACTCGAGCTCGACCTGCCCGTTCCCGTCGACACCCGGCGACGCCGACGATCTCACCGGCGCGGATCGTCAACGCGTCGATCGCTCAGCCGACCTGCCCGCAGCGAGTCGATCTCGACCACGACGCGACCATCGCTCACCGCCCGCGACCTGCGCACGGGTGGCAGCTCCGTCCCGATCATCTCGTGGGCGAGGCTGGCGCGCGTCCGGTCACCCACCGGCGTAGCGGGCTGACGACGACGCCGTTGCGCATCACGGCAACGCGATCGGCGGCCTCGACGACCTCGCGCAGGCGGTGGGTGATCAGCACGACCGCCCGACCTTCAGTCGCCGAGGCGCCGAGTGACGGCGAGCAAGCGGTCCGCCTCGGCGTCGGTGAGCACTGCCGTCGGCTCGTCGAGCAGAAGCACCTCCGGGTCCGACGTCGAGGGCCCGAAGCAGCTCCAGTCGCTGGCGCTCGCCCACCGACATCGACGCCACCGTCGCCGTCGGGTCGATCTCGAAGTCGAGCCGTGCGGCGAGATCGGCGAGGTCGTCCGCCGCCTGCGCCCGCGACGTCCGCCGATGGCGTTGGGCGCGGAACAGCAACAGGTTGTCGACGGCCACCATCGTCGGCACGAGCGCGAAGTGCTGTTGCACGAGCGTCACGCCGCGCTCCCCGGCGTCGCGCGGCGACGCCGGGGCGAATGGTGCGCCCGCCCGCAACAGCTCGCCCGACGACGGGCGGTCGAGGCCGCCGAGGATGCGCATCAGGGTCGTCTTGCCCGCCCCGTTCTCGCCGAGGATCGCCAGCACCTCTCCGGCACGGATGTCGAGGTCGACGTCGCAAAGTGCTTGGACGTCACCGAAGCCGCCGGGAGACGCCGACGACTTCCAGCGCCGGCGGCGAACCGGCGTCCACTGCTATTCGGGGATGAACGGCACCTCGAAGGATCCGTCCTTGATCTCGGCGGTGCGCGACTCGAGCAGCTCCATCGCCTCCGGGCTGATCCGGTCGGCGAGCTCGGGGTTGATGACCACGAGCAGACCGTCTTCGGCGACCCCGATCGAGTAGTACTTCGCCGGGGCGAACGTCCCCGCCTGGACGTCCTCGATCATCGGTCGGAGCAGCTCGGCGGTGTCCCAGACCATCGACGCGATCACCGTGTCGGGAGCCAGCGACGACATGTCGCCGACGTACCCGGTGGCCAACAGGCCGCGCTCCTGGGCGAGCTCGATCTGGCCGAGCACCGGTCCCTCACCGCACGCCGCGAAGACGTCGGCACCCTCGTCGGCGGCGGCCGCCGCGGCCTCCTTGCCACGGGCGACGTCGATCCAGTCGCCGACGTAGTTGGTGACGCCGGTCGCCTCCGGGTTGACCTCTTGGGCACCGAGGTAGAAGGCCTCGATGAGCGAGTGGCAGGCGGGGATGTCGAAGCCGCCAGCACCGCCGAGGACGCCGCGTCTCGCTGACGTCGCCGGCGATGATGCCGAGCAGGTAGTAGGCCTCGTGGAACGGCTGCTCGTAGTCGGCGACGTTGGCCTCCTGGCCGGCGATGCCACCAGCCCAGGCGAAGGCGGTATCGGGGTGATCGGCGGCCACTGCCTTGGTGGTCTCGCCGTATCCGAAGGAGTGCGCGACGACGAGATCGAAGCCGTCGTCGGCGTAGCCGCGGATCGCCCGCTCGGCGTCGCCTTCAGGAACGAGCTCGGTGTAGGCGAGTTCGCTGACCAGCCCTTCCTCCTCGAGAGCCACAGCGCCGTCGTACATCTGCTGGTTCCACGACAGGTCGTTGATCTCTCCCGGCAGGACCAGAGCGACGCGGATCCCGTCAGCGTCATTCGGAACCGTGCTGGCCGAAGTGACCTGGCCAGCGACCGCGAACACAACGGCCGCGGCGGCTACCAATCGAACTCCAGCCTTCGTGGGCGCTGCCCAGACCCCTGATCTCATCCCGATACCCCTCTCGTGAGCTCGCCGTGGCGGCCTCGGTTGATCCGGCCGCCGAACGGCCGCAGCGTAGCCCGCAGCACCGCGGCGCCGGGTCGCCGCTCCGATACCGGAAACAAACTGTTCACGTTCGGTACGCCACCCTGGCGACGCACAGACTTCGGTGGCCGGCCGTCCCGGCGCCCGGCAGCGCCCAGCCGCACACGCCTACACTCCGCGTCGTGGGAACGACGTCGCTGCCCGTCATCGACGTCGCCGTGTTCGCCTCGGGGGCTGACCATGACACGTCCACGGCGGCGTCTGTTGCCGACCGGATCGACACCGTGTTCCGCGAATTGGGCTTTCTGCTGGTCACCGGCCACGGCATCGACAACGACCGTCAAACAGCGGATGCTCGAACAGTTGCGGGCGTTCTTCGCGCTACCGGTCGAGGAAAAGGACTTGATCGCCATCGGTCGATCGCCGTGCCATCGCGGCTACGTCGGCATCGCCAGCGAGACGCTCGACGATGCCAACACCCTGGCCGGCGATCTCAAGGAGACGATCGACAGCGGACCTGAGCACGGACCAGACCATCCCGAGGTCGTGGCCGGGACACCATTGCACGGGCCCAATCAGCTGCCGGACCTGCCCGGGTTCCGTGATACCTGGCAGGCGTACTTCGACGATGCGGTCGAGGCGGCCCGACGTGTACAGCGCGGCGTGGCGATGGCCCTCGGGCTTCCCGCCGACTTCCTGCTCGATCTGCCCGGCGAGACCCTCTACCACTTCCGGATGATCCACTACCCGCCCCAGCAGCGACTCCCGCCCGCCGAGGGCCAACTCGGGTGCGGTGCGCATACCGACTACGGCAGCGTCACGCTGCTGACCGATGACGGCGTCGGCGGCTTGCAGGTGATGCGCCGCGACGGCACCTGGATCGACATCGTCGTTCCCGACGATCACGTCGTCGTCAACCTCGGCGACCTGATGGCGATCTGGACCAACGATCGCTACGTGTCGAACCCGCATCGCGTGATCAACCCGCCCGACGTTGACCGGTACTCGATGCCGCTGTTCGTGACCCCGCCGTTCCACACCCGCATCGAGTGCCTCGACACTTGCCTCGGCCAGCGGGGAGTCGCCGCGCTACGAACCGATGCTGGCCGGGCCGTACCTGTTGTCGCGCTTCGACAACACGCACAGCTATCGCAACGACATGCTCGACGCCCACAACCGATCGGTCGCCGAGGCCCTCCGCTGAGAGCCGAGCCCGCCGTCGGCATCGTCGTCACATCCGCGCATGCGGGCGCGCCGCTGGTCTACTTCAACAGCAGGGTGCGGATCCGTTTGGCCGCGACGAGCAGGCCGACAACCGTCATCGCGAGCAGCACGGCGATGTGGCCGAGCGTCGCCCAACCGAACTCGCCCGTGTTCGCCGAACGCACGAGGGCGACGCCGTGGTACAGCGGGCTGAGCTGCACCACCCAGGCCCACTGCCCGTAGCTCGACACGGGATAGAACGTCGCCGAGAACAGGAACAACGGCAGCGTTGCCGCCGTCACGTACTCGAAGTCGACCCACGACCGCATGTACGTGGTGATCGCCATTCCGGTGGAGGCGAAGGCGAAGGCGATGAGCAGGCTGAACGGCAGCGCCAAGATGATCCACGGCGACCCGGCCAACCCCATCGCCGTCATCGTCACGAGGAACGCCACGGAGTACAGCCCGCCGCGGATCACCGCCCAGCCGATCTCCCCGAGCGCGACGTCGGCTGGAGTCATCGGAGTCGCCAGGACGGTGTCGTAGAGGCGTTCGTAGCGCAACTTGAAGAACACGTTCATCGTCGTCTCGTAGATCGCCCCGTTCATCGCCGAAGCGGCGAGCAGGGCAGGGGCGACGAACTCGGCGTAGTCCATCGTGACGCCGTCAACAGTGACGTCGCCGATCAGTTCGCCGACACCGACGCGGATCGACATGAGATAGAAGAGCGGCTCGAAGAAGCCGCTGAACATGATCAGCCAGGTGCGCCGGTTGACCATCGCGCTGCGCTCGATCATCCGCTGTGGACGGCGCAGATCGAGCGCCGCGGCCGGGACGATGCGCAGCCCCGACGTGATCGTCGCAGCCGTCACGGGCGATCCTTCTCTCCGGTGCGAGTGACGAGGCGCCAGCCGAGGAGCGTCTCCGAGCGGCCTGCGTGGCCGGGGAACGCAATGAACGTCACTTCTCGAGCCTTGTGGTGAACGTGCGCCGGCAGATCACGTAGCCGGACATGGCGTAGGCCACGAGCACAGCGACATGACCCGCCGCGGCGCCCAGGTCGAGCGTCCCGAGCACGGCGCCGCGGGTCAGTTCGACGCCGTGGTAGAGCGGCGTGACGTAGGCGATCGCCTGCGCCCACTCCGGAAGCTGATCGATCGGGAAGAAGGCGCCGGCGAACAAGAACAGCGGGATCAGCCCGAAGCGGATGATGGCGGGGAACGAGATCTCCCGCTCCTGGGTCGACGTCCACGCCGCCACCGGCATGGCGAATGCCAGGCCGGTGAGCACTCCGAACACGATCGCCGCCAGCAAGCCCCACGATCGCGTCTCATCGAACAGCACCAGGACGGCGGCGACTGCCGCGGACCCGATGACCGCACGGGTCGCGACCCACAGGGCGAATCCGCTGACGACGTCGACGGGGTGCAGGGGCGTCGCCGTCATGGCGAGGAACTGGTTGGTCCACTTGAACCCGGCCAGCAGCGGCCAGAGGGCCTCGGTCGCCGACGTCATCATCGCCGTCGTGGCGATCAGGGCGGGGGCCAGGAAGGCGAGGTAGCTGACGCCGCCGAGCATCTCGGTCGATTGGCCGCTCTCGTCGACGAGTGCGCCGACGCCGATGCCCATGCCGAGCAGGTAGAGCAGTGGTTGGAGCAGGTTGCCGGCCGCATCGGCCCGCCACATGTGGCGGTACAACGCCCAGTTGCTCCCCCACACTCGCACGGCGGCTGGCGTCGTCATCACGGCCGAACCTACCGAGACCCGCCCGACCGACCGATGCGAGAATTGTCAAGTGAGGAGTGTCAAGCACCATCTAGGTGCACGACACTCCTCAGAACGCGCTGCCATACGATGAAGAAGCCATGGTCCGGCACACCGAGATCAGGGTGGATCACTTCGCCCGACGACAGCTCGAGGCGATGTTCCCGGACGAGCGGTGGAAAGCCCCGCCGACGCATCGCTCGTTCGAGGCGCAGTTCGTAGTCGGATCTCACCGGACGTCGGACCGGATCTCGGGCTGCCAACACGGCGCTCAGACGGGCGCCGCCGGGGCGACCTCTGCCGCCTGCCGCCGTCGCCACGTGCCGCACGGTCGCCAGCGTGAAGTAGCCGCGATCAATGCCGTTCTCGATGAGTGACTCCAGGTCGTCGCGACCGAGCATCGTGGATGCGTCGACTGCTGTTCGTGGCGGCGATGTCACGTTGACGCCGTCCGCGCGCCGTACGACGTGCGCGTCGGGCAGATGCCGAGCGCGATGCACCCGCACACCGGGTGGCTCGACGATGCGTCTGCTCACGTCGATGCACACGTGGACCTCGGGTACGCGAGGCGTCTTGCGCAGGTTCCACACCTCCCCGGCCGTTGGGAACATCACCACACCGCCGGTCACGGCACAGGCGATCGCCATTCGGTGTTGGAGGCTGTCGGGCGACGATGCACTCACCAGCACACCGTTGCGCCAGCGGACGAGGCGGCCCTGTCGAACGAGGGCTTCCACTGACCGCTTGGTGATGCCCAGCGCCGCCAGGCGCTTCGTGGTCGTGACACCGTGACGGCTCCGCAGTTCTGCTGCGAGTGCGTCTTCGTTCGCTCGCATGTGTTCCCTCTCCTGCATCATCGACTCGGCGGAGGGAATGTCGGTGGGACGAGTATGGCGTCTCGTTGTCGCGGTCAGTCGATGAGGGTGCGGCCGGTGAGCCGGAGGAAGACGTCTTCCAGGCTGCTGCGACGGACCAGGGCGCTCTCCGGTTCGACACCCCGGCCGTGCACCTCCTTGAGGGCCACCTCGCCGTCGTCGGCGTAGATCAGGATGCGATCCGGGAGCAGCTCGACGCGGTCGCCGATCCCGGTCACCCCGTCGGCACGGGTGTCGTTGGTGCCCGCCGGGAAGCGCAGTTCGAGCACCTCACGGGTGGAGTACTCGTCGATCAGCTGTCGTGGCGAGCCCATCGCCACGATCGCTCCCTTGTCCATCACCACGAGGCGGTCGCACAGCTGCTCGGCCTCGTCCATGTAGTGGGTCGTCAACACGAGCGTCACACCCTGCTGCTTGAGCCGGTACAAACGATCCCACAGCACATGGCGGGCCTGCGGATCGAGTCCGGTCGTCGGCTCGTCGAGCAACAACAACTCGGGTTCGTTGATCAGCGAGCGGGCGATCGTGAGACGTCGCTTCATGCCGCCGGAAAGCGGCTCGACTTTGCTGTCCGCCCGTTCGCCGAGCTGCACGAACTCGAGCAGCTCGGCCGCGCGCCGCTTGCACTCGGCTCGCGGGATGTCGAAGTAGCGGCCATAGATGACGAGGTTCTCGGCGACCGTCAACTCGCCGTCGAGCTGGTCCTGTTGGGGCACGACACCGAGGCGGGCGCGAATCGTCCGGCCGGCGGTGGCGGGGTCGAGCCCGAGCACCCGCAAGGTGCCCGACGTGAGCGGCGACGTGCAGCCGATCATCCGCATCGTCGACGACTTGCCGGCGCCATTCGGTCCGAGGAAGCCGAACGCTTCACCGCGGTGGACGTCGACGTCGATGCCGTCGACTGCGGTGAGCTCGCCGAAGCGCTTGACCAGACCCCGGGCGACGATCAACGGCTCGGCGCCATCGCCCCGGTGATCGGGTGGGCGGGCCGCGGACATCGGTCCGAGGCTAGCGATGACCCGATCAACGGGGCCGGGAGGATTGTCCGGATGGTCAGTTGCCGGTCGCCGCCGTCGCCGACAGGTACGGCGCGCACGTCGTGGCGAACGACTGGAACTCCTCGAACTGCTCGCTCCCCAGGTCCTCGGTGACCTCGTCGGCATCGCTGAACTCGTTGGCCAACTCGATGAGCAGGTCACGGGCGTCCTGCGCCTGGTCGGTCTGCAGGTCGAGGCCCTCGAGCTGACCGATCAACTCGTCCATTTGCTCACGGTGCTCGTCCGTGATCTCCTCGCCGACCTGCAGGGACAGCGCCTCGGACGATTGCATGTCCTCGGTCGCGAACGTGAACAGCGTCTGGCAATCGGCCGCGACTTCGGGGTCGCCGGCGCCTGCCGCAACGTCGGTTCCGCTCGGCGCAACGTCGGTTCCGCTCGGCGCAGCGTCGGTTCCCGCCGACGCCGCCGTGGCGGCAGGCGCTGCCGTCGTGTCATCGGACGCATCGTCGTCGTCGTCGCCACACGCGGCGACGACCAGGGTGAGCGCGGCACAAGCGGCGATCAGGCGAACCTTGTTCATGGTGGGGGCTCCTCAGGGGACATGAAAAATGACAACGACCGGCGGCGCGAGCAGTCGCAACCGCCGGTCGTTGTGCTGTGACGTAACTGGGAGCTGGTGAGTTCCTCAGCTACCGGGAACGACAGCGTCTGTCACTTCGGAGACGTCGTCGCCGCCGTCGTCGTCATCGTCGTCGCCGCAGGCCGCCATCGTCAGGGCGAGCGTGGCGACCGCTGCGATCGTCGCAAGCTTCTTCATCGGGAGGATCCTCCTTGTGGGTGGGCTGACAAGTCAGCACCCACCACCTTAGCGCACACAACCGTCACAATTACGTCACGAAAAGCGCGCAATCGATTCCAGTCGTCGAGACGCCTCGTCGAGCACGTCGAGACGCTTGCAGCAGGCGAAACGCACCAGGTGGCGACCGTGTTCCGGACGGGCGTAGAACACCTCGTTGGGGACCGCCACGACTCCACATCGTTCCGGAAGCGACCGGCAGAACGCCATGCCGTCGCCGACGGGGTCGACGGGGCGGATGTCCACGGTGGTGAAATACGTGGCCTCCGGGACGTAGGCGGTGAACCCGGCGTTGCGCAAGCCGGCGACGAGGTGATCCCGTTTGGTCGTGAGGTCAGCGGCAACCGACACGTAGAACTCGTCGTCGAGGTCGAGACCAACGGCGATCGCCGGCTGGAACGGACCGGCGTTGACGTACGTGAGGAACTGTTTGGCGGTCCGGGCGGCCGCCACGAGCGGTCGCGGCCCGCACATCCAGCCGACCTTCCAGCCGGTGGTGTTGAACGTCTTGCCGCCCGAGGAGATCGTCAGCGTTCGCTCGGCCATCCCCGGGAGCGTCGCCATCGGGATGTGCACGGCACCCGGGAAGACGAGGTGCTCGTAGACCTCGTCGGTCACGACAATCAGGTCGTGCTCGATCGCCACGTCGGCGATGAGCGTCAGTTCGTCGGCGTCGAACACCTTGCCCGTCGGATTGTGCGGTGTGTTGAGGAGAATCATCCGCGTTCTCGGCGAGACTGCAGCCCGGAGTTCGTCGGTGTCGAATCCGTAGCGATCGCCGCTCGGCTGAAGCAGCACGGGAACGGCGCGGGCCCCGGCCAGGGCGATGCACGCCTGGTAACTGTCGTACATCGGCTCGAAGACGATCACCTCGTCGCCATTGTCGAGCATGCCGAGCAGTGCGCCGGCGAGCCCCTCCGTGGCACCCGCCGTGACGAGAACTTCGCCGTCCGGGTCGTGTTCGAGCCCGTAGAAGCGCAGCTGGTGGCGGGCGATGGCGGCGCGCAATTCGGGCGTGCCCGGCCCGGGCGGATACTGGTTGTGTCCGGAGCGGATCGCCTCGACGGCGGCGTCGAGGACCGCCGGCGGGCCATCGCTGTCGGGGAACCCTTGCCCGAGGTTGATCGAGTTGGTGGCGACGGCCAACGCCGACATCTCGGCGAAGATCGTCGTGCCGAAACCACGCAGCTTGGGCGTGAGCGGGTCGGCCGAGGTGGGCGGTCCGATGTCCGACTCGGCGGTCATCGTCCCAACGCTACGGGGCCAGTGTTGTCGTCGTGGAGGTCGACGTCGTGGACGATGAGGTCGAGGTCGTCGACGTCGTCGATGTCGAGCTCGTCGTTGTCGACCCGACGTCGATGACGCTCGGCACCTCCGGATCGATGAACGTCGTCGTCGACGTGACGATCGGGGCGGTCGTCGAGGTCGTGGTCGACGTGCTCGACGTGCTCGACGTACTCGACGTACTCGACGGCGTCAGCGGGCTGGCCGCAGACGGCGGAGGGATGCACGTCGCGGTCGGCTCGAACGTACTGCCGGGAGCCGAACTCGGTGGCGCGGTCGCCGTCACCGAGCCGGACTGGAGCATCGTCAACGACGTCACGGCGATCGCCGCAAGGACCAGGATCGGGGCGGAACGGCGGCCGCTCAATCGCCACTGCACGGCGAGGACGGCGCATCCGCCGACGACGGCGAGGGTGGCGACGACCACGGCGATGCCGAACGAGCCGCCCGACGCGGGAAGGATACACACCGCGGCCGTTCCGAGGGGGGTCGATGACGACGTGATGGGCAGATCGTAGCGGCATCCGTCATTGAGATGCCGTCGAATTGCAACGAGTTCGCAACGTTGAGCGGGCCGCCCGCCAGCCTTACTCGGCCTTGCGCCGCTGCTCGAGGCGGTCGCTGCCGGCGTCGATGCCCGGCAGCTGCACGGCGACCTGGCCGAGGTGGACGGCCGCCAGATCGGCGACGATGGATTCCGCTTCCTGCCAGTTCAACGCCCGCGGTCCGTCGACGAGGTGGCGGTTGTAGGGCTGATCGAACACGATGACGGTATTACCCAGGTCGCGCAGGGCGGTGACGTTGTGCGGCGCGTCGTCGATGTAGGCGTCGGCCTGGACCTCCGGCTTGGCGCCGAGAAAGCAGAGGTCGCGGTACGGGATGCGATGCTCGTCGAGCCACGCCGCGGTGTCGCCCACCGCCCGCTCGTGCGCCCAGTTGACGTACAGCCGGTGCGTGATGATGCGCAGCCAGATGCCCGCGTCGGAGAGCCGCCACAAGGCGTCGGCGGCACCCTCGATGACGGGCATCGTGCGGATCATGTCGTACTCGGTGACGGCGAGCTTGTGCAGCCGGTTGTACTCGTCCGGGGCGAACCCCCACTCGCTGAAATCCCAGGAGCGGTCCATCGGGAACGACTCGGGATCGACTCCGCGCAGCTCGGCGACGATCTCGCGGAATCGTCGAGTGTGGTCGGCAACGACACCGTCGAGGTCGACTCCCAGCACGAACTGGTCGGACATCGACCACAGCCTGCCACGGCCGGTCGACACAATCGCCCGGGAACCAAAGCCAGTCTGCAAGAGTCAAAGGGCGATGAGCTTCCAACGCCCCCTCACTGCCGCCGTCGTGGCTGGCATCCTCGCCGTCACCGCGGTGGCATGCGGTGACGACGACAACGCAACCGTCGACTCGACGGAGTCGCCGTCCATCGATGCGGCCCCAACGACCGACGCGCCCGCCGCACCCGAACCGGAGACCACCGTGCCCGAGACCAGTGACCCCGAGTCGGCGGCGCCGCCGAGCAGCGCTCCCGGCGAATGCGCCGAGGAGCCCACCGAAGAGACCGCCGACGAGTTGCTCGTCGGGCTCACCGAGGACGAGGCCACGGAGGCCGCCGAGGCCTGCGGCTGGATCTTGCGCGTGGTGCAGCGCGACGGAGAGGAATTGCCGATGACGATGGACCTGCGCCCCAACCGGGTGAACGTGGAGGTCACCGACGGCGAGGTCACGGCGATCGTCAGCACCGGCTGACCGCTCGCCCGCGGGGCCGAGCCGGCCAGTCCTCGTAGGCTGCGACGGTGGCTGACGTCGACGCGTACCTGCCGCTCGCCGCCGAGTTTCCGCCGGTTTCCGTCGACGACTGGCTGACGCTCGTTGGCGACATCACCCGCCTGCGCACCGCCACCTACGACGGGATCACGATCGAACCGTTGTACACCGCGGCCGACGAGGTCCCGGCAGCCGGTCTACCCGGACAGTTCCCGTTCGTCCGCGGGCGAACGGCGCACGGCGCCCGCCAGGGCTGGGACGTTCGTCAGCTCGTCGACGTCCGGTGGGGGCAGCGTGCCGCGGTCGCCGAGCTCGAACGAGGTGCCACGTCTGTCTGGCTGCGGTGGCGCGCCGACGACCCCGTCGACCCGGCATCGCTGGCCGGCGTGCTCGACGACGTCCTGTTCGACGTCGCCCCGGTCGTCCTCGACGGAGGACACCGCTGGGTCGAAGCGGCCCGAGCCATGCGGCCGCTGTGGGAGCGCGCGGCGGTCGACCCGGCGTTGCTCGCCGGGTCGCTGGGCGCCGATCCGTTCGGCGACTGGGCGGTCAGACGCGATGACGACCGGCTCGCGGCCGACCTCACCGCGTTGGTCGCCGAGGCTGGGCCACTCGTCGCCGAGTACCCCAACCTGCGCGTCGCCACGATCGATGCGACTCGCTTCCATGATGCGGGGGCGTCCGACGCCGAAGAGCTCGGCATCGGCCTCGCCGGTGTCGTCGCCACCTGGCGCACGCTCACGGAGGGCGGACTCGACGTCGAGGCGGCGATGGCCCGACTGGAGCTGCGTCTCGCCACGACCGTCGACCAGTTCGCGTCGATCGCCAAGTTCCGCGCCGCCCGGCAGGTACTGGCTCGCGTCGCCGAGGTTGCCGGACACCCGACGGCCGGCTCCCTGGTACCACTGCACGCCGTCACGTCACGGGCGATGACGACCCGCTACGACGCCGCCGTGAACATCGTGCGGTCGACGGTCGCCTGCTTCGCCGCCGCGGTCGGCGGCGCCGACGCCATCACGGTGCTCCCGCACGACACGTTCGTGGCGGCGCCGCCCAGCGAGCGTGCCCGACGACTCGCCCGCAACACCCAGGCGGTGCTCGCCCTGGAGTCGAACGTGACCAGCGTGATCGATGCGGCCGGTGGGTCGTGGTACGTGGAGCGCCTCACCGAGCACCTTGCCGAGCGGGCGTGGGACGTCTTCCAGAAGATCGAGTCGGCTGACGGTTTCCGCCGTGCTGTCGAATCGGGGTTGGTCGACGGTCTGGTCGCGGCGACCCGGGCCGCCCGCCGCGCCGACATCGACCATCTGCGGGCCCCGATCGTCGGCGTCAGCGCGTTCCCCGGCCTCGACCGCCTCGCCGTGTCCGACGCCGAGGTGCCCGGAGAACAGGTGCCGCGCTGGGCAAGTGGCTTCGAGACGCTGCGCATGCGGGTCGACGCCGCAGTCTCTACGGGCGCCCGGCGTCCAGCCGTGTTCCTCGCCCGGCTCGGTTCACCGGCCGCGTCGGCTGGTCGCGCCACGGCGGCGGCCGCCTACTTCGGGATTGCCGGTCTCGACTCCGTCGGCGGCCCGCCGACCGTCGACGCGGCAGCCGTTGCCGAGGCGTTCGCCGCCTCGGGCACATCGGTGGCCTGCGTCTGCTCCGGCGGCGATGTCGACCAAGGGCGTCTCGACGAGCTGGCCGATGCCCTCGCCACCGCCGGGGCGACGCGGGTGTACTCCGCCGACGAGCTGCCGGGCGACGCCCGTCACGCCCTCGCCGACCTGCTCGACCACTTGGCGGTGCACCAGTGAGCCTGCCCGACTTCCGCAACCTCCCCCTCCGTTCGGGCCGTGCCGACGCGGAGGCCGGCGACGAGGCGCTGCCGCAACTCGACAGCGACCGGTCGCTGCCGCAACTCAACAGCGACCGGTCGCTGCCAGCGTGGACGACGCCGGAGGGGATCGACGTCGCCGCCCTGTACACCGCCGCCGACCTCGACGGCGTCGACTTCCTCGACACCTACCCGGGTATCGCCCCGTTCCTGCGCGGCCCGTACCCGACGATGTACGTGACTCAGCCGTGGACGATCCGCCAGTACGCCGGGTTCTCCACCGCCACCGAATCGAACGCCTTCTACCGCCGCAATCTCGCCGCCGGTCAGAAGGGCCTATCCGTCGCCTTCGACCTGGCCACCCATCGCGGCTACGACAGCGACCACCCGCGTGTCGCCGGCGACGTGGGGATGGCCGGCGTGGCGATCGATTCGATCCTCGACATGCGCCAGCTGTTCGACCACATCCCACTCGACCGGATCAGCGTGTCGATGACGATGAACGGGGCGGTGCTCCCGGTGATGGCCCTGTACGTCGTGGCGGCGGAGGAGCAGGGCGTGCCCGCGGCGCAGCTCGCCGGGACGATCCAGAACGACATCCTCAAGGAGTTCATGGTCCGCAACACGTACATCTATCCACCGCAACCGTCGATGGCCATCGTGTCGGACATCTTCTCGTTCACCGCCGCCGAGATGCCCAAGTTCAACTCGATCTCGATCTCCGGCTATCACATGCAGGAGGCCGGGGCGACGGCGGATCTCGAGCTCGCCTACACGCTCGCCGATGGCGTCGAGTACATCCGCACCGGGCTCGCCGCCGGGCTCGACGTCGACAGGTTCGCCCCACGGTTGTCGTTCTTCTTCGCCATCGGCATGAACTTCTTCATGGAAGTCGCCAAGCTGCGCGCCGCCCGGCTGCTGTGGGCCAAGCTCGTCAAGCAGTTCGCACCGCGCAGCGACAAGTCGCTGTCGCTGCGCACGCACTGCCAGACGTCGGGGTGGTCGCTGACCGCCCAGGACGTGTTCAACAACGTCGTGCGCACGTGCGTCGAGGCGATGGCAGCCACCCAGGGCCTCACCCAGTCGCTGCACACCAACGCCCTCGACGAGGCGCTCGCCCTACCGACGGACTTCTCGGCACGCATCGCCCGCAACACCCAGCTCGTCCTGCAGTACGAGTCGGGCACCTGCCGGGTGATCGATCCGTGGGGCGGCAGCTACTACGTCGAGCGGTTGACCCACGACCTCGCGGCGCGCTCCTGGGCGCACATCACCGAGGTCGAGGCCGCCGGGGGGATGACCGCGGCGATCGACGCCGGAATTCCCAAGCTGCGCATCGAGGAGGCGGCGGCGCGGACCCAGGCGCGCATCGACTCCGGACGTCAGCCCGTCGTCGGCGTCAACCTCCTGCGGTCCGACGTCGCCGACGACATCGACGTGCTCAAGGTCGACAACACGGCGGTGCGCGCCGAGCAACTCGCCAAGCTCGATCGCCTGCGCCGGGATCGCGACCAGGCCGCTTGCGACGACGCCCTCGCCCGGCTCACCGGCGCCGCGCGGCTCGTCGCCGAGGGCGCGCGGCGCGACGCCGGGGCCAACCTGCTGGCCCTGTCGATCGCCGCCGCCAGGGCCCGCGCCACGGTCGGCGAGATCACGTCGGCGATGGAGTCGGTGTTCGGTCGCCACACTGCCTCGATCCGTACGATTAGCGGCGTGTACCGCAAGGAGGTCGGGGAGACCACCGAGGTGGCCAAGGTGCGCGCCCTCGTCGAGCAGTTCGCTGTCGACCACGGCCGCCAACCGCGGATCCTCGTCGCCAAGGTCGGCCAGGACGGCCACGACCGCGGCCAGAAGGTCATCGCCACGGCGCTCGCCGACCTCGGCTTCGACGTCGATGTCGGGCCGTTGTTCCAGACTCCTGCCGAGGTCGCCCGCCAGGCCGTCGAGGCTGACGTCCATGTCGTCGGCGTGTCGACGCTGGCCGCCGGCCACCTGACGTTGGTTCCCCAGTTGAAGGCGGCGCTCGCCGAGCTCGGACGCGGCGACATTCTCATCGTCGTCGGTGGGGTGATCCCCCCACAGGACGTCGACGAGCTGCGCGAGGCCGGGGCGGCGGCGATCTTCCCGCCGGGCACGGTGATCGCCGAAGCGGCCGCGGCGCTCCTCGAACGTCTCTCAGCGTTCCCCGGCCACGCAGGCCGCTTGTGACCGCTCGCTCGCTGGCGCTCGCTCGCTCGCATCGGTGCTCCACGTAGGACGATGGCCGTCGATCTCGACAGCCTTGTCGATGGTGTGCTCGCCGGCGACCGGTCGATGCTCGGGCGGGCGATCACCCTCGTCGAGTCGACGCGCGCCGATCACCAGCGCCGGGCCCAGGAGCTGCTCACCCGCCTCCTCCCGCACGCCGGCGCAGCTCAACGCATCGGCGTCAGTGGCGTGCCGGGGGCGGGGAAGTCGACGTTCATCGACGCCGTCGGGATGCGCCTGGTCGACAGCGGCCACCGCGTCGCCGTGCTCGCCGTCGACCCGTCGTCGTCGCGCTCGGGCGGCAGCATCCTCGGCGACAAGACGAGGATGGCCCGCCTGGGCACGGCGGACGGCGCGTTCATCCGCCCATCGCCGACTGCCGGCCGCCTCGGTGGTGTGACTCGGGCGACGCGCCAGGCGATTGTCGTCGTCGAGGCGGCGGGGTTCGACGTGGTGTTCGTGGAGACCGTCGGTGTCGGGCAATCGGAGGCCGCCGTGGCCGGGATGGTCGACACGTTCCTCTTGTTGACGCTCGCCCGCACCGGTGACTCGTTGCAAGGCATCAAGAAGGGCGTCCTCGAGCTCGCCGACGTGATCGCCGTCAACAAGGCCGACGGCGATCGTCGCGGCGAGGCCGCCGCGGCTGCCAACGAGCTGAGCCTCGCCCTGCACCTCGTCGCCCCCTCACCGGGGGGCTGGAGTCCACCGGTGCTGACGTGCAGCGCGATCGAAGGCGACGGCCTCGACGAGGTATGGCGTCAGATCACCGCCCATCGGGCGCACCTCGAACACCACGGGTCACTCAGTGAGCACCGTCGCGAGCAGGACGTGCAATGGATGTGGGCGACGATCGACGACCATCTGCTGGCCCGCTTCCGCGCCGTCCCAGCCGTCCGCCGCCAGACCGCCGAGATCGAGATGGCGGTGCGCGACGGAACGATGACCGCCGCGGCCGCGGCGGAGGCGTTGCTCGCCCTCACCGACCCCGCCGACCCGACCTGACTCGTTCTGGGCGGCCTCCGGTCCATTTCTCGATCCGGGCGGCCGGCGGTCCGGTTTCCGGCCGTTCGGCCGCCCAGATCGGCGGCTGGCGTCAGTCGGCGCGCTTGTCGGTGAGCCGGTCGACGGGTGACTGACCCGAGTCGATCGCGTCGTAGGTCCAGTCGGGCTGCTTGCCGGCGAACTCGGCGTCGTAGACGGCCTTGCCGTCGTCGAGGTCGACGAGCTCGGCGACGAGCATCGGCTCGATCGCCTCGCCGTCGGCGGTCGGGCGCGGGTGACCACCGGCGAGGGCGACAAGGCTGCCGACCGCAGTCTGCTGCTGGCCGGCGAGGGCGCAGCGGGCGCCGTCGGCGACCGTCGCCAGGAGGTCGGACACCGTCGCCGCGTCATCCGGTTCGCCCGCTCCGGCGCAGAGCGCCGTCAGCCGAGCCGCCAGCGCCAGGCCGTCTTGCTTGCACGGCGTGCACTGGCCGCACGACTCGACGGCGAGGAACCGAGCCACGCCGGCGGCCGCGGCGAGCAGATCGTCATCGTCGGTGAACACGATCGCTCCGGCGGAACCGAGTCCGCTCCCCGCATCGCGCATCGCCTCGTAGCACAGCGGTGTGTCGAGTTGGTCGCCGGTGAGTGCCGCATTGGCGACGCCCAACAGCACGGCCGTGACTCGGCGGCCGACGTCGACGCCGCCACCGATCGCCTCGATGGCGTCGCGGAGCGGGGTGCCCATCGGGATCTCGGCGACACCCGCCCGCTTCGTCGAGCCGCTGACGGTGCACACGATCGTGCCAGGCGACTCGGCGGTGCCGAGTGACCGGAACCAATCGGCGCCGTTGGCGATGATCCCGGGCACGTTGGCGATCGTCTCGACGTTGTTGACCAACGCCGGCGGGGCCTCGGTCTCCCCGGCCATCAACACCGGGGCGGCGAGTCCGCTCTCACTCGTCGTGTCTTCCACGTCCTCGACGACCTCGGTGGCGCCACGCCGCCACGGCGGGGCGATGCGCGGGAACGGCGGACGGCCGGCGACCGACTCGAGCAAGGCGGTCTCCTCGCCGAAGAGGTACTCCCGTGGCCCCTCGAAGACGGAGAGGACGCCGCGATCGACCCACCCAGCCGCCTCCATCTCGGCGATCGCCCGCTGGACCCGCTCGATCTCTCGGACGAACGTCGACTTGAGGGCGATCACCGCCGTCGGCGCGCCGACCGCCCGGGCCGCGATCACGGCACCCTCGAGGACGGCGTAGGGATTGGCCCGCAGAATCGCCCGGTCCTTGAACGTGCCTGGCTCGCCCTCCGCCCCGTTGACGACGACCGTCGTCGGCAACGACTCGGAAGCCAGCCCGGCGACCGTCGACCACTTGATGCCGGTGGGGAACCCGGCTCCGCCGCGCCCGCGGAGGCCCGAGTTGCGGACGAGGTCGATCAGCTCGACGGCGTCGGCGTCCAAGGCGGCGTGGCGACCGGCGCCGCCACCCGCCGCGACGTAGTCGTCGAGGGTTCGATGTTGCCCGATCGGGAGGACCCGATGGACCACGACGTCAGGGCCGGAGGCCGGAGCGCGCATCGCCATCGACACGTTGGTACCCCCGGACGCGGTCGGCGAGACCGGCCGGGCGCCAGGCGAAGATTCGCTCGACCGGCAGCATCGAGGCGAAGGCGACGCCGAACAGGGGGTACGGGAAGAGCACCGCCATCAGGCCGAGGACGGCGAGGTGGAACGTCCACGCCAGGGCGATCCACGTGTAGGCCCATCGCCGCCCGAGCAGGGCCAGCGGAGCGCCGAGCTCGACGACGAGGGTCACCCAGGCCCCGACCTGGAAGATCAACGGGTGACCGACAGCGAAGGGCGAGATCGGCGACCAAGCGTCGCCGAGCAGTCGCTTGCGCAGGTTGTCGTGAGCGACGAGGCGCAGCAGCCCGTCTCCGGCGAGCCAGTCGAGCCCGCCGCCGAAGCGCAGCTTGGCGACGCCGGCGACGAAGTAGGTGGCCACGGTCACGGCGCTCATCACCTTCAACGGCCAACCCGTGGTCGCCGACGGACCTCGTCCCGACGGCGAGGCCGCGAGCACGAGGAGGTGCAGGACGAGGAGGTGCTCCGTGTGCAGGATCTGACCCCACGAGGCGCCGAACGAAGTGAGCCACAAGAACCCGATCGCGAACAGCGGCGCGCTGATCGACCAAGCGACGTTGCCGAGGGCGGCGACACCGACGGCGAAGGTCAGCACCACGACGATGGTGACGGCGGTGGTGCTGTCGAAGCCGATCCAGTTGACGATCCCGACTGGCTCCCAGCGGCTCACCGGGAGGCGCGAGAGGTCGTGCCAGTGATCGGTTCGCACGGCGATCCACACGAGGGCGTAACCGATCGTCAACAGGCGCACTGCGTTGAGCCGCCCTGCCGGCGCGCCCGCCATCAACCAGGTCACTCGGGCACCTCACAGCGAGCGTGAACCCGCCGGTCCACCGGCTGCGGATCGTCAGCGCGCAGCCCGGCGACGATGTCGAAGCGCTCTGTCACGACGACCACCTCGACGGTGTCAGCATCGCCCGACTCGGCGACGCGGCCGGCGATCTCGGCACACAGCTCGTCGGCAACTCCCCCGCGGATGGCGTCGACGATCGTCTGGGCGGCGTGGATCACCTCGACGGTCCCGCCGGTGAGCTCCGGAGCGAGTACCTGCTCGGTGCCGTCGGCCGTCACCCCGACGGCCCGCTCGATCGACGTGACCTGGGCGCGACGGGCGGTGAACATCGGGTAGTTCGACAGCGGCAGGCTGTCGGCGCCGAGATCACGACCGAGCGGCACGAGCACGGCCCCGACGGCGACGATCCCGACGAGCGCAGCGCGCAGTTGCTCGGCGCGCGCTGGGCACCGCCCAGACCCTGGTCATCGGGCATCGAGGGCAACGTTACGACGTCCGCCCGCTTGTACTCTCGGCCGAATGTCCGAACCGGCGGCACAGCCACCGCGACGTCACCGCACGGTCGGCCGAGTCGTCGCCGGTGGCGTCCTGTCGTGGGTGCTCGTGCTCGGCGGACTGCGCGCCTTCGTCGTGCAGGCCGAGCAGTGCGGCGATCCGACGGAGGCGGAGTTGAGCGCCGCGGCCGACGCCGCCGTCGGATGGCTCGTCGGCAACCAGCGCGCGGATGGTGCCTGGTTGTACCGCTACGACCGGGACACCGACACCGACGTCGGCGGTTACAACATCACCCGCCACGCCGGGGTGACGATGAGCCTCGAGCAGGCGGCCGGCGCCGCCCTGACGGAGTCGGACGCCGCGGCGGCGTCCGCCGAGCGGGGCATCGAGTGGGCGCTCGACCGCATGTATGCCGGACCCGGGTGGAGCGCGTTCGCCGGCGACGGCGATGGGCAGTTTGGCAGCGGGGCGAGCGCCTTGCTCACCGCCGCCCTCGTGCTGCGCCGCGAGCGAACGGGCGACGATCGCTACGACGAGGTGCTCCACGACCTCGGTGCCTTCCTGACGGCGATGGTCAACGAGCGTGGCCAGGTGTACGGCACGTACGACCCGCACGCCGGCGCGCCCGTGCCGGAGAGTTGGAGCAAGTACTTCACGGGCGAGACGTTCTGGGCGTTGACGCTGCTCCATCGAGCGTTCCCGGACGGTGGCTACGGCGACGCCGCCGAACGCATCGCCCACTACATCGCGACGGAGCGGCGTGAGGTCGAGGGCTTCCAACCCGACGTTCCCGATCACTGGGCGGCCTATGGCTTCGCCGTGATGACGACGTGGCCGGGTTGGGAGCTGCCCGACGAGTACCTCCCCTACGTTCGTCGCCAGTCCGGATTGCAGAGCCTGCAGATCCGCTACGAGTCGCAGCGCACGAACAGCCTGTTCTCGTATCGGACCCGCGGGCGCCAGACGCTCGGCGCCGGGCTGGGGACGATCGGTGAGGCGTTGTCGAACTGGCAGATCGTCGCCGAGGCGACACCAGCGCTGTCCGACATTCGGGAACCGCTGGCCGAGCGGGCCGTGTGTGTCGGCGGCGTGCTCGTCGACCGCCAAGTCGGCGCCGACGACGTGGCGGCCGACGACGACCCGGCGATCGTCACGGGGGCGTGGTTCCAGTTCGACGTCACGCAGATGGACGACCAGCAGCACGCCCTGTCGGCGCTGCTCGGGGCCGCCGGGGTGACCGGGGGGACATCTTGAATTGGGTGGTCGCCGTCGCTGCCGTGATCACGGCCCTTGACGTGCCCCAGCGTGCTCGGCTGTTGCGCGACGCACCCGCCGCGCAGCGAGCCGTGACCGGCCTCGGGCTCATTGCCGTCGCCGTCGGGCTGGCGTTCGTCGCCACGCCACTGCTCGACGCTCTCGACATCAGCTCGCCGACGATGGAGGTCGGCGCCGGCTTGGTGCTGGCCCTGTGGTCGGCCGTGGCCATCGTGCGCTGGGACGACGAGCCGGCACCCGAGGCGATCGCCGGCGGCATCGTGCCGCTGCTGTTCCCGATCGTGCTGACCCCGGTGGTCGGCGTGACGATCGTTGCCGTCGCCGCCCGCAACGGCTGGTGGTTGCCGGTGCTGGCAACCGCGATCGGGGCTATCCCGATCGCCGTGGCGGCCGCCGGTGCATCACTCGCCCACCGACAGTGGCGCCTGTTGTCGGCGACGACTGGCGCGGTGGTCGGCGTCGTGATGATCGTCGACGGCGCCCTCGCCGTCTGACCCGCCCGCGCCCCCACATCTGGGGAAGATCCGTGTCATTGCGCCTTCTGGGGAAGATTCGTTCCAGGCCCTGACACGAAACTTCCCCAGATCGAGCAGAATCGGCCGATGATCGAGCGACAGGTCGACCTCACCACGCCGGATGGAACGATGCCGACGTTCCTGTTCCACCCCGAGCACGACGGGCCCCATCCGGTCGTGCTCTATCTGATGGACGCCCCGAGCGTCCGCCCGGCGTTGCGCGACATGGCGTCGCGGCTGGCGACCGCCGGCTACTACGTGATGCTCCCGTACCTCTACTACCGCGGCGGGCCCTATCGCGAGTTCACCTCGAGCGACGAGGACATGCACGCCCGACAGGATCTGATGGCGACGATCACACCGACGAACATCGTCGGCGACGCCGAGGCGCTGCTGGCCCACGCCGTCGAGTGATCCGGCGGCCCGGGACGGCGACGTCGGGGCAGTCGGGTTCTGCATGAGCGGCGGGCTGGCGGTGTCGGTCGCCCGGGCGTTCCCAGATCGAGTCGCCGCGGCGGCGTCGATCCACGGCGCCTGGCTCGTCCGTGACACCGACGACTCACCGCACCGCAACCTCGACACGGTGCGCGCCGAGGTGTACCTCGCCTGGTGCGACAACGACGCCACGGCGCCGCCCGAGACGATCCCGGTGATGCGCGAGGCGCTCGACAACGCCGGCGTCACGTACACGCTCGACTTCATCGACTACGCCGTCCACGGCTTCGCCCCGCCCGGCACCGAGCGCCACAACCGCCGGGCGTCAGAGCTGCACTGGGAGCGCGTCCACTCCCTCCTTCGCCGCAAACTGTGACCGGTTCCGCTGCTCGCGCGTTCCGCGGAGCCGCATGCACCGAAGCGGTGCACCCGGCTGCGGAGATCGCCCGTCGCGGAGGTCAGCCGGCGCCTTGGCGTCGACGCCCAAGCATGATCAGCACGAGCCCGCTCGACAACGCAAGGAAGGCGACCAGCAGCTGACCCGGGAGCCCGCTCGCCCCGGTCTCGGGAATCGGCACGGGCACCGAAGTCGTCGTCGGAGCCACAGTGGGTTCCGCCGCGGAAGTTGTCGGCTCCTCGGCCGCAGCCGTGGTCGTCGGAGCCTGCTCGGGTTCCGCCGCGGTCGCCGACTCGGCTTCAGCAGCCGCTGCCGTCGTCGTCGGCGCGACCTCCGGACATGGAGGGGCCTGTGGCAACGTGATGGCGAACGTCGCTTCCGTCGGGCTTACCCACGTCCAACCAGCAGGAAGTTCCACCGGCGGTGGCGCTCCTTGCGGGTCAAGGGCACCCCGACCGGCAAAGCCGGCCGGGGCGGCGTCCGAACCCTCCCACGCGTACCCGTCGAGCACGGTGGCGGTGACGACTACGTCCGTCTCGGCCGCGGGGTCGTACGGCCCTGGCGGCTCGACCGCATAGACGAGACCCGGCGTCGCCTCCAACTGCACCGACGACGCCGTGAGCACACCGTTGGCGCACGTGCCCTCGACCACCGCCGGATCAACCGGCAGCACCGGCGTGCATGTCACGTCGTCGAACGTGTGGGTGTACGTCGCGGTCGTGGCCGATGTCGCCGTCCAACCCGGCGGCAGCTCAGCGGGCCACGCCACCCCGGCGTCCTCGAGCGTCGCCGTCACCTCCACCGTGTCACCCGGCGCGTACGGCCCCTCAGGATCAGCCGTGTAGGTGATCCCGTCGGTCTCCGCCAGCGTCAACGTCGGGGGGGTCAAGGCGCCGTCGACGCACTGAGCGGCGTGGTTCGTCGGCGCCACCGGCGTCACCTCGTCACAGGTCGTGCCGATCAACTCGACGACATACGTCGCCGTGAGATTGTCGACTCGCGTCCACCCCTCCGGCATCTGCCCCCACTCCACCAGCTCAGCGGACAACGTCGCTGTCACCGTCACCGTGTAGTCCGTCGGTCCCGGGGTCATAGTCGGTCGGATCCAACGTGTAGGTGACGAACCCGGTGACCTTCGGCGTGATCGTCGGCACCGTCACCTCACCAGCAGTACACGTCGCCTGCACGACGTCGGGAGCCTCCGGAACCACCGGAATACACGAGTTCACGTAGAACCGCACCAAGTACGTCGCCGTCGTCGAGCCCGTCTCGGTCCACCCCGTCCGGCAGCTGGTCAGGCCAACCCACCCCCTCGTCATCGAGCGTCGCGGTCACCGTCACCAGCTCAGGCAACGGCATAAACGGCGGAGCCTTGTCAGCCGTGTAGGTGATCCCATCAGTCGCCGGCAACGTCAACGTCGGCGGCACCAACTCCCCGTTACGACACACCGCCTGCGTGAACGACGGCGCCACCGGCGTCACCTCGTCACAGGTCGTGCCGGTCAACTCGACGACATACGTCGCCGTGAGATTGTCGACTCGCGTCCACCCCTCCGGCATCTGCCCCCACTCCACCAGCTCAGCGGACAACGTCGCTGTCACCGTCACCGTGTAGTCCTCGGTCCCGGGGTCATACGCCCCGTCGGATCCAACGTGTAGGTGACGAACCCGGTGACCTTCGGCGTGATCGTCGGCACCGTCACCTCACCAGCAGTGCACGTCGCCTGCACGACGTCGGGAGCCTCCGGAACCACCGGAATACACGAGTTCACGTAGAACCGCACCAAGTACGTCGCCGTCGTCGAGCCCGTCTCGGTCCACCCCGTCCGGCAGCTGATCAGGCCAACCCACCCCCTCGTCATCGAGCGTCGCGGTCACCGTCACCAGCTCAGGCAACGGCATGAACGGCGGAGCCTTGTCAGCCGTGTAGGTGATCCCATCAGTCGTCCGCAAACGTCAACGTCGGCGGCACCAACTCCCCGTTACGACACACCGCCTGCGTGAACGACGGCGCCACCGGCGTCACCTCGTCACAGGTCGTGCCGGTCAACTCGACGACATACGTCGCCGTGAGATTGTCGACTCGCGTCCACCCCTCCGGCATCTGCCCCCACTCCACCAGCTCAGCGGACAACGTCGCCGTCACCGTCACCGTGTAGTCCTCGGTCCCCGGGTCATACGGCCCCGTCGGATCCAACGTGTAGGTGACGAACCCGGTGACCTTCGGCGTGATCGTCGGCACCGTCACCTCACCAGCAGTACACGTCGCCTGCACCACGTCGGGAGCCTCCGGAACCACCGGAATACACGAGTTCACGTAGAACCGCACCAAGTACGTCGCCGTCGTCGAGCCCGTCTCGGTCCACCCCGTCCGGCAGCTGTCAGGCCAACCCACCCCCTCGTCATCGAGCGTCGCGGTCACCGTCACCAGCTCAGGCAACGGCATGAACGGCGGAGCCTTGTCAGCCGTGTAGGTGATCCCATCGGTCATCCGCAAACGTCAACGTCGGCGGCACCAACTCCCCGTTACGACACACCGCCTGCGTGAACGACGGCGCCACCGGGGTCACCTCGTCACACGACGTGCCGACCAACTCGACGACGATACGTCGCCGTGACGTTGTCGACCTTCACCCACGGCGGCAGCATCGTGCCCCACTTCAAGCCCATCGGACAACGTCGCCGTCACCGTCACCGTGTAGTCGCTCGGTCGCCGGGTCATACGGCCCGGCCGGATCGGCCACGTAGGTGACCCCCGCCGGAGTCGACGCCAACTCGATCGTCGGCACCGTCACCTCACCAGCAGTACACGTCGCCTGCGTCACCATCGGATCCGTCGGAAGCACCGGGAAACACGGCGCGGCACGCAACCGCACCGGTTGTACGTCGCCGTCGTCGAGCCCGTCTCGGTCCACCCCGCCGGCAGCGTCGCCGGCCAACCAACCCCGGCCTCATCGAGCGTCGCGGTCACCGTCACCACCTGCGGCAACGGCACATACGGCCCCTCGATCAGCCGTATAGGTGATCCCATCGGTCGTCGGCAACGTCACCGTCGGCGGCACGAACGCCCCGTTACGACACACCGCCTGCGTCACCGTCGGCGCCACCGGCGTCACCTCGTCACACGACGTCGCCGACCAACGTCACCGCGATCGTCGCCGTGACGTTGTCGACCTTCACCCACGGCGGCAGCATCGTGCCCCACTTCAACCCGTCGGACAACGTCGCCGTCACCGTCACCGTGTCGCCGTCGGTCGCCGATCATACGGTCCGGCCGGAACGGCCACGTAGGTGACCCCCGCCGGAGTCGGACGCCAACTCGATCGTCGGCACCGTCACCTCACCAGCAGTACACGTCGCCTGCGTCACCACCGGATCCGTCGGAAGCACCGGGAAACACGGCGCGGCCTGCAACAGCACCGGCTTGAACGTCGCCGTCGTCGAGTTCGTTTCGGTCCACCCCGCCGGCATCGTCGCCGGCCAACCAACCCCGGCCTCGTCGAGCGTCGCGGTCACCGTCACCACCTGCGGCAACAGCACATACGGCCCCTCAGGATCAGCCGCATACGTGATCCCATCGGTCATCGCGAACGTCACCGTCGGCGGCTCGAACGCCCCGTTACGACACACCGCCTGCGTCACCGTCGGATCCGCCGGAACCACCTCGTCACACGACGCCGCGTTCAACGTCACCGCGAACGTCGCCGTCGACATTGTCGACCTTCACCCACGGCGGAATCAACGTCCCCCACTTCAACCCATCGGACAACGTCGCCGTCACCGTCACCGGCGTCGCCACCGTGCCGACATACGGACCAGCCGGATCGGCCACATAGGTGACCCCCGCCGGCTCGGTCGCCAACTCGATCGTCGGCACCGTCACCTCACCAGCAGTACACGTCGCCTGCGTCACCTTCGGATCCGTCGGAAGCACCGGGAAACACGGCGCGGCCTGCAACACCACCGGCTTGAACGTCGCCGTCGTCGCACCCGTCTTGGTCCACCCATCCGGCATCGTCGCCGGCCAACCGACCCCCTCGTCATCGAGCGTCGCGGTCACCGTCACCACCTGCGGCAACAGCACATACGGCCCATCGGGATCAGCCGCATAGGTGATGCCCGGCGTAGTCGGCGAACTCCACCGTCGCCGGCTCGAACGCCCCGTTACGACACACCGCCTGAGTCACCGTCGGATCCGCCGGAACCACCTCGCGACACGTCTCCGCAGCTGCCAACGTCACCGTGAACGTCGCCCGCAGCGTTGCCGGATCACCCGCCGACCAGCCCGTAGGCAACGGACTGACCCAGGCATACCCGAGAGCCACCGTTGCCGTCACCACCACCGTCGTCCCCGGCGCCGGCAGCGAACCAAGCGCATAGGACACCCCGGGGGGTCCCGGTCGCCGGCGTCACCGACGCCGTTGTCACCATGCCACCGACACACTCCGCCTGCACCACCGTCGGATCGAGAGGAGCCACCGGGCTGCACGACGCCGCGTCCAACGTCAGCGTGAACACCCTCGTCGTCGCCGCCGGATCACCCTCCGACCACCTGGGAGGCAACGGCCCCCAGGCATAACCGTTGACCAACGTCGCCGTCACCGTCACCGGCGTCGTCTCCGTCCCGTCGTACGCTCCCTCTGGATCGATCGCGTAGGTGACACCCGGCGCCGCGACCGGCGCCACAGACGGGTTGGTCACCTCACCACCGACACACCCCGCCTGCAAGACGAACGGATCAGCCGGCGTCGCCGTCAGGCACGACACGTCGGCGAACGTCACCGAGTACGTCGCCGTCGTGTTCGACGTCTCCGTCCATAAGGGCGGCAACGTCTCTGGCCACTCACCTTCCGTCAACGTCGCCGTCACCATTACTGTCTGACCTGGCGCATATGGCACCTGGGGATCAATCGGAGGATCGAACGTGTAGGTGATGTCATCCGTCGTCACCGGTGTCAACGTCGGCGGTTGCAACACCCCACCACGACACTCCGCCTGCGTCACCCCCGGCGCCCCCGGCGTCTTCACTTCACAGCTGGCCGCCGTGAGCGTCACGGGGAACCTCGCCGTGGTCCTACTGGTCTGCGTCCATCCTGCGGGCATCGGTCCCCAGTTGAACCCCGCTTCCAACGTCGCCGTCACCATGACGTTGTAGTTCTGTGTCCCTGAAAACGGACCGGTCGGATTGACCACGTAGCTGATGCCGGTCGTCTCATCCGGCGTCACCGTCGGCGCCGTCACCACTCCGCCGACACACGACGCCTGCACCACCGCCGGACTGACCGGCGACAACTGGATGTTCACACAACCGTTGTCCCAGAGCGCCTCGCCTTCGGCGGTCCAGTTGCGGCCGTCCAGGGCCCACGGTCCTGGCGGGATGATGTCGTCTTCGTGGTTGTAGTGATGGCCGCCCTCTTGCACGGCGCTTTCGCTGACGATGTTTTGCTCGTACGTGTTGGTCAGCGAATTCGTGGCGTGGCAGATAACCACGACGCCGGTCAATGGCTGCGCGGAGAGGAGCGGAACGATGACCTCAGCGGTGGCCGTCTGCTGGAACTCCCGTGGTTCGTCCTCCTGGGTCTGGACCGTGACGACGGCGTTGTTGTGGATGACGCTGCCGGCGTCGGATTCCTGGACGACGTAGCTGAACGGCGCGCCGACGTCGGTGTTGCAGACTGACTCGCCGGGACCGACGACGCGCCCACCTTCGTAGATGAGCCCGATTCGGTCGTCAACGATTCGCCCGACCTGCAACGGGATGGTGCTCGTGTTCTGGCCGCAGTACACATACTCGATGGTGTCGCCGACGGCAGCTTGCGTCACGCTCGGCCTGACGCTGAAGGAGAACGTGACGTCCGGTGGGGCTTCCGGGCCCAGGCAGGCGGCCGCCGTGATGTCGTCGCTCTCCTCGATCACAACGCCGCCACCGGCGTCGATCGTCACGGTGCTCGTCACCTGCTGATCGGTTGCCGGACCTTCGATGACGCGTATCGCAGTCGCCTCGCCCGACGGGGGGACCGGGTTCGGTTCGAGCGGCACATCCTCGGTGTTTTCGGTGATCGTGACCGGTGCCTCGCCGTTGTTCGTCACCCGCCACGACACCGTCGTTTCACCAGTCGCTGGATCACAGTCGGCGTTCGCCGCATACGCAACCGACGGCGCAGCTGGCTCCACCGCTTCGATCGTTGTTGTCGGCTCTGCCGGCGTCGGAGAGGTCGTCGCCGGCAGCGTGGCCGGAGCCGCCTCAGTCGTCGGCGTCGGCAGCGTGGCCGGTGCCGGAACGGTCGTCGGCGTTGTCGTCGGCGGCGGTTCCGGGGTGGGCGCCAGGGTAGTCGGCGGCGCCTCGGCAGTGGACGGGGTCGTGGAGACGGCGAGCCCCAACACCGAGGAGGTGACCAACGCGAATCCGGACACGAGCAAGAATCGGCGGCGGCGCTCGGACATATGTCCCCCTGCTGTTAGAGGCGTGCCGACAGCGGCACAGAATCGGGACACTAACAGCCGTCACGAACACGTGTTGCACGCAGCGTGACGACGTCTCCCCCCACCCCGCATGCCCACGGCATTCGGGATCGCCGACATCGCGGCCAGCACGCGCGTGCTGCCGGGCAGAGCGAACGTGCCGAGCACGGCGAGCACGCGCGAGCTGCGACATGAATCTCGGCGCGGGCTACGTCGACTTGGCCGGGTCCGTGTCGTCCATGCGGCGGCGGCGGCGATGTCGATCGGCAGCATCGCGGGCGCGTCGCTCGAGGCGAAGTGATTACGCCTATTCCGAGTTCGAGGCGGCGATCCACGAGTTCGAGGACGAGTTCGCCCCGGGCGTGTCCGGCAACGGCGATGTCAGCGAGGAGCCGCTGCCCGTCGGCTGACTGCCGAGAACGACGTCAGATTGTTTGCGAGTGTGCGCCCGCGGGAAGCTTGCAGGCGGACACGGACCGCTATCTCCCGCCCGCCCACGACGCATCTCTCCCGCCCGCCCACGACCACGGGTAGTCGGGGTCGCTGACGTCGCGGGCGGCATCGCTCAAACCGAGCGGAGCGAACGTGTCGAGCATCACCGCCACCTCGTTCGTGCGGTCTTCGGCGTCGCTGCGCTCGCGGCTGCCGGGCTGCGGACCGTGGATGAAGCCGGCGGGATGCAGGCTGATCGAACCGACGCCGATGCCCGACCCGGCGCGGCTCATGAAGTCGCCGTCGGAATAGAACAGCACCTCGTCGGAGTCGACGTTGGAGTGGTGATACGGCACCTTCACGGCGTCGGGTCCGAAGTCGTAGGGGCGCGGCACGAACGAGCAGACGACGAACCCGGCGCCGGCGAACGTCTGGTGCACGGGCGGCGGCTGGTGGAACGCCCCGACGATCGGGGCGAAGTCGTGGATGCTCAGCGCCCACGGATAGACGTAGCCGTCCCAGCCGACGACGTCGAAGGGGTGGTGGCGGTGGACATGCCGGGCGAACCCGGCACGGGTGCGCACGAGCACTTCGACGTTCTCGCCGTCGACGAGCAGCGGGCCGTCCGGACCGCGCAGGTCGCGCTCCGAATAGGGGGCGCCGTCGGCGAGCTGGCCCGTTGGAGTGAGGTACTTCGGCGGAATGTGGATGTGGCTGCGCGACTGGAGGACGAGCAGCTCGACAGCCTCGGCGTCCGCTCCGACGACCCAGCGATGCGTCACGCCGGTCGGCACGACGACGTAATCGCCGGTCGTCACCGCCAGGCTGCCGAACACACTCTCCACCGTGGCGCTGCCCGACTGCACGTAGACCAGCTCGTCGCCCACGGCGTTGCGGTACAGCGGGCTCGTCGTCGTGGCGGTGACGTACAGCAGCTGAACGTCGTCGTTGCCGAGCAACGCAGTCCGCGCCGTGACCGCGTCGGCCGGCCCCGCCGGCAGCTTGGTGGTACGGAGGTGGTAGGGGGCGACCGGTTGGTTCGGCGTGAACGTTGGCAGCGTGACGTCAGCGACGTCGATGCCCACGATGGCGCTCGGCGAGTGGCGGTGATACAGCAAGCTCGACGGTCCGGAGAAGCCCTCCTCGCCGACCATCTCCTCGGCGACGACCTGGCCCTCGACGCGGTGCAGCGAATGGCGCTTGCGGGGGATGTCACCGACCCTTCGGTAGTACGTCACGACATGACCTCCGTGGGTGCTATTCCCGTTCCGGGGTAGCGACAATCGTCCCGGTCGCCTCACCGAAGCCGATCCGCGGCTGATCATCGCCACCGCACCAGCCGCGCAACGTCACCGTGTCATCGTCCTCGAGGAACGTGCGAGTCGAGCCGTCCGCCAGCGTCAGCGGCTCGGCGCCGCGCCAGGTCAACTCGATCAGGCTGCCGCGTTCGCCCGGCGTCGGCCCGCTCGCTGTGCCCGATGCGAACAGGTCGCCCGCACCGGCGGGGGCGCCGTTGACCGTCAGGTGGGCGAGCTGCTGGGCGAACGTCCAATACATCTGCCTGAAGTTGGTGGCCGCGATCTGCTCGCCGTTGAGCTCGACGGCGAGGTTGAGGTCGAGACCCCACGGCAGAGCGGCGCGCAGGTAGGGATCGGGTGGAGGATCCTGTTCGGGTGGCTCGACGAAGTACGGCCGCAGCGCATCGACGGTCACGACCCACGGCGAGATCGTCGTCGCGAAGCTCTTCGCCAGGTGCGGGCCGAGCGGCTGGTTCTCGAAGGCCTGGACGTCGCGTGCCGACCAATCGTTCAACAGCACGACGCCGAAGAGGTGGCGGTCGGCGTGATCGGGCTCGATGCGCGAAGCCGGGGGGCCGCCGACCAGGAATCCGACTTCGAGTTCGATGTCGAGCGCACGCGTCGGGGCCAGCTTGGCGGGCCCGTCGCCGTCGGGGATCAGCCCTTCGGGGCGGACGACCGGCGTGCCGCTCGGGACGACGGTGCGGGCGCGGCCGTGGTACGCGACAGGAAGTTGGCGCCAGTTGGCGAGCAGCGGCTCGCCGTCCGGGCGCATCATCCGACCCATGTTCGTGGCGTGGTGGATCGACGAGTAGAAGTCGATGTAGTCGACGAGTTCGACGGGCATCAACACGAAGACTTCGTCGATCGGCACCAAGACGTCGGGGCGCTCGGGTCCGATGAGCAGTTCGGCGACTCGATCCCGCAACGCGCCACCTCGTCCGCTGGCCATCAGCAGGTTGAGCGACGGCCGGGCCGTGAGGTCGAGGTCGATCCCGGCGAGGACGAGGTCGACGACGTGGTCACCGATGCGCACGCCGACGCGCGGTTCCTCATCACGCGGACGGAAGATCCCGAACGGCAGGTTCTCCAGCGGGAAGTCCGACCCCTCCGGCACCGGCGCCCAGGTCTCGCTCATCGGCGACCGGTGCCCATCGGAGTGTTACCGGCCGGGCCTTCCGGCCGGAGACACTCGGTTGACCGGAAACACTCGGGTTGGGAGGGGCTCATCGGGGGACCGCCGTGAGGTCGAGCTGGTCGGCGTGTTCCTCGTAGTGACCGACGTGGAAATGGCGGAGCTGGGCGTCGAGGTCCATCACCCCGAGTGTCTCATGCCGGCCGCAGCGATCCCAGTCTTCGTCGGTCATTCCGGCGAGCAGGGCGGCGAGACGATCGGCGGAGCGCCGGATCGCGGCGAAGTGCTCCGCCGGAACCGTGTGCCGGCCCGCCTCGATGGCTGCGATGCGACCAGCGTCGCGGCGCGTGCGCCCGAACGGCGCCGGCTCACCGACCGGCGTGTCGAGCAGGGCGGTCAGTTCGGCGAGCCAGTAGTCGCCGAACTCGGCGACGTGCGCCCAGACCTGGGTGTGGTCCCACGTCTCGTCCTCACCGGGAACCGGCTCGGTGCGCCCGGGATGTTCGCCACCGAGGTGGGCGGCGAAGCGGCCGATCGCGGCGTCCAGGCGGTCGAGCCAGTCGGCGGCGGCGACGGCGTTGGCCCCTGTCGCCGTCCCCCAGTCGGCGGTCAGCGCCGGTTCGGCGACCACCGCGTCGTCGAGGGCTGCGAGGAAGCGATCGTTGTCCTCCGGCTGGCCGACGGTGACGCGCACGCCGACCCCGAGCGGCCGAGTCACGACACCGCGGCGCTCGAAGCGCGAGACCGAGCGCTCGCCGATGCGTCGCCGGCCGGAAGCCACCAGAAGTTGGCCTCGCTGGCCGGCACGCCGAGGCCCCGCCGGCGCAGCGCCTGGGCGATGCGGGTCCGCTCGGCGGTCACGACGGCGCAACGGCGGGCGACCTCGGCGCCTTGGTCGAGGGCGGCGAGGGCGGCGGCTTGCGCCGCGGCGTTGACCCCGAACGGGATCGCGCACGCGTTCGACGGCGTCGACCACAGCGGGTCAGCGACGACGAACGCCGACGCGCAAGCCGGCCAGCCCGTAGGCCTTCGACAGCGTGCGGAGCACGGCGACGTTGGGACGGTCGGCGAACAGCTCGATGGCGTCGGGGATGTCGGCACCGGTGACGAACTCGCGGTAGGCCTCGTCGATGACGACCAGGCAGTCGGTCGGGGCCGCGTCGACGATGCGTGTGAGGTCGGCAGTGCGCAGCGCCGTCGACGTCGGGTTGTTGGGGTTGGCGATCAACACGATGCGCGTGCGCTCGGAGATGGCGGCGACGATTGCCTCGGCGTCGAACGCCTGGCGCCTGAGCGGCACGGTCGACTCGCGGCCGCCGACGAGCCGGGTGAACTGCGGGTAGGCGATGAAGCTCGGCCACGGGTAGACGACTTCGTCGCCGGGTCGACGTACGCGAGGGCGAGCTGTTCGAGCAGCCCGACGGAGCCCGGCCCGGCGGCGACGCGTCGCCGGCTCGACGCCCAGCTTGGCGGCGAAGCGCGCGCGCAGCTCCTCGGCGGTGTGGTCGGGGTAGCGGTTGACGTCACGCAGCGCGGCGGCCACGGCATCGGCGACGCCGGGCAGCGGCCCGAACGGCGACTCGTTGGACGCCAGCTTGATCGCCGACGTCAGGCCGTGCTCGGCCATCGCCGCCTCGGAGGACCGCCCGGGTTGGTAGCGCGGCAGCTCGGCCAGATGCTGGAGCGATCAGGCGACGGGCGGCTTGCATCAGAGATTGCCGCGCCGGCGCCTGGTCGCGTTCGATCGCCTCGAACAGCGCCTTGAAGTTGCCCTCGCCGAAGCCCTTGGCGCCGTGGCGCTCGATGATCTCGAAGAACACGGCCGGGCGGTCGGTGATCGTCTCGGTGAAGATCTGCAAGCAGGTACCCGTCGTGGTCCTTGTCGGCGAGGATGTTCAGCCGCTGCAGCTCGTCCCACGGCAGGTCGAACTCGGCGAGGCGCAACTTGGCCTCGTCGTAGTACGTGTCGGGCACGGTCATGAAGCGCACGCCGCGGTCGCGCAGCGCCTGCACGGTGGCGACGATGTCGTCGGTGCGCAGGGCGATGTGCTGCACGCCGGGGCCGTCGTAGTGCTCGATGTACTCCTGGATCTGGCTCTTCTTCAGACCCTCGGCCGGCTCGTTGATCGGCATCACGATCTTGCTGCCGTCCCACACCACCGTCGACATCAGCGCCGAGTACTCGGTGCGGATCTGCTCGTCGTCGAAGTGCAGCAGCTGGGCGAAGCCCATCACGTCGGTGTAGAAGTCGACCCACGTGTCGAGCTTGCCCTGCTCGACGTTGCCGACGACGTGGTCGATGGCGACGAGGCCGACGTCGGGGCCGACGTTCGGGTTGGGGAGGTTGTCGGCGGTGTAGCCCGGCTCGAGCGTCGTGCCGCGGTAGCGCAGGCGGTTGACGAACGTGTGCACCGTCTCGCCGTACGCGGCCGACCTGGGCGAGCTCGAGGTCGACCGATGCGTCGTCGTGCTCGACCCACGGCTCGCGCACGCTGCGCGCGCCGCGGGCGACGGCGGCCGCGTAGGCAGCGGCGGCGTCGTCGACGAGCCAGGCGAGGTCGTGGACGCCGTCGCCGTGGCGGCGCACGTGATCGGCGATCGGCGAGTCGGCCGCGAGGGCGCCGGACACGACGAAGCGGATGTCGCCCTGCTCGAGCACGTAGCTCGCCTTGTCGCGCCGACCGGTCTCGGGACCGGCGTAGCCGGTGCAGCGGAAGCCGAAGTGCGACATCAGGAACCCGGCGGTTGTGCGGGCGTTGCCGACCCAGAACTCGATGCAGTCCCAGCCGAGAAGGTGCCGGGCCGGCGTGTCGGGGCGTCCGGCGTGGCGAGGGTGTCAGTGGCGCTCATCCGCGAAGCAAACCCGACCGTCGCCGTGTGGTCAACATCCCCGGACGATGCTGACGCAATTTGCTTACTGATGCGGCAGTCTCTTTGAGCACTCTGTAGTCTCTCTGGCATGGAATCGCTCGTCGCCTCGCTCGGTGAGCTGACCCGGCCGAACGTTCTCGAGCTCTCCCGCCGGCTCGGCATCGCCCGCAACACGGTGCAGGCGCGTATCGATCGACTGCAGGAGTCCGGCGTCATCGCCGGGTGGGGCCCGGTGGTCGACCTCAAGGCGTTGGGCTACGACGTGCTGGCGTTCATGACGCTGGAGATCGCCCAGGGCCAGGAGGCAGCAGCGCTCAGCGAGTTGGCGGCGATCCCCGAGGTGCTGGAGATCCACAAGACGACCGGCCCCGGCGACCTGATCTGCCGGGTCGTCGCGCGCACCAACGAGCACCTCCACCTCGTCCTCGAGAAGATGCTCGCCGCCCCGGCGTGCGGCGGACGACATCGAGCCTGGCCCTCAACTCACCGAAGCTGCGCGTCCACCCTGACGCCGGCTCCGTCGACCAGCTTCCGCA
>CAWBBL010000028.1:0-10863 GCA_963786985.1 Ilumatobacteraceae bacterium | reverse complement strand
AGGTTGCGGACGTGCGTGGAGATCGACCACTGCTACCCGCGGAGTACGGCGTCCCGGAGAGCTCCGACGGCACGCTGCCGTGGGAGTTCGTCGAGGAACGACTCGTGGCCGCGCCGAACTACTGGGTGGCCACCGTCGGCCCGGGTGGTGCTCCGCACGTCCGGCCGGTCGACGGCGTGTGGGTCGACGGCGCGCTGTGCTTCGGCGGTTCGCCGAAGACCCGGTGGGTCCGCAATCTCCAGAAGGATGGACGGCTGTCGGTTCACCTCCCCCACGACGACGAGGTGATCATCCTCGAGGGCCGCGCCGAGTTCGTGATCGATGCGTCGAACCCGCTCGCCCAGCCGTCGATGCAGGCGTCGCGGGCGAAGTATCCGCAGTACTACGGCGGCGACGATGCGCCGGCGTTCCGGCCGTTCTGGGCGCTGCGGCCGGTGACCGTGTATGCGTGGACGCTCACCGGGTTCCCCGCCAACGTCACCCGTTGGCACCTGGACGAGGCGGTGCCGGGATCCTGAACGAAGGACAGATCAACGACGCCGCCAAGGCGCTGCACGACGCCGAGTTGGCCGGAGAACTGATCACGCCGATCTCCGCAACGTATGCCAACGCCGACGTCGACGATGCCTACCGGATCGCGATGGCCGTCACCGAGCTGAAGGTGGCGGCCGGGCGGATCATCAAAGGTCACAAGATCGGGCTGACCTCGAAGGCGATGCGCTCGCTGACCGGAGCCACGGAACCGGACTACGGCACGTTGTTCGACAACTGGTTCGTCCTCGAGGGCGACACAGTTCCGCGCAGCACGATGAACGACCCGATTGTCGAGATCGAGATCGCCTTCGTTCTCGGCGCCCCGCTCGTCGGCCCTGGTGTCAACGCCGTCGACGTGATCCGGGCGACGGATTTCGTGCTGCCGTGCATCGAGGTCGTCGACACCCGCCAGCAAGGCCGCGGGCCGAACCGCCTCGTCGACAGCATCGCCGATGCCGCGGCCTGCGGGCGGGTCGTGCTCGGCGGATGCCCGGCGCGGTTGACCGACATCGACGTGCGGCGGATCGGCGCCACACTGTCGATCAACGGGAGCATCGAACAGAGTGGTGTGGCATCGGCGGTGATGGGCAACCCGATCAACGCCGTCGCCTGGCTCGCCAACAAGCTCCACGAGTTCGGAGTCGAGCCACAGGCCGGGCACGTGATCCTCTCCGGCTCGTTCATCAAGGCGGTGCCGTTCGCCGCCGGGGACAGCGTCGTCGCCCTGTTCGACCGCCTCGGCGAGGTCACGTTTGTCGCCGAGATAGGTGGAAGTCCCGACCACACGGGCCGAAGTGAGCGCGATCTGTCGGGACTTCGTTGACGCATCCAGCCCGGCCGACCTCGGCGCGCCCGCGGTCGTCAAGCCGTGCTTCGTCGATCGCCGCCCGCGCGATCGCGGCGTCGGCCTGCAAGGCGGCGATCGCCGGGGCCGCGTCGAAACCGACGGTGATCATGCGGAAGCCGGCGGCGTGGCGCGTGGCGGCGAGCGACGTGTTGGCGTGGATCCCCGGCGTCACGTCGTGGCGGCGGCACGCGTCGACCACTGTGGCGAGGGCGCCGTCGAACGGCTCACCGTGTTGGTCGACCCGCGGTACCAGCCCGTAGGTCATCGACAGGTCGGCAGGCCCGACGTAGACCGCGTCGACGCCCGGGACCTCCAGGATCTCGTCGATGCCTTCGATCGCTTGACGGGTCTCGATCATCGGGATGCAGGCGACGGTGTCGTTGGCCATCGACCAATAGTCAGGTCCGTACCGCACTCTGGGGATGAGCGGTCCGACGCTGCGCGTCCCGTCCGGCGCGTAGCGACAGGCGGCGACGGCCCGGCGGGCCTCGTCGGCGGTGTTGACCATCGGGATGATGACACCGAGGGCCCCGGCGTCGAGGACCCGGCCGATGGTGCCCTGGTCGTTCCACGGCACGCGCACGAGCGGAACGGTGGCAGTGCCGGCCATCGCCTGGACCATCCCGACGACATCGCCGTAGTCATTCAGCCCGTGCTGCATGTCGATCACCACGTAATCGAAGCCGGCTTGCCCGGCCACCTCGGCGAGTAGCGGGTCGCGCAGCGAGATCCAGGCGCCCAGCGTGGTGGCGCCGTCGCGCCACCGGGCACTCAACGATCTGACCTCCATCAGTCGTCAACGTAGGCGATGAACTCGCAGGACACGGCGGCCTGCTCGGCCACCTGGGTGTGCCGCGCCGGGCGGGAGTCGGGATCGGGGAAGTGGACGAGCCACGGCTCGTTGATGAGCGCCCGGACGGCGAGGTCCGGGACGTAGAAGTTCATCCGCACGACGTGGCGCCAATCGGCACCGGCGGCGGTCAGGATCGCGCCGACGTGGTGGAACAGGTTGGCGATCTGCGACTCGGCATCCTCGGGTGTCCGGTCACTCTCCGGATCGCGCGCCGCGACGACGCTCGACGCCAGCAGCGGACCGACCCTGCTGGCGGCGGGGATCGGATTGGCGTGGTGGAACCCTTCGATCTCGATGGATCGTCGGCTCATCTGGCCCTCCGTTCCGTGAGCCACGTCTCGAACTCGGCGCGGCGATCGGCGGCGATCGGGAAGATGCCGACCGTGCTGTCTCCCGCGGCAACCCGTTCGAGGGCCCACTCTTCTTCCAGTTCCTGCTGGACAGCGTCGGCGGCGACCTCCGCGGCAAGAGCCGCCGGCACGACGACGACGCCTTCGCCGTCGCCGACGACGAGGTCGCCCGGCATGACCGTGACCCCGGCGCAGGCGATCGGGATCTGGTGGTCGAGCGGCATGTGCAGCCGGCCGAACGTCGCGGCGTGCGACGCCCGGTGGTACACCGGCAAGTCGAGCGATCGGATCGCCGGCGTGTCGCGCAACGCCCCGTCGGTCACCACGCCGGCGGCGCCGAGGGCGATCGCCCGGGACACGAAGATGTCGCCGATCGTGCCGGCTTCGGTCTCGCCGCGCGCCTCGATGACGAGCACTTCGTCGGCAGCAAGGCCCTCGATCGCCCGCCGTTGGGCATTCTGGCCGGCGCTCAGCTGTGATTGGAGGTCTTCGCGGAGTGGCACGTAGCGCAACGTGTGGGCGACCCCGACCATCCGCTGGCCGTCCTTGATCGGTTGCAGCCCGCTCAAGAACGTCGTGCGCATGCCCCGCCGTTGCAATTGGTGGGTGAGCGTCGCCGTGGACACCGCGCCGAGCTGGCTGCGGAGCGCATCATCGAGGGGGCTCATGACCGCCGTAGTCAAGCACGGAATCTATGGTCGCAGCGATGGGGAGCATTCTCGGGACACGCGTGAGGCGGCTGGAGGATCCGCGGCTGCTGACCGCCGGTGGCACGTACGTCGAGGACCTCGACCTCCCCGACGCGGCATGGCTCACCTACGTGCGATCACCACACGCTCACGCCACGATCGCGGCGATCGACACGTCGGCGGCAATGGCGGCGCCGGGTGTCCTCGCCATCTTCACGGCTGACGACCTCGCCGAGCTCGGCCTCGTTCCGCACACCAACCCGGCCTACCCCGCGGCGATGCGCCGGCCGTTCGTCGCCATCGGCACGGTGCGCTACGTCGGCCAACCTGTCGTCGCGATCGTCGCCGAGGACCGCTCCCTCGGTAGCGACGCCGCCGATCTCGTGATCGTCGACTATGACCCGCTCCCCTGCGTGGTCGACGCCGAAGCCGCCGTCGACGGAACCGTTCTGCTGTTTCCCGAACACGGCTCCAACGTCGTCATGCGCTTCGAGTCGCCGACCACTGCCAATTTCGACAGCTGCGAGGTCGTCGTCGCCGAGCGAATCGCCAACCAGCGCCTGACGGCGGCGCCGATCGAGGGCCGTTCCGGAGCGGCCTGGTGGACCGACGACGGGCGGCTCGTCCACTACTCGGCGTGCCAGGGCGCCCATCCGACGAAGGCACTGCTCGCCGAGATCTACGGTCTCGACCCGGCGCAAGTGCGCGTCGTCGTACCCGATGTCGGCGGCGGCTTCGGAGCAAAGTCGCGGACGTATCCCGAGGAGCTCGCCCTCGGGTGGTACGCCCGCGCCGTTGGCCGCCCCGTGCGCTGGACGGAGACGCGGTCGGAGAACATGGTGGCGATGCCCAGCGGCAGGGCCCAGCTGCAGTACGCCCGGCTGGGTGGTACCCGGGACGGGCGAATCACGGCCTACCAACTCGACGTCGTCCAAGACGCCGGTGCCTTCCCGCTCATCGGGGCGTCGCTCCCTGGTCTCACCCAGCGGATGGCGACGGGCGTCTACCACCTCGACAACGTCGGCTTCAGCGGAGTTTCGGTCGTCACCAACACCGTGTCGACGACCGCCTACCGCGGCGCCGGCCGTCCCGAAGCGGCGGTGGCCATCGAGCGGATGGTCGATCGTTTCGCCGCCGAGATCGGCATGGATCCGGCCGAGGTTCGCCGGCGCAACTACGTGGCACCGTTCAACGAGCCGTACACCACCGGGGTCGGCACGGTGTACGACGTCGGCGACTACCCCGCCTCGCTGCGCCGGGCGCTGGAGACCGCCGGCTACGACGAGCTGCGCGCCGAGCAGGCCGGCCGGCGAGCCGCCGCCGATCCGCTGGCCCTCGGCATCGGCCTGGCCACGTACGTCGAGGTGACCGCGGCCATCCAGACGCCTGAGCTGGCGTCGGTCGAGCTCGACGACGACGGCGGGCTGATCGCCACCAGCGGAGCGACTCCCTACGGCCAGGGCCACGACACGACGTGGGCGATGCTCGTCGCCGACGCCACCGGTGTTCCGCTGGAGCGGATCCGGGTCGTGCACGGCGACACCGACCTGGTCGAGTCGGGCGGGCTGACGGTCGGATCGCGCTCCGTGCAGCTCGCCGGGACGGCCATCGCGGGTGCCACGTCCCGCCTCGTCGACGCGGCCCGCCAGCGGGTCGCCGAGCGGTTGGAGGCGGATGTTGCCGACGTCGTCCTCGACGTCGAGCACGGCCGCTTCCACGTCGCTGGCACCCCGGCCCGCAGCGTGAGCTGGGCCGAGCTCGTCGACGGCCATCGGCTGGCGGCCGACTTCACGTTCGCCCCGCCGATGCCGACCTATCCGTTCGGAACACACGTCTCCGTCGTCGAGGTCGACACGGAGACGGGACGGGTCTGGCTGCGCCGCCACGTTGCGGTCGACGACGCCGGCACGCTGATCAATCCACTGCTGGCCGAGGGTCAGATCCACGGTGGCATCGCCCAGGGCGCCGCCCAGGCGTTGCTCGAGGAGGTCCACTACGACGACGACGGCCAGCCGAAGACGACCAACTTCGCCGACTATCCGGTGATCTCGGCGGCCGAGCTGCCGTCGTTCGAGCTGGCCCCGATGCAGACGCCGACGTTCGCCAACGAGCTCGGCGCCAAGGGCGTCGGCGAATCGGGCACGATCGGGTCGATCCCGTCCGTGTACAACGCCGTGATCGACGCCATCGCCCACCTCGGTGTTCGCCACTTGGAGACCCCCCTGACGCCCGAGCGGATCTGGCGCGCCATCACCCGCTGACCCGTTCTGGGCGGCCTCCGATTCATTGGTTGATCTCCGGACGCCAACGTCATCACAGGCGCCAAACAACGGCGACCGGTTACGCTCACCGGCAGGCGAAAGGGGCGCACATGTCGACGTCGGGGCCCAGCCGGGCATCCAGTGGGGCCAACATCAACCACCTCGTCCTGAACGTCCGGGACATCGAGGCGTCCCACCGGTTCTACACCGAGGTGCTCGGCATGGAGCAGTGCGGAGACCTCACCCACACGGTGACGATGCGGTTCTACCGTGGAGACCGATCCCGCCATCACGATCTCGCCCTCGTCCAGGTCAACGACCCCGAGCAGGCGCCCCCGCCCGACGCACCGTCGATGGAGCCGGTGCGCGCCGGCCTCAACCACTTCGCCATCTCCTATCCGGATCGCCAATCGTGGCTCGATCAGATCCGTCACATGAAGACCTGTGGCGTCGAGTTCGTGCGCCGCGGTAACCACGGGATGACCCACTCGGCATACCTCTACGACCCCGATGGCCACGGCATCGAGGTGGTCTACGACGTACCGTCGGAGGCGTGGGAGGGCGACGTCGACGCGGCCCTCAACTACTTCGAGTTCCTCGAGCTCGACGACCTCGACGACAGCACCGACTATCAGCGCTTCGGCGAGGGGATCCCCGAGCCAGTGGCGATCCCTGGACGGGTCAACACCCGTCAGCCGTCGCCCTGAGCGACGTGTCCGACCCGTCACCGGCGGACCTCCTGGCGGTCGCTGCCGCGGCGGCCCGGGCGGCCGGCCTGATCATCGTCGATCAGCTCGACCGGCCCACGGAACTGAGCCACAAGAACGACAGGACGTCGATCGTCACCGCCGTCGATCTGGCCGCCCAGGGGGAGATCGAGCGGGTGATCACCGGTCACTTCCCCCAGCAGTCGATCATCGGTGAGGAGGGCCGCGGCGGAGTTCCTGACAGCGAGCTGGTCTGGCTCGTCGACCCGCTCGACGGCACGTCGAACTTCGCCCACGGCGTTCCGCTGGCATGCACGTCGATCGCCGTTCGCGACGCATCGGGTGTCGTCGCCGGGGCGATCTTCGAGCCGTTCCGTGACGAGCTGTTCACCGCGTCGCGTGGCGGCGGCGCCTGGTTGGGGAGCGAACGACTGCACGTGTCGGCGACCGATGCCCTCGCCCGGGCCGTCGTCTGCACAGGAGTGCAGTCCGACGACCCGGCGGCGATCGACGCCTTCGGGAGACGAATCGTCGCCCTGAGCGGCACCTGCCGGGCGGTGCGCTGTCTCGGTTCGCCGGCCCTGTGCCTCGCCTACGTCGCCGCCGGGCGTATCGACGCCTTCCTCGAAGCGGACTCGACATACGCCTGGGACGTCGCGGCCGGTTCGCTGCTCATCGCCGAGGCCGGGGGACAGATCGAGGACCTCGACGGCGGTCCGCTGAACCTCGGCGCCGGGTTGGCCAACGTCCTGGCGAGCAACGGGCGGATCCACGCCGACCTCGCCGCCCTGGTGGGCGGATGACCGTCCACGGCAAGCGCATCGTCGTCACCGGCGGCGGCCGGGGAATCGGCGCGGCCCTCGCCGTCGAGCTGCGCGAGCGTGGCGCCGAGGTGATCACCGCCGACGTCCAGCCCGGTGCCGACGTGACGTGCGATGTCAGCGACGCCGCGCAAGTCGCCGAACTGTTCGCCGGCGCCGGCCCGGTCGACGGGCTGGTCAACAGCGCGGCGCTACTCGTCGGTCGGCAGCGCTTCGACGAGATCGCCCTCGACGAGTGGGACCGCATGTTCGCCGTCAACGTGCGCGGTTCGTTCCTGTGCGGCCGCGCTGCCGCCGCGGCGATGCACGGGCGCGGTGGAAGCATCGTCAACGTCGCGTCGGAGACCGCCCTCACCGGATCACACGGCTTCGTCCACTATGTCGCCTCCAAGGGTGCCGTGATGGCGATGACCCGAGCACTGGCCAACGAGCTCGGACCACATGACATCCGGGTCAACTGCGTGGCGCCGGGCTTCACCCCGACCCCCGGCTCTGCGGTCCTCGGGTCCTACGACCCCAGCCGCACCCCGCTCGGTCGGGTGATGCGACCCGACGACCTCCTCGGCACGTTCTGTTACTTGCTCTCCGACGACTCGGCCTTCGTGTCCGGTCAGACGATCGTCGTCAACGGCGGCCGCGTCCCGCACTGATCCGCGCCGCCCTACGGTTGCGACGTGTGAGGACAGCGACCGCCGTCGGCCGGACGGTCGTCGTCGTCACCTTGCTCGCTGGATGCATCGCGATCGGCCGTGACGACGAGGGCAATGGCGCGTCCGACCCGTCCATCGAGGAGCTGGCCTGGAGCGGTGCCGGGGTCGATGCACCGACGTTCGAGGTCGTCGGCAGCGAGTTGCGCATCGGCGTCGACACGAGCCTGCCGATCCACGAGGACGAGGAGAACGGGCTCGGGTTCGCCGACCGCGCCGCGCAGATCGCCTGGCGCACACATCCCGGGCGGTTCGCCTCGATGCAGGTCACCGTGCTCCATGACGGTGACCCGGTCATGACGGTCGACTTCGAGCGCAACGAGCTGGAAGCGCTGTTCGGTCCGCGCCCCGACGGCCTCGACGAGGGGGTTGCTCGGGTCGCGGCGGCGCCGGCCATCGACGGTGAGCTTGCCGACGTCACCGAGGGAGTCGAACCTGTCGTCGGCGATGTTCGCGATGAGGTGCTGACGCCAATTGTCGAGCGCACGTTCGCGGAGTTCCTCGGGATCGACGGTGTCGAAGTATCTGGCACCGAGCCAGAGGAATGCCTCGGCGGAATCAATGGCGACCAGCCGACCGGCGAGTTCCGTGCCGACACAGGTGCCCGCGTCACGGTCGACGGCTACGCCCGCGCCCTTCTGCCCGGCATCGCCGAGTACTGGCGAGAGCTCGGCCTCGAAGTCAGCACCGACGTCCTTGACGGCGGGCTGCACTCGGTGAGTGCGTCGTTGGACGGTCTGGGAACCGTCCTGGCCAGCGCGTCCGAGCGCAGCGACACGCTCAGGGTGCACGGCCTCACCCGCTGCCTCGCCCCCGAGTGACCCGACCGGATCCGGGCGGGGCGACGCGCCGCTACGGTGCCCGTGGTGGGCGACGCGCTCGGGGATCACGACGCGACGGAGTTGGCGGAGTTGATTCGTCGCGGCGAGGTCCAGCCGATCGAGCTCGTCGACGCGGCCATCGCGCGGATCGAGGCACGTGATCCACAACTGAACAGCGTGATCCATCGCCAGTTCGAGCGCGCTCGTCGAGACGCCGCCGGATCGCTGCCCGACGGGCCGTTCCGGGGCGTGCCGTTCCTGTTCAAGGACCTCGGTTGCGAGGAGGCCGGCGAGCCGCACCACCAGGGGATGACGGCGTTGCGTGACGCCGGCTGGCGGGCGACCGCCGACAACGACCTGGCGGTGGCGTTTCGAGCGTGCGGGCTGATCCCCCTCGGCCGCACCAACGTCCCCGAGCTGGCGCTGATGGGCACGACCGAACCCGATGCCTACGGCCCGACGCACAACCCGTGGAACCTCACTCACTCGCCCGGTGGATCGTCGGGAGGTTCCGCCGCGGCCGTGGCTGCCGGCCTCGTTCCCGCGGCCCACGCCAACGACATCGCCGGCTCGATCCGCATCCCGGCAGCGCAGTGCGGACTGGTCGGCCTCAAGCCGACCCGCGGCCGGGTCCTCGCTGGCCGCCCCGCCGACCCCGCCGTGGCGATGAACACCGAGGGCGTCGTGACCCGTACGGTGCGCGACACGGCCGGGCTGCTCGACGCGATCACTGACCGCAGCCAGGCGGGTCCGTGGCCCGCTCCCCCGCTCCCCGCTCCACTGGCCGGCGAAGTCGGTCGTGACCCGGGCCGCCTCCGCGTCGGAGTCTGCACCCGTGCGTTCACCGGTGCCGACGTCGACGATGGTTGCGTCGCCGCGGTGACGGACTCGGCCGCCCTACTCGCCGGCCTCGGACACGACGTCGAGGACGGCGCGCCTGAGGCCCTGTTCGACCCCGACCTGATCGCCGGCACGCGCACCCTGTTCGCGGCCAACGCCGCAGCCGTGCTGGACGACTGGGCGGCCCAGCTCGGACGAGATCTCGGCGAGGCCGACGTCGAACCGTTGACGTGGCAGATCGTCCATGCGGGGCGGGCGGTGACCGGCGCCGAGGTGCTCAGGGTCCTCGACCGCCAACACCAGCTGGCCAGGCGGGCGGCCGCCTGGTGGCGGGGTCCCGGCCGCCCCGGCTTCGACATTCTCGTCACGCCGACGACCGCTGATCCAGGGCTCCCGCTCGGCGTCTACAAGCACGGCTACTCACCCGGCCGCGCCAGCGCCTTCACCCGCGTGTTCAACGCCACGGGTCAGCCGGCGCTGTCGCTGCCTCTCGGCTGGCCCGCCGACGGGCTCCCACGCGGTGTCCAGTTCGTCGCCGCCTACGGTCGCGAAGACGTCCTCGTGCGCCTCGGCGCCCAGCTCGAGCAGGCGGCGCCGTGGTCCCAGCGGTGGCCGGAGATCGGCCGATGACGGCACGCCGGCGCTTGCAATCACTCGGTATCGCCCTCGACATCGTCGACACCCTCGCCGAGGTGCCCGAGCTCGGCGTCAGCGAGCTCGCCAGACGTGTCGGCATCGCCAAGAGCACGGCTCACCGGACGTGCGCTGTGCTCGCCGACCGCGGGCTGCTCGACCGCACGGCCGGTGGGTATTGCCTCGGGCTGCGCTTCGTCGAGTACGGCAGCCTGGCCCGGGAGCGAACCGCCGTCGGCGATCGCGGCCTGCCGCTGCTCGTCGAACTGCGCAACGCACTCGGCGAGACCGTGCAGATCGGCGTGCCGGCCGGTGCCGATGTCGTGTATGTCGAGCGGGTCGAGGGCCGCCATGCGCTGCGCTACTCGACGAACGCCCGCCGCTCACCGATCCACCGCTCGAGTGCCGGCAAGGTGCTCGCCGCCTTCGATCCGCGGCTGGTCGACGCCAGGCTGCGCGCCGGTCTGGCGCCGAGTACCGGGTACACGATCGTCGTACCCGAGCTGTTCCTCGACGAGCTGGCGGCCGTCCGCCAACGCGGCTACGCCCGCAGCGTCGACGAGACCGAGCTCGGCATGTCGTCGATCGCCGTGCCGGTGCGCGCCGCCCTCGACGGACCTGTCGTGGCGGCGATCTCGATGGTCGGACCGACCGTGCGGGTCGTCGGCGACCACGAGACCCACCATGCCGGCGTCCTGCAGGCGGCGGCAGTCGACCTCGGCGCGTCGATCGCCACCGGTGAGTACACCCTTCGCCCGCGCCGGTCCGGGTGACCCTGTTCTTTGGTCGCTGTGATGACG
>CAWBBL010000027.1:0-203072 GCA_963786985.1 Ilumatobacteraceae bacterium | reverse complement strand
GCGTCCGCCGATCGACCAATGAATCGGAGGCCGCCCAGATCGGGCGGGGCCGACCGGCCGGCGCTACCAGGGGTGGATCGTGCCGTCGCGACGTAGGAACGAGCCGGACTGCTCGATCGTCAGCCGGTCGATGAGCGTCACCAGTTCGGCCGCGCCGACTGCGGGATCCTCCAACTCGCCGCGCGGGGTGGCGATCGCCGTGCGCAGCAGGCCGGGGTGCACGGCGACGGCGATGATCCGGTCGTCGGCGAGGCGCCCCGCCAACTTGACGGTGATCATGTTCAGCGCGGCCTTCGACGTGACGTAGCCGACGTCGCGGCCCATCGAGCCGGCGATCTCCATCGAGCCGACCGTCGAGGACACGTTGACGATCCGCGGATTGGCGCTGCGGCGCAGTCCGGCCAGGAGGGCCCGGCTGAGCAACATCGGGCCGATGGCGTTGATGCGGATCTCGTCGAGGACGTGCTCGGCACTGAGCTGCAACACATCGCGCTCGTCGTCAGGCACGCCAAGGGCCCGTCCGTCGACACCGGCGTTGTTGATCAACACGTCGAGGGAAGCCGACCCGACCGCCGCGGCGAACTGCTCGACCGACTCTTCCGACCCGACGTCCAACTCGTGGACCTGGCTGGTGAGCGCACGCAGCTCGTCGGCGTCGCCAGGGCGACGACACCCACGCGACGACCTCGTCGCCGCGCCGGGCATAGACACGGGCCAGCTCCAGGCCGAGCCCCCGGTTGGCCCCGGTGATGACGACGCGCTGACCGGTCACGCGATGCCGAGCACCCGGCGCGCGTCGTCGAACGCCGGACGGCGGTCGCCCGGGTCGACGACGATCGCGGTCATGCCGACGGCGCGGGCCCCGTCGACGCACTCCGGTGTGTCATCGAGGAACACGACGTCCTCAGGACGCACGCCGAGCTCCGCAGCGGCGAGCAGATACCCGCGCGGATCGGGCTTCGGGAAGCCGATCGCGGCGGCGTCGATGAACGTCCGCAGCGATGCGAGCTCCGGCCGGCTGGCGAACCACGCTGGCTCGAGGATCGAGTACGCATGGTTGGTCAACGTCCCGACGTGCACGCCGGCGGTGTGCGCCTCCTCCATCAAGTCGACGGCGTCGCCGACGAAGATCGTTTCCGGAGCGACCGCGGCCGAGGGCTCGGAACAACCCGAACATGTCACCGTGCCCAGCCCGCTGCCCGACCTCATCCCACGCGTGGGCAGCGACAAGGTCAACGAGACCAGGAACCACCACGCCGGTTGCTCGCTCGTACGCCCGCATCGACTCGGGCGTCACATCGATGATGACGAAGCCGACGTCGAGGAGCAGTCCCGTCGCCATGGGCGATTCAATCGGCGGCGCAGAATTGGGCAACGGTGGCAACGGCGTCCGACGACTCGTCGAGGACGAGGTGCCCGGCATCCGGGAACGTCGCCACCGAGGCGTTCGGCAGCAGGGCGGCCCATGCCGGGGCGAGGGTCGGTGGCAGCAGGCGATCCTCTTCGCCCCACACGACCAGACTCGGAACGTCCACCCGGCCGAGCCAACGCGGCACCACTCGGTCGAAGGGATGGTCCCACAGCATCAGGGCTGTCGAGCGGATCTCCCGGTAGCGGTCGACGGTGAAGTCGACGTCGCGGGGGTCCTCGGGCAGGTGCGGAGCCAACGTCTCGAAGCGATGGGCGAGACGACCGACCAGCTCCTCGGGCGGGATACGGAACAGGTCGTCGACCTCCACGTCCGGCACTCGGAGCCCGGTCGGGGCGACGAGCACGAGACGGCGCAGTCGGTGCTTCTGCTCGATTGCCAAGCGCGCCGCGACCAGTCCACCGAGCGAGAACCCGACGAGGTTGACGGCGGTCGTCAGCCCGAGTTGGTCGAACAGGTCGGTGTAGTGCAACACGAGGTCGTGCACCTCGCCAAGACCCTCGAGATCACCCGACTCGCCGTATCCCGGATGGAACGGGACGAGCACGCGGTGGTCGTCGGTCCACGGTTCGGCGAACTGCCAGCCATGGAACGTGCCGGCGCCGTGAAGGAACACCAGCGGCGGAGCCGCCGGATCGCCGGCAGCAAGCACGACGGTCTTGGTGCCGTTGACGTCGAACGTCAGCGGCTCGAGTTCGAGTGTCATCGCCCACCTCACGGTCGCGGATGCGAGCGACGAGGCGCCAGCCGAGGAGCGGCCAGCAGGCCTGCGTGGCCGGGGAACGCAATAACGGGATGACCTCTTCGGCAAACAGCGTCGTGTTCTTGACGACCTTCCAGCTCGGCATGTCGCCCAACGTGAGGTTGAGGTTGACGCGGCTGCTGCCGGCTTCCTCCAGCCAATTACCGATGGCGTCGGCGACCTTCTCCGGTGTCCCGGCGACGATGCGGTTGATCGCCACGAGGTCGTCCCAGTTCGACGAGCCGTGGACGTCGGCCGCCTGGATCCGCTTGCGGAACTCGGGCACCGTGACGTACCCCGGGGGGTTGAGATAGCGCGGCGTGGTGCGCAGGGCATTCTCGAAGAAGTACATGACGTGGGGCAGGAACTCCTCTTCGGCCTTGGCGTCGGTCTCGGCGACGTAGGCCATCACCCCGACCGTCACCTTGTCGGGGGTCGGTTCATGGCCGTGGTGGGCGAGCCGCTCGCGGAAGTGCTCGAACACCTTGAGCTGGGCCTTCGTCGGGATGAACACGACCGTGTAGCCGAAGCCGAGCTCGGCGGCCAGCTCGATCGTCTCGGGTGAGCCGGTGCCGACGATGTAGCACTCCGGGTGCGGTTTCTGCATCGGCTTGGGCCACGGGTTGAGGTAGCGGTACGTGTAGAAGTCGCCGGCGTACGCCTGCGGCCCGTCTTCGGTCCAACACCGCAGGATCACGTCGATCGACTCGCGGAAGCGGGCCCTGGCGGTGGCCGGATTCACCGAGTTGGCCCAGTACTCCATCCCGGTGCCCAACGGGAAGGCGATCCGTAGCCGACCGCCCGACATGATGTCGAGCATCGCGTACTCCTCGGCGAGGCGGTTCGGGTAGCCGAGGTTGGGGGGCGTTCCGAAGACGCTGATCGTTCCCTTGGTCTGGGGGATCAGCGCCGCAGCCGTGAGGTTCGGCGCCGGGTTCATCGAGTACTGCGTGTTGTGATGCTCGTTGAGCACGAGCCCGTCGAAGCCGAGTCGATCGGCGAGGACCATCTCCGACAGGTACCGGGTGTACAGGGCGTGGCCCGTCTGCGGGTCGTAGTTGGAGTTCGGGAAGTCGACCCACAGCGACTCGTAGGTGGCGTGGTCGCTCGGCAGGTCGGTGTACGGGAAGAAGTGGAAGAAGTGGAACTCCGCCTGGTCGACGACACTCATGACAGCCCCCGTTGTGATCGATCGTGGTCAAGATCCCAGGAATTCGACGAGACGACCGCCGACCTCGCCGGGCGCGTCCCATTCGAGCAGATGGCCGGCCCCGGCGACGACTTCCACGGTGCCGGCGGCCACGGCCCACCGCCGCGCGGTCGCGGCCGGCAACAGCTCGTCCTGTTCCCCCCACAGGACGAGCGCCGGGCAACCGACGCGATGAAGGCGGTGGGCCTGACCGCGGTCGCCGAGTGGCCACAGCAAGCTGGCCGCAGCGACGTCGCTGAGGTAACGGGCGACCGGTCCCTCGTCCGGTCCGAGATGCCCGAAGCGCTCGACGAACGGCTCGGGCACGCCTTTGGCGAACACGTGCCCCATCCGTTCGGCCGTGGGCACGGCGAACAGGTCGAGGCCCGGGTTGTCGTCGTCGAAGATGCCGAACGGGGCGAGGAGGGCGAGGGCGGCGACCGCCTCCGGTCGGAAGACCGCGAGGTCGGCGGCGAGCATCCCGCCGACGGAGGCGCCGATGACGGGGCACGGCAGCGCGCCGGTGGCATCAACGGCATCCCAGACGGCAGTGAGCCAGCCGAGGTGGTCGTCGGGCGGCCGGAACCCGGCGCGCCCGTCGAAACCGGGGAGGTCGGGGACGACGATGTCCCATCCGGCCTGGGCAACAATGTCGAGGGCCGGCGAGTTCGCCGGATGTCCGGCGATCCCGGGTAGGTACACAAGCCGCCGACGGTTCATGTCACGGCTCCAGCGTTCTCCGGCCACCAGTGGTCCTCGAACTCGCTGAACATGCCGCGCAGGGCTGGGGCGACCTTGTCACCGAACAGCTCGCTGTTGTAGCGGGTCAGCTCATCGCTCATGTTGCCGAACTGCAGCATCGTCAGCAGGTGGCCGCAGTTGAACGTGGTGGCGACGTCGGCGAGGGTCTCGCGGACGGTGTCGGGACTGCCGATCACGACGTACCCCTTCTCCACCATCTCGCCCCACGTCAGGTCGTGCTTGGCCTGCTTGGCCCGGACGACGGCGCGCACCTGCGACTTGTAGCGAGCCCGGGCCGACGCCTCGGTGACGTAGCCGGGCGGGTCGGCGAAGCCCGGATAGACGTGCAACGAGCGGTTGAAGAAGTACTCGGCTGGTTCCTTGTACAGCCGGTAGGCCTCCTGGTCGGTGTCGGCGACGCCGACGAACTGGAGAAATGCCAACCGGTAGGGATTCGGGTCCTTACCGTTGGCCTCGACCTGGCGCCAGTACCCGCCAACTGTCTCCTTGGCCATCAGGTGGCCGTAGTAGGAGAGCGCGGCGTACACGAAGTCGTTCCGCGAGCAGAAGTCCCACGTCTCGACGGAACCGCCGCCGGGGATCCACACGGGAGGACGCGGCTGCTGCAGCGGGCGAGGCAGCACGTTGACGTAGCGCATCTGGGTGAACCGCCCGTTGAAGGCGAATGGTTCCGTCGCCGCCCACGCCTTGAGGATCAGCTCGATGCCCTCGTGGTAGCGCTCGCGCAGCGTGCCCGGGTTGACGCCGTAGGCGTAGGCCGTGTCCATCGACGTGCCGACCGGGAAGCCACTGATCAGCCGACCTCGCGACAGCAGGTCGACCATCGCCATCTCCTCGGCGACGCGCACTGGCGGGTTGTACAGCGCGACGGAATTGCCGAGGACGGTGATCGCGGCCCGCGACGTACGCGTGGCCAGCACCGCGGCGATGATGTTGGGCGACGGCACGAGGCCATAGCCATTGCTGTGATGTTCGTTGACGCAGATCCCGTCGAACCCGCACGCTTCGGCGTGGACGAGTTGGTCGAGGTAGCGCTCGTAGCAGTCGGCAAGCACGTTCCGATCGAACAGGCCGGGATCGATGTCGACCCAGACGCTGCGGTGCGTGCGGTTGAAGTCGTCGGGCAGCTCCGGGTAGGGCATGAGGTGGAACCAGAGCAACTTCACCGCCGCCTACCGTTGCCGTGACGCTCGTGGATTGTCCACGACCGTCTGCGACATGGATCATGTCGCAACCGATAACGTTCGTCCGTGACCCCTGATCTTCGGCGGTTGCGGTACTTCGTGACCGTTGCCGAGGAACTGCACTTCGGCCGGGCCGCCGCGCGGCTGCACGTCACGACTCCGCCGCTCTCGCAACGGATCCGCGAGCTCGAGGAGTCGCTCGGCGTGACGCTGTTCGAGCGCACGAGCCGACGCGTTGCCCTCACCGCGGCCGGCGCGCGCTTGCTCGCCGACGCCCGGGCGGTGCTCCTGGCCATGGAGCAGTTCGCCGCCACCGCCAGCGAACTCGCGGCGGTGCCGTTGACGTTGGCGCTCGGCTACTGCCACGGCAGCGAGCGGGCGGCGATGCTGGCGGTCGGCGCCCTGCGCGCCTGCCAACCCGACAGCGTGGTGCGTGCCGACGGGCTGACGTCGTTGCGGATCCTCGACGGCGTTGGCGCCGGCACGTTCGCAGCCGGCATCGTCCGCGGACCGGTCGGCAACCCCGAGCGAGTCGATTCGCAGCCGCTCGCCCGGGTGCCCGTCGACCACGTCGCCGTGCCCCCGAACCACGAGCTGGCCGGCGCCGACGTCGTCAACGCCAGCGACCTCGATGGTCAGCCGGTACTCATCGTCGACCGCGCCGAAGCACCGACAGCCCACGACGAGATCGAGGCCTACTGCGCGTCAGCGCGAGTGCGGCCGCACTGGATCACCCACGCCGCGGTTCAGGTCGAGCGGGTGCTCGATCAGGTCGCTCTCGGCACCGGCATCGGTTGGCTCAATTCTTGGCAGGCCGGGCCAGCCGCCGGCCGAGCCGACATCGCCGTGCGTCCGTTGCGACCCGTCGCGTTGTTCGACACGTTGCACGTCGTCTGGCGAACCGGCGACGACGCGGCGACCACGGCGCAGTTCGTGAAGGCGCTCGCTGACTCCTGTGCGTCGCTCGCCGCGGTCACGTCCGCCAGCTGAATCGGAGGCCGCCGAGATCGGCAACGGTCACCACTTCTTCGAGCCGCCGCCGGCGCGCCCGGAGCTGCGTGAGCTCGAGCGGCCGCCTCCGCCACTCGAGCTGCTGCGGGACGACGACCAACTGCTGAACGAGCGCTGGCGCCCTGACGACCCGCTGTTCCACTCCGATCCGCCGTCGGTCCCCTCGCCCGCCGTGCCGCCGCGGTACAGCTGGTAGATCACGCCGACGATCCCGACCGCGCCGATCAGCACCAGCCAGCCCGTCGGGAAGCCCGGACCGGAGTCGTCGGCGGCTGACGTCGAGGACTCCGCGGTCACCGCGCGAAGCCGGCGCATCGCCGCCTCGGCTGCTCCGTCGTAGTCGCCGGCGCGCAGGTCGCTGGTCATCGCGTCGACGACCGACTCCCAGCCGTCATCCAGCGTGTCGGCGTGGTTGGCGCCGTAGTACAGGGCCGATTCGCGCTCCGTCGGTGAGAACATCACGACGATCCGGTCGTCCGCCAGTTCGCCGGTTCCCTCCTCCCAGCCGGGGCACTGGGCCACGAGCTGGCCGATGCGGTCGTCGAGGCCGCCGTCGACGACCTGTTCGACACGGACCTGGATCTCCGCGTCGAGCGTGCGCTCGGCAGCGTCGATCAGCGGCGCGAGAGCCGCGGCGTCGACGTCGTCGCCGGGATCGAACACCGCCGGAGAACAACCGAGTGGATCGCCTGCCGAGGCCGACGCGATCCCCGGCGCGGCGAGGAGCGCCGTGGCCCCGGCGGCCAGCAGCGCAGCGCGACGAAGGTTCATGGGAGATTGGACGTACGGCGCGCCCGATCGGTTCTCAGTCGCCGCCGCCTCCGCCGCCTCCCCCGTCGCCGCCACCGCCGCCACCGCCGGCGTCGGAGCTCCCACCGCCCCAGTCACCAGCGTCACTGTCGGTGGACGAGTCCTGCGAGTGATGGCCCCAGTCGCTGGACCAGCCTGCTACGAATCCACCGGCCGCGGCTCCGCCAGAGCCGACGTCGGGCGGCACTCCGCGAGAGCTCGAGTCGGGCGGCACACCGTCGCGCCGGCCACGTACCTTGGCGATGATCAGCATCAGGACGATGGCTGCCAGTCCGAAGAGAATCAGGAACCTGAACATCGTCGACTCAGCCCGTCGTCGGTGGCGCCGGGTCGCCACACTCGGTACAGACGACGTCGGCGACGTCGTCCCCGGCGACAACGTCACCGACCCATTCGGACAGGACGATCCCGTTGACCTCCATCGCGTAGAACGGGTCATCGCGAACGAGCGTGTGCTCGGTACCGGGAGCGGTGAAGCTGTGCTGGACGACACCCGCCGCTTCGATCTCCGCTTCTCTGGCGGCCATCGACGCACCGACGTCGGACGTGTCCAAGCCGAGGAGGTCCATGAAACTCGTCTGCACCTCGTCATAGGCATGGTCGAATCTTGACATGACGATCTCCGGATCGTGCAGGCCGGCCTGCACCCAGAGCTGCGCAGCGCCCCAGTCCTCCGCAGCGAGGCCCTCGTTCACGTCCCAGTCCGGGACGTTCGCAAACGTGCCCCACAGCTCGCCGACGACGGTGTTGATGCCGGGCTCGTCGGGATAGGCGCCCGCTCCGTCGGCGTACACAGTGACCTGGGCGTCGGGCACCACGTCGGAGACAAGGCCCCCGTACAGCGGGGAGGCCACTGCACCGGCGCTCCTCGCCGACGACGACGACCTGCGCAGCATCGGCGAAGTTCTCGGCGAGGTAGGAGAGTGCTGCCGTGCCGTTGACCATGCCGACGTGTTCGACCGTCAGGTCCGGCGCGTACTCCCGGGTGCGGTCACCGAGATGGACGTCGCCGGTGCAGTACGGCACGTAGACGAACGAATAGTCGGCGAACGGGTTCTGTGGGTTGGCGAAGTCGAAGATCCCGCTCATCAGCGACGGGTCGTCGTCCGGCGAGATGTTCCAGTCGTAGGGCGACGAGTCTTCGAACGCACAGGTCGTCGGATCGAAACAGGCGCCGCCGCCTTCGAGGAACAGCACGACCTTGGCGGGGTCGGCCTCACGCACCCAGAAGTTGAACTCGCTGCCGTCGGCGCACGCGCAGTCGCCGCCGGGGACCACCTTCTCCCAGTCCGTGTCGGCCGCGACCGTCTCCGTGGCGGGCAGCGTGGAGCCCGCGGCGACTTCTGGCGCCACCACTTCGGTGACGGTTGGGTCGCTCGTCGGCGGCGACGTGGCCGCCCGTGTTCCGGCCGCACCTGTTCCGGCCGCGCCCATGGTCGCCACCACCGCGATGGCTGCCAGCGCGACAGCGTTCCGAGATTTCATCGGCGACCCCTTCCCTGGCCGTGAGGTCGAACCTAGTCCACGACGTCGCCGTCAGGGAGCGGCGGTCGTCGTCGGCGCGGCGGGCGTGGTCGTCGGCGCCACCGCCGTCGTCGGTGCGGCCATCGTCGTCGGTCCCGCAGTTGTCGGCGCGGCAGCCGTCGTCGGTGCGGCAGCCGGCTCACTCGACGGCGGCACGGCCAGCGAGGCGCGCACGGCGATGATCGCCTCCAGCTGGGAGTACGGCCAGCCATCGGGCAGATCGGTGGGCAACGGTGGGAGCTCGAGCATCGTCTGGCGGTGATCGCCCGATTGCACGTGGCCGAGTTCTTGGCGTGCCGCCTCACGGATGCCGTCGTCAGTCTGCAGCCGGTCGACCTCACCGTCCAGGTCGTGGTTCACCGCCTGCATCTCGGTGAGCTCGTACTCCAGCGCCTGCAACTCGCGGTCCTGGTCGAACCAGGTCCGCACCGGCAGTCCGAACAAGGCCGCGGCGATGGCTCCGGCGACGACGAGGGCGGCGAGCCCGAACAGCCACGTCGTGCTCACTCGCGACAGTGGCGCCCGCGGCGCGAACCTCCGGTGGCGGACGTCGCCGAGGCGGGAACGGCCGGCGTCCGAGGCGCGACGGTTCGGCGGTCGTCGAATCGTGGTCGTCAGATGACCACCGGGATCGGGCCGCCGTTCGTCCATAGGGGCGTTCATTCTCGCAGCTCGCCTCCGTCAAACCGCGGCACCTCGGCGCCCCCCGACCGCGGCGGGGTAGGTTGCCGGCCGTGAGTGAGATCGTCGAAATCATCGGCCGCGAGATCATCGATTCGCGCGGCAACCCGACCGTCGAGGTCGAGGTCGTCCTCGACACCGGGGCAACCGGCCGGGCGGCCGTTCCCAGTGGCGCGTCAACTGGCGAGCACGAAGCCGTCGAGCTGCGCGACGGCGGCGACCGCTTCGGCGGCAAGGGGGTCCAGCAGGCCGTGGGCTTCGTCAACGGCGAGATCGCCGACGCCCTCGACGGCTTCGACGCGATGTCGCAGCGCGTCGTCGACACGTTGTTGGGCGAACTCGACGGGACCGACAACAAGGCACGTCTCGGCGCCAACGCGATCCTCGGGGTCAGTCTGGCGGTGGCCAAGGCCGCCGCCGACGAGTTGGGTGTGCCGTTGTACCGCCATGTGGGTGGCGCCAACGCCCACGTACTCCCCGTACCGATGATGAACGTGATCAACGGCGGGGTGCACGCCGACAACTCGATCGACCTCCAGGAGTTCATGGTCATGCCGGTCGGTGCGCCGAGCTACTCAGAGGCCCTGCGGTGGGGGGTCGAGACGTACCACACGCTCAAGGCCCTGCTCCACAAGCAGGGACTTTCCACGGCGGTCGGTGACGAAGGCGGTTTCGCTCCGGACCTGGCGACCAACGAGGACGCCATCGTGATCCTCGTCGAGGCGATCACCGCCGCCGGCTTCGTTCCCGGCGAGCAGATCGCCATCGCCCTCGATCCGGCAGTCAGCGAGTTGTACCGCGATGGCGCGTACCACCTCGAGGGGGAGGGCAAGGTGCTCAGCGCCGAGCAGCTGGTCAGCTACTGGCAACGACTCGTCGACCAGTACCCGATCGTGTCGATCGAGGACGGCATGGCCGAGGACGACTGGGAGGGCTGGGCCCATCTGACCGGCGCGATCGGCGATCGAGTGCAACTCGTCGGCGACGACCTGTTCGTCACCAACGTGCGCCGGCTGCGCCAGGGCATCGACCGCCGCGTGGCCAACTCCGTGCTCGTCAAGGTCAACCAGATCGGCACGCTCACCGAGACCCTCGACACCGTCGAGCTCGCCGCTCGCCACGGCTACACCGCGGTGATGAGCCACCGCAGCGGCGAGACCGAGGACGCCACGATCGCCGACCTCGCCGTGGCGACGAACTGCGGGCAGATCAAGACCGGTGCCCCGGCGCGGTCGGACCGCGTCGCCAAGTACAACCAGCTGCTGCGCATCGAGGCCGACCTCGGCGAGGCCGCCGCCTACCGCGGCCGCGCCGCCCTCGCCCGCTGACGCCCCGCGCCCCAACTCTGGGGCCATTTGTGAGCAACATCTTGCTCACAAATGGCTCTGGACTTGATCGAGGTCGCGGGGCGCTACTCGACGACGGGGAGCTCCATCGTGTGGTCGAGGCGGACCTGCTCGTCGGGGGCGTTGGAAAGGATCTCGGCGCTGTAGGCGGCGACGGCTTCCTCGATCGGCACGTCGCGTTCCTCGCGTTCGGACAGGTACCAGCGATGCTCGAGGACCTGGTGGTAGATCTCCGCCGCCTGGAGCTTGCCGATCAACTCCGGTGGGATCTTGGCGATCGTCGGCTCGAAGCGTTGGTCGAGCCAGCGCACGGCGACGATGTTCTCGGGGAGCGACTTGCCGGTGGACTCGCGCAGCTCGGCGCCGAAGGCGCGGATGTCGTTGAGCAGCCGCCGCGCCTGGTTCTCCTCGGCGATCAGCCCGGTCAGCGCCGACAAGCGGTCCTCGTGGTACCCGGACTCGACGACCCGCGGCGTGACGCGTAGCCGCTCGCCCTCCTCGTCCGCGATCACATCCATCTCGGCGACGTCGAAGCCGAGATCGTGCAGGCGCTCGATGCGTTTCTCCACTCGCCACAGCTCGTCGAGCTGGAACTCCTGGGCGACGGTCAACTCGTTCCACAGCGAGGCGTAGCGGTCCTCGATGTTCGTCGCCACTGCCCAGGGGTCGACATCCTCCACGAGGCGGCCACCGATCTGCAGGTCGAGCAGCCCGCCGGCGACGTTCTCGGTAGCGATGTCGAGGTCCATCTTGCGCTGGCCGTCGGTCAGCGACGGGTAGCGCTCGGACGTCTCGACGTCGATGACGAACGCCGACAACGCCCCGGCATCGCGGCGGAACAACGTGTTCGACAGGGAGCAGTCGCCCCAGAAGAAGCCGGCCAGGTGCAGGCGCACGAGCAGCCCGACGAGGGCGTCGAGGAGTCGCTCGCCGAGGTACGGGATGCGCAGGCCGCGGCCCGACAACAGCGAGCGGTACGGCAGCGAGTAGTCGAGGTGCCGGGTGACGAGCAAGCCGTCGCGGTCACCGGTCCGTTCCGTGACTGCGGCGACGACGTCGACGGTCGGCAGCTCGTCGTCGTCGAGGCTGCGCAGCAGCCGGTACTCGCGGAGCACGAGGTGGTCGGGGAGCTCCTTGACGACGTAGGAGCGGCGGCGGTGCCCCTCGCCCAGCTCGACGAGGCGCACGACGTGGCGGTGCAGGCCGGACACTTCGTGGATGCTCGGCAGCGACCACTCGGACAGGTCGGTGCCGAACGGGAGCAGACCGAGATCGGGATGCTCAGCAGGGCTGGCGAGCTGCAAGCGCACGATTGCGGTATACCAACACCAGATGTCAAACGAAGCAGACGACATCATCGCCGCTGTCGAGACCGCTGTCGCCGGCGACGAGTCGAACCTCGTGCTGCGCGCCCACCTGGCCCGTCTACTCAGCGACGCCGGCCGCCACGCCGAGGCCCTCGGTCATGCGTCGCGCGTCCTGTTGACCGCGCCGACCGACGCCACTGCGCTGGCCGTGATGACGGCCGCGACCGCGGCGCTCCAGGGCACCACGCCCGCTGTGGCCCGGCCGGCTGCTGCCGGCGCTGCCGACCAGGTCCCCGACACCGCCGACGAACTGCTCGACCAGTGGGCCGGCAACGATCCGTTGGTCGAAGTTGGCGTCGAGGGCCCGGCCGCGCCCGGCGTGCGGCTCGACGACATCGGAGGAATGGATCAGGTCAAACAACGCCTCAATGCCTCGTTCCTCGAACCCCTGCGCAATCCGGAGATAGCCGCCCGCTTCGGCAAGACGCTGCGTGGCGGGCTCCTGTTGTGGGGGCCGCCCGGCTGCGGGAAAACGTTCATCGCCCGCGCCCTCGCCGGAGAGCTGGGTGCCAGCTTCTACGTTGTCGGCCTCAACGACGTCCTCGACATGTGGATCGGCAAGAGTGAACAGAACCTCCATGAAGTGTTCGAGCAGGCTCGCCGCAGTCGGCCGTGTGTGCTGTTCTTCGACGAGCTCGACTCGATCGGCCAACGCCGCGCCAACTTGCGCACGGCGAGCGCCACGTTCCGCAATGTCGTCAACCTGTTCCTCGCCGAGCTGGACGGCGCCGACGCGGACAACGACGGGGTGTTCGTCCTCGGTGCCACCAATCATCCGTGGGACGTCGATGCCGCGCTGATGCGACCCGGGCGGTTCGACCGAACACTGCTCGTCCTGCCGCCCGATCTCGATGCACGCGAGGCGATCCTGCGCCTGCACCTGCGCGGACGGCCGGTCGAGCCGTTCGACCTCCGACGCCTCGCCGAGCGGACCGACGGGTTCTCCGGAGCCGACCTCGCCCTCGTCTGCGACCAGGCCACGGAACGAGCAATGTCCGATTCGATCCGCCGGGGTTCGGTGCGGCCGATCTCCCAGGCCGACCTCGTCGACGCCGTGCGCACGGTGCAGCCCTCGATCGGCCCGTGGATCGACACGGCCCGCAACTTCGCGACCTACAGCAACGACAGCGGCATGTACGACGAGTTGGTCGAGTACCTCACGCGCAGCTCGACCAGTCGCTGGCGTCGCGGCGGGCGGTGATGGCCGAGCAGACCGCCGCGGCACGCGTCAATGCGCTGATCAAGCTGGGTCGCTTTCCGGAGGCGGCGACGCTCGCCCGCGAGGGCCTGGTCACGAGCCCGAACAGCGTCACCCTCAACGTGCTGCTGGCGGTCGCCCTGTGCGAGACCGGCGACTGCGACGGAGCAGTGGCGGCTGCCCGGCGGGCAGTGGCGCTGCAGCCCGAGAACCACGTGACACTGCGGACACTCGGCTGGAGCACCGGTCAGGCCGGACGCAACGACGAGGCCAAGCGAATCCTGACCGATGCCCTGTCGATCAATCCGGACGACCCGATGACCCACCTGATGCTCGCCGATGTCCTGGTCAAGCAAGCGCGCGGCATGCCGCGCCGTTCGCTGAAGGGTTCCCAGCTGCTGGCCGACGTCGACCGGCACGGTGCCGAGATGATCCGGTTGGATCCAGAGTCGGCCGATGGCTACCTCGTCCGGTCGCGGGCGAGCATCCTCGCCGAGGACTCCAATCGGGCATCGGCGTGGGCCCACGAGGCGGTCAAGCGCGAGCCGGACAACCCGGCCACTCATCAGGCTCTCGGCATGTCCGCTCAGCTGCAGGGCGATACGACGGTGGCGGCCGATCACTACGTCGCCGCCGGCAGGCTCGACCCGCGCAACTCGCGCTCCACCGAGCTGCTCAAAGGTCTGCGCAAGCGGGCGCCGATCGGGGTCCTCTTGGCGTTCGTCCTGATCCGTCTGATCTCGATCCCGTTCCGCGACGGGAGCGGCGTGGTCCAGGGGATCGGCCTCGGTGTCGTCGTGGCGTTCCTCGTGTTCCTGTACGTCGTGTGGCCACGGTGGAACGCCAGGCGCTCGATGTCCGCCGAGGCACGTCAGGTACTCGCCCGCGACCGCCAGTTGCGCTGATCGCCGCTCTCGGACTCCGCACCGCGCTCGATCAGGGAGCCGTCGCCGACTCCTCGCGCTTGACCTCGTCCCACAGCGCGTCGAGAGCAGCGAGACCGGCAGTTGGCAGGTCGATGCCGCGACTCGCGGCCAGCGTCTCGACGGCTGCGAAACGCGACCGGAACTTGATGGAGGCGCGACGCAGCGCCAACTCGGCGTCGGCACCAGAGTGCCGTGCGGCGTTGACGACGGCGAACAGCAGGTCACCGAGCTCGCCGGTGATGGCGTCCTGGTCGGCGGCGGCGAGCGCCTCGCGCAACTCGCCGAGCTCCTCGTCGACCTTGTCGAGCGGCCCGCCGACGTCGTCCCAGTCGAAGCCGACCTTGGCCGCCTTGCGCTGCACCTGCTGGGCGTACGACAACGCCGGCTGTGACGTGGCGATGCCATCGAACACCGACTGGCGCTGCTTCTCGCCGCGCTTGATGTCATCCCAGTTGGCCTCCACCGTGTCGGCATCATGCGCCTCGACGTCGCCGAACACGTGCGGATGGCGGCGGACGAGCTTGTCGTGGACCCCGTCGACGATGTCGACGATCGAGAACCGACCATCCTGCTCGGCGATGGCGGCGTGGAACTCGATGTGATACAGCAGGTCGCCAAGCTCCTCGATGACGTGCGCATCGGTGGTCGGATCGTCGGGATCGAGGGCTTCGAGGGCGTCGACCAGTTCGAACGCCTCCTCCACGAGGTACGGCGCCAGCGACTTGTGGGTCTGCTGGCGATCCCACGGGCAGCGCTCCCGCAACGTGCGGGCGAGCTCGTGGAACCGCACGTAGTGGTCGGCGACAGGATGGGCGAGCTGCGGGACGTAGATGCAGGTCAAGTGGTCGGCCTCGACAACGCGGTCGAGCTCCGCCCAGGTGGTGTCGACGAGCCGCTCGTCGCCGGTGCCGAGACGTTGGAGGATCGTCACCGGCTCACTGCCGTCGGCGCCCTCGACCGCCAGCTTGATGTCGGACAGCACCCAATTGGCGTGAGTGTGGGCGATCAGCAGGGGACCGTGCTCGCCGCCGGCGGCACGGGCGAACTGGTGGCCGTCGATGAGCCGCACGCCCGCCTCCAGCGGGTCGATGCCGAGGCGGGCCCAGGCGAGGTCGAGGAACGACATCGCCGGCAGCACGGTGCAGTCGATGCGCCCGTCGGCGCGCAGCAGGGTGACGGTGTGTTCGAGGACGAGTGGCGATCCGGGGACGGCGTAGAGGATCTCGCCGTGCTCGATGGCCGCGGCGACGAGGCGCTCGACGATCTCGGCGTACACATCCTCGAAGCGGTCGGCCGCTTCGTAGACGTCATCGAAACTCGTCGCCCCGGCGACGACATGGGCGCTCGGGTGTCGGGCGGTGCGCAGGTAGCGGTGGCCGATCCGCTCGATCGCCGCCAGCGTCTCGGCGGTGATGTGCCCGTCGCCGCCCGGCCCCAACCCGACGACGGTGACCGAGCGGGTCATCGACCCGTCATCGCGGGCGAGCGACGCGGTGCGAGTCGCGGAGCGGCCGGCAATCCCCTGCGTGGCCGGAGAACGCAATTCACGTGCCGAGCGGGACGACGGAGATCGTGGTCGGATCCCAGCGCCCGTAGCGCGAATTGATCGCGATGTCGGAGTCGAGCAGGAACCCCTGGAACAACAGGAATCCGACAGACGTCGTCCCCTCCGCCTCGAGACGCAGGAACAGGCTCTCCAACTTCGGGGCGGCGTCAACGAACTCGTCGATCACCAGAACCGTGTACCCGTCGGCGGTCCTGACCGGTCCGACCGCCTCGCCCGGCCCGGCGTCGGCCAAGCTGGCCAGCAGGTTCGGATCGGTGACCGAGCTGAGCGGCGTGCACTGCCAGTCGGAGACCGCCGCCCCGGCGTTCGCCGCGACCGCATCCCACGACGGGTCGTCGCCGGTGCCGTAGTCATCGATCATCGCTTCGGCTTCCTCGACGTCGGCGACGGTCAGGGCCGTGGCGCAGTAGGCGCCGAGACTCGCCGGCGACTCCGCGTACTGCTCGCTGAGCGAGTCGACGTCAGGCGCCTCGAGGCTGTCGAGGCGGGCCCGGTAGGCCGCATCGTCGGCGATCGCCTGGAACGCCGCAGGGTTCTGGCGAATCGGATGATCCTGCGGCGTGCTGGCCATCGCCGCCTCCCGATCCTCGTCGGTGAGCTCGGCCAATTCGAGTCGCGAGGCGAACTGGCGTTGCGCTTCGTTCGTGACGAGCAGCGAGAGCGCCGCCCGCCCAGGGTCGCCACCAACGGTCGAGGACGACTCGTTGGCGACGAAGTCGGTGAGCCCGGCGTCCTCGAGAGCGACGAGGAACTCGTCGAACTCGTCGACGGAGATCATCGCCTCGTTGACGGTGGCCGCATCGTCGGCGGCCGCGGCTGGCTCGACACCCGCCGGGCCGGCGACAACTGCGGCGGCGGCGACGACGACAGCGACGCGGCGGATGATCACGGTGGAGGAAGCTACCCGCTGCCCAGCTCGGCGGTCACGAGTGGAATCAGATCGCGGAGGAACGTGACGAGGAACTCGGCGGGTTCCTGTTTGCGCGGGATCGGCACGACGAGCTGGCGCTGGTCCTCCTTGTACTTCGCCTCGCGGGCGAGGCGGCGCAGCCTGGTCGACTCGCTGAGCTTCAGCTCGATGGGGGCGAGGCGCGCTTCGCCCGGCCCGTACGAGCGCGTCGAGATGGAGATCTCGGTGAGGCCGAGACGATGGCACTCCGCGCGCAATCTGGCCACCGTGAGGAGCGATTCGGCAAGCGGCGGGATCGGCCCGTAGCGATCGATCCACTCGGTCGCGACGTCGTCGACCTCGGTGCCCGTGGTGACGGCGGCGAGGCGGCGGTAGGCCTCCAACCGGGCGGTCTCGTTGACGATGTAGTCCGGCGGGAGGTTGGCGTCCGTCGGCACGTCGAGGCGGATCTCGCCGACCACCGGCTGCGGCTCGCCCTTCATCTCGGCCACCGCCTCGGTGACCATCTGGCAATAGAGGTCGTAGCCAACTGCGGCGATGTGCCCGGACTGCGCTTCGCCGAGCAGGTTGCCGGCGCCGCGGATCTCCAGGTCGCGCATCGCGATCTTGAAACCGCTGCCCAGCTCGGTGGCCTCACCGATCGTCTTCAGTCGCTCGTAGGCCTCCTCGCTGAGGGCCACCTCGGGGGGATGGAAGAGGTAGGCGTAGGCCCGCTGGCCACTGCGCCCGACGCGGCCGCGCAGCTGGTGCAGCTGGCCGAGACCGAGGAGGTCGGCGCGCTCGACGACGAGCGTGTTCACCGTCGGCATGTCGATCCCGGATTCGATGATCGTCGTGCACACGAGGACGTCGTACTCACCGTCCCAGAAGTCGACGACGACCTGCTCCAACGCCCCTTCGTCCAACTGCCCGTGGGCGACTGCGATGCGCGCCTCGGGGACCAACTCACGGAGCCGGGCGGCGGCGTGCTCGATCGAGCTGACTCGATTGTGCACCCAGAACACCTGTCCCTCGCGCAACAGCTCGCGGCGGATCGCCTCGACGGCGACGCGCTCGTCGTAGCCGCCGACATAGGTGAGGATCGGCAGCCGGTCGGCGGGCGGAGTGTTGAGCAACGAGAGGTCGCGGATCCCGACGAGGCTCATCTCCAGCGTCCGGGGGATCGGCGTCGCGGTCAGCGTGAGCACGTCGACGTTGATGCGCAGTTGCTTCATCGCCTCCTTGTGCTGCACGCCGAAGCGTTGCTCTTCGTCGACGACGAGCAGACCGAGATCCTTGAACTTGACGTCTCCGGACAGCAGCCGGTGCGTGCCGATGACGCAGTCGACCTCGCCGGACGTGAGGCCGTCGACGACCTTGCGGGCCTGGCCGGGGGTGAGGAAGCGGCTGAGCACCTCGACGCGGACTGGGAAACCGGCGAACCGATCGGCGAACGTCTGGCCGTGCTGGGTCGCCAGCAACGTCGTCGGGGCCAGCACGGCAACCTGTTTGCCGTCCTGGATCGCCTTGAAGGCGCCGCGGATCGCCACCTCCGTCTTGCCGAAGCCGACGTCGCCGCACACCAGGCGGTCCATCGGATACGGACGTTCCATGTCCTCCTTCACCGCGACGATCGCCTCGCGCTGGTCGGGCGTCTCGACGTACGGGAAGGCGTCCTCCATCTCCGACTGCCACGGGGTGTCGGCACCGAAGGCGTAGCCCGGCGACGTCACCCGCTTCTGGTAGAGGACGACGAGCTCCTGAGCGATCTCGGTGACCGCCGCCCGCACCCGGCTCTTGGCCTTGGCGAAGTCCGAGCCGCCGAGGCGGTGGAGGGCGGGCGCTTCACCGCCGACGTACTGGCGCAGCGTGTCGATCTGATCGGACGGCACGTACAGCTTGTCGTTGCCCTTGTAGGCGAGCAGCAGGTAGTCGCGCTCGACCCCGCCGATCGAGCGCTTGACCATGCCCTCGTAGCGCCCGACGCCGTGCTGGAAGTGGACGACATACATCCCCGGACGCAGGTCTTCGAAGACCCCGACGCCGTCGCGCCGGCGAGGTCGTGGGCGGCGGTGGGCGCGGCGGCGACCGGTGAGGTCGCTCTCGGCGACGATGGCCAGGCGCGCCGCGGGCACGGTCACGCCGTGGTGCAGCGGGGCGACGACGATGCGCCCGCCGGGCCGGGTGAGGTCGGCGGTGTCGCCGTCGACGACCGGCAGGTCGACGCCATGATCGAGCATCACTTCGCGGAGCCGCCCCGCCGAACCGGCGCCATCGGCGGCGACGACGACCCGAAATCCGTCGGCGAGCAGTTGGGCGAGACGCCGAGCCAACCCCGCCCCGTCGCCGGCGATCGGTCCCCAACCGGACGCCTCGACGATCGGGGTGTCCGGGGACTCAGGGGCCGAGTCGATTGCCCAGAAGGCATCGACTCCGGCGGCGAGCAGGCGGTCCGGCCCGGCGTGCAGCCGGGGGAAGGTGAGGTCGCGCTCGCGTCCCCAAGTGGCCGCCAACGCGGCGGCGAGGTCGTCCTCCTCGGCGAGCAGGTCGATGGCGCGGTCGCGGCTGCGACGTGGCTCGACGAGCACGACCTTGGATTCCTTGGGCAGCACGTCGGTGAGCAGTGTCGGCTCGCGGCTGTCGTCGAGCCACGGGAGCCAGCTCTCCATCCCTTCGAAGAACGCTCCCTCGGCAATCCGTTCCCATTGCTCTCGCCCCCACGGCTCGAGGGCGATGAGGCGCTTGGCGCGGTCCCGCAAGGCGTCGCTGGGGAGGAGCTCTCTGGCGGGGAAGATCCGCGCCTCGGCGAGATCGCCGGCGGAGCGTTGGTCGTTGACCCCGAACGTGGTCAGCCGGTCGACCTCGTCGCCCCACAGGTCGATGCGGATGGGGGCGTCGCCGGAGGACGGGAACACGTCGATGATCGCGCCGCGCCGGGCGAACTCACCGCGGTGCTCGACGAGCTCCTCACGCCGGTACCCGAAGTCGACGAGGCGATGGACGAGGTCGTCGGGATCGATGACCGCGCCGTGGCGCACCGTGATCGGCTCGGTGGCCAGCGCTTCCGGGCCGAGCCGCTGCAACAGGGCCCGCATGCTGGCGACGATCACCTGCGGCAGGCGATCGGGGTCACGGAGGCGCCAGAGCACTTCGAGCCGGCGACCCATCGTCTCCACGGACGGGCTGAGCCGCTCGAACGGCAGCGTCTCCCAGGCCGGCAGCACGACGATGTCATCGGGGTTGTCGACGAACTGCGCGAGGTCGTCGGCGAGTTGGCCGGCCATCGTGCTCGTCGGTGTGGCGACGAGCAGCGGACGATGGCGCGACAGCCGGGCAAGCGCGGCGATGGCCACCGGACGGGCGATCTCGCTGATCGCCAGGCGCGCCGCAGGGTCGCCGAGGGCGCGCGTCAGCCCCGGCTCATCGCGCAGCAGCGGGGGGAGATCAGCTAGTCGCACGGGGCGTCCAGGGTATCGGCGAGCCGGCGCCACGTCTGAGGCCACTTGTGAGCAAGATGTTGCTCACAAGTGGCTTTGGTCTCTCACGCGCCGGGGTACATCGATTGGCGGCGGGCCGGGTGGAGGGCGAGGAGGCGACGGGCACGGTCGACGTCGACCCGGCGGTGAGCCTCGAGCGGTTGGCAGCCGGGGCACCACACCGTGACCCGGCGCCACGGGCAGTGCCGTTCGTCGAGGCCGTCGAGAACCGTGCCGCAACGTGGACAGGGCCGGCCGCGGCGGTTGTAGATCCAGTGATCGGCGGCGTGCAGCCGACGACCGGTGGTGTTCTGCGGGCCGCGCTGGGCATTCGTGCGGATCACCGCCGCACCAAGGCCGAGCAGCTCGGGCAGGCCGTCGATCGTGCCGATCGGCTGGAGCGGCGACACGCCGACGATGAACGGCAGTTCGATGGCATAGACGTTGCCGAACCCGGCGACGTTGCGCTGGTCGAGAAGCGCCCCGCCGAGCGGCTCGTCGGGATGTTCGGCCAACCGGGCGACAACGACGTCGAGGTCGGGGAGCTCGGGTCCGCAGAGATCAGGGCCGAGGTGGCCGACGACGCTGGACTCGTTGGCCGTGGCGACGACGCCGAGGATCGGCACATCAACACCGGTGAGCCGGCCGTCGTCCATCCACAGCTCGACCCGCCGACGCCACGCCGGTACGTCGGCCGACGGTCCGACGACGAAGGAGCCATCGAGGCGGAGGTGGGCGAACAGCGTGCGCTCGTCGTCGAAGCGGATCAGCAAGTGCTTGCCCTTGGCATCGGCGCCGAGGAGCGTGGACCCGGCGAGGTCGAGCCCGACGAGACGCGGGTCACGGGTGACGCAGCGCGTGCATCGTTGGCCGGCGAAGCGCTGGTTGATCCGCTCGGCGAGGCGGCGGATCGTGTCGCCCTCAGGCACCAGTGTCAGCCATCGGCGGCTGCGGCACGCACGTTGAAACGGCGCATCGCTGCATCGGGACCCTCGGCGATGATCAGCTCGACGGCATCGGCGGCCTCCTGCACGGCGACCTCGAACAGCTCGCGCAGGCGCGCCGGGAGCCGGTCGAGCACGTGGTCGGCGCCACGCTCCTTCGACGGCGGCTTGCCGACACCGATCCGCACGCGCACGAAGTCGGTGGTGCCGAGGTGCGATGCCACGCTGCGCAGGCCGTTGTGCCCAGCGAGCCCGCCGCCGACCTTCACCCGCACCGCGGCCGGCGGGAGGTCGAGCTCGTCGTGGACGACGACGACCTGGCCCGGCTCGTCGATCCGATAGCGGCGAACGAGTGAGCGCACCGCCAGACCGGAGTCGTTCATGTACGTGAGCGGGAAGGCCAGCACGGCGCGCTCCTCGCCGATCCGCGATTCGGCGACGAGGGCGTTGTTGCGACCGGATTTGAGCGCGGCGTCGTGGCGCCGGGAGAGCTCGTTGACCACCTGCTCGCCGGCGTTGTGCCGGCTGCCGGCGTACTCCTTGCCAGGGTTGCCGAGACCGACGACGAGCCAGTCGAAGGGCGTCGAGCGCTTCACGGCGCGCTCCGCAACCGCGTCGGACTACTCGTCGGCGGCGCCGGAGCCGCCCTCGGCGTCGGCGGGCTCGGCGGCTTCGCCCTCGCCACCCTCGGTCTCGGCCTGCTCCTCGGCGAGCTCGGCGTCGGCGGCCTCGATCTCTTCGACCTCGGCGCGCATCGTCAACACCGTGACGATCGGCATGTCGGGATCGCCGGCGGCGGTGACACCGGCCGGCATCGGCACGTCGGCGAGGCGGATGACGGTGTCCATCGTCATCGCACTGATGTCGATCACGAACTCGGCCGGGATGCTGCGCGGCGTGGTGACGACCTCGATCGAGTCGACAGCCGGGTCGACGAGCCCGTTGTTGTGCACCACCTCGAGGGCCTCGCCCTCCAGCCGCAACGGCACGGCGACGGTGATCTCCTCGTCGAGGTTGACCTGCAGGAAGTCGATGTGGGCGATGTTCCGGCGCACCGGGTGACGCTGCAGGTCCTTGATGATCGCCGGGTACACCGTGCCGTCGACGGTGAGGTCGAGCACCGTGTTGAGGCCGGCCGCACCGGAGACGGCACTGCGCAGCTCGCGACGATCCACGCTGACGGACAGCGGATCCATGCCGTGGCCGTAGACGACCCCGGGAATGCTGTCCGCGCGGCGCAGCCGACGCGAAGCGGAGCTCCCGGTCTGGCGGCCGGTGTTGGCAATGAGCACGGTGGGCATCTGCGGGTCCTCGGAACGGGGTGGATCGGATGGCGGTTCAGGGGTCCAAACCGGCGGACCAGCCTACCGGCCCCCGAGCAGCGACCGACGCCCTCCCCCATCTGGGGAAGATCTGTGCCAACCCCTCATCTGGGGAAGATCTCTGCCGACAGCTGAAACGAATCTTCCCCACAACGCCGAATGACACGAATCTTCCCCAGATGAGGGAGGGCGGTCAGGCGAGGTTCTCGCCGTGGAAGATCTCGCTGACGCTGGCGTCGTCGAACACCGCCCCGAGGGCTTCGGCGATCAGCGGGGCGATCGAGAGCACCTCGATCTTCGGCAGCTGCTTCTCCGGCGGGAGCGGCAGCGTGTTGGTGAGCACGATGCGCTCGATCGGCGAGTTCTTCAGTCGATCGATCGCTGGTCCGGAGAGCACGGCGTGCGTCGCCATCGCCCACACCTCGGTGGCCCCCCGCTCGAGGAGCAGCTCCGACGCGGAGCAGACGGTGCCGGCGGTGTCGATCATGTCGTCCGTGAGCACACAGAGGCGGCCGGCGACGTCGCCGATCACCTCCGTCGCCTCGGCGACGTTCGTCGTGCCCTTCGGTCGGCGCTTGTAGCAGAACGCCAGGTCGGCGCCGCAGTCGCCCAAGTGCTGGGCCATCCGTTCGGCAACCTTGATGCGCCCGGCGTCGGGCGACACGATGACCGGCGCCTTGGCATTGACGCGGACGTAGTCCTCGAGCACGGGCAGGGCGGTGAGATGGTCGACGGGACCGTCGAAGAAGCCCTGGATCTGCCCGGCGTGGAGATCGATGGAGATCATTCGCTTGGCCCCGGCGGCCTTGAACATGTCGGCGATCAACCGGGCAGTGATCGGCTCGCGTCCCTCCGCCTTGCGGTCCTGGCGGGCATAGCCGTAGTACGGGCAGACCGCCGTGATCCGCTTCGCCGACGCCCGATACGCGGCATCGATCATGATCAACTGCTCCATGATCGAGTCGTTCACCGATCGGTCGTCGATGCCGTAGTGGCTCTGGATGATGAACACGTCGTCGCCGCGGACGCTCTCGGCGAACCGCGGCTTGAGCTCACCGTTGGCGAACTGGACGATGTTGGCCTCGCCGAGCTGGATCCCGAGGTGGTCGGCGATCTCCACCGCGAGATCCGGGTGGGTGCGGCCGGAGTACAGCGCCAGCCGCTTGGTGGTGATCTTTTCGATCTCCGTCACGTCATTGCGGTCCCGGGCCCGGTCACTGCTGTGCAGTGTAGAACGGCCCGGTGGTCTCGTCTGGCGCGACCACGGTTCCTGGTCCGAGGGCGGCGTACGGCCCGACCCGGGCGCCGGCGCCGATCGTCGCCGACTCTCCGGCGGAGTACTGCACGGTGGCCCGATCGCCGACCTTGCAGTCGAGCAGCCGGGTGCTCGGGCCGATCTCGCAACGATTGCCGATGACGGTCGACCCGTGGAGCATCGTTCCTGGGTACAGCGTGATGTCGCGTCCGAGGTCGACGGTGACGTCGATGAACGTCTGTCGCGGATCGAGCATCGTCACCCCATTCAACAACCAGTGCCGATTGGTGCGCGCCCGCAGCTCGCGCTCAGCCAGCGCCAGCTGCCAGCGGTCGTTGACTCCCTGGGTCTCGTCAACCGGTGCGGTGACACAACCGACACGGTGACCCATCGCGGCCAGCGATCCCACGACGTCGGTGAGGTAGTACTCCCCCTGGGCGTTGTCGGGCGACAGGTGGCGCAAGGCCGGGCCGAGGAGGTCACGGCGGAAGGCGTAGATGCTCGTGCACACCTCACGGATCTCCCGCTCCTCGCGGCTGGCATCGCGCTGCTCGACGATCCGCAGCACCCGGTCGTCGGCACCGCGCACAATGCGGCCGTAGCCCGTCGGGTCGTCGAGCACCGACGCCAACACGGTGACCGCGTTGTCGTTGGCCACGTGAGCGGCGACCAACTCGTCGAGCGTCTCTGGGCGCAACAGGGGCGTGTCACCGGGAAGTACGACGACCGTCGAGTCGTCGTCGAGATCGTCACCGGGGATCGCCTTCATGCCACATGCCGCGGCATCGCCGGTGCCACGCTGTTCGAGCTGCTCGATGAACGTGATGTTCGCCCACGATGGAGCAAGCTTGGAGATCTTCGCCGTGACCTTCTCGGCGTGGTGGCCGACGACCACGACCGTCGTCGCCGGCCGCAGTCGGTGGAGGGCCTCGATGACGTGGAGGACCATCGCCCGGCCACAGATCATGTGCAGCGGCTTGGGGCGGTCCGAGCGCATGCGTGTGCCCTCGCCGGCGGCCAGGACGATTGCCGAGACGCTCATGGGCAAGGTCTACCGCGTCGCGAGTCGAATAACGCGGCATTGCGCGTCGTGCTCCGGGGAGAGGAATCGAACCCCTATTCTCGGGACCAAAACCCGATGTCCTACCGATTGAACGACCCCGGACCGGCGACGTGATTCCTGGGCGCCGCCCAGACGTGATTTCTGGGCACGGCCCAGACGTGATTCCTGGGCACCGCCCAGACCCAGCACGGTAGCGCCGGACGCACCGGACGCGGCGGTAGCGTGGCCGACCCTATGGGTTCGTTGATCAAGAAGCGGCGCAAGCGGATGCGGAAGAAGAAGCACAAGAAGATGCTCCGCCGCACGCGTCACCAGCGCCGCAAGTAGCCGTCCGGTGCCCTACGGGGCCGCCCGGCACACCACCACGATCGCGCCCTCGCCGCTCAACGCGCCGAGGGCGTCGTCGCGTCTGCCCTCGACAAACCACGTTGCGCCGCTGCCGGCGAGCATCGGGGTCGTTCCGCTCAGCTCGGCGATCCTGTCGCGCCACACAACGAGTCGCGGCTCGACGGCGATCGCCGCCGGCTCCAAGTCGTTGGGACCGACCGCCGTCGGGCCGCCGAGTTCGTCCCAGGCGCGATAGACGGCCGGCGTGCTGACGTGCAGCGGGGGCACGACCAAGGTCACGGTGCGCTCGACGTGGGCGAGTGGCTCGACGACCTCGCCGATGCCCGTCACCCGAGCCCGCCCGCCGACGAGACAAAACGGCACGTCGGCGCCGAGCCCGGCGGCGACGGCGGGATCGTCCACGCCAGCCCACCGCAGGATCGCCGCGGCGTCGGCCGAACCGCCGCCGAGACCGCCGCCGTGGGGAATCTGCTTGTCGAGATGAACCGCTGCCGCCCGCCCGACGACATCGAGCGCGCGAACGACGAGGTTCGACGCGTCCGTCGACAGTCCGCCACCGAACGGTCCGGACACCGTCAACCGTGTCGCCGCGGCCGCCGACACGGTCAACGAGTCGGCGAGGTCGAGCGTCAACATCTCGGCGTCGATCAGGTGATAGCCGTCGTTGCGTACCCCGACGACACGCAAGGACCACGTCAGCTTGGCGCGAGCAGTCAGCACCACATTCACGCGGCGACCGCCTCGGCCAGAGCGCACCACGCGGTGACGTCGAGCTCCTCCGGGCGGGCGGTCGGCTCGATACCAGCGACGGCGAACTGCGCTGGGGTCACGACCTCCGACAGCGAGCGGCGCAACATCTTGCGCCGCTGGTTGAACGCTGTGCGGACCAACGTGAACAGCAGTGTCGGGTCGGTCGCCGGGGGCTCGTGACGGACGATCTCGACGATGGCCGACTCGACGTTCGGGCGGGGTACGAACACCGACGCGGGCACGAACCCGACGATCCGCGCCGATGCCCAGTAGGCGATCTTCACCGAGACGGCACCGTAAGCAGCCGTGCGCGGCGCGGCAGCGAACCGCTCAGCGACCTCGCGCTGCACCATCACGAGCAACCTCTCGACCCGGCCGACGCCGTCGAGGACGTCGGCGACGAGCGGCGTGGCGACGTTGTACGGCAAGTTGGCGACGAGCACCACCGGGTCAGGCCCGATGACGCTGTCCCAGTCGAGGGTCATCGCGTCCGCTTCGATCACGCGCACGTTCGGGTGCTCGGCGACGATGGTTCGCAGCGCCGCGGCGAGCCCGCGATCGACCTCCACGGCCAGCACGTCGGCGCGGGTCTCGGCCAGCGCCAGGGTCAGCGAGCCAAGTCCGGCGCCGATCTCGACGACGCGGTCACCCGGGCCTACCCGGGCAAGGTGGGCGATGCGCCGGACGGTGTTGGCGTCGGCGACGAAGTTCTGCCCGAGATCACGCCGCGGTGAGAGGTGGCGTTCGTCGAGCAGTTCGCGGATTCGCGGCCGCGAATGTGTCATCGAGCGGTTACTTGCGGATCTCGACGTGAATCGGAGCCGCGGTCAGCTCGGCGATGCGTTGGAAGCCGGCCTGGCTCATCAGCAGGTACCCGTCCTCGATCCCGTCACGGCGCTCCGTGGTGCACTCGATCGACCGGCCGTTGGCCACGTTGACGATGGTGACGTCCGCCCCGCCGGGCGCCCCGTTGAAGTGGCACGTGCCCCCGTAGATCGATCGTTTGTAGGTCGCCCGCGCCGTCGCCACGACGCTCTCCCCTGACGTGCCGATGACCACATCGGCAGGCGCCGCGGCGGCAGCGCTCACCGGCGGGTCGAGGTAGGCGGCGCCGGACGTGCCCATCGGGTCGAAGCCGGCGTTCCCCACGGTCGCCCCACCGTCGGCTCGGCCCGGATCGAAGCCGACGGCGGCGACGTTGGGGCGCGACGAAGCGGAGCCGTCGTCGCTGCGGTTTGCCAACCAGATCGTCGGCAGGGCAACGAGGGTGATCACGCTGGCCACCACCAGGCGGCTGCGGTCCCGATCGTCGAGTCTCAGAGATTGCTCCGGTTCATGTCCGTCGGCGCGGGAGTTCGCCGTCCCGCGCGCCGATCTTAGTCGTCGAGCACGAACGCCAGGCGCGTTGCCTCGCTCGTCGTCGCACACAGGTGCTCCACCGGAACCCCGCGAAGTTCGGCGAGCCGGGTCCCGACGAGCGGCAACCAGGCGGGCCGGTTGGGCCGGCCGCGGTGGGGAACGGGTGCCAGGTACGGGCTGTCCGTCTCGATCAGCAACCGGTCCTCCGGGCACAACGTGGCGGCGGCGCGGACGTCATCGGCACTCTTGAACGTGACGATCCCGGAGAAACTGAGGAAGGCGCCGAGGTCGAGCGCCCGGCGGGCCTCGGCGACGCCGCCGGTGAAGCAGTGGAACACCACCCGCTCGGGGACCCCCACGTCGACGAGAAGGTCGAACGTGTCGTCCCACGCCTCCCGAGTGTGGATGACCAGCGGCAGGGCGCGTTGATTGGCGAGGGTGATCTGGGCGGCGAACGCCTCGCGTTGAACGTCGCGCGGTGAATGGTCGTAGTGGTAGTCGAGCCCGCACTCCCCGATCGCCAAGGTGTCGTCGTCGATCAGGTCGACGATCGTGTCGACGCCGTGGCGGGACTCGTGGGGATGGAGCCCCACCGTCGCTTCGATCGCCTCGTGGCCGGTGGCCAGTTGGCGGGCGCCGATCGACGTCTCGCGGTCGCAGCCGACGACGATCATCGTCGTCACCCCCGCGGCGAGGGCGTCGTCGATCGTCTGCCGAGCGTCGGCCGCGTCGATGTGGCAGTGGCTGTCGACCCAGTCCATCACGGCTTGATGCGCGGGAACAGCGGCTCGCCCGTGGCGACGGGCAGCCCGCCCGGATAGCCGCCCCACAGCGTGTCGCTGGGGACCCGCTGGTCGGTGACGGCGCCGGGCAGACCGAGGCGCTCCCAGATCAGCTGGGCGGTTGCCGGTAGCGCAGGCGACGCCAGGACGGTGACGATGCGCAACGCTTCGATGGCGTCGCCGAGCACGGCGTCGACGTCCGCGCCCGGGTCGGCCTTCCACGGCTCGTTGGCCTCGAGGTAGGCGTTCGTCGCCCGGATCAGCGCCCAGGTCGCTTCCAGGGCGCGATGCGGGGCGACGTTGTCCCACGCCGCGCTGGCCGTGGCGACGGCCGCTTCAGCCGCCTCGCTCAACGGTCCACCGGCTACCGGCCGCAGGGCCGATGCCGCCGCACTTCGAGCCGACGACGGTGGCGATGCGCGACGTGAGGTTGCCGAGGTTGTTGGCGAGGTCGGCGTTGTACCGACCGATCAGGCCTTCACGAGTGAAATCGCCGTCGCTGCCGTACGGCGTGTCGGCGAGCACGTAGTAGCGCAGGCCGTCGACCCCGACGGTGTCGACGAGGTCGAGCGGCTTGACGACGTTGCCGGTGGTCTTGGACATCTTCTCGCTGTCGACGAGCAGCCAGCCGCCGACGGCGAAGCGACGCGGCGGCTCGATGCCGGCGGACAGCAGCATCGCCGGCCAGTACACGCAGTGGAAGCGGATGATGTCCTTGCCGATGAGCTGGACATCGGCAGGCCACCACGCGTCGAACTCTGCGCTGTCGCGGCCGAAGCCGACGGCGCTGAGGTAGTTGGTGAGGGCGTCGAACCAGACGTAGGCGACGTGCTTGGCGTCCCACGGTAGGGGGATGCCCCAATCCACGCTCGTGCGGCTGATCGAGAAGTCGCGCAGACCGGAGCGGATCAACCCGAGGGCCTCGTTGCCGCGGAACTCGGGGACGATCGCCCCGGGATGGGCCGCGTACCAGTCGAGGAGGCGGTCGCCGTAGCGCGACAGGCGGAAGAAGTAGTTCTCCTCCTCGAACTCGTCGACCGGCAGCTTGTGGATCGGGCAGAGGTCGCCGGGGAGTAACTCGTCGTCCGTGTAGTACGCCTCACACCGCACGCAGTACTTGCCGCGGTAGTGGTCGAGCTCGATGTCCCCGGCGTCGTAGCAGCGCTGCAGCAGTTCGAGGACGGCCGTGCGGTGGCGCGGCTCGGTGGTCCGGATGAAGTCGTCGTTGGCGATCTCCAGCGACTCCCAGGCAGCGGCGAATCGTGGGGCGATGCCGTCGGCGAACTCCTGCGGGGACAGCCCGGCGGCGTCGGCGGCCTGCTGGATCTTGAGGCCGTGCTCGTCCGTGCCCGTGAGGAACTTGACCTGCTCGCCGAGGAGGCGGTGCCAGCGGGTGAGCGCGTCGCCGACGATCGTCGTGTAGGCGTGCCCGATGTGCGGGTCGTCGTTCACGTAGTAGATCGGCGTCGTCGCGTAGAAGCGCGTCATTGTCGGAGCACGCTACGGCCTCCCCCCGACAACCGAAGGGTGCCAATGTGACCGAACGGTCCCACTGGCACCCTTTCGTTGCGACGGGTCAGGCGGTGTCGGTCGGCTCGTCGGCGAGCAGGCGGTAGACGTCGCGACGGGCGTTGTCGACGATGGTGACGACCTTGGCGAGCTGTTCCGGAGTGCCGGCTTGGACGACCTGGCGCGCCGCCATCCCGAGGGCGCCGATCGAGCGGAACAGGTGGCCCGGGTGCACGCCCTCGGACCCCACCGCCCACGGCTCGGCGCCGGCTTCGGCCACTCGCCTGGTGGCCTCTTCGGCGCCGGCGTCGGTGATCGTGTAGACGCGCTTGCCTTCGGTCTCCGCCGATGTCGCCAAGCCCTCGTCTTCGAGTTGCTGCAGGGTCGGGTACACCGAACCAGCGCTCGGGCGCCACGACCCGCCGCTCTTGTCCTCCAGCCGGCTGATCAGGTCGTAGCCGTGGCCGGGACCCTCGGCGAGGATGGCGAGCAGCGCCGTGCGGATGTCGCCGCGCTGGCGGCGTCGACCGCGAGGGCCGAAGCCCCGGCCGCGACCGTGGCCGTCCCAGTGGCGGTGCCGTTCGTGGTGGTCAGTACGCATGTGGGTGTCCTTCTCGTGGTTCATCGTGATACATAACGATATATCGCAATACTCCCGCCAACAACCCGCCACGTCGAAGTGTTCGAGGTGTCGCCGCTCAGCCGCGTGAGGCGTAGCGCACGCCGCCGGCGAACCCGGCGGCGGTGAGGGCCGTCGCCGCCACACCCGCCGCCGCCCTCCGGATCATCGCCCTCGTGCGCTGGCTGAAATGAACGATCGGCCAGCCGCCGCGGCGGGCGTGGCGTTCCAGGGTGCTGTCGGGGTTGACGGCGACCGGGTGGCCGACCGCCTCGAGCATCGGCAGGTCGCTCGCCGAGTCGCTGTAGGCGTAGCACTGGGCCAGGTCGAGGCCGTCCCACCGGGCGACCTCGGCGATCGCTTCGACCTTGCCCGGGCCGTAGCAGAACGGCCCGGCCAGCTCGCCGGTGTAGACGCCGTCGACGACGACGCTGCGTGTGCCGATGCCACCGGTCATGCCGAGTGTCGCCGCCAGCGGCTCGACGATCTCGACCGGCGACGCTGACACGATGTACGTCGCCCGACCGGCGTGGCGATGGAGGTCGAGCAGCCGTCGGGCCTCGGGGCGGATCTTGTCGAGCAGGCGCGGCAACACCTCGGCGTTGAGGGCGACCAGGTCGTCCTGGCGGATTCCGGCGACGGCCCCGAGGATCCGGTCACGGACGGCCGCCGACTTGTCGTCGCTGGCGCCGCGCAGCTTGAAGGTCAACGCCGACATCCCGTCGCGAGCGAGCTGTCGGGTCCCCAGCAGACCGGCGCGGCGCGCCGCGGTGGCGAACACGAACGCCGACGAGCCCGAGATCAGCGTGCGGTCGAGGTCGAAGAACGCGGCGCTCGGTCCGCTCGACGCCATCGACACGTATTCGCTCACCTCTGTGTTGTAGCCCATCGAGCCCTACCCGAGTGTTTGCGGACGCACCGTCGCGCCGCTAGCACTCGGGTCGCCGGAAACACTCGGGTGGGGTCAGGGGGGCTTGGGCCGGGCGATGGCGATGTCGTAGGCGCGTCGCCGGGGAACACCGAGCGTCGACGCGACTCGGGCAGCCGCATCGCGTGTCGAGGCACCACCGGCCATCTCGTCGTCGACGGCTGCGGCGATCGCGTCGTCGCCGACCTCGGCAGTGACGGCAGGCGCCCCGCCGAGCACGATCACGTACTCACCTCGCGGATCACCGAGCTCGACCCCGCCGAGCGTGCCGCGGACGACCGTCTCGTAGAGCTTGGTCAGCTCGCGGGCGACGGCGACGGCCCGATCTGGCCCGCACGCTTCGGTGAGATCGGCGATCGTGCGAACGACGCGGTGCGGCGCCTCGTAGAGCACGATGGTTCGCGGTTCGCCGGCGATCTGCGCCAGTCGTGTCCGACGGTCCGGGCCGCTGCGCGGCAGGAACCCCTCGAAGACGAAACGCGACGTCGGCAGGCCACTGCTCACCAGGGCGGCGATCAGGGCGACCGGTCCGGGCACCGTCGACACCTCGTGGCCGGCATCGAGCACGGCGCGGACCAGCACCGCGCCCGGGTCGCTGATGCCAGGTGTTCCGGCATCCGTCACCAGGGCGACGCTCCCTCCGTCTCCGAGCACCTCGAGGACCGCGTCGACGCAGCGTCGTTCGGTGTGCTCGTTGCACACCGCCATCCGCTTCGCGGTCACCCCTGCCGCCTGCAACAGGCGACCGGTGCGTCGCGTGTCCTCGCAGCAGATCAGCGCCGCCGACGCCAGCGCCTCGATGGCCCTCGGTGCCAGATCGCCCAGGTTGCCGATCGGCGTCGAGACCAGCGTGAGCTGCGCCACAGAACGCTTTGGACTAGTCGCCGTCGCGCACCTCGACGACGTCGCCGACCGACAGACCCCATCGCTCGAACGCCCCGGTCGAGGCCTCGATGACCCAGTTGCCGTGCTTGACCGGCGCACCCATCCGTCCCGGGCGCATGCGCACGATCTTGATCACGACGCCACCGTCGTCGACGAAGGCGACGTCGATGGCGAAGCGCATCCCGAACGTGTGCACCCAGCGGCACGACGGAATGACCAGCGCCCCGTCGATACCGTCACGGCCGCGTAGGCCGCGCCGCCGATCTGCTCCACGGCCGGTGACTTCTGCGGAGGCGAGGACCCGTGCTTCGCTGACCAACCACGCCACGCCCCCAGGATGGCATGCGCGGCGGACGTCGAGCAGGTCCCGGACCGTGTCCTACAGTCCGGCCGGACGGACAAGGAGCAACAAGTGGTCGGCAGCATCCTCGGTACCCGGGTACTTCGTGTGGAAGACCCCCGGTTCATCACCACAGGCGGCAGGTACGTCGACGATCTGCGGATCGACGGGGACGTGCCGTTCGCTGGCGCGGCGGTCGTTCATTACGTCCGGTCGGCGGTCGCCCACGGCACGATCACGGCGATCGACGTCGACGAGGCGAAGTCGATGCCGGGTGTCATCGCCGTCTACACCGCCGCCGATCTCGGCCTCGAGCCGGTGCCGGCTCGCTTCAACCCGACCGTCGCCCGTTCGCTGCTCGCCACCGACCGAGTCCGGTTCGTGGGCGAGCCGATCGCGGCCATCGTCGCCACCACCGCGGCCACCGCGGCGGATGCCGCAGATGCGGTGATCGTCGACTACGAGGTCCTCGACGGGTACGTCGACCCGCTCACCGCCATCGACGGCGACACGCTGCTGTTCGAAACCGTCGCCGGCAACGTGGTGCTCGACAGCACGGCGATGAAGATGCCCGGGCTGACCAACAGCGATGACTTCTTCGCCGATTGCGAGGTTGTCGTCGCCGGCCACTTCGTCAACCAACGGATGGCACCGTGCCCCCTGGAAGGTCGTTCAGCGGCCGCCGCGTGGATCGACGATCGCCTGGTCGTATGGATGTCGACGCAGCACGCCCACGGTGCCCGCGACTTCATCGCCCAGGTCAGCGGCCTCGAGGCGTCGGCGGTGCGGGTCGTCACCCCCGACGTCGGCGGCGGGTTCGGCGCCAAGATCACGCCGTATCCCGAAGAGCTGCTACTCGGTCGGTTGGCCAAGGAGCTCGGCCGGCCGGTCACGTGGACGGAGACGCGCAGCGAGTCGATGACGAGTCTCGGCCACGGACGCGCCCAGATCCACGACGTGAAAATCGGCGGCACTCGGGATGGTCGCGTCACCCACTACCAGCTCGACATCGTGCAGGAGAGCGGTGCCTCCGCCGAAGTCGGCGCCGTGCTCCCGGCGGTGATGACCCGCCCGATGGCGTCGGGCGTCTACGACATCGCCAACATCGAGTGTCGGGCGCGTTCCGTGCTCACCAACACACCACCGATCGTCGCCTTTCGCGGGGCTGGTCGGCCGGAGGCCACGGCGGCGATCGAGCGGGCCATCGATCTGTTCGCGACAGAGCTGGGCCGAGATCCGGCCGAGATCCGCCGGCTCAACCTCATCGCTCCGTTCCTCGATCCGCACTCCACATCGATCGGCCAGACCTATGACGTCGGCGACTACGCCGGAGCGCTCGACCGGGTGCTCGGAGCCGCCGGCTACGACGAGCTGCGCGCCGAGCAGCGCCGTCGCCGCGAGGCTGGCGACCGCAGCCTGATGGGCATCGGCGTCAGCGTCTACGTGGAGATCACCAACAGCATCCCGGGCAACGAGACGGCGACGATCGAGGTCTCCGCCGACGGCTCAGCAACCGTCTTCACCGGAACATCTCCGCACGGCCAGGGGCACGAGACGGCCTGGGCGATGATCGCTTCGGAGCACACTGGACTGCCGCTGGCGGCGATCCGTGTCGTCTGGGGGGACACTGACGTCGTGTCCACCGGAGGTGGAACCCTCGGGTCACGCTCGCTGCAGATGGGCGGGGCGGCGGTCAGCGCTGCCGCCGTCGAGCTCGTCGACGTCGCTCGCCACGTCGCCGCCGGCCGCCTCGAGGCCGATGTCGCCGATGTCGTGCTCGACACCGAGCGGGGCAGCTTCCACGTTGCCGGCACGCCCGCCGTCAGCCTCACCTGGGCAGACGTCGCCAGCACCTCGCTCGACGCCGGCACCCAACTGGCGGCGACGACGACGTTCGACTTCACGGTGCCGACGTTCCCGTTCGGCGCCCACGTCGCCGTCGTCGAGGTCGACGCCGACACCGGACACGTCCGGCTCGTCCGTCACGTGGCGTGCGATGACGCCGGGCGCATCGTCAATCCGCTGCTCGTCGAGGGCCAGCTGCACGGCGGCATCGCCTCGGGCGCGGCCCAAGCGTTGATGGAGGAAGTCCGCTACGACGAGGACGGCAACCCGATCACGTCGAACTTGGCCGACTACGCGATGATCAGCGCGGCCGAGCTGCCGAGTTTCGAGCTGGTGTCGATGGAGACACCGACGCCAGTCAACCCGCTCGGGGCCAAGGGCGTCGGCGAGTCGGGGACGATCGGATCGACGCCCGCCGTGCAATCGGCGGTCGTCGACGCCCTCGCCCACCTCGGTGTACGCCATCTCGACATGCCGGCGACACCCGAACGTGTGTGGCGAGCAATCCGCGACGCTGGGAACGGTTGATCGTGCGACTCACCGGCATCGAGCTGATCCGCGTGGCGATGCCGCTGCGCACCCCGTTCCGCACGTCATTCGGCACGGAACGTGATCGAGACGTTCTCCTCGTGCGGGCCGAGGGCACCGTCGACGGGTCGACGGTGGTCGGCTGGGGCGAGTGCGTGGCGGGGGCCGAGCCGCGGTACTCGCCCGAATACGTCGACGGCGCCGAACACGTCATCACCCACTTCTTCGCCCCGCGACTGTTCGACCGCGGCGACGTCGAGGCCGAGAACGTCGGCGCGCTGCTGGAAGTCTTCGAAGGACATCCGATGGCCAAGGCGGCGCTGGAGATGGCGGTGCTCGATGCCGAGCTGCGCGCCGCCGGCCGGTCGTTCGCCGAGTACTTCGGCGCGGTCACCGACCGGGTGCCCGCCGGGGTGTCCGTCGGGATCACCGACGATGTCGCGGAGCTGCTCGAACAGGTCGCCGGGTATCTCGACGACGGCTACCTGCGGATCAAGTTGAAGATCGAGCCGGGCCTCGACGTCGATCGTGTCGCCGCGGTCCGCGAACGGTTCGGCGACGACCTCGTGCTCCAGGTCGACGCCAACGCGGCCTACACGCTCGACGACGCCGACCACCTCGCCGAGCTCGACGCCTTCGGACTCCTGCTTGTCGAGCAACCGCTGGCCGCCGGCGACCTGCGCCACCACTCGTTGCTCGCCACGCGGATGCGCACGCCGATCTGCCTCGATGAGTCGATCACCTCGGCGAAGTCCGCCGCCGACGCCATCGCCCTCGGCGCCTGCTCGATCGTCAACATCAAGGCCGGGAGAGTGGGGGGCTACATCGAGGCCACGCGGGTCCACGACATGTGCCAGGTCCACGGTGTACCGGTGTGGTGCGGAGGGATGCTGGAGACCGGACTCGGTCGCGCCGCCAATGTCTCCCTCGCGGCGATGCCCGGATTCACGCTGCCCGGCGACACCTCGGCGTCGGATCGCTACTGGGAACGCGACCTGACGACGCCCTTCGTGCTCGATCCCGATGGATACGTCGCCTTGCCGTCCGGCCCCGGCCTGGGCGTCGAACCGCTGCCCGACATGCTCGCCGAGACCACCACGTCGGCGCGCTGGCTGCACCCCTGATGGGTGGTGAGCGGAGCGTGCGGAGAGCCGCGCGCCTGGCTCGCCAATCGCAACCGGCCGTCCGAACGCGGCGATCGGCTGGCACGATGGAACGGTGATACGAACAACGGGTCGGCGGCGCGACGTCGTGCTGTTCGACCTCGACGGCACGATCTCGCACTCCGAGCCGGGCATCTGCGGAACACTGAAGCTGGCGCTGGCCGAGGTCGGGCTGCCGGTACCGAATGACGACCTGCTACGGACGGCGATCGGTCCGCCGTTCACGACCGGGCTGCCCGACATCGGGGTGCCGGCCGATCGCGTCGACGAGGTGACGATCGCCTATCGGGCCGTCTACGAGGACACCGGATTGTTCGACACGACGATGTACGACGGAGTCGGCGAACTGCTCGACGAACTCACCGAATGCGGCCGCACCTTGTGCCTGGCCACGTCGAAGCCGGAGACCTCGGCGCGGCGGGTCATCGAGCACTTCGGCCTGAGCGACCGGTTCAAGGTGATCGGGGCGGCGAGCGACGACTATGTGCTGCACACCAAAGCCGACGTCATCGGCTCCGTGCTCGATCGTCTCGGGCTCGTCGGGGGTGACGAGATCGTCATGATCGGCGACCGCCGGTACGACGTCGAAGGCGCGGCAGCCCACGGCATCGACACGATCGGCGTGCTGTGGGGTTACGGATCGCGTGAGGAGCTGGATTCCGCCGGAGCATGGTCGATCGCCGATCATCCGAACGAGGTGATGCGCCTTGTCGGGTGCGACGCCTAGCGTAGGGACACCATGTCGCTGACCGCCGCACCGCCCGACCTCGCCATCGCCGTCCCCCAGCGATCACCGGCCGACCGGGTGATGCGGCGCCTGCTGCGTCTGCCCGTCGACGCTCCGGCAGGAACCGCCGAGGGGGCGCGCAAGGCGTTCCAGACATCGATGCTCGTCGCCACCGTGCGCTGCCTGCTGATGTACATCGTCTTCCCGTTCGTCCTCCCGGCCCTGGGGATCGCCAAGGGGGTCGGCCCGGCGATCGGACTCGCCGTGAACGTCGTGGCGATGGTCTGCATCGTGCTCAGCCTGCGACGTTTCTTCCGCGCCGACCATCCCAAGCGCTGGTGGTACGCAGCCCTCGGCGGATCCGTGCTCGTGCTCCTCGCCGTCCTCGCGGCCACCGACATCGCCGACCTGGTCAGGTGACGCCAACGCCGGTGACGCCCCAGCGGCCGCTCGTCGTCGCCGCCAACCGGCTGCCGGTGATGCGCGCCGCCGACGACTCCTGGACACCGAGCCCGGGCGGGCTGGTCAGAGCGCTGTTGCCGATGCTGCGTGGCGCCGGCGGAGCCTGGGTGGGGTGGACCGGAGTGGTCGACGATGACGCCGCGCCGTTCACCCTCGACGGCGTCGAGCTCCACCCGGTCAGCTTGTCGCCGAGCGAGTACGACGACTACTACGAGGGCTTTTCCAACGACTCGTTGTGGCCGCTGTACCACGACGCCGTACGAGAGTCGTCGTTCAAGACCCAACAGTGGGACGCCTACGTCGCCGTCAACGAGCGTTTCGCCGCCAGCCTGGCGGAGGTCGCCCCACCCGGCGCGGTGATCTGGGTCCATGACTATCAGCTGCAGCTCGTCCCGCAGATGGTCCGCGAGCTCCGACCGGACGCCACGATCGGGTTCTTCCTGCACATCCCGTTCCCGCCGTGGGAGCTGTTCGCCCGCCTGCCGTGGCGCAGCGAGATCATCGAAGGCCTCCTCGGCGCCGACCTCGTCGGCTTTCAACGGTTGATGGGCGCCGAGAACTTCGCCCTCATCGCCCAGCGGCTCGGCCTCTTGGCCGATCCGACGGCGGGCGAGATCACCGTCGCCGAACCGAATCAGCCGACCGTGCTGGCCACGGCCACCGGCCGGCACGTCAAGATCGGCGCCTACCCGATCTCCATCGACGTCGAAGAGTTCAGCGAGCTGGCTGCCGAGCGCAACGTGCGCCGGGCCTCGGCGACGGTGCGATCGGGGCTCGGAAACCCCGAGGTGGTGCTGTTGGGTGTCGACCGTCTCGACTACACCAAGGGGATCGGCGCCCGGATGCGGGCGTTCCTCTCGCTGCTCGACGACGGCACGCTCGATGCCGAGCGGTGCGTGATGATCCAGGTCGCCACGCCGACCCGCGAAGCGGTCGAGCACTACCAGGACGAGCGCCACGAGATCGAACGCCTTGTCGGTGAGATCAACGGCTTGCACGCCCGCATCGGCCAGCCGGTGCTCCACTACCTCTATCGATCGCTGTCGTTGGAGGATCTCGTCGCCCTGTACCTCGCCGGCGACGTGATGCTCGTGACGCCCCTGCGTGATGGGATGAACCTGGTGGCCAAGGAGTTCGTGGCGTCGCGGCGCGACGTCAATGGCGTGCTCGTGCTGTCCGAGTTCGCCGGCGCCGCCGACCAGCTCACCGACGCCGTTCTCGTCAACCCCCACGACGACGACGCGATGCGCGCCGCCATCGTCCACGCCATCGAGATGAACCACACCGAACGGACCAGGCGGATGGCCGCGCTGCGTGACGCCGTCGCCCGCAGCGACGTGCGCAGCTGGGCCGAACGCTTCCTCGAAGACCTCACCGGGATCGCTCCCCAGCAGTCGGGGCGGGACGTGTCGTGACGAGCGAGGCACCGGTGTTCGACGATCCCGTCGCCGTCGCCACCGAGGTCGCCGCCCTCGACCGTCCGCTGCTCGCCGCCTTCGACGTCGACGGCGTGCTCGCCCCGATCGTCGCCCACGCTGCCGATGCAGCGCTGCTTCCCGGCCTGCTCGATGCCCTCAGCGCCTTGTCGGCGCGCACTCCGGTCGGCATCGTGTCGGGACGCAACGTCGAGAACCTGTCGCGCTTCGGCTTCCCGGACGTCCTGATCGTCGTCGGCAGCCACGGGGCTGAACGACGGGGCCGTCCCCTGGCCCCGTTGACGGTCACCGAGACCGAGCGGCTCGCCCGCCTCCGCGTGCTCGCCGACCGCGCCGCGCGTGATGCCGGCGGCGGGGCGTGGGTCGAGACCAAGCCGACCGCTGTCGTCGTGCACGTCCGCGAAGCCGATCCGGCGACCGCCGAGCCGGCGCTCGCCGCTCTCGCCAAGGCCGCCGCCGCGGTACCGGGCGCGCACCTGCGACGCGGTCACCGGATCGTCGAGCTGGCGGCGCGCGGCGCCAGCAAGGCGGCGGCGATCGCCGACATGCGCGGCGAGGTGAGCGCCGCCGCCGTGTCGTTCGTCGGTGACGACATCACCGACGAGGACGTCTTCGCCGCCCTCGGGGCCGGCGACCTCGGCGTGCGGGTGGGCCCGGGCCAGACCTCGGCGCGACGCCGGATCGGCGACCCCGGCGACGTCCTCACGTTCGTCCGCCACCTCGCCGCCGCCCTCTGACGTCTCCGACCGGAGTGTTTGCGGCTGCCGGAGTGTTTGGGGTTGTCGGAGTGGTGGCGGCTGACACGCCCCGCCGCAAACACTCCGATGCCCTACGGTTTGGCGGTGACTCACGACGAGTTGATCGCCTATTGCCTCGCCAAGCCCGGCGCCTGGGAGGACGAGCCGTGGGAAGGCGACACTGTCGCCAAGGTCGGCCCGTCCGCCAAAGGCAAGATCTTCGCCTTCATGGGCCGCGACAGCGTTGGCGTGAAGGCTGGATCCAACCGTGACGAGGCCAACGAGTGGCTGGCTCGCTACCCCGACGACGCGTCGGTGATGGCGTACATCGGCCGCTCCGGGTGGAACACGCTGCGGATCGGTCGGGCGATCCCCGACGACGAGATCGAGGAGGCCATCGACACCAGCTACGAACTGGTGGTCGGCAAGCTTCCCAAGTCGCAACGCCCGGGCTAACGGCAGGCGGCGATGTGTGCAGCCTTGTAACTGGCGGGGATTAAGGGTACCTTACGACCAATGGTCGTCTGCAGCTGCCACGGAGTGAGCGAGCGGCGCATTCGACGCGAGATCGACCACGGAGCGAGTTCGATCGACGACATCGCCGATCGTTGCCAGGCCGGCAGCTGCTGCCTGAGCTGCCACTCGACGATCGACGACCTCCTTGCCGAGCGGTGCGCCGAGGCGACCGTCGTCGGCCGGCGCGGTCGGCGTCTCGTCATCGCTTGACCCAACGAACTCGCACCGATGCGAGTGAGTGAGTGAGTGAGTGAGTGAGTGAGTGAGCGCCCTGTCGTAGCATGCGAGCGACGAGGCGCCAGCCGAGGAGCGTCCACACGCGGCCTGCGTGGCCGGGGAACGCAATACGTGGCGTAGTGTCGCTGGCATGCGAGGCGACGACGACATCCTCGAGGTGCTCAACGACGTGCTCACCGGTGAGCTGACGGCGATCAACCAGTACTTCGTCCACGCCAAGATGTGTGACAACTGGGGGTATCGGCGCCTCGCCGAGAAGGTCCGTGACGAATCGATCGACGAGATGAAGCACGCCGAGTCACTCGTCGAGCGGATCCTCTACCTCGAAGGTGTCCCCAACCTGCAGCGTCTGGGACCGTTGCGCGTCGGGGAGACGGTGCTCGAGCAGTTCCAGTCCGACCTCGCCGTCGAGCAGTCCGCTCTCGAGCGCCTCGGTGATGGCATCGCCTTGTGCCTGGCCAAGGGCGACCACGGCAGCCGTGACCTGCTGGAGTCGATCCTGACCGATGAGGAGGACCACGTCGACTGGCTGGAGACGCAGCTGGAGACGATCAACCAGATCGGCATCGAGCACTACCTCGCCCAGCAGCTGCACTCGTAGCCGACCTCGGTTGAGCGCCAGGCGCGCTGGTCATGCCAAGATGAACGTCTACGCATCATGCGAGCGACGAGGCGCCATCTCACCGTTGCGAGTGAGCGAGCGCCAGCGAGCGAGCGGCCAGGTACGGCCAGCGTGGCCGGGGAACGACAGAAGCGGCCTACATGGCCGGCAACGCATTTCAAGGGGGGTTCGGGGTGGAGATTTCACTCACGGTCAATGGTTCGGCTCGCAGCGGGGAGGTCGAGCCGCGCACGTTGCTCGTGCAGTTCCTACGCGAGCAGCTCAGGCTGACGGGCACCAACGTCGGTTGTGACACGTCGTCGTGCGGAGCGTGCACGGTTCACATCGACGGCGAGTCGGTGAAGAGTTGCACGGTGCTCGCCGTGCAGGCCGACGGTGCTGACATCATGACGATCGAGGGACTCGCCACGAACGGCGAGCTGCACCCGATGCAGCAGGCGTTCATGGAGAACCACGGCCTGCAGTGCGGCTACTGCACACCCGGGATGATCATGGCGGCGACCAGCCTGCTCAACGAACAGCCGCACCCCACCGAGTCCGACGTGCGAATCGGCCTGGAGGGCAACCTGTGCCGCTGCACCGGCTACCACAACATCGTCAAGGCGGTGCTCGCCGCCGCCGAGGCCGGGAGCTGACGCGACATGACGTTCATTGCGTTCCCCGGCCACGCAGGCCGTTGCTGGCCGCTCCCTCGCTGGCGCTCGGTCGCTCGCATCACCAGAAGGGCCCCCTGATGACCGTCACCGAAACCCGTCCCAACACGGTGATCGGCCAGCGCCGCCTACGCCGGGAGGACCCAGCACTGCTCACCGGTGAAGCTCGCTTCACCGCCGATCTCGACCTCCCCGGCGCGCTGTACCTCGCCGTCGTGCGCAGTCCGTATGCCCACGCCCGGATCACGTCCATCGACACGTCGGCGGCGGCCGGCGCCGACGGTGTCGTTGCCGTGTACAGCGGCGCCGATCTGGCCGATGCCTGGGCCGCCCCGATGCCGTGCGCCTGGCCGGTCACCGACGACATGAAGAACCCGCCGCACTTCCCGCTGGCCACCGACAAGGTGTGCTACGTCGGCGACGGCGTGGCCGCCGTGCTGGCGACGTCCGAGTCCACCGCCCGCGATGCTGCAGAGCTCGTCGACGTCGCCTACGAACCGCTCGACGCCGTCATCGACCTCGCCGATGCGCTGTCCGATCGCGTCGTCATCCACGACGACATCGGCACCAACAAGAGCTACACCTGGGCGCTGAAGGTCGAGGGCACCGAGGGTCAGGTCGACGCGGCCTTCGCCGAGGCCGCCCACACGGTCAAGGAGCGCTACGTCCAGCAGCGCCTGATCCCGATGGCGATGGAGACCCGGGCGGTGGCCGCCGTGCCCCAGCCGTTCGGCGGTGACATCACGCTGTACTCGGCGACGCAGATCCCGCACATCCTCAAGATCATGTCGGCGATCACCCTCGGCCTCGCCGAACAGCAGGTGCGCGTCGTCGCCCCGGCGGTCGGCGGCGGGTTCGGGTCCAAGCTCAACGTCTACGCCGAGGAACTGCTGTGCATGGCCCTCGCCAAGCGCCACGGCGTCGCCGTGCGATGGAACGAATCGCGCACGGAGAACGCCCTCGCCACGATCCACGGCCGCGGCCAGATCCAGGACATCGAATTGGCCGCCGATGCCGAGGGCAAGCTCACCGCCGTACGGATCCGGCTGCTCGCCGACATGGGCGCCTACCTACAACTCGTCACGCCGGGCATCCCGCTGCTCGGCGCGTTCCTGTACGCCGGCGTCTATGACCTGCCCGCCGCCTACGACTTCGAGTGCACCTCGGTGTTCACGACGATGACACCCACCGACGCCTACCGGGGGGCCGGCCGGCCGGAGGCGACCTACGCCATCGAACGGTCGATGGACGCCCTCGCCGCCAAGATCGGCATCGACCCGCTCGAGCTGCGCCGACGCAACTACATCCCGACGGCGTCGTACCCCTACACGGCGTGGAGCGGGCTGGAGTACGACTCCGGTGATCACCCGGCGGCAGCCGACAAGGCCGCCGCCCTGATCGGCTACGACGACCTGCGCCAGCGCCAGCAGACCCAGAACGTCGAAGGTGCCACGAAGCGTCTCGGAATCGGCGTGTCGTCGTACTTCGAGATGTGCGGCCTGGCCCCCTCGCGCGTGCTGGCGTCGCTGAACTACTCCGCCGGAGGCTGGGAGGCGGCCACGGTGCGCGTCCTGCCGACCGCCAAGGTGCAGGTCGTCACGGGCAGCGCACCGCACGGCCAGGGTCACGAGACGGCGTGGTCGATGATCGTCGCCGAACGGCTCGGGATCAGCCCGGACGACGTCGACGTGCTGCACTCCGACACGGCGATCGCCCCACTGGGGATGGACACCTACGGCTCGCGGTCGCTCCCTGTCGGTGGCGTGGCGATTGCGATGGCGTGCGACCGTGTCGTGGACAAGGCCAAGCAGATCGCCGCCCATCAACTGGAGGCCAGCGCCGACGACCTGTCGTTCGAGGACGCGGCGTTCACGGTGGCCGGATCGCCGGACAAGTCGATGCCCCTCGCGGCCATCGCCTTCGAGGCGTTCACCGCCCACAACCTCCCCGACGGCATGGAGCCGAACCTCGAAGCGCACGTCACCTACGACCCACCGAACTTCTCGTGGCCGTTCGGCACGCACATGTGCGCCGTGGAGGTGGACACGGAGACCGGACAAGTCGAGGTCCTCGACTACGCGGCCGTCGACGACTGTGGTGTGCAGGTCAATCCGCTGATCGTCGAGGGCCAGATCCACGGTGGGGTGATCCAAGGGCTCGCCCAGGCGTTGTTCGAGGAGGCCGTGTTCGACCCCGATGGCAACCTGCAGACGTCGACGCTCGCCGAGTACCTCGTGCCGGCGGCAAGCGATGTTCCATCGCTCAAGCTCGACCAAACCGTCACGCCGTCGCCGACCAACCTGCTCGGCGTCAAGGGCATCGGCGAGGCGGGGACGATCGGCGCTGCTCCGGCGGTGATCAACGCCGTCGTCGACGCGCTCTCGGGCCTCGGGGTGACCGATGTGCCGATGCCGGCCAGTCCGTTGAACGTCTGGAAGGCGATCCACGGCACGACGACCGAGGCCACCGACACGGCGGCGACGGACCTCGGCGAGCACGAGGGCGTCACGGCCCGCACGACCACCGCCCCACCAGACGACCGCGCCACCGACAAAGAGGGAGACGGGCAATGATCCCCGCACCGTTCGACTACGTACGAGCGTCGACGGCCGAGGAGGCGGTCAGCCTCGCCGGCCAGCACGGCGACGACGCCAAGTTCCTCGCCGGCGGGCACAGCCTGTTACCGCTGATGAAGCTGCGCCTCGCCCAGCCCAGCGTGCTCGTCGACATCGGCCGGCTCGCCGACCTCTCGTACATCCGCGAGGATGGCGATCACATCGCCATCGGCGCCCTCACGAGGCACCGCGACATCGAGATCTCGGAAGTGCTCGCCGAGCACGTTCCCCTGCTCGCTCATGCGGCGAGCCACGTCGGTGATCCGCAAGTGCGCCACCGCGGCACGATCGGCGGGTCGATCGCCCACGCCGACCCGGCCAGCGACCTCCCGGCGACCACCCTGGCGCTCGGCGCGACCTACGTAGCGCAGGGACCGGGAGGTACGCGGGAAATCGCCGCCGCCGACTTCTACGAGGGGTTCCTGACGTCGACCCTGGCGGCCGACGAGCTGCTCACCGAGATCCGCGTGCCGAAGATGAACGGCGCCGGGTGGGGCTTCCAGAAGTTCAACCGGCGCGCCCAGGACTGGGCGATCGTCGGCGTGGCCGCTTGGCGTCGCAACGGTGATTGCGGCGTCGCCCTCGTCAACATGGGATCGACGCCGATCCTGGCCAGCAGCGTCGCCAGCGCGCTCGCCGGCGGGGCCTCGGTCGCCGACGCCGCCGAGCAGGCCGCCGCCGAAGCGGACCCGCAGGCCGACCTCAACGCCAGCGTCGAGTACCGGGTCCACCTCGCCAAGGTCCTCACCCGCCGAGCGCTCGAGGCCGCCACCGGCTGATCACCAACGAAAGGGTGCCAGTGTGACGGAACGGTCATATTGGCACCCTTCGGTTCGCAGATCGGGGGATCACGACGGAGGATGTGTTCGCTGCTCCGGGGTACTGGATCAGCCGGCTCGTGTTCCTGCGGGCGATGGCGCTCATCTACCTGATCGCCTTCCTCGTCGCCGCCAACCAGTTCCGTCCGTTGCTCGGCTCCCGCGGGATCCTGCCGTTCACCGACTTCGTCCGTGCTGTTCGCTTCTGGCGGTCCCCGAGCGTCTTCCACCTGCACGCTTCGGACCGCTTCTTCGCCGGCGTGACGTGGACCGGTGTCGTCATCTCCCTCGCGGCGGTGACCGGGCTGATCGACCGGGCACCCACCCTCGTCACCATGCTCGGCTGGGCGGCGCTGTGGGCGATGTACCTGTCGATCGTCAACGTCGGCCAGACGTGGTACGGCTTCGGCTGGGAGACGCTGCTGCTGGAAGCCGGATTCCTGACCATCTTCCTCGGACCCGAGGACAGCGCGCCACCGACGCTGATCCTGATCCTCCTGCGCTGGCTGCTGTTCCGTGTCGAGTTCGGCGCCGGGTTGATCAAGATGCGCGGCGACGCGTGCTGGCGCGACCTGACCTGCCTCAAGTACCACCACGAGACCCAACCGATGCCCGGTCCGCTGAGTTGGTGGTTCCACCACCTGCCGATGCCCCTCCACAAGGCCGAAGCGGCGGCCAACCACGTGGCCCAGTTGGTCCTCCCGTTCCTGCTGTTCACCCCCCAGCCGATCGCCGGCGTCGCCGCGTCGCTCATCATCGTCACCCAGCTGTGGCTGATGGTCAGCGGCAACTTCGCGTGGCTCAATGCGGTGACGATCACCATCGCCCTGCCGGCGCTGGGCGACGGCATCCTCGGCTGGCTACTCCCCGTCTCGGCACCCGATCAGCTGACGGACGCGCCGCTCTGGCACGACATCGTCGTGGTCGCCGTGACGGCGCTCGTTGCCCTGCTCAGCTACCGGCCGGTGGCCAACCTGCTGTCGCCGCACCAGGTCATGAACACCGCCTTCGACCCGCTGCGCCTGGTCAACACGTACGGCGCGTTCGGCAGCATCACCCGGGTGCGCCGCGAGGTCGTCGTCGAGGGGACGAGCGAAGGTGTCGTGACGCCTTCCACCGAGTGGCGCGAGTACGAGTTCAAGGGCAAGCCGGGTGACCCGCGTCGCCGACCGCGGCAATTCGCCCCCTACCACCTCCGGCTCGACTGGCTGATGTGGTTCATCCCGCTGTCGCCCCGTTACGGGCGGTCGTGGTTCCGGCCGTTCCTCGAACGACTGCTGGCCAACGATCGCGACACGTTGAAGCTGTTGCGTCACAACCCGTTCCCCGACCGGCCACCGGTCTACGTGCGGGCGCGAATGTTCGAGTACCGCTTCACGTCGCGTGAGGAGCGACGCGAGACCAACGTGTGGTGGGACCGGGCCCCGATCGGCGAGTACGTCCCCCCGATCCGCCTTCACGAGTGAATCGTTACAGGAGGGCGGTGTACGACCCGCCGTCGACGGGAATGGCGGCGCCGGTGATGAACCCGGCCTGCTCGCTGCACAGGAAGGCGACGACGGCGCCGAAGTCGCCCGGGTCGCCCACCGGCCCGGGCGGCTCGTCCCCGTACAACTCGACGATCCGCGGTGTGCCGTGCAGACCGGGCTGCACCGAGTTGACGGTGACACCCGTTCCGGCCAGCTCACGAGCCATCGTCTTGAGGAACCCGGTGACACCGGCGCGAGCCGTGTTCGACAGGATCAGGTTGGCGATCGGCTGACGCACCGAGAGCGACGTGATCGCCACGACGCGGCCCCACCCGCGCTCCTGCATCGGCGGTGCCGCCGCCTTGCACATCGCGACGACGGACAGCAGGTTGAGGCCGAGGGCCGCGGGGTAGGCGTCGACGTCGGTGGCGGCAAAGTTGCCGGCCGGCGGACCGCCGGCGTTGGTGACCAGGATGTCCACGCCACCGAGCGCCTCGCTCGCGGCGCTGACGAACGCTGTGCCGCCGGCGGCATCGCTGACGTCGGCGACGATCGGTACGCAGTCGCCGCCGATCTCGGCAGCAGCGGCGTCGAGCCGGGCCTGGTCGCGTCCGCAGATCGCGACCGTCACGCCGTCGGCGGCGAGCGCCTTCGCCGACGCCAGGCCGAGTCCCGACGACGCGGCTGCAACCGCGGCCCGCTTGCCAGCGATGCCCAAGTCCATTCCCATACCTCCCATTGCGTTCCCCGGCCACGCAGGCCGATGCTGGCCGCTCGTTCGCTGGCGCTCACTCGCTCGCACCGGAGCTGCTCCCATACACTGCCCGAAGGCGACAGGATCGACGAAGTTTCATGAATCACTTGGACGCCATCGCCGACGCCGACCTGTTCCCGTACTGGTACGACGACGTCGACGAACCCGACTCCAACCCAACGCTCGTACGCACCGAGTCGTGCGACCTCTGCATCGTCGGCGGCGGCTACACCGGGCTGTGGACCGCGATCATCGCCAAGGAGCGCGATCCGACCCGTGACGTCGTCCTGATCGACGCCGCCGAGATCGGTTCGGCGGCCAGCGGTCGCAACGGCGGGTTCATGGAATCGACGCTCACCCACGGGGTGGCCAATGGCAAGCGTCGCTTCGCCGACGAGATCGAACTGCTCGAACAGCTCGGGCTGGACAACCTCGACGCCATCGAGGCAGCCATCGCGCGCTATTCGATCGACTGCGACTACGAGCGCACCGGGGTGATCGATGTCGCGACGACGCTCCATCCGGCGTCGTACCTCGACGAGTTGGCCGCCGATCACGCGTTGCTGACCAGTCTCGGCCAGAACGTCGCGTTGCTCGAGGGTGAGGCGATGCGGGCCGAGGTGCACTCCCCCACGTACACGGGTGGTCTGTGGCGCAAGGACCGCGCTGCGCTCGTCGACCCGGCGCGATTGGTGTGGGGGCTGAAGGCGGCGGCCGAGTCGCTCGGCGTGCGCATCTACGAGGACACCAAGGCGACCGATTTGACCCGGGACGGCGTCGGCGTCCTCGTCACGACGCCACTCGGGAAGGTCCGCGCCGCCCGCGTCGCCCTCGGGACGAATGCCTTCCGGCCACTGCTGCGCCGGATCGGCAGCTACGTCGCCCCCGTCTACGACTACTGCATGGCCACCGAGCCACTGACCCCCGAACAGCTCGCCAGCATCGGCTGGGCCAGTCGCGCCGGGCTCAGCGACATCCCCAACCAGTTCCACTACTACCGCTTGACCGAGGACAACCGCATCGTGTGGGGCGGCTACGACGCCGTGTACTACTGGCGCGGCAGGGTCTCGGCCGAGCTGGAGAGCCGTCCGGCGACCTGGGCAACACTCAGCCGCCACTTCTTCGAGACCTTTCCGCAGCTCGAGGACGTCCGCTTCAGCCACATCTGGGGCGGCGTGATCGACACGTGCACACGCTTCTGCGTGTTCTGGGGAACGGCGATGGACACACGGGTCGCCTACGCCCTCGGGTACACCGGCCTCGGCGTGGCATCGACGCGCTTCGGCGCGGACGTCATGCTCGACCTCCTCGACGGACGACGATCCGTCGCAACGAACACCGAGTTCGTCCGCAAGAAGCCGTTGCCGTTTCCTCCCGAGCCGTTCCGCTTCGCCGGCATTCAGGCGACGCGCTGGTCGCTCGACCGTGAGGACCGCACCGGCAAGCGCAACCTGTGGCTGCGCACGCTCGACCGCATGGGGCTCGGCTTCGACTCTTAATGCGTTCCCCGGCCACGCAGGCCGATGCTGGCCGCTCGCTCGCTGGCGATCGCCTTCGATTCTTGATTGCGTTCCCCGGCCACGCAGGCCGATGCTGGTGAAACGGTTCAGGCGGGATGGCCGGCCTCGATGTCGTCGGCGTCGGCCAATGTCACCGCCGGGTCCGGCCCCGTCGAGGTGCCCCCGGTGACCGGCTCGAGGAGGTGGCCGACGTGGTCGCCGAGGTCGTAGCGCTCGATGATCCGCCCCACGAACCAGGCCACCGCACCATCGAGGACCGGCACCGCGCCGGGGCCCTCCGACCACGCACCGTTGGCGAACTTGTCGACGTCGTCGCCGGTCGCACCACCGAACAGCGAGATCACGTCGATTCGGTCGCGTCCGAACAGGTGCACGGCGAGATGAGTTGCGGTCTGGGCCACCCGCCAGGTCCGATTCTCCGTCGAGATGCCGACGAGGAACCGTGGCGGGTCGATGCTCGCCTGGGTGGCGAACCCGATCACGCATCCGGCGCGTTCGCCGGCCGCGGCTGTCGTGGCCACGTACAGCGGTGGATCGGCGCGGCGCACCAAGTCGCCGATGACGTCGCTGACCATCGAGGCGGCCCGGCGTTCGAGGATGACGACGGAGCGGGCGGCCACGTCGTAGGTCGACCCGACCGTCACCGTGTCTGCCGGCTCGACGATGTCGTCGGGAGCAGCCAGCGCGGTGTCGACGACCCGGCTCCACGGTCCGTCGGCCTGGATCGTGAACGTCAATGACTCCCAGTAGGCGTTGGCGATGACGTAGAGGTCACCCACGCACCACGCCAACGAGCGTGACCCCCCACCGGTGTCTGCTGCACCGGACGTCCCGAACCACTGGACCTGCTCGCCCCACCAATCCGCCTGGGCGAGTACCGGATGGCGGTGCCGGAGGGCGAGCACACCACCGACGAATCGTTCGAGGTCGGCGAACTCGTCACGGCGGGCCCAATCGACCCACGACGTGGCGTTGTCCTGGTTGTAGGCATTGTTGTTGCCGCCCTGGGTCCGTCCGAACTCGTCGCCCATCGCCGCCATCGGCGTCCCGTGGGACATCGCCAGCAGGCACCAGGCGTTGCGCAGCTGTCTCCGGCGCAGCGCCGCGACATCAGGCGGCACTCCGTCGTCGCCCTCGAAGCCGCAGTTCCACGAGCGGTTCTCACCGGCTCCATCGGAGTTGTGGTGACCGTTGGCCTCGTTGCGTTTGTGGTCGTAGGCGACGAGGTCGTACATCGTGAACCCGTCGTGGCACGTCACGAAGTTGCAGGTCTGGGTCGGGCTCACGAACAAGTCGGGGCTGCCCTGGACCCGCTGGATGAGCGCCGGAACGAGACCGCGCTCGCCGCGCAAGAACCCGCGCACATCGTCGCGAAAGCGGTCGTTCCATTGTCCCCACTGCTGGCTCGGCCACGCCGCGCCAAGCTCGTACGTGCCGGCGGCATCCCACGGCTCGGCGACCAGCGTGACCCCCCGGCGAGCGGCCCACTCGTCGAGGCGGGCGATCAATGGCCGGTGTCTGCTGAGCACCGCGGCGAGGTCGAAGCGGAAACCGTCGACGCCGAGGTCGGCGTAGCGGTCGAGCGACACGACGATCAGGTCCTGGACGACGGGCGACGCGGCATCGATGTCGTTGCCGCACCCGGTCGTCTCGATGTACTTGCCACCGTCGTCGAGGCGGTAGTAGTCGCCGTCGGCGAGGCCCCGCTGGCTGTACGTCGGCCCACCGGCGTGGACCTCGGTGGTGTGGTTGTAGACGACGTCGATCCACACCTCGAGGTCGCGGTCGTGGGCGGCGGCGATCAGCTCGGCCAGCTCGGCGGCGGCATCGTCACCGGCGGCGTACTGCCGGTGCACGGCGCCGAAGGCGAGCGGCATGTACCCCCAGTAGCTGCCCTCCTGCGGATCGCCTTGATGCACCGGGAGGAGTTCGATGACGCTGAATCCGAGGGCGGCGATGCGGTCGAGCTCGCCGATCAGTTCCCGGTAGGTGCCTGGCGCCGCGCCCCCGGCCTTCGCCGCGGTCATGCCGCGCACGTGCGCCTCGTAGACGACCGGCGGACGGCTGGAACGCCGTGGCGGGCGGGGCGTCGGCCACGAAGCGGCGCGGGCGACTGGGCTGCGACCAGAGTTGGCGACACCGTGCCGGCAGGCGGCCGCCCGGCTGTGCTCCGGGGGGAACACCACCTCGGTCGCCGATGGATCGAGCAGTACCTTCGACGAGTCGAACCGTGCTCCAACACCATCGGCGACGAGGCCGTAGACGGTCCCGGGCGCAACGTCGCCGACCCAGCAATCGCCCTCGCGGGTGAGCGGACGGCGTTCGTGTTCCGTGCTGCCGTCGTCGCTGAACTCGACGAGCGTGACCAAGCGGGCGGCCGGCGCATGCACCCGAACAGGAAGCGAGGACATCCGGCGGGACGTTACCGGCGAGCCGCGCCTCGGTAACCTGCCGGCGTGAGCGTGGGGAGCGTCCAGCCGAAGTCGATCGACGACGTCACCGCCGCGCTGACGGCGAACGGCTACCTCCCCGACGAGGGTCTCGCTACGTCGATCTTCCTGGCCATGACCTTGCAGCGACCGCTGCTGCTGGAGGGCGAAGCCGGTGTCGGCAAGACCGAGGTGGCCAAGGTGCTGGCGGCGTGGACTGGTGGTGAGCTGATCCGCCTGCAGTGCTACGAGGGCATCGACGCGGCGCAGGCCGTCTACGACTGGGACTACGCCCGCCAGCTCCTCCACCTCCGCGCCGCCGAGATCAGCGGCGAGGCGCAGGGTCGTTCGAGCGACGACCTGGAGGCCGACCTGTACCAGCGGCGGTTCCTCATCCGCCGCGCCCTGCTGCGCTCGATCGAGACGGGGGCCGCGGTCCCGCCGGTGCTGCTGATCGACGAGATCGACCGGGCCGACGACGAGTTCGAGGCCTACCTCCTCGAGGTCCTGTCGGACTGGCAGATCACGATCCCCGAGATCGGCGTGTTCCGCGCCGACGTGCCGCCGCTCGTCGTGCTCACCAGCAACCGCACCCGCGACGTCCACGACGCCCTCAAGCGGCGCTGTCTGTACCACTGGGTCGAACACCCGACGTTCGAGCGCGAAGTGGCGATCGTCCACCTCCGTCTGCCGGAGGTGGCCAGCGCCCTCGCCCGCCAGGTCGCGGCAGCCGTCGAAGGCCTGCGGGCGCTCAACCTGTACAAGCCGCCGGGTGTCGCCGAGACGATCGACTGGGCCGCCGCCCTCGCCCGGCTCGGGGTCAGCGAGCTCGACGAGCAGTCCGTGGCGATCACCCTCGGCGCCGTGCTCAAGTACCGCGAGGATCACGAACGGGTCGCCCAGCATGGCTTTGCCGACATCGTCAAGCAGGCGATCACCCGGCAGCCCGGCCGGCCATGAGCGAGCCGTCGAGCCGCGGAGCGACGACGGCGGTGCAACTCAGCGTGTGCTTCGCCAACGTGCTCCGCGGCCTCGATGTCGACACACCGGTCAGCGCGGTCGTCTCATTCACCGAAGCGCTCGGTGCCGTCGGTCTCGGGAGACGCGACGACGTGTATTGGGCCGGGCGGGCGACGCTGGTCCGGCGCCCCGAGGACGTCGACGCCTATGACCGGGCATTCGCCGCCTACTTCGAGTCGACGTTCGGCGGCGCCGACGAGGCGCAGCCGAGCCAGCCGGTCACCCTGGCCCTCGACTCCGACGACGACGATGGCGACACCTCTGGCGAGCGCTCCCCGGATCGCGACACGGTAGAGCTGCGCTACAGCATCGCCGAGGTGCTGCGCCACCGCGACTTCGCCGACTACTCCCCCGACGAGCTCGTCGAAGCGCGCCGGTGGATGTCGACGCTGCGCGTCACTGGTTCGCCGCGGCGTTCGCTGCGTCTGACGCCGACACGCGAGCGGACCCGGCGCCCGGACCTCCGGCGCACCGTTCGTGCCGCCGTGCGCACGCGGGGCGATCCCGTCGAACGGCACTACCGACGCCCCGCAACCAAGTACCGACGCATCGTGGTGCTCCTGGACATCTCCGGGTCGATGGAGCCGTACGCCCGGGCGTTGCTGCGATTCGTCCAAGCGGCGGTCGCCGGCCGACGGCGGGTCGAGGCATTCACCCTCGGCACACGGCTGACCCGGGTCACCCGTGAGCTGTCCAGTCACGATCCCGACCGCGCTCTCACCCGCGCCACGGAGGCTGTCGCCGACTGGTCCGGAGGAACCCGCCTCGGCGACGGCCTGGAGTCGTTCAACCGGGAGTGGGGCGTGCGCGGTCTCGCCCGCGGTGCCGACGTCGTCGTGCTGTCGGACGGGTGGGATCGGGGCGACCCGGACGACCTCGCCGAGCAGATGCAGCGGCTGGCGAGGGTCGCCAACCGGGTGATCTGGGTCAACCCGCTGAAGGTGTCGCCGGGGTACGCACCGCTCGCTCGCGGAATGGCCGCCGCCTTGCCGTACGTTGACGAATTCGTGGAGGGACATTCGTTGGACGCCCTGGAGCACCTCGTCGCGGTCTTGAATCAAGGGACTGCACCGCGTGCGTGAGCTGCTCGACGACATCGACCGTTGGCGCGCGGCCGGCAAGCGGGTGGCCCTCGCCCGCGTCGTCGACGTCGAAGGCTCGGGGCCACGGGGCCCTGGCGCGGCGATGGCCGTCAACGAGGATGGCGAGGTCGCCGGAAGCGTCAGCGGCGGCTGTGTCGAAGGGGCGGTTGTCGCCGAAGCGCTCTCCGTGCTGGCCGGTGAGACCGAACCGCGGGTCGTGACGTTCGGCTATTCCGACGACGAGGCGTTCAGCGTCGGCCTGACCTGTGGCGGAACGATCCACCTGTACCTGGAAGCCGTGGATTGGTAGCCCCCGTGACGTTGTACGACGAGTTGGCGGCCCGCTTGCGGGCCGAACGGCCGGTCGCCCTGGTCACCGTCGTCGATGGCCCGCAGTCCGGGGCCAGGCTGCTCGTCTCACCGGACGAGGTGCCGCGCGGCACGCTCGGCGACCCGGAACTCGATCGGGTCGCGGTTCGTGACGCGTTGGCCGAGCTGGAGGCCGCCCGGTCCGGGGTGCGGCACTACGGACCGCACGGGGAGACGACACCCGAGGATCTGACCGATTCGGCGGTCGTCGAGGTGTTCGTCGACTGTCACGCCGCCCCACCGCAGATGTGGATCTTCGGCGCCGTCGACTTCACCGCCGCGCTCGCCAAGGTCGCCAAGCTGCTCGGCTACCGGGTCACCGTGTGCGATGCCCGCGAGGTGTTCGCCACCCGTCGGCGATTTCCGATGGCCGACGAGGTTCTCGTCACGTGGCCGACACCGCTGTTCGCGGAGCGTGGCCACACCCTGGGCGGCCGCGACGCCGTGTGCATCCTCACCCACGACGCCAAGTTCGACGTCCCGGCCGTGATCGGCGCCCTGTCGACCGGCGTCGGGTACATCGGCGTGATGGGTAGCCGCACGACACACGCCAAGCGCCTGGCTCGCCTCGACGAGGCGGGGGTCAACAAGCCCGCCCAGCTCGATCGGCTGATGTCTCCGGCGGGCCTCGACATCGGTGCCCGCACGCCCGAGGAGACGGCGATCAGCATCTGTGCCGAGATCATCGCCACACACACGGACAAGCAGGGCCGCAGCCTCCGCGACGCGAGCGGCCCCATCCACTAACGCTCCTCGCCGACCGCCATCTGGGGAACATTCGTGTCAGGGGCTGACAGGAATCTTCCCCACAACGTGAAATGACACGGATCTTCCCCAGATGTGGGGGCGGGCCGGTTACTTCGTCGGGTCGCCGTAGCGGAGGCCCGCGGCGCGGTCCTCGGAGGTCATCCACAACTCGACGTCGTCTTGCGGGTTGGAGGAGTGGACGAACGCCTGGGGCACGCCGAGGTACATCATCACGTGGCCGGGATACTGGGCGAGGTCGCCGGCCTTCGCCGTCGACATCTCGCGGGAGTCGGCTTCGGAGATCTGCGAGCCGCTCTGACGGCTGAGTTGGAACCCGGCCTGGCTCCAGGCGTACAGCATCAACCCCGAGCAGTCGAACCCGACTCCGGGTTCCGACGTGGCGCTGCGGTACTCGACGCCCAGCTGGGTCAGCGCGGCCAGCATCGCTGTCTGGTGGGCTTCGTCGGTGGCCAGCCAGGCTGAGGTCATCTGCAGCTGGCTGACGCCCATCTCGCTCGCCGTGGCGATGGCGACCTGCTCGAGGGCGGTCAGGTAGGCATCGCGACCGGCCCGATCAGCGGCGCCACTGACCGACGACTTGGCGTCGAGGGCCACCGTGGCCAGTTCGGCGACGCGTGGAGAGTGCGGATCGCCAGAGATCTCGGCCGGAGCCTCTGCGGCGGTAGCCGGGCCGGTGGTGAGACCGGCGCCGAGGATGGCGGTGACGCCGAGGCCGACGGCGAGGCACCGCCGGCGACGTCGGGGGCCCCGAGCAGTGGGGTGCAGACTGGTGGAAGGCATCAACATTCCTGTCTCTGGTGGTGTGGTCGCGCCCCCGCCGAACCGGCGAGGAGCCACGAGCCAGGGCAATGAGACCTCAAACTTAACGACATCGGACTGAAACAAACAACTCCTACCGACATCGTTTCGTAAACCATTCGTTACCCATTCGATGGTTTGGGTGTGACGGACGTCGCTCGGTGCGCCGGTTCGGGCAAACGCGGCAGACTCCGGGGATGCCATCGCCCGCTGTGGTCGCCATCGTCCTGGCGGCCGGCGAGGGTCGCCGCTTCGGTGGCCCCGGGCACAAGCTCGACGCCGAGATCGACGGTCGCAGCCTGTTGCGTCGGGCCCTCGACGCCGCCGTCGCCAGCCGCGTCGGCCAGGTGCTGCTCGTGGTCGGTGACGACCTTCCTCGCCCGGTCCGCACGGGGGTGCCCGATGACGTGGTCACGGTCGTCAACAGCGCGTGGCGTGACGGGTCGGCCACGTCGCTGCAGGCCGGACTCACCAGGGCCGCCGAGCTCGGCGCCGATCGAGCCGTGATCGCCCTCGGCGATCAGCCGTTCATCACCGCCGAGGCGTGGCGCGCCGTGGCCGGCGCCGACGCCGACATCGCCGTGGCGACGTATGCCGGCAAGCGCGGTCACCCCGTGCAGTTGCGTCAGGTCGTCTGGCCCCTGCTGCCGACGCAGGGAGACGAGGGAGCCAAAGCGGTGATGCGTCTTCGACCCGATCTCGTTCGTGAGATACCGTGCCGAGGATCAGCCGATGACATCGACACCGTGGAGGACCTGCACCGATGGCAGAACAGCTCGTCAACGAGTTCACCGTGAACCGTCCGATCGACGAGGCATGGGCGGTGATCACCGATGTCGAGCGGATTGCCACCTGCCTGCCGGGCGCCGAACTGCAAGAGATCGAGGGCGACATCTTCCGCGGTGTCGTGAAGGTCAAGCTCGGCTCGATCACGCCGCAGTTCAAAGGCCAGGCCTCGTTCATCGATCGCGACGACCCGGGCCACCGGGTGGTGCTCAAAGCCGAGGGTCGGGACACCGGCGGGCGGGGGAACGCCGCCGCCGAGATCACCGCGCAAGCCGAGAGCTTGTCGCCCACCAGTACCCGCTGCGTCGTGACGACCGACCTGCACATCACCGGCCGGGTCGCCCAGTTCGGGCGCGGCATTCTCGGCGACGTGTCGAAGAAGCTGATGGCCCAGTTCGCCAGCAACCTCAACACGATGCTCGACGACCAGGGTGCTGAATCGCCGGCCGCCGGCAACGGTGACCGCGCCGACACTGCTGCTGCCACCGTTCCCACGTCGCCGGCGGCCAGCCCGACGGCGGCGGAGGGCACCTCCGGAACCGCCGACCTCCCACCTGCCGGGGCCGACCAGTCGGGACCGCAGCCCCGGGTCCGCAAGATCGAGGGCCCGGCCACCGAACCCGTCGACCTCGCCGGCGTCGCCGGCCCGGCGGTCCTCAAGCGCCTGGCGCCGGTGCTGGTGGCCGTCGTCCTCGTCCTCATCCTGCTCCGGCGACGCCGCTAGGACCTGGCGGCGTCCGCCGATGCCAGTGGCCACGACCGTGGACGACGACGAACGTGTCGCCGAGCTGCTCGGCCGCCGTCCCGCCGGTCGCTACACCGTCGTGGTCCGCGGCCGCGGTGGCGACCCGGTGGTGATCCGCAACGCACCGTTCCTCGACGACGGGACGCCAATGCCGACCCGCTACTGGCTCGTCGGTCGCGACGAGGTCGTGGCCGTGAGCCGGCTGGAGGCTGCCGGCGGCGTCGGTGCCGCCGAGGCGGCTGTCGACGCCGCCGAACTCGCCGAGGCCCATGCTCGTTACGCCGCCGAACGCGACCTGGACGTTCGTCCCGACACCAAACCGCGGCCGGCCGGCGGGGTCGGCGGCACCCGGCAGGGTGTCAAGTGCCTGCACGCCCACTACGCCTGGCACCTTGCGGGTGGAGACGATCCGGTCGGGAAGTGGGTTGCTGCGCAGCTGTCGACGACGCTGGCGATCCACATCGCCGGAACGATCACTGTGCTCTACGGTGCAGGTCGGTCCGAGCTCCCGACGACGATCGGCGAACTGCTCGGCGAGCTCGATGACGCCGATCCGCCGGCGCCGCAGTCGCTCACCAACGCCATCGGCGCGATCACCGACGACATCGACAACTTGCTGCGCGCGGAGCAGGAGGTCGGCGAGCGCCGCACCCTCGAGTTCACGGGTGACGAAGCGTGGCACCTCGCCGTTGTCGAACGGGGTGCGCCACCGGACCCTGCCGTCGCCCGCCTCACCCTGGACCGCAACGACGTCGAGGACCTCTTTCGCACATTGGCGACCGAGCGGCGCCGAGATCGCCTGCACAACCCGGCCCTCGAGCCGCAGCGGGTCGACTCGATCCTGGCGACCTGCTGCGTCGTGCTCGCGGTGATGCGCCGGCTGCAATTCGCCGGCGCCGTGGCGATCCGTCCGGCGAGCGGGGTGCACTGATGCGCCACCCCTCGGGACGTCCGACGATCCCGTCTCCGCTGCGTCTCTACGGGAGCCGAGTGACGTTGCGGCCGCTGGTCGCCCAGGACTTCAAGGCCTGGCTGGAGGTCCGGCAGCGCAACGAGGCGTGGCTCGTCCCGTGGGAGCCGCGGCGGCCGCTGCCGCAGTTCGACCCGTCGCTCAACCGCGAAGCGTTCGTGTCGCGCTGCTCCGCTCGCGAACGCGACGCGGCGGCGGGCCTCTCGTTCGGGTTCGGGGTGTTCGTCGACGATCGGTTGTGCGGCGAGGTCAACCTCAACCACGTGCTGCGAGGGGCGTTGCAAACCGGGACGATCGGCTACTGGGTCGACGAGCGGTACGCCGGGCGCGGCCTCATCGCCGAGGGCGTCGTCGTGCTCTTCGAGTTCGCGTTCGAACGACTGTGGTTGCATCGCCTGGAGATCAACATCGTGCCGCGCAACGTCAAGAGTCACCGGGTCATGGAGAAGTTGGAGATCCGCTCGGAGGGGGTGGCGATCCGGATGCTCGAGATCAACGGGACGTGGGAGGACCACGTGCGCTACGCGATCACCGCCGAGGAGTGGCAGGAACGGGCCGACGAGCTCCGCCAGCGGTGGCTGCTCCCCGACCCGACGGTGTCGCGCTAGGCGCGTACCTGATCTACTCGGCGAGGCGGAAGGCCTGGGCCTTCGCTCGGCGCACCTTCGTGCGCCGCTTCCACATCTTCAGCTTCCAGTGCCGGCGGCCGCGTGAGCGGTTGAGCAGTTTGCTCCTGGCCACGTCGGGATCCCGATGGTGCTCGGGCTTCCACGCTGCCCCGGGTTCGTGCACATCGGCCGGGTCGACCCCGGCGCTGACCTGCGACGCCACGTTGGACAGCTCGACGTGGATGCGATGCCGCTCGCCATGAGCGTGTGCCCGTAGCTCTTGCTTGGCGGGCACCTGCAACTCTGCGTCACGGTGACGCTGGCTCATGCGCTACCTCCTTGTTGCACCCCCCGTGATGTGGATGGAGGGGGTGGGTGCCGTTTCCTGGATGTGGCTGTTTGCCCGCCGTCACTCTACCTCACGTCGGACGGCTGGTGATGCGTGACTGAAGGGCGGCCAAACGCTCGGCGAACCACGGCTGACGGGTCGACCACAACTGCGGTTCGAGCTCGTTGGCGACGGCGGCCGGATGGTCGGTGACGGTCGCCATCGCCTCGATCGTCCGCTTCGTCCGGATGATCAGCTCACGAGGAGCGCTCGCCGCCCGGGCCGCCATCGCCTGCGCCGCCTGGAGCAGCTCGGCGTCGTCGACACAGCGCAAGGCGAGCCCGGTGCGGGCCGCCTCCTCGCCGTCGAGCACCTCGCCGAACAGCACGGCGGCCGACGCAACCTGGGGCCCGACGATGCGTCGCAGCATCCAGGTGTGGCCGCCACCGGGGTGCAGGCCGAGCTGCATGAAGCGGGTGTCGAACTTTGCTCGGCGGGCGGCGATGCGCACGTCGCACCCGAGGGCGAGGTTCATCCCGGCGCCGACGGCGGCGCCGTTGACGGCGGCGATCGTCGGCAGTGGGCTGCGAGCGACGCGTAAGAAGCCCTCGTAGATGCTCCCCAGGCTGTCGCCATCGGCCTCGGCGAGGTTCCCGAGGTTGGCGCCGGCACAGAACGCTGGCGGCGTGCCGGTGACGATCACGGCCCCGACGGATTCGTCGGCCTCGAAGGTGTCCATCGCCGCGATGATCTCGGCGACCATCGGGGCCGACAGCGAGTTTCGCTCGTCGGGATTGTTGAGGGTCAACGTGGCGACCCCGTCCACGATCTCGGTGAGCACAAGCGTCATCGCCCGAGTCTGCCAGCCGTCGATGGGCGAACGTTTGCTCACGCGATACGGCCGAGGAGGGTCTGCCGACGCTCACGGGCAACGTCCTTGACGACTCTGACGACCACGTCAGGACGGCGCGTGGCATACCAACCTACGTACAGCAACTCCCATCCACATCGAGCTGCCGCGACGTCCCGATCCTCGTCGAGCAACTCGGCGTCGGGTCCGAAGTGAAAGCGACGGCTGTGGGCCTCGAGCCCAAGGCGTATGGATGGAAACCCGATGTCGGTGCGGGCGACAACTCGCCCGGTTCGGTCGACGATCGGGTGCTGCAGCGAAATCGCCGGCAACGCCGGATCACGCAGGCACAGGGCCAACAACTCCTCGAACCAGGTCTGCGGCAGTCTGCCTTCCCACGGGATCCGGTCGAGCAGTCGCAGGAGGACGCCCGTGCCGGTGGGACCGGGCCGATGCAATCGCTCCGCCGCCGTACGGAGGACCTCGACGCTGATTCCTTTGCGCCGGGCAGCCGTCAACCCGCGCTGGACCTGGTGCTTTCCGACCACCGCGCCCAGCTCGCTCAGATTGCGGGGGATCGTCGTGCACGGAATCCCATTCACAACGGCCACGTCGCACGGTTCCAGCGGGGTGACGTGGTGGATGACGGCGCTGACCGCGGGATCGAGCCGGAACGCGCGCCGCACCGACGCCTCGACCGTCGCGTTTCGCGGTGAGTCGAAGCCATCGAGGCGGTGCAAGCGGGCGGCAGCCCGGTGCGAGATGACGGCATGGTTGCCGGCAGCGAGAACAACGACCATCAATCGCTGATGCCAGGTCGCCGGCCCATCACCGACGACGAGCACTCCCGGTGTCGGCTCGACGAGCCAACCGTTGCGCTTCGCCGTGGCGATGCGCTTGGCCGCGAACCCCAGTTCGGCGGCCTGCTTCCTGGTGAACGCACGGTGCTGAGAGGCCGCAAGCTCGGCAACCGCACGTCGTGCGGTGTCGACCATGAGGCGCACGCTACGCGCGGGTTGTCACGGACTCGACGCGAACGTCTCCTGCGACGCGAACTGTGAGCCCACGACGCCGTTATCGGCGTCGACCGCTCACAGTTCGCCGGGGTGGGCTGGGCGATGGGGGCGGCCAGCGCAGGGACCCAGGTAGATTCGCGATGCCATGCTCGACCACGTCTTCACCGACGCCATCAGCGCGCTGCGCGACGCGTTCGAGGCCGCCTTCTTGGAGCGCCAGGCGTTCGAAGAGCACTTCCAGGTCGATGTCCTGCTCGGCGACGTCACGTGGGAGACGAGCTACGGCCTGCCCGGGGAGGGCCAGCCGCCACGGGTCGTCGCCCACGTCACGTTCGACTGGCCGTCGTGGAGCCAGACGGCATACCGCCGCTGGTACGTCGACGAGGAGTTGGAGACACCGCCGGCGATCGAGATGGAGATCGTCCTGCGCATCCAGCGCCTTGCCGAGACACCCAACGTCGAACGGGTGTATGAATCGCTGCCCGCGGCAAGCGTCCTCGTCGGGGAGGGACGTCTCGAACGCGCCGGGCTGACGGTCGAGGTCGCCCACCCCGACCCGAGCGATCCGGACGACACCGATCAGTCCTACGCCCTGGAAGTCACGTACGAGGGCCTCTACGAACTCGCCGAGGAGACTCTCGCCGACGGCACGTCGTCGGCGCTCGACGAGCATTTCGGGGCCCTCGGCGGCTGGGTCGCGTCCACCCTCGTGCGCCTCGGCGACCTGCGGTTCGCGTTCCTCCCGGCCGACGACTCCGCCGCCGAGTAGCTACCGGGAACTGTCATGAGCGAGTCCAGTGAGCCGGTGCTGCTCGACGTCTCCGAGCGAATCGCCACGGTCACCCTCAACCGCCCGGAGGCCCGTAACGCCCTGACCAGCGACCTCCTCCACCGGCTCCCGCAGATCTTCTCCGCCGCTGACGCGGCCGACGACGTCGACGTGATCATCCTCACCGGCACCGACCCGGCGTTCTGCGCCGGGCTCGACCTCGCCGAACTGGCTGCCGAAGGCAGCCGCCTCATCGAGGGACCACTCGAACTGCAGGGCCGCCGGAGCCGGGGTCCATTGCCGCCGCTGAGCAAGCCACTGATCGGGGCGATCAACGGCCCAGCGGTGACCGGCGGGTTCGAATTGGCGCTGAACTGCGACTTCCTCGTGGCCTCCGAACGCGCCAAGTTCGGCGACACCCATGCGCGGCTCGGCATCATGCCGGCGTGGGGAATGGCGGTGCTGCTCCCCCAGGCGATCGGCGTGCGCCGCGCCAGGGAGATGAGCTTCACCGGCAACTTCGTCGACGCCGGCGAGGCGCTCGAGCTCGGGCTCGTCAACCACGTTGTGGCGCATGACGAGTTGATCCCGTTCACCCGGCAACTGGCCACCGACATCGTCGGCAACGACCAAGCGGCCGTCCGCCAGCTGCGCGCGACGTACTCGGCGATCACCCACGACGATGACGCATGGGAGACCGAGGCGCGGGCCAGCCGGGCCTGGCAGCGAACGCAGTTCAGCGCCGAGCAGATCGCGGCCCGCCGCGCCGCCGTGATCGAACGCGGTCGTCAGCAGTGAGCGAGCGAGACTTCGAGCGAGCGAATCAGCTTCACGGCGCCGTTCGCTCAGTGGTGCACCAGTGAGCCGCAAGCGCCTGGTCTCCGGCGCCCTGCTGACGCTGCTCGTCCTCGGCGCCGCCTACGTCGCCATCAACCTCCAGCGGCGCGGGCACACCACCGGTGACGACTGGGCGTTGTACGTGCGGATGGCCAAGAGCCTGTTCGAGGGCAACATCGCCGACGTCATCTCCGACAACCGCTTCCTGTTCGACCACAGCACGGCGGTGACCCCGCCGATCTACCCGTGGGGCTGGCCGTTGCTGCTCTCGCCGTTCGTGCGCGTGTGGGGCATCGACTTCGATCGTCTCAAGCTCGTCGAGGTCGCCGTGTTCTGCCGCGTGGCTCGTGCTCTACCACGGGATCGTCCGGCGCCGTGCCGGGCGCATCGTGGCCCTGGCCCTGACCGCCGTGTTCGCCACGTCGTACCTCTACCTCGTCTACACCGACCAGCTGCTCACCGAGTACCCCCACATGCTCGTCGTGGCCATCGTCATCTGGTGGCTCGACCGAATGATGGACCGCGGCCGGCTCACCGCCGCGCCGACCCGTGACCTGATCATCCTCGGACTGCTGGCTGTCGCCGCCTACAACGTGCGCCGCGAGGGGCTGATGCTGGTCTTCGCCATCGCCGGCGCCCAGCTTGTCGACCTGGCGGCCACCCGCTCTGGGCGAACGGGACGCCAGTTGTTCAACGGGGTGCCGTGGAAGACGCTGCTCACGCCGTACCTGACGTTTGCCGCCGGCGCCGTGACGTTCCAGCTGCTGTTGCCGTCGACGCTCGTGCCCGACAACGGCAACAGCCCGCGGTACATCGCCACCCGGCTGTGGAGTCTCGACAACCAGCCGACCGGCCGGCATCGTCCGCAGTACCCGGCGCACCTCGTCAGCCAGCTCGGACTGCACGAGCCGGCGGTGTTCGGGCGGTGGATGATCGGCCTCGCTGCGGTCGGCGCCATCGTCGGCTGCGTGAAGGCGCCGCGGCGCAACGTTCCCCTGGCGGTGCTCGGGTTGACGACGATGCTCGTGATCGGCACCCACCTGCGGATGGTGTCGCGGTACTACATGCAGATCACGCCGCTGATCGTCTTCTTCGTGGCGCTGCTGCTGCTCTACGTCGTCGGTTGGCTCGGGCGCCTGGTCGCCCGCCGTCCGTTGCCCCTGGGTGGACGTCGCATCGTCGCTCTGCTCGCCGCCGCGCCGTTCCTCTGGCTGGCGGTGTATCACGCCACGGACCTGCCCCGCCGGGTCGATGCGGCGCAGGCCTTCAACGACTCCGGTGCCGTGCAACGGGGCCCGGCCCAGGAGCAGAACCAGACCGCCATGGACGCGATCGACAAGTACACCCGGCCGGACGACATCGTCGTCTACTACCGGGCGCGCACGGCGACGTTGTACACCGGCCGCCAGGCCCTCCAGACCACGTCGTTGAACAACATGGTGGCCAACGGTGACTGGTTCATGCAGAACAAGAAGGACAACTACTCGCAGGTCGTCGCCACACCTGAGCAATTGACCGCGGCCGGGTTCGAGCTCGTCTGGGAGAACAACGACTGGCGGCTGTGGCGGATCCCCGACGGTCCGGTCGACCTGCCAGTGAGTTCGCCTGATGTTCAACCGGTGTTCGACGGTACGAAGGTCACCGGTTCATCGCGCTGACACGTCCGACTGGAATGGTCGGCGCATGGCGCTCAACAGAAGACAACTCATCCACCGCGGCGCGGCGGGCGCAGGCCTGGTCGTCGTCGGCAACCTGACGTCCCTGTTCACCCAATCGGCGGCCGCCGCCCCGTCCAGCAAGGCGGCGGGCGGCCGCCGCGCGACCTCGATCCGTCGCTCGTGGGCGACCGGCTATGGCGCGCTGACTCCGGACCCGGCGAAACTCCTCGACCTGCCGGATGGGTTCACCTACAAGGTGATCTCCGAGGCGGGTGCGCCGCTGACCGGCGCCGACGGCACGTTGCCGGACGCCTTCGACGGCACCGCGCTGTTCGAGGTCGACGGCCGGCGGTTCCTGATCCGCAACAGCGAGCAGGGATATCCCGAGGAGGACGAACCGATCGAGTTCCCGGCGGTGGCAGCACCCGAATTCACGTACGACCCGGCGGCGCTGGGCGGGACGACGACGACGGAGCTCGACGCCGACAACAACGTCGTGGCCGAGTACGTCAGCCTGGCCGGCACCGTCGACCAACTGCGCCGGCGGCATCACCCCGTGGGGCACATGGCTGACGTGCGAGGAGACCGAGGACCGTCACCGGCGACGGTGGGCTGACCAAGGACCACGGGTTCGTCTTCGAGGTCGACCCGGTCGACGTCGCCAACAACGAGAACCCGACGCCGCTGGAGGGTCTCGGCCGCTTCGACCACGAGGCCGTCGTCATCGACCCCAACACGGGGGTCGTCTACCTCACCGAGGACGCCAGCGGCCCCAACGGGCTGCTCTACCGGGCGACCCCGACGACACCACTCGGCGGCTACGGCTCGCTCCGCGACGGGGCCCTTCTCGAAGCGCTCGTCGCCTACGACTCCAACGGTGGCTTCGTCGCCGACCTCTCCGAGTTCAGCGAGCCGGGCACCCTGCTGACCACGGAATGGACGGCGATCCCCGACCCGCTGGCGACGGAGGACTCGACCCGCGTTCAACTCAACAAGGTCACGAGGTCACGCAAGCTGGAGGGAATGTGGTGGGGAGAGGACGCCGCCTACATCGTCGCCTCGTACGCCCGCAACGACGACGGGTCGGTCGGCGAGCACGACGGCCAGGTGTGGCGCCTCGACCCGGCCGCCAACACCATGGAGTTGGTGATCCAGTTCGGCGTCAACCCCGATCCGGCGAGCGACAACTTCGACAGCCCCGACAACATCACCGTGTCCCCGTGGGGCGGTTTGCTCCTGTGCGCCGACGGTGAGGGAGTCCAGCATCTGTTCACCGTGAGCCCCGACGGGCAGGCGTCGATGTTCGCCCGCAACTCCCGCGACCTCGCCGAGGAGACGGGGAGCGAGTTCACCGGCGCGACGTTCAGCGCCGACGGCGAGACGCTGTTCGTCAATCTGCAGGTCCCCGGCGTCACGTTTGCGATCACCGGCCCGTGGGACGGCGAAGCGGCGCCGTCAGGCTCAACTCCGGCCACCTCGGCGGCGTGACTGCCGTCCGGCAGGGTGCAGCTCAGACCTCGGCGCCGAGGTCCTCGAGGATCGTCTCGACCTGGGCGGCGATGTCGATCGCCAAGATCTCGGCACCATCGGCGTTGAGGTGGAAACCGTCGGACTGGCGGACCGGCTTGGCCTTGCCGTCCCGGGGGTCGACGACGAGCTCGGCGATCCCGCCATTGCGCCCGTCGAAGTGCTCCCACGTGTCGACGAACACGGCAGCTGGGTAGTCCTCGAGAGCCTGGCGCACCGCCTCGTCCTGGATCTTCAGGCGGGCCGTGAACTCGGGATCCTGGGCGTTGGGAATGCCGACCCAGATCACCCGGCGATCCGGGTTGTCGAGCAGCATGTCCATCACGATGCCGACCCGGCGGGCGTACTCGGCGGTCCACTCCGCGGCGTTCGACTCGGTGGCCTGCGACACAACCACGTCGACCCCGCACGTTCCGGCGCCGTTGGAACAGGGTTCGGTGAGACCTTGGGCGTCGTTGCCGCCGAACGTGACGATCACGATGTCCGGGTCGCTGTTCTCCAACGTGTCGGCAAGGTGCGCCGGCCAGTCGTGGAAGTCCGGGCGGGCGAGGCCCGAGGACACCACGTAGTCGAGCTCGACGTCGACCAGTCCGGTTTCGCCGAGGAGCATCTCGAGGTACGGGGCGAACGTGCCGGCATCGCTGTCACCGACGATGAGCACGTCAGCCGGGTTGTCCGCGGTGGGCGGACCGGTCTCCTCGGGCTCGGTCGGCGGTGGGGTCGGCGGGGTCGTCACGACCGCTACCTGGGCAGATGTGCCGTTGGAGATCCCCGCCACGGCGACCGTCGTCGACGACTCGCCCGACGCGACGACCTCCGGGGCATCACCCTGACGATCGATCAGCGTGCTCAGACCGCGGACGGCGCCGAACAGGCCCAACCCGAGGATGGCGACGACGACGAGCCTGCGCATCGCATAGCGGTGCTGGCTGACCGGACGCCGTGAACGGGACATTTGTCGCGACGGGGTCCGGTCGGGCATCGCCGATGTATCGTACGACCTCGCTGCGGTGGGATGGTGTTCCCCTCCCACGCATCGACAACGGCTGGCGCTTGCATCCGCATCGTCAGAGACACAGCCCGGCACGCCCGGGAATGGGAGGACAACATGATCAGGAGCAGGCGACTGCTGGCCGCAGGGTTTGTTGCGGCAATCGGCATCGCAGGCGTGACCGTCGGTGCCACCTCGGTCGGTGCATCGGCCGGAGGGGGGCTCTGTGAGGGCATCGACCTCGCATCGCTCGCCGCTGGCGCGCCGTCGGGCACCGGGGCCGAAGGCACGGCACCGGCGGGTACCGAGCCGATGGGCACCGAACCGGCTGGCACCGCGGCAGCCGGCTCAGCGCCGGCCGGAACGGCAGCAGAGGGTGCGGACGGTACGACCGTCGCCCTGATGTTCGACGTCACGGGCCGCGGGGACAAGTCGTTCAACGACGCCGCCGCCGCCGGACTCGACCAGGCCGTGGCCGAATTCGGCGACGCGATCGTGCCGACCGAGTCGCCGCCCCAATCCGCCGACGACCGTGCCGAGCGCGTCGCCGCTGCGGCCGAGGCCGGGAACCAATTGGTCATCGCCACCGGGTTCCTGTGGTTGGACACGATCACCCAGGCCTCTGCCGCCTACCCCGACACACACTTCCTGCTGATCGACGCCGTCGTCGAGGCCGACAACGTGCACAACATCGTGTTCGCCGAGGAGCAGGGGTCGTTCCTCGTCGGCGCCGCCGCCGCGCTGCAGTCCGAGAGCGGACAGCTCGGCTTCGTCGGGGGCATTCCCAACGAGCTGATCAAGAAGTTCGAGGCCGGGTTCGTGGCCGGTGCCGAGTGCGTCAACCCCGACGTCGAGGTGCTGGTCGAGTACGTGTCGGACGACCCACAGATCGGTTTCAACGACCCGGCGCGGGGCAAGGAAATCGGCGCAGCGATGTACGAGGCCGGCGCCGATGTCGTGTATGCGGCCGCGGGCGCTTCCGGCAACGGAGTGCTCGAGGCGGCCGCCGAGGCAGGTGAACCGGGCGAGACGTGGACGATCGGGGTCGACAGCGACCTTTATGGGCAGGTCGACGCCGACCTCCAGCCATATGTACTGACGTCGATGCTGAAGAACGTCGGCCTCGCCGTGTACAACACGATCGTGTCGGAGATGGACGGTACGTTCGCCCCGGGACTCGAGACCTACGACTTGAGCGTCGGCGGTGTCGGCTACTCGACGTCGGGCGGCTTCATCGACGCCTACGTCCCGACGATGGAAGGGCTGGCCGCGCTGATCGCCGATGGCACGATCGTCGTGCCAACCACGGTCGAAGAGTGATCACCTCGAACTGACCAACGTGCCGAGGGCGCCTTCTCCAACCGGAGCAGGCGCCCTCGGCGCGTTCTGGCTCGGCACCACCGATCGACTAGAACGGCGCAGTACATGAGTGTCGTGGCGGAGCCCATCGACCGGCGGACGGCCTCCGGCGACGACTACGCGATCGAGCTGCGCGACATCGTCAAGCGCTTCCCAGGTGTCGTCGCCAACGACGGCGTCAACCTCAAGGTCCGGCGCGGCACGATCCACGCCATCGTCGGCGAGAACGGGGCGGGCAAGTCGACGCTGATGAAGACCCTCTACGGCGCCCATCAGCCGGACGAGGGAACGATCCTCGTCGACGGCGAGGTGCAGCAGTTCAGCTCCCCCGCGGCCGCGATCCGCCACGGCATCGGCATGGTGTTCCAGCACTTCATGCTCGCCGACAACTTCACGGTGTGGGAGAACGTCGTCCTCGGTCGCGAGCCGGGCTGGCCCGTCATGGCGCGCAACTCGGCGCGCCGCAGGATCCGCGCCCTCGGCAGCCGTTACGGGCTGGAGATCGACCCCGACGAGCTCGTGTCCGACCTCGGCGTCGGCGAGAAGCAGCGTGTCGAGATCCTCAAGGTGCTCTACCGGGACGCCGAGATCCTCATTCTCGACGAGCCGACCGCCGTGCTCGTTCCCCACGAGGTCGACGAGCTGTTCGCGTCGTTGCGCGAGCTGACCGCCAGCAAAGCGACGGTCATCTTCATCTCCCACAAACTCGACGAGGTGCTCGAGTACGCCGACGCGATCACCGTGATCCGCGCCGGCAAGACGGTGGGCGAAGTCGAAGATCCGTCGACGGTGACGGCCGAGCAGCTCGCCGAGATGATGGTCGGCTCCGAGCTCCCGTCCCCGGAGACCCGCGAGAGCACGGTGACCGACCGGGTCCTGCTGGCGATCGCCGATCTCGTCGTCGAGCCCGACGCCCACGCCGGTGAGGTCACGCTCGGCATCACCTCCAGCGCCGACCTGTTCACGGGAGCCCCAGGTGCGGTGGCGACGCACCGACCCCTCGACGGAGTGTCGATCGAGGTCCACGCCGGCGAGATCGTCGGCATCGCCGGAGTCGAGGGTAATGGGCAGTCCGAGATGATCGACGCCATTGTCGGACTCGTCCCGGCGACAGGCGTCGTGACCCTCGACGGCGACGATGTCAGCAACCTCTCCACCCTCGACCGCCGCACTGCCGGGATCGGATTGATCCCCGAAGACCGCCAGCGGGACGGCATGGTCCTGGCGATGCCCTTGTGGGAGAACGTCCTGCTCGGTCAGCAGACGAGCGCCGACTTCACCCACCACGGGCTGATCGACCGCGACGCGTGTCGCCAGCGGGCCGACGAGGTCGTCAAAGGGTTCGACGTGCGGACGCCGAGCATCGACGTCCGCGCCTTTACGCTGTCGGGCGGCAACCAGCAGAAGCTGATCGTCGGGCGCGAGATGCTGGCCAAACCGAAGGTGCTCATCGCAGCCCATCCGACCCGCGGCGTCGACGTCGGCGCCCAAGCGGTGATCTGGGACATTCTTCGCGATGCCCGGGCTGCCGGCCTGGCGACGCTGCTGATCTCCGCCGACCTCGAAGAGTTGATCGGTCTGTCCGACCGCCTGCTCGTGATGTTGCGCGGCCGGATCGTCGCCGACCTCGACCCGGCGACCGTCGACCAGGGCGACCTCGGCGCATACATGACCGGCGCCCTGACGCAAGACGGTAAGAACGGACGGAGCGCTTGAGCCGCAAGCTCCTCTACGGCGTCGCTGCACCGGTTCTCGCTGCGGTTGTCGCGGTCGCCGTGTCCTCGATCGCCCTGTTGATCGCCGGGGAGAGCCCGAGCACGACGTTCTTGGAGATGTGGAAGTCGATCGACAGCACCGCCTCGGTCGTCGCCATCGTCAACCGCGCCGTGCCGTACTACGTCGCCGGTGTCGCCGTGGCGATCGGGTTCATCATGCGCCTGTTCAACATCGGCGTCGACGGCCAGCACCAGCTCGCAGCTCTGTTCGCCGCCGCCTTCGGCTTCGGGATCGGCTCGTGGGGGCTGCCGGCGCCCCTCTACGTCGCCTCGATCTTCGTCGTCGCCGTGCTCGTGGCGATGGTCTGGGCGTCGATCGCCGCCGTGCTCAAGGTCACCCGCAACGTCAACGAGGTGATCTCCACGATCATGCTCAACTTCATCGCCAGCCAGCTGATCTTCTACCTGCTGCGCGAGCACTGGGATCGGGGTGCCGGGATGGTCGCCGAGACCGGACCACTCCCGAAGGCGGCACGAATTCCGAACCTCAACAGCCTGTTCGAAGCGATCGGGTTCCACTTCCCCGCCAACGTCATCCTCCAGGGATTCCTGCCCATCGCCATCGTCATCGGGATCGCCTACCACGTCGTGCTCAACCGCAGCCGCTTCGGCTTCGACCTGCGGGTCTCGGGTCAGAATCCGGCGGCGGCCAAGGCATCCGGCATCAACCCGAAGCGCATGGTCATGCTGACATTCCTGATCTCCGGTGGAATCGCCGGATTGATCGGACTGGCCCCGCTCGTCGCCGACCCACAGTACGGCAAGTACGGCGACCAATTCCCCCAGGGCCTCGGGTTCACTGGATTGTCCCTGGCCCTCCTCGGACGCAATCATCCGGTCGGCATTGCCGCGGCGGCGCTCGTCTGGGCGACGATCGAGCGGGCGACGCAGCGCCTCAGCTTCATCGACATCCCGCAGGAGATCGGCATCATCCTGCAGGGTTCGTTCCTGCTCGCTGCCGTCGTCGCCTATGAGGTCGTCCGACGCAAGGCCGAGGAGGCCGAGACCAGGGCGATGGCCCGGCGAACACCCATGCCGACCGCGCCGACCCCACCACCCATCGCTCCTCCTGACACCGCGGGAGCAGTCGCATGACGGCGACGCACTGCTCGAACAGCTGGACGGCTCCGCCTCCCGCTCGTGCAGGGTTGCACGTCCCGGGCCCGCTGTGGCTGTGGGGCGCGCTGGCGGCGATGTTGGCGATGTCGATCACCCGCTCGATCACCGACAACGGCGACCTGACGTCGAGCGGGACGATGAGCGTCGCGATCCGGACGGCAGCACCGATCGCGATGTGCGGTCTCGGCGGCCTCTACGCCGAACGGAGCGGAACGGTGAACATCGGGCTCGAGGGGATGATGATCCTCGGCACCGTGTTCGGTGGCTGGTGGGGCTGGGAGTTCGGACCGTGGGGCGCGCTGGTCGGCGGGGTCGTTGGCGGGTTCTGCGGCGGCCTGCTGCTGGCCATCGTCACCACGACGTTCGGGGTCAACCACATCGTCGCCGGCTTCGCCATCAACATCCTCGCCCCCGGCGTCGCCCGATTCATGTCCACGGTCCTCTTCGTCGATGAACAGGGCGGTTCGTTGACGAACTCGCCCGGGGTCACGGGGGACATCGGCGAGTTCACGATGCCGTTTCTGTCGGGTGGGCAGCTGTTCGGCCGCGAAACGCCCGACGTCCTCGGGCGCATCGACGAGTGGAACTGGTTCGCCGTCTCCGACGTCGCCGGGATGCTCAAGGGTCTCACGGCGGGCGTCCGCTACGACGTGCTCGTCGGGGTCGGACTGTTCGCCGCCACGGTGTTCCTGCTGTGGCACACGCGGTTCGGACTGCGGTTGCGATCGGCCGGCGAGCGCCCCAGTGCAGCCGACTCTCTCGGCGTGCGCGTCCACCTCTACCGGTACTTCGGAGCGTCGATCTCCGGAGCCCTCGCCGGGCTCGGCGGGGCGATGCTGGTCATCTCCGCCGGTCGCTACAGCCAGGGGATGACCGTCGGCAAGGGGTTCCTCGGCCTCGCCACGCTGGTCGTCGGCAACTGGCGGCCCGTCGGCGTCGCCATCGGGGCGTCGATCTTCGGCTTCTTCGACGGGGTCACCCAGCGGTTGAGTCCTGAGGACCTCGTCCTCGCCCTGCTCCTCGCCGCCGCCTTGCTGCTGTTCGCCGGAACGATCTACGCCTTCGTCACCAAGGGAGCATCGGCGATGAGGTTCGTCGCGGCCGGTGTGTCGGCGTTCGGCGTGTTCGTCGTGCTGCGGGCGTTCTTCTACGAGCTCGGCGGCAGCGTCGCCGTCTTCCTGCTCTGGCTCGTCGTGGGGATGGCGATCACGACGGCCGGTGTGGTCGGCGCGGTGCGCTTCGGCGGGCTGTCGGCGGCGATCATGGCGATGGCCGCGGTCGCGGCCCTGTTCGTGTACCTCCGCCTCGATGCGATCCCCGACGAGTTCGTCCCGATGCTCCCCTACGTCGTGACCCTCGTCGTCGTCTCGTCGCGTGGCCAGGCCCTGCGCCCGCCGGCGGCCGCCGGCGAGCCGTGGTTCAAGGGCCAGCAGACGTAGCCGTCCTCCCAACCGATGGGTGTTCTGGGGACCGAACGGTCCCCTATTCACCCATCGGTCGTCGTGCGGGCTGCGGTGGCGGTGATCGTGATGCCGCCGCGGGGGCGCTGGGTGAGCGTGACGGTGACCGCCCTCGCCTGGGCGGTGTCGAAGATCTCCCCGGCGATCTCGGCGGCCAGTGCCTCGGCGAACACCGGCCGGTCGCGGAAGCCCCAGAGGTACAGCTTGAGGCTCTTGCTCTCGACGCACCACTCGCCCGGTACGTAGACGATCTCCACCGCCGAGATGTCGGGCTGCCCGGTGATCGGGCAGACCGAAGTCAGCTCCTCGGTGGTGAAGCGCACCTCGGTGACGTGCGCCGGCGCCGGGAACACCTCGACGTGATCGATGGCGTGCCGCACCGTTGCCCCGAGCACGCTGAGCTCGCCGCGTTCCATGGCCCGGACGCTACCCAGGCCATCTACATTGAGCGTCGTGCTGAGCCCCGCGGATGTCGAGAGCTTCCGGCGGGACGGTTTCCTCGTTGTCGAAGGCGTGGCGTCTGATGAGGCGTGCGCGGCGCTCAAGCAGCGGGCCGTGGAGATCGTCGAGGCCTGGGAGCCGACGGCCGAGCGCACCGTGTTCACCACCGATCAGCAGGAGCGCACGAGCAACCGGGAGTTCCTCGAATCTGGTTCGTCGATCTGGTGCTTCTTCGAGGCCGACGCCTTCGACGAGTCCGGCGAGCTCAGCCAGGACAAGACGCTGAGCATCAACAAGATCGGCCATGCGATGCACGATCTCGATCCGGTCTTCGAGTCGTTCAGCTACACGCCGGACCTCGCCGAAGTCGCCACCGACATCGGAATGGGCGACCCGCTGGCCATCCAGTCGATGTACATCTTCAAGCAGCCGCACATCGGTGGCGAGGTGAGCTGTCACCAGGACGCGACATTCCTGTACACCGAGCCGCTGAGCGTCGTCGGCTTCTGGTTCGCCATCGAGGACGCCACGCTCGAGAACGGGTGCCTGTGGGTCCAGCCGGGTGGGCACCGCGGTCCGCTGCGGCAGCGCTTCGAACGGGCCGGGACGACGAACGACGACGGCACGAGGTTCGTGCCGCTCGACGACACGCCGTTGCCGGAACCGCCCGCAGGTCTGGTGCCGCTCGAGGCGGCCGCAGGCACGCTGGTCCTACTCGACGGGCTGCTCCCCCACTGGAGTGACGTCAACCGCTCGGCGACGAGCCGCCACGCCTACAGCCTGCACTGCATCGAGGGCGCGGCGCGCTACCCGACGTCGAACTGGCTGCAGCGTCCGGCGTCGATGCCGCTGCGTTCACTCCAGCGGATCGCCGCGACCTGATGCCGGCGCTGTCTCGGGACCTCTGCGTGCGGGCGCCGAAGGCCCTGCTCCACGATCATCTCGACGGCGGGCTGCGCCCGGCCACGGTCGTCGAGCTGGCCAGCGAGTACGGCTACACCAATCTTCCGACAACCGATGTCGGCGAGTTGGCCACGTGGTTCAACCGCGGCGCCAAGCGCAACGACCTCGTCCTCTATCTGGAGACGTTCGCCCACACGATCGGCGTGATGCAGCACCGCGACGCCATCGAGCGGGTCGCCTTCGAGTGCGCCGAGGACCTCGCGGCCGACGGCGTGGTCTACGCCGAGGTGCGGATGGCGCCGGAGCTGTGCACCGAGGAGGGGTTGACGCTCGACGAGGTGATGCAGGCGATCCTCGACGGCTTCGCCCGCGGGTCGGCCGGGACGCCGCTGACGGTCTATGCCATCGCCACGGCCATGCGCACCGCGGCCCGCAGCCTGGAGATCGCCGAGCTGGCGGTGCGCTTCCGCGACGCCGGCGTGGTCGGCTTCGACATCGCCGGAGCCGAGGCCGGCTATCCGCCGACCCGCCACCTCGACGCCTTCCAGTACGTGATGCGCGAGAACTTCCACGCCACGATCCACGCCGGCGAAGCCTTCGGGCTGCCGAGCATCTGGGAAGCCGTGCAGTGGTGCGGTGCCGAGCGCCTCGGCCACGGTGTGCGCATCGTCGACGACATCAAGGGACCAGCGGGCGCCGAGCAACTCGGTCGCTTGGCGGCGTACATCCGCGACACCCGCATCCCGCTCGAGCTGTGCCCGACGTCGAACGTCAACACCGGCGTGTGCGCGTCGATCGACGAGCACCCGATCGGGATGCTCCGGCGGTTGCGGTTCAGGGTGACGGTCAACACCGACAATCGGCTGATGAGCAACACGTCGATGTCCAAGGAGTTCGAGAAACTCTCGGCGGCGTTCGGGTGGGGCCTCGACGACCTCGAGTGGATGACGATCAACACCGTGAAGAGCGCCTTCGCCTCGTTCCCGGAGCGGCTGCGCCTGATCAACGCCGTGATCAAGCCGCACTACGCCCTGCTGACCGCCGAACAAGCACTAGGAGCGCAGTGAGCATCACCGTCACCGTTGTCGAGCACCCCGTGGTGGCCGACGCTCTTGCCCGGATCCGCGACGTCTCGACGCCGAACGCCCTCTTCCGCCAGAACCTCGAGCGCATCGGCAGCCTGCTGCTGGTGCGGGCGACGGAGGACCTCCCGACGGTGGACACGACGGTCACCACGCCGCTGACCGAGGCGCCGGCCCGACGGCTCGCCGTGCAGCCCGTGGTCGTGCCGATCCTGCGCGCCGGTCTCGGCTTCGTGCACGCCGCCCAGGAGCTGTTGCCGGACGCCGACGTCGGGTTCGTCGGGATCAGCCGTGACGAGGAGACGTTCGCTCCCAAGCCCTACGTCAACAAGCTGCCCGAGTCGCTCGCCGGCCGGCCGGTGATCGTCATCGATCCGATGCTCGCCACCGGCGGGTCGCTGCTCCACACGATCGAGCTACTCCTGCAGCGCGGTGCCCCGCAGCCGATCACCGCGGTGTGCGCGCTCTGCGCGCCGGAGGGCATCGACCGCCTCCGCCAGGCGGGGCTGTCGGTCCACGTCGTCACCGCCGCGGTCGACGACCACCTCAACGACCACGCCTTCATCGTCCCCGGCCTCGGTGACGCCGGCGACCGCCAGTTCGGCCCCCCCGCCTGACCCACCCGTTCTGGGCGGCCTCCGGTTCGTTGGTCGATTTCCGGACGCCAACGTCCTCACAGCGACCAAACAACGGGCAACAGGTCACGCCGTGCGGAACCGACGACGGCGTTCGTGATAGATCGCCGCGATCTCGGAGCCGACCGCTGCCAGGTTCGTCGCCGCCGATTCGTCGTAGCACTCGACCTGCCAACCGACCGCGGCGCACTCACGCCGCCTCTGCTGGTCGGCGCGTTGGCCGAGATCCCCGCCGTGCCACCACGAGTGGCCGGGTTCGAACGCGAGCATGACGTCGGGCCAGGCGAGGTCGAGGTGAATGAGCGCACCGTTGGCGAGGATCAGCGGGTGCTGGCGAACGGGGGCCGGCACCCCGGCCGTTATCGCCGCCGTGGCGACCTTGATCTCCAGCCCGCTCTGCGCCGGGCGGGACCGGTTGGCGACCGTGTCCAGCCAGCGGCGCATGCGGTCGACGCCAAGACGCCCGTGAGCGGCAACACGCTGCAGGTACTCGGCAGCCTGGACCGGGGACACGAGTTGCAGGTGCCAGGCATCCTCGGCGGCCCGCTCGAACTGGACATCGTTGAGCCGACTGGCGAGTCCGAGCAGCATCCTCGGCGGCGTCGCGATCCGCAGCCCGTCCTCACGTTCGACGACCTCTGTGCGGTCGATCCACGTGCTGCACGTCGTTCGCAGCCAATCGGGCAACGCACCGCGCCGTCGAGCGCCGATGACCAGGTCGATCGGCCGCTTCGGCATGCCGCGCAACCCGTAGCAACGGCCGGCGGTCGGTCCGTCGAGGAAGCTGTCGACGCCACCGAACAGCTGGGCGGCCATCGCTCGCTGGCGAAATGTCGGTGGGAAGTCGGCCAGCTCGATGACCCCCGGCAGCACGACGGCGAGCACGCCGCGCTGCTTCGCTCGGCCGATCGCTCGCTCAGAAATGCCCAGTTCGACGAGTTGGCGCACCGTGGCCACGCCGAACTGGCTGGCGAACAGGCGCAGCGCTGGCGGTCGATCAAGGACGCCACGGGGCAAGGTGTGCTCCACGCCTCCCCTGGGCGTCGCGCCGCGGACGAATCGGAAACGGCCGGCGTTGTTTGGTCGCTGTGATGACGTTGGCGTCCGGATATCGACCAACGAACCGAAGGCCGCCCAGAACGGGTCAGGTGGCGTCGGTCTGGCGGAGGAAGGTGAGGGAGTCCCAGTAGTCGGTGCGCCGGGTGATCAGGCCGTCGTGGACATCGAGCACCATTGCGCCACGGACGTCGATGGGGTGGCCATCGCTGGTCGCCGTGAGGCGGTACTGAACGGCGACGCGGTGGCCAGCGGCGATCACGGACTCGACGTCGTAGCGCAGGCCGGGCAACGAGGCGAGGAACGTCGGCAGCCGCGATCGATAGTCGTCGGCGCCCACCGAGCCGCGACCGAGGGCGCTGGCGTGCTCGTTGACGAACTCGGGGGCGACGTGGGCGGCAATCGCTTCGGAGTCTCCACCGGCGAACGCCGCGAGGTACGAGCGGATGACGTCCTCCGGGTTCATCTCCCCCAGATTGCCCGGGCCGTGGCGTACACGCCCTGATCGAAGGAGAACTCGATCATGTTGCCGTCGGGATCGCGCAGCATGCAGACGTAACCGATCGGTGGCGGCAGCTGCTGGGGGGCCATCGCCAGACAGCCCGCCGCTTCGGCGCCCCGGGCCGCCTCGTCGAGGGCCTCGCGGGTGGGCAGCTCGATCCCGAGGTGGGCGAACGGGGCCAAGACCTCTTGGGGGTACGCCTTGAACGGGTCGGTCGCCGGCAGGAACTGGGCGAGGACGAGGATGAACGGCCGCTCGACCGACTCCGGCTGACCGAGCCAGGCGCCGAACCCGAGGTCGTCCTGGCGCTTCTCGAGCAGGCGCAGTGGCGTGAACTGCTCGTACCAGGTGATCGATGCGTCGATGTCGGCCACCCGCAGGGCGACATGGGTCCATGTCGGAGAGGCCGGGCGCAGCTCGTGCACGGCGGCGCGCGGATCACTCACGAGTCTGTCCTTCGCCGATCTGCGGGTCGTCGCCGCCCTTCACCCACAGCACGAACGTGTTGCCCCAGGGATCGAGGAACGCCGCGTTGAACCCGTTGAACTCCGCCCAGAAATGGTCGCGCCACAGCACCGTCGCGCCCCGTGCCTCGGCGTCTCCGAGGATCCGATCGATCGAGTCGTCGTCGCTGACCAGGATCCACGTCCGGGTCGCCCGCCCGTCCCGCGACACATCACGCGGGTCGACGCCATCGGGGTCCGGGTGCGGGCGGGCGTTGGCGGTGTTGAAGATGCCCATGTGCAGGTTCCCCGTCGGGCCCTCACTGCCGTCGTCGAGCAGGAACTTGCCGCCCGGCACGATGCGGTGGAACGAGCCCGCCGGCCGCGGTTCGACCTCCCAGCCGAACACGGCGGCGTAGAACTCCGCGGCGGCCTCCGGGTCGGTCGACGGAAAATCGACGAAGATCAGGGTGTTCGGATATCCCACGCCCCGCAACCTAGCAACCGCAGCCAGTTCGGTCCGATGGTCAGACCATCAGCCCGCAAGACCATCGGACCATCGACCGGCCGATACCATCGCCGCGGTGTCCGCCGTCGAGTCGACGATGATGTTCGAGCCGATCGGCCGCGAGACGCTCAGCGGGCGGATCCGCGAGCAGCTCCTGCAGCGCATCTCCACCGGTGAGCTCGAACCGGGAGCCCGCATCCCGTCCGAGCGAGCCCTGTCCGAGCAGTTCCGGGTGGCGCGCACGTCGGTGCGCGAGGCGATCCAGGGTCTCGTCTCGCTGGGCATCATCGAACGTCGCGGCAACCGCTCGTTCGTCGCCGAGCAACTGCCGGATGTCACGCTCACCGATCTCGACAGCGACCCCAAGAGCTTCGTCCGCCAGCTCTTCGAGACCCGCCGCACCTTGGAGCTGCCGATCATTCGGTTCGCCGCCGATCGCGCCGACGACGTCGCCCGCGCCGAGATCGCCGAGGTCGCCCAGCGCTTCCGGACAGGCATCGGTCTCGCCGAGTTCCGCCGCCTCGACCGCCGCTTCCATGCCACCATCGCCCGGGCGTGCGGCAACCCGCTGCTCGTCGAGGTGTACAGCAAGGTGCTCGCCCGGCTCTTCGAATCCGACGAGTTCGACCGCCTGTTGACCTCGACACGCAACCGCGCCGAGGTGCGCCGCATCGTCGACGCCTCGGCCCGCCACCACGCCGCGATCGCCGCGGCGATCGCCGAAGGGGACGCCGACGACGCGGTCCGCCAAGGCGCCCGCCACCTCGATGCCGTCGAACGTGGCATCGTCGATCGCCTCGTGTAAGGAGCAACCCGATGATCACCGGCATGAACCACGCCGTCCTGTACGTGCGCGACGCTCGCGCCCAGCAGCGCTTCTACGCCGACGTCCTCGGCTTCACGACGGTCGTCGGCGATGACGACGGGCGCTTCGCGTTCATGCGCGCCCCGGCCTCGGAGAACCATCACGACATCGCCTTCTTCTCGATCGGCGCCGACGCCGCGCCGTCGACGGCCGGACGGACGAGTGTCGGCCTCTACCACCTCGCCTGGCAGGTGGCGACGATCGAGGAGCTGGCGACGACTCGCCAGCGCCTCCAGGAGGCTGGGGCGCTCGTCGGGGCGTCCGATCACGGGGCCAACAAGAGCTTGTATGCCGTTGACCCGGACGGCCTCGAGTTCGAGGTGATGTATCTCGTTCCGTCGGCAGAGTGGGGCGACGAGGAACACGAAGCAATCGTCCGCCCGCTCGATCTCGAGCGCGAGGTGGAGAGGTTCGGCGGGCGATGAATCTGGCCAACGAGTACTGCCACTTCTTCGACGAGGCGGCCTTCGCCGAGACCGATCGCCCCGGCTTCCGCCGGCGAGTGATCACGGGGGATCGCCTGCAGCTGTGGTTCTGGCGGATCACCGGCGGGTCGTCCGGGTCGTTCCTGCACCACCATCCCGACAACGAGCAGCTCGGCATCGTCGTGCGTGGCGCGCTCGACTTCCGCATCGGCGATCCTGACGACGATCGTCGCACGGTCCTCAACGAAGGCGACGTGTACCTCGCCCCGGCCGACGTCTGGCACGGCGACTCCGTGTTCATCGGCGACGACGAGTACGGCGAGTGCTGGATCCTCGACGTCTTCGCGCCACCGTGCGCCGACCTGTGATGCGCGACCTGCGCCTGGCGGTCGACATCGGCGGCACGTTCACCGACGTCGTGCTGCTCGACGCCGACTCCGGCACGGTGGTCGTCGAGAAGGTGCTCACGACGCCGTCCAACCCGCTCGACGGTGTGCGTCAGGGAGTCACCCAGTTGCTCCGCCACGCCGGCGTCCGCCCCTCGGAGATCACCGCACCGATCGTCCACGCCACGACGCTGATCACCAACGCGTTGATCGAAGGCAAGGCGGGGCGCGCCGGCTTGGTGACCACACAGGGCTTCGGCGACACGTTGCTGATCCGCGACGAGCATCGCTATGACATGTACGACCTGCAGATCGAGTTCCCGGCGCCGCCGATCCCCCGCGACCTGACGTTCGAGATCGCCGAACGAGTGTTGGCGACCGGGGCGATCCATCAGCGGCCGAGTGATGGCGACCTCGCGGCCCTGACGGCCGTCCTCCGTGAAGCCGAGGTCGAGGCGGTCGGCATCTGCCTGCTCAACTCCTACGTCAACGCGGCCAACGAACAGCGGATCGCCGACCATCTGCGCAGCGAGCTCACCGTGCCCGTGTGCATCTCCGCCGAGGTGTCACCGCAGCTGCGCGAGTACCCGCGCACCGTGACGACGGCGTGCAACGCGGCGACGATGCCAGTCATCGGTCCGTATCTCGACGAGCTGCAGAAGTGGCTGTCCGCCGAGGGCTTCGGCGGCGCTGTGCTGATGATGCTGTCCAACGGTGGGGTGGTGTCCGCCGATGACGCCGCCCGGGCCCCGATCCGTCTCGTCGAGTCCGGTCCAGCGGCTGGCGCGCTTGCCGGCAGCTGGTTCGCCAAGCGCCTCGGAGGAGGCGAGCCGACCGGTGTTTACGATCGCCTGTTGTGCTTCGACATGGGCGGGACCACTGCCAAGGCCTGCCTGGTCGAACACGGCGAGCCGACGCTGACGACATCGTTCGAGGTCGCCCGCATCTATCGCTTCAAGAAGGGCTCCGGGTTCCCGGTGTCGGTTCCCTCCATCGACCTCGTCGAGATCGGCGCCGGTGGCGGGTCGATCGCCCACACCGACCAATTCGGATTGCTGAAGGTCGGACCGGAGTCGTCGGGCGCCGAGCCGGGTCCGGCCGCATACGGCCGTGGCGGCACACAACCGGCGGTCACCGATGCCGACGTCGTGCTCGGATTGCTCGATCCGGCCGCCTTCCTCGGCGGCGACATGCCCCTCGACGGAACGGCTGCGGAGACGGCAGTGGGAACTGTCGGCGATCGACTCGGCCTGCCCACCGTGCAAACGGCTGCCGGCATCCACGAGATCGTCAACCAGAACATGGCCGCCGCGGCGCGGATGCACGCCGTTGAGCACGGGGTCGACCTGCGCGGCGTCGCCATGCTGGCGTTCGGCGGCGCCGGGCCAGTCCACGCCTGCGGCGTCGCCGAACTGCTCGACTCCGACCGGGTCGTCTTCCCGGTCAACGCCAGTGTCCTGTCGGCCTTCGGGACACTGGTCTCACCGGTTCGCATCGACCTCGCCCGCTCGATGCCGCGCCGCCTCGACGCGATCGACGCCGTCGAGCGCGATGCAATGCTCGATGAGCTGCGCAACGAGGGACGCCGCGTCCTCGCCGCAGCCGGAGCGTCGTCCGACGCCGTGCGCTTCCGTTACGGCCTCGACGCCCGCTACGCCGGCCAGGGCAACGAGGTCACCTGCTGGATCGGCGAAGGACCGGACTGGCCGGCCACCGACGCCGCCGTCACGACCGCCTTCGAGAACGAGTACCGGCAGATCTTCGGGATGACGATCCCCGACGTCGCCGTCGAGGTGGTCACCTGGCGGTTGTCGATCACCGCCGACACCGGCCACGTCGAGCCAGCACTCGGCGCCACCGGCTCCGGGGCCGAGCCGTTCACGCGTCGCCCGGTCGTGTTCGAACGCAACCGCGACGCGGTCGACACGGCGGTCTACCACCGTCACGACCTCGGCGCCGGGGCGACGTTCGACGGACCGGCGATCATCGAGGAACGGGAGACGACAGCCGTGATCCGGCCCGGTTGGTCCGTCATCGTGGCCGACGACGGCAGCCTGATCGCCCGGCGTGGTGAGCGATGAGCGGCCAGAGAGCTGTCATCGCTCATCGCGGGGGGTCGTTCGACCCGGTGGAGTTGGAGATCCTCTGGCAGAGCCTCATCGCCACGGTCAACGAGCAGGCCAAGGCCCTGCAACGGTCGGCGTTCAGCCCGATCGTCCGCGAAGCCGGGGACCTCGCCAACGCGGTGTTCGACCGGCGCGGCCGGATGGTCGCCCAAGCGGTCACCGGCACCCCCGGCCACATCAACTCGCTGGCGATGGCCGTACGCACGATCCTCGACGAATATCCCCTCGACGCACTCGCTCCCGGCGACGTGTTGATCACCAACGACCCGTACCGCACGGCCGGCCAGCTACTCGACGTCACGGTGCTCGTCCCGGTCTGGCGCAATGACCGCCCGATCGCCGTGTTCGGCTCGACGATCCACCACACCGACGTCGGTGGCTACGGCATCGGAGCGGGAGGCCGTGACGTGTTCGAGGAGGGGTTGTGGATTCCCATCGTCAAGCTGATGCGCGAGGGCCAGCGCAATGACGACGTGTGGCGGTTCATCCTCTCCAACGTCCGCCAGCCCGACCACATGGCCGGTGATCTGCACGCCCAGATGGCGTCCGCCGAGGTGGGCGCGCAGCGCCTCGGGGCGCTGTGCGACCAGCACGGCCTCGACGACATCGAGGCGCTGGCCGACGAGATCATCGATCGTTCGCGCGCCGCCACGCAGGCGGGCATCGGCGAGCTACCCGGCGGCACCTATCGAGCGTCCGCCGTGCTCGACCTCGCCGACGGCAGCCGCATCGACATCGTGTGTGCGCTCACCGTCGACTCCGAGGCCGGCGAGATCACCGTCGACTACACCGGTAGCTCCGACGCCAGCCCGTGGGGCATCAACGTCGTCAAGAACTACACCCACGCCTACACGACCTTCACGGTGCGTTCCGTGCTCAACCCGGAGATCCCCAACAACCATGGGAGCCTCGAGCCGATCAAGGTGATCGCCCCGCCGGGCACGATCGTCAACGCCATCTCCCCACAGCCGTGCACCGCCCGCCATGTCGTCGGCATGTTCCTGCCCAACGCCCTGCTCAAGGCGCTGGCCCAGGTTCGCCCGGAGCGCTCGATGGCCGAAGGCTCCGGAGCGGTGTGGACCATGCAGGTCAACGGGCATCACGACGATGGCTCGCCGTTCATCACGGCGATGTTCACGTACGCCGGCGGCGTCGGCGCCCGGGCCGCCAAACCCGGTCTCGACGCCTGCTCGTATCCCACCGGGGTCGCCGCCGTCCCGATCGAGGTCGTCGAAGCGTCGGCCCCGATCCGCTTCCTCACCAAGGCCCTGCGCCCTGGATCAGGCGGGGCTGGGGCGCAGACCGGCGGGCTCGGCCAGACCATCGAGTTCACGGTCGACACCTCCCGCCCCTGGCAGCTCAACGCCGTGACGAGCAGGTTGGCAACTCCACCGGAGGGCATCTTCGGAGGCCACGCCGGCGCGCCGGGCAGGTTCAGCGTCAATGGCGTCGACGTGACGACACAGGCCCGCTTCACGCTGCAACCCGACGACACCGTGCGCCTCGACCTACCCGGTGGTGGGGGGTACGGAGCCCCGAACGGCAACGCCGACGGCTAGCGCCGGGCGTGGATCACGACGCGCTGCGACTTGAAGGCGGCGAGGCTGGCCACCGTCCTCTGTTTCCAGAGCGCGCGGCTGGCCCGGCCGGCGCGACGAGCCAGCGGTGTCCGATAGACGACTGACACGCGGGTGAATCCGACTCGGCGCAGCAGGCGCGTCAACGCCGTCGCGTTGTACGCGTACCAGTTGGAATCGTCGTCGTTCAGGTCGCCGTCGACGTACACCCGGCTCGCCGCGTAGGGCACCCAGTTGAGGGCGCTCTCGGTCTCCAACACGAGTAGCTCGTCGCAGACGCTCGCCGCCCGCTCCAGCGCGGTGACCGGATCACGGAGGTGGTAGAGCACACCGAGGAAGAGCACGACGTCGAACGTCCCCCCGACGGTCTGCGGGCTGAGGTCCATGACGTTCACGTACTTGTCCTCGACGCGGCCTTCGAGGCCGAGGGCGCGGCGGGCCAACTGGAAGCTGCGCGACCCCCACTCCGGGTCGCTCCACGCGTGGCAATCCGTCGCCAACACGCGGTCGGCACCACGCTGGGCGCTGTAGAACGAGAAGAAGCCATCGAAGGCCCCGATGTCGAGCACCGACTTCCCCGTCAAGTCCGGGAGTTGGAGACGCGGTGCGACGCGTGGCGAGTCCTGCACTCCGGGTGTGACGATCCCCCCGGGCAGCGGGATCGAGTGATACCACCGAAGTGCCCGTACCTCGGCGGCGAGGTCAGGGTCCACAGCGGCGGCAGCGTAGCTGGCCGGGCTAGGTCGCGGCCGACGGTGTCAATTGCAGGCGCCGGAGCAGCTGGGCGTTGAGGGCCACAACGATCGTCGACAGGCTCATCAGGATGGCCCCGACGGCGGGTGACAGCGTGATCCCCGCCCAGGCAAAGGCGCCGGCCGCCAGGGGGATGGCGACGATGTTGTAGCCCGCCGCCCACGCCAGGTTCTGAACCATCTTGCGGTAGCTCGCCCGGGACAGACGGACGACCCCGGCGACCGCTCGCGGGTCGCTCGCGGCGAGGATCACGCCGGCCGACTCGATGGCCACGTCGGTGCCGGCGCCGATCGCCAAGCCGACGTCGGCACGAGCGAGCGCGGGAGCATCGTTGACGCCGTCGCCCACCATCGCAACGCGCCGACCTCGTTCCTGCAACTCGACGACCGCCCGGTCCTTGTCCTCCGGAAGGACCTCGGCGAAGACCTCGTCGATGCCCAGTTCACGGCCGACTCTGTCGGCGACCTGGCGGGCGTCGCCGGTGATCATCGCCACGTCGATTCCCAGCTGGCTCAGCGCCTCGACCGCCGCGCCGGCCTCGGGGCGGACGGCGTCCTCGAGGGCGACGGTGGCAACGACCTCGTTGCTGCGGATGAGGTGGAGTACCGCCGCGCCGCGGTCCTTCCACGAGTCGACGTCGGTGCCCAGGGAGTCGGGGACGGTGATCTGCCACTCGCGAAGCAGTGCTGGTCCGCCCACGGCGTACCGCGTGCCGTCGACCGTCGCCTCCACACCGCGGCCGGTGAGCGCCCGGAACTCCGAGGCACGAGGAACCGTGCCCCGGGCCCGCCCGGCGGTGACGATCGCCCTGGCGAACGGATGCTCGCTGTCGGATTCGACGGCGGCTGCGATGCGCAGCATCTCGTCGGCATCGAGCGGTTTGCTGGCGATGACGCCGGTGACCACGGGCGCCCCTTCGGTGAGCGTGCCGGTCTTGTCGAACAGCACGGTCTCGACGAGACGCATCCGCTCCAGTGCCAGACGGTCCTTGACGAGAATCCCTGACCTCGCCGACACTGCCGTGGACAGGGCGATGACCAACGGGATCGCCAATCCGAGGGCATGGGGGCAGGCGATCACCAGCACGGTCACCGACCGCACGACGGCGTCGTCGACGCTCCCGGCGAGCAGCCAGGCCAAGAACGTCACGGCAGCCGCCGCGGTGGCCACGTAGAACAGGATCGCCGCGAAGCGATCGGCGAGCACCTGGGCGCGGCTGCGGCTGGCCTGGGCGTCGGCGACGAGGCGCTGGATCCCCGCCAACGCCGTGTCATCGCCGACGGCGACCACCCGAACCCGCAACGACGAGTTCGTCGAGACCGTGCCGGCGACGACGCGATCTCCCGCCGACTTGGCGACGGGTCGCGACTCCCCGGTGATCATCGACTCGTCCAGTTCGGCGGCGCCCTCTTCGATGACGCCGTCGGCGGGTACTCGGCCGCCAGCCCGCACGAGGACGATGTCATCGACTGCCAGCGCGTCGAGGGCGACGTGGCGGACGTCGTCGCCCTCGACCAGTTCGGCGTCGTCGGGGAGCAACTCGGCGAGGACCGCGACGGCGCCGCGGGCCTGGCCGATCGCCTTCATCTCCTGCCAGTGGCCGAGCAGCATGATCGTGACGAGCAAGGCCAGCTCCCACCAGAACTCGAGGTCGAGCCAGTCCAGGCTGGTGGCCATCGATGCCGCGTAGGCGACGGTGATCGCCATCGAGATGAGCAGCATCATCCCCGGCTGGTGGCGGCGGATCTCGGCAACGCCGCCGGCAAGGAACGGCCAGCCGCCCCACCAGAACACGGTTGAGCCGAGGACCGGCCCGAGCCACGACACGCCCGGGAAGTCGATGGAGTAGTTGAACCAGCCCATCACCATCTCGCTCGTGACGACGAGAGGGATGGTCAGCAGCAGGCTGATCCAGAAGCGGCGGCGGAACGTCTGCGGGTCGTGGTCGGCATGCTCGTCGGGACCGGCATGATCGCGATGCGGAGCGTGGTGCACGCCTTCACGATACCCCCTGGGGGTATATTGCGCTACCCCATCGGTGGTGGTGGGTACATTGACTCATGTCATGCCCGAGGCACTCGTGTTCAACGTGCCGGAGCCGTCGGCACGGCCAGGCGATGCCGCCGACTTCTCGTACCTCGACGTCCCAGCCGCCGGGGCGGTTGATCGCCCGGACATCGACGTCGAACCGGCGAGGATCCATGACCTCGCCCGCTCGCTGATTCGCGTCCTCGACGAGGACGGCAACGCCGTCGGACCATGGGCGCCGCACGTCGACCTCGACGCGCTGCGCGCAGCACTCGACGCGATGGTGACCACCCGGCTGTACGACGAACGGATGCTGCGCGCCCAGCGTCAGGGCAAGACGTCGTTCTACATCTCCTGCACTGGTGAGGAGGCGATCGCCGTCGGCCAGGCGCTGGAGCTGGGTGACCGTGACATGTTCTTTCCGACCTACCGGCAGCAGGGCTGGTTGATTGCCCGGCAGTGGTCACTCGTCGACATGATGTGCCAGATCTACTCCAACGAGCGTGACCGCCTGCACGGCCGTCAGCTGCCCGTGATGTACTCGGCTCGCGATGCCGGGTTCTTCACGATCTCCGGCAACCTCGGGACCCAGTACCCGCAAGCCGTCGGCTGGGCGATGGCCTCGGCGATCAAGGGCGACACGGCGGTCGCCTCGGCGATGATCGGCGAGGGCTCGACCGCCGAAGCCGACTTCCACCACGCCTTGACGTTCGCGACGACGTTCCAGGCACCGGTGATCCTCAACGTGGTCAACAACCAGTGGGCGATCTCGTCGTTCCAGGCCATCGCCGGCGGCGCCAGGTCGACGTTCGCCGAGCGGGCGATCGGCTACGGCATCCCGGCACTTCGTGTCGACGGCAACGACTACCTCGCCGTCGTGGCGGCCACGCGTTGGGCGCGTAAGCGCGCCCGGCGCAACCACGGGCCGACGCTCATCGAGTGGGTCACGTACCGGGTCGCCGCCCACTCGACCTCCGACGACCCGTCGCGCTACCGACCGGCCGACGAGTGGAAGGCATGGCCGCTCGGCGATCCGATCGAGCGTCTCGAGCGGCACCTCACCGTGCGCGGCGAGTGGTCGGCGGACGATGGCGCTCGGCTGCGCTCCGACGCCGCCGAGCGGGTGCGTGCCGCGGCCAAGGAGGCCGAGGGCGCCGGCACGCTGCTCGACGGCCACCTCCCCAGCGCCAGGAGCATCTTCGAGGACGTGTTCGCGACGATGCCACCGCACCTCGTCGAACAGCAGCGCCAACTCGAGAGCGGGTGGTGAACGTGACGTTCATTGCGTTCCCCGGCCACGCAGGCCGCGGATGGCCGCTCACTCGCTGGCGCTCGCTCGCTCGCAACGGTCGGATGGTGCGGCGGTGACCACCATGCCGTTCCCCGGCCACGCAGGCCGCGGATGGCCGCTCACTCGCTGGCGCTCGCTCGCTCGCAACGGTCGGATGGTGCGGCGGTGACCACCATGCCGTTCCCCGGCCACGCAGGCCGCGGATGGCCGCTCACTCGCTGGCGCTCGCTCGCTCGCAACGGTCGGATGGTGCCCCGATGACCTCGATGCCGATGAACGTCGCCCTCCGGTCGGCGATGGACGTGATGCTCGAGCGCGACGACGACGTGGTGATCTTCGGCGAGGATGTCGGTTACTTCGGCGGTGTGTTCCGCTGCACCGACGGGCTGCAGGCGAAGTACGGCACCCACCGGGTGTTCGACGCCCCGATCGCCGAGGGTGGGATCATCGGCACGGCGTTGGGAATGTGCGCCTATGGGCTACGCCCAGTCGTCGAGATCCAGTTCGCCGACTACGTCTATCCGGCGCTCGACCAGCTGATCTCGGAAGCGGCCCGCCTGCGTTACCGGTCCGGGGCGGAGTTCACCGCCCCTCTGGTCGTGCGCATGCCGTGCGGCGGCGGGATCCACGGTGGGCAGACCCACAGTCAGAGTCCGGAGAGCCTGTTCACCCACGTCTGCGGGCTGAAGACGGTGATGCCATCGAACCCCTACGACGCCAAGGGTCTGCTGATCGCCGCGATCGAGGACGACGACCCGGTGATCTTCCTCGAGCCGAAGCGGATCTACAACGGCCCGTTCGACGGCCACCACGAGCGTCCGGTCGTGGCGTGGTCGGGCCACCCGCTGGGCGACGTTCCCGACGATCACTACTCGGTGCCCCTCGGCTGCGCCGTCGTGCGCCGGTCGGGCGAGGACCTCACCGTGCTCGCCTACGGCACCATGGTCCACGTCGCCGAAGCGGCCGCCGACGAGACCGGCGTCGACGCCGAGATCGTCGACTTGCGCACGCTGCTCCCGCTGGACACCGACACGATCGCGGCGTCGGTGGGCAAGACCGGCCGGTGCGTCATCGTCCACGAGGCGACGCGTACGAGCGGCCTCGGGGCCGAGCTGTCGGCCCAGGTGCAGGAGCGCTGCTTCTACTCGTTGGAGGCGCCGATCGAGCGGGTGACGGGATGGGACACGCCGTACCCCCACGCTCAGGAGTGGGACTACTTCCCCGGCCCCGCTCGCGTCGGCTCCGCCTTCAAGCGGGTGATGGACGCCTGACGGTGGGGACGTACGTCGTCAAGCTTCCCGATGTCGGTGAGGGTGTCGCCGAAGCCGAGCTCGTCGAATGGCATGTCGCGGTCGGCGACGTGGTCACCGAGGACCAGCCGATCGCCGACGTGATGACGGACAAGGCCACGGTCGAGTTGCCATCGCCGGTCAGCGGGACGATCACCCGGCTCGGGGCTGAGGCCGGCGACGTGGTGGCAACTGGTTCCGAGCTCGTGTGGATCGAAACCGACGGCGAGAAGGTCGCCGACTCCCCGCAGAGTGAGCCCGCCGACGAGCAGGACGACCCGACTGCTGCGGAGGTCGCACCGGCTTCCCCGGTAGTGGTGCCCGGCGACCAGCCGACGCTGCCCGACACGTCCGCACCGCGCCACGGCGTCGCGCTCGCCGCACCGGCGGTGCGCCGCCGCGCCGCCGACCTCGGCGTCGATCTGGCGGTGGTCGCCGGTTCAGGTCCCGATGGCCGGATCGTCCACGGCGATCTCGACCGCCTGCTCGCCGAGCGCCCGACCGTGCCAGACGCAGACGTCGCCACCCCGTTGGCCGGCGGCGACGACGTCGAGGCGGTCAAGATCGTCGGCCTGCGCCGCAACATCGCTCAGCGGATGCAGGAGTCGACGCGCCGAGTCGCCCACTTCACGTACGTCGAAGAGGTCGATGTCACGGACGTCGAACGGTTGCGATCGGAGCTCAACCGCCAGCACGAGAACACCCGCCCGCGACTCACGCTGCTCCCCCTGTTGGCCCGCGCCGTCATCGTTGCAGTTGGCGAGTTCCCGCAGATGAACGCCCGGTTCAAGGATGACGACGGAGTCGTCGAGCGCCACCGCGCCGTGCATCTCGGTATCGCCACGCAGACCGACAAGGGTCTGATGGTGCCCGTCGTCGACCACGCCGAGGGCCACGACCTGTGGGCGTTGAGTGCCGAAGTCGCCCGCCTGGCGGAGGCGGCGCGCGACGGCACGGTGGCGTTGGAGGAGCTGCACGGATCGACGATCACGATCACGTCGCTCGGCGCCCTCGGTGGAGTCGTCACGACCCCGGTGGTCAACTACCCGGAGGTCGCCATCATCGGCGTCAACAAGATCGTGACCCGGGCAGTGTTCGCCGATGGCGCCTGGCTCCCCCGACAGGTGATGAACCTGTCGTCGTCGTTCGACCACCGTGTGATCGATGGCTGGGACGCCGCCCTGTTCGTGCAGCGGATCAAGGCACTCCTCGAGACCCCCGCCCTGCTGTTCATCTAGGCCCGCTCGGGATTCTGGTGCCGCAGATCGGTCAGTAGTGACCGGTTGTCGCCTCCGAACCGCCCGGACCACGGGCCCCGCCTACTGTCCACAGCATGACCGCCACCGAGAACCCGCACGGCTACCGGATCGAGGCGCTCGGGCCGCAGACGTGGGATGCCTTCGCCGACCTCGCCGGACGGCACAACGGCGTGTGGGGTGGCTGCTGGTGCACCTATTTCCACCGCGGCATCGACGATTCGGAACGCACCCAGGTCGGCAACCAGGCGTACAAGCAGCGGCTCGTCGAACAGGGCCGGGCCCACGCGGCGCTGGTGTTCGACGGCGACGTCGCGGTTGCGTGGTGCCAGTTCGGAACGGTCGAGGAGCTGCCGAACATCCACCACCGCAAGCAATGGGAGCAGGGCCTCGTACGGCGCCCCGATTTTCGCATCACCTGTCTGTTCGTCGACCGGCGGTACCGCCGCCACGGAGTAGCGGCGACAGCCGTGCTTGGCGCCCTGGAGCTGATCGGCATCGCCGGCGGCGGGCTCGTCGAGGCCTACCCGCACGATCTCCCGCCCGGCAAGAAGACGTCGGCGTCGTTTCTCTACAACGCCACCCGGACGATGTACGAACAGCTCGGGTTCACCTACCAGCGACCAAAGGGACAGGGCAACTGCGTCATGATCAAGGAGGTCCCTGCCAGCCGCGGGGCGGCGCGCGGCGTCGCCGCGTCCCGATCAGCCGGCGCCAGTGAGTCGGGATTCGAATCTGGGTGCCGTTGCCTGCGATGTTCGTCAGCAATGGCGCCCCGAACGAGGCGATGGCCCGGTGTTCAACCGCTCCTAGCGTTGGGCGCGTGACTGCGGACTACCGGACGGAGGGCTGGCGACCGGTGACGTTCGACGCGATGTGGCGGGCCGCCGTGGAGGCCGGCCCACGCGCTCTGTTCCTGCGCTTCGAGAACACTCACGGTGCGGTCAACGAGTGGACGTACGAGGAGTTCGATCGCGTCATCGAGGGGGCGGCCAACCGACTCGCCGCGGCCGGCGTCGGCGACGGCAGTTCCGTGCACCTGGCGTTGACCAACTCGCCGGCATTCGTCGCCGTGTGGCTCGCCGCCGTGCGCCTCGGGGCCTGGATCGTGCCTTCCGATCCGATGGCCACCACGCCCGAGCTGGGCGAGCACCTCGTCCGTACGTCGCCGGTCGTCGGATTCTGCGCCGCCGAGCGCGCCGAGACCTATCGCAACGCCGGCAGCCTCCCCACGACGGTCATCGAGATCGACGAGTCCGACGTCTCGTTCGATTGGCTCACGCGGGGCAGTCCGCGTTCTCGCCCCCGTCCAGCGTTGGGCGACCGGGCGGCTGTCATGTTCACCAGTGGGACGACCGGGCGGCCGAAGGGCGTCGAGATCACCCAGGCCAACTACGCCTTCGCCGGGGCGACGATGGCTGCGGCGTGTGACCTTGCCGCCGACGACTGTTACCTCGTCGTCCTGCCGCTGTTCCACGCCAACGCCCAGTACTACTCGTTCGCCGCGGCGATAGCCGCCGGCGCCAGCGTGGCGCTGATGCCGACGTTCTCGGCGAGCCGCTTCGTCGACCAGGCCGCCCGCCACGGGGCGACGTGTGCCAGTCTGTTCGCCGGGCCGATCCGCATGATCCTGGCCCGCGGTGGGCCGGCCGCGCCTGACCTCCCCCCGTTGCGACTGCGCCACTGTTGGTACGCCCAGAACCTGACGCCGGCGCAGTACGACACGATCGCCAGTTGGCTCGGTTGCCGCCCGCGCCAGCTGTATGGGATGACCGAGACGATCCCGGCCGTGCTCACCGATGAGCGCGACACGGCCGCCTGCGACACGATGGGCTACGTCACACCAGGGTGCCGGGTCGATCTCGACGACGGCGAGATCGTCGTCGGTGGCGAACCGGGCGTCACGCTGTTCGCCGGCTACCTCGACGATCCCGTCACGACCGCGGCCTCGTTCCGCGACGGCTGGTTCCGCACCGGCGACCGCGCCCACCGCGACGAGCACGGCCGCTTCGTCTTCGACGGTCGCCACTCGGACATCCTCAAGGTCGCCGGCGAGAACGTGTCCGTCGTCGAGGTCGAACAGGTCCTCGCCACGCACCCACTGGTCGCCGACGTCGCCGTGGTCGGCGAACCGGATCCGATCCGTGACGAGGTCCCCGTCGCCGTGATCGTTCCGGCTCCGGGTGCCGACACGCCCGACGAACTACGCCGCGAGCTGGAGGCGTGGTGCGCGGCGCGCCTCGCCAAAGCCAAACGACCCGGCGCCTACCGCTTCGTCGACGAACTGCCACGCACGAGCGTCGGCAAGATCAAGAAGTACCAGCTTCGTCAGTGAACGGACTCTGGGTCACGACCTACGACAACCGTCGTCGTAGGTCGTGGCCCAAACGTCGCGCTCGCTGTCGACGCCTCGCGTCCGCCATCATTGGAAGGCGAAGGGAGCTCACCGAATGACCGTGCTCGACGACGCCCTGCTGGCCAGCCTCGACGATTCGGTCACCGACGTCGCCAAGGCCTCCACACTTCCACCCGTGCTGTACACCTCGGCGGAGGTGCTGCAGTTCGAGCTCGACGCCGTGTTCGCCCACGAGTGGCTGTGCGTCGGTCGATCGGCGCGGATACCCAACCGCGGTGACTGGTTCACCACGACGCTCGGCAACGAACCGATCATCGTTGCCCGCGACAAGACCGGCACCGTCAACGCCCTCTCCGCGGTGTGCCGCCACCGAGCGATGCAGGTGTGTGACGGAACCGGCAACGCGACGACCCTCAAGTGCCCCTACCACCACTGGACCTACGCCCTCGACGGCCGGCTCCTCGGCGCCCCGGCCATGGAGCGCACCGCGGCATTCGAGAAGTCCGACTGGGGCCTCCCCCGGCTGCAGGTCGAGGAGTGGCAGGGCTTCGTGTTCGTCAACCTCGACGCCGCGGCACCGCCGCTCGCCCCGACACTCGAGCGCTACGAGCCGTATCTCGCCAACTACGACCTCGCCGATGCCGTCTGCCCCGGCACGTTCACCCTCGAAGGGATGCCGTGGAACTGGAAGGTGATGTTCGAGAACTTCAACGACGGCTACCACGCCAATCGCCTGCACCAATTCGTCCAGGACTTCTGCCCGTCGTCGATGACGTCGTTCCCCGTGCCGTGGGACGACGCCTCCAACGTCATCTTCCGCACGGCCGGCTACACGCACCGTGACGGCGGCTTCAATGCCACCCACCAGGCGATCATGCCGCTGTTCCCGAAGCTCGCCGAGGAACAGCGATGGCGATCGACGTTCGCCCTCGTCCCGCCGACGCTGTGCTTCGGGACAGCCCCCGACCAGTGCTTCTTCTTCCTCGTGCGCCCCACCGGGCCGGAAACGATCGACGTCGAGATCGGCTACCTCTTCGATCCCTCGGCACTCGACGATCCGCTGTTCGAACACAAACTCAAGCTGTCCGACGTCGGCGTCCAGGTGTTCGTGCAACAGGATCAGGATGCCACGACGAAAGTGCAGCGCGGCCTCCGCTCGCGCTTTGCGCCGCGGGGTCGCTACTCGTGGCAAGAGGAGAGCCACGTCCAGTTCAACCGTTGGTTGGTGCAGCGCTATCGCCGCCATTGGCCGACGGTCGGCGCTGCGTCATACGATGGCTGAAATGGTCTGACCATCAGTCCAGACTCGTCTGAGGGGGAAAAGCGTGACATCGATCCACACACTGATCGGCCGGCACCGCACCGCGATGCTGGTCCTGGCCACCGTCGCCGGTCTCGTCCCGGCGGCCGGTCTCGCGGCAGCCACCACCGAACCGCCGACCGACACCGCGGCGACGACGGAGGGCACCGGGGCATCGGCGGCGGTCGACCTCGACACGAACGGCGACGGCGTCGTCGTCATCGGCGTTGCCACACCCGGACCCCGCGATGACGGCGGTTACTACCAGGCCATGGTCGACGGCATCACCCAGCTGTCCGAGGAGAACGGCTTCGAGGAGCCGATCATCGTCGACAACGTCGACCCGGCCCAGGCGGAGACCGAGCTGCGCAACCTGGCCCGCCAGAACGTCGACGTGATCGCCGTCGGCGCCGGCGAGCTGTCCGATCCGCTACCCGCGCTCAGCGAGGAGTTCGCCGAGATCTTCTGGTACTGCAACTGTGGTGCCGGGCTCGCCGACGCGCCCGGGATTGCCCAGGCGCGCGACGACTCGTCACAGATCAGCTATACCGCCGGGTACGCCACCGGGTTGCTCCTCCAGGACACGGACGCGACATCGGCGGCGTTCCTCGGGTGCTGCGACCTCGATTTCGAGCGCGAGGCATTCCTCGCCTTCGAAGCCGGGCTGCAGGCGGTCGACGACTCGTTCACGGCGACCTACATTCCGACCGGCGACTTCAACGACGTCGCCGGGGCGACCGAGGCGTACAACCAGGCCGTTGCCGACGGTGTCGGGGCCGTGTACCCGTTCCTCGGCGGCTCCCAGGAGGCCGTTGCGTCACTCGCCAACGAGGACGGGATCATCACGATGGCCCCGGGACCGGCGGATGCGTGTGAGCGCGACGAGGTCGACTACCAGATCGCCGTGGTCTTCGACGCCGGCGTCTACGTCACCGAGAGCATGCGTTCGATCATCGCCGGCGAGCTGTCCGAGGGCGAGGCGAAGTTCTTCCTGGTCGGTGACTTCGAACCGGTCGGGGCCGAGTTCTGCGACGCCACTCCGGAGCAGGAAGCGGCGCTGCAAGACGTTCGCGACCAGATCGCCGCCGGCGAGTTCGACGAGTTGTTCGGGGCGATCAAGGGCGAGGCCTACGGAGGGGGAGCACCCGTCACCACGGGTTGAACCGATGAGAGACGCTCTGGTGCCGTCGATCGCCGAAGGCGACCGACTGCACCCCGCCGTCGCCATCCGCAACGTCACCAAGCGCTACGGCCACGTCGTGGCCTGCGACGGCGTCGACCTCGACCTCCACCGCGGCGAGGTGCACGGCATCCTCGGGGAGAACGGAGCGGGCAAGTCGACGCTGATGCGGATCCTCATCGGCCTCGTCTCCCCAGACAGTGGCGAGATCCGGATTGACGGCGCCAGGCAGGAGATCACCGACCCGCAAACGGCCGCCGCCCTCGGCATCGGCATGGTCCACCAGCACTTCAGCCTCGTCGACGAGTTGCGGGTGTGGGAGAACGTCGCCCTCGGTGAGAGCGGAAGACTGGACCGCCGAGCGGCCCGCAACCTCGTCGGCGAGATCGGCGAGCGCTACGGCCTCGGTCTCGATCCCGATGCTGTCGTCGGTGAACTCACCGCCGGATCTCGCCAGCGGGTCGAGATCGTCAAGTGTCTGCGCCGTGATCCCGACATCGTGATCTTCGACGAACCGACATCGGTGCTCACCCCCCAGGAGTCCGAGCAGCTGTTCGCCGTGTTGCGCATCGCCGTGGCCGCCGAGCGCAAGGCGGTGGCCCTCGTCAGCCACAAGCTCGACGAGATCCTGCACGCCACCGACGTCGTCACCATCTTCCGGCGCGGCCGGGTCGTCGACGCAATGGCCACGAGCGACGCCGACGCACCGACGCTGGCCCAGGCGATGGTCGGACGACCGGTCTCGCTGCGCCACGAGGCACTCGCTCTGGGGCTGGTCGGGGAAGTGGAGATGGCGACGTCGGCCCCGCGGGTGTCAGCGATCGGACCGCCGGTATTGCGGATCAACGACGCCGTCGTCGTTCGCCATGGTCGGGCGGTCCTCGACCACCTGTCGCTCGACGTCCACGGCGGCGAGCTGGTCGGCGTCGCGGGCGTCGAGGGCAATGGCCAAACTGAGCTGGCCGACGTCCTCGGCAGCCTGCTGCCCCTCGACGCCGGCAGCGTGGAGGTTGGTGGTCGCGCGGTGCCCACCGGCCGGGCCGGGAAGATGGGCGAGGCGGGCATCGGGCTGATCCCCGAAGATCGTCACGACGCCGGGTGCGTGCTGGCGCTCAGCGTCGCCGAGAACCTGGCGCTCGGCGAGCTCGGGCGGGGAGCCGCCCTGGGGCGCATCGATCGTGCAGCCCGGCGCCGGCGAGCGGTCGCCTTGATCGATGAGTTCGGGATCGACTGTGGCGGCCCGGATGCCCCGTTCGCGTCGCTGTCGGGTGGCAACCAGCAGCGCGTCGTGCTCGCCCGTGAGTTGGCCGCCGAACCGACCGTGCTCGTGGCGTCGCAGCCGTGTCGGGGCCTCGACGTCGGGGCCATCGAGTTCATCGGCCAACGCCTGCGCGCCGCGGCGGACCGGGGCATTGCCGTGCTGCTGATCTCCAGCGAGTTGGAGGAGATCCTCGCTCTCGCCGACCGGATCGTCGTGATCCACCGTGGGCAGATCCGCGGTGAGATGACTCGGGCTGTCGCCGATGTCGAGAGGATCGGCCTGCTGATGGGCGGAGTGAGTGCGTAGCCGTTCAGTGCGTTCCCCGGCCACGCCGGCCGCGGCCGGCCGCTCCACGTCGCCGTTCCGGCGCCACGCAGGCGGGGCAGGCGCCCGGTCGCGCGCATCTGCGCACGGGCGCACCGTCGCGCTGTACGCGGCATCGATTGCCGGCGCCCTGCTGCTCTCGGCCCTCCTCGTGTCGGCGACCGGGGGATCGGCCCGGGCGGTGTGGTCGGCGCTGATCGACGGGAGCATCCGCTCCCCCGGTGCCTGGGGGCTCACGCTCACGACGATGGCGCCATTGTTGATCGTCGCCGTCGGGGCGATCGTGGCGACCCGCGCCGGCCTGATCAACATCGGCCAGGAAGGGCAGTTGCTGATCGGGGCCTGCTTCGCCGCCTACGTGGCCGTCCGCCTCCCTGGGCCGGGGCCGCTCGTCATCGCCGGCGCGTTGGTCGCCGCGGCGATCGGCGGAGGTCTGTGGGCCGGCATCGCCGCCCTGCTCAAGGTGTGGCGCAACGTGCCCGAAGTACTCACCACGCTGCTGTTGACGTTCATCGCCTTTCCGTTGCTGACGTTCGCCTTGCGTCACGACTGGCTACTCGGTGATCGCGCCGAACGCACCCGCCACATCAACTCCGGCGAGCAGATCCCGTTCGACACCCGGCTGCCCAACCTCGATCTGTTCGGCAACCGCATCGACTCCGCAGTCATCCTCGCCCTGGGCGTGACCGCGGTCGTCGCCTATCTCGTCGGACGAACCCGCCTGGGTGCCCGCGTCGACGTCCTCGGCCTCAACCCCCGAGCGGCCCAGCGCTTCGGCGTGCCACGCGGACCGCTGACCGCCGCCGTACTCGTCGCCTCGGGGTGCTTCGCCGGCGTCGCTGGGGCGGTGCTGCTGACGGGTGGGGCATCTGGTGATCGGTTGTCCGTCGGCTATTCAGGGAACTTTGGCTGGGATGGCCTGCTCATCGCCCTCGTCGCCCGCAACCGCGTTCTTGTGGCGATCCCCACGGCGTTCGTCTTCGCCGCCTTGCGCACCGGATCGAGCTTCCTCGCCGCCACCGGAGTCGACCGGCGGATGACCGATGTGGTTCAAGCGCTGCTCGTGCTGGCGCTGCTCATCCCCCCGGCGATCGAACACGCCGGGACGTTCCGCGCCGCGCGGCGACAGGTGATCGCCGCCGAACCGAGCCTCGCCGGGAGCGCCGCGTGAAGACGGCTGGGCACCGGTGCGAACGAGTGAGCGCCAGCGAACGAGTGGCCAGCGACGGCCTGCGTGGCCGGGGAACGCAATGAGCGGTGCCCTCGGCGACGTCTTCGGAGCCGAAGCGTTGTACGTCAGCGCGTTCCAGCTCTCGGTGGTGTTCCTGTTCGCGGCCACCGGGGAGTGGGTGGCGGAACGGGCCGGAGCGTTGAACATCTCGGTCGAGGGGATGTTGCTCGCCGGGGCGTTCGGTGCCGCCCTGGGCAGCTATTGGGCACCGTGGGGCGGTGTCGCCGGTGTGCTCGTCGGCTGCGTCGCCGGGTTCGTCGTGGCGTTCGCCCAGGCCAATCTCAGCCACCGACTCACTGCCAACCAATTCGTCGTCGGGCTCGCCCTCAATGTCCTCGTGCTCGGGCTGACCGCCTACCTCGACACGGTCATCGACCTACCGCGCATCGAGAGCGCCCGTGTGGCGAATTCCGGTCCTCGCCGAGCTGCCCCTCGTCGGCGAGGCGCTGTTCGCCCGCCCGTGGCCGGCGTACCTCGTCTACGTTCTCGTACCGGCGCTGTGGTGGCTGGTCTACCGCACCCGTTGGGGACTCGATGCGCGGGCTGTCGGGGAGCGACCCGAAGCCGCCGACGTGTCGGGCATCGACGTCAACGCCCGCCGTCGCCACGCCGTCTACCTGTGCGGTCTGACGTCCGGGTTCGGCGGGGCGTTCCTCGTCCTCGGCCAGGTCAACCAGTTCCAGCCGAACGTCGTCAACGGCCGCGGGTTCATCGCCATCGCCGCCGTGATCTTCGGCGGCTGGACGCTGCGCGGCACGGTCCTCGGTTGCATCCTGTTCGGGTTCGTCGAGGCGTTGACGATCGCCATTCCTGTGCAGGGCTACGAGATCGACCCGTTCGTCCTCGACGCCGCCCCATATGTGGTAGCCCTCGCTGTGATGTTGTTGTTCGCGACCCGCGTCCGCCAGCCACGAGCTCTGGCCCAACCCTTCATCAGAGGGCTGACGTAACAGTGGAGTACCGCCCGCTTGGCGCGACCGGTCTCCAGGTGAGCCGTTTCGGGCTCGGCACGATGGTCCTCGGGGTGTGGGGCAACCGCGACCTCGCCGAGTGTGCCCGGATCATCCAGCGGGCGATCGACTCGGGGATCAACCTCATCGACACCGCCGACGTCTACGGCGCCGGGGAGAACGAGCTGATCGTCGGGCGGGCGATTGCCGGACGGCGCGACGACGTCGTGCTGGCGACCAAGTTCCATGGGTCGATGGGCGACGACGTCAACCGCCGGGGAAACTCCCGGCGCTGGGTCATGCGGGCGATCGACGAGAGCCTGCGCCGCCTCGACGTCGACCACGTCGACCTGTACCAGATCCATCGACCCGATCCGGCGACGCCCATCGAGGAGACCGTCACGGCCCTCGACGATCTCGTCCGCGCCGGCAAGATCCGCTACTGGGGTACGTCGACGTTCCCCGCCGACCAGATCGTCGAAGCGCGATGGGCAGCCGCTCGACGCAACGCCACCGGACCGCACACCGAGCAGCCGCCGTATTCGATCCTCTGCCGACACATCGAACGCGACGTCCTGCCGACGTGTCAGCGCCACGGCGTCGGGGTGATCCCGTGGAGCCCGCTGTCGGGTGGCTGGCTGACCGGCAAGTACCGGGCTGCGGGCGATGCCCCGGAGGGCACCCGGGCAGCGACCAATCCCGAGCACTTCGATGGCCACAACGAAGCCAAGGCTGCGGCGGTCGATCGTCTGCGCGCCGTCGCCGATCAGGCCGGCCTCCCGCTGGTGCACGTGGCGTTGGCCTGGGCGGCCGAGCATCCGGCGGTGTCGTCGGTGCTCCTCGGACCGCGCACCCACGAGCAGCTCACCGAGCTGCTCGGGGCCGTCGACGTGACGTTGGAAGCCGACACGCTCGACGCCATCGACGAGATCGTCGCCCCGGGCACCGACGTCAACCCCGCTGACGCCGGCTGGACTTCTCCGGGCCTCGAACCGGACGCCCGCCGGCGCTGACGGCGTGCTCAGCGCACCGGCCAGGCGGGACGCGGGTCGAGTCCGGCGTCGTGGAGCAGTCGCTCGCTCGCTTCTTGCGCTTCATCGCGGAGGGCGCCGGCGTCAACCGTCAGGCAGCGCCGATCCTCGACGACGACTCTGCCGCTCGCCACGACGTCGCGCACCGACGCGCCGCCACCACCCCAGATCAGCCCGATCACCGGATCGGCGCTGGGCGGCGTCCATCCCGGGCCGCTCGTGTCGACGACGACGACATCGGCGCGTTTGCCGACCTCCAACGACCCGACCTCGTCGCCCAACCCGATTGCCTGAGCACCGGCGATCGTCGCCAGCTCGAGGGCGGCGTGGGCGCTGAACCGAACGGGCGCGGCCCCGCCGTCGCGGGCGAGCCCGACAGCGAGTGCCGCGGCGCGCAGCACATCGACCGCGTCGCCGGCATTCTCGGCATCGCAGCCGATGGCCAACCGTCCGCCGCGTTCGACGAACTCGGCATGCCGGCCAGCTTTGGACGCTCCCTGGGCGAGGCGCAGGTATGCCCACGGGCAGGCAGCCAGCGCCGTGCCAGTGCGCACGAGGATGTCCAACTCCGCATCGTCGAGGTGCAGACCGTGAGCGATCAGGACATGGTCGCCGAGGACGCCGAGGGCCTCGAGATGCTCGACCGGGCGGCGTCCCGTGCGCGCCAGGTACGCCGTGGCATCGGCGTCAGTGGGCGACAGGTGAAAGGTCAGTGCCGTGCCGGCGGCGGACGCCGCCCGGCTGGCCGTCACGACGAGCTCGTCGGACATCAGGTCGTGACCGACGAGAGTCACCCATCCGGCAACTCGCGGATGGCCGGCGGTGAGGTCGAGCACGTGGCGTTGTCGATCGAGCACGGCAGCGACGTCGCCGGCGAACGGCAGTCCATCGGAGTCTGATCCCCACGTGCCGAGGGTGCCGCCGACGCCGACCCGGTCGAAGGCGGCGAGGACCCGCTCGGGGTGGCCGACCGTCCCCGCCTCGACCGTGAACGTGACGCCCTTGGTGGCGGCGTCGACGAGCCCGAGGGTCGCCGACAGCTCCTCATCGGCGGGGGTGTGGGCGGCGTGCAGCGGCACCGCCCAGTCGAAGATCGCCTGGTGCGACGAGATCGTGTCGGGGATCGTCGAACGGGCCAGCCGGTCGCCGGTGAGGTGCTGGTGGGCATTCACGAGACCGGGCATGACGAGCCGATCGGCACCGCCGAGCCGGTACGCCGGCCGCCACCGGCGCTGCAGTTCGTCCGCCGGGCCGACGTCGACGATCCGCCCGTCGTCCACCGCCACGGCACCGTCGCGGATCATCGTGCGCGCCCGATCCATCGTCAACACCCAGTCGCCCGCCACCAGCAGATCGATGCCCGTTGGCTGCACCTCGGTCGCCGCCGGCATCTCGGTATGGTAGGACCAACAGACCATCTGGGAGGAGTGCCACCAGTGCTCGTCGAGGCTCCGGCGTTGCGCCGGTACTGGTACGTCGTCGCCGAGGCTGGCGACATCGTCGACGCCCCACACGCCGTGCGCTTGCTCGGTGACGACGTCGTCATCTGGCGGGGACCCGGGGGAACGCTGATCGCCGCGCCCGACCGCTGCCCGCACCGCGAGGCGCCGCTGTCCGCCGGTCACGTCGTCGACGGCTGTCTGGAGTGCTGCTACCACGGCTGGACGTTTGGCGTCGAAGGTCGCTGCGTGCGCGTCCCATCGGCCTCCGCCGGGGTCCCGATCCCGCCGCGCAGCCATCTGTCCACCGTTCATGTCGTCGAGCGCTACGGCCTTGTGTGGGTGTGCCTCGGAGATCCCGTCGCCGGGATCCCGCACATCGCCGTCGAGGACCTGGCGACGTACCGCCGGATCAACACCGGCGTCGATGTGTGGCGCACCTCGGCGACACGGATGACCGACAACTTCATGGACATCTCGCACTTCCCGTACGTCCACGTCGGCACGTTCGGGATCCCCGACAACACGTTGGTCCCGAAGATCTCGATGGAGCAGCTCGACGACGACTTCTGCGGATACCGCTACGAGGCCGAAGTGAGCAACGAGAGCGGCATGACGTCGTCGGGCCTCGCCGCCAAGGTGATCACGCGCACGATGACGACCGGCTTCAACCTGCCGTTCACGGTGCGCAGCACGATCCGCTACGAGACCGGACTCGACCACCTCATCTTGTTGTGCTCGACCCCGATCGACGACGTGACCTCGTACTTCACGTTCGTCGTCTGGCGCAACGACGACTTCACGGTCCCCGCCGAGGAGGTCATCGCCTTCGACCGGGCGATCGGCGCCGAGGACAAGACGATGCTCGAACGGATCGGCGGCGTCCTGCCGATCGACCAGACGGCGACCGTCAGCGTGCAGGCGGACAAGCCATCGGTGGAGTGGCGCCGCCAGCTCGCCCCCCTGCTCTCCTGACCCGAGTGTTTGCGGCCACCCGAGTGTTTGCGGCGCGAACGTCGCGCCGCAAACACTCCGATCGGCGGAAACACTCGGGTGGGGTGGGTCAGATCAGGGAGATCAGGGCGTCGACGTAGGGGATCGGGTCGGCGTCGACGGCTTCGCCGTAGATCTTGACCTTCGGTTCGGTGCCGCTCGGGCGGACTTGGACGCGCACACCACCGGCCAGCTCGAAGCGCAGCAGGTCGGCCTCCGGGAAGGCGACGACGTCGATCACGGCGGCTCCCCCGATCTCCTTGGGCGGTTGCGCCTGGAGACGCTCGACCGCCCTGGCCGCGGCCACCGGATCCATGCGCACCGCCTTGTCGATCGTCACATGCCGGCCGAACCGGGCGGCGATCTCGTCGAGGCGTTGCTGCATGGTCGTCCCCTCGGCGGCCGCGACGCTCGCCACCTCGGTGAGCATCAACGCGGCGGAGATGCCGTCCTTGTCGAGCGGGCGCGGCGCAACGAGGTAACCGAGGGCCTGCTCATAGCCGAACACGAAGCGCAGATCGGGATGATCGAGGATCGTCCGGGCGATCCACTTGAATCCGGTGTAGGTCTCCTTGACGTGGACCCCGTAGCTCTTCGCCAGCGCGCCGAGCAGCGACGACGACACCAGCGTCGTGATCACCAAGCGGTCGTCCCCGGTCGTGTTGGCAAGGATGTGGTCGGCGAGCAACCAGCCGATCTCGTCGCCCCCGAGGCGCCGCCATGACCCGTCGGGTTGCGGGATCGCCGCGCCGAGTCGATCGGCGTCGGGATCGTTGGCGATCGCCAGATCGGCTCCGGACGCATCGGCGAGGGCGAGCAACAGGTCCATTGCCCCCGGCTCCTCCGGGTTCGGGAACGACACCGTCGGGAACGTCCCGTCGGGTTCGAACTGCTCGTCGACGACCGCTGGGCGATCGAACCCGGCGAGCTCGAACGCGGTACAGGCGGTGTCCCCGCCGACGCCGTGCAGCGGGGTGTAGGCCACCCGCACCCCCGGCACGTCGGGGCGCACGCGCACATCGGCGATCGAGGCGAGGTACGCCGCCGTGACCCCGTCGTCGAGCATCGTGATCAGCCCGTCATCGGCGTCGGCAAGCGGGACGTCGATGGGGTCGACGAGGGCGATCTGGTCGGCGATCGCCGCGTCGTGCGGTGGCACGATCTGGGCGCCGTCGCCGAGGTACACCTTGTACCCGTTGTCGGTCGGTGGGTTGTGCGACGCCGTGACCATCACCCCGGCCGTGGCATCGAGCTCGGTGATCGACCAGGCGAGCACGGGTGTCGGGAGGGGATCCGGCAGGAGCATCACCCGGACACCCGCCGCGGCCATCACCCGCGCCGTGTCCTGGGCGAACACCTCGCTCTTGCGGCGGACGTCGTAGCCGATCACGACGCCACGCTCCGCAGCACGGGGATCCGACGACCTGAGGTAGGCGGCGAGGCCGGCCGCCGCCTGGCGCACGACCAGTCGGTTCATCCGCAACGGCCCGGGGCCAACGGCGGCGCGCAAACCTGCGGTCCCGAATGTCAAGATCCCGGAGAACCGCCCGCCCAGCTCCGCCGGATCGCCGTCGATCAGCGCCTGCAGCTCCTCGCGGATGTCCGCGTCGGGCTCTGCGGCGAGCCACCTCCTCGCCGCCGCCGCTACCGCGTCGAAACCTGTCACCCCCTGTGCGGGGGCTGCGGCCCCCGACCCCATCGCGTCCCGGCTCGCTGGCGCTCGCTCGGTCGGCGGGTTCGCTTCGCTCACCCCACCAGCGTACGCAGCTCGACGAGGGGCCTCGGGCCGACGTGGCTGATGACCTCGGCGGCGGCGATCGAACCGAGCCGGGCGCAGTCGTGCAGCGACTCGCCGCTGGTCAGGCCGTGCAGGAAACCGGCTGCGTAGAGGTCCCCGGCACCGGTCGTGTCGAGCACCCGATCGACATGCTCCGCGGCGACGCGAACCGTGCCGTCCGGAGTGACGACGTAGGAGCCCTCGGCGCCGGCAGTCACGGCGACGAGCGGGCACTCGCGGCGAACGCTCTCGATCGCCTCGTCGAGCGAGGCGACCTCGTAGAGCGAGCACAGCTCGTCCTCATTGCCGAACAGCAGGTCGACCTGGTCGCGGACGAGCGCTCGGAAATCGTCCCGATGACGATCGACGCAGAACGAGTCGGACAACGTGAGCGACACTCGCCGGCCGGCGCTGTGGGCGACGTCTGCCGCACGGCGGAAGGCCGCCTTGGCGTCGTCGCGATCGAAGAGATAGCCCTCCATGTAGAGCACGTCGCCGTCGGCGATCGCCACTTCGTCGAGATCCGACGAACACAACAGACTCGATACCCCCAAGTAGGTGTTCATGGTTCGCTGGGCGTCGGGCGTGACGACGATGATGCAGCGGCCGGTCGGGACCTCGGCCGAAGGGGCCCCCGGACGGAACGCCACCCCAACCGCGTGGAGGTCGTGGCCGAACACCGCGCCGAGGTCGTCGCCGCTGACCTTGCCGATGTACGCGGCCCGTCCACCGAGGCTGGCGATCCCGCACATCGTGTTCGCCGCCGAACCACCACTCATCTCCACCGCAGTACCGAGGGCGCGGTACAGGTCGACCGCCCGGTCGGTGTCGATCAAGGTCATCGCGCCCTTGACGAGCTGATGCTCGACGAGGAAGTGCTCACTGGCGTGGGCAATGACGTCGACGAGGGCATTGCCGATCCCCACGACCTGGAAGCGGGCAGGGCGCGGCGACTGTGGAGCGGCGTCAGGCACGTCGGACAACGCTACCGCTGCATGACGGACCCGCCAGTGACCAGGATCACGCCGACGTCGACGATTGCCGAGCGGCCGACGCGAACGGCCACCAGGTGATGCGACAGCCCGGGCATACGTCACCGAATCGTGGTGCCCTCTGTTCCGGATTGGTCCGTACCATCGTTGTGGTGAGCGATTCGCACCGACTGAGCAAGGCCGTTCTCCCCCGACGCTACGACGTCGAACTCGCTCCCGACCTCGCCGCCGCAAGGTTTGCGGGGAGCGTTTCGATCGCCGTCGATGTCGTCGAGGAGTCGACGAGCATCACCCTCAATGCCCTCGACTTGGACATCCGCAGCTGCTCGGTCGAGGGTGCGCCGGCGACGTGGAGCCTGGAGCCCGGCGAGCGGATGGTCATCGTCCCCGAACGGCCGGTCGACGTCGGCCCGGCGACGATCGCCATCGAGTTCACCGGCATCCTCAACGACAAGCTGCGCGGGTTCTACCGCAGCAGGTTCGTCGACGCGAACGGCGACGAGCACGTGATCGCCACGACCCAGATGCAGGCGACCGACTGCCGGCGGGCGTTCCCGTGCTTCGACGAGCCGGAGTTCAAGGCCGTCTTCGGCATCACCCTGGTCATCGATCCGGCGATGACCACGGTGTCGAACGGTCCGGAGATCGGCCGCCAGGATCGCCCGGACGGCAAGGTCGCCGTGATGTTCGGCGACACGATGGCGATGAGCAGTTATCTCGTTGCCTTCGTCGTCGGGCCGCTCGAAGCGACCGAGCCAGTCGACGTCGACGGCATCCCCCTGCGCGTGTACCACGTTCCGGGGAAGGCCCATCTGACCGACTTCGCTCTCGACATCGGTGCCTTCGCCCTGCGCTGGTTCCAGGAGTACTACGGCATCCCGTACCCCGGCGAGAAGGTCGACCTGCTCGGCCTGCCCGACTTCGCCGCCGGGGCGATGGAGAACTTCGGGTGCATCACGTTCCGCGAGAGCCTGCTGCTCATCGACCCCGCCACGAGCACGCACAGCGAGCAGGAGGTCGTCGCCGACGTCGTCGCCCACGAGCTCGCCCACATGTGGTTCGGCGACCTCGTGACGATGCGCTGGTGGAACGGGATCTGGCTCAACGAAGCGTTCGCCACGTTCATGGAGGTCGCCGCCTGCGCCGCCTTCCGACCCGACTGGGATCGGTGGACGTCGTTCGGCCCGGAGCGCTCGGCGGCCTTCGAGGTCGACTCCCTGGAGTCGAGCCGATCGATCGAGTACGAGGTCCGCTCGCCGGCTGATGCGGACGGGATGTTCGACGTGCTCACCTACCAGAAGGGTGGCGCCGTCCTGCGGATGCTGGAGCAGTACCTCGGCCCCGAGCAGTTCCGGAAGGGGGTCAGCCACTACCTGCGCACGCACGCCTACGGGAACACGGAGACGAGCGACCTGTGGGACGCCCTCGAGGAGACCACTGGTGAGCCCGTGCGGCGGCTGATGGACTCGTGGATCTGGCAGCCCGGCTACCCACTGGTCAGTGCCTCGCTCGACGGTGCGGAGCTCGTTCTCCGCCAGCAGCGCTTCGCCTTCGGCGAGAGCTCGGACGCGGCCACGTGGCTCGTGCCGGTGCTCGTGCGCAACGGCGGCGTCACCGAGCCAGTCCTCCTCGACAAGGACGAGGCCCGGATGCCGCTCACCGACCCGGCCGCAGCCGTCGTCGTCAACGCCGCCGGACACGGGTTCTATCGCGTCACGTACTCCAGCGAGTTGCGCGACCGACTCTCCGGCGGCGTGCTGGCCGAGCTCGACACGTCGGAGCGCTACCTCTTGGTCGACGACGCGTGGGCGGCGGTGATCGCCGGGCGGCTGAGCGCGCCCGAGTTCCTCGAGTTCGTCGAGGGCTTCACCGACGAGCGCGACCTCGCCGTTTGGCAGGCGATCCTGGTCGGCCTCCGGGGGCTCGGACGGATTCTCGACGACGATGCGTACCCGCGCTTCCAGGCGCGGGTCGCCACACTGCTCCGCCCGGTCGTCGCCGACCTCGGCGACCCTCGCGACGGCGAGAGCGACCTCACGGGCAAGTTGCGCGGGCTCGTGACCGGGGCGCTGGCCGTGCTCGGAGCGGACGCACCGACCATCGCCCGCTGCCGGCAGCTGTACGACAAGAGCATCGCCGAGCGCGGTTCGGTGCACCCGGAGCTCGTCGCCGCAGCGACGTCGGTGGTCGCGGCAACCGGCGATGCTGACGACTACGACCGCCTCCTCGATGCCTACAAGAACGCCTCGACGCCCCAGGACCAACTCCGTCACCTGTACGCCCTCGCCGAGTTCGACGACGAGGCGCTCGTCCTGCGAACGTGCGAACTGTCACTCGGCGGCGACGTCAAGACGCAGAACGCCCCCTTCGTCCTTCGTGGCTGCATCGCCAATCGCCGGCACGGCGCGGCGGCGTGGACCTTCGTCCGCCAGCACTGGGACGAGGCCAACGCGACCTTCCCGGACAACTCGATCGTGCGCATGGTCGATGCCGTCAAGCTGCTCACGGATCCATCCGTGGTCGCTGATGTGCAGGCGTTCTTCGCCGAGCACCCCATCCCCCAGGCAGCCAAGACGCTCGTCCAGGTCCTCGAGCGCCAGCGCGTCAACGCCGCCGCCCGGACGCGCGAGGAGGCGCGGCTCGCCGCCGCCGTGTAGCCGATCCCTGCCGCCGACCAGACGTCGGTACAGTCGGGCTGGTGCGGCGAACTGTGCTCGTGCTGGCCGCTGGCTCGGCGGCGATCGTGCCCGGAATGAAGGTCGTCGCCACGCTGCCGCCAGACGGCGAGAGCGGGGTCGACATCGTCAGGGCCCAGGCGGAGGCCGCGGCAGCCGAGTACTTCACGACGACGGTCGGCGAAGGCGTCAGCCACGTTGTGTGCGAGACCCCCTCCGCGGACTCCGCCGGCATCGTGTTCTACTGCTACGGGGTGACCAGCGGAGGTGCACCGGTGGTCAGTCAGGCGACGATCAATGACTACGGCACGGCCGAGCTCGCCGCGGTCGCGGCCAGTGCCACAGCGACGACCACCGCACCCACGACGACGAGCCCGGTGGTCAGCTCGGCTGAGGGGACCGGGAGCCAGGTCGTCCAGGTCGACCCGATCAGCGGGCCGACGATCGTCGGCGTGACACACGCCGGTGACGGGCCATTCTCGGTCCAGCCTCAACAGGGCGGAGTGCCCGCGGGGCCGGCGTTCGCCACCGTCGAGGGACCGTGGTCCGGTCGTTATCTCGTCGGTCTCGGCGGAACGATCTCGGGGTTCGCGGTCACCGCCGACGGCGACTGGACGCTCGCCGTCGAGCAGCGCAATGGCGCCCTGACGTTCGACCCGACGGCCGGGGTGACCGGTGAGAACCCCGATGTCGTCGCCTACGAGAACGCTGCGCCGTGGACGGCGACCGTCGCCGTCGACGGCGCCGGGCCGATCGTCGTCAGCGCTGTCACGCTGGCCGGCGCCCAGCCGTTGGTCGACCAGACCGGACCGTTCACCGGGACCGTCGAGATCCCCGCCGGGCCGGGCTTCGTCACGGTCGACGCAGCCGGAAGCTGGTCGCTGCAGCCGGTCGCCGACGGCTGACCCCGGCTTCCACCCATCTGGGGAAGTTTCCTTTCAGACGCCGACACAGATCTTCCCCACAAGCCCGATTGGCAGAGATCTTCCCCAGATGGAGGCCGGCGACGCCGGTACACTGTCGACTCCGTTGGGGCTGTAGCTCAGTTGGTAGAGCGCGACAATCGCACTGTCGAGGCCAGGGGTTCGATTCCCCTCAGCTCCACTTCGTCGCTCGCCCTCGGGGGCTCGCTCCTGCGTGGAGCTTCGCTCCGCCGTGATGCTGCCTCCGGCGGCCGTTCAGGCGCCACGGAGGCTTGCCTCGTCGGTGCTTCGCAACGGTCGCTGCCGGGTTCCGGCGCCGTTCAGGCGCCACGGAGGCTTGCCTCGTCGGTGCTGCGGAACGGTCGCGGCGCGGTCAGCCGGCGTGCGAGTAGTAGTCGGGTGACGTCTCGGGCTGGCGGTACTGCACCGGCACCTGGCCGGTCGCATGGCGGCCGTTGCGGGCGGGGGCCCGCCGAGTCGTCTCGCGCGTGGCGCTGTCCCACCCGTATGCCTCGCGGCCGTAGGGATCACGCGGATCGACGCGGGATGGCTGGGCGCCGAGCCCGTAGGAGATCCGTCCCGACTGTCCGCTGCCCGGCGGGACGGTCGACGACGGCGAAGCCGGCGCCGCACGGCGTTGGGGGAGGGCCGGGGCGGCTTCCCAGTAGTCGTCTTCAGCGTCGTAACGCTCAGAGCCGGCGTCAACATCGCGCCGTCGCGGCCCAGCATGTTGACGCGGCGCGGCAGTGCGCGGCGAGTACTCGGCGCCGTCACCGACCTGCTGTTGGTTGATCGTGACCAGGAGGTACACGTAGCCGCCGAGGGCAACCATCGACAGGGCGAACAGGTACACCATTCCCTTGGAGTCGGTGGTGGCCGCCAGGAACCCGGCACACACCGTCGTGAGCACGAGCAGGAACAGCACGTTGGCGCGGCGCCGCTTGGCTTCGGCGGCGCGGGTGCTGGCGATGCCGGCGGCGATCCGGGCGTCGCTCGGGGCACCGTGCTGGCGGGGTCGCAAGCTGGCCTCCTGCATCCGAGCGTCGCGACGGGTCGGGCGCGTCGCCGGCGACGTCGGCGCCATCCGTGAGCTGACCACACCGCTGGTGCGCGCCCCGTTGCGGGTGTCCGGACGACCGGCGGCAGCAGGGCGACTGAGCATCGAGGGGGCCAAGGAACGGCCCATCGACCGGACGGCGACGCCGCGGGTCGGCACGGCGCGCTGCAGGCTGGACAACTGGTTGCGGAAATCGAGCACGGAGGAGTTCGGACGGTTCTCCAGCCGGGAACGGAGCAGCGGGGGAAGCAGAACTGCAGCCCATGCTGCCGCCACGACCAGAAGTACGACTTGTCCCATCAATGACGCCCTGTCATGTCCGCGTCACCACGACGCCTCGCCGGAAAGCGTGCTCGGCTGCGGATCGGAAAGTTCTCCACCAGCGCCGTGCACATTACGATTGTACGACGATTCGACACGTAGAGGCAACAATCCCCTCGTTGCCCAGTCACACGCCGGCCTCCTCATCGAGCGGCGACCGGCGATACGTGCCAGAACGTCCTCCGGTCTTCTCCCACAGCGCCAGCTCGCCGATGACCATGCCGCGGTCGACGGACTTGCACATGTCGTAGATCGTCAACGCCGCAACAGCGCATGCATGCAGCGCCTCCATCTCGACACCGGTCCGGTCGACCGTGTCGACGTTGGCCTCGACGGCGACGAAGTCGTCACCGATCTCGAAGTTCACCGACACCGCCCCGACGAGGACCGGGTGGCACAGCGGGATCGTGTCGGCGGTCCGCTTGGCCGCCTGGATGGCGGCGATCCGCGCGACCGACAGCACATCGCCCTTGTTCACCTCGCGGTTGGCGATCGCCGCCGTCGTCTCGGGCTTCATCGACACTTTGCAGCGGGCCACGGCGCGTCGATGGGTGGGCTCTTTCGGCGTGACATCGACCATCCGGGCCCGGCCGAGTGGGTCGAGGTGCGTGAAATCGCTCACGCCAACAGTCTCGCACCTGGCAACCCGCAGAGCGCGACTCCCTCGTCGCACGTAGCCTGGAACGGTGGCCCACACCAATCTGATCGACCGCTTCGGGAGGGTCGTGGGCGACCTGCGCATCTCGGTCACCGACCGCTGCAACTTCCGTTGCACGTATTGCATGGACGAGGAGATGACCTGGCTGCCGCGGTCCGGCGTGCTGACCTTCGAGGAGTTCGAACGCCTCGCCCGGCTGATGGTCGAGCGTTACGGCGTCACTGGCATCCGCCTCACCGGCGGTGAACCAACCGTGCGTCACAACCTCGCGGTGCTCGTGGCCAAGCTCGCCAACCTGCGCACCGAGACCGGACCGATCGACGTGGCGATGACCACCAACGGAGCGACCATGCGCTCGCTCGCCGTCAAGCTACGCGCAGCCGGCCTGCGCCGAGTCAACATCAGCCTCGACACGTTGGACCGCGAGCGGTTCGCGGCGATGACCCGCCGCGACGAGCTGCCGCGCGTGCTCGACGGGATCGACGCGGCGTGCGCCGCCGGATTCGATCCGGTGAAGATCAACACGGTCGTCATGCGCGGGACGAACGACGACGAGATCGTCGACCTCGCCACGTTCGGCAGGGAGCGCGGCGTCGAGGTGCGCTTCATCGAGTGGATGCCGCTCGACGCCGGTGGCGACTGGGGCCGCGGTCAAGTCGTCGGCCAGGACGAGATCGTCGCCCGCATCGACGCCGTCTATCCCCTCGAACAGCTGACCGCCCGCGGCGCGGCACCCGCCGACCGCTGGCGTTACCGCGATGGCGGCGGCACGGTCGGCGTGATCCCCAGCGTCACCAAGCCGTTCTGTGGCGATTGTGATCGGGTCCGTCTCACCGCCGACGGACAGTTTCGAACGTGCCTGTTCGCCACCGATGAGACCGACCTGCGCGGCGCCCTGCGCAGTGGCGAGAGCGACGATCAGCTGGCCGCCCGGATCGAGCGAGCCGTTGCCGGGAAGTGGGCCGGACACCACATCAATCAGGTCGACTTCGTCCGCCCGGCGCGATCGATGTCGCAGATCGGCGGCTGAGCTCCGTCGTTGGCGTGGTTCGTGCTGGAAACGTCAGCACGTGAACTCCGATCGCAGCGGACACTCCGACCTGAGGGATCAGGTCAACAGCATGGTCGGCACGGTGCCGCCGGGGGCGATGCCGTCGCCGTCGTCGACGATCGCCAGGGCGTTGGCCAACGCGGTGGCGGCCAACTGGTGACTCCCCTGGGCGGACACCGGCTCGACGTGCAACCGGCCGTCCTCGGCGAACCGGCCGACGACTCGAACGAGATGGACCTTGCCGTCGGGGCGCCGCTGGAGCCCACCGTCGGCCATCGCCGGAATCGCCGGCCGGAATGGTTCGGTGTGGCCCATCATGCGGCGCAACGCCGGGCGGGCCAACAGCTCGAAGCTGACCAGCGAGCTCACCGGGTTGCCCGGCAGCCCGAACACCGGCACCCCGTCGATCGTGCCAAAGGCGAACGGCTTGGCCGGTTTGATGGCGACCTGCATCCAGCGCATCTCGGCGATCCGACCGAGCACGGCCTTGACAACGTCGTAGTCCCCCATGCTGACCCCGCCGCTGGTGACGACGGCGTCCGACGAGGACGCGGCCTGGCGCAACACGGCCTCCAGCGTCTGCTCGTCGTCGGGGACTACACCCAGCGAGCTCACGAGGCAGCCGGCGGCAGTGAGCAGCGGCGCGAGCATCGTCTGGTTGGTCTCGCGGATCTGGCCGGGCGCCAACGCCGAACCGTCGGTCACCAGCTCGTCACCGGTGGACAGCACGCTGACCCGAGCACGTGGAAAGGCGCGCACCGCACGGGCATTGATGCTGGCGAGAACCCCGAGAACTGCCGGCGTGACCACCGTTCCGGCACCGAACACGACGGCGCCGCGATGTACGTCGTCACCGGCAGCCCGCACCGAGGTCCCCGCCGTCACCGTCGCCCTGAGTCGCACGGTGTCGCGGTCGAGCAACTCGGAGTCCTCGACCATCACCACCGCGTCGGCACCAGCGGGCATCGGCGCACCGGTCATGATCCGGATCGTCTGACCGGAGGTGATCGGCATCGCCGGCGGAGGAGCACCGGCCGCCAGCTCGCCGACCACCGTGAGGTCCGCCGGTGGCGCAGCGGTGTCCCCGGCCACGACGGCGTAGCCGTCCACGGCGCTGTTCGCAAACGGCGGGACGTCCTCACCGGCGGACACGTCGTCGGCCAGCACGAGACCGATCGCATCGGTCGCCACGACCATCACCGGTTCCAACGGCGGGCAGGCGTCGAGGACCACACGCTGGGCGTCCACGAGGCTGATCACGGCCTCACCGTATCGAGCACCGGGCGCCAGCGAGTGAGCGGCCGCGGCCTGCGGGCCTGCGTGGCCGGGGAACGCAGTGGATAGACAGAGCTGGATGCCTGAGTCGCATTCGCGCCTGACGACGTTCTCATCTGACGGGCACCAGGTCTGCTGGTCGACGTGGGATGGCCACCACTCGGAGACCTTGAGCCTGTCGTGGGACAACGAGGCGTGGACGGCCGTCGGTCGCGTCGGCAAGGAGCAAGTCGAGTACGTCCTGCGCCTGGCCCCGACGTGGCACGTGCGCCAGTTCCTCCTGTTCCGCGACCTCGATGAGCCCGACCTGTGGCTGGCGATCGACGCCGCGCATCAGTGGGGTGAGGTCAACGGGTCGTACCGCGCCGAGCTCGACGGGTGCGCTGATATCGAGCTGACCTGCACACCATTCACGCTGACGATCCCGATCCGTCGGCTGACCCTCGCCGTGGGGGAGTCCGCCGCCCTCGACGTCATCGATGTCGACGTCGAGACGCTGGCGGCCGTCCGGCAGTCGGTGCGTTACGAACGTCTCGACGAACGGACGTATCGGCACACCGTGGTGACCAGCGGTGCCGTGCGCGAGGTCACGGTCGACGAGTTCGGCTTGGTCCTCGACGAGGAGCAGCGTTTCCGCCGCACCGCCACGTGACGTCGCCGTGCTCAGTGCCCGGTTACGTGCGTGCGCGTGTCCAGCCCCTCGACGAAGCGGACGAGTTCGGCGCCGAACTCCGGACGGCGCATCGTGATCGAGATCGCGGCTTGGAGGTAGCCGACCGGCGTGCCGGTGTCGAAGCGCTCGACCTCGCTGAGCACCCCGTGGAACGGGGCCCGGGCCGCCTGGGCACGCAACGCGTCGGTGAGCTGGATCTCGCCGATGGCGCCCGGCTTGAGCACGGCGATCTCGTCGAACACATCCGGCGTCAGTACGTAGCGGCCGATGATGATGAGATCACTCGGGGCCTCGGCAGGGTCTGGCTTCTCGACCATTCCACCGATCGCGACGACTCCGTCGGGGTCGACGGGCGACAACGGATCGATGACTCCGTAGGCACCGACGTCCTCGGTCGGGATTTGCTTGAGAGCGACGACGCTGCCGCCGGAGCTGATGCAGACGCCGTTCATGTGGGCGAGCAGCGAGGAGCTGCCCATCAGTTCATCGGGCAGCATCACGGCGAACGGCTGGTCACCGACCGCCTCACGGGCGCATCCCACGGCGTGGCCCAACCCGCGCGGTTGGTCCTGGTAGACGATCGTCGCCCGCCAGTCCGACCCGATGCTGCGAATCCGTTCGGCGAGCTCATGGCGGCCTTGCTTCTCCAGCGCCTCGATCACGTCAGGGCGATCCTCGAAGTAGGCCTCGATCCCCGGCTTGGCGCGGTTGGACACGACGACGATGTGATCGATCCCGGCCCCGAGCGCCTCGTCGATGATGAGCTGGAGCAGCGGCGTGTCGCCGATCGGGAGGAGTTCCTTGGGAACCGCCTTGGTGGCGGGAAGGAAGCGGGTTCCCAAACCGGCTGCCGGAATGACGGCGCAACGAACCGTCATGGAATGACCCGAATCCGATGCGAGCGACCGAGCGCCAGCGAGGGAGCGGCCAGCACCGGCCTGCGTGGCCGGGGAACGCAATGCACGGTCATGGAATGACCCGAATCCGATGCGAGCGACCGAGCGCCAGCGAGGGAGCGGCCAGCACCGGCCTGCGTGGCCGGGGAACGCAATGCACGGTCATGGAATGACCCGAATCCGATGCGAGCGACCGAGCGCCAGCGAGGGAGCGGCCAGCACCGGCCTGCGTGGCCGGGGAACGCAATGGACAGTCATGGATCGCGAACCCTATCGACGAGGCGCGCCGGTATCGTCCACATTCGGATGCCAACGTATGTCTACAAGTTCGTCAAGACCGGCGAGACCATCGAGGTCCAGCAGTCGTTCGACGAAGACGCCCTGACGTCGTTCAAGCACCCGCGGTCCGGTCGCAAGATGGCGGTCAAGAAGGTCTTCACGCCCGTCGGCGTGACGTTCCGCGGCAACGGTTTCTACAAGACCGACAGCCGCAGCACGTCGTCGAAGAAGGCCGATGCGAAGGCCGAATCGAAGGTCGATCGATTGATGCGACGGCCAGCTCGTCGTCCGAGTCGTCGAAGTCAACCAGCGGGTCAGAGAAGTCGGAGACGTCGACGAGCACGCCGAAGAAGTCCGACGCCAAGGCCTCCGCCACCCCCTGACACCAACCGCCGCGTCGCCCCGGTAGGTTCGAGGTACCCGACTCCCCCTGATCACGACCGCCGTCGTATCGGGAGGTTCGATGTCCATCGTTGCTCGTCTGCGCCAGCTCCTGGCCCGCTCGCCATGGCTCTACTGGGCGATCGTTGCCGTCCTGGCGGGGAGTGCGGGACTTCTCGTGATGCGCGCCGCCGGCGGCGTCGACGCAGCCCGCCAGTCGTGGGGTGAGACGCGCCGTGTGCTCGTCGCCCGTTCGGACATCGAGCCCGGCGCGGCGCTCGACGGCGTTGCCGAACCACGCCAACTGCCGGCGCCGATGGTTCCTGTCGCTGCCCTGACGGAGTTGGAGGCGGGGGCGCTCGCCCGACAGCGCGTCGCCGCCGGCGAGGTGATCGTGGCCCATGACGTGGCGCCGAGCGGCGCCCCGCAATCGCTCATCCCGGATGGCTGGCTCGCCGTCGCCGTCGCCGAGCGGGTGGGGTCCGGAGCCCGCGTCGGTGACGGGGTGACGCTGTCGGCCGGTGGCGTCGTGATCGCCGCTGAGGGCGCCGTCGTCGGCAGCGCCAGTGACGCCCTGCTCGTCGCCGTTCCTGCCGACGAGGCGCCGCGGGTAGCCCATGCCGTGGCGAGCGGTGACGTCGCCCTCCTGCTCAGACCGTGAACGCTCAGGCGCGGTAGGCGACGACGCACAGCAGGAACAGCCCGGCCACGACTCGGTAGATGACGAACGGCAGGAAACTGTGGGTGCGGACGAGGCGCAACAGGCCCCATACGGCCAACCACCCAGAAATTCCCGAGGTCACGATGCCCACGAGCATCGGCACGGCCAACCCCTCGGGAATCCCGTCGTTGGCCAGACCGCCCATCTTCAAGGCGACGGCACCTGCCGTCACGGGGATCATCATCAAGAAACTGATGCGCGCCGCGGCGTCACGATCGAAATGGGCGAACCTGCCGGCGGTCATCGTGATCCCCGAGCGCGAGGTGCCAGGGTTGAGGGCCAACGCCTGGGCGGCACCGATGAGCACTGCGTCGCGGGTGTGCAGGTCGTCGACCGTGCGGACACCCGACACTCGGTCGGCCACGCCGAGCAGCAGACCGCCGAGGATCAGCGAGATGGCGATGATTGTCGGGGTGCCCAGATTCTCGTCGATCTGATCCTCGAACAGCGCCCCGACAGCGGCCGCCGGCACCGTCGACAGGAGCAGCAACCAGGCGACCCGACCATCAGGATCGCCGCGACCGGACGGCCGCAACGCGCGCCATCCGGCTGCGATGTAGCGCGCCAGATCGTGGCGGAAGTACACGATCGCGGCGATCAGGGTGCCGATGTGCAGGGCCACGTCGAATGCCTTCTCGATGCTCTCGTCGTCGAAGTCGTTCCAGTTGAACAGCCACGGCACGATCAGCAGATGGCCGCTGGACGAGATCGGGAGGAACTCGGTCAGCCCTTGGACGAGACCGAGGATGATGGCGTGCGAGATCGGCATCGTCTGCGACTACGGCCGTCAGTCGACCCTCCGGTTGCGAAAGCGAAGCGTCACGCGCCGCTCATCGTGACGTCGCGGATCACCAGGCTGACCCCCGCGGCACCCATCGGCAACCAGTCGACGTCACCACCGACCTCGACGGCGTCGAGCAACATCCGTTGCAGTGTCGACCCGATCGTGAACTCGCGAACCGGAGCCCCGAGCTCGCCGTCGCCGATCAACAGCCCTGAGGCACCAGTCGAGAAGTCGCCGCTGACCGGGTTGACGCCAGAGTGGAGGCCGTACACCATGTCGATGAGCACTCCGTCGTCGACGTCGGCGATGAGTGCGGCTTGGTCCCTGGTCCCTGGTTGCAGCTGTAAGGCCAAGCAGCCAGTGCCCGTCGAGCTGGCGTACCCACCGCGCACCGCATTCCCGGTCGACACCGTCTTCGCCCGGCGGGCGGAGTAGCTGGAGTGCACGAACTTGCCGAGCACACCGCCGTCGATGAGCACGTTGCGCCGCGCGGCCAGTCCCTCGCCGTCGACGTCCGTCGCGGTATAGGCGAGCGGGTTCGTGGGGTCGTCGACGAGCGTGACCGCGTCGGCGGCGACCTGCTCGCCGAGGCGATCGCGGAACAGGCTGCGGCCCTTGACCAGGCTCTCGCCATTCAACGTCGAGCCGATGATCGACAGGAACTGGGCAGTGACGAACGGGGCGAGCACCACCGTGACCCGCTTGCTCGCCGGCTTGGTGGCGCCGAGCAGTCGGGTCGCTCGGGTCGCCGCGTCACCGGCCGCCACGGACAGGTCGAGCTCGCCGGGATGGCGGCCGACGCTGAACCCGAAGCCGGTCTGCGTCTCGCCGCCCTCATCGGCGAGCGTCGACGCCATCACGTAGCAACCATTCGAGCGGCCGCCGCGGAGGATTCCGGTCGTCGTGGCGACGGCGTGTTCCGACCACCCGTCGGCGTAGTTGGCGTCGTCGATGCGGATCCGCGGGTCGGCGGCGAGTGCCAGCTTCTCCAATTCGAGGGCCAGCTCGATCTTGCCCTCGTTCGGATACGCGGCGAGCTCGTCGCTCCACAGCGACTGTTCGGTGACGGGGACGCCGTCGGGCTCGGCCAAGCCGGCCCACTCGTCGACGGTGCCGAACGTGACGTTGTCGCGGGCCTCGGCGACGACCTCGTCGAGCGCCGACTCATCGAGCGTGCCGGCATAGGCGAACCCGGTGCGGCCGTCAGTGATCACTCTGACGCCGACCCCGGCGCTGTCCGCCGAGACATACTTCTCGACGCTGCCCTGGTAGACCCGCACCTGCGTCTCGCCGCCTCGCGACACATAGGCCTCGATCTGCTCGCCCGGACGGGCCCGGTCGATGATCCCGGCGGCGATCGCCTCCAGCTCGCGGGAGCTCACGCTGCGGTCCCGCCGACCGTGAGCGCTTTGACGCGCAGTGTCGGGCAACCGTCGCCGACCGGCACGCCCTGGCCGTCCTTGCCGCACGTGCCCGGACGACCCATGGCGAAGTCGCCGGCGATCATGTCGATGTCGCGCAGTACCTGCGGTCCGTTGCCGATCAGGTTGCCCTCGCGCAGCGGCACGGTGATCTCGCCATTCTCGATCAGATAGGCCTCGAGCATGCCGAACACGAAGTCGCCGGTCGCCGGATTGACCTGGCCGCCGCCCAGCTCGGCGACGTAGACGCCGTAGTCGGTCGCCCGGATGATCTCGTCGTCGTCGTCGGGACCGTCCATCACGTAGGTGTTCGTCATCCGCACCATCGGCAGGTGGCGATAGCTCTCCCGCCTCCCGTTGCCGCGGAACGGCTTGCCCTCCTTGCGAGCCCGGATGAGGTCCCACATGTAGTCGGTGAGCACGCCGTTCTCGATGAGCACGTTCCGTTGGGTGGCGTGACCTTCGTCGTCGAAGCCGAGCGTGCCCCACTCTCCGGCCATCGTGCCATCGTCGATGAGCGTGACGTGCTCGGACGCGACCTGCTCACCGACCTTGCCGGCGTAGACACTGGCCCCCTTGGCGATGGCATCGGCCTCCAGTCCGTGGCCGCAGGCCTCGTGGAACAGCACGCCGCCACTCCCCCGCTTGATAACGACGGGCATCGTTCCCGACGGTGCCGGTCGGGCCGCCAGTTTGGTCGTCGCCATGCGCGCTGCGTCGCGGGCGAGAGCCTCGACGTCGACGCGGTCGAACGTCTCGAAACCGACGGTGTGGCCGACCGATTGAAACCCTGTTTGCATCCCCGTATCGCCGTCGGCGACCACGTTGATCCGGGCCATCGTCCGGGTGATCGCGTCCGACGTGAGCACTCCGTCGGTGTTGGCGACCAGGACGTCCTTACGGCTGTCGGCATAGGACGCCGACACCTGGACCACCGACTGGCCCGACGAGCGAGCGGCTTCGTCGATGCGCCTGAGCAACTCGACCTTGGTGGACTTCGGCACGCCGCTCGGGTCGACCTCGACCTCGTTGACCCGATGCCACTCGGTGGGACCGAGCGACACCGGGGCGGCACGGCCCTTGCCGTTGCGCGCCGCTGCCGCAGCAGCCTCGGCTGCGGCGGTCAGGCCACCCTCGGAGAGGTCGCTCGTGTAGGCGTAGCCGGCGGTTTCCCCCGCCAGCACGCGCACACCAGCGCCGCGGTCGCGACCGCTGTTGACCTGTTCGATGCGCCCGTCGTCGAGGCCGGCCGAGGTCGAGCGCTTGTCTTCGGCGTAGACCTCGGCGAAGTCGCCGCCGGACCGCATCGCAGTCGTCAACACGCGCTGGAGGATGTCGTGGTCGATCACCCATCCGACGCTACCGGGATGTGGCGGGGCGTTCGGCGGGCAGCAGGCTCTGCCGGAGCCCCCGATTGCTGGTCGATCCGGCTTTGCCGGTCGACCAGCAGAGATTCTCCATGCCGGACGCAGCCCGGCTCGATCTGCTCGAGCGAGAAGGCGCAGCTTCTCGCTCGAAGACTTGCCGCACTTGGTCATGAACCGCTCGACGTCGACGACGACGCGCACGACCTTTCCAACAGCCACCAGGCCGCGCTCGTCCGACGCCGAAACGGTGAACGTGAGCCGGCGCCCGTCGACCTTGACGAGAACCGCCTCGGCGATCACCTCGGCCCCCGGAGGTGACGGCTGCAGGTGGTCGATGCGCACGTTGATTCCGACCGTCGTCAAGCCACTGGGGAGCTCTCCGGCGATGGCCCGGCAACTGGCCTCCTCGCACAGGGCGATCAGCCGCGGTGTCCCGAGGACGGGCACGGTCCCCGACCCGAGGGCGATCGCCGTATCCGCCTCGGTGACAACGAGCTTCGCCTCGCCGCGCAAACCTGTCGCCACGCTCACGACATCCCAGGCTATGGCGATCCGTGGGCCATGCGGCGGACCATCCGACGGCGCTGGAATGTGACAGAACTGCGCGTCTTGTGCGCGCCACAAGCATCTAGCCTGAACCGCATGCAGGCTGCACCTGCCAGTGTTGACCCGCTGGTGAGTGTCGACGTCCAAACCCCGCCGCGCGACCACCGCCTCTTTTGGTGGAAGGAAGCGCTGATCGCAGCCGTCTTCTACGCCGTCTACTCATGGACCCGTAACCAGTTCGGGTCCAACCGTGTCGGCGGCGACCTCGTTCCGCTCCACGCGTTCAACAACGCCAGACGGGTGATCCGCTTCGAACGTCTGATCGGCCTGTTCCACGAGGAGTCGATCCAGGAGTGGTTCCTGTCCCAACGGTGGCTGATCCAGGCGATGAACGTGTTCTACGGCACCGCCCACTTCGTGGTCACCCTCGGTGTGTTCTTGCTGCTCTACCTCCGGCGCAAGGACGTCTTTCCGCAGTGGCGCAACACGCTGGCGGCGATGACCGCGCTGGCCATCGTCGGCTTCGCCCTGTTCCCGCTGATGCCGCCGCGCCTGCTCGACGCTCCGTGCTCCGAGTACGGCGGCGCGTGCATTGGATCGGGTCTCCGGCCGGAGGGCGGCACGTTCGGGTTCGTCGACACGCTGGCCGTGTTCGGTGGTCCGTGGTCGTTCGACTCGGAGGGCATGGCGGACATCTCCAACCAGTACGCGGCGATGCCCAGCCTGCACATCGGCTGGGCACTGTGGTCGGCGATCGCCCTCTGGCCGCTGCTGCACCGCTGGTGGCTGCGGGCGGCGGTGCTCGCCTATCCGATGATCACACTGCTCGTGATCACCGTGACCGCCAACCACTTTTGGCTGGACGCCGTCGGTGGGGTCGTCATCTTCGCCGCCGGAGCGATCATCGGATGGGGGATCCACCGCTGGAATCAGGACCGCCTCGACCGAGCCTGGCTGGTCGAGCACGCCGTGGCCGGCCCGGTCGACGACAGCAACGCGCAGCACCGGACGCCTGACGGGTGACGGGTGACGGTTCATGGCTGCGCAGCGGGCGATATCGTCGACGGACGATGTGGCTCGAACGGATCCGCGAGCCGGGTGACCTCCGCGATCTGAGCTACGACGAGCTGGCGGAACTGGCGGGAGAGGTGCGCGACTTCATCGTCAGCGCCGTTGCTGAGAACGCCGGCCACTTGGGCTCGAACCTCGGTGTCGTCGAACTGACCGTGGCGTTGCACCGCGTGTTCGACTCGCCGCACGACGCCGTGCTGTGGGACACCGGCCACCAGGCGTACGTGCACAAGTTGGTCACCGGCCGACAAGCGGGCTTCGCCCGATTGCGCCAGACGGGCGGGCTGAGCGGCTACCCGTCACGGGCCGAGAGCCCTCACGACTTCGTCGAGAACTCTCACGCCTCGACGATCCTCAGCTACGCCTATGGGCTGGCCGTCGCCCGCGACCTCGGGACCGCCGATCACGGTCACGTCGTGGCCGTCATCGGCGATGGCTCGATGACCGGGGGGATGGCCTACGAAGCCCTCAACAACCTCGGCCACTCGGGCCAGCGGGTGATCATCGTCCTCAACGACAACGGGCGCAGCTACGCGCCGACGATCTCCAACCTGACGGCCGACCGCAGCGCGGCCGGCGATGGACCGGACACCGCCCCGATCATCAGCCGGATCGGCGATGCGCTGTCGCACTTCCTCACCGAGATCCGTCTGAACCCGGTCTACGTCCGCCGTCAGCGCAAGCTCGAAGAGCTCGTCCGCGACGTCCCGCTCGTTGGGTATCCGGCCGAGCGCGCCGTCGAGGCTGTCAAAGCAGCGGCGCGCGAGCTGCTCCAGCCGCCGTCGTTCTTCGAAGCGCTCGGGGTCCGCTACGTCGGCCCGATCGACGGGCACGACATCGCCGAACTCGAACCTGCGCTGCGCAACGCCATCGAGCTGTCGGCAGAGGGGCCGATCGTCGTCCACGTGATCACCCAGAAGGGCCGTGGTTACCCACCGGCGGAGGACGACGACGAGAAGCACCTCCATGACGCTCCCGTGTTCGACCCGGCGGTCGGGCCGCCCAAAGCTGTCCCGACGGGTTACACCCAGACCTTTGCCGAAACGATCATCAAACTCGCTGAGGCGGACGACCGCATCGTGGCGATCACCGCGGCGATGCCCGGGCCGACCGGTCTGATCCCGTTCGAGGAGCGCTTTCCCGACCGCTTCTTCGACGTTGGCATCGCCGAACAACACGCCGTCACGGCAGCAGCAGGCATGGCGATGGGCGGAATGCGGCCGATCGTGGCGATCTATTCGACGTTCCTCAATCGAGCGTGGGATCAGGTCGTCTTCGACGTCGCGTTGCACCGCCTGCCAGTGGTCTTCTGCATCGATCGCGCCGGGATCACCGGGCCGGACGGCCCCAGCCACCACGGCATGTACGACCTGGCACTGCTCGCCAGGGTGCCGGGCATGCGCGTCCTGGCCCCGTCGAGCGCCCAGGAGCTGCAGGTGATGATGGCCGACGCCGCGCTCCTCGCCGGCGACGGCCCGGTGGCGATCCGCTATCCGCGCGGTCGCGCCCACCAGGTCGCCGAACACGAGGTCGGTTCCGGCCTCGCCGGCCGGCGGATCCGCCAGGCTGTGGGGCCCGCCGACTCGGCATGCGTGATCGCCATCGGCAAACTGGTCGCCGCCGCCGAACGGGCCGCGGCCGAGCTCGCCGACGCGGGAATCGACGTCACCGTGTGGGACGCCCGGTGCTGTGCCCCGCTCGACGCCGACATGCTCGCCGACGCCGCCGGCCACCGAGCGGTGATCACCGTCGAGGACGGGATCGCCGACGGCGGGGTCGGATCGACCATCGCTTCACGAATCGGCGAGCTTTCGCCGGCAACGGTCACCCGATCGCTCGGCCTCCCTGCCCAGTTCATCGCCCACGCCGGAACCCCCGACGAGATCCTGGCCACGCTCGGACTGGACCACACCGGGATCTTCGCTGCTGTGTGCCGGGCCCTCGACGTCGGCCGCGAGCGTTGAGTTCTGGAGCCCGATTTCGACGTCCAGAGCCCACCGTTCGGTTTCGATAGCGCCCTTGTCACTTGATATTAGGAGTGCCTAACATCTACTCGTGATTACTCCGGTGGGGGTGCTCGACGCATGGGACCTTGTCGCCCTGCGACGGGCGGCAGCGATGACCCATGCCCTCAACGGCCTGACCGTGACGTTGCGCTCCCAAGGCGACGTCGTGGCCCGCATCGAACCATGGAGCCGGCCAGACGCCCGGCGACCGGCGCCCGTCTTCGGCCCGTGCGGATTCCGTAACGCCGTCGCCCAGGCGTGGGAGGACTACCGGTCGGGACGTCAGGTCTGTCTCGCCGGTCTCGGCAACCAGCGACTCACCATCGACTGGTCGGTCCGCCCGCCTGGCGTCCTCGTCGGATTCGGCGCGGTGCGCGTGCAGTGCGCCGGAACGTGGATGTGGGCGTTGGCCTCGCTGCTCGATCCGGCCGACTTGTCGGCCGTCATCGACGGAGCCGCCGAGGCGACGAACATCGCCCCGCCGGACGTCGATCTGCTCGACGCCCGGATGGTCTACGACACTCGGCTGGACATCTCCGTCGTCTGCGTCGAGGCCAGCCCGGCCGACGCGTGGAAGGTCGCCCTGCTCGATGAAGTGCTGCGGCGCCTGGTGGCGGCGACGACGGCAGCCGAGCTGCTCGCCTCGCTCACCCCCGCCTGACGAACCGTCAGCTGTAGTACGGGTTCTCGCCGGTCGTATGGTCGGTGAGGTCCTTGACGGCGGTGATCTGCGGAATCGCTTCGCCGAGCATCGTCTGCACGCCGTCGAGCATGGTCATTCGGCTCATCGAGCACCCGTGACACCCACCGCCCATCGTCATGTACGCGGTGCCGTCGCCGTCGTGGCCGACGTAGGTGACGAACCCACCGTGGGCAGCCAGCGCCGGATTGACCTCGTCGGCCACGAGCTGGCGTACGTGCGCCGACAAGTCGTCGTCGCCGATCAGGCCCTCGATGTTCGGAGCGGCCGGACGGTTGGGGTTGCGGATCACGAGGCCCTGCGACTCGGTGAAGTCGAGCGTCGCTCCAGTGAGCGAATCGACATCCTTGCCCGGGATCATCACCTTGACTGACGTGTCCCCTGGGCTCCGCCCAGACCCGGTGTGGGTCCGCACTTCGTCGGTGAAGGCCGCCGTCAGGTACTCCTCGAAACCGAGCTCGTACCGGAAGTCCTCGCCGGGAGCCGACACGACCTCGAGACGCAAGCCGAGCTGATCGGCATCGGGTTCTTCGGCGCGCAGCTCGACGAGCTTGGCGAGGGCGGCCTCGGTGATCTCGATGATCGGTTCGCTGGCGGCCGGCTCGTCAGTCGCCAGGCCGGCAAGCGGGCTGCGCTGCGTCATGCTCTCACGCTATCGAGGCGGGCAGCCCGAGATGCTGGCATCCTGGTTCGGTGACCCTTGGCACCGCCGCCCGGTCGTGGCCCGACCTCACCCTCGACGCCTGGACCGACACGCTCGAAACCTTCCATCGATGGACGCAGGTCGTCGGCAAGGTGCGCCTGGCCCTCGAGCCGTCGGTCAATCACTGGTGGCAGATCGCGTTGTACGTATCCGCCCGTGGCCTGACGACGTCGTTGATGCACGCCGCCGATCGCAGCCTGGAGATCGAGTTCGACGTCCTCGACCACCAACTCGTCGTCCGCACGACCGACGGCGAACGTCGGACCATCGCCCTCCAAACGCGCTCGGTCGCCAGCTTCTACGACGAGACGATGGGCGTGTTGGCGGACCTGGCCATCGATGTCGACCTGCTCGGGCGACCGGTGGAGATCCCCGACGCCACGCCGTTCGCCGAGGACACAGCCCATGCGGCCTACGACGGCGCGGCGATCCAGCGGTTCTGGCAGGCGCTCGTCGAGGCCGATCGCCTGTTCGACGTCTTTCGTGGTCGCTTCGTGGGCAAGGCAAGCCCGGTGCACTTCTTCTGGGGGGCATGCGACCTGGCGACGACGAGGTTCTCAGGCCGGACGGCACCGCTGCATCCCGGCGGCGCGCCGAACTGTGCGGACTGGGTGATGCACGAGGCGTACAGCCACGAAGTGAGCAGTTGCGGATTCTGGCCCGGTGGAAGCGAGGAGGGATCGTTCTACGCGTACGCCTACCCGGAACCCGCCGGGTTCGCCGAACAACCGGCCGGTCCGGCCGCCGCCTACTACGACGCAGAACTCGGCGAATTCATCCTCCCGTACCGTGATGTGCGGACCGCGCCCGACCCCGATGCGGTCGTCTTGGAGTTCCTGCAGTCGACGTACGAAGCGGCGGCGACTACCGGGCATTGGGATCGCCCGGCCCTCGAAGCGAGTCTCTAAGGTTTCCTGACTATGACTGAGGGCAGCAGGAAGGCGATCTTCGCCGCGTTCTTCGCCAATCTGGGGATCGCCATCGCCAAGTTCGTCGGTTTCTTGATCACCAGCTCGGCAGGCCTCCTCGCCGAGTCGATCCACTCCCTCGCCGACACCGGCAACCAGGGGCTGCTGATGCTCGGCGCCAAGCGGGCGGCGCGCAAGCCGGACATCGAGCACTCCTTCGGCTACGGCCGGGAGCGCTACTTCTGGGCGTTCGTCGTCGCCGTCGTGCTGTTCTCGGTCGGTGGCATGTTCGCTCTCTACGAGGGCATCTCCAAACTGCGTCATCCGCACGAGGTCGAGAACCTCGGTGTGGCGGTCGGCATCCTCGTGTTCGCCATCTGCCTGGAGAGCTACTCGCTGCGCACCGCCTACCGTGAGGCGAAGGCCCACAAGGACCCGGAGGAATCGTGGTGGCGATACATCCGTACCGAGAAGTCGCCGGAGCTCCCCGTCGTGCTGCTCGAGGACATCGGCGCCGAGATCGGCCTGTTCATGGCCCTCACCGGTGTGCTGCTCGCCCACTTCACCGAGGAACCACGCTGGGATGCCCTCGGCTCGATCGGCATTGGAATCCTCCTCGTCGTCATCGCCATCACGCTCGCCATCGAGATGAAGGGCCTGCTCATCGGCGAGTCGGCGTCTCCTGAGCACGTCGCCCTGATCAACGCCGCACTCACCGGCACACAGCACGTGAGCAGCGTGATCCACATGAAGACCCAGCACATCGGTCCAGACGAGCTGATCGTCGCCGCCAAGGTGGAGTTCGACCCGACGATCTCGATCCCCGAGCTGGCGGCATCGATCGACGCTGCCGAGCAGGCCCTGCGCGCCGCGGTGCCGATCGCCAAGCTGATCTACCTCGAACCGGACATCCGACGGACCGCCTCCGACCCCGCCGCGGTAACGTAGTCACTGAACCTGCGGGGAGCTCACGGGAACGGTGGGCTGAGAGGGTGGCTGCCGCCGCCGACCCGGGAACCTGATCCGGGTAATGCCGGCGGAGGAAGATGGCAACTGTTCGCACCGTGGTGGTGGTGACTGGGAGTGGGCCGATCGAACCCCAGGCGATCGACGCCGCCCGTGGCTCCGACCGCATCGTCGCTGTCGATGGCGGGCTCGACCACGCCCGCGCCGCCGGACTCGTTCCAGACGTGCTCGTCGGCGACCTCGACTCGGTGTCGGCGGACGGCCTCGGCTGGGCGACCGCCAACATCGCCATCGAGCGCCACCCGACGGACAAGACAGCGACGGACACCGAACTGGCGCTGGCCTGCGCCGCGGCGATGCACCCCCAACGCCTGCTCCTCGTCGCTGGGCGTGGCGACCGCATCGACCACACCATCGCCGCCCTCGGCGCACTCGGGGCCGAGTCGTTGGCCGACATCGCCGATGTCGAGGGTTGGTGGGGCACCGACCAGGTCCTCGTCGGCCGCCCGCGACGCCCCGTGAACATCGGCCGGCCGCCAGGGACGACGTTCTCCCTGCTCGCTCTCCACGGACCGTGCCGTGGTGTGACGATCACCGGCTCGCGCTGGCCCCTCGCGGAGGCCGAACTCGGCCCGCTGGTCGGGCTCGGCGTCTCCAACGAAGTACTCCAACCCCCGTGTCGCATCGAGCTCGCAGCCGGTGTCGTCACCGTGATCATCCCGGGAGCCCAACCATGAAACCGCTGTTGTTCGCCGCCGCCCTCGCCCCGCTCGCCGTCGCCCAGCAACCCACGGAATCGGAACCCCGCGACGTGACGCTCGTCGTGTACGACTCGTTCCCCACCGAAGGCAGCCACGTCGACGCTCTCGAGCGGTTCAGCGAGGAGACCGGGATCGACGTCGAGCTGCTCGTCGCCGGCGACACCGGCACGATGGTCGCCAAGGCCGTGCTCACCGCCGGCAACCCGGAGGGCGACGTGATGTGGGGTGTCGACAACACCTATCTCTCGCGGGTCGTCGACGACGACGTGTTCGACCCCTACGAGGCGGACGGCCTCGACAACGTCGGCGCCGAGTTGCAGGCGCTCGTTCCGGGGCACGAGGCGACACCGGTGGACTTCGGCGACGTGTGCGTCAACTACGACATCGGCTGGTTCGCCGATCACGGCATCGAACCACCAACCGACCTCGCCGCGCTGACGTCACCGGAGTACGCCGACCTCCTCGTCGTCCAGAACCCGGCGTCGTCCTCCCCGGGGCTCGCCTTCCTGATGGCGACCGTTGCCGAGTTCGGCGACGACGGCTGGGTCGATTACTGGGAGCGCCTCGTCGCCAACGGCGTGGAGGTCGTCGACGGCTGGACGGAGGCCTACTACGAGCGCTTCAGCGGGGCCAGCGACGGGCCACGGCCGCTCGTCGTCAGCTATGGGACGAGCCCGCCTGTCGAAGTGATCTACGCCGACCCACCGGTTGAGGAGGCCTCGACGGCGGTCGTCGTCGACACGTGCTTCCGGCAGATCGAGTTCGCCGGGGTGCTCAACGGCACGGACGCTCCCGACGAGGCCCGCCGTCTGATCGACTTCCTCATCAGCGAGGAGTTCCAGGCGCAGATCGCGCTCAACCTGTTCGTCTACCCGGTGCACAACGAGGTCGAGCTACCCGTCGAGTTCACCGACTTCTCCGTCGTCGCCGAGGACGCGTACTCGCTCGACCCAGCGACGATCGACGAGCATCGCGACGACTGGATCGACACCTGGACGGATGTCGTCCTCCGGTGACACCGCCGCGCCAGGTCGCCCCGAAGCATCTTGCGAATCGATTGCCAGCCTGGTTCGTGCCGGTACTGGCCGCCGTGCCGGCAGTTGTCCTCGTCGTGTTCTACGCGTGGCCGTTGGCAACCGTGCTCGCCCGCGGCCTCAGCCGAGGTGCCATCGCCGACACCTTCGGCGATGGCGGGACATGGGACGTCGTGTGGTTCACGCTGTGGCAAGCGCTCCTGTCGACGGCGCTGACCATCGTCGTCGGACTCGCCCCGGCGTACGTCATCGCCCGCTTCGACTTTCCCGGTCGGCGGGTCCTCGACAGCGCATTGGTCGCCGTGTTCGTCCTACCCACGGTGGTGATCGGGGCCGCCGTGCTCGCCGTGCTGCCTTCGTCGATCGAGCGCGGGGTGATCGCCATCGTCGTCGCCCATGTGCTGTTCAACCTGGCGGTGGTCGTGCGCACCGTCGGTGCTGTGCTGGCGACGCTGCCCCGCGACCAGGAAGCGGCCGCGGCGACGCTCGGCGCTTCGCCGATCCGCGTCTTCCGCGAAATCATCCTGCCGGCGATCGCCCCGGCTGTCGGTGCGGCGGCGGCAATCGTCTTCGTGTTCACGTTCACGTCGTTCGGCGTGGTCCGCATCCTCGGCGACGCGCGCAACACGACGATCGAAGTGGAGATCTGGCGCCAGGCAACGCGCTTCGGGAACCTCGGCGCGGCGGCGACGCTGACGGTGGTGCAACTCCTCGCTGTCGGCGCCCTCGTCGCCGTGTCGGCGTGGGTCCAGCGCCGGCGCAGCCGACCGCTCGGACTCACTGTCGGCACGCAGCGCCGAGCACCGCGGGGCGGTCGTCAACTCTGGCTCGTCGGCAGCACCACTGTGCTCACGGCGATCGTCGTCGCTCTGCCGATGGTGGCGCTCGTCGAGCGTTCGTTGCGCACACCTGGCGGCTACTCGATCGCCGCTTGGCGCAACCTCGGGTCGGTCGAGCTGCGGCCTGGCATCGGCCTCGGCGTCGACCCAGTCGAAGCGCTGCTGACGTCACTGCGCTACATGGCGGTCGCCGTGATCGTCGCCCTGGTCGTCGGCACGTTGGCCACGCTGGCGATCACCGCTGCCAGGTCGGGCGGCCGGGTGCTCGACACGGCGCTCATGCTGCCAATCGCCACGTCGGCGGTCACGATCGGTTTCGGCATGCTGATCACGTTCGACACGGATCCGGTCGACTGGCGCGGAACCTGGTGGATCGTGCCCGTCGGCCAGGCACTCGTCGCCATTCCCTTCGTCGTCCGGACCATGCTGCCGGTCCTCCGCGGCGTCGAACCACGAAGGCTGGAGGCCGCGGCCACGCTCGGGGCATCGCCGCTGCGGGCCTGGACGACAGTGGTCCTCCCCCATCTCCGCCGCCCGCTCGTCGTCGCCGCCGGACTGGCCGCGGCGATCTCCCTCGGAGAGTTCGGGGCGACGAGTTTCCTGTCGCGCAGCGGTCAGGAGACGATGCCGATCGCCATCGAGCGGTTGCTCGGTCGTACGGGAACGCTGCTCCAAGGGCAGGGCTACGCCCTTGCCGTGATCCTCGCCGCGGCGACGATCACCGTGGTGCTGCTCCTCGACATCGCCCGCGACGCAACTGCGTTCCCCGGCCATGCCGGCCGCGCCGAAGAGACTGCTCACGTTGGTGAGTGAGCTCGTCGTCAGCGGGGTGATGGTCGCGTTCGGCGAGCGCACGGTGCTCGACGGCGCGACCTTGACCGTCGCCACCGGCGAGATCGTTGCCTTGCTCGGGCCATCCGGCAGCGGCAAGTCGACGTTGCTACGGGTGATCGCCGGCATCCTCACGCCCGACCGCGGCACGGTACATGTCGGGGGCGTCGACGTCACCCGCATGCCGACCCACCGGCGCAGCGTCGGGATGGTGTTCCAGGACGAGCAGCTCTTCGAGCACCTCGACGTCCACGGCAACGTCGAATTCGGCCTGCGCATGCGCGGCGACCCGCCGGAGACCCGCCGGCGACGGGTTGTCGAGCTACTCGAACTCGTCGGGCTCGCCGGCTTCGAGCGGCGCAGTGTTCGGCGGCTCAGTGGCGGGGAGGCCAAGCGGGTCGCCCTCGCCCGCTCACTGGCGCCGTCACCCAGCGTGCTGCTCCTCGACGAGCCGCTGACCGGCCTCGACCGCCAACTGCACGACCGGCTCGTCGAGGACCTCGGGGCAATCCTGCGCGCCGAGGGCACCACATCGCTCGTCGTCACCCATGATCACGACGAGGCGGAGGCGATCGCCGACCGGGTCGTGATGGTCACCGAGCTGGTAGGCAGCCCACGTGAAACCCGTTCTCCGGTGCGCGCGACGAAGCGCCCGCCGAGGAGCGGCCGGGAGCCGCGCAGGCAGTATGTGGCGTCGCCGGGGAACGCCATGACGGTCGAGGAGGCGGCGGTCGAAGAGCTCTACGAACTGCGCATGGAGGTGCTCCGTCGCGACACGCCGAGCGACGACGTGCACTTCCCCCACGACGACGATCCGGCGGCGCGCCACCTCGCGGTGCGTGACGAGACCGGCACCGTCATCGCCTGCTCGACCTGGTTGCCGCGACCGTTCCCGGACCGCCCTGACGTGCCGGCCGTCCAACTTCGGGGCATGGCCGTCCGCGCCGAACATCGCGGGCGCGGCCTCGGCGCGGCGATGGTGACCGCTGGTCTCGCTGCCGCTCGGGGCCGCGGTGCCGAACTGGTGTGGGCGAATGCCCGGGACGCAGCACTCGACTTCTACAAGTCCGCCGGCTTCGTGGTGGTCGGCGACGGTTTCCGCACCGCGGACACCGACCTACCTCACCATCGCATCGTCCAGCAGCTGTGACGGGGTCAGGGGGAGCCGGCGCACCGGTTGTCGCGGCGAGCGATTGCGGGTCAGCGCCTTGCGCAGGAGGATCGCTGTGCTCTCGGCAACGCCCAGAATGCCGAGGACGAGCAGCGGCGGATCGCCACGGACTTGGCCGTATACGCCCCACATGGCCGATTCGCCCAGACGCAGTGTCCATGTCGTCGTGGCGATGCCGGTGGGGTTCCAGGTGCGCCACGCGGTGGCCACGGCCGGAGTGAGCTGCACGACATAGGCGATCCCGAGCAGTGCGGCGATCGCTTCCCGACCGCCGAGCCAGCAGGCCCCGACGAGGACGGCGACCCACGAAACGGCGGCCCAGATCGCCCGACGGGGTGATCCACCACACCGGGCCACGAACCCGACCAGCAAGGCGTTGGCGGCAATGTTCAGGGCGCCCTCGGGCACCGCCGACCACAACCCCTCACCGGCGAGGTAGATCGTCCAGCCGACTTCCGACGACACCGTCAGGGCAGCTGCGGCGATGGACACGCCGGCGACATCACTCGTCCGGCGGATGCGGGCGAGTTGTGGCCACGTACACGACACGCTGAGGACGGTGGCGACGATCGCCAACGACGTGGCGAGGTCGATCGCGTCCTGACCCATCCCTGCCTCTCCAGGACGGGCACTCGCCGTCCCTCTACACGAGGGCGCGACGACGGCCGACTGATACCGGCGCTTCTGTGGCGAAGGTCACCTTCCCCGTGGCCGCGCCGTCAACGCCCAGGCACGGTGACGACGCGGCGCGACGATCGACGACAGGAGCGAGGATGAACTCCCCCGACTGGTACTTCGCCCAGGCGGACCTGCTCAGGGGCCGTGCCGACACCTGTCTGCAGCTCGCCCAGCAACTCGACGGCGCCACCCTGTTCGACCTGCACCTGTACTCCGGCGACCTGACCTGGCAGTGCCCGGTGGCGACCGAGTTCGATCAGCAACTCTTCGCCCATTGCCTGCGGTTGAGTGACGCCATCGATCAGTTGCGCGCCACTGCCATCGGGCTCAGCGGCGACGCCGACGACCTCGAACGCCAAGGCACCCACCTCCTCGTCCTCCAGCGCGAGGGCACCCTGACGATCCCCGTTCTGGGCGGCCTCCGATTCATTGGCAAGATTCCGGACGCCAACGTCCTCACAGCGACCAAACAAGCGCTGTGGCCGCTAGAAGATGGCGGCTGGCTCCAGGCCCTCGATGGCGCCACGCCCGAGCAGCCAGCACAGCCGTCGAAGCGGAGCGGCGGCAGTGGCCGCCTCGGGAAGTCCGGAGACTCCCATTGGTTGGCGGGCGTTGTACTGCATCTCCATCCGGCGCAGTTCCTCGCGCACGTAGTCGGCTGGCCACTCCGCCGGCGTGAACCCGTCGTCGCCGAGATCGGCATGGTGGACGAGGACTTCCCGGAGGCGGCGGAATGGAAGGTCGGCATGGGGCACCGATTCGCCTTGGGAGTTCGTCATCGCCAGGTCCCAGCGGGACTGACCGGCGAAGACATCCTCGAGCTTCGCCGCCGACGAGCTCACGTCGTCGACGAGGGTGGCCCACTGGCGGGTCGCGCCAGCCTCGATGTCGGCGTTGCGGCCTTCGACCCCCCCGGCGTACTGGGTGACGACCTCGCCGCGCCCGGCCGCCTCGAGGAGCCGGACGAAGCTGTCGGCGTTGCGGGCGATGTGCGTGAGCACGTGGCCGCGGGTCCAGCCCGGGAGCAGGCTCGGCAACGCCGCGTCGGCACCCGCACCGTCGGTCATTACGACGAGATGTTCGGTGAGGGCCTGATGGGCGTCGTGCACCCGGGCGATGTCTCGTTGGCGGGAGGCCTCGTCCATCCGTCGATCATGTCACGTCGCTGTCGCGGTCGCGACGTGGCAACCTTGACGCATGCAACTCGGCATGATCGGGCTCGGCCGGATGGGCGCCAACATGGTTCTCCGGTTGATCGAAGCCGGCCATCAGTGCACCGGCTTCGACGTCGCACCCGAGGCCGTCGCTTCGATGACCGGCGACGGAATGGTCGGCGCCCTGTCGCTCGAGGAGTTCGTCGGCGCGCTCGATGCGCCGCGGCACGTGTGGATGATGGTGCCGGCTGCCTTCGTCGGTGACACGATCGACAAGCTGGCACCACTGCTCGAGCGCGGCGACACGATCATCGACGGCGGCAACTCCTGGTACCGCGACGACATCGACCGGTCCGGGCCGCTGGCCGGCGATCGCGGCATCGACTACGTCGACGTCGGCGTGAGTGGCGGGATCCACGGACTCGAGCGCGGTTACTGCCTGATGGTCGGAGGTTCCGCCGCCGCCGTCGAGCGGCTGACACCGATCTTCGACGCCCTCGCTCCGGGCGTCGAGGCTGCCGAACGGACCCCGAGCCGCGCTGCCGGCGACGGAACTCCGTCGAGCGTCGAGCACGGTTGGCTGCATTGCGGCCCGAGCGGCGCGGGGCACTTCGTCAAGATGGTCCACAATGGCATCGAGTACGGGCTGATGGCGGCATACGCCGAGGGGCTCAACGTCCTCGCCAAAGCGAACATCGGCGCCGAGGACCACATCGCCGACGCCGAAACGGCGCCGTTGCCGCACCCCGAGTACTACCGCTTCGACCTCGACCTCGCGGCGATCACCGAGGTGTGGCGCCGCGGCAGCGTGATCTCCAGCTGGCTGCTCGACCTCACCGCCGAGGCGTTGGCCGCCGACCCCCAACTGGACGGCTTCGCCGGCAACGTGTCGGACTCGGGCGAGGGTCGCTGGACGATCAACGCGGCGATCGACGAAGGGGTGCCCGTTCCGGTCCTGGCGTCGTCGCTGTTCGAGCGGTTCAGCTCGCGGGGCCGCGCCGACGTCGCCGACAAGGTGCTGTCGGCGATGCGCGCCGGCTTCGGCGGACACGTCGAGCGAAAGGCATCGTCACGATGACCAGACGCCGGAGCGCCAGCGGAGGCGGCTGTGATGGGGTCCGGGGGCGCAGCCCCCGAGATGGAGAAGGCATCGTCACGATGACCGGTGCCGTGCCCACCGGTCGTCAGCGCAAGGCCGACGCCCTCGTGCTGTTCGGCGCGACGGGCGACCTCACCCGGCGCAAGCTGTTCCCGGCGCTGTATCACATGGAGGACCGCCGCGAGCTGGAACTGCCAATCGTCGGTGTCGCCCGCAGCGACTGGACCGACGACATCTTCCGCAAAGAAGCCACGACGGCGATCGAGGCGACGGTACCCAAGGTCAACAAGACAGTGCTCCGGCGACTGATCAAACGGCTCGACCTCGTGCAGGGCGACTACGCCGACAACACGACGTGGGCCGCGCTGACCGACGTCCTCGACAAGAACCACTCGAAGACCGCGGTGTACTACATGGCGATTCCGCCGTCGATGTTCCCGACGGTCGCCGAAGCGCTGGCCTCGGTCGGGCTCAACGAGCGTGGACGGATCGTCGTCGAGAAGCCGTTCGGGCGCGATCTGCGCTCGGCCCACGAGCTGAACGTCGTCTTGCACAAGGTGTTCCCCGAGCAGCACATCTTCCGCATCGACCACTACCTCGGCAAGGAGTCGGTGGAGGACCTGCTCGTGTTCAGGTTCTCGAACACCCTGCTCGAACCGGTGTGGAACCGGCGTTACGTGCGGAGCGTGCAGATCACGATGTCCGAGACGATCGGCGTCGAGGGCCGAGGTTCGTTCTACGACTCCGTCGGGGCCATTCGTGACGTGTTCCAGAACCACCTGCTCCAGGTCGTGGCACTGCTGGCGATGGAGCCACCGGTCGGGCACGAGGCCAGCTACCTGCAGGACGAGAAGGTCAAAGTGTTCGCGGCGATGAAGGCGCTCGACTGCTCGACGCTGGTGCGCGGCCAATACGACGGCTACCTCGCCGAGGACGGAGTCGCTCCCGACTCCCGCGTCGAGACGTTCGTGGCCGCCCGGTTGGAGATCGACTCGTGGCGCTGGGCAGGCGTCCCCTGGTATGCCCGCGTCGGCAAGGCCATGGAGCAGTCGGCGACGGAGGCCGTCATCGAGCTGCAGGCGCCGCCACGACTGCTGTTCGACGAGGCCGGCGGACCGACGCCGGAGCGCAACCTCGTCCGCCTCCGGCTCGGCAAGGACGACGGAGTGACCTTCTCGCTGCAGGCGAAGACCCCAGGACCGCACCTCGACAGCCAGTCGATGAACGTGTCGGTCGACTTTGCCGCGGCGCTCGGGGATCGCCGCGAGGCGTACGAGCGACTGCTCGGCGATGCCCTCGCCGGCTCGCCGCGGCGCTTCGCCCGCGAAGACGCCGTCGAGCAGATGTGGCGGATCGTCGATCCGGCGTTGAAGGCCGAGAACTGCGGGCCGGTGTACCCGTACGAGGTCGGTTCGTGGGGTCCCGTGGAAGCCAACCGCATCCTCCCCGACGGCGACAGCTGGTTCCCACCGTCATGACGTTCCCCGGCCACGCAGGCCGTCAATGCGTTCCCCGGCCACGCAGGCCGCGTCTGACCGCTCCCTCGCTGGCGCTCGGTCGCTCGCACTGGTGGTCCGGGCACCTCGGCTGGCGCATCGGCGGACCCGGTCCATGACCGACGCCCCGACAGAAGACCCGCGACCAGAGAACCTCGAACGAACACCGTCGGTCGTCGTCCTCAACACGGGCGACGGCAAGGGCAAGAGCTCAGCCGCCTTCGGCGTGATGATCCGAGCCGTCGCCCGGGAATGGCCGGTGGCGGTCGTGCAGTTCATCAAGAGCGGCAAGTGGCACGTCGGCGAGGAGAAAGTCGGGCGCCAGCTCGGCGTCGACTGGTTCAACGTCGGCGATGGATTCACGTGGGACTCTGCCGATCTCGAACACGACAAGGCGCTCGCTCGCCAGGGCTGGCAGACCGCCGCCGACCTGATCGCCGCCGGTGAGCACCGCCTCGTGGTCCTCGACGAGATCACGTACTTGTGCACGTGGGGGTGGATCGACACGGCCGAGGTTGTGGCGACGATCCGCGACCGACCCGACCAGGTCAACGTCGTGATCACCGGCCGCGACGCGCCGGACGAGCTCGTCGAAGTTGCCGACACGGCCACGGAGATGCGCAAGATCAAGCACGCCTACGACCGCGGGATCGTCGCCGTCCGCGGCATCGAGTACTGAGTTCGCTGGTGAACCTGCGTGACCGACTGGTCGATCTGCCGCTGTCCGACGAGACCGCTGTCGCGGCCGTCCATGCCCGGGCCGCCGACATCCTCCGCCCTCCGGGTGCCCTGCAGTGGCTCGACGACCTCGCCGCTTGGATCGCCGGCTGGCAGCGGCAGCCGCGACCGACGATCGAACGGCCGGTGGGCCTCGTGTTCGCGGCCGACCACGGTGTGGCCGCGGCCGCCAAGGTCAGCGCCCTCGAGCCGAAGGTGACGGCGGCGATGTTCGCCGCCTGCGCCGAAGGACGGTCGACGATCCGCAGCTTCGCCCGTCACGCCGGGGCCACGGTGACGGCGATCGATGTCGGAGTCGGCAAACCGACCGGCGACATCCGCTTCGAGGCGGCGATGTCGGAGGAGCGCTTCGCCGAGATCGTCGACCTCGCGTGGACCGCCGTCGACGCCGTCGACGGCGACCTCCTCGTCCTCGGGGAGATGGGTATCGGCAACACCACGGTGTCGGCGGCTGTGGCCGCCGCCCTCGCCGGCGGGGAGACAGCTGCGTGGGTCGGCCGCGGCACGGGCATCGACGACGCCACGCTGACCGTCAAGCGCGCCGCCGTCCAGCAGGCGGTGCGGCGCATCGCCGGCGTCACCGACCCGCTCGACGTGTTGCGCGAGGTCGGCGGCTCCGAACTCGTGGCGATCGCCGCCGCCGTCGTGGCCGCTCGCCACCGTTCACTGCCCGTGGTCCTCGACGGCTACGTCGTCACGGCATCGGTGCTGCCGCTCGTGCTGCTGGCGCCGGCGGTACTCGACCACTGCACGGTGGGCCACTGTTCCGCCGAGCCCGGCCACCGCCGGCTGCTCGACCGCCTCGGCAAGCGCCCGCTGCTCGACCTCGACATGCGCCTCGGCGAAGGCAGCGGAGCGATGGCCGCCGTCCCACTGATCGCCATGGCCTGCGCCGGGATCACTGAGGTCCCCACGCTCACCGAGTGGTTCGACCAATCCTGACCGGAGTGTTTCCGGTCACCGGAGTGTCAGGTTTGCGGCGGGACGTGTCGGCCGGAAACACTCCGGTCGACGGAAACACTCGGGTGGAGGGGTCGAGGCGAGCTAGGCGGTGACGAGGGTGGCGAGGCGCTTGATGCCCTCGGTGATCGCATCGTCGCCGACCGCGAACGACATGCGCAGGTAGCCCGGGGCGCCGAAGGCCTCACCGGGCACGACGGCGACTTTGGCCTCGGTGAGCACGTGTTCGGCGAGCTCCAGCGTTGTCACGCACGTGCGCCCGGCAAGCGGTCGTCCGAGCAGCCCGCCGACGTTCGGAAAGCAATAGAACGCCCCTTGCGGCTCGATGCACGTGACCCCGGGAATCTCGTTGAGCATCGTGTGCATCAGCGCCGCACGCCGCTCGAACGCCGTGCGCATCTCGGCGACGGCGTTGAGGTCGCCGCTGACAGCAGCGAGGGCGGCGCGCTGGCTGACGTTGCCGACGTTCGACGTGGCGTGACTCTGGAAGTTGATCGCCGCCTTGGCGACGTCGGGCGGGGCGATCATCCAGCCGACCCGCCACCCCGTCATCGCATAGGTCTTGGCGACGCCGTTGACGACGATGCACTGGTCGGCCACATCGGGCACGACGGCGGGCATCGACACGAACCGATGCGGGCCATACGTGAGGTGCTCGTAGATCTCGTCGGTGATCACCCAGACACCGCGCTCCACCGCCCACTCGCCGATGGCCGCCACCTGCTCGGGTGGGCAGACGGCGCCCGACGGGTTGTCCGGGCTGACGAACAGAAGCACCTTGGTGCGCTCGGTGAGGGCGGCGTCGAGTTGGTCGATCGTCACCTGGAAACCGGTCTCCTCGGTGGTGTCGACGATCTTCGGCACGCCGCCGGCCAGCGTGATCGCCTCCGGGTACGTGGTCCAGTACGGCGAGGGCACGATCACCTCGTCGCCGGGCTCGCACAGCGCGGCGAACGCAGTGAACACGGCATGCTTCCCGCCGTTGGTCACGAGCACCTGTGCCGCCGTACAGGCGTAGCCGCTGTCGCGCAGCGTCTTGGCGGCGATCGCCTCGCGCAGTTCGGGGAGCCCGGCCGCCGGCGTGTAGCGGTGGTTTCGTGGATCACCGCACGCCGCCACCGCTGCCGCGACGATGTGCTCCGGCGTTGGGAAGTCCGGCTCGCCGGCCCCGAATCCGATGACGTCCTCGCCGGCCGCCTGCAGGGCCTTGGCCTTGGCATCGACGGCGAGGGTCGCCGACTCGGCGATGGCCGCGAGGCGGGCTGAAACTCGATTCACGCTGCCATGCTGTCACAGTGACTTCGCCCGCCCCGACTGCGTTGGTCCTGCCACCCGACCTGCTTCCCGCAGACGGCCGTTTCGGCTGCGGGCCGTCGAAAGTTCGCCCTGAGCAGATCGCCGCCGTGGTCACCGCGTCGACGTCGATCATCGGCACGTCGCATCGTCAGGCGCCGGTGAAGCGCCTCATCGGCGACATCCGTCGCGCCCTCGGCGAGCTGTTCGGTCTCCCGCCGGGTTGGGAAATCGTCCTCGGCAACGGGGGCACGACCGTGTTCTGGGATGTCGCCACCTTCGGGCTCGTCGAGCGGCGCAGCCAGCACGTGGTGTTCGGCGAGTTCTCCAGCAAGTTCGCCGATGCCTGCGCCACCGCTCCCTTCCTCGACACCCCCTCGATCATCACGGCGGACCCCGGCGACCATCCCGATGCGGTCGCCGACGAGGCGGTCGACGTCTACGCCCTGACCCACAACGAGACCTCGACCGGAGTGGCGATGACGCTCGTCCGGCCGGAGCGGGCGAGCGACGACCAACTCGTCCTCGTCGACGCCACGTCGGCAGCCGGTGGCCTGCTGTGGGACCCGGCCGACGTCGACGTCTATTACTTCGCACCGCAGAAGTGCTTCGCCGCCGACGGCGGCCTGTGGATCGCGGCCTGCTCGCCGGCGGCCATCGAGCGCATCGAGCGGATTGGGGCGACCGAGCGGTGGCGCCCAGCCTCGCTCGACCTGGCCATCGCCCTGGACAACAGCCGGCTCGACCAGACCTACAACACGCCGGCCGTCACGACGCTGGTGCTGTTTGCCGAGCAGCTCTCGTGGATGCTCGAACTCGGTGGTCTGGCAGCGTGTGCCAAGCGGTCGCAGGCTTCGGCGGAGCATCTGTACGGATGGGCTGAGGCGACAGATTGGACGACGCCGTTCGTCGCCGACCCTTCCAAGCGCTCCAACGTCGTAGCGACGATCGACCTCGACGCGACGGTCGACGCCAGCAAACTCAACGCCGCACTGCGGGCCAACGGAATCGTCGACACCGACGGGTACCGCAAGCTTGGGCGCAACCAGATCCGGGTCGGCATGTTCCCGGCGATCGAGACTTCCGACATCGTCGCCTTGACGGCCTGCATCGATCATCTCGTCGCACGCCACGGAGATTCGCTGAGTCCGTGACTGACGCTTTGACGCTGGCCATCGAGGAGGCGCCGCCGCTGACCGATCCGGTTCTCCTCGTCGCCCTCGGCGGGTGGTTCGACGCCGCTGGGGTGGCGACGTCGGCCCTCCGACTGATCGCTGACGAGTCGAACAGCGTCATCGTCGGGGAGATCGACCCGGATCGGTTCTTCGACTTCACGGTGGTCAGACCGACGGTCGAGAGTGTCGACGGCGAACGCCAGATCGTGTGGCCCGAGAACGTCTTCCGCGCCGTCCGCCCGACGGAGGCCGGTCGTGACCTCCTCGTCCTCGAAGGCATCGAGCCACACGTCGCCTGGCCGGCCTATGTGGCGTGCGTCCTCGAGGCGATCGACCGCGTCGGCGCCGGCCTTGTCGTCACGCTCGGCGCTGTCGCCGACACCACGCCGCACACGCGGCCGCCGGGAGTCGTGGGAAGCACGACGGACACCGCCCTGGCGGCGACGTTCGGACTCGTCGGTCCGAGCTATCAAGGACCGACCGGCGTGATCGGCGTACTCCACGGCGCCCTCGAGACGCACGGTTTGCCGTCGATCTCCCTGCGTGTCGGTGTCCCGGCCTACCTACCCGAAGGCGAGCACCCCCGCTCCGTCGCTGCCCTCGTCGCCCATGCCGCGCACGTTCTCGGCGTCCCGTTACCGATCGATCTCGCCGAGTCGATCCGCCTCTGGGACAACGCCCACGATGCCTGGGTTGCCGGCAATGAACGACTTCGTGGCTACGTCGAATTGCTCGAGCAGCACTACGACTCGCGCATCGAAGAGGTAGTCGGCGATACAGATCTCGCCGCCCATCTCGAGGAGTTCCTCGCCGACGGCGGCGATGACCCCGACGATGGCTGAGCTCCGTCGATGCGATCCCGAATTGCTCAGGAAATCGCAGTCTTGAGCGCGAACAACGGCTATCATTCCGCCCCACAGTGTCGGTAGGCGGACCCACGACAACGTCGTGGCGAACGACAGGAGCAACATGGCGACGGTGCTCATCACACCTCCATACAACGATGACGAGCGGCGTCAGGCGATGTATCAGGGCGATCTCGAGGTAGGGGCGCCAACGGAACGCACCCGAGCGTTCTGCGAGTTCGCCCGCAAGATGATCGAGGAGGCGTTCCAACCGTTCGATCCGGAAGTCGCCCAAGACGACATGGCGGTCGAGGACTTCGCGGCGACGCTCGCGGAGTTGAAACCGCGATTCATCCACGATCCCCGGTCCAAGGAATTCATCCGGGAGATCCTGGCGGAGCGCGGCAGCGACCTCGACCGGACGTACTTCGACGTGCCGCGTCTGCGCTCATCGACGAGCGGCGGTTACCTCACGACGGGAATCGCCTACGCCTGGCACCCACACCGGGACACCTGGTACTCGGCCCCAATGCAGCAGATCAACCACTGGATGCCCGTGTACCCCATCGAGGCGGCGAACGCCCTGGCCTTCCACGATCAGTACTTCGCGACGGAGGTTCCCAATTCCTCTGCGTGTTACAACTACTACGAGTGGAATTCGAAGCACCGGGCCACTGCTTCGAAGAACATCAAGACGGATTCCCGGCCGCTGCCAGGCGCGACCGGCGATCTCGACATCAGCAGACCGTTGGTGCTCGTGCCCGACGTCGGCGGCGTGATCACGTTCTCGGGTCAACATCTCCATTCGAGCGTCCCCAACTGGACGGGCCGGACCCGCTACTCGATCGACTTCCGAACCGTCGATATCGATGACATCGTCAACGGACGTTCGGCGCCGAACGTGGACGTTGAATGCACGGGTTCAGCAATCCGCGATTTCATCCGGGCGAGCGACTTCGCGCCACTCCCGCAGAACATCGTCGACCTGTTCGTCGATGGCACGGAGGATCGCGGCGCACTCGTATTCAGCGGCGCGCCCGCCTAGACGGACGGGTCAGCCACCCGACGCCTCGGCGACCGCCGTCCGGCCGGCGGAGATCCACGGCATCATCGAACGCAAGCGGCCACCAACGTCTTCGATCGGGTGGGCGGCACCCGTCTCGCGCAAGCGCTGGAAATTGGGCCCGCCGGCTTCACTCTCGGCGATCCACTCGTCGGCGAACGCGCCGGACTGGATCTCTTCGAGGATCTTGCGCATCTCCGCCTTGGTGGCGTCGGTGACGATGCGCGGGCCACGAGTCAGGTCGCCGTACTCGGCGGTCGTCGAGATCGAGTAGCGCATCCCGGCGATGCCCTCCTCGTACATCAGGTCGACGATCAGCTTGACCTCGTGGAGGCACTCGAAATAGGCCATCTCCGGGGCATATCCGGCATCGACGAGCGTCTCGAAGCCTGCCTGGACGAGGGCGGTGAGGCCGCCACACAGCACGACCTGCTCACCGAAGAGATCGGTCTCGGTTTCCTCCGGAAACGTCGTCTCGATGACACCGGCGAGAGTTGCTCCGATGGCATCGGCATACGACAACGCCAACTCCTTGGCATGGCCAGTGGCGTCCTGCTCGACGGCGATCAGCGCCGGAACACCGCCGCCTTCGGTGTACGTCCGGCGGACGAGATGCCCGGGACCCTTCGGGGCGACCATGATCACGTCGACTCCGTCCGGCGGGGCGATGCGCCCGAAGCGGACGTTGAACCCGTGGGCAAAGGCCAGCGCCTTGCCCGGGGTCATGTGGGGAGCGACGAACTCGTCGAAGATCGCCTTCTGCTCGGTGTCGGGAGCGAGGATCATCACCACGTCGGCGCGTTCTGCAGCTTCGCCGATCGACACCACTTCGAGGCCCTGTGCCTCCGCCTTGGCCTTCGACGCCGAACCGTCGCGCAGTCCGACGATCACCTTGACGCCGGAGTCCTTGAGGTTCAGGGCATGCCCGTGGCCCTGACTGCCGTAGCCGATGATCGCCACGGTCCTGTCGCGGATCAGCGCCGGATCGGCGTCCTCGGAGTAGTACACGTTTGCTGTCATCGTCGAACACTTTCTCTTGTGCGAGCGACGAGGCGCCAGCCGAGGAGCGGCCAGCCACGGCCTGCGTGGCCGGGGAACGCAATTACGGTCATCAGCCAGTCTTTCCTTTCAGCGGGCGAACGCGGCTCTGTTTGTCGGCTTGCGGGTGGGCGAGCTTCGGGAGCGCGACCCGCCCTGATCGTTGGAGCTCGACGATGCCGTACGCGGCCAGCAACTGCTCGAAGTCGTCGAGCTTGTCCGGCGGACCCTCGAGGCTCAGGGTCAAGGCCTCGAAGGCGACGCTGAGGACCTTGGCGTCGAAGATCGTGGCGAGTTCGAGGACCTGACTGCGCTCGTCGGGAGCAACGCGGACGGTCGCCAGGAGCAGTTCCCGCTCGACCGACTGGCGTGGGTCGAGCTCGGAGATCTTGACGACCTCGATGAGCTTGAACAGCTGCTTGGTGATCTGCTCGAGCGGCGCCGACTCGACGTCGACGACGATCGTGATGCGACTCATTCCGTCGTGCTCCGACGGGGCGACCGCCAGGGAGAAGATGTTGAAGCCGCGTCGGGCGAACAGCCCGGAGACGCGTGCCAGCACGCCCGGCCGGTTCTGGACGAGCACCGACAGGATGTGGTGTTGCGCGTTCAATGCGTTCCCCAGCCGTGGCTGGCCACTCGCTCGATTGCGCTCGCTCGCGCGCATCGGCATCGGTGGTTCGTGTGCAGATTCATCGCAACGCACCAACATTCGACTGCTGGCTCGGCGGCAGGACGAGGTCGTCGTTGGTCGCCCCGGCCGGGACCATCGGGAAGACCTTCTCCTCCGACGCGACGCGGAACTCGACGACGACCGGACGATCGCTGATCGCATTGGCTTTCTCGATCGCCGGCTCGACCTCGGCGACGTCCTCGACGCGGATCCCGACGCAGCCCATGGCCTCTGCCCATCGGACGTAGTCCGGCGTGTCCGGCGACAGGTACACCTCGGAATAGCGCTCGTCGTAGAACATCTCCTGCCACTGGCGGACCATGCCGAGATAGCTGTTGTTGAGCAGGGCGACCTTGATCGGAATGCGTTCGACGGACGCAGTCACCAGCTCCTGAGCGGTCATCTGGAAGCACCCATCGCCGTCGACAGCCCACACGGTGCGATCCGGGCGACCGACCTTGGCGCCGATCGCCGCGGGGATCGAAAAGCCCATGGTGCCGAGGCCCCCGGAGTTGACCCAGGTGTACGGCTCGGTGAACTTCCAGTACTGCGACGCCCACATCTGATGCTGGCCGACGCCCGATGTCAGGATCGTGCCTTCGGGGGCGGCGTCACGGAGCTTCTCGAGGCAGAACTGCGGCTTCAGCGCGGCCCCCGGCTCGCTCTGCTCGTAGGTCAGCGGGAACTGCTCGCGCCAGCCCGACAGCTGACTCTTCCAGGCCGAGGTGTCGGCGGCCACCGTCCCCGACTCACGAAGCTCGCGAATTGCCGTGATCAGTTCGATGATGACAGCGCGGCAGTCGCCCACGATCGGCACGTCGGGCCGGCGCACCTTGCCCTGCTCGGCAGGGTCGACGTCGACGTGGATGATCTTGGCCTCCTGGGCGAACCCGTCGAGCCGCCCCGTCACCCGGTCGTCGAAGCGGGAACCGAGGGCGATCAGCAGATCGCTGCGCTGCATCGCCGTCACGGCCGTGGCGTTGCCATGCATCCCGGGCATACCGAGGGCCAGCGGATGGTCGTCGGGAAAGGCGCCGCGGGCCATCAGCGTCGTGACGACGTGGATGTCGGTGAGCTCGGCCAGCGCACGGAGTTCGTCGGCGGCATGGGCCTTGAGGATCCCGCCGCCCACATACAGCACTGGGCGAGTCGCCTCGAGGATCAGCCGGGCTGCCTCGCGGATCATCCGCGGGTGACCCTTGACCGTCGGCCGATAGCCGGGCAGCGAGGCGGCGACATCGGCGTCCGAGGGCCAGTCCCATTCCGTCTGGGCCTGCAGGACGTCCTTGGGCACGTCGACAAGCACCGGACCGGGCCGGCCGGTGGTCGCGATGTGGAACGCTTGGCGGATCGCCAACGGCAGCTCCTCGGCCGTCATCACCAGCTCGTTGTGCTTGGTCACCGAGCGGGTGATGCCGACGGTGTCGCATTCCTGGAAGGCATCGCTGCCGATCGCCTTGGTCGGCACCTGCCCGGTGATCGCGACCATCGGGATCGAGTCCATGTAGGCGTCCATCAGCGGCGTCACGAGGTTGGTGGCCGCCGGACCCGACGTCACGAGCGCCACGCCGGGGCGCCCGGTGACATGGGCATAGCCCTCGGCCATGTGTCCGGCACCCTGCTCGTGACGCACGAGGATGTGGCGGATCGGCGACTCGAGCAACGGGTCGTAGGCGGGCAGGATGCACCCACCGGGGAGCCCGAAGACAACCTCTACCGACTCCATCTCCAGCGACTTGATCAGCGCCTGGGCTCCGGTGAGGTTCATGGCTGTGTACTCCTCGTGGTGTCGGGTGGTCGTCGGGGCTGGATCGGGAACTCGCCCCGAAAAGCAAATGACCTCCCTGCCGGGAGGTCATCGCGCGCGTCGGATTGTCCGTCGCGCGCTAGTCAATGAGTACCAGTGCGATCGGCGCCTGCGGACACATCGAACCGAGTATGGCAGCACAGCGACCCGCGGAACAACCCCAACCCGCCGATCCGACGTCACACGGTGCGGATTTGGGCCCTCCCGGTCGTTGACCACCGGTACAATCGCATACTCGATCGGCGAAAGAAGGCGGAGGATGACAGCGGTCGACCAGGAAGGACGTACGTCGCGTGGGACGGCCGACCTCCGACCCGAGGTCACGTGGCCGCCCCCCGCACTGCCGGGTGGCAGCTCCACGGATGGCGACGCATCGACGCGTCGACGTGACGCGGCGATCGTCGCGGTGATCGCGGCCGTCGCCGGTCTGGTGGCGACGGTGGCCAACGCCGAGCCCACCGGCCGTCCGGTCACGGACTTCGTCCTCGTCGGCGTCGGCGTCGCGGTGATCACCGCTCTCGGGTCGCGGGCACCCTGGTGGATGCTTGCACTGACCGCAGCGTCGTCGGCGATCGCTCTCGAAGCGCCCCTGCTGGCGCTGGCCGCCATCGCCTTCCTACTTCCCGTGGTCGGCCGGTTGCGGCGGATCGACCATGGGCCGCTGTTCGCGCTCTCGGCGGCGATCACCTTCAACGTCCTGATCAGGGCCGACGATTACCGATTCTTCGGTCTCACGGCCATCGTCGGGACGGTCTGCGCCGCCGCCGTCTTCGTCACGGCCGTGCCGCGTTGCTCGAAGCCGGTGCGGCGCATGGCGTGGATTGGCGCGGTGTGCGCCGCGGTGGTCGTCGCCGGCGCCGCGGCCGGGATCGGATACGCCGTGTACACATCGCGCCACGCGTTGACGGACGGTTTGCGAAACGCCGAACGGGGCGTCTCCGCCCTCGAGCACGACGACTACGACGAGGCAGCGCGGTTGTTCCAAGAGGCCGCCGCGGATCTCGACTACGCCACCGATCAGCTCGACCAGCCGTGGGCCCGACCCGCCGCGGTTGTGCCGGTTCTGGCGCAACACCGATCGGCCGTGGTCGACATGAGTGCCACCGGAGCCGTCGGCGCCACCACGGTTGCCACCGCGCTCGACGACATCGACCTCGACGCGTTGCGGGTCGTCGACGGCCGGATCGACGTCGACGCCCTCGTGGCGGTCGAGGAGCCATTGGAGGATGTGCGCGAGGCCCTCGACGAGCTGCAGGTGGCGACGGATGCGGCGCAGTCACCATGGTTGGTCCCGCGGGCGCGCACCGTCCTCGACGACTTCGACCAGAGCATCGCCGAGCACGTGCCGGCACTCGACAGCGCCCTCGCCGCGGTCAGAATGGCCCCAGACATGCTCGGGGCCGACGGCTCGCGACGGTACCTCTTGTTGTTCACGACACCGTCCGAGGCCCGCGGCTTGGGTGGGTTCATCGGCAGCTATGCCGAGCTCACCGCCGACGAGGGGCAGCTCGTGCTCTCCAACTCCGGGCACACAGCCAGACTCGACCCCGAAGTCGAGGCCGCTGGGGCTCGCGTCGAGGCCCCCGCCGAGTTCATCAGCAGGTACGGAGAGTTCGGTTACGGCAGCGAGAGCGGACAGGTCGGGGACGCCGCCTTCCGCAACCTGTCGATGACGCCGCATTTCCCATGGGTCGGCGAGATCGCGGCCAGCTTCTACGAGCAGACGACGGGCCGGCACATCGACGGTGTCATCGCCGTCGACCCGTTCGTCATTGCCAAGCTGCTCGAGTACACCGGTCCGATCGATCTGCCCGCCTATGAACACCAGCTGGCCGCCGACAACGCCGTCGACTACCTACTCCACGACCAGTACGTCACCGGCGTCGACGACAACACGTTGCGCCGAGAAGTGCTCGCGGACGCCGCCTCGGCGACGTTCGACGCGATGATGGCCGGCGGCCTACCGGATCCGATCCGACTGGCGGGCGACATGGGACCGCTGGTCGAGGATCGGCGCATGTTGTTCTGGAGCTCGCATCGCGACGAGCAGGAACTTCTGGGGAACCTGGAGATCGACGGCGCACTTCCGGCGCTCGACGGGACCGACGGGTGGGCCTTCACCGTTTCCAACGCCGTGGGCAGCAAGATCGACAGCTACCTCGAGCGTCGCGCGGAATACACCTCGACGCACGAAGGCGGCGCGACGAAGGGGACGTTGCGCATCGAGCTGACCAACACGGCACCCGCCGAGGGGCTCCCTGACTACATCATCGGCGGTGGCCCACTCGCCCTGCCGCCGGGCACCAGTCGGCTGTACCTCTCGGTGTACAGCGCCCTCGGCCTCGACAGCATGACGGTCGATGGCGAGCGGGTCGATGTCGATGCCGGCGTCGAGCAGGGCTGGAACGTGTTCTCGCGATTCATCGTGATCCCGGCCGGGGCGACGGTGACGATCGAGGTCGAGTTGGCCAGGGTCATCGACGACCCGGACACCGTGGTCACGTGGGTCCAGCCGATGGCCCGACCCTTGCAACCCATCGACTGACTGACGTCGTCGCGGCGCGTCGGCCCGGAACCAATAATGCGTCAGACCTCGACGGGATGCGCTATGGTTCGGCCACGTCTTCCGGCGGAAGACGGTAATGGCGGCATTGGCGGCATTGGCGCATGTTGACTCGATGACGAGCACCGCGCTCGGCATCGGCTGACCTCAGGCGGAAGGGAACCAACATGAAGGTCCGGAAGGCTCTCAGAGCATCGGTGGTGACTCTCGGGCTCGCACCGATCGGATTCGCTGTGCTCCCGGCAAGCGACCTGTCGGCAGCGCAGTCGGTCGTGGAGTGTGGTGAGACGGACTACCCGCCGTCGGACTACCCACCGACGCCACCGGAGTGCACGACCACGACGACCACCACGCCGAGTGATCTGGTCGTCAACGTGCTGTCTCCCGTGTGCGAGCACGATGTTCCGTACCTGACCTACAGCGTCTCTGCCCCGGGCATCGCGGCGACGACGGCGACCGTCACCTTCATCAACCCGACCGGTGCGAACTACGTCGTCAGCGGCGTCCCGCTTGCAGGGCAGGATCCTCTGGCCGGGCGCCGTTGTCAACGCTGCCGGCGAGCCGACCGACTGGCCCGGCTGGACGCTGGCCGCTGACGGGACATGGGTGCCCGGCGACGAGTGGAACTGGGCGCGTCGAGCCGCTCACCGTGTTGATCGAGGTCAACCCGTCGGCAAGCGCCACGGTCTCGTATCCCCCGGCGACCCCGTTGTGCACCGCCGGTCCACGGACGCCCCCGGGAGATCCACCCACGCTTCCGGCGACTGGCAGCGACACGACGGTGCCGCTCGCCGCCGCCGCAATCGGCACCGTGGTGCTCGGCGCGGCGCTCACGATCGCCGCTCGCCGGCGTTGTCGGGTTGGCAGCCTGGCGTCGTAACGCGCCGCCTCCGTTCACGCCGTGGTAGACAGACACACCCCGCTCGCACTGCTTTCGCACGCCGTCGGGGCGACCAGCAGTGCTGACTGTACGCTTCGGCGTCATGGCGGAATTGCGGGCCAACGGTGCGACGGACGGACCGACTCCGTCTCGACCAGGGGCGGGACGCATGAAGCGAGTCCTGTTCGTCACCAAGTTCGCGCCCAGCGGCCGTCCGATGCGGCGGCATGATGCGCACGGCGCGGGTCATCGGAGCACTCCGGCAGCGTTTCGACGTCGAGGTCCTCGGCTACGCCGAGGGTGGCAAGCCGGCCCCGCAGGTCGGGTTACGTCGGCAGTGAGATCGTTGCTGGAGCGGGCGCCCCTACGTGGTGGAACGGTACGACACGCGCTGGCTCCGTCACGCGGTCGGCGAGAAGCTGACCACCTTCCGCCCCGACGTCGTTCACGTCGACTACCTCCATCAGGCGCCGCTGGTCTGGGATCTCCCCCTGCCGAAGGTGTTGGACCTGCATAACGTCGAATCGTTCCTCGTCGGCGGGTATCGCGCCTCGTCGGGAGGATTCACCGGCCTCATGGCGCGGCGCGACGCTCGTCTGTTGAGGGCGGTCGAGCATCGCGCCGCGGAGCGGTTCCAACTGGTGACGGCACCGAGCGCCAAAGAGGCGGCGCGGATGCCGGGCGAACGTGGAGGTGGTCGCCAACGGGGTCGATCCGTCTCGTGAGCCCCTCGCGGTGACCCCGACCCCGATCTGCTCTGCTTTGTCGGAATCTTCTCGTGGTTGCCGAATGTCGATGGCGCCGTCTGGTTCGTGGAGAAGGTGCTTCCGCTGCTTCCCGACCGATTTCGTGTCCAGCTCGTCGGCCGGAACCCGCACCGCCGCGTTCGGCGCTGGCTGGACCTCGTGTCGAGGTGACCGGCGAGGTTGCCGACACTTGGCCATACGTCTCCAAGGCCGCCGTCGTCCTCGCGCCGCTCCTCACGCCCGGCGGAACACGATTCAAGATTCTCGAAGGGCTGCTGGCCGAACGTTGTGTAGTCGCGACGTCACAGGCGGCTGATGGCCTCGATGACCTGGTGGGCAAAGGCCTCGTTCTCGAAGACTCCCCGACCTCGTTCGCCCGCGCGATCGTGGACGTTGGCGGCGAACCCGGCGATGGCTGCACAGCTGGGTCGGAACGGCCGGTCGGCCGTGATCGAGCACTACTCGTGGGAGGCGAGCTGCGGCAAGATCCTGGATCTCTACGAACGTCGTCTCGGTCTCTCGTGAATTCCGAGCATCGATCACGTGACCATGCCCGGCGCCGCGGATGGTCAAGGCGCCAGTTCCTGCTCTCGGCTGCCGGAATGGCTGCCGCGCTGCGCACACTCGAGACGACAGCGGTAGCAGCATCGCCGCTCACGGCTGGAGAGGCGCAGCTGCGTGCCACCCTCGGCATCCGCACTGGGCACCATACGACGGTCACGTTCGGCGACTTCTGCACGAGCACGGGGCTCACGCCCCTGTTCTTTCGGCACGTCCTCGGCTGGACCGAACTCGACACACCCGGCGAGTTCCTGCGCGAGGCGAGCGGCAACGCCTGGGCGTTGTTCGTCCCCAGCGACGATCCCCGCTACGGGTTCTTTCACAAGCACCCCCAGACCATTGGTTCAATCACGTTTCCGAACAACTCCCGATTCAAGGCCAACCCCGACGTGCCCAACTCGGGCAACAACACCGACGCCGAGCGCACCAAACGCCTGCAAGACGTCGTCGCAGGCGTTCACGACGCGACGTTCGACCGGATCTTCGGCTACATCGCCCAAGACACCTCCGGCCGCGTCCATCGGTTCTGCGTCAACTCGGAGTCCGACAACTTCGCGGTGCTCCCGGAGCGCAAGAACGGAATCGACCCGGAACTGTGGCGTGCCGCCTTCCACTACGTCGCCGCCAGAGTTCACGCCGCTGGGCACCTCGTCGTCTACAACGGCAACGGGCCGTGGTACGAACCGACCGCGCCCGGTGGTCTGACGTGGTGGGAGTATGCCGTGCCAGACCTGTCCACGTTTGACGTGTTCGGCTGCGACATCTACTGGAACGACATCAACCACGACCCGCAGGTGTGGTTCGACAAGTTCGCCCTCACCCAGGAGGTCGCCGCCTCACTCGGCAAGCCGGTCGCCTACCCCGAATACGGGGTGGCACAGAACGTGTCGACCACAAATCCCCTGCCGATTCTCGACGACCAGTCGATCATCGACTACTTCACCGCCGTGTGGGACATGTTCGCGAGCTTCCCACCCACTGGCCCCGGATCACTCGACCACCACTGTGTTTGGAGCGAGTACGACTGGACGCTGCGTCCGGCCGTGGTCGAGGCGCTCAAGGCCAGGTTCTCGCAGAGCCGATGAGCTCTCCGATCCGACCGGGGCTACGTCCAGCGACGATTCGAACACGTGTCGGGATGGGCGGCCGATGAGGTGGCCGTCGGTACCGTCGACCAGCGCCTTGGCATAAACCCGCAAGGCCCTGTCGAAGGCATCGAGCGTGCGATCGATGTCCGCGTCCGTGTGGCTGAAGCTCACGACCAGTGACGGCGTGAGCACGCCCCGCCCGATCATCTCTTGGAGGAACAGCGTGCGGTACGCCTGCGACGGTCGGCCATCCGGGTCGAGCGTGCTGAACAGCAGGTTGCACGGATAGCCAACGGGCATCACGTGATTGGCGAGACCATGGCTGGTGGCGATGTCGCGCATACCCGCGATCAACCGCTCGCCCTGGCGATGCAGGTGCTCGATCACCGGCTCCTGTTCGTACACGTCCATCGTGGCGATCGCCGCCGCCATCGCGGTCGTCTCTGCGCCGTGAGTCGTCGAGAGCAGGAAGACGTCGTCGTTGTCACGTTCACGACTGCCAAGTCTCATCAACTCGCGTCTGCCGCACAGCGCCGACAGGGAGAAACCGTTGGCGATCGCCTTGCCGAATGTCGAGAGGTCGGGGGTGACGCCGAAGAGCTCAGGCGCACCGTGCAGCGAGTATCGGAACCCCGTGATCATCTCGTCGAAGACCAGCACGGCCCCATTCGTCGTGCACAACGTGCGTAGCTCCTCGAGGAACCCATCGGCGGGCGGCTCGGTGCGGGCGGGCTCGAGGAACACGGCCGCGATCTGGTCCGGGTTGTCGTCGAACACTCGTCGCACGGACTGCACGTCGTTGTACGTGAAACCGACCACCCGATCGGACTCGCCGTCGGCGATCCCTCCGTCCATCGTGGTGGTGGCCATGAACCAGTCGTCGTAGGAGAAGAATGGGTGCTCGGCGCAGATCGCCACCATCTCGCGACCCGTGGCGCGGCGAGCGAGCTTGAGCGCCGCGCTCGTCGCCGTCGAGCCATCCTTGGTGAACTTCACCATCTCGGCATTGGGGATCAGGGCGCAGAATCGCTCCGCGCACTCCAGTTCGACCTGCGACGGGCGAGTGAAGTTCGTGCCGAGATCGAGCGAGTTCCGCACAGCGTCGATAACGCTGGGGTATGCGTGGCCGAGCCCGACGGCTCTGAGGCCCATCCCGTACTCGATGAACTCATTGCCGTCCGCATCCCACACGTGCGAGCCGAGGCCGCGCGTCAAGACCGCCGGCGAGACCTGCGGGTACTGGTCGGCCCCTTTGGCGTACGTATGACTGCCGCCCGGTACCAACTCCCGCAACCGCTCGGCCAAGCGTTCGGAGTTGCTGAAGTCCACCCCATCACCTCCTGAGAGACCGCCCAAGAGTACGGCTTAGAGCCCGCCGAATCACACGATCACAGCGTGGTTGTGTCTCCGACAGAGGGAGTCACCCTCGGGGTTGCCACCACTAGGATGTCCAGATCGACCTGTTGCTCGTCCACCGGCGCGCGTTGGTTCGTCCGGTCCGATGACGGCACACCCCGACGCGGTCTCGGTGGTCGTGGTCTCCCTGCCAACGACGGTCTGGGGTGCACAGCTGCGGTTGATCGACTTCGCCGGCCCGCTTGCCGAGCGCGGTGTCATCCTCACGCTGGCCGGTCCGTCGGTCGGCCCGCTGCGGGAGCACTGGGAGCGACGCGGGTTGCCCTACCTCGCGCTTGACTTGCCGGCCCACCACGGGCTCCGCCGCGCCGACCGCTCGCGACACGCCGGCGCGGCCCAGTTGCTCGGTGAGTTGTGGGCAGTGGTGTCGTCCGTCCCGCCCCTCATGAAGGTCGCCCGGCGCTTCGACGTCGTCCTGTCGTTCAGTCTTGCGTCCCACCTCGAAGTGGCGTTGGCAGGTCGGCTCGCTCGTCGGCCCGCCGTCATCGAGGTGGTCGACCTCATCAGGCCGGGCCTCGGCCGAAAGGTGCTCCGGGTTGCGTCGCGAGTCGCCTCGACGACGGTCGTCAACAGCGCAGCGACAGCCGGCAACCTGGACGGCGACGCACATCGGGCCCTGGTCATCCGCCAGGGCATCGACACCGAACGGTTCCGACCGGACCCGTGCGACGCGACGGTGCGGGCATCGCTCGGCGCACAGCCCGGGCAGCAACTCGTCGGAATCGTCGGACGAGTCGACGAGGGAAAGGGCGTCGAGGTGCTGCTCGAAGCCATGGCATGTGATACAGGACCGGTCAGCGATGCGCACCTGGCAATCGTCGGTGACGTCGGCGTGATGGATGATGGGTTCCTCGACCGGGTCAAGCGTCGAGCCGCCAGTTGCTGGGAACCCGAGTCACCTTCGCCGGGCGCCGTGCCGACGTCCCGGCGGTGATGCGCTGTCTGGACGTGCTCGTCAACGCCTCAGACGCCGAGCCGTTCGGTCGCAGCGTTCTTGAGGCGCAGGCGACCGGAACCGCGGTGATCGGGACAACCGCAGGCGGCATCCCGGAGTTCGTCGCCAACGAGATGACCGGCCTGCTGGTCCCGGCATCCTCGCCGGAGGCGCTGCGATCAGCACTCCAGCGGATCCTCGGCGACGACGAGCTCCGGTTACGCCTCGCGGACGCTGGCAGGACCCAGGCCGTGAGCAGCTTCGATGTGGTCACCCGCTACGACGCGATGGCCGAGGTCTACCGCGGTCTCGCCGCTCGCGGTTGAGCGCCACGGGGAGCGCCGCCGGTTACGCGTGCCCGTCCCAGGTCATGCAGTCTGGCTGAACAGCAGGTCGGCTTGGACGGCACGACCCACGCTCCTGGTCACGTGCACGACGTCGTCGATCTGGAAACCGTGATCGGCGAGGTACGAGATCACCTCGGCCGCAAGCGGCTGCGCCTCGTACAGCTGGACGAACGAGAGCTCGAGGTACACCCAGCGCAGCGAGCGCAATGTCAGCGGAGCACCCTTGAGCACTTCGAGTTCGTATCCCTGGACGTCCGCCTTGAGCAATGGGCTCTTGCCGAGATGGAACCCGGCCAGTGCGTTGTCGAGGGTGGAGACCGTGACGTTCGTCTGGTCGATCTCGTCGGTGTCCGGGAACGTCGCGTTCTGCAAGGGCGTAGGGGCGAGCAGGGACGAGCTGTCGGCGGCACGTGTCACGTGCATCGCCTGGACACCTGCCTCTGCGCCGAGTGCGTGGGTACGCAGCTCAACCGACGGTACGGCACCGAAGACCGCGGAGTAGACGGCGGCCTCGTGTTGCAGCGGCTCAAACGCGATGATCGGCGTGTGCGGCAGCACGGTGTGCACGTCGAGCGAGAACTGTCCGCGATTGGCACCGACGTCGATCACGTACGTCGGCTGCAGCCGCCGCAGCATCGCTTGCGGCCAGTAGGTGGGCAGCACACCATGTCGGGCAGCGTGGCGCCCGATCTTGGTCCTGCCCACGGAGAGCGCTCGACGCGTCAGCTCCCGCCGCACCTCGGCGGACAATAGGCGAGCGGTCATTCAGCGGGCGGCCGGGCAGTGCTCGATGGTGTCGAGACCTCGGCCGGCCGCGCTTGCCGGTATGGCCGCCCACGTGTCGTCTCGGTCGATCGACGCCATCACTTCACCCTTCGTCCTCGCGTGCCGTCAGCTCGCCGAAACCCTATGGCGGCGGTTGGTGACGGGCGGCCGCATCGTAGAACACGGGAATGGCGGGAGCAATGAGCCGAGTTCGAGCGGAGATCGAGCGCGAGGCGCATCCCCGGGAGTTACGGATGAGCACACCGAAGAGGATGCACACCATCGGCGCGATCGACGATCCGTGTCGCCAAGGTTCGCGACATCGCTTGGACCGGTATGTTCATCCCGTGTTGGCGCGCGGTGGAGACGAACAGCCGCGGGTCTATGTCCACCTCGACCACGGCCGCAGCCTGGAGCGCTGGGCCGCCCGCCACGCCCGCGGAGAGGTTTGGGAATCATCGCCGTACAGCTACGCCGATGCCGCCGATCAGGTGGCGCTGCGGTTCTCGGTCGATCGCCGTGACGGCCGTGTTGGGCGGTTCTTGCGTAAGGGGAGCACCAGGATCCTCGGCTTCGACCTGTTTCATGCGCTCGGCAACCGGGCGGGGCTGCGATGGGCCGACGTCGTGTGGACGCACACTGAGCGCGAGCACCTCGCCGTGCTGACCGTGGTTCGCACGTTGCAGCGAGGCTCACGGCCGCACGTCGTCGCCCAAACGATCTGGCTCTGGGACGGGTGGGCCACTCTGTCGCCACCGCGCCGTTGGCTTTACCGCCGGCTGCTCGGCGGTGCCGCCGTCCACACGACGCTGAGTCCGGTCAACGAGGCTCTGGCCAAGCGGGCCCTGCCAGCCGCCACGGTAACCCATGTCCCGTATGGCACGCTGCGTCTTCCCCTGTTGCCGCCTGTGATGACCGGCGACAGGCCGAGCGTACGGGTCGTCGCCCCGGGCAACGACCGGCACCGGGATTGGCCCACGCTTCTCGACGTGGCGCGAGCCGATCCGACGATCGAGGTGCGCATCCTCGCCCGTCCGAAGGTCGTCGGCGACGTCACCGACTTGCCGAACGTAACGGTCACACAGTGCACCGACCGTGCCAGCATTCTCGCCGCGTACGAGTGGGCGGACGCCGTGGTCGTCCCGTTGCAGCCAAACGGCCACGCATCCGGGATCACCGTCGGGCTCGAGGCGCTCAATGTCGGCCGACCACTCGTGATCACCGGAGTCGGTGGCGTCGAGCAGTACTTCGCCGACACCGCGTGGTATCCGCCGCCGGGCGATGCCCGGGCCCTCGGGGCGGCGATCCATGCTGCGGCGACGGCCGCGCAGAGCCCGGAATGGCCGAGCGTGGCCGGCAAACGGTCGCCGTACGCGGCCTGACTGCCGAGGACTGGGTCGCCCGCCACGTGCTGATCACCGAGCACGTGCTCGGTCGCCGCAGCTCGCTCGACGTCGTCGCAGCGTTCCGGCCGGTCGCGACGGCGCGCTGACTCCCGGCGAGGTCGACCGCGTTCGATTTCGCGAACCACCGACGCGTGACGGGCATGGAGGTCGTACCAGCCGATCGGGCGGTGCACAGTCCGACGGGCCTTGCTGTAGGCGCGCGAGGGCAGTAGGTGGCGATACTTGCCGCCGAACCCGCCGAGATTGTGATCGAGCCGGATCCGCTTCGCCCGGGCCAGGGCCTTGTCGATCGCCAGCCAGGGTCCGGGTGACTCTTCGCCGAACGGCCCGCTGACCTCGATCGTGAATCGGGTGTCGACGAACGTGCCTTCTCGGGGAGGCTCGGTGAGCCGCAGACGAGGATGAGCACGCTGGTTGACGTACTTGAACGCGCGATAACCGAGCGTCCACAGCTCGGCTAGCTCGTCGAAGACCTTGTCGAAGCTTGCGTCGTTCGAACTGACGTTGGACTCGATCGACACGTAGGACGGCCGCTCGTCGAAGGCCCGTAGGGCCCGCACGCAGAGCATGTCGTAGCCCTCGATGTCGACCTTCAGGTAGTACGGCACGCCGGTTTCGGCGAGCACATCTTCGAAGCGCACCGTCTTCACGTCGACGTAGTGATACGTGGTCCCGGCCCCTCGCTCGTTGCGCCGCACGAAGTCTTCCGACAGCGACGACCAGATCGACATGTCGTCGGCGATGGCCATTGACATCGTGCCCGGCCGCTCGGCGATGGCGGCCTCGACGAGTCGCAACCGTCCGTCCGTCACCACGTCGTCGAAGCGGGTCCGCGCCGCCTCCATCAGTGCGGGATTCGCTTCGACCGCCACCACATCGAACCCCTTGGCGAGATAGAACGCCGTGTCGTCCCCGTTGTGCATCCCAACGTCGATGATCAGCCTCCGTGCCATCAGCGGCCACCGTACTCGTGGGGTGCCGTCGCGCGGGTAGGGGCGAGTACCCGGTAAGGCCAGGCTCCGGTACCATCGCTAGCGAAGCCGATGGTCAGACGACCTCTTCGCTCTGTCGGCCGCGATCGCTGCGACCCAAGGCGGGCTGATGCCACTACGACAAGTCAATGAAGGTCGTGACGGTGTCTCGAACCGTCACGACGCCAACGCCGGATTGGCCATCCTCGGCGTCGTCTGCCTGGCCCTGGGATGTGCCCGTGCAGCTGGAACGTCGGAGCCTGCCGAAGCGACGCCAGTACCGCCTGTCGAGCAGGTGACCAGCGCCAACGCCTACAACCAGCGTAAGGATCATTTCATCGACGCCGTTCTGGCGGTCGAATCGGCGGATTGGACCTGGCCTGGTCTTGACGCGACGAAGGCAATCGGCCTGCTCGAGCGAGCGCAGCGCACGGGCGACATGTCACGGGTCGACGAGGCCAACGGCCTCATCCACGCCGAGATGGACAGGATCGACCCAACCACCTCCCAAGGCGCCGTGTACCACGGTGCCCCGCTCGCCTTGATGACTGCGTACCTCCGCTACGAGGATCGCCCCGACCTGCTCCATCCGGAGACCAAGGAGCGCATCAAGACGGGACACAAGGCGGACGGGAACGTTGATCCCGACCACTCACTGGTCATCTACAGGGACCTGATCTTCAGTCCCTACACCGCCGACAACGTCAATCTCGGCATCGCCGAGTTCAATCCGTGGCAGCCGCAGCCGACACCCGACTACAACGGCACGGAGAACCACAAGCTGCAGCTCCTCACGGTCGCCCTGTTGATGACCGAGATCTACGCCGGCGAGTCGTACGACGGCTTCCCGGTCAAGGACGACACGGCGGAGACCGACGACTTCTGGCACTACTTCCGCGACGCGTTCCTGCGCTACTCATCGAAGTGGGAAGCCGGCTACCCGACCGATCACTTCGGCGGTGACGTGAACGGCGTCGAGAAGGACGCCTCCCAGTACACCCGGGCCTACGTGCAGGACTACTGGCTGATTCGCGACCTGTTCAGCGATCCGGTCGTCAGCAAGCACGCCGAGATCCTCCTCGACCGGACGCTGATCGACATGGCCGAGGACACGGTCATGGGGATGTACACCGGAGCGGCCGGGCGATACTACGAGTCCCTCCCGACCGAGGGCATCAACCAGCACGTCCACATCATCGACTACTTGTTGTTCGACAGCCTCGGCTACGAGCTCCCGCTCGACCACGAGTACGTGTGGGGATTCGGTGCGTGGGGATATGCGAACATGATCGCCAGCGACTACAACCCGACGAGCCCGGACTTTCCCAAGGCGATCGTCGACCTCGCCATCGACAAGGAGGACGGGTACCTGTCGCGCACCGGCATCGAACGTCAGGCGAACTGGCTGGAGAAGGACTTCGCCCTCGGGTTCCGCGTCGACGGAGTTGTCTACGGCGAAGGCCAGTCCGGCGGGTTCAACGTGTACGACAAGCTGGAACGCGGCGCTGGGTTGAACGTCCTGATGTACTACGGGGACACACCATTCCAGAAGGGTCGGCCGAACCAGACGCTCAATGGCGTCGTCGATCGCCGGGTCGCCCTCGTCCGGGACTTCAACGAAGCTGAGGGGCAGCTCAAGCTGTGGATCAAGGACGGCTTCGACACTGTCGAGTCACCCCGACGTGGGTCTTCATCAGCCAACCGTCGTCAGTGGCAGAGACGTCTACCTCGCCGTTCGATCCTCCACCGGCACGGTCAGCTCGGCCCCCAGCATCACCGATCCGCTGCAGCCAGGCACCGTCCTGACGATCAGCTCGAACGGAGATCCGCTGATCTGGGAGGTCTCGACGTCGGATGAACACCCGTCGTTCGAGGCGTTCAAGTCCGATGTCCAGGACAACGCCCTGGCGGTCACCGACACGCGCATCACCTACGCCTCGAGCACGCTGGGGATGGAGCTGTCGTACGACCGCATCGGCAACACCGCCCACGAGGTCAACGGCGTCCCCGTTGATTGGACCGAGTTCGACCACGGGTTCCAGACGCCATGGTCCTCCAACCCATACGGCTCGTACCAGGCCTGTGTCACCAAGAACGGCTACTCGGTCACGTACGACTGGGACCCGGACGACGACGGCGACTTCGACGAGATGCCGACCAAGACCGTCCACAACGGCGGGCTCACGGCCGAGCCGCCAACCACCGCCGAACCAGGCTCCGCACCGCTTGGTCCATGCGATGACGCTGGCGGTGGTTGATCGACCACCGCGACGTAGGGCGCCCCCACAGCTCACCCTTACGGTTCGTGATCTCGCAGCATGGCGTCGTGGAATGGCGAGAGATCCACTCGTGACGACCACTATGCTCGACATGTGAGCGGGCGGGTTCTCTAGTGCGCGGGTTTGCTGTGGGCACCTCGGCGAGGACACGTTGATGGTTTCCGTGTGGAAGCCTGACCGTGCTCGCCATCGCGGGCACCGTCGGCGTCCTCGTTGTGAGGTGGTTTGTTCAACTCGAGCGTGAGGGCCGGCCCGAGGTGGCCCTGTTCATCGTCGTGGCGACGATGGTCGTCGAGGCGATTCTGTTCCAGGCGCAGGCCGATACACCCGTGGGGCTGTTTCGCCCCGGTCCGTTGCGCACCTGGGAGTTGCTGCTTATCGGTGCACTCATCGCCAGAGCAATCGTTCGTGGCTTCCCGAAACAGATCACCGCCACCGGCGCGGCGTTGCTCGCCTTCATGACGTGGTATGCCTCATCGGCGCTGATCGGGCTGCTAACGGGCAACCCGACCGAGCTGATCCAGTTCCAGGCCAAGCTCGTCCTCTATCTGGGGGGCGGATACCTGCTCGCCCGTGGCGTTCCGACCGATAGACTCGTCACGAGTCGGGCCGTCGGCCGGGCGTTGGTCGTGCTCGGCCTCGTCATGGTGTGGATGGTGTCGATGTCGATGAATCAAACGAGCATCAGTTTCCCGGCGCTCGGCGTGCCCTACCTCGGCCCGATCGGCGCCGACGCCGCGACACTGCTGGCGGCGATCGGGACCACCGCCATCTTGGTGGCAGCGTGTGGACGAGCACGGCATCGGCTGATCATCATCCTGGCTTCCTTGCCGCTCCTGATCGCGCCCATCGCATCAGCACAGCGGGCATCGATCATCGCTCTCGGCGCCAGCGCTGTCGTCGTCCTGGTAGCTGCCTTGGGAACCACGTGGCGCCGACGGATCACCGTCACCCCGACAGAAGCGATCCTGACGCTCCTTGGTCTTCTGATTCCGGTGATCGCCTACCTCATCGTGCAATGGAATGCCGGTCGGCCGATCCTGTTCCAGACCTTCGTCGAGAGACCTTCGTGTCTCAGGGCAACCAGCAGTCTGCCGAAGCCCGGGTGCTTCTCTGGGACGAGGGTCGCGAGATGATTGCGGAACATCCGTTTCTGGGCAGTGGCCTGGGAAGGCAATTCAGCGTTCGCCGACCTGATACCACCGAACCGTTCGTCGACGGCGCGTTCCACAACATCGGCTTCGACCTCGTCGTTCGCAGCGGGCTCGTTGGCGCCGCGCTGTTCGGCGTTTCCTGCTGTTGTTCGTTCGCGATGCATGGAAGGCCTGGCGTGGGAGCACCCAGTCGCGAGATGCAGCACTGGCCCTCGCGGCCGTTGCCATCACCGCCGGCTTCGTCGCCAAGGGCGCCGTGGAGTCGGTCCTCGAGAAGGGAAAGCTCGCCACAGTGGTTGGGCTCGCCTGCGGAGTTGTCGCCAGAATCGCGACGACGTCCAAGGAAAACCCTTCTACCGCCACCAGCACGTCGCCGTCCCGGGCACGCGACGTGGGTTTGCACGGTGTCCCTCGACTCGTCGAACCGATCAGCGGCTCGGTTGTCGAGGCAACGCCGTTGCGGCCAGCTGTCGACAGACGGCCGGCGACCGCCAACTGTCGCCCGTCGGAGCGCAACCCACGACGGTGTCAGCGCCGTACGCGGGACCTGGTAACCGACTCGCGTGACGTACTGACAGTACGAGAACTTCCGTAATTCGCGGACCCGGTATCGGAGCCGCCGCAACCGCCGGAGATCGACCGGTGGCGGCGCGGTGGCCAACGTGGCGAACGGTTCGAGGTAGTGAACGCGGGATGTTGAGCCTGGTAAGGGTCGCCGTGGCTTCTAAGAGGGCTTCGAGTGCGGTGACGTGAGCGCCATGGCGGGCGAACAGGATCGAGTAAGCAACTCAACGCACCGCTGAGCGAGTCGATTGCGGAACCGTGTTCGCGGCCACCGGCGGCGTCCAATCTGGTTCCTCGACGGCCGACACGTGTTCACGAGTGCTGGTTCGCCGGAGCGCGAACCACGACGGCGTCAGGGGCATCGGGCGTCGCCGACGGCCGTTGAGGACGATGCCCAGGATCATCACCCCCGAGCGACGGAGACGCTCACACGTCCGTTGAAGCTCACCCCAGCTGACGGAACGACCGTCGATGACGACGATGAGCGAACCCACCGACGTAGCCACTTCCACCGACTCAGCCGCGGTGTCCAGTGGCGGGCACCTGACGATGATCAGGCGCGCCGGGGACATCATCTCGAGGGCGTGAGGCAACACGTGAGGAACCACCTCAGCCGGATGTCGTTGAGTCGTGCCCGCCGGGAGCAGGACCAGAGACGGACCGAGGCGACGGACAGCTCTGGAGGGGTCGGCACCGTCGAGATTGCCCAACCCTGTGGTCGCCCGTCTGCCGAGCACGCGGTCGAGCGATGGTCGCCGGAGGTCGGCATCGATCAGCCCCACGGAGTGCCCGAGGTCGGCGAACGATCGGCCCAGCGCCATCACCACCGCCGACGTGTCGTCACTCGAGCGGGCCGCGACCACTCCGATCGTGGCATCCAGCTGGCGGTCCAGAGCCACCTCGACGTTGGCACGGAGGCGCTGGATGGACTCGACGAGGGCGGGGTTGGTGGCCGAGCCGTCGGCGGCGACCCACTGCTTGGGCGAGCTGCCCGCTGCCGGGAGTTCGCTAAGAACCGGCGAATCGAGGTGCGACCACACCTCGGCTTCGACGTCACGGGACCGTCGCACGCGCGCTACCACGAGGCTGGTGAGCACTGCGGCGATGATGCCAATCGTCGCCGTGCCGATGAGCAACGTCTGTGGATTCCCGGACGGCGACGTTGGGACGGCAGCCGAATCGACGAGGTCCACCCGCACCAATGGCGGGTCGACCTGTTCGATGTCGGTCGTTGGCAAGCCAGCCGCGTCGGCGGCCTCCGCTTCCGCGGCCGCCGCCTCGGCCAGCGACTGTTGGTTGTCGATGTCAGCGACCAGCTCAGCGGCAAGTGCGTTAGCCCACGCTGCGGCGGCTTCGGGCATCGGCGATGTCGCCGTGACGCGAATGATGCCCGACCCAAGGTCGTTGGACACCGCGATCTCAGCTCCCGCGTCGCGGACCTCGTCATCGGCGATCCGCAGGCCCGCCCGTTCACCGAAGCTGTCGCTCGAGAGCACCTCGACGAGGTTTGGAACCACAAAGTTGGCCGCGCTGACCGAGTTCCCCCCGGTTTCGCGTGGAGTGACGGTGAGCTCTGCCTTGGCCTCGTATGACGGTGCTGGAGAGATGGCGGCCACGCCGACCCCCAAGCACAGAAGGAACGCGATGGCGGCGCTCAACCAATGCTCTCGCAACGCCAGTCGCACGTCGCTCAACTGCAATCGTCATCACCCTTCTGTCGTCAACCCGATCCCAGTTCGAGGAAATTGAGTCCGCAGCAGGAAAGACCATCGGCGGACATAGCGGCTGGTTGGAGGATTCTACGGTGCTGCCTGGCGTTTCGGCTCGCAATAGCAGCTCCATGGCGGATCGCAGTGGAGTCCGCCACGGCGAACTGTCGGGCCTCGAACTCAGGAGCCGTGAGTCACGCGGTACTCGTCGTACTGCACACCCACCAAACCGACGAGCAGACCAGCACCGAACCAGGCGTGCTTGAGTCCGTGCATCATCGCAGCTCGTCCTCTGAGCACGCCGATGAGTCCCTGACCAACGCCTCGGCCGATCTCGAGCACCCCTCGGCCGACCCGCTGCACGCGGCGGACCGGGGAGTCATGCAGATCGCGGAGGCAGAGGCTCAGTGTGTTGCCACGGCGGTACTCGCGCATGAGCAGCCAACGAGCACTCAGCCGACTGGCTGGGATCGTCTCATGAACCACGGCATCGTCAGCCCAGACGATCGAGAAGCCCTGATCGTGGGCCCGCATGAAGAAGTGGGTGTCGTCGCCGCCGTTGAGCGCCAGCGCTTCGGCGAAGGGCGCCGGACCGGCTGCGGCGATGACCGGAGCAGCGATGAGGACGTTGCTCGTGCGGGCGTACGGGAGACGATGTCCCGTCGGGAACCGCCGGCGTTCGAAGAAGTCGCCGTCGACGATCCACGTCGGAGGATCGACTTCGAAGTCCGGCAGGACGACGCCGGTCACGACATCGGCTCCTGTCGACCGTTGGACGCGCAGCAGCTCGGCGAGCCATTCCCGACAAGCGATCTCGTCGTCATCCAGGAAGGCGACGAAGTCCGCATGTCCGGCAACGGCCACGGCCCGATTGCGGCCGAACGGGATGCCACGCCGAGCCTCGGTCGCGTACTCGATCTCCCAGGGCATCGTGGTCGCAGCGCCCTCGACCGGCTTGTCGCGCCGACTGCTCTGGATCGTTGTCGACGATCACCATACGCACCCGACAGTTCGGGCCGGGATTATCCAGCTGCGGCGAGACTCTCGAGCAACGACGCGAGGCCACGGGGTCTCCGGAACGTCAGCGCGCAGACGGCGACGTTGAGCGGCGATCCATCCGAACCGACTTCCGACCGCCTTCGCCATGAGCAGACATTCCTATCTCCGTGAACCGCGCAACGCACCCCGGATGCCTCCTCGCACGAATTGGGCGCCGAACTGACGAGCGCCCGCCGAGAGCCAGTGGTACCGTGGCGGCGCGCTGGAGAGACGTCAGGACTCCAGCGCCGGCGACAACTGACCATCACGGCGGGATCATGGAATTCCACGGGACTATCAAACAGCATCGCGGTCGTCTCAAGACGCAACCGCCCGGTACGGACGAGCGTTCCGCTCAGAGCCGTCTTCGCCGCCACCCGGGGTGTGCGGCGACAGAACTCCCCCGGCGGCTCACGTGGGCGGCGAGGACTCATCGCCGGCGATCTCGCCATGCTCGTGGCGTGCTTCGGCATTCCCGCTGTTCTGGTCTTCGGCGACCGCAACGATTCGACGATCGAATCACTCGTCGAGGTTGCCGCGATCACCCTCGTGTGCGTCGCAACCGCGTGGTATCAGGGGCTGTGGTCAACGCGGATCACGTCAGTGCGGATGATCGAACTGAGCAGGATCCCCCGTGTGTTCGTCGTCGGAGCGATCGCCGCAGCCGCCCTCACGCGGCGCCCGCTGGCCGACCTGTGGGGTCTTGCCGTCCTCGGGTTGCTCTCCACGCTCGCCTTCCTGGTCTGGCGCTCCGCCTATCGAGCGTTCATCGCCGCCGAACGCCGGAGTGGGACCGACCAGCATCGCGTGTTCATCGTCGGCTCGACCCCACGGGCGTTCGCCCTCCTCGACCTGTTCGACACGCATCCTGAGCTCGGCATGACGGTCGCGGGCATCGCGTCCGAGCGGACAGCAGCTGCCGCGGCAGGATGCGAGCGCCTCTGGATCGGTTCTCCGGAGCGTGCCGGCGAGCTCGTCACCACCGTGGATCCCGATCTCGTCATCGCCTGCGCCGCCGGCCTCGACGAGGATGTACTGCGGGATCTCACGTACCACGAGTGGTGCCGGGGCCGCGCCCTGAGCGTGGACCCGGGTCTGCCGAGCCTCGACTTCCGCAGAGTACACACGACCGCCATCGCCCATCAGCCCCTGCTCACGGTCGAGCCGCCGCCCGCGCCGCTGCTCGCGATGTGGATCAAGCGCTGCTTCGACATCGTCGTCGCGGGGATGTTGCTCATCCTCGCGTCGCCGTTGTTTGCCCTCATCACCGTGGCAATCAAGGTCGAAGATGGCGGGCCTGTCCTGTTCAAGCAGCGTCGGGTCGGCCGACATGGCTCGCCGTTCAAGATGATCAAGTTCCGCACCATGGTGGTGCACGCCGAAGCCCAACTCGACCAGTTGAACGAGAGCAACGAGCGGCGCGGTCCGTTGTTCAAGATGGACGACAGCGCGGATCCGCGGATCACACGGGTCGGTCGCTTCCTCCGCTCGACGAGTTTCGACGAACTACCGCAACTACTGAACGTGCTGCGCGGCGAAATGAGCCTCGTCGGGCCACGGCCGGCACTTGATCACGAAGTGGCGCAGTTCCCCCCCGAGCTGCTACAGCGCCACGACGTCCGACCCGGCATCACCGGGCTGTGGCAAGTGGAAGCCCGCGACAACGCCTCGTTCGAGGCGTACCGCCGGCTCGACCTCTTCTACGTGACGAACTGGTCGATGATGCTCGACCTGATGATCCTCGTCGCCACGATCGATCAGGTGCTGTTCCGGCCGATCCTTGGTCGTGGCCACCGGCCGGTCACACCGCTCGAGCTGCAACCCCCGTTCGTCGACCATTCTGAACCGATCTCCGAAGCGCCCTGGGTTGCCTGACCCGCCGCGCCACGAGGCGTTGGGAAGTCCCGACCACGCGGGCCGAAACGTGATCGACGTATCGGGAGTTCGTGGGTTCGGGCGCTCCCGGCGTTGATCACCGGGTGGCGGGCACCATCTGGTCGTAGATCCACCGATAGGTCTGCTCCAGCCCGTCTTCGAGAGCGATCGATGGCGACCAGTTCAACAGCTTCTCGATGCGTGTGTTGTCACTGTTGCGCCCGCGGACCCCCTGCGGCGCATCGAGCTTGTAGGTCCGCTCCAGCGATACGCCGGCGATCGACTCGACGATGTCAACGAGTTCGTTGATCGTGACGAGTTGGTTGCTACCGATGTTGATCGGCTCGGCGACGTCGCTCTCGGTCAACAGCTGCGTGCCGTAGACGCAGTCGTCGACATACATGAAGCTGCGGGTCTGTTCGCCGTCGCCCCAGATCTCGATGGTGTTGCTTCCGCTCAGCCCCGCCTCGACCACCTTTCTGCAAATCGCCGCCGGAGCTTTCTCACGTCCACCGGCGTACGTCCCGTGCGGTCCATAGACGTTGTGGTATCGACCGACTCGTGTTTGCAGGCCGAAATCCTCGAGGAAATGGCGGGCCATGCGTTCGCTGAAGAGCTTCTCCCAACCATAGCCGTCTTCAGGCATAGCCGGATAGGCATCCTCCTCCCGAAGCGCTTGCACGTCGGCGGACGTTTGATGTTCCGCGGCGTACACGCACGCCGATGACGCGTAGAAGAACCGTTCAACTCCAGCATCTCTTGCGGCCATGAGGAGGTGCGTACTGGTCAGAACCGAGAGCATGCAGGCGGCCTTGTTATTCTCGATAAACCCCATACCGCCCATGTCGGCCGCCAAGTTGTAGACGACCGCCACGCCGTCGACGGCTTCCCTCGCGCTCGGCCAGCTCGGACAGGTCCAAGCGACGGTTGTCGACGCCGTCGTGTTGCAAGTACCACTCGTCGAGAGGCTTGACGTCTACCGATCTGACGTTGGCGAATCCCTGTTCATGCAACGAGCGGACGAGCTGACCACCGATGAAACCTCCGCCGCCGGCGACGAGAATCGGGTCGTTCACATTCACTGGTACACCTTACGTGGTTGTTCCGTCGTCGACCCGTCGGTCGCCCTGGACAACACCTCCTCGAACTGTTCCCCGATGGACGTGATGTCGAACGTCGCGCTCGCGTACGCGCGGCCCCGGGCTCCCATGCGCGCCCGCAGCTCCGGCTGTTCGAGCAGTCGCCTGGCAGCGGCGACGAAGGCTTGATGATCCGTGGGATCCACGACGACGCCGCTCCCGGCGCGTTCAATGGTTCGCGCCGCGAGGTTCTCGGCCGGGATCGCCCCGAGGATCGGCCGTCCTGCGCAATGGTAGGTGAGAACCTTTGACGGTACGGAGAACACGCCTGCCTCCGGCTCCAGGATCGCCAGCAGCACGTCGGCGCTGGCCAGCACCTGCGGCAGCACCTCATAGGGCTGATACGGGAGCAACAGGATCGAGTCGTTGGGATCCTCGTCAAACCGGGCCTTCAGCCAGTCGGCTCCCCAGCCCTCAGAGATCACGACGATGCGAACGTCATCGCGGTCACGGACGCTGTTTGCCAAGTCCCACAAGATCCCCGGGTTGTGCTTCAGTCCGAGCGTCCCCGAGTAGAGAAACACCGTCTTGTTCGCGAGGCCGTGATGGACAGCCCACGACGTCGGCCGATCGACGAGATCGATCTCGTCCATCGGAGCCCAGTTCTCGATCACCGTGACCTGGCGCTCCGGCACGCCCCAACTGTCGAGAATTGGTAGGAAGTCCGAGCTGATCGCCACGACGTGGTCGCTCGAGGAGAGCATTCTGCGCTCCACATCGACGAAGTACTTGCCGGCGGCACCGCCGACAACCGGCAGTCGCTGCTTGATGATCGATGCCATCGCGACGGCGTAGATGTCCTGCTGCCAGAACACGAACCGGGTACCGAGTGAGACGAACGCGCCCGAGCAACTTCTGCTGAGCGAACAACGGGGTGTTGCTCGAGATCACGACATCGGGGCGAAATCGCTCGATCCGGTCAGCGCACAATTGGCCGTATTGACGTTCCTGACGCCAGCGCTTGACGAACGCGTACTTTTCAAACGGTACGCCAAGGCCAATTCCTTCAACCGCAAACGTCGCCGGATCACCGGGACGTCGCTCGAGTGCGCCTTTACCGGTGAGAAAAGACGAGCAATGCAGATGCAGCACCTCGTGCCCACGACGGGCAAGTTCACGGCTCAGTTGTACTTGAAAGGGATGACCTGAATAGTCATGGACGAGGACACGCAACGTCGTGAACCCTCCTCTGTGGAGGTTGAGGCGGGAGCAGGCACGCTACCAGCCCATTCTCTTGTTTCTGCAGAATCACTCGGTCTCGCTGACGTTGGGGCCGTCGTCGAGATCGGGTGACTGTCCCCGCCGTTCCTGGGCGAGCTTGAACATCGATCGGACCTCCAGCGCGACGGTTGGCCACATCATCCTCACGGTGGCGGCGAACCCCGCCAGCGCGACGACCGTGGCGACGATGAGGATCGGCGCCGGCCCAACGCCGCCGTTGTCAAGCAGGGTGGCGACGGCTCGCCACAGCACCGCGAGGATCAAACTGCCGACAGCAACCGGAACGTGGGCAGCCATGAACCTGGTCCACGACATGCCCAGTGCCCGACATACGTCCACCGTCTGCGGAACCGCGAGCAAGACGCCGACGATTCCCAGACTGGCGGCGACGGCGTTGATCCCCCAGTGCACGGAGATCAAGAAACCCACGACTGCAAACGAGACGTGCAAGGTCGTCCACCGGAACACGAGGTCGGTGCGACCGCATGAGGTGCACAGCGGCGACAGCAGCCATCGTGAGATCCCCGCCAGAGCTCCCAATGACAGCAATTGCAGAGGAACGATCGACTGCTCCCAGGCGTCGCCGAAGGCGAAGGGAATGGCGATGTCAGCGGCGACCGCGATGAGCACCAGCATCGGCCATGTCAGCAGCACGATGAACCGGGTGGCGGTGAGGAACCAGGCCTCACGACGTTGGGGGTGGCCCTGAAGACGAGAGAAAATCGGAAGCGACACGTCGTTGACCGCCGAACCGATGATTTGCAAGGGGAAGCGCTGGAGACGGAAGGCGAGCGCGTAGTACGCCAAGGCTGTGGCGCCGAGGACCCGTCCGACGATGATGTTGTCGGCGTTGTATCCGACGAAGCTGAGGAGTTGCGCGGCGAGCAGGGGGAGGCTGAACCGGAACATCCCGTGAAGGCTGCGCCCGTGGATCCCGAACCTCGGCAGGCCCTGCAACACGAGGAGCCCCAACAGGACGAGTCCGTCGCCCACCAGCGTCTGCACGACCAGGGCCCAGTATCCCGCGCCACCGGCCACAGCGACAAGGCTGACGACTCCGGCGATCATCACCGCCGACGTCTGCAGCAGAGCGAGCTCGCGGAATTCGAAGGCCCGGCGGGTCATCATCAACGGAACGATCGCCAAGCCCTTCAACACGAGACCGATACCGAGCACGCGGAGGACGGCAGTGAGCTCAGGGGTGCGGAAGAAATCAGCGACGAGAGGTGCGCAGATGAGCGTGACGATCATCAGCCCGACCGACAGCATCAGGTTGAGGGTGGCGACGCTGCGGGCGTCGGCCGGATGGAGGTCGCGGCGTTGCACGAGCGCCGCACCGAATCCCTGGTCGAGCAACAGCATCGCCAGCGTGATGTAGATCATCGCCTGGGCGACGATGCCGAAGTCGTCGGGACCGAGGAAGCGGGCCAGGACGAGGGTGAACAGCAACCGCCCGCCGGTCGCCCCGACCACCTGGACGATCGCCCACTTGACGCTGTTGGCCGCCGTCGTGCGCAGCGCGCCGACGCTCTCTGGTGGCAACTCGATGGCTGCCGGCTCCATTCGGATCACCGCCCTTGATCCCGTGGTTCAGTTCGGCAGCGATGCCGGTGTTGGAGGTGGTCGCCGCCGCCGCTGCCGAAGCACATGACGAGCTGCGCCCGGGACGGCGAACACGAGCGGACGCCACCAAACTCCTCGCCCACGAGGCCAGCGTCGGAATCGTCCGCAACTTGTCGCGAGAGTGACAGCGGTGACCGCAGGACGACGTGGACGAAACCGCGGGCCATGTTCCACCGCGGGAACGACAGCTTGCCGGCCTGGTCAGGCCGGAACAGGACGAGCCGATCGCGCTCGTTCGGATACAACGTCACCGAGCGGCCGGCATGCTCTCCGTGCTCGAACAGTGGCTCCGGAACCTCGAAGAAGCGGCCGCGCAGGGCCAGCTCGGCGAGCAGTGGATGGTCCGACCCGGAATAGTTGCCGTTGAGCACCGTTGAACGCAGCACGTCACTGCGCATCAGGCCGTAGAAGGGGAAGCACTCCCGCTCGTTCAGTACGACGTCTCGGAAGCGCTCGACGGGATCGTCACTCGACGCCCGGTTCGTCGTCGGCCAGGTCTTCAGGACCTTCCCGTCAGTGTCGATGTCGACGGTACCCGTGTAGCTGAGCACGACGTCGGGGTGCTGATCGAGGACGTCGACGCAGGCCGACACGAACCTCGGCTTGTACCGATCGTCGCACGCGGCCCACTTGAAGTACTCACCGCGAGCCTCGTGGAGCAGTCGGTCGTGGTTCCACGCCACGCCGCCGTTCTTCGCGCTGCGGATGATTCTGATGCGCGGATCGTGTGCCGCGAAGTCCTCGCAGATGGCGATCGTGCCGTCGGTCGAGGCGTTGTCGCCGACGAGGATCTCGAGATCCTTGTAGTCCTGTTCCACCAGGGACTTCAGCGCGTCCGCGAGAAAGCTCTCGCCGTTGTAGACCGCCAAGCCCACAGTGACCCGTGGGGCCGATTGCACCATCTCTAGGCTACCGACCCGATCTCCCGAGGCACCGGCAACGGGACGTAGAACGTGCCCCCGGCAGTCGCGAAGTCCTGTTGCTGGGCGATGATCTCGGTGGCGAAGTTCCACGCCAACAGCAATAGGTCGTCTGGCCGCTCCTCGAGCAGGGTCTCCACCGGCCGGATCGGAAGGCGGCATCCGGGCATCCACCGTCCCTGCTTGTGGACGTTCCGATCGACCACGTAGGCGACGAGGTCGGTGCCGATCCCTGTCGTGTTGAGGAGTGTCGCGCCCTTGGCGGCGGCGCCGTAGGCGGCGACGGTCCGTCCACGGGCGTTGAGGTCGGCGAGCAGGGCGCGCAGCGCGGTCTGCGACTCACGGACCTGCTGGGCGAAGCGCTCGTAATAGGCGAACTCGGTCATGCCCGACGTGTGCTCGGCGTCCAGGTACTGCCGGCAGCGCGGCGTGCGCTCATCCCGCCGTCCGACGTGCCACCGCAACGTGCCACCGTGGAGGTCAGGAAAGTACTCGACATCGTTGAGCACCAAGCCGTGCCGCGTCATCAGCGCATCGATCGCCGTGCACGAGAAGTAGCAGTAGTGCTCGTGGTAGATCGTGTCGAACGCCACGTTCTCCACGAGGTCACGCACGTAGGGGTTCTCCACCGTCACGAGGCCGTCATCGGCGAGCAGGATGGCGAGGCCGCCAACGAAGTCGTTGAGATCCGGAACGTGGGCGAGCACGTTGTTCGCCACGATGACGTCGGCCGGACCGTGCTCGTCGCGGATCGCGGCCGCTCGCTCACGACCGAAGAACTCCACGATGGTTGGCACGCCGACAGCCTCGGCAGCCGCCGCCGGGCCGGGCGACGGGTCGACACCGAGGGCCCGAACGCCGGCGGAGACGAAGTTGCGCAACAGGTAGCCGTCGTTGCTGGCGACCTCGACGGCCAACGACGTCGAGCCGAGCTGTCGCCCGGCGATCAGCTCGGCCACGTGGGCGGCGGCGTGGGCGCACAATGCGTCGGAGAACGACGAGTAGTACGGGTAGTCCTCGTCGAAGATGGCATCGGCTGGTAGCGCGTATTCCAACTGCACGAGCGCGCACGCCGGGCACAGGGCGATGCCCAGCGGATACATCGCGTCGGTGTCGGGCGGATCTCCCGGGTCCACCAATGAGTTGGCGATCGGGGTGGATCCAAGCGAGAGGATGGTTTGCAGACCGGTCCCACCACACGAGCGGCAGGCGGTGACGGCTCCAAGTTCGGTCACGTACCGATCGTCTCCGGTCTCCAGCAGTGGCGCATGAGGGCGGCGAGTGTAGCCCCCACCAGGCAAACCGCCCGCTCTGCTGGCATGATCTCGACATGAAGGTTGTGATACTGGCGGGCGGCGTGGGCAGCCGGCTGAGCGAGGAGACCGAGGTTCGCCCCAAGCCGATGATCGAGATCGGCGACCGGCCGATCCTGTGGCACATCATGCGCCACTTTGCGCACTTCGGTCACGAAGACTTCGTCATCTGCCTCGGATACAAGGGTGACCACATCAAGCGGTACTTCTCCGAGTCGCTCAACGTGGGACCCGACGTCACCATCGACTTCGCCACGAACACCGTCGAGACACTGGAGAGCGTCCGCGACGAGTGGCGGGTCACGCTCGTCGACACCGGCATGACCACGGAGACAGCTGGACGGCTGATGCGCGTGCGCCGCTACCTCGAGGATGAGCCGTTCCTGATGACCTACGGCGACGGTGTCTCGGACGTCGACCTCGACGAGCTCGTTGACTTCCATCGAGACCAGGGGCGTCTGGCCACCGTAACCGCAGTGCGCCCGCCGGCGCGCTTCGGCCGGCTCACCGTTGACGAAGGCCTCGTCTCCCGCTTCGACGAGAAGCCGCAGATGTCCGAGGGGTGGATCAACGGTGGTTTCTTCGTGCTCGAGCAGGGAATCTTCGACCACATTCCCGGTGACGTCGACTGGGCACACCAGCCGTTGGAGAGCCTGGCATCTGCCGGTGAGCTCAGCGGCTTCTGCCACTCCGGGTTCTGGCAGTGCATGGACACGTTGCGTGACAAAGAGCTGCTCAATCACCTCTGGGATTCCGGCGAGGCACCGTGGAGGCACTGGGCGGCGTGACGTCGGTCGCCGCGCGGCGACGTCTGGTCACCAATCCAACCGATCCTGGTCGCGGAAGAACCCGCCGGTCGGGCCGTCGTCGTCGAGCGTGGCCGCCCAGACGATGCCGGACGCCCCGTCGGCGGGTGGACGGCCGTCGTAACCGACCAGCGCCGTGGCGCTGCGGCCAGGACACACGCTGTTGACCAGAATGCCGTCTTGGCGGAGTTCGTCGGCAAGCATTCGCGTCAACGCGTTCAGCGCCGTGTTGCTGGCGCGGTAGCTCGGCGCTCCTCCCTCCATCCCCGTCAACGAGCCGGCACGGCTGGACACGTTGACGATCCGTGGATGGCGGCTACGCCGCAGTAGCGGCAGCACGGCCTGGACGACGGACCAGCTCCCGAACAGGTTGGTCTCGAGTGTGGCGCGCACGTCGTCGAGATCGACCGTGGCGGCGCGTTGCTTGTCGTCGTAGTCGGCCCCGGCGTTGTTGACGAGCACGTCCAAACGCTGGTGGGAACGCTCGATCTCGGCGGCGGCAGCGGCCACGCTGTCGGGGTCATCCACCTCGACCACCACGAGCTCTGCGGCAACACCGGTTCGCCGCAGGCGTGTCAATGCCAGGTGGCCAGCGGCGGCCCGCCGACACCCGAGAAGTACGAGATGACCAAGCGCACCGAGCTGCCTGGCGACCTCCCAGCCGAGCCGGCGATTGGCTCACGTCACGAACGACACGATTGGGCTCACAACGGCTCCAGGAGACCGGAGTCGCCGAGGCGCCGGGCTGCCTCGCCCACCACGTCGAGCGGCAGGCCGCTGCGGTGGGCGATGGCGCAGAGGTCGTGGGCACCGTCTGACAAGCTCAACACCCAGAGGTAGGCCATCTCGACAGCCTTCGAGTCGATCTCGCCTCCGGTCGTGCGGTACAGCCCCCGGCGGCCGAGCTGCGGTTCGCCATACGGGGACGTGTTCCGATAGCGGCGATTCGCCTCGAGCGCGTCGACCAGATCGCCGAGCAGATCGACTGCACCGTCAAGCTGCTCGATCGACAGGAACGAGAGGTCGTCGGCCGAGGTGTGGTACTCGGGGTACTCGCCGTGGACGCCGCGGGTGAGTCGTCCGACGGGCAGGTCGAAACCCGGCGAACAGAACTGCCGCTCGTCATAACCGTACGGTGAGAAGTCGATCACCTGCGAGCCTTCGACGCTCCGGAGCAGCTCGGCGGCGACGCGGTCGATGTCGGCGTCGCCGCGCCGTGTGCGCTTGTAGGTGAAACCCGACGAATCGCCGAGGCCGGTGATCACGAGACCGTGGACGATGCGATCGAGCGACTCGGCTTGAGCGAGGAAGCTGATCGCGCCGATCGTGCCCGGCAGGAACAGCAACCGGTACGTGTAGCGCCGTGGCCCGGAGTCGAGCAGCTGTCGTCCGAGCTCGACCAACGCGGCGATCCCGGAGAGGTTGTCGTTGGCCAACGAGGGATGGCACACGTGGGTGGTCAGCAGGACCTCCTCGGCGGACCCTCCCGGTACGACCAGCTCTCCCCACTCGAGGTAGCCGGGCGCCAGCGTGGCGTCGATGACGACGTCGTACCGCCCCTCGGTCAACTGCTCTCGGGCACGGTGGCTCAGGCAAAAGCCCCAGGTCGGCGCATAGTACGAGGTGCGGTACGGCACGAGGTCGGGGCGGTCCGGGAGGGAGTGGAGATGCGGCTGGAGCTCGTCGAGGGTCAGCTGCGTGTCGACGGCCACGCTGTGGCTCACGACGTGCAGGTTGCTGGCCTGGAAGTCGATGAGGCGATCGCCGCCGCCCGCTGGCGCGACGTACGCATCGCGGATCTCCCACTCATCGGGGACCGTCCAGTCGAGCACCCGGGTCCCGGATGCCACGCGGCGGCGAGTGATCGGGATCTCGGACGCAATGCGATCGAGAGACGTACGGGTGCCCGGGCCGATGATGCTCCGACAGACCGGATAGAGGTCCTCGATGAGCCCCTTCATTCGCTTCCGACGTTCGGCCGTCAACTGGTGTCCTCCCAGGCGGATCTGACGGGGCGACGACTTCTATGGTGCGTCAAGTATCTGTCGTGAAATGCCATCGCCGCGCCGCGCGAACCTGTCCGTCGCTCAGTGAACCTCGCGATGGTCAGGCCGCGTAGCGCAGGTTATCGTCGATCAGGCCGCGGGAACGAAGCGAGTTGATCGTGCGCAATCGGTAGTACCGGTCCCCATTCCAGTCGGCGGCGCTCAAGTTGGCCCCGGTGTACGCCGCGTAGAGCTCTTCGATTCCGGCGCGCACCGTCCACGACGGGGAGTATCGAGGCAACCGCTGTTCGATCTTCGTGAAGTCGACGCGGTAGTCGCGAGCATCGGCGCTGGCCCCTGCTGCGAAGCCCACCTCGCAATCGGGCACGACCTCGGCAACGAGGTTGGCAACGTCGCGGATCTGGTAGTTCTCGCCCGTGCGGCCGACGTTGTAGGCCTGGTCGTGGATGATCTCGCGAGGGCCCGTCAGGGCGGCGAGGAAGGCGCTGTTGATGTCGCGGATGTGCACGAGCGGTCGCCACGGTGACCCGTCACTCTTCAGTAGCACCTTGCCAGTGGTGACGGCCAAGCCGACGAGGTCGTTGACGACGATGTCGGCTCGGAGGCGGCGGGACACGCCGTACGCCGTCGCGTTGCGGAGGTAGACGGGCGAGAACGTGTCGGAGGCCAGTTCGGAGATGGCCTGCTCGACCAGCACCTTTGATTCACCGTACGGCGTCACGGGATGGAATGGCGACTCCTCCGTCACCGCCTCCTCGCCACCAGCACCGTAGAGGCTGCACGACGACGAGAACAAGAAGCGCGCGACCCCCGCGTCGCGGGCGGCGACCGCCAGGGCGACCGACGCGTGCAGGTTGATGTCGTACGTCAGTGTCGGGTTGATGTCACCGAGGGGATCGTTCGACAGGGCGGCGAGATGGACGACGGCGTCGAACCCATCGAGGTCGGCAGCGCGCACGTCGCGCACGTCGATGCGCAGCTCGGGGAGCGGATCGGGTGGACTCACGAAGTCACAGTCGTCGTAGAACCCGACGTCGAGCCCGACGACATCGTGACCGGCGGCCACCAGGGCAGGCGCCATCTCGACACCGATGTAGCCGAGATGGCCAGTCAACAACACTCTCATCGATCCATCACTCTTCCCGCCGGGTGCGCCACGTCGACGCCTCAAGAGTCGCGCGGATCACGCCCCGCCGACTCGGACATCCTATGGGGTCTCTCGGCCGCAAGCCGAAAGTCGCACCTACAGTTGCGCGGTGCTGTTCACCCCAACGCCGCTCGCCGGCGCCTGGCTGATCGAGTTGGAGCGCCACACCGACGAGCGCGGGTCCTTTGCCAGAACGTTCTGCGCGAGAGAATTCGCCGAGCACGGACTTCCTCGCGACTTCCCCCAGACGAGCTTGTCGTCGAACACGCGGCCGGGCACGCTCCGCGGTCTGCATTACAACCGGACCCCCGACGAAGAGGCCAAAGTCGTGCGCTGCGTCCGCGGGGCGATGTTCGACGTGATCGTCGACGTACGGGCGGACTCGCCGACACGCTGGCAGTGGTTTGGGGTGGACCTCAGCGCCGACAATGGCCGAGCGCTGTTCGTCCCCGCCGGTTTCGCCCACGGTTTCCTCACCACCGAGCCGAAGACCGACGTGCTCTACCAGATCAGCGAGTTCTTCACGCCCGACGCCGGCCGCGGCATCCGGTGGGACGACCCGGCGACTCGGGATTCGCTGGCCCAGGCGCCCTGAGGTGATCTCGGCCCGCGACGCGGAGTACGAGGACGTCGCGCCAGCGACGTTCGACCTCTCGGCGTGACGAACGATCATCGTTCGGACGGCGGCTAAGCAGGCTGCAGCTCGGCGTCTGACCGCGCCGTGCTCAGATCGAAATCCCGCATTTCGCGAGGAGCGACGGTGTGTTTTCCGTGCCGGTCGAGGCGGAATCGTGGCGCGGCCGCCTTCCGAAGCGCCTGCTGCTCAGTCGCTCGGCTCACGAGGTCCCACGTCAGCCCGTCGACGTCCGAGGCAATGGCCAGGCCCCGTAGGGACATTTGATCAGCAATCTGCCGTTGGTGGTCGTCGACGTGTTCGCCACGCGAAGCCAGGCGCGGGACAAGCAACGGAACCTTTCCGGCCCCGAGGATCGTCAGGGCGATTCCCGCGCCCGCGTGGGCCACGACGGCATCAGCGTCACGGATGGCGCTGGCGAGCTCGGCCTCGGGAACCGAAGCCCGGCTCTCGATACCGAGCCGGGAAACGTTCGTGGAGCCGGTTTGCCACAGGACCTCGACGTCGCTCGGCACGATGTCGACAAGTCGCTCGACGAGCCTTCGGAAACCGAACGAACCGGATGTCCCGAGGCTGACGACCATCCGCTTGATGGCCCGCTTCGGAGCCGCCTCGACGGAGAACCCTTCGAGGACGGAGCCCCGATATGTCCACCGCGATCTCGCCAGATGCGGCCACTGGACGTACAGGCTGATTCCGGGAACCCGGCTGAGGATCTTGCCGGACATCGAGATGCCGTCGGTCCGCGTGACGCTCTCGATGTAGTGCGTCGGAATCCGACGATGGGCGGCGTGGGGGAGGGCCGACACGGCGACGCTGGAACCGGTGCTGATCGCCGACGAGATGTCGTAGACATGGAAGAGGTGCCGAATCCGGCGTCCATTGCGCCACGCCGCGTGCCAATCCCGTGTGGGGGCTGGCGTCACCCAATGGACGCGCTCACCTGCGAGCATCGATTCGGTCTGGGGTGTCGGCACGGTCACCCACAGTCGGTCACCGACGCCGTCGATGCGATCCGCGAGGGCCCGCAATTGTGTGATGTGGCCGCCGTCGTTGGCGGCGAGCAATGTCCAACTCACTTGACAATCCCGCCTTTGCAACGGAGCCGTGAGCGGTGCCGGCCAGCGTTGCGATTCGATCGATTCCGCCGTTGCGACCCAACCATCGACCGCCGTTCGGCTGGTGTCGCCGTCAACAAATATACCACAGCCAACGTTGGGTGTGCCGGGGGTTTGCCGCTGGGCGTCCGTTCGGGAACGCCACGGCACCGGTTCGTCGCCGCCCAGCTGGCCGTGTGCCGCAGCCGTCAACCGGCGGGAAGCGCGGCTTGCCCTTGGGCGACAAGCTCTGCTGCACGACGTCGCTCATCCTCACGTCGGTACATCCTTCCGATCAGCGGGCGGAGCACGATGTGGTCGACGGTCCCGAGAAGGACCACGAGATCGAGTGGCAGTGACCAGTTCTGCACGTAGAAGAGGTCGAGTCGCACGTACGCCTCGAACGACGGGTTGTCGCGCGCCTCGACCTGCCACAGCCCGGTGATTCCTGGACGCACCTGATGGCGCGCGTGAAGCTCGGCGGGAAACTCGTCGACCTCGCTCTGGAGAGCGGGCCGCGGTCCCACGAGGCTCATCGTCCCGTGGAGCACGTTGAACAGCTGAGGGAGCTCGTCGAGGCTCGTCGCCCGCAGGAAACGACCGATACGCGTGATCCGCGGGTCCTCGCGGTCGTCCATCTTGAACAGCGGTCCGCTGCGCTCGTTGCGGGCTGCCAACTCGGCCTTGCGTTGCTCGGCGTCGACGACCATCGTGCGAAACTTGGTCATCTGGAACGTTGCCCCGTCTCGTCCAACACGTTCCTGACGGAACAGCACCGGGCCGCGGTCCTCGAGCTTGATCGAGCGCCGCAACGACCGCCATCAGGGGCAATGTGAGCACCGCGACGAAGCCGGCGACGACGATGTCGAAGCGCCCGCTTGATCACCGCCTGCAAACCGCGTCAGGGTTGCCGACGACATCTCGAGCAACGGCTGATATCCGATCGCCGTGGTGTGCACCCGCCTGAAGTCGATGCCGGACAGACCGGGGTCGACGTACAGCGTGCGGCCCAGCGAGCGCGCCTCGGCGGACAGATCGTTGAGCAGCCACCGATCGAGCTCCGCCGAGCAGAGCACGACGACGTCGATGTCGAGCGACGCCAGCACCGTGCGGGATTGGTCGTACGTTCCCCTCCACAGATGGGCCATCCCCGATGCGGCCGCCTCCTGCTTGGCGCCGATGACGGCCGTCACCCGCAGCCCGAGCTCCGGATGGACGAGGAACAGCTCGGTCAGTTCGTTCGCCTGCCGGCCAGTTCCGACGACGACCACGCGCGATGTGAAGCGGCCGCGACGTCGCTCTGCGTTCAGGAAGGCCCGGTAGGCAGCGCGCCACAGGACGAGAACGGCCAGCGCGAGCGAGGCGCAAAGTACGAGGTTGACCACGCGCAGGTCCGTGGGCGCCTTGCGTTCGAGGACGAGGGCGAGGGCCGACAAGGTGACGAGAGCGCGGACGATCCGGCTGATCTCGATCGAACGGACCGACATGACTTGGACGGTCCACAGCCCGTGAAACCGCATCGACCAAAGTCCGACAGCGACGAGTACAGACGCTTCGATCATCGCCCTCGCCGGTGACTGTGGGCCGTGCTCGGCAATGAGCAGCAACGGGACGGCGAAGCCGATGAACAAGGCAATGGCGTCACCGATGTGCAGCACCGACTGCAGACGCCTCCAGCTCTCGCTGGGCGAGGGTCGAGCGCTCACTGGTCGGGCACTCGGGACGGTGTCGACCTGCTGTCGTTCCGACCACTCCTGCCCCGCCCGGTTTGTGCCAAGTTCTCGGGGTAGCACCGCCGTCGCGCCCGGTTGAGCGCGCAACTCCATTCGTTCCATTCCAACCCGCCGTTTAATGTTGTGAACAGACGATGAACGGTCCAGCCGCTGGCTGGGTCGTGCAACCGAAGGTTCCGCCGTTATCGACGCCGCCTGCGTCGAGTGCTTCGCACTGTAACACGATCGCCGTGGAACTGGCGAGCGTTTTGTGTCACTCCAGGTCTTGAGTCGCACCGGCTCGTGGTTGGGCCGCAACGCGGAGTGGGCGACGCCGGCTGTCGGCCACCGGGCCGTCGGCAGCCACGACCCAATCGAGGTACTCGCGACGGTGCACGTCGACCTGTCCTCCTACAGGCAGCCGTTGCCAATCGAGTTGACCACCAGGATCGGTCAAGCCGGGTCGTCCAAGTCGGGTCGCCAGTGCTCTGCCGACCGCTCGGCCAAATGCGACGACGGTCGCCGGAAAGGAGTCTCGACCCGAACCGATGAGCAATCCTGATGCGACGCTCGTCATCGACTGGCGATTGGCCAGCCCGGCTTGATCGACGGCACGGTTGGCGATCAGCCACGAGCGACCGGGCGACAGTTCGGCGAGCAGACCCGCCGGCAGCGGTCTGCCCAGCACGGTGCTGGCCCGCTGCAGCACGGCGGCGCAGAGTCGCCCTGTGCCGGTGTGATGGGAGCGTGCGGTGAGCTCGGCAACGTCGATACGGCCGCTCTGCAACACGGTGTCGACGTCGATCAGCCCACGCAGGCGCCGGCCACCATCGAGTCCCGTGTTGACGCAGAGATGGACCAGTGTGTCGACAGGGCACATCGTGAGCAGGTCGAGTTCGCCGACGCGGACCGGCTCGGCCCGCTCGAAGAACTCGGCGGTCGGCAGCTGGAGGTGTCGGCGCGCTTCGCCGGTGGCGACTACGTGCCAGTGAAGGTCGACCACCGACGTTTCGAACCGCACCGGCACCTCGGCCACCTCGTGGTCGAGGAATCCGTGCCAGTTGCTTGTCACCGGTTCGATGCCGGCGGCCGCCAGCGAGTCGACAGCCCGCTCGAAGTCTCCGGCCTTCACGATCAGGTCGACGTCGCCGAAGTCGCGCGTGGCCGGATTCTTCATACCAATTGGCAGCGAGCACGTGTCCCTTCACGGTCAATGCCGGAACGTCGAGCGCATCCATGGCACGAGCCAGCGTGCGCTGAAGGTGAAAGCGATGGGCCTGGGCGACAAGTCGCGGGATGGCGAGGGCGTCGAGGGCGTTTCGACTGATGCCGTCGATGCCCAGGAGTCGTTCGTGGAGCAGTGAGAGGACCTTGTGGTGGCGGGCGGCCGTGACCATCTCGTCGATGTCGATCGACGCGACGAGCGCCGCAATGCGCCGGTCGTCACTCTCAGGTCTGGCAACCGCGACCAGCAGTTCGCGCACATGGCGGCCACCCGCCCGATTCGAGACCACCGCGCCGAAGCGTAGCGAGGCCGCTCGATTGGCTCTGGAGTTGGTCAACCGAGTGCTGATCGCCGGTGTGATCTCCTCGGAGCTGACCGTCTCGCGGAACTCGGCGGCATCAGCTGCAGGAAGTTCCCCGTCGTCGGCGCCGAGCATCGTTGATGTTCGGGATCGCGAACAGCGGAACGAGATAGAACGCCAAGAACGGGACTGCGCCAACGCGACGGCGCGATCGGTCAGGCGCAAGGCGGAGGGCAGACGGTTCGGTCACGGAGACCGGCGAAACGATGCCCGCCCCGTGGGGACGACGGGCAGCTCATCGGTGGGCTCAGGGACACCAACCATCTGTTCACCGGCGGCTGCACGGACACCTTCGACTGGCTCTTCGGCGGCCGCAGTATCACCATTGACCGGTTCGTCGGCGGTCGGACGCGCATCGTTGGCCACCGGCTCGGGGACGACTGCAGACACAGCACGTGACCGCCGGCGAGATGCCCGCGTGCTCTTGACGATCGGTGTCGCCTGGGTTGGTTCCTTTACCCCAACCTGCTCGTCAACGGTGTCAGGTGCCCCAGCAGGAGGTTCGTCGACCGGCCCAACGGTCGCTTCCACCGACTCGACCGGCTGATCAACAGCCCGAGGCGTGGCATCGACTAGCCCGGCTGATCAACAGCCCGAGTCGTGGCATCACCGGCTCAACGCCCGGCTGATCAACAGCTGGAGGCGTGGCATCGACCGACTCGTGCGTCGGATCGGGCGACTCAGCAACCGGTTCGTCGACAGGCCCAGCCGTTGCCTCCACGGACTCGAACACTGGGGCCTCGACGGACTCGACGACTGGCTCGACATCGCCGCCATCCGCGAACTCCGCTCCCGCGTTGTCGATCACGGCCGCGTGTGTCTCGTCCATGGCCGACGCAAACCCGTCAGGATCAGATGTCAAGTCACGTCGGCGACGCCGATCAGCGGCGAACGCCTCGAGCAGCGTAGCCAGCCCGATGGCGAGGCCTGAGCCGAGTACCACGATGGCCGCCACCGGCCGTACCTGCGATGACGCTGTGGCGATGGGGTACGTAGCCTCCACGAGCGGAAACATCTGAGTGCGTGCCTCCGCCTCGATCAGTGCACCGGCTTGGAGGTCATCCAGCTCGTTCTGCAACTCACCGACGATGATTTCGTGGGATTCGATCGCCTCGTCCGGAGATGCCGCCGACACAGAAATATCCATGAGCGGGGTTTCGCGGACATTTCCCGTGACCTCGAATGTTGCGTCCGCACCCGCCTCGCTGACCTCCACGAGGAACGGCAGTGACTCGGCAACCGCGACGAGGGAGCGAACAGTGGCGAGGGAAGCCGGGAAGGGATTGAGGGTGACGCGGGCGGCCGGCCCGACGACGATGACCGTCGAATAGCGATACGTCCCGTCGCCGACCTCCTCGGCGTCGTCGGGGCTACCCGTCGTCGCTTGCTCGACCGTCACCGATCCAGCGTCAACTTCACCGAGCGACTCGTCGAGCAGATCCGGAGCGAACTCGACGAGGCGCGCCGCTGTGTCGACGGCCTGTTCGGCGGATTCACCGATGACCTCGAGGCGGAGCGTCGTGCCTGTTTCGCTCAACTCGAGGTCGTAGGAAGTTGACAGATCCTCCTCCGTCAGTTGACGAAGAATCGGAGGCTGCATCAGCAGCTCGTCGAGAAGATCGGCGCCGACGACCCGCGACTTCGTCCGTCGCGGTTGCTTGACCGCGGCCGGCGACGAGCAGCTCGGACCCTGTAACCGCGTAGCTGGTGGACTTGTCCTTGTAGATCATCGCGGCTGCGATGAACGTAATGAGCAGAATCGGGACGACGATCTTCCACCGCGCTCGGGCAATCCGCAAGATAGTGAGAAGATCCAAGGTGGCCACCAGTGTCGATGTGTTGTGCGTACCCCGGCGAGCCCGTCATGCTATATCGGCAACTCTGCCCACGGCGCGTGAATTAAGCACCCTGTTGCGAGCCATTTCCGCGACCGCCGCGCCAGCCCGAGTACGAGGCCGATCGAGACGATCAGCCAGTGTCCGGCGATATTGTAGGTCGTCGGAAGTGTCATTCGCTCCTCCTGCCGTACGAAACCCGTCGACGGCTGCGCGTCATGACGTCGCGGCAGCCGTCGGTTACTCGTCGCATGACCCGGGGCTTCACCGTTGCAGCAGATCAGCCAGCCCGCTGGTGAAGGGCCGAATGCGCTCCTGAGCCTGACGGTTGCCATCTGCGACTGCGGACTCGAGGCTCGCCCGGGTGCTGACGTGAGCCAGGGTGGCCTCGATCGCCGGCTGCGTACCCAACTCGGCAAGGTCCACGAGCACCGGGTAGTCCAGGTTCCCGAAGAACCCAGCGAACTTGCGGCTGTAGGCCACCGGGATGGTCGGCACGCCGCTCGTGAACGAGGCGATCGTGGCGTGCATGCGGGAACCGATCAACACGTCCATGCGGCTGATGTACGACTTGGCCTCTACCGGGCTCCGGAAGTTCGGGGCGAGTACGCAATCCGGATGTTGGTCAGCCAAGATCCGGGACACGGCCAGGTCGTCCTCGTCGGCGGCGTCGCCGCGGGACAAGACGTGGGGCACCAGATGCACCTCGGCTCCGTCGGCAAGCAGGCCCTCGATCACGGCCAGGCAGTACTCGCGGTAATCGGTGAGCAAGTTGAATTGGTTCTGGCCCGTGTAGCCGCCGTTCCACAGGAGGCCCGAGATGTTGAATCCCACTCGGGGCCGGTCGATGTCGGGGAGGTCGTAGAGATCCGGATTCCACGGCAGCGTCACCGCTACATCAGTGGCGGCAACGACCTCGCGCTTGGTCAGGCCTTCCAGGAAGTCCCGAGAGAGTTCGTCGCGCGTGTACACCAGCTCTGCCCGGTTGATGACATGCTTGACCCAGGGCAGGTGATTCGGTTCTCGAACGGCCCGATGGTCTGTGGCGCGAGCACGAGGGGGACCCGGCTGGCCAAGGCCATCTCCTTGTCCCCCAGCTTCCTGACGAGCCGCTTGATGCCGTAGATGTCCGAGAAGCTGTCTCCACCAGTGAAGTCGAGGATCACGTCGCACTGGCGCATCTGGCGGAGGGAGTTGGCCAACGCCGCCGGATTCTTCCGATAGAAGGGCACCGCCATGAAACGCTTGTTGGCGATTCCGAGGCTCTCCGCCATCCGGGCTAGTTCGACGTCCGAGTTGATCGAGAACAGGACGATCTCGGCCTCGCCCGGCACGAGGTCGTGCACGATCCCGGCGGCCGCGTAGGCGAGGGCCGCCAAACCCATGTTGGCGGTGTCGCACTGCACGCCCATCATGCCGACGCGCGCGGTCATTTCACGCTCTCGTAGTTCATGATCCGCCTCCTGGTTCCGCCGGCGTGCCCGCTTCATTCTACGGAGGTGACCACCCGCGCGGCCTCGATGGCCACACCGAGGCCCGGACAGCGAGGTGGGCACGAAACGATGATCCTCCTCACGCCGTTCAGTCTCTGGGTTCGGGACGCAGATAACCCCGCGTCCACACCCGCTTGACCATGCCGGCGAACTCCTTTGCGGTCCCCACCGGGCCCGCCTGCGCCGCGGCGGCGCCCAGGTGGAACCCACGAAAGCGCGGCGTCGGACGCCCGAACAGGCGCAGTGCCGCGATTCTGGCGCGCAACGAGGCGCCGTCTGCGGACCAGACCCTGAGCCTCGACGACCTTGTGGGCATCGCTCGGAGTCGCGGTCAGGTAGCCGTCGCGCATGGCCTCCTCGACGATCCTGCGCCCGAGGGCGGTACGCGCCAGAATCACCGAGATGCCGTCCGTGCCCTCGCTCTTGCGGTGCCAGGCATCCCCCCCGGTGATGTCGGCGAGTTCGCCCAGCCCGTCCGGGCAAAGTTGGCAGCGCAGCTGCCGATGGCGGCGGGCCAAGGCTCCCCACGATTCGTCATAGGTGAGGGTTTCCTCGCGTCCGGTGCGGTCCCGGACACGGAACAGGCCCGGCCAGCCATCACCTCTGTACTTCACGGAGCTGATCTGGTCGGGCTGACCGAACCCGAGCGAATCCGCCAGCCGCAGGGTGGCCGCCGTGGTCGGGGTGCCGGCGCAGAAGAAGCTGAGGACAAGACCGAGATTGCGATCGAGCGCGGGCCGGACCCGGCGGAGCTTGGCCACGGCCGCCACGTCGCACGGCTTGCCGATGAAGACGCACGGGCGGTCGCTCTCCTCGATCAGTCGGAGTGCCTCAACGGGCGACGATGGTGCGTACCGCGAGCCCAGGTTCGCCGCGAGGCCGGCCCGGTCGGTGCTGGTCGTGGTGCGATTCAGCCACGGCTGGGTGGGATCCATTCCGGTGTGGACGACGAGCGCCATTCCGAGTCGTTCAACGGCGTACGTGGCCAGAGCGGACACGGCGCCCCCGGATGATGCCGCTCTGCGCATGTCGGCATCGCTCGCCCAGCCCTCCCAGATCGCTTCCGTCGGACCGACCACCAACTCGTCCGGGTCCGCCGGGCGTGGACGACTGGCTGCCGGGGCCTCGATGGCGATGCCCGGGCAAGCGGCCACCATCGCGTCCTTCACCGTGACGGGAAGCTCGCCGCGCCACGACGGGCGACGCCCCACGTTCGGGTAGTCCACCATCGTGACACCGTGAGCATCGCCAACGAAGGCGCAGGCTCCGCAGCCGAGGCACATGCGTCCTTGCAGGATGCGATCGAGTTCGTGCGTCTTCGGCATCTGTCTTCCTGTCAGCCAATACCGTGCTGCTCCGCCTGAGCAGGCCGGCCGGCAGTTCCGACCGCCATCGTACCGTTCCGGACGAGAACCGCCCGGGGTTAGTCCGACCCGGGCATCGCACGCTCGAGCGAAGCCCTCGCTGCTCCGGCGAGTCCGCCGACACCGTGCACGGCGGGTTCGATCTCCGTCGACCGTCAGACCGTCGCGGAGATCAACGCAGTCACACGATGGTTCGTGCAGTCACGTTGCTCGTGGGCCGCTTGACACCGAAGTCCCGCGGGGGTGCGATGACACCGTCGGGCCCATGCACCCGACGGTTCTTCCAGGTTCCAGTGTTCCGGTGAACCCGAACCTGGAAAGCAGCACTCAGTTCGGTACCGGAATGACCTCGCCCGTGTTCCATCGGTTGCCGACCCACGAGTTGCCCGGCCTCGCCGCATCGAAGCTCACAACAGCACCGTACCTCCCGCATATGCCGCTGGTGCCTCGCTGGAACACGTTCTCGATGAACCGAATGGACCCAGACAGCGCGCCGTAGGGCTTCGAGCCGTTGTCGCCACTCGCGCCACCGTAAGCGCAGACCGTCGAAGTGGCCGGTACGAAGAGGTTGCGCTGAATCAGGTTGTTGGTCACCGGTTCGAAGTCCCCGTAGCCAGTCAGCCCCGCCGAACAGCCCCCGCCCTGGGGAGTGCGGATCCCGTCGCAGGAGATCGAATTGTGCAGGATCGTGCCGTTCTGGGACATGCGAATGCCGCTGGCGTGCGCGTCACCGACGATGTTCTGGCCGTGAACCCACGAGTCGCGGATCGTGCATGGGCCATCGCAGTAGATGCCGCGGTTGCCACCGGACGTTTCGACTCGGATTGCGGTGAAATTGCTGTCACCGATCAGGGTTCCGCTCCCCACGCTGGCCGAGAGGATCACCTCGGAGTCGACAATGGTGAACGAATCAGTGGAGTCCACCGTCCTGACGGTGCCGAGGATCCTCGAGTTGCGGATCGTCACATTGGCGCCCCTGATGCTCAGACTGCACTGGACCAGCATTGAGTCGATGACCACGTTGTTGGCGGTGATCGAGCAGGGGCCGGTATACGTGCGCAGCGCCGTCCCGGCGCGGACACCGGTGTTGTGGGGCCCCGGCCAGCATCCACCCCAGGGATCTGCGCCACCCGGTGAGTTCCGTGCTGCGGGACAGTTTCCTGGGTTCGCCGATGAACCACCGGTTGTCGCCCAAGTCTTTAGCGACCGGCGATCGGTAGCCGTTGTGCACGGCGTAGAGATACATGTAGTACTTCGTCCCATTGCGCAGCCCAGTGAGCGTCCAGCTCGTTCGCCCTCCGAGGCTGATGCTGCGCCACGCCCCTCCAGCCGGCGCATAAGCGAGGACATAGCCACTCGACGGCGGCCCCGCCGCAGGTGCGCTCCACGCCAACGAAATACGGCCATTACCGACACCAGCTCACCCGATAATTCCGAGGCGTGCCGCTGGGCAACAACGCCGTGGCCGTGGCGGCAGGCGACCTGGCGCCGCCGTTCACGGCATAGAGTACATGTAGTACCTCGTCCCATTGCGCAGCCCAGTGAGCGTCCAGCTCGTTCGCCCTCCGAGGCTGATGGTGCGCCATCCCCCTCCAGCCGGCGCATAGGTGAGGAGATAGCCACTCGACGGCGGCCCCGTCACCGGGGCGCCCCAGGCCAACGAAATACGGCCATTGCCGACACCAGTCACCCGATAACTGCGCGGTGCGCTCGGAGCGACCGCGGCGGTGATCGCCGCTGCCGCCAGCGGAGTAGAGGCGACCGACGTCGTTGTCGTGCTCGTCGCGTTCGACGATGCCGCCGTGGTCACCGTTGTCGTCGCGGGGTCGACCGGCACCACGGAGACGGTGGTCTCGGTGGTCTCGGTGGTCTCGGTGGACTCGGTGGACTCGGTGGTCTCGGTGGTCTCGGTCACGTCCGTCGACTCGGTCACTTCCGTCGACTCCGTAGGTTCGGTGGTCTCGGTCACGTCCGCCGGATCGGTCGATTCGGTGGTCTCACCGGCATCGTCGGCGGCGAACACGTTGAACGTCGACTGCGCCTGCACTTCAGGATGGGAGGGCACAGCAACGGGGACGACCAGCACGGCGCACCCGAGAACGACGCCTTGCAACAGCCGGTTGCGGTTCTTGCCTGTGACCTTCATCGCTCTCCCCCGTCTCTCCTTGATCGGAGCACGTTCTTTGCTGGGTTGTTACAAAACTGTCACGTCACTGTAACCCGGTCGGCCGATCGATGCGAATACCCCAGAGCGGTCAGCGCGCTCGGCCCGGTGGGCGACGATGAGGTTGACGAGGAAGGCGAGCGTGCTGGGATCGGCGTCGGAGGTCCCGGACGCGAAGCCATCGAGCCACTCCTCGCTGAACACGCCGTGGCCGCGCAGGCGATCGAGAGCCTCGGGCGCGGTTCGCAGGTGCTCGGAGACCTTGCGCGCCAGCACCGGACCGCCTGCGGGCGGCCGACGGCTCCCGGAGATCCGCTGCTTGATCTTGCGGACCAGGCGGCTGGTTGCCGCGACCTCGTACCTCAACCTGCCCACCGGGCCGGGGCGAGCCAGCACGGCCGGCGCAGGCCGGTTGTCCAATGGGAGCGATGCCAGTTCGGGATCCAGCGCCACCTGGAGTCGGGCGAGGAATTGTCCGCGCGCCTTGTCCCGCGGCGCCATGCCCTGGGCGATTGCCCGGAACCGATGATCGAGCATCGGGTTGACGATCTGTCGGTCGAAGCACACGGCCGACTCGCTGAGCCCGGCCCACCGCTGCATGCGGTGGTTCAGATAGAGCGCGTCGGTAGCCCGGTACCAGTCGAGGCCCGTTTCGATGAGGGCCTCGTGCACGATGCTCAGGGACACCGGTTGAGCGTCGGCCACGAATGCTGGCTCCAGGGCCTGTGACTGGACGGCCTCGTTGGCGAACATTCGCCAGCGGGCCAGTCGATCAGTCTTCGACGCGCGTCACCGGCGTGTCGCGTATCACGCCGGTGTAGTAGAAGCCGCGGGCGATCTCGCCGCCGAGCCCGGACAGCCGCGGCCCCTGCGCGAAGTGCTCCTCCGCCCACAGCGTGGCGGCCTTGGCGATCGGGTCGGCCATGCAGTCGAGCCGAGCGGCAGCATCGCACGCTCGATCGAAGCTCTCGGCGGGCGACAGCCCGGCGAGTCCGTCGAGACCGTGCACCGTGTGTTCCATGCCGTATCGGGCTGCCAGGCTGGCCGCAATGTCCACGTCGGCGGTGCCCGGCGCGCCCATCGTCATCACCCGGAGGCCCTTGCGGCACGCCCGCGGGATGGCGCTGAGCACCAGGCGGGAGTCCTGACCGCCGGTGAGCTGAAGGGTCGGGTTCGGATGTTCGTCCATGTAGCGCTCGAGCAATGAACGCAGCAATGCGGCGGCCCGGGTCGTTGCCTCGTCGATCGAGACCGGGCCAGCGTCGACGGTCTCGGCGACTCCTTCGTTGATCGTCCCCGCCGTGAACTGCACGTACTCGCCGGGGGCCAGCTTGGTGACCCCGTCGAAGAGTGTTCGCTGGCCGAGTTGCCAACCGAGAAGGCTCTGGAGGAGCAGTCCGCGCTGGTCCAAACGCCCTTCTCCCAGGGCGGCCAGTGCCCGGGCGGAGGTCGACAGCCCGAGCCAACCTGCGCCCCGCCGGCGGAACAACTGCCTGAAACCCATCGTGTCGGACACCAACACGAGCCCGTCGCCGCGTGTGCCCAGCGCCGCGAACGGCGGCAGCATCGATGCAAGTGCGTCCGGGGAAGAGGTGGACAGCCGCTCACCGAGCTGCGGCGCGGAAACCGGGCCATCATCGGACCAGTTCGTGCCACTCAGGAGGAGCGGGAGGTCCGCCGTCGGACGTTCGGCCCCCAGGCCCCAGGTCGCCAGTTGCAGGTTTGGAAGGTGCACGGCGGCGGCGTTCGCCACACCGAGGTCGGCGAGGGCCGGCGCGACGGCAGGTCCATCGGCGGCCCCGGGCTCACGGATGACAGCCAGAAAGCCCGGCACGTGTTGGTCTGGCATGTGCTTCCCCTCGGGCGGCGCTCGATCGGCGTCACTCTAGGGCCGCCGTCAGACGTCGACGCGACTACGTCGAGCCACCGCCTTCTATGCTCGTGGCACGGCGGTTGATGACGAGTGTCGAGCAACCGGTGGCGGCCGGCGAGGGGTGAAGCACGTGGATGCGGCAACGAAACGGCAAGTGGCGGGGGAAATCGAGTTCAGCTCCATTCACCGAGCACGATCTGGCGGACATCTCCCAGCTGATCAGCGGGATGAGCGATGACGACGAGGGTCTGCAGCTCGCGCGACAAGTCCGCGGCGTACTACCGGTGGATGTACTACGACAACCCCGCCGGCCCGGCGTTCGGCTTTCTCGCCCGTCACGGGGACAGGATCGTGAGCTCGTTCGCCGTCGCGCCCAAGGTCATGCAGGTAGGTGGTCGACGGGTCCGCGTGGGCAAGACGATGGACATGTTCACCGACCCGGACTACCAGGGCATGGGGCTCATCAAACGGTGCGCCGAGCGCGTGTTCGCTGCGGCACGCGAGGCGGGGATCGACGGCTGGTACGTGACCCCATCGGTGAACTCGTACCCGATCTTCACGGGCAAGTGGGGCTACCGCGAGGACTTCGACGTGATCTACCGAGCCCGCATCATCGATCTCGAGGCCGTGCTGACCGCGGCACAGCCCAGGCTCGGGCGCGCGGTCGGCAGCGATCGCGAACGCCGTGTTCGGTCCACTGCTCCGTCGGTCGCCGAAGTTGCCCGCAGGGTGCTCCGTCACCGAACTCCCCCGACTTCGACGAGCGGACTGACGCGCTGTGGGAGGAGGTCGCGGCCGGCTACGGAGTGGCGATCGTCCGCGACGCGACCTACATGAACTGGCGCTACGTCGACAATCCCGACGAGTACATCATCCTGGCCCTGCACCGTGCAGGATCCCTCGGGGGAATTGTGGTGATCAAGACGACGCTCAGGCAGGGCCTGCCGGTCGGGGAGATCGTTGACCTCGTTTGCGCGGCCGACGATTCGGCGACACTCCGGCTGCTGACCAGGGTGGCGGTCGGGCGCTGCATCGAGCTCGGCTGCTCGTTGGTGGAGGCTTGGGCGATCCGCGGGACCTGGTTGGATCACCAGTTGATGCGCGCAGGAGTCGCGGTCAGGCGAACACGGGTGAAGTTCCTGATCAGTCCCGACTACCCGGATCCGCTGATCTACGACAAGGACGCCTGGCTGCTCACCCAGGGCGACGGCAACGACGTGTGAAGCGGTCGCTCCGCTAGCGGACCAGCGGGCGACCGGTCGTCAGCCAGACCAGGTTGTTCGCATGGCCGCGTAGTTTGAGCTCCGACTGCTCGTCGTGGCGGGCCAGCCAGCGCGGGAACCAGGCTGCGGTGCTGGCAAGGTGGTAGACGAACTTCATCATCCGATAGGCGCGCTGAGCTGCCCTGGGGTGGTGCTTGCGCCAGTACTTCAGATCGGCTTGCTCCATCGTGAGGTAGTACTTCACGGGGTACGCCTTCGTGCTCCCACCGCCGAAGTGGATCGCCTCGGCGTCGGCGAAGTAGACGACCTTCCAACCGGCATCGTGGAACCGCTTGCACCAATCGGTGTCCTCCCCGTAGAAGAAGAAGTCCTCGTCGAGCGGACCGACCTCGTCGAAGGCCTCCCGGCGGACCATCATGAAGCAGCCCGACAGCACCTCTGCATCGTGGGTGGCCGAGTACGTGGAGGCCTTGAGCGTCCGACCCTCGAAGCGTTCGACCCCCGGCAGGAGGCGCTTGAGCATCAGGTAGTCACCAGCAGCGTTGGCGAGAGTCGGGAATCGGCGGCAGTTCTGTCGGAGCGTGAGGTCGCGGGTGACCGTGCGCGGACCGGCCACGCCGACGCCGGGGTTGGCATCCAGGTACGCCACCATCTTGTCGAGCACCCCGTCGAGCGCGATCACGTCGGTGTTGACGAGGCACAGATACCGGCCAGTGGCGACCTCGAAACCGATGTTGTTGGCCCTGGCGAAGCCGAGGTTGGCGCCGTTCTCGATCAGCGTGACGTCCGGATACGCGGTTCGCAGCGCTTCCTGAGAACCGTCCTGGGATCCATTGTCCACAACGACGAGCTCCAGCGTCGACCGAGAAGTCTGGTCGAGCAGCGAATCGATGCAATCGAGGAGGTACTGGCTGGTGTTCCAGTTGACGATGATGACGGAGACGTCGGGGCGGGTCGGTTTCATGTGCAGGTTTCCCGGCGAGTTCTGGTCGCCGAACAGATCGGGGAGGCTAGCGACGGTGCGCCCGCGCCGGGCGTGAGCCCGGGTTCGCTGCCTCGCTGGTAAGGAGCATGATCGACGCGATTCGGCTGCTAGCCTGTCCAGCTCAAACTCGTTGGCATGTGAGATCGCGTGCCTGGCGGAATCGAGCGGGAGGACGAACAACGTGGGCGATGTGCAGGAACGAGTCGAGCAAGTTCATCCTCGACAACCTGCTGCTTGGAGATGACGCGCGGATGCCCTCCGCGGCCGATTCGCTGATCGGGTCAGGTGTCATCGACTCGACGGGCATCCTCGAACTGATCGAGTATCTCGAGCAGGAGTTCGATGTCGAGGTCGGAGACACCGAAACGGTTCCGGAGAACCTCGATGGCATCGAACGGATCGCTGCGTTCGTGCAGAGGAAGCTGGCGGAGAGCTAGCCGGGCAACGGCGTAGCCCGGGTGCCTGACCGGCCTGGCATGGATGACGGAGTTGCAACGTGCGCGACTCTGTGCAGCAGCGCCTCGCCGAGCTTGCTCCGCTCGTTCGCGGCGACACCGTCCTCGACGCGCTCGCCGTGGCGATCGCCGTCGAGGACTCCTTCGGCATCGTGCTCGCCGACGACGACATCGCTCCCGAGCGGTTGTGCTCTCCGGACTCCCTTGCGGCGACCGTCTCTCGCTATTTGGACGGCGCTGATGTGCGGCATCGCCGGCGTCTTGAGCTTCGACGGCGTGCCCGATGTCGGCCTCGTGCGCTCGCATGCTCGGCCGCCTTCACCACCGCGGTCCCGACGGCAGCGGCTACTACCGTGACCGGCGCATCGCCCTCGGCCACTCCCGCCTCTCGATCATCGACACCGCCGGAGGGGCGCAGCCGATGGCCGACGAGGCCGGGACCGTCTGGATCTCGTTCAACGGGGAGATCTTCAACTACGTCGAGCTGCGCGCCGAGCTTCGCGAGCGCGGCCACCACTTCCGCACGGCGAGCGACACCGAAGTCATCGTTCACGCGTGGAAGGAGTGGGGTCCGGCGGCGTTCGAGCGGTTCAACGGCCAGTGGGCGATCGCCCTGTGGGAGCCGCAGTCGGAGCGGCTCATCCTCAGCCGCGACCGCCTCGGGCGTACGTCCGCTCTACGTCGCCCGCACACCGTCGGCGCTTGCTGTTCGCATCCGAGGTCAAGGCCCTGTTCGCCGACGCCGCCGTCGATCGTTCGCTCGACCCGGCCGGCCTCGACGAGGTGTTCACGTTCTGGAGCACGGTCGCGCCACGCACGGTGTTCGCCGGGGTCCGCCAGGTTCCGCCCGGCCACTATCTCGTCATCGATGCCGATGGCGAGCACACCGCGGCGTACTGGCAGATGCGTTTCCCGGCGGCTGGCGCCGAGCCCGCGCAGGATCTCGTACGACAACGCCGAGCGGCTCCGCGAACTCGTCGAGACTGCCGCTCGCCTGCGGTTCGAGCGCTCCGACGTCCCGGTCGGGGCGTACCTGTCGGGCGGCCTGGACTCCTCCGTCACGACCTCGGTCGTCGCCGTCAGTGACCTCGGCGCCGCTCCAGACGTTCTCGCTGCGGTTCGCCGACACTGACTTCGACGAAGGCGTCTACCAGCACGAGTTGGCCCGCCGCTGGGCACCGAGCACCACGAGGTCGTCGTCGACTCAGCCGACATCGCCGGCGTCTTCCCCGACGTCGTGTACCACGCGGAGAGTCCGCTGCTGCGCTCGGCCCCCGCGCCGCTGTATCTGCTGTCGCGACTCGTCGCCGACGCCGGCTACAAAGTGGTCGTCACCGGTGAGGGCGCCGACGAGGTGCTCGCCGGCTACGACATCTTCCGCGAGGGTCGGCTCCGGGAGTTCTGGCTGCGCGACCCGGCCTCGACCGTGCGTGACCAGGCGGTGTCGTTGCTGTACCCGTGGCTCGTGCGGTCGCCCGGCGCGGCGCCCGCTTTCGCCCGGCAGTTCTTCGGCAAGGACCTCGACCCGGACGACCTCGCGCTGTCGCACCGGCCACGCTGGAGCTCGACGTCCGCGCTGAAGCACATGCTCACGCCCGACGCGCGGGCGGCCGGCGCCGACCCGTCGGTGAGCTGCTCGCCCGCATGCCCGCCGACGCCCACACGTGGGACCCGCTCGCCCGCGCCCAGTGGCTCGAGTCGACCACCCTTCTGCCGGGCTACATCCTGGCCGTCGCAGGGCGACCGCATGCTCATGGCCAACTCCGTCGAGGGACGCTTCCCGTTCCTCGACCGCGACGTCGTCGAGTTCGCGATGGCGCTCCCGGCGCGCCACAAGCTGCTCGGTCTCGACGAGAAGCACATCCTCAAGCGGGCGTTCGCCGACGTCGTTCCCGACGCCGATCCTCGCAGCGACCGAAGCAGCCGTACCGAGCCCCGGACGCGTCGGCGTTCTTCGGCGGCGGCGCGATCCCGACTGGCTGGGCGAGACCGTCTCGCCGGAGCGCAGTGCGCGACGCGGGCATCTTCGAGCCGCGCATGGTCGAAGCGCTCGTCGCCAAGTGCGCGGCGGACCGAGGGGGTGCGGATGAGCAACACCGACAACATGCGCATCCTCGCCGTCATCTCGACCCAACTGCTGCACCGCCAGTTCGTCGTCGACGGCGGTGGGCAGGCCAGCCGGGGACGCCGCCACCTGCCGAACCGATGACGATCATCGACACGCTGGTCCCCGAGAGGAGCACCGCGTGAACTGCGAACCAGTTCGGCCCCGAGGTCCTGAAGCTCGACCTCGAGCAGGAGACCGAGCGAATCGGCAGGTCACTGAAGGCCTACCTCGAGGACGTACGGCGACGCGGGGTCGTCGTCGCCCTGTCGGGCGGCATCGACTCGAGCCTGGTCGCCGCAGTCGCGGTGCGCACGCTCGGTGCCGAACGGGTCTTCGGCGCTCCACATGCCCGAGCGCGAGTCGTCCGCCGAGACCATCTCGATCAGCCAGGCGGTCTCCACCGACGCTGGGCATCGACTCGGTCCTCGAGGACATCACCGCGCCGCTGGAAGCCTTCGGTGCCTACCGTCGGCGCGACGACGCGGTTCGGCTCGTGTTCCCGGACTACGGCGCCGGCTACAAGTCGAAGATCGTGCTGCCGTCGGTCGTCGAGTCCGACGCGCTTCCGCCTCTACTCGGTCGTTGTGGTCGATCCCGACGGCAACGAGAAGTCCCACCGCCTCACCCCCGAGGCGTACCTGGGCATCGTCGCGGCCACCAACTTCAAGCAGCGCGTTCGCAAGGCGTTCGAGTACTACCACGCCGACCGGCTCAACTTCGTCGCCAGCGGCACCCCAAACCGCCTCGAGTACGACCAGGGCTTCTTCGTCAAGCTCGGTGACGGGGCGGCCGACGTCAAGCCGATCGCCCACCTCTACAAGACGCAGGTGTACGAGCTGGCGGCCTACCTCGGCGTGCCGCAGGTGGTGCTCGACCGGCCCTCCACGACCGACACCTACTCTCTGCCGCAGTCGCAGGAGGAGTTCTACTTCTCGCTGCCCCATCGCCAGATGGACCTCGTGCTCTACGGGAAGAACAACGACGTGCCGGTCGAGGAGGTCGCTGCCGCGGCGGGCCTCGACCGCCGAGCAGGTCGAGCGTGTCTACCGCGACATCGAGCAGAAGCGGCGCTCTACGCAGTATCTGCACCTGCCGCCGGAACTCGTCGCGCCTGTCCCCGAGATCCACTGACCGCGTTCGGATCGGTGCCGTGTCAACATCAACCAACCACACGCCGGGCCGCCGACACTCCCGTCTGGCCCTGTGCTTCCACGGTGTCGGGACCCCCCGCAGAGAACTCGAGCCCGGCGAAGCGACATGTTGGTTGGAGCCAGCACAGTTCGAGGAGATGCTCGACGAGGTCGTCGGGGCGCCCGGACGTTCTGATCACCTTCGACGACGGCAACAAGTCCGACCTCGATGTCGCGATGCCGCTTCTACTTCGGCGGGGGCTCGTGGGGACGTTCTTCGTGATCGCGCGACGGATCGGTGAGGAAGGCTCGCTCGCCGAGGGCGATCTGCGAGAGCTCGTCGACAACGGAATGTCGATCGGAACCCACGGGTACGGTCATCGCCCGTGGCGCAAGCTCGATGCCAGTGACTGTCGTGAGGAACTCGTTCACGCTCGAGCGCTCATCGAATCGGCATCCGGGCAGCGCGTCACCGAAGCGGCGTGCCCGTTCGGCGCCTACGATCGCAACTCGCTCCAGGCGCTGCGAGGGCTCGAGTACGACCGCGTGTACACGGTGGACGGTGGTTACACCGACCGTCGTGCATGGCTGCAGACCCGCCAGTCGATGCATGACAGCGACACCGGCGGCACCGTCAGGGAGCTTGTCCGAGGATCGCACCGGCGACCCCGGCCGCAACCGGTGCGAGCCGCGAAGCAGCTGGTCAAGCGGTGGCGATGAGTCACCGACATGGCGACCTTCGCGCCGCCGGAGGGCGAGTCACTTCCCGGCCCCTACCAAGCGAGTTCACATTGTCGGCGTTGCCCACGGAGCCGTCGTATCCTGCAGGGGTGCGCCCTGGCGACAGTCCGAGCCCGTCGGCCGCCGTATCGAACCATTCAGACGAACGAGGTACATCGGTGCTGAAGGAAGGTCTGGTCCGCCGGTATGGACCCAGCGGAGCCGTCGTTCGGCGGTTGATCGTCAAGTACATCATGCAAACCGAAGGCGGCGAGTTCTACTCGCCCACGCTGCGTGAGATCTTTCGGGCGCACTACGACGTGAGCATCGGCATGTATACGCATGGCGGATGTTTCCGGCCTCGCGCGTTCGACCGCGAGACCACGATCGGCCGCTACACCTCGATCGCTGTCACCGCGTTTGCGGCGACGCTGAACCATCCAATGGACCACAAGTCGATGCACGCCTTCTTCTTCAACTCGAAGCTCGGGTTCGTGGACGGGAGCCTGCCGAGAAGCCCGCTCAGCATCGGCAATGACGTCTGGCTGGGCCACAATTCGATCATCATGCCCGGCGTGGGCAGGATCGGCGACGGTGCGGTTGTGGCGGCCGGGGCGGTCGTGAACAAGGAAGTGCCGCCGTACGCCGTCGTCGTGGGCAATCCCGCTCGAGTCGTCCGATACCGCTTCGATCCCGAGACCATCGAGCGACTGCTCGCCGAGAAGTGGTGGGAAAAGGACATCGACGAGATCGGGCCAAACTTCAGCGACTACTCGCGGGCCTACGTCGAGTCGGATCCGAGTTCGAGCGCCCTCTCCGCACGAGCGTCGACAGCGTCGGTCTGACCCGCGTCAATCCACGGCATCGGCAACGGTTGCCAAGAAGGCGCTGGCGACGATCTCGCCTCCGGCGGGATTGAGGTGACCAGGGTCGGAAGCGAGGTAGCTCTCCATCGCGAAGTACTCCGAACTGCCGTGGCTGCGCACCCGACGATTTCCGTCCTCACCCGTGGATTGGACGGCGGCGATGTCGAAGAGGCGGCCGCTGTCTCCGTACTCAGCGCGGATCAGGGCGTTGAGTTCCTCCCGAGCCACGTTGTGCGCTGGCACAAAGAGGTTGTCGCGACCGAGGAGATCCTTGATTCGGCGCTTGGCCCGCTCCAGCGACCCTCCGAACTCGGTGCTGAGTGGCGTAGTCATGTAGACGAACGCCACGTCGGGATAATCGCGTTCGAGCGCCGCGAGCGTCTCTCGGTATGCATCGAAGATCGCGTTGACGTCGTCGCCCTCGCGGACATCGATATAGCACAGCTTCAATACCGCGACATCGACGGAATCACCGACACCGTTCCGGATGACACGATCGAACTCGGCGATCTTTCCCAGTGGATCGCGATTCCGGCCGATGTATGAGTGCAGAATCAGCGGTCCAGACTGCACGGTCGCATCCTCGGACTCGACGATCTCGGGCGCTTCCACACCTGCCGCAGCGAAAACCGAGGGCGTTGCGTCGAGGATGTTCGCCCCAACCGACTGGTGCCCGAAGAACATTCGCAGATCGGCAAGTCGTGCGAGTTGATCTGAGGTCGCGGACGCGACTTCGTATGCCTCGGCGCCGACGACCTTCGACTCTGGCCGTGCCAGGACGCAGCCACCGACGATTCCGGCCACGACCACGCCGGCTGCTGCGGGGAGAATCACCTTGCGCAATCTGATCACGCCCGCACCGCCGCGACAACGCTGGCCATCGCCAGCTCCCGCAACTCTGACTTGACGAGCTTGCCATTGGCATTGAGCGGAAGTTCCGGCACGATCCTGACCTGGTGCGGGACCATGTGCTTGGGGAGCACGCCGCGGAGCGCGATCAGCACGTCGTCAGGTCCCAACACATCGTCCCGCGTCACGAGGAACAACACGATCGACTCACCGGCGACGTCGTCCGGCACGCCGACCGCGGCGGCGGACATCACATTCGGCAGGCGCGACGCCGCCTCCTCGATCTCCTGACTGGACACCCGGATGCCCCAGGTCTTGATGAAGTCGGCCGCGCGATCGACGATGTAGATGTACCCGTCATCATCGATCGTCGCCAAATCACCGGTATGCAAGTCCCCGCCGCTGTATCGCTGCGCCGTGGCCACTGGATCGTTCCAGTAACCCTTGGTGATGCTCGGACCGGAGGCGATGATCTCCCCCACCGTGCCTGGTGGCACCTCCCGACCGCTCTCATCGACGACCCGAAGGCGGACGCCGGAAATGCCCCTGCCGATCGAACCGCGCCGCCTCTCGAGCTGCTCCGGCGGCAAGAACGAAAGGCGAGCCGTCGCCTCCGTCTGCCCATACATCACGAAGATCCGTGCGTCGGGCTGGGCCGCCACCAGCTCGTCGATGAGTGACGGCGGCAACTTGCCGCCGGCCTGTTGGAGGTGACGCAAGCTCGGCAGTGGCCGACTCGACATCGAGCTCGCACGCAGCAACAACTGGTACGTCGACGGCACGCCGGCGAAACCGGTGCAGTGGTTCTGCTCAATCGCGTCGACCACCGTTTCAGGAAACGTCAGCGTGTGACAAAAGGCAATGCTGCCGCCGACGCGCAGGTGCGTGTGTAGGAGCGAGGCACCGAAGCAGTACGACAGGGGCAGCACGACCAACATCCGGTCGTCCGACTGCAGACCCAGGTACTCGACGATGGCCGTCGTGTTGGCCTGGATGTTGCGGTGTGTTACCCGCACTGCCTTGGGCGACGATGTCGTACCGGACGTGAGCTGGAGCACGGCATCATCGTCAGCACTCACCGGCGTCGGCGCCCATACACCAGCTTCGTCGCCCGCTCCGTCGACAGCGTCCGTCATCAATCACTTCGGTGTCCGCGACAACCGCCGCGAAGCGACGCGACTGGGCTCGCTCCACGAAGAACGCTCGGGCTCCGACCCATTCCGCCTGACTCCGCGCCTCGGCTGATGTCGCCGTCGTTGGGAACGTGACGGCGACTCGGCCGGCGTAGAGCGTGGCCAGGTACGCGGCGACCCAGAAGAACGAGTTGCGGGCGATGATCCCGACACGATCTCCGGTGCCCGTCGGACCATTCTCGAGTTCTTCGGCGAGCCGAACGACGGCCGCGCGGAGTTCACCGTAGGTATATCGACGATCGCCATCGAGGACAGCCACGCAGGACGCGTCGACCCCTGCCAACAGAAATTCACTGGTGTTCATCAACCGCCTCGCTCCATCGTTCCGCCTTGGAGAGGCCTCCGCGAACATCCGAGGATAGCGGGCCAGCGAGCGCCGTCAACTCGATTCCAATCGACTCAGCGGACCGATCTGGCGTTTCTCAGGAACGGGGCACGAAGACCTACCCTTCGTTGGGTGACGGCATTCAGCGTCGTGATCCCTGCACATAATGAGCAAGACACTGTCGTCCGGCTCCTCAGCCGGATGAGCGATCTCGGCAGTGGCGTCGACGTCGTGGTCGTTTGCAATGGGTGCACCGACAACACCGCCGAGCGCGCTCGGGACGCTGCGCCATGGGCTCGTGTTGTCGAGATCCCGGAAGCGTCCAAGACAGCTGCGCTCCGCCGGGGCGACGAAGTCGCCGCGACGATGCCCCGGCTGTACGTCGATGCCGATGTCGTCATCGAAGCCGCTGGACTGCGTCAACTCGTCGAGACTCTGACCACCGGACCGTGGCTGGCAGTCGCACCGACGCCTCGGTACGACTTTGATGGAGCCGGCTGGCCGGTTCGAGGCCATTACCGGATCTGGACTGCATCACAGGAAGGCTCGACGGCGATTTCTGGAACGGGCGCGATCCTCCTTGCTTCGGCAGGACGACAGCGATTCGCCGAATGGCCCGACGTGATCGGCGACGACTACTTCGTCAACGGTCTCTTCGATGAGGGCGAGCGGTTACGCGTTGACGGGGTTGACGTCACTGTCGAACTGCCGACAACGGTTCCGTGACTGCGTCAGTCGCCGCGCCCGAGTCCACCAAGGCAACCGCGAGGTCGAGGACGCCGGGTTGCGTCGCGTGGGCTCGCGGGGATCTCAAGGACGACAGCTCGTCGCCCTGGTTCGATCACGGCCGAGCCTGTTGACCGACGTTCCCGCCCACGTCGTTGTAACGCTCGCTTCGCGAGTGCTGGCACTGTGGCGCCGCGTCAACGGGACGCAGCGGCAGTTCCATCGTGGTCGTGGCCAGATCGCCCAAAGCTGACACCCCGACGATGCAGCAGCCACACACCGACAGCCAACCGCACTGAGTAGGCGACCGACGAGACGATCGCCGCTCCGTTGATGCCGAGCACCGGCAGCAGCACGGGAAGTCCGGCGACGGTTACGGCGAGGGCGACGCCCTGGCTCCAGGAGGCGAGTGACGGCGCCCCGATCGCATGCCCGACAGGTGCGACGACCATGAACAACGCCGTCGCCGTGGCCCCGGGAATCAAGATCAGTGCCGGAACGACGGAACCACCGAAGTCGGCGCCGTAGATCGGTTCGAGGAGGAAGAGGATCCCGAGTGCGTTGACGGCGCCGCAGATCGGGATGACGAAACACGCCTTGCGGACGAGGGCGGCCGCCCCATCGAACCCCGCTGATCCCTTGACGGTGTGGAACCCAGCGAGCGCGATGGCGACACCAACGCTGACCGGCAGAATCGTCGCACCCACTGCGACGGAGTAAACGCCCAGGGCGCTGGCGCTGATCAGTGGGGCGACAAGCATCTGGTCAAGACGGGTGTTGGCCATGCTGGCGAGCGCGGCCGGCACGGTCTTCAGACCGAACGCGAGCATCTCGCGAACGGGCCCACCACGAGCTGGCGGCACATCGACCATCCGCCACGCGACGAAACTGGCGAGCCATCCGCTGGCAACCATCGCGATCGCGGCGGTCGTCGGCGTGAACTGATCGACAAGGATCAGCAGGAGCATCGCACAGACTCGCAGAGCCATCTGGAGGATCTGCAGCGGTACGAGTGACGACGTCTGCCCTCGGGCGACGAGCACCATCCGGCAAGCCATCGGATACGAGTTCGCCAGCGGCGACAGCCCCACGGCGGCCCACACGATCAGCTGGATCCCTACCGGTGCATCGGCAAAGACGAATGTAGCGATCAGCCACCCAAGGAGTGCGGTGACCGGGAGGCTGAACGCCGAAATCGTCAGCGCCGCTCCGAGGACCTGCGCCTCGCTACTCGGCCGCTCCTTGGCGAAGTAGCCCGTGGCCGTCGGCACACCGAGTGAAGATGCGTTCGTCGAGGTCTCGTCGTACACCTGGACCAGCGACACTTGCCCGCGCCCGATGGCGCCGAGTTGACGAGCGACCAGCAGCCCGCTGAGCATGCTGAGCACTTGCGCTCCGACGTTGGCCGCAGTGAGTTGCACGGTCGGCCGGAGCAGTGCGCGGCGACCGCGACGCATCACTTTCCTGGTTCGCGCAGGAGTGCCTGTCGCGGTCGTTGGGCCGTCCGCGGCAACCAGTTCGGCATCCATCGACGTCAGCGTCGCCGTTCGCGTTCGAGTCGCTGCGCCGCTCCGCTCCATTGCGGCCTGCGGCTGATCCGTCGGCTTGTGGTCTGAATCCGACGTTTCCTTCGCTCGTTTCGACAGGAGCTCCGATCCAGAGAGTGAGACGGATCCAGGCGGCTTTGGGCGCGCGTCAACAGCCTCATCAAGCACCTGCCGATTCATCGCCACAAACCTCGCCTCTGAGTGATCCGCCTTGCGCACGGCTGATCGACCGTGCCCACACCTCAGTCGAGCAGAGCATATCGGCGACCGGCGAGCGCGTCCTCCAGTTTCGTGCTGTCGCTCGAGTTCACCCGACCCGCGGGCGGAGTCCGTGTTGCGAGTCGGGCGAGTGCCGGACCGATGGACGGATCGAAGGGCGGTCCCCAGGGGATCGTGGCGTGGTACACCGCCACGTCGTTGAACAGCCGGCTGAGAACGGAGAAGTCGCGGCCGATCTCGACCGATCGCTTCCAGCCGTAGAGGCGGGGAATCGAGAGGAACCGTGACGAATGCGTCGCTCGGCGACAACAGGGTGACTTCGACGTCTGTCAGCAGTTCGAGACGGCGAGGGGATGACGATTGCGGCGAGCGGAAGCTCTCTGGGCGACGCACGCCCTGGGGCGCAAAGGCGAGTCGATCGTCAGCCGTTCGTCCGTGTCGCGCTCGGTCGGGCGGTCGCGGGCGATGGCCGGAAGCCGCTTCGCGGAGGCGGAGCTCGGCCGCTCCTCCGAGACACGTCGCCGGTGGTCCTGGCCTGACGACCAGGAGGTCGTCGGTGACGAGCTGGGATCCGCTAGGCACATCAGCGCCGCCACCGTCGACTTTCCTCGACCCGATTGGCCGACGAACGCCAGCGCACTCCCATCGATGGACACAGCGCTGGCGTGGAGCACCGTTTCGCCGCGCAGCATGAGGACGATCGTGACCACCGTTCCAGCCAGGATGATCGGGAAGCAGGGCGGCGAGCTCCGGGTTGCCTCGCCGAACCGACGATCTCGGACAGGTCGGTCGAGATGACGAACTCGCCGCAATCCGACACCCGCACGTGGTAGCCGTCGGATGTCCAGCTGTCGCCGAGTACCAGTATCCGTTCGGCGCCTCGAACGCGGCGATCTGCTCACCGGACGCGATCGTCGCAGAGGTCCTCGAGCTCGGGTCCCCAGCTCACGTTGACATCCCAGCCAGCTTCGGGGGCGAGCGGCAGCGCCAGGTCGAGCTCCGATCGCACCCGCAGTCCGCAGTGGACGTACGTGCGAGCATGGCCGTTCGATTCACCAACCGCGTGTTCCGCGCTGCTTCGAAGGCGGTAGTCGTCGACCGCTCCAATGGGCGCCGTCGACCTCGAGCCACGCGTGGCCGATGAAACTGCCGCCGCTGTCGACCGTGCCGAGGCGGATCGTCGGGCAGCCGGTGGCGCAGAAGGTGGCCCGCCACGAGCGACCGCCGAAGACATGGACCCCGACTGAGCGGCCACGCGGTCGGTGACTCGACGTGTGCACCGAAGCTGGCGACGAGCCCTGGGCGGCAGCTCGCGTGGCGAAATCGGGCTCGGGTGCAGCAGCTCGACCGGCGCGAGGTCCAGTTCGACACCCATCAGGCGACTGAGACGGGGCAACGAAACGAAGCGGATCAGCGCTTCGACGACCGCCAGCACGAAAGCTGACATGAGCCGTGGTGGCCAACTCACGCGGAGCCCCCCAAGCCAGGGAGCGACGGTCGATCAACTGGCCGACTGCACGCATGCACCGATGGTGACGACCTACTCCACCAACAGATCACGCCGGCGGAGATCAGCGACGAAGGCCGCAACGTCCGTGGCTGCGCGATCGACGGTGATCCCGTAGGCATTGACGAGCGCAGCGGCAAGGTCGCCCTCCTCGACAGGCGTCAGCCAGACGCTCCCAGAGCAATCGGCCGCTGCCGCTGAGCTTGTACATCGAACCGTTCAGGTCGAGCACGACGATGTCGTCGCCGACCTGCGTGCCAACTGACTCCGTCTTGTCTGAGTTGCATCTGACTCCGATCGACACCACCGCAGTGCGGCGGATTGCCGTGGGCACAATGGGCGGCCGTAGCCTATCGGCCGTGGCTGGCGGCGTTCCGTACGCGATGACTCCGTTGGAGATCGCCTTCGGCCATCTCTTCGGGTATGACGATTCGCCCGTTCCAGGCGTCACCCAGCACGATGACGCCTCGAGCGGCGTTGGAGGAGGTCATCCGCACTCGTTGCTCCGCCCGCCGTGTGGCGTGGCCTTCTCTGGTGGGCGAGACTCCTCCTTGATTCTTGCGGTGGCCACGCATGTGGCGCGTCGCGATGGCCTGCCCGAGCCGATCGCGATCACCAAGGTTTTTCCGAGATGCGCCAGCCACCCGAGGAGTCGGAGTGGCAGGACATGGTCGTGCGCCATCTCAACCTGGGCCACTGGGAGCACGTGATGATCCGCGACGAAGTCGATGTCGTGGGACCGCTCGCTGCCGGACCGGCTCGTCGACCACGGCGTGGTGTGGCCGGTGACCGGTCATGGCGACATCCGGTTCTTCCGACTCCTGAAGGGTGGCATCGCTGATCGACGGTGAGGGCGGGGACGAAGTGCTGGGCGTCGCGGCACACCGCGTGGCGCCGTTGACTGGCTCGTTCGTTCCCACCGCCGTCCTCGTTGGCACCACATTCGTTCCGCAGCGGAACGGTCGCCTGGACCGGTGCGCCCT
>CAWBBL010000026.1:0-220547 GCA_963786985.1 Ilumatobacteraceae bacterium | reverse complement strand
GCCCGCGAGGCATGGGGACGTGGCCGGTGAGGTGGCGTCATTCACCCAGTCGTCGATCATGCTGCCGGCCAATGACGTGTTCATCGATCAGGCCACGCAGATCACATCTCCGCCGGCACCTTCGGCAGTGGGAAGCGATGGGCCGCCCCCGACGGCGCTCATGCTTCGATTTGGGATCCTCGGTTGACAATCCACAACCTGCCACTGATTCGCCAGTTCCACCCTGTACTCGGCCAGCTGGTGACGGCGAGTTTCCTCCCGCCCTTAGGCTATGACTTGGTCGTCACGGGTGATCACGACGCAGTCGAGCTGATCGCCTACATGGGCGTTAGCTGGCCACCGTCCTGGACCCTGCGCATCGTTGGCCAGACGCACGAGCTCCGAATCAACTTCCCGCCTTCGTATGTGTTGTCTGGATCCGCTCGCGTGAGTTTGTCAACCAGCAAGGCACGTGCCTGTTCGAGTTCGCCGACAACGGTTACCAACGTCAGTGGATGGCGTTACACGCCGCCGTGGTCGGAGATGCCGACCCGCTGGTCAGCCTCGACGAGGTCGTCGATGACATCACCTACGCTCTCGAACTCGCCGATCAGGTCGACGCGCTGAACTGGGAGCCCCGACGTGACACAACTGACCGCCCGCATCGACGCATCCGGTGCCGAGGCTCGCATGTTTCGAACTGTGCTCGCCAGCCTGCCCAACTCTGTACCGGCTGACCGACGGAACCGCCGACGTCGTGTTGACGTCGGGGACCGAAGCCGAAACCGTCGCGGCGGCTTGCAGCAATGAAACCAGGGCTGTGGTCGTGGATCTGCCTGGCCATCTCACACCCGAAGCCGTCACGGAGATGACCGTCGCCGCCGCTACACACGACTGCGTTGTTATCGCCGCCACTCGTTTCGCGCCCATGCGGCTAATCGACACACCCGGGCTGACCAGGTCGACCGCCTCTCTGATCACCAGCACGATCAGCACACAGCACGATGTCGCCTCGATGTTCGTCGAACAGCTGGCGATGTTGCGAGTCGTCGCCGGGCTCGGTGGCGTCCATACGGTGTGCTGCACCGTTCGCCTCCAACCACCTTGTTCGGGCCACCATGGCGAACGATGCGAGCATCCGAGTAGTACTGGACCAGGTGAACTCGCCGGTTGGAGCCGAGGAAGCAACCGTGCATGTCATCAGTGCTGCGGAGCACCTCGACGTACACATCGACGCCCGACCGAGTGCTCGTCCTGCCGACATCACATTGTTTAGCGACGTCGGCGGGCGGTCACCGTGGCCGGGGCGCTCAACACGCCCACCCAATCACGCTGTCCCGGCTTCACGCCCACCTCGCGAAAAACTACGGCGAACTCGCTTATTCGCTCGACGATCTTCGCCACGACGTACAGCTGGCGTCGGCGCTGAGAGAGTGACCGCCCGTGACCCGAGCGTTCGACCCAGTGTTGATACCGGTCGGAGTCCTCATTGCGGCGCTTCAGGAGTGACCTCGCGTAGAGCAGCGGGGTACTGAGCCCGATCTCGCCATCGAGGAGTGGCTCGACTACGCCATCACGCTCGAGGTCGACTGCATCGAACTTCAGGGCCGGACGGGCGTCAGCGAGCGCGGTGAATGCGGCGACGTTGGCAAGTCCGCGGCTCTTCAGATCGAGACCGGGGCGGGACATGATGTCTCCGTAGGGACCTTCGATGTTGAAGTCGTCCAGATTGGGCGAGACCACGAACACCACGTCGCCCGGCTGAAACTGATCCGCTTCCTGGGCGAGGGCGCCGATCTGAGCATCGCCACCCTGCGACGAGTCTTCTGCCGATGGGGTCCGCGCCCGATTGTCTGCACGGCCCATCTCCGAGGCCTGCTGAAGGCAGCCCTCAGATGAAGTACTCCGTCCTCGGCACGACCGGGGATCCGCGTCGAAGGTCTGCTGGGCAGCGCAACCTTCGGCGTGGCACCGAGCTCCCAGGACGCTGGCGGCGTCGTCGGCGAGCTGCGCTGGACCTCGGCGTCAACTTCTTCGACACCGCCGACGTGTACGGCTCGACCCCGACGTTCGACCGGCCCGGCGCGCCGCCGGCGTCGGAACGGGAGTCGGCCGAGGAGATCCTCGGCGCGCGCTGGCGGGTCGTCGCACGAGGTTGTGCTCGCGACCAAGTCGGGGGAGCGGCGCTTCGACCCGGACGCGGGCCTGTCGCGCCGGTACGTGATCCAGCAGCTCGAGCAGAGCCTGCGCCGCCTGCGCACCGAGTGGATCGACGTGTACTACGCCCACTTCCCCGACCCGAACACGCCGCTGGAGCAGACGCTCGCGGTGTACGACGACCTGATCCGGCAGGGCAAGATCCGCTATGCGGCCCTGTCGAACCATCCTGCGTGGCAGATGACCGAGGCGCTGTGGATCGCCGACGACCGACGTCTGGTCTCCGTTCCGGTGGCCGCGGAGGTGATGTACAGCCTGCTGGACGCAGCGCGGAGAAGGAGTTGGTGGCGGCGTGCACGCACTTCGGGCTGTCGATCGTGCCCTACGCACCGTTGCACGGCGGCCTGCTGGCCGACCTGTCGGTCCTCGACCGGGAGATCGCCGGCGGCAAGCGCTACGGCGGGCCGGGGTTCTCCGATGACGAGATCGCCGTCGCCCGCGAGCTGGACCGCCTCGCCCGCGACTGGGGCCTGGGCATGCAGCAGGTCTCGCTGGCGTGGCTGCTGTCCCGCCCGGCCGTTGCCTCGGTGATCGTCGGGGCCGAGACCGTCGAGGAGATGCGTGCCAACGTCTCGGCCGCCGACGTCGATTTGACCTCGGAGCAGCTGGAGGCCGTCTCCGCCCTGACGGCGCACCTCCGGCCGACCTGGAGAGAACGGGCACTATCACATGTGGGACACAAGACGCTTCGGCGATCAACGGCGGCTCGACCGTACTCTATGGAGGCGGCCGTTGAACAGCGGCATTCGGCTTCGCTCGCGATCGCGAGCACTCGTGAGCGCAAGACACCTGGGAACCCCGCGATAACGACGGGTCGGCGTCGCAGAAGTCGCGTGCTTCACGGGTGTCGGGTACGCGGACTGACAGGCCGCTCCGTCGGGGACGCAACGGACGAAGCGCGACAGAACGTGCAGCCTGACCACCGCTGAGAACGACCCCTGCAGACCGCGTTGAGCGCCCGGTTCACCTGTCCCCGACCAGTGTCGCGGGACACGATGTGCGCACGAACCGAAGTTCAGTTCTCGCGCTCACGAGCATAGCGGGTGGCGACGAGGATACGTCGCTTCCTCTGCCACGAATTCTGCCGCGAAATGTGCCGCAACGGCTCGGTACGTGGTGACACCGGGCGTCACCGTCCATGGGACTTGAGCAGGCCAAATGGAACGTGACGGCACTCGGCGACACGGCCGCTGACCGACTTTTAATCCGTTGGTTCAGGGTTCGAGCCCCTGGGGGGGCACTTTATTTGGGGCACCAAAATTGCCCAGCTTGCCTAGGGATTGTCGCTCGATCACAGCCGCGTGATCAGGACACCAGGCCGCCCCGTGCGGTGGAATCCGAACCCGGGCGTGCTCTCCGATCGAACCGGGCAAAGACCATTCCAAGAATGCTGAGCCGCCGACAGCGAGGCGAATCACGCAACGTGGGGTGGGGGTGCGAATGGAACTGCGTTACCGAGCGTCGTCCGGGAGTGACCGCTTCAGCAGAACGATGGGGTGCACGAAGCGCCAGCCCACGCCCCACGAGGACACCATCGAGACCGCTTCCCAACCCTCGCGACCAAGTCGGTTGAGGCCGTCGATGTCTCTCTTGGGCTTCGTGAGGTCGAATGTCGTGTACTCCCATGCCTGCATGTCCTGGTTGCTCTTCATTCGCTCAATGGGAATCGCCATCATGAACTCCTTGTCTTCAGCCTCAGCCTGAACGCGCTTTAGGTGACGCTGCCAGAGGCAAGCGACCTGACAACCGAGGCAGAACGGCCATTGTCGCGGACACCGGCTGGGCGTCATTCCCATGTTGTCCAGACTGTGCGACGCGCACATTCTGTAGTCCGACGCTGTCGTCGCGCCGCTGCCGAGGGCAGGCATCCGGAGCGCGAAGTTGGCCGGGTATCGCCGTGGCGCCTGCTACTGACCGGTCGGCGGCACTCAGGCGGGCTGGCTCAGCGTGTCGATGATCGCCGAAGTCATCGAGTCGCCGCCGTGGCCGGCATCCTCGAGGACCACTAGACGCGACGCAGGCCAGGCGCGGTGTAGGTCCCATGCGGTGTCCAGTGGTCCGGACACGTCGTAGCGGCCGTGGATCAGCACGGCGGGGATCTCGGCGATGCGGTCCATCCCGGCGAGAATCGGCGCATCGTCGAGGAAACAGCCGTTGGCCCAGTAGTGGGTGACCAACCTGGCGAACACTTGCCGGAACGTCGAGTCGGCGTGCTGGAGCCACGGCTCGAAACCCGGCGCCAGGGATACGTGGGTGTCCTCCCAGACGCACCAGCTCAGCGCCGCCCGCTCGGTGACCGCCGGGTCCGGGCTGGCGAGCAGCCGAGCGTATTTGGCCGCGAGGTCACGATCCCGTTCCGAGGCCGGCACAGCGGCTGCAAAGGCGTCCCACTCCCGTGGGAACACGCGCCGCATGTCGCGGGTGATCCACTCGGTCTCGAGGCGCCGCCCAGCGGTCACCGCCGCGAGCACCATGGCGGTCACCCGGTCGGGGTGCCGCTGGGCGTAAGCGAGCGCCAGGGTCACACCCCACGAGACGCCGGTGACGACCCACCGCGCGACGCCCAGGTGGTTGCGCAACAGCTCGATGTCCCGCACCAGATGGTCGGTGGTGTTGGCGGACAGGTCGGCGGCGGCACTTTCCGCGAGTGGCCGCGACCGGCCACAGCCGCGCTGGTCGAACAGCACCGCCCGGTACTTGCCAGGATCGAAGAAACGTCGATCGCCTGGCGAGCAACCGGATCCCGGACCGCCGTGCAACCACACGACCGGTGCCCCCGCTGGATTGCCAACGGTCTCCCAGTGGAGCTCGTGTCCATCACCAACAGCAAGCAGCCCCGAGTCGTGAGGCTCGATCGCCGGATACCGCTCAGCCATCGGAGACCCGGTCCGTCGAGACAACCGAGCGGTGCGTGCGTGCACAGACGGGCCGCTTGATCGTCGATCTGAAATGGGTCGTCCTCGTCGACTGCGTCGATGTTGAGGCCACGAGCCGAACGTATTAGATGAGGGCTGACTCGACGTCGCCAGTCGGCGAGGTCGGCGCTGTTGTCAGGTCCCGGGGAGGCGATACGACGGCGTCTTGCAGCTGCGGCGTCGACATCCTCGGGAGTCATCAACGGAGTCAGACTGAGCCTCACCGCGCCGCTGGCGTTGAAGGCAGGGACGCCGCTGTGGCGCTCGCGTTGTCGGCATGTCACAGATGGCGTACACATCGGGTGTCGCCGAACGCGGTAGTACCTGCACTCGAGGGTGCTCACCGACGGATTCGACGGCGGCCCGTGCAGCTTGACGCCCGCGATCTGCCGTTGTCGACCCCCCGACGATGTCACCGCGGACAGCCTTGAGTGCGCAGCGACCGAGCGAGTCAGGGAATTCGCCTGAAGCTGCTCCGGTCGACTCCCAGATGTTCGCTGACGCGGACGTTCTGCTGGCGCTGGCCGTAAAGGTCGACACTCGTCGTCCAGGTACTACGCCTGAGGTTGTGGTTCGGTCTACGACTTCGGGCTGATGCGGCGCCCAGGGAGCAACCGGTACGGTCCGTTCGTGAGGTGGCGCCTGGTCGTGGTCGACGCCGTGGTGGCGGTCGCGGCGTTCGGTTTGAGTGCGGCGGTGCTGGTGGGGGCCGACCCGGTCGCCGACGACTTGCGCGAGCCCGACGTTGCCGTGTACGTGCTGGTGGCGGTCTACAGCGCGTCGCTGATCGTCCGCCGCTGGGCACCGGTGGTGGCCGTGTTCGCCGGTCTGGTGACTGGGGTTGTGTTCGCGGCGGCGCAGTATCCGGTGGCGTTGACTCCGGTCGTGTTGCTGTCGATCTATACGGCGGCGGCCGTGCTTGCGCCGCGGCAGGGTCGGCTGGTGTTGGCGGCCGCGGTGGTGTTCGGCGTCGTCGGTGCGACGGCGAGCCCGGGCCCGACCGATGTCGGCGTGCCGGCGCTGATCGTGTCGGCCTGGTTGCTCGGCAACTATGTCGGCAGCCGTCGCGCGTACACCGCTGAGCTGGAAGACAAGAACCGGCTGCTGGAGCAGGCCCGGATCGAGTTGGCCGACCGGGCAGTGACCGACGAGCGGCTGCGGATCGCCCGCGAGCTGCACGACGTGGTGGCCCACACGATGAGCGTGGTCGCCGTTCACGCCGGCACCGGTCGAATGGTCGCAGACGACGACCCGGTCGCTGCCCGCCAGGCGTTGGCGACGATCGAGACGACGACCCGCTCGGCGCTGGTGGAGATGCGGCGGATGCTGGGTGTCCTGCGCGGCGCCGACAGCGAGCAACCGGGCACACGAGCGCCCGCCCCCGGCCTCGGAAACCTCGACGCGTTGGTGGCCGACGTCGTGGCGTCGGGTGTCACCGTCGAAGTGCGAGTGGAAGGCGAACGCAAGATCGTGCCGGCCGGCGTTGATCTCGCCGCCTACCGCATCGTGCAAGAGGCGCTGACCAACGTGATCAAGCACGCCGGTCGGGTCAGGGCGACGGTCACCGTGCGCTACACCGACGACGCCGTAACCGTCGAAGTCGACGACGAAGGCCGGGCCGGGCATGACTCGGCGCAGGTGCCGGCGGCGACAGGACACGGCCTGGCGGGCATGCGCGAGCGCGTCGCGATGTATCACGGCGATCTCGATGTCGGGCCCGGCCCGATCGGCGGTTTCCACGTCGCGGCGCACCTCCCGTTCGGGGCGTCGACGTGATCGTGCGGGTCGGTGTCGCCGATGATCAGCCGCTGATCCGCACCGGATTGCGCTCCATGATCGACCACGCCCCCGACCTCGAACTGGTCGGTGAAGCAGCCGACGGCGAGGAGGCCGTCGAGTTGACCCGTCGGGAGCGGCCCGATGTGGTGTTGATGGACATCCGCATGCCGGTGCTCGACGGCATCGAAGCGACCCGGCGGATCACTTCCGACGCGGATCTTGCCGCGGTGCGGGTGGTGATGCTGACGACCTTCGACGTCGACGACTACGTGCATGCCGCCATCCGCGCCGGTGCCAGCGGGTTCCTGCTCAAGGATGCCCCACCCGAGGATGTCCTCGACGCCATCCGGGTCGTCTTCCGCGGCGACGCCCTCCTCGCCCCGAGCGTGACCCGCCGGATCATCGAGGAACTGGCCGCACGACCCGACCCGAATCGGGCCGCCCCGCCCCAATTGGACATCCTCACCGATCGTGAGCGGGAGGTGCTGAGCCTGGTCGGACGGGGCTTGTCGAACGCCGAGATCGGCGCCCGGCTCTACGTCAGCCCGGCCACCGCCAAGACCCACGTGAGCCACGTGATGACGAAGCTCTACGCCCGCGACCGGGCCCAGCTCGTCGTGATCGCCTACGAGAGCGGGCTCATCCACCCCGGGGAGTAGCCCGCAACGCATCCCGTGCCCGATGACGGATCGGGCTCCGTCTGTCACCTTCGGCGCAGGCCTGGCGATCGTCGCCGAGCCGATCGGAAGGAGCAGACCCATGGCCGCCATCGAACTGAACGGTCTCACCAAGCGCTTCGGCGCGGTGACCGCCGTCGAGGACCTGACCCTCGAACTGGCGACAGGGACGATCACTGGGTTGCTCGGACGAAACGGTGCCGGCAAGACCACCACGCTGCGCATGCTGCTCGGACTTGTCGCCCCGAGCGCCGGGAGCGCCACGTTCGGCGGGCGACGCTACGTCGACCTCGATCAGCCCGCCCGCCAGGTTGGTGCCGTGCTCGAAGCATCCAGCTTCCACCCCGGCCGCCGGGCGGTCGATCACCTCCGCATCCTCGCCTCGGCGGCCGGCTTGCCAGAGCGGCGAGTCGACGATGTGCTCGCCCAAGTGGCCATGACCGAGCACGCGCAGCGCCGTGTCGGCGGCTTCTCGCTCGGCATGCGCCAGCGCATCGGCCTCGCCGGCGCCCTTCTCGGCGAGCCGTCAGTGCTCATCCTCGACGAGCCCGCCAACGGCCTCGACCCAGAAGGCGTGCACTGGCTGCGCGCCTTCCTGCGCAGCCAGGCCGACGCCGGACACACCGTCGTCGTCTCCAGTCACCTCCTCGCCGAAGTCGCCCAAACCGTCGACCACGTCGTCATCCTCGACAAGGGCCGACTGATCACCAACGCCCCGCTGGCCGAGCTCACCACCCGGTCGCGCTCGGCCGTCATCGTCCGCACCCCGGCAGTCGACCACCTCCGCATGGAGCTGACGAGACGTGGCATCGACGCCGCCGTCAGCGGGCCCGACCAGGTCACGGCCACCGGCACCAGCCCCGAAGCGGTCGGACGAGTGATCGGCACGATCGGACTCGTCATCTACGAGATGCGCCTCGAGGAGTCGAAGCTCGAAGACGTCTTCTTCTCACTCACCAACACCGAAGGAGCGATGTCATGAACCGCCTGGTCCGCACCGAACTGCTCAAGCTGCGCGCCACCCGCACGATCGTGGCCGGCATTTGCGCCGCCCCCGCCGTGGCCGGCATCGTCACGGTCGCCATTCTCGGCGCTGCAGGGAGACAGGGCAACGACCCGCTCGGACCCGACAGCCTGGTCCACGTCATCGGCGGCCCGGCCGCCGTCATCACCCTCATCGCCGTCCTGCTCGGCGTGATCGGGATGGCCGGTGAATACCGGCATCAGACGGTCACCACCACCTTCCTCGCCTCGCCCCGCCGGCGCGACGTCGTGGTCGCCAAGCTCGTCGCCCACTCACTCACCGGCGCACTGATGGCCCTGCTGTCGCTCGCCGTCGCGACGGCGATCGCCGTGCCGTGGCTACACGCCAGCGGCGTCGACGTCCACCTCGACGGCGAAAGCGTCCGGGTCGCGGCCGGGTTGGTCGCGTCGACTGCGCTGTACGGGGCCCTCGGTGTGTCCATCGGTGCCCTCATCCGCAACCAGACGACCGCCGCCGCGGTGGTGCTGATCTGGGTGCTCGCCGTCGAAGGGCTCATCGGCGACCTAGTCGACGACGCCGCCGTTGTGCAATGGCTGCCCGCAGCCGCCGGCCGAGCCCTCGTCCACATCGGACCGAGCGACGACGGGCTCCCAGTGCTTGCCGCCGTCGGAATCTTCGCCGTCTACGTCGCCGCCTTCGCCGCCGCCGGCACACGCCTCACCATCGACCGCGACATCACCTAATCACCCCCGGTCGCCACGAACACCAACTAGGAGCAACCATGAACACCCACCCGAACCCCCCGAACCACGCCACCAAACGTCCGACCTGGGCCGGTGCGGCCCTCGCCGGCATCGCTGCCGCCGCACTCCTCGCCACCATCGGATGCTCCGGCAGTGTCGTCCACAACTACCGGACCTTCCAAAGCGCCCTCGACCGCGGGGCCAGCTGCTCGGAGCTGTACGACCAACGTTCCCGACACGACGACGAGACCACGCTCGCCAAAATGGACAGAGATCTCGACCGCATCGGATGCACCTCACCCGACGCCACCAGAAACGACTGAGCGGACCGACGCGGTGAGTCGACCGCTAACAGAATGCTCAGGCAAACGTCGAGGAAGTAAGAACCGCCCTTTACCGACACCTCGGCGCCGACCGCCTCGACCGTGCCGGCGAGCAAGTCGCCGTCCGCCGACGACGAGTCGAATTGTTGACCTCTGGCGGCGGTGGGCCGACGGCGACCCCGTCAGCAATTCGGAGCTCGACGGGATGGTCGACGAACTTGCCAGCCTTGGTCCCCGAGGGGACTACGCCGGCCGGTTCCGAGCGCTCGGCGAGGCACTCGCAGACTGGGCCGGAGCCGTCGGCACCGAGCTACGGACTCCGCCCCGACTTACTCGGTGCCGCGCGCGGCCCCGAGCTGGGTCTGTGGGAGCCTGGGAATTCGTCGCCCAAGTCGACGGCAGGCGACAGGTTTAGTACACGGCGATGACGCCCGAACAACCAGCATTGCCGACAGAACCGGGCTCTCAGATCGCTTGAGAGCCACGAACTCGGCTCGGGTGCGACCGGGGTGCGGACCAACAGCTCCGGAATGCGTGAACTGCCGGCGACATCCGCCCGACGCCCGGGCGCGACCGCCGACGAATCGCCGTTCGCCGTTCGGTGCGCGCATCGCAGGCCTAGCCGCAGTTGGGCACACCGCTAGAACGTCGACTTCGACTGCGTTCGCGCCAAGGCCGACCACGCACCGAGCGCCGAATCAGGGCACGCAAGGGTGCTCGCGAAAGCAAGCACTCGGGTGCGTCGGCGGGCGCCATGCCATCGAACCGGCGTTCGATGACGCGGCACGGCGGGTTATTCCCCGCGGATCTCGGACAGTCGGCTGACGAGCGTTCGGTGCGCTACTCGGGTCGCGGTCGGCGCTCCCGACCGGGCACTATGTATCACCGCGACGTCGGCGCGGGGCTGGGTATTCGAGCCACAGATTCGGGTGCCGCAGCTACGGTCGCTGCGGGTTCGCTGTCCTGCCAGGGACCACGAGCGGGAGAAACCGGAGGGTTCGATGCGAAAGCACATCATGTTGGCGAGCGCCTGTTCTGATCGCCGTGCTGGCTGGGTCGGCGGTCGGGGTGAACGCCACCGACGACACAGACCCGGACGACACAGAGCTGGACGGCCTCGTGACCGAGGAGGTGGAGCCGGGCGTCGAACGCATCATCAGCGACGACGCCGGTCACGACCTCGACGAGACACACCCGACGTACCGCTATGACATGGACCACGTCACCGTCACGGCTGATGGGACCGTCTGGCTCGCGACCACCTACAGCCGCTCCGACAACGACGCCCACCCCCCGGGTCCGCTCCTCTGGGCGCTCGGGCAGCCCGGGACGTTCAGTCCCGGGCTGCCCGATTTCTTCTGCTTTACCGAGGGCATCGGCGTGGCCTGCATCGACCCTGCTACGGACCAACAGACCTTCTACCTCGCGGGCACGCCGATCAACGCGGTCTCGGTCGCACCGGACGGCACCATCTGGGCCGTGGGAGGCTACGACGGCGACAACGGTGGCTTGTACCGCATCACTCCCGACTGACGGCATGCGGCCGCCACCACGGCTACCACGCAGCCGAACTCATCGCAATCCCTGAGAGCGAGTAACCATCGCAGGCCTGGGCGCTCCGAACTGCCGTTCTCCACACACTGACTTCAGATGACCCGCTACCCGAATGTCGGCTCCCATCGTTCGGTAGCACCATCGAGCCGGCGTTATCCGGATAGCGCGGGGCCGACTTGTTCCCCGCGAGTATGGGACAGTCGTGGGCCGAGCGTTCGGTGCTTCGGATCGGTTCGTGGACCCGCTCCCAATCAGGGCATTTCTGCGCACCGGGGCTGAAGCTCGCTCGGTGACCTCCCACGTCATCGTCATCGTGCCAGCGAAGACTGGGTCGTCGGAAACCGGTACGACGCGACCACTCGACTGGTTCACCGCGCTCACCCGCCGGCATCGTCGGCGTCGCCTGGTTCGAGATCTACAAAGCCCACACCGCCGCCCGAGAAGACGGAGCAAACAGATGAGGACCCGAGCGGGGTTGGTGTGCGCGGTAGCCGATCGGGACCATCGACTCTGGTTGCCGACGAGCCGCCGGCGCACGATAACCACAGCGACCAATGTTGAAGGGGGACGTGATGGACAAGTCGGTGCTCGGGGTGATCCTGCTTGATGTGTCACCCGGAGTCGGAGAGCAGTTCGATCAGTCCTTCCTCGAACGGGTTGACCACCCAGTGATCGTGTGCCATGGACCGCATGAGGGTGAGCTGTACCGGGACGAGCTGACCGGCGTCGAGGTCCGGAATCACGAACCGAACGTCGCCGACCGCTATGAGACCACGGAACAGTAGGAGGACATCATGAGTGCATCACGAACGCAGTGGGCCGCGGGAGCAGTCGTTGCGATGACTTCGGTCGTCGGTCTGGCTGCGACGGCGGCGGCGACGACGCCGACGGAGCCGGCCAGCGACGAGGGGACGGCGCCGTCTGCGAGCGAAGGGGGAGGCGTCGAGAGCACCACGCCGATGATGACGGCTCCAGGGGGTACGTTCGACCAGGAGTTTTGTGACACCTGGCTCGAGGCCGAGCAGACGCTCGCGAGCAGTCCCGAGGATCCGGCCGATCTGGCCACGTGGTATCCCGAAACGGCCGCACCCATCGTCGCCGAGCTGCGCGAGTACGCCCCGGCCGAGATCGCCGATGCTGTCAACGTGTACTTGGATGGCACCGAGCAGTTCGCCACGAGTGGCGACTCCATGGCGTTGTTCTCGCCCGAGATGAGCGCCGCCGTCACCACGATCTACCCCAGTCTCGCCGAGGGGTGCGGGATCGCCGTCGTCAGTGCGCTGCTGACCGACTACGACTTCGGCGGCGTCCCGGAGACCGTGTCGGCGGGACCGACCGCGTTCGTCGTACTCAACGACAGCGAAGAGGGCGAAGCGCACGAGATGGTCGTGATGCGTGTGAACGACGAAGTCGACCTCACGATCGACGAGCTGCTCGAATTTCCCGAAGAAGAACTGGATCAGTTCGCGACGTTCGTCAATGAGGTGGAAACGACCGGTCCCGACGTGGCATCGGGCATGGTGGTCGACCTCACGCCCGGCCGGTACCTCTACGCCTGTTACGTGACCACGGGCAGCGTGGACGGTGCTGAGGGAACCGGTCCTCCGCATACCACCGAAGGCATGGGGGGCGAGTTCACAGTCGAGTGATGCAATGTTCCCGGAGCTCGGACCCCGCCCGCCACAGGGCGGCAGCGTTCGAGAACGCTGTCGCCATGAGGTTCGACGGCGGCGAATTCACATCATCCACGCCCCCTCGAATCACGCGACGGACAGTCCTCGCCGCGGCTGGAGCGGCGGCGGCGGCAGTCCTCGCGGGGTGTAAAGACGACGGACCGTACGCGAGGCCCGAGCGTGATCCGATCGAGCCGAACGGCATCGTCGTCGACGTCGAGGCGACCGACAACGCGTTCGTACCGGCCCGAATCGAGATCACACCCGGCACCGAGGTTCGCTGGACGAACCGGGGACGGGGGGACCACGACATCTTGCCGGTGGAGCGGAGCGACTGGGGCGTCTCAACAGAGGACTTTCCGCCGGGTGCTACCTACAGTCACATCTTCGGGGGCGTGGGGGAAGTGCCCTACTACTGCACGGTCCACGGCAAGCCCAGCTTCGGCATGATCGGCACGATCGTCGTCGTCGACGCGTAGCTGGTCTGTTCGCTTGCCTGCCGGCGGGATCGGAAAGGGGCTGGCGGCCGATCTGACGGTCGCCCGCCCCTCGACGCAGGAACCGGCGGCGCGCTGGTCGGCATCGGGGGTGATCTCGCCACGGCCGGCACTCCTGCGGGCGCCCACGGGTGGCTGGCCACTGTGGAACAACCGGACCCGCCCACGGCGATCTCTGCACCCGGTAGGTGCCGGACGGTTGCGCTCGCGTGGTGCGCGGCGTGTGTCCGATACTGCGCGTCCGAGATCGCGCCCTGCGGTGCCGATCGATGCGTCCGGGAAGTGCCGTTACCCCGCGCTCGCGATCGCGAGCGTGTCACCGACGGAGGCAGTTTCTTACCCGCCCAGAACGACGGATCCGCGTCGACGCGATGAACGCGATCGACCGCGGGCGAGTCGGCCCATGAGCGGCGACTCGCGGATGGCCCTCCGCGACCGAATGTCGCGATGCGATGTTCGGTCTTCGGCTCCAGGCTCGTCGGGAGGCTTTGCGGCAGCGATCGGTCGGTTCGGACGCCCGTCACCGTCGCACCGGCGGGAGCGCCGCGATCGAAGACGAGTCAACGCTCGCCAGCGCCACATCGCTGGGTGGCGACGACAGCACGTCGCTTCCGGTCTGCCGCGAATTTTGCCGCGAAACGTGCCGTATCGGCCCGCTACGAGGCGTCACCGTGCATCGGACTTGAGCAGGTCAAATGGGCACAGGACGGCACTCGGCGGCACGATCGAACGCCGCTTATCCGACGGTTCAGGGTTCGAGCCCGTGGGGCACCAGGTAGGCCCGGACATCAGTGTGCGGACTGACTGTCGGGTGCCCCGCGCGCCGTGAGGTGTATGCTAGGTGTATGGCACGCACGAACGTCGACATCGACGATGACGCCTGCAATCTCGTGATGAAGCGCTACCACCTGGCCACCAAGCGCGAGGCGGTCAACTTCGCGTTGCGGACCCTGGCCGCCGAACCGCTCGATCTCGACGCCGCCCGTCGTCTACGTGGCTCGGGCTGGGATGGTGACCTCGACGAACTTCGCGCGGCACGCGCCGAATGATCCTCATCGACACGTCCGCCTGGATCGAGTTCCTGCGCGACAGTGGCAGCCCTGCGTGTCAGCACGTCGACGAGTTGCTCGCCGGAGAGATCGCGGTGTGCGACGCCGTCCGCATGGAGATCCTGGCCGGTGCCCGCAACGACGAACACCTACATGACCTCCGCGGCCTGCTCGCCCGCGCTTCGACGATCGCCACCGAGCCCGTGGACTACGAAACCGCCGCCGCTCTCTATCGGACCTGTCGCCGCGGCGGCGAAACGGTTCGCAAGCTGATCGACTGCCTCATTGCCGCCATCGCCATCAAAGCGGGCATCCCGGTCCTGCACGCCGACACCGACTTCGATGTGCTTGCTCGCCACACGCAGCTCCGGATCGGGGAACCGTAGACGAGACGACGTTCAACGCGCGCACTTCCGGCGATGGCGGACACCGGCTCGCGCGCCGCAATCTGGGCGTCGCCGGTCTCCTTGAGCCATTTGGGCGTCGATGAGTCCCGAATGCGAGACCGTGGACCCCCAGATCATCGTGGACGGACGGAGCGCCGACGGCGGTGCGGCGATGGGCCTGCTGGGGTGATCGTCGTATGCTCCGGCGACGTTTGATGGGGGGACAGGCGACGAGCGGATGACGAAGATGGAGCGCTACGTGCCCGGCGTCGCCTCGCTACGCGCCTACGAACGGAGTTGGCTGCGCTCGGACATCGTGGCCGGGATCGTCCTGGCGGCGATCCTGGTCCCCCAGGGCATGGCGTATGCCGAGCTGGCCGGCCTGCCGCCGGTGAACGGTCTGTACACGACGATCGCCTGTCTCATCGGCTACGCCCTCATGGGACCGTCCAAGATCCTTGTGCTCGGACCTGACTCATCGCTCGGACCGCTGATCTTCGCCGCCATCACCCCGCTCGTCGTGGCCGGCGACGACCCTGCCACCGCCATCGCCCTGGCCGGCATGCTCGCCCTGTTGGTCGGCCTCATCGAGATCGGGCTGGGTGTCGGCAAGCTTGGCTTCGTGGCCGACCTGCTCTCGAGCGAGGTCCAAGTCGGCTACATGAACGGCCTGGCCATCATCATCATCGTCGGGCAGCTGCCGAAGCTCAGTGGTTTCTCGACGGACGCTGACACGTTCGTCGACGAACTGCGGGAGTTTGTGTCGAACTTCGACCAGCGCGACCCCACGGCCCTCGGCGTCGGCCTCGCCACGCTCGCCGTGTTGGTCGTGCTGCCGCGCGTCACCCGGAAGATCCCCGCCGTGCTCGTCGCCGTCGTCGGCGCCATCATCGTCACCGCTGTGTTCGACCTCGACATCGGCACGGTGGGCACTCTGCCCAAGGGTCTTCCGACGCCCGACGTGCCGTGGACCGACATCGACGACGTCGTGCCGCTGCTCGTCGCCGCCGTCGGTATCACGCTGGTATCCCTCACCGACACCATCGCGCTGTCCACCTCGTTCAACACCCGCCGTGGCGAGCGGGTGAAGCCGAACAAGGAGATGATCGGAATCGGCTCGGCCAACATCGCAGCCGGCTTCTTCCGGGGGTTCGCCATCTCCGCCAGCAGCTCGCGCACGGCCGTCGCCGAGCAGTCGGGGGCCAAGAGCCAGCTCGCCGGCGTCGTCGGTGCCGGCGTCGTGGTGATGTTGCTCGTGTTCCTCAACGGACTCCTCGCCAACCTGCCGAACTCGGCGCTGGCCGCGGTGGTCATCGCCGCGGCACTCTCCCTCGCCGACTTCTCCCTGCTCGCGCGAGTGTGGGTGATCCGACGCTCCGCGGTCGTGCTCTCGCTCGTCGCGAGCGCCGGTGTGATCTTCCTCGGCGTCCTCGAAGGCATCGTCGTGGCCATCGTGCTGTCGATCCTGCTCTTCTTCCGGCAGAACTGGTGGCCGCATGGCGAGGTGCTCGGACGTGTGCCCGGCCGCGACGGCTGGCACAGCGACCCCGGCGGGGGACTCATGGAACACCCCGACGTGGTGGTTTTCCGATGGGAGGCGCCACTGTTCTTCGCCAACTCCGGCCTGTTCGCCGACCAGGTGCGCGAACTGGTGGCGGAGCGCGGTCCGGCGTGGGTGGTGCTGCAGTGCGAGGCCATCACCGACATCGACGTCACCGCCGCCGGAATGCTCGAGCGGCTCGACAACGAGCTCAACGCCAAGGGCGTACACCTCGCCTTTGTCGAGCTGCGCTCCCGCCTTCGTGGCCTCGTCCACGACTATGGACTTCTCAGGACCCTTGACCGCGACCACTTCTACACCTCGATCGAGGAGGCGCTCGACGACATCAACCTGATCGGCGCCGACGACCCGCCCGCCCGGTGAGCTCGAGTGGTCGAACTAGTCGCTCTCGGCGAGGGCGAGTGCCTGCTCTCGCGTGACCGTCAACGTGTGCTTGTTCTTTGCATGATCCTGGGCGTTCTCGACGATCTCGTCGTCGGTCGTGCCTCGAATCGCGGTGCCACAATCGCAATGGATCACCCACGCCATGCTTGCGTCCTTCCTGTCTGAACGATCACGTCATGCTGCGACGGAGCGCCGACCACTTCGCCTGTGACTCGAGGTAGTGGTGGATCTGCTTGATCGCCCCCGACCCCTCGCCGACCGCCGACGCGACGCGCTTCATCGAACGCGATCGTACGTCTCCCACGGCGAAGACACCCGGGACGCTCGTCTCGAACGTGCGGGGCGAACGGGGCAGGAGCCAGTCGTCGAGCAGCCCGTCGTGGGTCAGTTCGGCACCGGTGACGACGAATCCGTGAGCGTCGCGGGCGATCACCGGTGGCAGCCATGCGGTGTGGGGCTGCGCTCCGATGAGGGCGAACAGGGCGTCAGCTGGGACGACAGAGGTTGCACCGGAGGCACTGTCCGCGAGGGTCAAGTTCTCGAGGCGCCCATCCCCGGACGCGTCGACGACTCGGGTTGCCAGGAGGACTCGGACGTTCGAGGCCGCGGCGATCTCGTCGACGAGGTACTTCGACATGCTCGTTTCGAGACTCGGTCCGCGCACCACGAGCGTGGCCTCGTCGGCCCACCTCGCCAGGTGGAGGACGGCCTGGCCGGCGGAGTTCCCGGCTCCGACCACAACGACCTGTTTGCCCGCGAGGTGCTTGGCTTCGGCGGGAGAAGCCCCGTAGTAGACGCCCTTGCCGACGAGCGCCTCCACGCTGGGGACATCCATGCGGTTGTAGCGAACACCAACTGCCAGAACAACCGTCCGGGCGGCGACCTCTACACCATCGGCGGTGGTGAGGACATGGGCTGCGTCGCCACAGTCGAGGCGCACCACGTCTCGGTCGGCGAGAAACCGGGTGCCGAAGATCCAGGCCTGCTCGTAGGCCTGACGCGCCAGTTCCGCACCGCCGATTCCTCGTGCGAAACCGAGGTAGTTGCGGATCATCGAGCTCGACCCCGCCTGACCACCGATCGTCCCACGCTCGACAATCACCGTGTGCAGGCCTTCGGAGGAGCCGTAGACCGCAGCAGCGAGGCCGGCCGGGCCGGCTCCCACCACAGCGACATCGAAATGGTCGGGACCGAACCCGGCGGCGGACGTACCGAAGTCACGCTCGTCACGGACCGCCACCTCGTACGCCGATCCCTCTTCAGCGGTCGTCCACTCGTAGAGCAAACCAGTCATCGCCCGATGGAAGGCTTCGTCGGCCGGCTTCAGCGGCTTGGAGAGGTAGTGATCCACGCAGCCGCTGGCGATCGCCGCACGGATGGCGTCAGCGGTACGTTCGTGGCCCCAGTCGCCCGGCGAGATGAGCAGCACCCGCTTCGCCCGTGGGTGCAGTGAACGGAGACTGGCCAAGAAGTCCGCCCCGTTGATCTCCGCCATCCACTGCCGAGCGAGCACAACGGCAACGGTCCCACCGTTGCGCTGCATCGCCTCGAGCGCCGACAGCGTCTCCCGTGCCGAGGAACCCACCACAACCTCGTAGGCGCCGCCGTAACGGCCGACCACCTCGGCGCGCAGCACGTCGAGATCGCCGCCATCGTCGTCGACGACGACAATGTGCGATCGGGGCTCATCGGTTGCCACGCCGCCCTCCCACATCGCTGGCATCATCGCATGGCCGAGGGTGAGCGCTCGACCCCGCGCTCCGCCGACTCAGAAGTCGATCCGCATGACGGCACGGCGTGGCCCGAACGAACACTGAGGCCGATTGTGAGCAAGATCTTGCTCACAATCGGCCCTGGTCGTGTTCACGCCGGTCAGCGCTCACGCAGAGGGTTGGTTCGGCATGGCCGCGGCGATCGGCCGGCCGAACGTGACGGCGTTGCGAACACCGGCAGGCACGTCCTCGCCCAGTTGCCAATCGGGTCGCGCACCGAGCGCGTCGTTGACGATGGAGAAGCCGATGCGCAGGGCCACGAACACGGACACGGCGAAGATCTGACCGTCGTTGAATCCGGCGTCGCGTAGCGACTGCACATCGGCGGCAGTGGTCGAGTTCGGATCGCGCGCCAGTTGGCGGGCCCATCGGGCGAGCGCCCGCTCGCTGTCCGCGAGCTCCGCGTCGTCGCCGCGCAGCACGCCCTCGGCGACGCCGACGCCGGCGTCGCCGGCCAGCTTCTTGCCCCACGCCAGCGAGCAATACGAGTCGCCGAGGGCCGAAGCGCAGGCGGTGACGAGGATCGCCCGCTGCCGAAACGTCAGCGCCCCGGCCTCGACGACGTGACCGAGGAATTCCGACAGACGCTCGAGGGCCGCCGGATCGTGAGCCCAGACCTTGGACGTGTTCATCACATAGCCGAGACCCTGAACGTCGTCGTCGAACAGTCGTTGGGCGCCCGTCGAAGGTGGCGCGTCATCGAGGAACGACGGGGTCGCTGCCTCGACGGCGCTGGACCGCTGCGGTGTTGACGGCTTGCGGGCGATGTAACCAACCGCGGCGATCGGGGCGCGCAGCGGAAGCCCGTCCCGAACTCGTAGCCGGGCGACGGCGATCGCCGCGCGGACGAACTCGTCCTCGCCGACGTTCTCGATCGCCTCGTACGCCGGGCCCACCGACGAGATCGCCCGGGCGTACGTCTCGGGGTCGGCGAACTCGGCGACGAAGGGGATCTCCTGACGCCGGACCTCGACGAACCCGCAGTCCGCCAGCAACTGCTCACCCGCCTCAGGCCGGCCGAGCGCCACCATCGCCGCCTGATGCTCCACCTTTGGCTCGGTCGCCAACTTCAGTGGCTCCATCATCCAAGCCCCCGGCGAGCGCTTGATATGACCCCACACGGTGATGCCCAACCGCCCACCAGGAGCCAGAACGCGGAACGCCTCGGCGACGGCTTCGGGCGTCGTCCCCCAAATCCCCCGAAAGCTGGTGACGACGTCGAACGACGCATCGGGCCACGGAAGCTCGCGCATGTCGCCAGCGCGCAGGTCGGCGTCGGGATTGCGATCGCGAGCCACGGCGATCAACCGGGGCGAAGCATCGATGCCGGAACAGGTCGCGCCGACCGCCGTCGCCAGCTCGACCGCCAGTCCGGAGCCGCACGCCATGTCGAGCAGACGGTCACCCGGCCCGACGGCCAGATGATGGTGCAGGGCGACGTACTCCCGGCAGTTCGACGGCTCGGCGAGGGTGGCGAAGTCGACCGCCCGCCGGCCCCACCCCTCGTCGACCTGCTGCCACGTTGGCGGCGAACCGCCGCTGACGTCAGACGAGGGCGGCGACATGGTCGTCCAGGTACGAGGCGAGATGGGCACTGAGATCCTCGGCGTCGTCACCGGCACCGTCGATCAAGCTCGACTTGCGGCGGCGCAGGAACGGCATGCCCAGCAGGTACATGCCCGGAGCGTCGACGACGACCCCGCCGTCATGGCGGATCAGGCCCTTGCGGTCGAGCACCGGCACATCCAACCAGGAGTAGTCGGGTCGGAACCCGGTGGCCCACAGGATCGTGCGGAACCCGTCGCGGGTCAGGTCGAGACTCAGTGGTGGTGAGTCCTCGACGACAGTGGGTGCGGGCCGCCAGGCGGCCTCGACCTCGCCGTCGAGGCCGTGCTCGGTCGCCCACTCGTCGAACGCGTCGAGCAACCGGCCGAGCTTGAGATCGGCCAGCGCACAGACGTTGCGCAACGAGCCGGAGAACTGGACACGACCGTCGCTGATCCCCGCAAAGCGGCCGACGAGGCGCACTCCGACGCTCGTCAGGGCGTTGAGGTCCAACGTCGTACGCGATGGTGTGCCGACGATCTGCAACGACGGCAACCGGCGCAGCCTGACGATGTCGTCGACCTCGTCGTAGCGCTCGTTCATCATGCCGGTGTCGTCCATCCAGCGTTGGATGTCGCGGCCGCGGTAGACCCGTGGGGCGCGCACGTGCCCGCCAACGGCGACGGTGACTGGCCGGCCCGAGCGGTGGATCTCGTCGGCCAGCTGGATGCCGGTCGCCGAGGCGCCGACGACCAGGACGCCGCCATCGGCGAGCTGGTTCGGATTCCGATAGGTCGCCGCCGTCAGCGTGTCGATCCCTGCTGGAACGTCGGCGGCGAACGGCGGGAGATGGGCGACGTTGCACGCCCCCGTCGCCACGACCACCGCGGGCGAGTTCCAGCTGCCCTCGCTGGTCGTGACGACGAATCCGTCCGGCTCTCGACGCACCTGGGTGACGGTCGTATCGGTCTGCACCGGGGCGTCGACGGCCTCGGCGTACCGCCCGATGAACGAGATGACCTCGGACATCGTCATGTAACCGTCTGGATCAGGGCCGTCGTAGCCGAAGCCGGGGAGCCGGCTCTGCCAGTTGGGGGTGAGCAGGCGCAGCGAGTCCCACCGCTCCGTCCTCCACGTGTTGGCGACCGCGCCGCGCTCCAGCACGACGTGGTCGATGGAGCGAGCGGCCAGCCGCTGGCTCATCGCCAGCCCGGCATGGCCGGCACCGATGACGACGGTCGAGGTCGTGCGCGCCACGATCGGCACCCGCTGGGCGGGAGGGCTCAGCGAACCTCGACCGTGACGTTTGTCGGGTTGGTGATGATGTCGTACACCGCCGACCGCTTCTGCGACTGGGCGACGATCGCCTTGATCTCATCGGCACTGGCGTCGGCGTCGATGTCGTAGGTCACCTTGATGCCGCTGAACCCGTTGCGCACGTCACTGTCGATGCCCAGGATGCCGGCGACGTCCATCCCCCCTTCGAGGGTTGCCGAGACCGAGCGCAGCTGGATCTCCCGGTTCTGGGCGACTGCGGCGACGCCGGCCGTGAGGCAGCTCGCCAAGGCGACGAGCACGTACTCGACGGGCGTCGCGCCGTTGTCCTCGGAGGCGAAGATCTCCGGGTGATCGGCGTCGAAGGTGTACTCCGTCTTGTGGTGCTGCTCGGCCCCGAGACCGAAGAAGCCTTCGATGGTCGACTGACTGTGGGTGCCGTTCTTCCAGGTGCAGCTGGCCCGCCATTGGAACTGCGCCGCCTCCGGTGCCGCCGTGAGGGCCTCGCGGGCCTCCAGCAGGGCGGCCACGTTCACACCGTTGTTGACAGGGGTATCGGTCACTGACATTTGGTTCTCGTCCTTTCGTTCGGCGGCCGCCCCGGAAGGCTTCGCCCTCCTCCCGCGACCGGACAGACGAACGTAACACGACTCCGAAACGGATCACGGAGAATTCAGCGCGGCTGGCTCTCGCGCCAGCGCCCGCCCTGGGATCACCGGCAGCTCGGACAGTCCGCGGAGCACGAGTCCGTCGCCGTGACCCCACCGCAGCTCGTTGTCGTCGACCGCCAGCCGCAAGTGCGGGAAACGCCGCAGCAGCGTGCCGATGGCGATCTGGCCCTCCAAGCGGGCGAGTGGGGCACCGAGGCAGAAATGGATGCCGTGCCCGAAGGCGAGGTGGCGGGCACCCGACCGCCCGACGTCGAGCGCTTCGGAATCCTCGTAGACCTGCTCGTCGCGATTGGCCGCCGCCAGGCTGATGATCACTTGGGCCCCTGCGGGAATCGTCACACCGCCCAGCTCGACCGGCTCGACGGCGTATCGGAACGTCGAGTGCGGGACCGGCGCGTCGAAGCGCAAGAACTCCTCCAAGGCCGGCGCCAGACGTTCAGGATGGTCGCGCAGCGACGCCAGTTGAGGCGGATTGCGGAACAGGGCGACGACGCTGTTGCCGATGAAGCTGGCGGTCGTGTCATGACCGGCGACGATCAGCTGGAAGATCGTCGAGAGCAGCTCCCGCGTATCGAGGCGCTCGTCGCCGTCACGGGCGACGATCAGGGCACTCACGAGGTCGTCGCCAGGTGTCCGTGTCTTGACGTGGACGAGCTGCTCGAGCAGGGCGACGACGGTGTCGGAGGCCTGCTTGGCCTTGGCGTACTGCTCGGGAGTCGAAGTCGGGACGAGCAGCCCGGTGAGGCCCTGTCCGAGTGCGTGACGGTCGGACTCGGGCACACCGAGCAGCTCGCAGATGACCGTGAACGGCAGTGGAAACGCGAAGCGGGCAACGAGATCAACCGGCTCGTCGCCGCCGTGAGCGGCGATGTCGTCGAGCAGATCGTCGACGATCGTTTGAATGCGTGGCCGCAATCCCTCGATGCGGCGTGGCGAGAACGCCCTCGACACCAGCCCGCGGAGCCGGCTGTGGTCCGGGGGATCGACCGTGAGCATGTGTCGGGCGAAGGCCGGTCCGGGGAGGCCCTCGGACACCGTTGCCGCGTTGGCGAGCAGGGCGGCCTGCATGTCCTTCGACAGGCGGGGGTCGTTGAGCGCGGCGCGGGCCTGCTCGTGGTGGACCACGAGCCACGCCTCGTGGCCGTCGACGAGCGTCACCTGGTGCACCGCCCCGCGCCGGCGCACGTCGGCGAAGAGGCCGAACGGGTCGTCGCGGTAGTCGGCCCCCCACGCCGACAGTGCCGCCGTCACGTCCTGCTCACCCATCGCCAGACAATCTCACAACTGCGGCACGCCCCGCGCCGCGTTATCCCCCGCCGTTCTGGGCGGCCTTCGGTCCAATTCCCGATGTGGGCGGCCTACGGTCCGGAAATCCCCAGCGTCGGCCGCCCAGAATTGGAGAATCGGCACGGAGGACACCCCGACGAGACCGGTCTAACGTTGGGCGATGGGCGGGTTTGCCGGGCCGAGGAGCCTTCGCCAGCTGCTCGATGCGGTGGTGGCCATCGGATCGGACCTCGACCTTCCGGCGATGCTGCGGCGGATCGTGCAGAGCGCTGTCGACTTGGTTGACGCTCGGTACGGGGCGCTCGGCGTCCTCGACGAGTCGCACCGCCGGTTGACCGAGTTCGTCGCGGTGGGCATCGATGAGCAACAACGTCGGGCCATCGGTGACCTGCCGCAGGGACATGGCATTCTCGGCCTGCTCATCGTCGACGCCAAGCCGCTGCGCCTGCCCGACCTGACCGAGCACCCCGACAGCTACGGCTTCCCACCCAACCACCCACCGATGCGCTCCTTCCTCGGAGTCCCCATCCGGGTGCGCGACGAGGTCTTCGGCAACCTGTACCTCACCGACAAGTCGAGTGCCGAGGTCTTCACGGACGTCGACGAGGAGCTCGTCGTCGGCCTCGCCGCCGCCGCCGGAGTGGCGATCGACAACGCCCGGCTGATCACACGAGTCAACGAATTGGCGCTGGTCGAAGACCGCGAGCGCATCGCCGGCGACCTTCACGACACGGTGATTCAGCGGCTGTTCGCCACCGGGATGATGCTGCAGAGCACGCTTCCCCTCGTCAGTAGCGATCCGGACGCGGCGACGACGCGGATCGGCGAAGCCGTCGACGACCTCGATACGACGATCAAGGACATTCGCTCGGCGATCTTCTCGCTGGAACAGTCGCGCGGCGACGGCGGTGGGCTGCGCAGCCGACTCCTGGCCGTCGCCCAGGAGGCGACCGACCCACTCGGCTACGCGCCACGCGTCGTGTTCGACGGGCCGATCGATTCGACGGTGCGCTCGGCAGTGGGCACCGCACTGCTCGCCACGTTGCGCGAGGCGCTGAGCAATGTCGCCCGCCATGCCCACGCCACTCGTGTCGACGTCACGGTGGCGGCCGGCGACGAAATCTGCCTACGGGTCGTCGACGATGGCACCGGGCCGCCCGCCCAGCCGTCGCCGTCCGGACGCGGCCTGCACAACATGGCGGCCCGCGCCGACCGGCTCGGCGGCAGCTTCGCCCTGCGGCCCGGCCGCACCGGCGGCACCGAGCTCGAATGGGCAGTTCCGAACGTCTGACGCGCGGCGACTCATTCGTCATCGTCAGGGTCGGCGGACTCTCCGGACGCGTAGGCGCCGAGGAGATCGCGGGCCGAAACGATGCCGACGAGGTGGCCGTCACGTTCGACGAGGACGTGGCGGACGTAGTGCTCCATCATCTCCTCGGCGACGTCGGCGACGTCTGCGTCGGCGTCGCACCACACGAGCGCGCGGTGGGCGATCTCGGCGGCGGTCGTGTCACCCACGCCGCGATGAGCGGCAAGAGCCCGCACGATGTCGCGTTCGGACACGACGCCACCCACGTCGTCGCCGCTGCCGACGACGAGAACACCGACTTCGGCAGCGGCCAGGGCGGCGGCGACCGACCACAGGTCGGCGTCGGGATCAACACGCAGCACCGTGTCGGCGCACAGCGCCGACACTGGCAGCGAACCAACGAACGTCTTGCTCATGGCACCATCGGAGTCTCATGTGGCGTCGCGCGGCTAGGGCCAGGGGACCGTGCCGGTCGGGACGTCTGGCCGTGGGCGCGGGGCGCCGTCGGGTGCACGCTTGGTGGGTGCTGATCGATGAGGGTCTCGAACTGCTCGACGAAACCGAGGCGCTGCGCCTGCTGGCCCTGGAGGAGGTGGGTCGTGTCGGGGTGACGATGGGGGCCCTACCGGCGATCTTTCCGGTGAACTATCGGCTGATCGACGGGTGTGTCGTGTTCCGATCGGCACCGGGGTCCAAGTTGTCAGCGGCGGTCAACCGGACGGTCGTGGCGTTCGAGGTCGATGACTACAACGCAGCGGACCGGTCCGGGTGGAGTGTGTTGGTCGTTGGGCCGTCGGAGGTCGTCCATGACCTGGACGTGACGTTCAAGTCGCTGGAGGCCGGATTGAGGCCTTACGTCGATGGGCCGCGCGGCCTGCTCGTGCGGGTCACTCCGACGTTCGTGTCCGGGCGGCGCATCGTCCACGTGCCCGCCGGGACGATGCCCCGAGGGGACTGAGTCCCGAACTCGTCTGTTCGGCCCTGTGGGCTGCGAGGATGGTTGGCGGTGAGTACTCCGATCACGGTGTTCCTGCTCGACGACCACGAGATCGTTCGCCGTGGTCTGCGCGATCTGCTCGAGTCGGAGGGCGACATCTCCGTCGTCGGAGAGGCGAGCACCGAGGATGAAGCGGTGCGTCGTGTGCCGGCGCTCGATCCCGATGTCGCCGTGCTCGACGTTCGCCTGGCCGAGGGCAACGGTGTCGAGGCCTGCCGGGAGATCCGTTCCCGGCATCCGCGTACCGCGTGCTTGATCCTCACCTCGTTCTCCGACGACGAGGCACTGTTCGAGGCGATCATGGCCGGAGCGGCCGGCTACGTGCTCAAACAGATCCGGTCGACCGACCTCGTCGATGCCGTCCGCCGCGTGGCCGCCGGTCAGAACCTGCTCGACCCGGCGGTCACGGCACGGGTCCTCGAACGACTGCGACGGGGGCCCGACCAGGACGAACGGATTGCCAGGCTCAGCCCCCAGGAGCACGACGTCCTCGTCCTGTTGGCGGAAGGCCTGACCAACCGTCAGATCGCCGCCCGCATGTACCTTGCCGAGAAGACGATCAAGAACTATGTGACCTCGGTGCTCTCCAAGATGGGGATGGCCCGGCGCACCGAAGCGGCCGTGTACGCCGCCCGCCACCTCGACCGCCACGACCGCTAGCACTCCGGGCGAGCGGCGGTGCGTCGCCCGTCGGCCCCCACGTCCGGGACCTTGGTCCCTTGCACCGGGAACGCCGGAGGCAGAACGTTGACCCATGGCAACCGACCGTCTGGGTATCACGATCCTCGAGGCCAACGTCTGTTGGGAACTGCTGCGGTCGTCGGACGTCGGCCGCCTGGCGGTGTCGATCGGCAATCGCCCGGACATCTTTCCGGTGAACTTCGTCGTCGACCACGGGACCGTCGTGTTCCGCACGGCCGAAGGAACCAAGCTCGCCGCCGCCGTGCTCGGCGAGGCCGTCGCCTTCGAAGTCGACGGTTACGACGCCGAGGCCGGTGAGGCGTGGAGCGTCGTGATCAGGGGCCGGGCGATCGAGATCGAACGGATGCAAGACGTCTTCGAAGCCCTCGACCTCCCGCTGTTCCCCTGGCACGCCGCACCCAAGCACCGCTTCGTGCGCATCGAGCCCGAGGACCTCACCGGACGGCGCTTCGAGGTCGTCGATTCCAGCGTGCGGCGAGCCGGCATCACTGCATCGCGCCGGAGCGCCGAGTGACACGAAAGGACTCTGCGCGGGCGACTTGGGACCTTCGGCCCGGGCGCCACGCTCACTCGAGTTCGTAGGTTCGAAAGTGACCGCAGGTGCCCAACGGGCACCACGAGACAGGAGATGGATCAGTGAAACTGATGGACAGGGAACAGGTCGCTCCCCCCGACGCGACCATGCCAGTGACCGGCTCACCGGCCCCCGTTGCCGATGCCGTGGTGATCCGCCGCCGCACGATCGATGTGGTGCTGATCGCTGCCGGGATCGTCATCGCAGCAGTGTTGGCAATCGCCGGAGGTCTGCTCACGTGGGGCAGCAACTTCGCCGACGACTATGTCAGCGACGAGCTGTCGTCGCAGAACATCTTCTTCCCGGACCAAGCGTCGCTCGAGGAAGAAGGACGCGACGACCTCGTCAAGTACGCCGACGAGCAGGTCACGACCGGCGCCGAGGCCGAGGCCTACGCCGGCTTCATCGACGGCCACCTCGAAGGCATCGCCGATGGCCTCACCTACGCCGAGCTCGGCGGCCCGCAAAGCGAAGCGCGGGCAGCCCTGACGGAGGCCACAGACGCCGGCGAAGACGACGCCACGGTCGCCGAGTTGCAGGCAACGGTCGACGAGATCACCGGCCAGCGCGACTCGCTGTTCCGCGGTGAGACGTTGCGCGGCCTGCTGCTGTCGACGTTCGCCTGGTCGACGATCGGCAACATCGCCGGAATCGCGGCCACCGTCGCCTTCATCGCCGCCGCGGCGATGGTCATCCTCGTCGTGCTCGGGTTCTTCCACCTGCGCTCGACGAAGACCGTGCGCTGAGCAGCCCCTTCATGGGGGGATCGGAAGCCGGCCATGTCACCGACGTGGCCGGCTTCCGGCGTTGCGGTCACCAATCGTCCGCAAACCGTGGCAGCCTCCGGGCATGGACGACGACGCAGCAGCGGTGGTGGATTGGCACGGGCAACTCGTCGAGCAGCTCGACTGGCACTGGCGCCACTTCGCCCGCCCCCGGCTCGACGGGCTGACCGACGAGGAGTACCGCTGGGAGCCGGTGCCGGGCTGCTGGAACGTTCGCCCGCGGGAGTCCGGCTCGGCGCCGATCCAGGCCGGATCCGGGGAGTTCACCTGCGACTTCGCCGTCCCGGAACCCGACCCACCCCCAGTCACGACGATCGCCTGGCGGCTCGCCCACGTCACCATCGGCGTCTTCGGGGCACGCGCCGCCAGTCACTTCGGCGGCCCGCCGATCGACTACCCGAGCTACGACTACCCCGGCGACGCGGCGACCGCCCTCCACAATCTCGACGCCGTGTACGCGTCGTGGGTTGATGGCGTCAATGGCCCTCGACAGCGAGGGGCTGGCCAGGCCGGTCGGTCCGGCCGAAGGCTCGTGGCAGGCGAGCCCGATGGTCGGCCTCGTACTGCACATCAACCGTGAGGCGATCCACCATCTCGCCGAGGTCGCCCTGCTGCGCGACCTCTTCGCCCACCGGTGATCGGCGGCTCGCTGCGAGGAACGGCGGCCCGTCGGGCTACAACACGGGGATGACCACCGCCTTCGAGCAGATCCTCTACGAGGTCGACGATCCGGTCGCCACGATCACGCTCAACCGACCGGACCAGCTCAACGCCTGGACGGCCCGCATGGGTCACGAGGTCGCCGCGGCTCTCGGCGAAGCCGAGCGCGACCCGGCGGTGGTGGGCATCGTCATCACGGGTGCCGGAAGGGGTTGGTGCGCCGGGGCCGACCTCGGGATGCTCGCCGAGGTCACCGATCCCGACGGTGACGGCGGGTCGCGTGAGCGGGCGGCCGGCCAGATCATCGGCGCCAGCGTCGCCACGCCCGGAGATCCGGACGCCGGGGCCGACCTGCGCGGCACGTACACCTACCTGATGTCGATGGCCAAACCGGTCGTCGCCGCGATCAACGGGGCCGTCGCCGGGATGGGCGTACCCGTGGCGCTGGCCTGCGATCTGCGTTGGATGAGCACGTCGGCCGTGGTGACGACGTCGTTCGCCCAACGTGGGCTGATCGCCGAGTGGGGCATCGCCTGGCAGCTCTCGCGCCTCGTCGGCCCGGCCCATGCCCTCGACCTGTTGTTCTCGGCGCGCAAGGTCGGCGGTGAGGAAGCCGAGCGGATCGGGCTGGTCAACCGCGCCGTGGCGCCCGACGAGCTCCTGCCGACCGTACGCGACTATCTCGTCAACCTCGCGGAGCGCTGCTCGCCGACGTCGATCGCCGTGATCAAGCGGCAGGTGTATCTCGACCTCCACCGCGGGCTCGGCGACGCCGGCACCGACGCCGAGCGGCTGATGGTCGCCAGCTTCAGCCGCGGCGACTTCCAAGAGGGTGTGCAGTCGTACCTCCAGCGCCGCCCGCCGAAGTTCGAGCGCATCGGCGAGAACCCGCCGGCCTACTAGCTGTAGCCGGCGACATCGCCCGTTCTTTGGCGTCTGTGATGACGCTGGCGTCCGGAGATCGACCAATGAATCGCAGGCCGCCCAGATCGGGCGGGGTGGATGGCTACGGGGTGGTGGTGCCGACGAGCGAGCGGACTTCGCCGACCGGGCGGCCGTGGCCGAGGATCGACGGCATGGGCAGCCCGTCGACGTCGAAGCCGAGCAAGCGCATCACCGCCAGCATCACCGGCACTCGAGCGCGTTCGGATCCGTCGGCGACCTTCACGGCGACGGCTCGACCGTCGGGATGGGCGACGACGTGGACCCCCTCGGCACCGCCCTTGGCCAACAGGCCCGGCACGGCGCGCATCAGGGCGGTGTCCTCCCGACCGGTCCCGGCGACGAGGTGCGGATGCGTGGACATCGCCTCGTACACCTCCGTCCGGCGGATCGCCAACGTCCGCACGGCGAACGCCAGGCCGACGAGCGTGACCATCGCCGTCGGTGCACCACAGCCGTCGACACCGGTGTGACTGATCCCGCCGGCCGCCGCGGCGATGTACGAATCGATCAGCTTCTGCACGGGGTGGTCGAACTCCAGGTAGCTGTCGATCTCCCACCCGTTGGCCACGCACGTCGACAACATCGCGGCGTGTTTGCCGCTGCAGTTCTGGAGCAGCGGCGATGGCCGACCGCCGGCCCGCAGGACGTCCGCGGCCACGGGTGGCGAGAGCGGCAACGCTGCGGTGTTGCCGAGGGCGCCCTCGTCGAGGCCGGCGTTGGCGAGGATCCGCCGGACGACATCGAGGTGAACCGGTTCCCCGTTGTGGCTGGCGGCGGCGACGGCGAGCTCGTCGGCGTCGGCGCTGAACCCGGCGTCGACCATCGCCTGGGCCTGCAGTGGCTTGAGTGCCGAGCGAGGGTAGACGTCGATGTGTGGGTCGCCAGCCGACCACGCGGTCATCCCGTCGGCATCGAGGGCGACCACGGCGCCGAAGTGCAGCGACTCGACCACCCCACTGCGCGTCGTCTCGGCGATCGGCACCACCGCACCGGGCAACATCAGCGGCGCTTCCAGCCGCGGCGCGCCGGGCTCTGCTCGTCGTCGGAGCCGAACCAGTCACCGAGGCGGCGCTTGCGGCGTGGCTCGACCACGGTGGTCAAGTGGCTGTCGACGACGACGTGCCGCGTCCCCAGCTCGGAGACGACCGCCTGAGCCATTGCCGCCGCCGGCAAGGCGAGCACGGCGCCGACGGCGCCGAGCAGGGCCGCCCCGGCGAGCGCCGATCCGAACGCCAGCGCCGGGTGCAGTTGCATCGTCCGTGCCGTGATGCGCGGTGCGAACACATAGTTCTCGATCTGCTGATAGACGACGATGGCAATCAGAACGATCAGCGCCTTGAGCGGTGAGTCGAGGAACGTGATGACCACCGGGAGTACGCCGGCGATGTACGTACCGACGACTGGCAGGAACTGGCTGACGATCCCGACCCACAGGGCAAGGGCGATCGGGGCGGCGGTACCGACCGACTGGAACACGATCCAGTGGAACAACGTCGACAACAGCGCCAGCAGGGCGCGGGAGTACAGGTAGCCGCCGGTCTTCGTGCTCGCCAGCTCCCACGTCTGCAGGACCCGTTCCTGGTGGTCAGGGGTCAGCCTCGTGCAGATCGACCGCCGCAACCGAGGACCGTCGGCGACGAGGTAGAACGTGAACAGGATCACCGAGAACAGCTGCAACAACCAGCCGAGGGCGGCGACCGACAACGCCAGGGCGTCGTCCTGCTGGTCCTCGATGAACTGCTGGACTGCCCCGTCGGGGTTGTTGAATGCGTCGATGGCTTCCTGGGCATTGATGTTGAAGCCGAACGTGTCGTTGAGGAATCGCACCGTACGAGTGATGTAGCGCTCGGTGTTGGTCAACAGTTCGGCGATCTGCGAACCGACGAGCGTCCCGATGGCGGCGACGAACAGCAAGAAGATGATCACGACGCCGAACAGGATCAGCGCCGTCGCCGAACCGCGCCGCCAACCGCGGCGTGACAGGCGGTTGACGCCCGGCTCGATGGCCAGGGACAGGAACAGGGAGATCGCCAGAAGGACGACGAGGTCGTCGAGGCGCGCCCAGATTGCCCGCACCACGAGGGCGGCGAGGGCACCGAACCAGAAGATGATCGTCGCCGGGACGACCCAGCGCGGCATCCGCCGGCTGAGTGGCGCGCCTGTGCCGCCAACACCGGCCACCGCGTCAGTTGCTACTCGCAACGGCTGCGGCGACTCGTTGGCGGGGTCTTCGTCGTCGGGGAGTGCGCTACGCGTCGGGTTCGACAATCGGCATCACGTTAGGCGCACTGAGCAGCTCCTTGGCGAGATTGCCTCGCGCCGCGGCGACAACTCCGCCATCGAGACCCAGCCAGCCGGCCATCTCGGCGAGCTCGGCGGCCAGCTGCTCGGCGACTGCCGGGCGGTCGAGGGGGTTGTCGAGATCGTCCTCGACCCAGCTGGCCTGGACTCGCAGGACCCCAGCGCCACGGTCGGCCTTGAGATCGACCCGACCTACGAGTTGGCCATCGAGGAGGAACGGCAACACGTAGTAGCCGTAGATCCGCTTCGGTTGCGGTGTGTAGATCTCGATCCGGTAGTTGAACGCGAACAGGCGCTCGGTGCGTTCGCGGAACCAGATCAGTGAGTCGAACGGCGACAGCAGCGCGCGTCCGGTGACCCGTCGAGGCGCGGCGGCCGCGGGATGCAGGAACGCCGGCTTCTTCCATCCGTCGACCTCGACGGCGATCAGCGAGCCGTCGGCCACCAGCCCTTCGACGATGGGCTTGAGCGTCGTCGCGTTCAGTCGGTAGTAGTCGCCGAGATCCTTGAGCGTGGCGACGCCGAGCGAACGGGCGGCGAGCAGCAACAGCTGTTGCCGAGCGTCAGGTTCCGGGATCGGTGCAGCGGCGAGAACCTCGTCGGGGACGACACGCTCGATGAGGTCGTACAGCCGAGCGAAGTCGTTCGGGCGCCGGGTGACGGTGACGACACCTTGGTCGAAGAGGATCTCCAGGGCCAGCTTGGCGTCGTCCCAGTTCCACCACGTGCCGGGATTGCGGACCCGGCCCTCGACATCGCCAATCGCCAGCGGACCACGGTCGCGAACCTGGTCGAGCACCTTCTCCAACATGCCGGGACGGCGCTGCGTGAAGTGCCGGGCATAGCGACCGTCGACCATCGCCGCCATCCGCCAGCGAAACAGCGGGAGGTGTTTGCTCGGCACGATCGAGGCGACGTGCGCCCAGTACTCGAACAACTCGCCGGCCGCGACGGCATCGGGAATCAGGGTGCGGGGATGGGCGCCGAGCCGGGCGAACAGGGGCAGCTCTTGGCTGCGCACGAGGACGTTGACCGAGTCGACCTGGATCAGCCCGATGTCGTCGAACACCCGACGAAGGTGTTGGCGGGTCACTCGCCCGCTCGGCCGTGGGCGGGTGAAGCCCTGGGCGGCGAGGGCGATGCGCCGGGCGGCGTCAGCGGACAGGCGAGTCGTCATGGTCGATCAGGGCGCGGCGGGGGCACCGTGCCACGTTGGCACTGTTTGTGGACAAGAGGCGTCCTCAAACTCACACCGTGGGGTAGATGTTGAGGGTGGCGTACATCCCGCCATCGGTCGAGATCGTCTCACCGGTGATCGACCGCGACGCGTCGGAAGCCAGGAACGTGACCACGTCGGCGACCTCCTCGGCGTCGGTGAGCCGCCGCGTCGGGATCGTCGCCAGCACCTCATCGGCGACACCTGGCTTGGCGAGATGCTCGACCCACAGATCGGTCGGCACGACGCCGGGGGCCACGGCATTGGCCCGGATCCCGCGTGGCCCGTACTCCATCGCCAGGCCCCGCGTCATTCCGTCGATCGCCGCCTTGCTGGCGGCGTACACGGCGCGCCGCGGCGTGCCTCGACGTGCGCTGATCGAGCTCAGCGACACGATCGAGCCGGAACCGGCGGCGAGCATCGCCGGCAGCACGGCGACGGTGAGCAGCAGCACGCCACGGACGTTGACATCGAGGATCTGCTGGATCTCGTCGGCGGTCAGCTCGTCGCTCGGCTTGCGGAGGGCTGCTCCGGCGTTGTTGACGAGAACGTCGACGCGCCCGTCGAACGCGGCAATCGCCTGCTCGGCAGCAGCGGCCGGTCCTTCGACGGTGCCGAGGTCGGCGACGACGATGACGGGATCGTTGGTCAGCGTGGCGGCGACCTCGTCCAGCTTGTCCTTGCTGCGGGCGAGTAGCGCCACGCGGGCGCCCGCCGCATCGAGCGACCGGGCGATCGCCGCGCCGATGCCGCGACTCGCTCCCGACACGATCGCCGTGCGACCGGCCAGCACAGAGCTCGTCATCGTCCGCCGTCAGTCATCTGACTCGGAGATCGTCACCGCGTTGATCACCACGTCCTCGTGGGGTCGGTCCCGCGAATCGGTGGTGACCCGTTGCATGGCGTCGACGACGTCGAGACCCTTGACGACCTTGCCGAACAGGCTGTACAGCGGCGGCAGCCCGACGCCGCTCGACCCGGACACGATGAAGAACTGGCTGCCGTTGGTGTGCGGCCCGGCGTTGGCCATCGCCACCGAGCCGATCTCGTAGCGCCCCGGCTTGGGCAACTCGTCGTCGAAGCGGTAGCCGGGGCCACCGGTCCCGGTGCCGGTCGGGTCGCCGCCCTGGCACATGAACCCGTTGATGATGCGGTGGAAGATGACGCCGTCGTAGTAGTGGTGGAGGGCCAGGAACACGAAGTTGTTCACGGTCTGGGGCGCATTGGCCGCATCAAGGGCGACGACGAGCTCGCCGAGCGACGTATCGATCGTCGCCGTGTAGCGCTTGGCGGGATCGATGCCCAGGTCGGGCGGCGCCGAGAACTTCTGGGTCTTCGGTGCCGAGCCGTCGAGCGGGGGGAACGTGGAAGCGGATGCCATAGGCGTCCGACCCTATCCCGGGCCACCGGACTCGATCCGTGGCGTCCGTCTCAGCCGGTCATCCGGCGGGCGCGCCGCTCCGAACTATCGCCGTGAACCGCGGCCACCCGTCATCCCGGTTGCGTCGATGCTGCCGCGCATCGGGCACACGACCCGACCAGTGTCGACGCCGAGGTCCGGAGACGGAATCCGTGCTCGGCGCGGAGTTGGGCGGTGAGGTCGTCGAGAAGGTCAGCCGGGATCTCCAGGACGTCGCCACAGTGCTCGCACACCAAGTGGTGGTGGGGACGATGGGGAAGGTGGAACACGGCGCCACCGGGCCCGAGCTGGACCCGCTCCACGATGCCGAGCTCGAGCAACAGATCGAGCGTCCGGTACACGGTGCTCTCGTAGAACTCGGGGTCGTCGGTGCGGACGGCGGCCACGATGTCCGCCGCCGTCATGTGGTGCCCGGGACCCTGGACGAGGGCGTCGATGACCATGCGGCGCGGCCTGGTCATCCGTCCGCCGCCGCGGCGCAGTCGCTCGACGATCTCCTCGGTCCGCGGGTGGTCGCCACGTCACCGAGGCTACCGATCACCCGCTCGTGCAAACTGCTCCCTGGTGCGTGTTGTTCGCAACAAGTACCCATTTGCAATAAGGTCGGCGAACGATGCGTCCGACCACCACGGCCCTCGCCGCTGCCCTGATCGTTGCCGGCGGCCATGTCGCCGGCTTGTCCCCCGCGGCCGACGAGGACGACGCCCGCTTGCTCATCGCGACGACGGTGGCCCCGCTCACGAGCATCGTGGCCAACGTCGTCGGAGACCGGGCCGACGTCGAGGGCATCGTGCCCGAGGGGACCAACTCGCACACGTTCGAACCGCAACCGAGCGTCGCCGAGCTGCTGTCGACGGCAGACGTCGTCTACCTCAACGGCCTGCAACTCGAGGAACCGACGCGGGAGCTCGCCGAGGCCAACCTCGCCGACGACGCCGAGATCGTCGAGCTCGGCGGGCAGACGATCGCCGAGGACGACTACGTCTACGACTTCTCGTTCCCCGAGGACGGAAACAAGCCCAATCCGCACCTGTGGACCAACCCGCCGATGGCGCTGCGCTACGCCGAGATCGTGCGCGACGACATGTCGGCGCGCGACCCCGACAACGCCGACTATTTCGCCGCCAACTACGCCGCCTTCGCCGCCCTGATCGACGAACTCGACGCCGCGATGCGCGAGTCGTTCGCCACCGTGCCGGTACGCAAGCTGCTCACGTACCACGACGCCTACGCGTACTTCGCCGAGGAGTACGACTGGGACGTGATCGGAGCGATTCAGGTGGCGGACTTCGAGGATCCGACGCCGCGCGAGGTTGCCGAGCTGATCGAGCAGGTCGAAGCGGAGGGCGTGCCGGCGATCTTCGGGTCCGAGGTGTTCCCCAGCCCGGTACTCGAGCAGATCGGTCGGGAAGCGGACGTCGAGTACGTCGACGTGCTGCGCGACGACGACCTGCCAGGAGAGCCGGGCGATGCCGAGCACTCGTGGCTCGGCCTGATGCTGTTCGACTACATCACGATGGTCACGGCGCTCGGTGGCGACCCCGCCGCGCTGGAGGCCATCGAGGTCCGCAACGTCGCCCCCGACGAGGCCATGTACCCGCAATGATTTCCGCGGCCGATTCCCCCGAGTTGGTCCGGCTGGAGCGCGTGTCGTTGTCGTACGGCGACTCCCCCGCCCTCGTCGACATCAACCTGCGAATCGCTGCTGGCCAGTTCACCGGGGTCGTCGGACCGTCGGGCTCGGGCAAGACGACGCTGTTGCGAGTGCTCCTCGGCGCTGGGCAACCGCGGTCCGGCACGGTTCGCCGCGCCGCTGGGCTGCGCGTCGGCTACGTCCCCCAAGTGGAGACGGTCGATTGGAACTTCCCGGTGACGGTCAGCGAGTGCGTGCTGATGGCCCGCACCGGCGGTCGCCTGTGGCCGTGGCGCAGCCGGGCCGAGCAGGCGGAGGTCGACGACGTGCTCGAACGTCTGGAGATCGGTGGGCTCGCCCGCCGCCACATCCGTCAGCTGTCGGGGGGCCAGCAGCAGCGAGTGTTCGTCGCCCGGGCGTTGCTCAGCAGACCGCAACTCCTGCTGATGGACGAGCCGACCTCTGGTGTCGACTTCCGGACCCGCCACGAGATCCTTCATCTGCTCGGCGACCTGTACGGCGACGGGCTGGCGATCGTCCTGACCACGCACGATCTCAACGGCATCGCCGCCCACCTCCCGCACCTGGTGTGTCTCAACACCAGTGTCATCGGCTCCGGCCCACCGCGGACCGTGCTCACGCCGGACATCCTCGAGCGCACCTTCGGTGCGCCGATCGAGGTCCTCGAACATGCCGGGATGCCGGTCGTCGTCGACTCGCATCGCCACGTCGGTGCCGACGTCATCCCCCTCCGTCGGGAGAGCGCCTGACATGGGCGACCTCCTGCAGCCCTACGACTTCGAGTTCTTTCGCAACGGGGTGATCGTCGCCACCGTCGCCGGCGGCCTGTGCGGGCTCGTCGGCGTGTTCGTCGTGCTCAAGGGGATGAGCTACATCGGCCACGGCCTGTCCCACGCCATCTTCGGAGGGTTCGCCGCCAGCGCTCTGCTGGGCATCAACTTCGTGCTCGGTGCCGGGGTGTGGGGTGTCGCCTCGGCGTTGCTCATCGGTGGTGTCACGAGGCGCCGCACGATCGGCGCCGATGCCGCGATCGGCGTGATCACGACCGCCTCGTTCGCCCTCGGCCTGGCCCTCTTCGCCATCTTCGGGCGGCGCGGCGACAGCTTCGACGCCGCCCTGTTCGGCAGCATCCTCGGCGTCGACAACCTCGACGTCGTGGCGATCTTCGTCGTCGCTGTGTTCGTCGCCGGAGTTGTGTTCTTCACCTATCGCCCACTGCTGTTCACGACGTTCGACCCCGAGGTCGCCCAGGCCTCCGGCCTGCACACCGCCCGCATCGACGCCCTGCTGATGCTCGTCCTGGCGGTCACGATCCTGGCCACGATGCAGGTCCTCGGCGCCACCCTCGTGGCCGCCAGCATCGTCATTCCGGCAACCGTCGCCCGGATGCTCACCGACTCGTTCCACCGCATGCTGTTCGTCGCCACGGCCCTCGGGGCGACGACCGGCTTCGTCGGGATGAACGCCAGCTACCACCTCGACGTGCAGTCCGGGCCGGCGATCGTGCTCGTCGGAGCGGCGCTGTTCGCCGCCGTGTTCGTCGTTTCCGGCACACGCCGTCTGCGGTCCGCGTAGACCCTCGCCCCACCCCCACCATCTGGGGAAGATTCGTGTCACGAGCGCATGTGGGGAAGGTTCGTGTCAGGGCCTGATACGAATCTTCCCCAGATCGTGGATTGACACCGATCTTCCCCAGATCGAGGGACGGGGCGGGCGCCGCGCCCGGTGGTCAGTCGGTGGGTTGCCAGAGTTGGAAATCGATGCCCTGGTCGTCGGTGCAGTACGCGAGCAGGCCATAGGGCTGCGGCTGGGGATCGTTGGCCTCGCCGCCGGCGTTGCGCACGCGCTCGATGGCAGCAGTCATGTCGGCGACGCGGTAGCACAGGGTTGCCCCGCCGGTCGTCGCGCCGCCCCCGACGCCCAACATCGGTGTGCGTCCCTCGACCTGCCAGCCCCGCGGGACGTTGCCCGGCGAGAACTGCCAGCCGAGGACGGCGCCATAGAACGCCTTGGCCCGCTCGTCGTCAGGAACGGCCAGCGTGACGTAGCCGATGTCGCCGTGAGCGACCCGGGTCGCCGAGCGCGGCGGCTGGTTGAGCATCCACCGGTGACCGAACGGGTCGATCAGTGTGGCCACTCGACCGTACGGCTCGTCGGCGGGCTGACGGACGATCTCGGCGCCCTCGTCGGCCGCTCGACGCACGGTGCCGTCGACGTCGTCGACCTGGAGGTGCAGCGAGTGGCTGTGCGCCGCACCCGGCTCGGGTGCGTCGATCCCGCCCTCCAGCCATGGATCGGACAGCATCAGTACGGCATCGCCGATGGCCAGTTCGGCGTGGCCGATCGAGCCATCGGGGCCTTCGTAGAGCCCGCCGCGCAGGCGGGCGGCGAAGACCTCGGTGTACCAGTCGATGGCCTGGCGGGCGCCGCGCACCGAGATGTACGGCGTGAGTGCCGGCGGCCAGACGGCATCGTCGCCGACGTCGGTGACGGTGAAGTCATCAGTCTCGTGAAGCTCAGTCTCGGACATTGGTGGGCCTCCTCCTCGGGGGTTGACGGTGGACAGCAGGGCGTCTTGCAGTTGGGTGCGCAGGCGGGCCGCGAACGCCGGGTCCGGATCGATCGGCTCGATGGGAGTTCCCAGGACATCGAAGGCGTCAGACATCGTCGGCCCCCTCGCCATCCTCGTAGCTCACGCGAAATGCCCGGCGGGCGCGCACCAGCAACGCCTCGGTGGCGTGCACCGTGCGGCCGAGGTGCTCGGCGACCTCGGACACCGGCAACCCGTCGGCGTATCGCAGCGTGAGCGCCGCCCGGTGATGTGGTCCGAGGGAGGCCAACACGTCGCGTGCCCTGAGGGCGTCGAGCCGCTCGTCCCACGGGTCGTCGCTCACCGGATCGCTGTCGTAGGCCAACTGCAGGTTGCGTTCCTCGCGCTCCCGCCGTCGCCAGTGGTCGACGAGCTTGTGGCGGGCGACGCCGATCAACCAGGGGATGCTCAGGGCCGGCGGGTCCGGCTTGCGCGTGGCCGCCACGGCGGCGAGGAACGACTCGGCGGTGAGGTCCTCGGCGAGAGTCCGGCTTCCACAACGCGGCAGCAGGTAGCCGTAGACCTGGGGCAACGCGACGTCATAGAGCCCGAGCAGCCCCATTCCGGGGTCCGGCTCGAAGGCCGGCGGCGTCGCCATCATCCCGTTCGTCGCTCGGCGAGGCCGATCTCCGACACCCCCGCTTCACGAACCGCGACGTGGCAGGCGACCTCGTGGGCACCGCCGAGATCCACGAGCTCCGGCCGGACCTCCCGACAGACCTCCTCGGCGAGTCCGCATCGGGGGTTGAACGGGCAGCCTGCCGGAGGGTTCGCGGGGTCGGGGACTTCGCCGACCAGCGTCTCCACGTGGCGCGCCGCTTCGACCGCCGGATCGGCGATCGGCACGGCCTCCTGCAGCGCCCGCGTGTACGGGTGCCGCGGATCGTCGGACACCGGTTCCCACGGACCGAGCTCGACCACCCGACCGAGGTACATCACGGCGACGCGGTCGGAGAGGTGGCGCACCATGCCGAGGTCGTGGGAGATGAACACGTAGGCGACGCCCAGCTCGTCGCGCAACTCCGTGAGCAGGTTCATGATCCCCGACTGCACGGAAACATCGAGCGCCGACAACGGTTCGTCGAGGACGACGATCTGCGGCTCGACGGCGAGGGCGCGGGCGATGCCGACGCGCTGACGCTGCCCGCCCGACAGCTGGTGCGGATAGCGGCCGGCGAATCGGTCGGGCAGGCCGACGAGGTCGAGCAACTCGGCGACCCGCCGCCGCCGGTCGCTGCGGCCCCCGAGGCGGTGCACGACGAGCACCTCGTCGAGCGTGCGACCGACCGTGATCCGCGGGTTGAGCGAGGCGTACGGGTCCTGGAACACCATCTGCACGCGGCGACGGAACCCGGCCAGGGCCCGATGCCCGAGCGCCGTGACGTCGCGGCCGTCCAGCTCGATGTGTCCGGAGGTCGGGTCGTCGAGACGGACGAGTAGGCGGGCGAGCGTCGACTTCCCACAGCCTGACTCACCGACGATCCCCAGCGTCTCCCCGCGCCGCAGGGCGAGGGACACGCCGGCCACCGCCGTCAGCACCTGACTGGTACCGCGCACCGGGTACTGCCGGGTCAAGTCGGTGGCGACGAGCAGCGGCTCGGTTGGCTCGCTCACCTCACGCCCGCCCCTTCATTGCGTTCCCCGGCCACGCAGGCCGTCGCTGGCCGTTCGCTCGCTGGCGCTCGCTCCCTCGCATCGTCACGCCCGCCTTTCATGGTGTTTCCCGGCCACGCGGGCCGTTCCAGTCGGCGGGATCGACCCAGCAGGCGGCGCGGCTGCCGGGGCGGTCGGTGAGCGGGGGCATCTCGGTTCGGCAGCGCTCGACCGCGTTGGGGCAGCGCGGTGCGAACGGACACCCGTCGGGCATCCTCGACGGGTCGGGCGGCGCGCCCGGGATCTGCCGCAGCGGGTGGCGCTCGACCCCCTTACCGGCGGGATCGCCGCCAGCAGACCGGCCGTGTAGGGGTGCTCGGGAGCGGCGAACACCGCCGCGGTCGGTCCCTCCTCGACGACATGTCCGGCGTACATCACAAGCACCCGCTGAGCCACCCGGGCGACGACGCCGAGATCGTGGGTCACCCACACGACGCCCATCGACAGCTGTTCGCGAAGCTGGCCGACGAGGGCGATGATCTGCTGCTGGATCGTCACGTCGAGGGCCGTCGTCGGTTCGTCGGCGATCAACACCTTGGGCCGCAGGGCGAGGGCCATGGCGATGACCACCCGCTGGCGCATACCCCCGGAGAACTCGTGGGGGTACGCCCGCGCCGCCCGAGCGGGCCGCGGGATGCCGACATCGGCGAGCACCTCGACGGTGCGCGCCTCGGCCTCCTTGCGCGACTTCCCGTGGGCGCGCAGCACCTCGGCGATCTGCTCGCCAACGCGCATCAGCGGGTTCAGCGACGTCATCGGGTCCTGGTAGACCATCGCCATCTCGGCGCCGCGGACGGCGCGCTGGCCGGCCTCATCCAGCGTCAGCACGTCGCGGCCGTCGAGGAGCACCTGGCCGGCAACGATCTCCGCCGGCGGCACGGGGTGCAGACCCATCACCGACAGCATCGTCAGCGACTTGCCGCAACCCGACTCGCCGACGAGCGCGACGGTTTCGCCGGCGCGCACTTCGAAGTCGACGCTGTCGACGATGGTCACCGGCCCGCCGTCGAGGTGCAGCACCGTAGTCAGGCCATGAACCGAAAGAACCGCTTCGTTCATGTGATCACGACGAGCCGTGTCGGCGGTGACGTTCGCCGAACGATGTCCGGGAACCCGTGGCGGCCGGGCAGCACACAGCCGAGCACAGCCGGGCTGGCCGCTCCCGTCGCCGAGGCGACGCTGCCGGGTAGCTCGTGCACCGTGAGGAAGCCGATGAGGGCGAACAGGTAGGCCTCCTTGGCCGCGGCAGGGATCCCGTAGCCGTCGATCGGGGCGATCGCCACCCCTGGCAGCTCGGCACCGAGCCGTTCCATCAGCGTCGGGTTGTCGACGCCGCCGCCGGACACGACCAGGCGCTCGATGCCGAACTCGCGGCACACGTCGGCGACGGTGATCGCCGTGAGGGCGGTCGCCGTGGCGACGATGTCGTCGGGTTCGAGCGTCCCGACCGCCGCGACGTGCTCGAACAGGTAGGCGCCGTGGAACAACTCCTTGCCCGTCGACTTCGGCGGCGGCCGGCGGTAGTACGGATCGGCGAGGAGTCGCTCCAACAGTGCCGCGTCGACTCGTCCCCGGCTGGCGCGGATGCCGTCGCGATCGAAGGCCTCGGCCCCACCACTCGCCGCGCTGACCGCGGCATCGATCAGGGCGTTCGCCGGCCCGATGTCGAAGGCCAGCGTCGGCGCGCCGCTGCCGACGATCGTGATGTTGGCGATCCCGCCGAGGTTGAGCGCCCCGGCGATCTCCTTCGACCCGCCGAGCAGCAGTTCGTCGAGCGTGCTGGCCAGCGGTGCACCATGCCCGCCGGCGGCGATGTCGCGCGCTCGCACGTCGGCGACGACTGGAGCGCCGGTTGCTTCGGCGATCCAGGCCGGCTGGCCGAGCTGCAGACCGCCGCGGGCCCGGCCCTCGGGATCGACCCAGTGGAAGATCGTTTGGCCGTGCGACACGATGAGGTCGACCGCACCGCCGCCGAAGCGATCGACGGCCGCCCGTGCCGCCTCGGCGAACGCCTGGCCGACGAACGTGTCCAGCCGGCAGATCTCCTCGGCCGTCGTCGCCGCCGGTGGCATGACGGCGCCGAGGGCTGCCCGTAAGTCCGCTGCGTAGTCGTGGGTCGCCGCCCCGAGCGGGCGCAGCTCGACCGTGTCGCCGACGAACTGCAGGTCGGCGACAGCGACGTCGATGCCGTCCATCGACGTGCCGCTGATCATCCCGACGACCCTCATCGCGGCCCCAGAGCGGCGCGCACGTCGCCGCCGGCGGCGCCGAGGCGGTCGATGGCCGTGCCCGGGTCGACACCCGTGAGCAGCACGACGATCGCCGCTTTGACGTCACCTCCCGCAGCTTCCAGCGCCGACGCCGCGGCCTCCGTCGAAGCACCCGTGGCGGCGACGACGATTCGCCTGGCTCGATCGCGCAGTTTGACGTTGGTCGCCCGCATGTCGACCATCAAGTTGCCGAACGTCTTGCCGAGGCGGACCATCGCCACGGTCGAGATGATGTTGAGCACGACCTTCTGGGCGGTGCCGGCCTTCAGCCGGGTCGAGCCGGTGATGACCTCCGGTCCGCTGACGAGCTCGATCGGATGGTCGACGAAACGGCTCAGCTCGGCGTCCGGATTGGAAGAGATGCCGACCGTCAGGGCGCCGACGCTGGTGCCATGGCGCACCGCCCCGATGGTGTACGGGGTACGGCCTGACGCGGCGATGCCGACGACCGCGTCGTCGGCGCAGACCCCGAGCGCCGCGAGATCGGCGGCTCCCGCTGCGGCGTCGTCCTCCGCTCCTTCGCGGGATCGTTCGAGGGCCGCCGCGCTTCCGGCCATCACACCGACGATGCGGTCGGTGTTGAACGTGGGAGGGCACTCGGCGGCGTCGAGCACGCCCATCCGGCCGGCGGTCCCCGCGCCGGTGTAGATCAGCCGGCCGCCGAGGCGCAGCCGGTCGACGATGGCGTCGATCGCCGCGGCGATGGGCACGCCGTTGGCGTTGACGGCCGCGATGGCCAACGCCTGGTCCTCGGCCATCAGCGTGACGAGGTCGCCGGTGCTGCGCAGGTCAAGATCGGCGAGGTCGGGACGGTGCCGTTCGGTCACGAGGCCCGCCAATTCAGGGGGATCGAAGTCGTGTCGGTCCATGTCCGGTCAGCGCCTTGGCGAGCGGGTCGGATCGAGAGCGTCGCGCAGACCGTCACCGAGGAGGTTGAGGCCGACGACCGCGACGACGATCGCCGACGCTGGTGCCGCCATCAGCCACCAGCCACGTGACACCAGCGTCCGCGCCTCACTGACCATCAGCCCGAGTGAGGGGTCCGGCGGCTGCGTGCCGAGGCCGAGGAAGCTCAGCGCCGATTCGGTGAGGATCGCCCACGAGAGGGCGAGCGCCACCTGCACGACGAGCGGTGCGGTGACGTTGGGCAGGACGTGGCGCAGCAACAGGCGGGTGCGGCCGAATCCGAGCACCCGGCCGGCCTTGACGAAGTCGAGTTCGCGGACACTGAGCACCGGGCCCCTGGCGACGCGTACGAAGATCGGCGTGTAGACGACGGCGATGGCGATGACCGTGTTCATCCAGCCGCGTCCGAGAGCGGTGACGACAGCAAGGGCGAGAAGGATCGCCGGGAAGGCGAACATGATGTTGGTGACGAGTCCGACGGCGCGGTCGGTCCATCCGCCGAAGAAGCCGGCGGCGATCCCGGCGGCCGAACCGATCGTCGCCGCGATGGCGACAGCGACCACGGAGATGCGCAACGAGGCGAGAATCCCTTCCATGACCCGCGACGCGACATCGCGGCCGAACTGATCGGTGCCCATCCAGTGCGCCGTCGACGGTGGAGCGAAACGGTCGGCGACGTTCTGTTCCAGCGGCGGGTAGGGGGTGAGTCCAAGAGCGGCGGCGATCGAGATGACGACCAGCGCGGCGACGATGAACACGCCGACGACGCCGGCAGGTGATGACCACAGGCGGCGCAACCGCCCGCGGCCTGCTGCGGGGGTGGCCGACTCGACCGGTACACCGACGGCGAGCGCGCTCTCGGTCATGAGTTCACGCTCCCGATACGAGCGACGAGGCGCCAGCCGAGGAGCGGCCAGCCTCGGCCATGTCGTGGCCGGGGAACGCAATGGACGTCATGTCAGCCGCACCCGCGGGTCGATGCGTGTGTAGATCAGGTCGACCGCCACGTTGACGACGACGAACAGGGCGGCGATCACGAGCACGCTGCTCTGCACGACGGCGTACTCGCGTTGGGCGATGCCGGTGAGGACGAGCCGGCCCATCCCCGGCAGGGCGAAGATCTCCTCGATGATCACCGTGCCGCCGAGGAGATAGCCGAACTGGATGCCGACGATGGTCACGATCGGGATCGCCGAATTGTGCAGCACGTGCCGCCAGCGGACCCTTCGAGCCGTCAGGCCCTTGCCCTTGGCGGTCCGCACGAAGTCCTGCGACCCTGCCTCGAGGAACGCCGACCGCGTCGTGCGCATCACCGCCGCGGCGAGACCGATGGCCAACGTCACGGCCGGCCAGAACTGTTGCTGCAGGTTCTCGACCGGCGAGTCGAAGAAGCCGACGTAGCGGGCCGCCGACGGGAAGTACGCGAAGTTCGTCGCCAGCACGGCGATGATCGTCGAGCCGACGATGAAGTTGGGGATGCCCAGTCCGAGGAGGCCGAAGCCCTGCCCGGCGACGTCGCCGAAGTGGTCGACCCGCGACGCGGCGAACACGCCGATCGCCACGCCGACGAGGCCGCCGAGCAGCGTCGCCAGGATGGCCAGCTCGATCGTCACCGGCAACGCCTCGGCGATCAGGCTGCGCACTGGCTGGCCGCTCGTCACGGAGACGCCGAAGTTGCCGGTGAGCACGCTCCCCAGCCACGAGAAGAACTGCCTGAACAATGGCTGGTCGAGGCCGTAGTAGCGCTCCAGGGAGTCGCGCTGGGCGTCGGTGAGCGTTCCCGACTCGATACCAAGGCGCGCCGTGACCTCGTCGCCCGGCAGCACGCGCATGACGATGAACACGAGCACGGCGACGCCGAACAGCGTGAGCACGGCCTCCGCCAGGCGGCGGATCAGATAGCGAAGCATGTCAGCACCCTTACCCCGGCACGTGGTCGAGCGCGGCGATGACGGCGTTGGCGAAGCGCGCCCGCAGGGCGTTGACGGGCTTGTCGAGGTCGACCCGCGGATGGGTCGCGTTGGTCAGCAGCACGGCGACGACGTCGATCTCGGGATCGATCCACACCGACGTGCCGGTGAACCCGGTGTGCCCGAACGCCGAGGCGCTGAGCAGCTCACCCGACGATCGCGGTGTGAACGGCGAGGTCACCGGCGGAAAGTACCCGGCGTCGGCGCGGCGGATCTCCTCGAGCGGCGGATCGCCGCGCCGACAAAGATCCCAACCGAGTCCGCGTCGCGCAGTTCCCGGCGGAAGCTGATCGGAGGTGGCCACGTCGACGGCGGCGGCTGAGAGAACCTGACGATCGCCGTGAACACCGCGGCGTAGCCACATCTCCCCGAGCGTGCCGACGTCCTCGGCGGTGGAGAACAGTCCGGCGTGGGCGCTGACCCCGCCGAGGCCGTAGTGGGCGTTGCCGTCGTTGACCTCTCCGGGGCGGAACGTCGTGCGCCAGCCGCCGAAGTCCAGGCCCGCCCAGTCGGCCATCCGTCGTTCGAAGGCGTTGCCCTCCTCGGTGACGGCGAACTCGTCCTCCGGGCCTTCGGGGACGTAGCCGGTGCGGTTCAGGCCGCACGGCTCGAAGAGCAGCTGGCGGGCGAGCTCGGGGAGGCTTTGCCCGCCGGCGCGGACCAGGGCCGCCCCGAGGAGGATGAACCCGAGATCGCTGTACTCGAAGCGTGCACCGGGCGCGGCGGCGAGGCCGAGGGCACCGATCGCCCGCACGACCTCGTCCAGGCCGACGGCGGCGGTGTACACCGGCCGCCACCCCGTGACGCCGGCAGTGTGGGCGAGGAGGCGTCGCAAGGTGACACCCTTGGCGCGGAACTGCTCCAGCTCGGGCAACCAGGCGGTGACCTCCTCGTCCAGCGAGAAGCAGCCGCGGTCGACGAGGGCCAGGGCGACGCCTGCGCCGACGAGCGGTTTGGTGAGCGAAGCGAGGTCGAACACCGTGTCCGGCAGCATCGGCCGGGTCGGCGGGACGAGGCTCGCCGACCCGAACGCCTCGTGGAGCACCACGTCGCCCCGGTGGCGGACATGGGCCACGGCCCCCGGCACGACGCCGGCGTCGACCGCGGTTTGGACGAGGGCGCGGACGCGGTCCACGTCCGCTCCGCGATTCCTGGGCACCGCCCAGACCCTCCCACTCCTGGGCACCGCCCAGACCCTCAGCCGGAAGCCAAGGTGACTTCCCGCAGCGACGCCAACGAACCGGTCGGATGGGGGACGAAGCCTTCGACGTCGGGCGACAGGACCTGGTAGCGGTAGCCCTGGTACAGCCACACCCATGGGGACTCTTCGAGCAGGATCCGCGAGATCTCGGCGTAGATCGGCACCCGGGCTTCGGGATCGGTCTCGGCCAGACCCTGGGCGAACAGCTCGTCCAGCTCCTGCACGCGCGGGCACGGCACGGACGAGGCGGACGATGGCGGCTCCGTTGGGGAAGGTGCCGACGACGTCGGTGCGGCGTCGCACATGCTTGCTGAGTTCAGCCCGCCGACGTTCTCGAAGTTGGCGCCGGAGATGAAGTACCGCGAGTACGTCGAATGCGGGTCCGGGTTGGAGTTGTTCTCGGACAGCGCCGAGTCGAAGTCGGCGGCGAGCCAGCGGTCGACGTAGACGTTCGTCTCCAGCTGCACGAGCTCGAGATCGACACCGACGTCGGCGAGCTGGGCCTGCAGGTTCTGGGCGATGTTGATGTTCGTCTCGCTCTCCCCGGTGATGATGATCGTCTCCATCGAGAAGCCGTCGGGATAGCCGCCGTCGGCGAGCAGTTGGCGGGCGAGGTCGGGGTCGGGGCCGTCGCAGGGCAGCCCGTCGTATGGATCGGTGGCGTAGTCGCCTTCCACGAACGGCCCCGTCGGCACGCCTTCGCCGAGCAGCGCCGTGTCGATCAGCTCCTGGCGGTCGATGGCGCAGGAGATCGCCTGGCGAACCTCCCGCTCCTGCAGCGGGCCGCGCGAGCTGTTGAGGAAGAACGGGAAGTAGCCGAGCGTCTCGGTGCGTTCGAGCACGAGCGGCTCGGACACCTGCTCGACCACCGCCGGGTTGGTGACCACCCCGAGGTCGACTTCGCCGGCCTGCAAGGCGGCGAGCAGGGACTGATCGTCGGGTACGACTCGAATGCTGATCCCGGCGACGTTCGGCCCGTCACCCCAGTACGCCTCGTTGGCCACGACGTCGAACTGTTGTCCCTGGGTCCATTCTCCGAAGGCGAAGGCCCCGGTGCCGTTCGGTTCCGTTCCGACCGTTTCGGCGGAGATGTCATCGGCCGACAGGATCGACGTACCGACGCGGCTCAGCGCCGACGGCAGCGTGGCATCGGCAGTCGACAGGCTGAGGACCACGGTGAGGTCATCGGGCGCGGTGACCTCTTCGATCGAGAGCAGGAAACCGCGTGTTGCGGCACCCGTCTCCTCGTCGAGGATGCGCTCGAGGGAGGCGACGACGTCCTCCGACGTCAGCTCCGTGCCGTCGTGGAACGTGACGCCCTCACGCAATGTGAACGTCAGCTCGGTGCCGTCCTCGTTGTACGACCATTCGGTTGCCAGGCCCGGCTGGACGGTCAAGTCGGGGGCCAGTTCGGTCAATGAATCGAAGATCAACTCGAGCGCGTCGATCGTCTGAAAGGCGGTGGCGAGATGCGGGTCGAGGTTGTCGACGTCGCCGGTGCGGCCGACGACGAGTGTCTCCGTCGACGCCTCCGGCGTGGTCGTGGCCCCCGCGGCGCCACTCCACGCCGTCCCGACGACGGCGGTCATGGCGAGCAACCCCACCGTCCCGAAGCGTGTCGCGCATCTCATGGTTGAACCCCTTCCCCCATGCGGATTGGTCTAGACCACTGGTCTAGACGACAGTACCCTCGACGTCAAATGGTCGGTCCCATCATCGTCGACACCGCGACGCCCGCGGACGCCGAGGCGATCGGAACGCTTCACGCCCGGTCGTTCGCCATCACCTACCCGTCCATCCCGCCGATCAACCACGCTGTCGAGCTCGCCGTCTGGCGCCAGCGGCTCGGGGCGGACGACGGCCGCGAGGTGATCGTGGCCCGGCTCGACGAAGGTGTCGTCGGGTTCGCCTACGTCGGTCCGAGCGATGATGGCAACGCGGAGCCGGGCACGGCGCACGTCTACGCGTTGCACGTTGATCCCGCCCTCCATCGCCACGGCATCGGACGGCGCTTGCTCGACGCGGCCATCCGGCGGTTCGCCGCCACCGGCCACTCCGTCGCGACGTTGTGGGTCGTCACCGACAACTGGGCGGCGCGACGGTTCTACGAACGTGTCGGGTGGGCGTGCGACGGCACGACCGAGCGTCAGTCACTGTCCATCGAGGGCGACGACACCCCGGCTGCCGAGGCCGTCCGCTATCGCCGGGTCGTCGACGTCGTCGTGCAAGCCAGTGCACCGAAGTACTACGAGCTGCGCCAGTGGCTGCGGGCGCAGGTCGACGGGATGCCGCCGGGAACGCCGGTGGCGCCGGAGCGGGCACTCAGCCAGCAGTTCAACGTGTCGCGCACGACCGTGCGCCAGGCGCTCCACGACCTCGCCGTCGAGGGCCGGATCGTCCGCCAGCAGGGCCGCGGGACGTTCGTGGCTCCGCCGAAGGTGACCCAGCCGATGCAGCTGTCGTCGTACACCAGCGCCATGGAGGCCCAGGGCCGACGCCCCGGATCGCAGGTCGTCGACGTCGCGGTCGTCGATGCCGAGCCCGAGGTCGCCGAACAACTCGACGTCGACGCCGGGTCGGCGGTCGTCCGAGTCGAGCGGCTGCGCTACGCAGACGACGAACCGATGGCCGTCGAGACGGTGTACCTCGACTACGCCAGGTTCTCCGACATCGGCAACGAGTTGTCGGCCGACGTCTCGTTGTATGCCCTCCTCGAGTCCCGCTACGGAGTCGTCCCGGCCGGCGCCGACGAGACCATCGAGACCGTCCTCGCTCCGCCGGCTGCTGCCCGCCTGCTCGGCACCGACGCAGCGACCCCGATGCTCCTGCTGACCCGCAGCACCCGCGATGCGTCCGGCCGGCCGGTGGAATACGTGCGTTCGCTGTACCGCGGCGACCGTTTCCGCTTCAGCACCCACCTCACCGCCCGCTGAGCGCGCCCGCGCTTCTGGGGAAGATCTCGGTCAATCCGCGACCTGGGGAAGATCCGTGTCAGACCCTGACTCGAATCTTCCCCGAATGAGCCCGTGGCACGAATCTTCCCCAGATGGTGGCACGAATCTTCCCCAGATGTGAGGACGTTCTAGTTGCGGTTGGCGTAGTCGATCAGCTGCAGGTTGGCCTGCTCAGCGGCGGCGGTCAGCGACGTCTGGACGTCCTCACCCTCGTAGATCGCCGCCATCATCTGGGCGGTGGCCTGGCGAACCTGGCGCATCGGCCCGAGCACGGGACCGAGGGCCGTGAAGTCGTCGGCCGCGAAGTTGACCTGGTCGTAGGGCACGCGGAAGCGCGGATCGGCGGCGTAGATCGACACCAGCGGTTCGATCTCCGTGGCGTCCGTGCGCACCGGGGCGTACCCGCTCTCGGCGGCGAAGAACGACTGCGTCTCGGCGGTGACCAGGAACTTGATGTAGTCCCACGCCCCGGCCGCCTCGGCGTCGCCGAGGTCGCGGGTGATGTACAGCGCCGCCCCGCCGATCGTCGCGCTCGGCGTCTCGCTGGGACCGGGCATCGGGCCGACCCCGATGTCATCGGCGGTGATCCCCGTGATCCCGCCACCTTCGACGAACGCCAGGGCCCCACCGAGCGTCCCCGACGAGGCGATCGTCATCGCCGCCGGTTGTTCCTGGTCGGCCATTGCCAGCAGCCCGTCGATTCCCCGCGGGTCCTCGCCGACATAGGCCGCCAGCCCGTCGGTGACCAGATCTTGGGCGAACGTGAGCAGCTCGGCGCCTTCCGGTGTGTCGAACAGCACCTGGGTCGCCCGGGCCGTGCGCCCGTTGTCGTTGTCGGCGTAGGGCAGCCCGGCGCGGGCGAACCACTGCTCGAGGAACCACGCCCCACCCGAGTTGGCACCGGCGTCGAGGGCGATGCCATACGTCGCCGCCCCGGAGTCGACGATCTGCTGCGAGTAGTCCCGCAGTTCCTCGAGCGTGATCGGCGGGCGGTCCGGATCGAGACCAGCCTCCTCGAACATCGCCTTGTTGTAGAACAGCACCGGGGTCGAGATGTTCAACGGCATGGCCCACTGCACGCCGCCGGTCTGGTAGGCGAACATCGCCCGCGGCAGGAACGGCGCGATGTCGAAGTCGCCGGCCTGCACGCATGCCGACGTCGTGATCACGGTGTTGGCATCGGCCATCTGCTGGAGCATGTACTCGGGCATCTGCACGACGTTCGGTCGGTCCTCGGCGCTTGCCAGGAAGTACTTGTCGATCAACTCTTCGTAGCCGTTCTGGTTCTGCAGCTCGACAACGACGCGATCCTGGCTGGCGTTGTACAGGTTGGTGAGGTCGACGAGGGCTTCACCCTGGGCCGACTGCATGGCGTGCCAGAACGTGATGTGCACCGGCTCGTCGACCGAGTCGAGGGCGTCCACCGGACATGGTGCGAAATCCGGGTTGCCAGCGACCACCATCGTCACACCCGGCGCGGCGCTGAGGCCCGTCGGGCCGGCGCCGCCCGCCGTGGTCGTCGACGCGCACGGCTGGACGAGACAGATCGTCGTCGGCGGCCCCCCGGCGCCGGCGGTCGTCGCGGTGGCCGCCGGCTTGGTCGACGTCGTCGCGTCGTAGCCCGCTTGGAGGATCGACTGCCCCGACGCGCAGGCGGCGAGCGTGAGGCAAGCAGCCGCGACGACGAGACGAGTGCTCGATGGTTGACGCTTCATCCCTTGACTGCTCCTGCCGTGAGTCCGCGGATCAATTGTCGCTGAAAGATCAACAGCACGACAGCGATCGGGATCGCCGCGATGATCGTCCCGGCCATCACCAGATTGGGCGCATCGAGCGTCTGCGCCTTGAGCTGGCGCAGTCCGATCTGCACCGTGTTCCAGTCCTCCTGGTTGGTGATCAAGTTGGGCCACAGGTAGGCGTTCCACGTCCCGAAGAAGACGAACAGCGCCAACGCGCCGAGCGTCGGCCGCAGCAGTGGCATGGCGACGTGCCGAATGAACCCGACGTGACCGACACCGTCGATGAGCGCCGCGTCACGGAGGTCCTTGGGCAGCGCCAAGAGCCCCTGACGCAAGAGGAACACCCCGAAGGCGCTGGCCAGGAACGGCACGACGAGTCCCTGGTACGAGTTCAGCCATCCCAGCTCGTCAATGGTCTGGCGGTTGACGACGAGAGTGGCCTCGAGCGGCACGAGCATCGTCGCCAGGTAGACCACGAACAACACGTTGCGTCCCGGGAACCGCAGCATGGCGAAGGCGTACGCAGCGAGCAACGACGTGATGACCTGACCGATCGTCACTGCCGTGGCGACGATGGCCGAGTTGAGCAGGTAGCGCCCGAGGTGCGCCTGGGACCACGCCTCGCGGAACGTGTCGAGGGTGAACGAGTCGGGAACGAGCGGATTGACGAGCACTCGATTGCCCGGCTTCAGCGCGGCGACCACCGCGGTGTAGATCGGGAACAGGACAATGCACGCGATCACAGCCAGCAGGGCGTAGCGGCCGACCGACCCGATCCTCGTGCTGCGCTCCCACGGCGCCGACGCTGCCGCATCAGCCATAATGCACCCGCCTGCCGATACCGCGGAGCTGGATCGCCGACAGGGCCAGGAGCATCAGGAACAGCAGCACGGCGACCGTCGATTGCAGCCCGGCGTCGTCGCGGATCGGTGACTGCAGCCCGTACGTGAGATAGGTCAGCACGGTCGTCGAGCCGCGTGGACCACCATCGGTCAGCAAGTCCATCTCCCCGTAGGCCTGGAATGCGCGCGTGGACAGGACGATGACGACGAACAGCAGGGTCGGCCCGAGCAGCGGCAGGGTGATCGACCAGAACCGCCGCACGCCACCGGCGCCGTCGATCGCCGCCGCTTCGTGGAGATCACGGGGGATCGTCTGCAGACCGGCGGTGACGAGGATGAATGTGAACCCGAGACTGGCCCAGATGCTCGACGCGGCGACCGCCGGCAGGGCGGTGCCCTCGTCGCGCAGCAGGCCAGGTCGCTTGATGACCGGGAACAGGTCCTGCAGCCAGTCGAGGTTCGACAGCACTCCAACGCTCGGCTGGAGCAGGAAGTACCACATCAAGCTGGCGACAGCCACCGAGGTGGCGACCGTCGACGAGAAGATCGTGCGAAAGGCGCCGACACCGCGCACGTACTTGTCGGCCAAGGCCGCCAAGCCGACGCCCAGCGCCAGGCCGATCGGCACGGTGATCAGGGCGAACTTGGAGGTGACGACCACGGCCTCGCGGAACTCGTCGCTCCGGACGACGTCGAGGTACTGGTCCCACCCGGTGGTCCGACAGTTGTTGCCCTGCGAGTCGCAGCGTTGCCGGCCGAGCCACACCGCCCGGCCGAGCGGGTAGACGATGAATGCGGCCAGCACGACGAACGAGGGCGCCAGCAGGAGGATCGCGGCGGGTAGGTCACGCCACCGCTCGGCGCTGCGTCGACGTGGCCGTTTGGTCATGTAATCCCTTGCGAGCGAGTGAGCGCCAGCGAACGAGCGGCCATCAGCTGCGTAGGCAGTATGTGGTGTGGCCGGGGAACGCCATCAACGGAGAGTACGGCAGCGCCAGGACGCCGGAGAGCGACCGCGGATAGATTCCGAAGCGATGTCGGAGCCAACCAGCGCCGAGCCGCCGGTCAGCGACGAGGTACCCGGCGAGCCATCACTCGACGAGCTCGCCGAGGACCTGGCCGGAGTCGAGCGCGCTCTCGAACGCCTCGAGGACGGCAGCTATTGGGCCGATGAGGTGACCGACGAGCCGATCAGCGACGAGCTGCTCGAAGCCGACCCGACCGCTCGTCGGGCGGCTCCCCGCGCCGACCCGAACGGATGAAGCCCACCCGCGTCGCCGTGATCGTCACCGGCGGTGTGGGCGCCGGCGCCGCGGCGGCGGCCCTGCTGCGCCGCAAGATCGCCGCGGTCACGAGTTGGCGGACGCGGCGGATGTGGAAACTGACGGCGCGCAACGCCGGTCGGTTCGCGACGACGCGCGCCAAGCGGATGATCACCCCAGCCGAACGGCGGGCCGAGCTCGACGCCCAATTCGCCATCCGCACGGCAGCCGACGTGGCCAACGAGCTGGGACAGATGAAGGGCGTGCTGATGAAGGTCGGCCAGATGGTCAGCTTCATCGCCGAGGGACTGCCCGACGAGGCGCAACAAGCCCTCGCCGCGCTGCAGGCCGATGCCGCCCCGATGGCGCCGTCACTCGCCGCCGAAGTGATCGAAGGCGAGCTCGGAGCGGCGCCGGAGCGGGTGTTCGCCACCTGGGAGGACATGCCGGTCGCCGCGGCGAGCATCGGCCAGGTCCACCGGGCGCGCGACGCGAGCGGTCGGGAGCTGGCCGTCAAGGTCCAGTTTCCCGGCGTCGCCGAGGCGATCGAGGAGGATCTCGACGCCGCCGAGGTGATGTACAGCGTGTTCTCGGCGCTGGCCCTCAACGGTCTCGACGCCCGGGCCCTCGTCGACGAGCTGCGCCTGCGCATGCGCGAGGAGCTCGACTACCGCCGCGAGGCCGCCAACATCGCCGAGTTCGCCGGACGCTTCGCCGGCCATCCGTGGGTCCGGATCCCGACACTGGCGCCCGAGTTCTCGACGGCGAAGGTGCTGACGACGGAGTGGATCGACGGCTTGTCGTGGGACCAGTTCGTCGACACCGCCTCGACGCCGACCAAGCAGCGCGCCGCCGAGGTGATCTGGCGCTTCGCCCAGCATTCGGTCCACCGCGTCGGCGTGTTCAACGGTGATCCGCATCCCGGCAACTACCGCTTCCACCGTGATGGCAGCGTCACGTTTCTCGACTTCGGGCTCGTCAAGCGCTGGGACCACGGCGAGTGGCAACGCCTCGAGCCGTCGCTCGACGCCATCGTGGTCGACCGCGATCCGGAGGCCCTCGTCGTGGCGATGGAGACAGCGGAGTTCCTGACCCCTGACCACGGGCTCGATCCGCAGCGGGTGTACGACTACGTGTCGACGCCATACCGCCCGTACCTCGAGGACGAGTTCACGTTCACCCGTGACTGGATGCGTCGCACGCTCGGCCGTGTCGCCGACATCAACGGTCCGTTCGCCGACGTCATCGCCAAGTTGAACATGCCGCCGAGCTACGTGATCCTCGACCGCGTCGTGTGGGGCGTCAGCGCCATTCTCGGCAAGCTCGAAGCTTCCGGCCCGTGGCGCCAGATGCTCCTCGAGTACCGCTGTGGCGGGTCGCCGGCCACGGAGCTCGGCGTCGCCGAGCTGAGCTGGCGATCATGACGCGCGACACGTTGGACGACTTGGGTCGGCGTTGCCGGCGGTGGATCGCCGTGGAGGACCTGCTCTTCGAGACGTTGGGCCGATGGGCACGCGAGCTTCCCGAACCGGCGATCAAGCAGGTGATGGCGACGTGGTGTCACCGTCACGCGTGGCACGCCGAGGTGTGGCGCGACCGGCTCCCGACGGTCGACGCGCTCGCCGACGCAAGCGACGATGTCGAGGCGTGGATCGCGCCGTTGCGAGCTGCCTTGCTGGACGTGCGCACCTCGGCGGAGGCGATCGCCGCTCTTCGCGAGTCGGTGTTGCCTGCTCTGCAGGCGGCGCTGAACGAGCATCGCGACGCGATCGACCCGCTGCTCGACGGGACCACCGCTCGCGTGCTCGAGCTCGTCGGCGCGGATCTCGTCGCCGAACTCAGGGCTTGGAGTTGAACCGACTCTGCGGAGTTGAACCGACCGAATTCGACGCTGCTGCTCCGAAGTTGGGTCGGAAGATGGGTCGTCGCCAGACGTGGGCGGCGAGCGCTCGCGGTGGCGGCCAGCGTCGTTCGCGGCTGTACGCCCACCACTCGAATGGGTTGCGGTAGTACGACCACGCCTCGACCACTCGACCGAACGGGTCGTGGCGACCACCGGCCACCCAGGCGATCGCTCCGGCGACTGCTCCGAGCACGGTCCAGGCGCCGTACAGCAGCGGGTACAGCGGACCGAACCAGCGGGCCTGCCAGACGTGGACCTGTTCGTGCTCCTCGACGACGCGGTTCTCTCCCGACCGTCCACTACCGCTGACGGCGTTGCCGATCGTCGTCAGGAAGCCGCGCCGAAACCTCAACCCCTGGACGTAGACGTGGCGGTCGCGGCGTTCGCTGAGCGACCGCACGTAGTTGCCCGGCACGTTCTGGACCACGGCGACAGCATGAACGGACAGCGCCCCGGCCGTCGTGATCAGGGCCCAGGTCGAGTCGAGCACGAAGGCCGTGACGCCCGCCGGCGATCGCCACCGATGGATCCGATGCCAACCGGCGATCGCCCCGTTGAGGCCTCCGACGATCGCCGCCGCGGCGGCCAGATCGACCAACGACCACGCCGCCCCAGCCAGGACGGCACCCAGGACCGCGCCAACGGCGGCCTCGGCCAGTTTGGTCAGTCGCGACCCTGCAGCAGGGCGAACAGGCGGAGCAGCTCGAGGTACAGCCAGACGATCGTGACGAGCAGCCCGAACCCGGCGTACCACTCGAAGTCCTTGGCCAGCCCGGCCTTCGTACCGCGCTCGATGAAGTCGAAGTCGAGCGTCAAGTTGAGCGCCGCCAAGCCGGCGACGAGGATGCTGAACCCGATGCCGAGGAGGTTCGGCTCACGCAAGAACGTGATTTCGGCGCCGAACAGGGCGAACACGAACGACACGAGGTAGAACGCCATCACGCCGAGCGTGGCGAGCACGACGACCCGGCGGAACTTCTCGGTGACCTTGATGATGCGGGTCTGGTACAGCAGCAGCATCACCGCGAACACGCCGAGCGTCGCCCCGGCAGCCTGCAGGACGATGCCGCTGAAGAACGTTTCGTAGTAGCGGGAGATCGCCCCGACGGCGAAGCCCTGCCCGACTGCATAGACCGGCGCGACGAACTTGGCCCACTGCGGACGGAACATCAGGGCGATGACGGCGATGAAGCCGACCGCCACGCCGACGAGGGCGACGCCCGGGAAGTTGTAGGTGTAGCTGCCGTCGGCGAGTTGCTCGGGGCCGCCGGTTGCGTTCCATCCGGCCACCGCAGCGGCAAGCAGGATCACGAACAGCACGCTCGTCTTGGCGATCGTGCCGCCGACCGTCATCGCCCCCTGCCACGTCGAGACCGGACCGTCGGTGATCGGTGTGGTCGGGACGACCGGTGCGCCTGGCGCCGTCGACGGTGGCGCCCACACCTGACCACCGGGGCTCGGTGGCGTCGGTGCGGCCCACCCGGCTTGCGCCTCGGCGAGGCGCTTTTCGTTCAGGATCGCGTTTTGCATCGGGGATCGTCCTCCAACGTGGCGCCACCGCTCTGGTGTCGACCATCCCCAATCGTACTGCCGAAGCAGATCTACGACGCGAACTCCCGCCCGGGTTGGCCCTCACCGCTGCGTCGGTATCGTGGCGCCATCTCAGCCCGTGGGGACGGGAGAAAATCTCAACACGCCAACTGCACGTTGGTAGGAGAAGGAGCCGTGGTGGCCAAAGATCGCGTTGACCGCGACGACGAAGATCTCGTTCGGCTGTATCTCACCGACATCGGCCAGTACACGTTGTTGACCAAGGACGACGAGGTCCGTCTCGCCAAGGCGATCGAGGCCGGCAAGCTGGCCATCGAGGCACTCGACAACGGGGGCAAGGACGCCGCGGCGTCCCGGCGGCGCGAGCTGCGCCGCACGGCGCGTCAGGGCGAGGAGGCCGAGCGCCAGTTCGTCCAGTCGAACTTGCGTCTCGTCGTGTCGATCGCCAAGAAGTACCAGGCGTCAGGTCTGCCGCTGCTCGATCTGATCCAGGAGGGCAACCTCGGGTTGATGCACGCCGTCGAGAAGTTCGACTGGCGCAAGGGTTTCAAGTTCTCGACGTACGCAACGTGGTGGATCCGCCAGGCGATCACCCGCGGCATCGCCAACACGGGTCGGACGATTCGCCTGCCGGTGCATGCCGGTGACACGCTCGCCCGCCTCCAGAAGGCGCGGTCGCGGCTCGAGCTGAAGTACGGGCGTCCGGCGACGCTCGCCGAGCTCGCCCGCGAGGTCGAGATGCCCGAGGACAAGGTCACCGAAGCGTTGCGCTTCGCCGCCGAGCCACTGTCGTTGTCGGAGCCGTTGCGGGAGGACGGCGACGCCGAGCTTGGCGACGTCGTCGAGGATCGTTCCGCCGAGTCACCGTTCGAGGTCGCCGCCACGGCGTTGCTGCCGGAGGAGATCGCTCGTCTCCTGGCCCCACTCGACGATCGCGAGCGGGAGATCCTCAAGCTGCGCTTCGGTCTCGACCGCGGCGAGCCGCGCACGCTCGAAGAGGTCGGCGAGCACTTCAACCTGACGCGCGAACGCATCCGTCAGATCGAGGCACGGGCGATGAGCAAGCTGCGCCACCCGTCGAGCGACACCGGCGCCCGCGACCTCCTCGCCGTCTGAGAGCCCCACACGGCCGGACGGTCAACCCCCATCAGGCCGGACAGGTGTCGCGCACGTCGACGGTCGACGCTGTGTCGACTCCGGGCTGGGCGAAGCGCTTGGCGAACGTGAACGCTTCCGGGGTCGGTCCGCGGGCCTCGAGGTCGGCAAGGCGGGCGAACGCCTCGTCAATCGACGGAATGTGGCCGGCAGGTACCCACCACAGCACGAGGTAGGCCTTGCCGAAGCGCTCGAACCACTCACGCCGCCGCCGCAGGAATGCGGTGTGGTCCGATCGATAGACATACTCGGCGAGCGCCTCGACCGACTCCCACACCGACATGTTGATGGCGACGAGCTCGTCGTCGGCGACTGGACGCAGCGCCGTGGCGTTGCCCTCGGCGGTCTGCAGGCGCCACACGAACCCAGGTGAGCGGTCGGCCAAGGCGTTGATGCTGTCGAGGGCATCTTTGAACTCGGCGATCAGCGGATCGTCGACCGGCGCGCGCAGGCGGCCGATGTTGACTTGGGCGAGGTGCCAGTCCATCCGGCGATGCTCGCACACGCGAAACCGACCCGCCTGGTCGGTACCGCGCCTGCGACCATGCCGGAATGGACGGCATCGAGATCCGCACCACCGCGCCCGAGGAGTACCGCATCGCCAGCGCCGCGGTGAGCTCGGCACTGATGCAGGCTCCGACCGACGATGAGAACTGGGCCAAGCCGGGCCGCGTCGAGTCGTGGGAGGGCTCCGACTCACTGACGGCATGGGATGGAGACCGCTGTGTCGGCCACGTCGCCGGCTACCGGTTCGACACCCTCGTCCCCGGCGGCGCGTGGTTACCCACGAACGGGGTGACGCGGGTCGGCGTGCTCAGCACGCACCGCCGCCGGGGTGTGATGCGCGAGTTGATCGTTCGCCTGCTCGCCGAGGCGGCAGCCCGCGGTCAGGTGCTCGCCAGCCTGCGGGCGAGCGAGACACGGATCTATCAACGATTCGGCTTCGGACTCGCCGGACGCAGCGCCGAAGCGACGATCACGTCCCGCGACGCCTTGCCGATCAGCGGGGCGGCGGTTGGCGGGTCGATGCGCCTGCTCGATCGGGACGAGCTGATCGACACGGCCACCGCCATCTACGACCGAGTCGCCCGACGACCTGGCGTCCTGCGACGTCCACCGTGGATGTGGCAGCGCTATCTGGAAAAGGCCATCGAGCTCGGCGGCGACGCCGAGCTCGTCGCCGTGCACACGTCGGCTGACGGGATCGACGACGGGTTCGTGCACTACAGCGTGAAATGGATCGAGCAGCGGTCGACGCCACCGCGGGGCACCGGTGAGGTGTTCGACCTGTGGGGCGCGACGCCCGACGTCGAGCTGGCGCTGTGGGAGTACCTCTGCAACGTCGACCTGGTCGACGAGTGGTTCGCCGACGAACGTCCGGCCGACGACATCATCCAATTCGCCGTCGCCGACTCGCGGGCCTACCGACAGAAGTGGCTGTACGACGAGCAATGGCTGCGCCTCCTCAACGTCGACGCGGCGTTGACCGCCCGGCGCTTCGCCGATGTCGACGCAGCGGTAGCGATCCGCGTCGAGGACACGCTGCTCCCCCTCAACGCTGGGGTGTGGAGCGTGTCGGCCGACGGCGCCAAGCGCCTCGCTGACGACGCCGCCGCCGACCTCGTCGTCGACGTCCGCGAGCTGTCGGCTGCGTATCTCGGCGGTACACCGTGGAGTTCGCTCGCCGCAGTCGGCCGCATCGACGTCCGCAACCCGGCCGCCCTGGCTGCCGCCAACGCCCTCTTCGCCGTCCCCGAGGCGCCCTTCTGCTGCACCCACTTCTGACCGTTCCCGTTCTGGGCGGCCTCCGGTTCAGTGGTCGATTTCCGGACGCCAACGTCGTCACAGCGACCAAGGATCGGGGAGCGACGTAACCCGACGACGAGTTCTCGACGTTGGTGTTGGCGATCGGCGGCGGTGGCCCTAGCGTCGCCCCCACCGACATTCCCCCGGACGTCTGGCGCCGTTGTCGGCGCACACCCGGGAGGTCACGATGACGCTCACCGTCTGTTGGTCGGCCAAGGGAGGTAGTGGCACGACGGTCGTCGCCGCCGCCCTGGCCCTCGGCTCCGCGAGCGGGTCGCTGTTGATCGATCTCGACGGCGAGTTGCCGGCGGCCCTCGGCATCCCCGAGCCGAGCGGTCAGGGACTCTGCGATTGGTTCGCTTCCGACGCCCCGGAGCGTTCGGTGCTCGAGCTGGCCGTCGACGTGAGCTCGACCACGCGACTCGTCGCCCGTGGCCCGTCACTGATTCCGAGAGAGTCGGCGCGCTGGCCGGCGCTGCGATCGTTCCTCGCCACCACACCACTCCACGTGGTTGTCGACGCCGGTTGCGGCGCCCCGCCCGCGGCCCTCGTTGACGAGCAGGTCCGTGGCCTGCTCGTCACCCGAGCGTGCTACCTCGCGTTGTCACGAGCCAGCCGGTTGCCGCGACCCGATGGCATCGTGCTCATCGCCGAACACGGGCGCAGTTTGACCACCGCCGATGTGGCCCGGGCCGTTGGTGCGCCGGTCGTCGCCCGCATCGCCATCGACCCAGCGGTGGCCCGGGCGGTGGACGCCGGCCTGCTCGCGGCGCGGCTGCCGGCTTCGATGGTCAAGTCGCTGGAGCCCCTCAAGGTCGCCGCGTGACACCCCGGTCGACCCTCGATCACACCACCGTCGACGAGCGGCTCGTCGCGGCCCTGTGCCGAGCCGCTCAGGGTGAGCCCGGGAGCGCTGAGACCGCCGTGCGGGAACACGTCCGCCGCCTGGCCCCACTCGCCGATCCGGCCCAACGGGAACGGCTCGTCGGCGCGGCGGTCGCCCGCCTCGACGGTCTCGGCCCGCTCGATGCGCTGATCCGCGATGCCGCGGTCGACGAAGTGCTCGTCAATGGCGGCGGTGAGATCTGGGTGGAACGCGCCGGTCAGCTCGCCCGGTGTGGCCGGATCGCCACCGCCGACCTCGACGTCGTGATCGAGCGAATCCTCGCTCCCCTCGGCCGGCGCCTCGATCGAACGACGCCGATCGTCGACGCACGGCTCGCCGACGGAACCAGGGTCTGTGCCGTCGTCGCGCCGATCAGCGTCGACGGGACGGTCCTGTCGCTGCGGCGCTTCCGCGTCGAACCGCTGCCGCTGACCGCGTTCGGTGGCCGGGCTACCGACGACGCACTCAGGGAGCTCGTCGCCGCGGCGCTGCAACGCGGTGGTCTCCGGGGCGACGTCGTCCGGCAAGACCTCATTGCTGTCGAGTTTGCTCGGCCTCACCGAACCCGGCGAACGGATCGTGCTGCTGGAAGACACGTCCGAACTCTCCCCGGTCGCCGATCACGTCGTGCGTCTGGAGGCCCGTCCGTCGAACAACGACGGGCTGCCGGCGATCTCCGTCGAACAGCTGCTGCACACGGCCTTGCGTCTGCGGCCGGACCGCCTCGTCGTCGGTGAGGTTCGCGGGCGCGAAGTGCTCGGGCTCGTGCAGGCACTGAACACCGGCCACGACGGATCGTGGTCGACGTGTCATGCCAACAGCGCCCTCGATGCCCTGCACCGCCTGGAGACGCTCGTCGTCCAGGCCGCCCCGGCATGGCCGCTGCGGGCGGTCCGCGACCACCTCGTGCGTTGCATCGACGTCGTTGTGCACGTCGAGCGAACGGTCGGTGGGACGCGCCGGGTCGTCGAGATCGCCGAAGTGATCGACCGAGATGGCGCTCCGGCAACGCGACCACTCGTCATCGGCGACGAGCGTGTCGGCCAGCTCTGTCGATCGCGGGCGGGATGGCGATGAGCGCCGCAACGATCGGCGCCGCCACGGTGGCCGCGCTCATCGTCGTCGTGCTGGCCGCGCCGATCACCGGCCGCCTCGCCAGCGGCCGCGTGCTCGTCGCCGGTGAGTGTCGGCGATCACGGCGATCGCTCGGACGGCGCCGCCCGACGTCCGCACCGACGGCCGACGAGGTAGCCGCGTGGTGCGAGTTCGTTGCCCGGGAGTTGCGCAGCGGCAGCTCGTTGCCCTCGGCCATTGCCGCGGGCGGGTCGACCGATTCGACGATGGTGCGCCTGATCGGCCCGGTGGTCCACGGAGTCCGCCGTGGCGAGTCACTGGTGGTGGCCCTGGATGCCGCCGACGTCGACCCGGCAAGTGCCGCCGGTCTGGCGTTCACCGTGTTGCGCTCGTGTGCCCGCTTCGGGGGGCCGGCGGCGGTACCCCTCGAACGAGCCGCGGCCACGCTGCGGGCGCGCGACGCGGTCGCCGCCGAGCAGCAGGCCCAGAGCGCCCAAGCACGTCTGTCGGCCCGCGTCCTGACCCTCGTGCCCGTCGCCCTGCTCGTCATCCTCACCGCCACCGACGCCAAGGTGCGCGCCGCCCTCACGACGCCAGCCGGAGCTACCGCGGTCGTCCTCGGAGGCGTCTTCAACGGCGCCGGGGCGCTGTGGATGCGCCAGATCATCGGACGGCCACGGTGACCCCGCCGAGCGTGCTGGCTGGTTGCGCCGTGGCCGCGTCAGTCCTCGTCGCCGGCGCTCGTCGACGACCCCGGGTCCGCCGACCGCTGGCGGGCGATGGGCAGCTGGCGCGGTCCGACGATGGTCAACGCCGGCGCCCCGATCGGCGCGGTGTGATCGCCATTGTGGTCCTCGGCGTGGCGACGGCGACGGTCGTTCTCGGGCCCGGCCTGACGGTCGTCGGGAGCGCGTGCGTCGTCGGGGTGCTGGCACTCCGTCGGCACAACGAACAACGTGCGACGCAGCAGGCGATCGACGCAGCGATGCCGGACGCCGTCGAGCTGATCGTGATGTGTCTGCACGCCGGCCTGACGCCGACGCAAGCCGTGACCGAACTGGCCCGGGTGGCACCGCGCCCCGTACGCCACGGGTTCCAGGCCACCGCGCAGCGGTTGCACCGGGGCGCCGCGTTCGGCGAGGCGCTCGGCGAGCTGACCGCCCGCTGCGGGCGTACCGCCGTGGGACTCGTATCGGCACTGGGCACCGCCGTCCGCGATGGGCTGCCCCTCGCTCCGGTGCTCGATCGACTCACCGACGAGGCCAACGCCGAGCGTCGCCGCGCGGGAGAAGCCGCGGCCCGGCGTCTCCCCGTTCGACTGTCGTTTCCGCTCGTCGCCTGCACGCTGCCGTCGTTCGTCTTGCTCGCCATCGCGCCGGCCGTGCTCGGCGCCCTCTCGACAGTTCGCGGCGTCGCGCCGTGACCGGTCCAGCAGACCTCCCGGCCGCGCCGGCCGACACTCGAATCGAGACGTCATGCACCAGCTGATTGCCCGCCTGCACCTCGCCCTACTCGTGCTCACCGATCCATCCGTGCGACCGTCGCGTTGGCGCGACGACCGTGGCCAGGCGACGACGGAGTACGCCCTCGTCCTGCTCGCCGCGGCGCTCGTTGCCATGCTCGTCGTCGCCTGGGCGACGGCGGGAGGCGGCGCCGCCAAGGTCGCTCGCCTGTTCAACGCCGTCATCGACTCGGTGATCGACAAGGTGTGAGCGGGCGGCGACAGGTCGCCAACCGCGGCTCGTGGAAGTCCCGACCCAGCGGGCCGAAACGTGGTCGATCTGTCGGGACTTCGTCGCCGACACGGCGAACGCCGCGTCGCGGCGACGACCGCGGTCAGGCAGTCGTCGAGCTCGCCCTCGTCCTGCCGTTGATCGTCGTGTTCGTCGTGGCCGGCCTGCAGGTCGCCGTCGTCGCCCGCGACCAGTTGGCGATCGAGTACGTCGCCCGGGAGGCAGCACGCGCCGCCGCGGTGTCCGCCGATCCGGGCCAGGCGGCACGTGCCGCAGCCGACCGAGTGACTGGGCTGTCGCCGATCGATGTCGCCGTCAACGTCGCCGGCGAAGTCGTGCGCGTCCGGGTGCGCTACGTCAACGTCACCGACCTCGCCCTCGTCGGAGCGGCGATCGGTGATGTGACGCTGGAGGCGACAGCGGCGATGGCCTGGGAACCGCCATGACGCGGGCGTCTCCGCAACTACCGTGAGGTGATGCGGTTGGGGGTCAGCACCAGCGTCGTCGCCGGTCGGCCCGTCATCAGCCTCACGGGGTCCCTCGATCTGGCGACCGTGCCGTCGTTGCACAACGCTCTGACGACCGCGATCCTCGACCATCCGGCGACCACGATCGCCGTCGACCTGCAAGGGGTCGAGGCGCTCGATGACGTCGCCCTCGGCGTGGTCCTCGGTGCCGCCGGCCGGGCTCGCCGCGGCAGTGGCGACCTCGTCGTCGTCACCTCCGACGACGGCCTGCGCCAACGCCTGGCCCTCACCGGGTTCGACCGAGCCGTCACGGTGACGACGTCGCTCACCGACCCGCCGACCTAGCCCCGTCCATTGGAGGGTGTCCGATCATCGGACTCGGAGGCCTCGGGAGGTGGGCGGCGGCGCCGGTCGGCGAGACGCTCCTTGGCCCGCTGCTCCTCCTCGAGGGCAGCTTCCTCGGCGACGAGGCGTTCGAGGTTGTCGAAACGCTCGGGATCGAGGCGTCCCTCGGCGATCGCCAGGCGGACGGCGCAGCCCGGCTCCTGGTCGTGTTTGCAATCGCGGAACCGACACTGGTCCATCAGCTCGAAGACGTCCGTGAAGGCTGCCTCGATGCCGCGGCCGGACAGCCACAACGACAAGGCGCGTACGCCGGGCGTGTCGATCAGCCACCCACCGTCGTCCGGCACCCGCAGCAGTTCGGCAGCGACCGTGGTGTGCCGGCCACGATGATCGCCGCGGACCTCGGTGGTCGCCTGCCGCTGTTCGCCGAGCAGGGCGTTGACGAGTGTTGACTTGCCCACACCGCTGGCTCCCAGGAAGGCGACGGTGCGTCCCGATCCGAGTTGGCGGCACAGCTCGTCGAGCCCGCTGTCCGCTCGACCGCTGGACACCAACACCGGTACGCCGAGGGCCACCTCTTGCAGTTCCCGACGGGCCGGCTCAGGATCGGCGACCAGGTCACCCTTGGTGAGCAGGACAATGGGCTCGGCCCCACTGTCGAACGCCAATACCAGTTCACGCTCGAGACGACGCTGGTTCGGCGCCACGGCGAAGGAGTGACAGAGAAAGACGACGTCGATGTTCGCCGCCAGGGCGTGGGCGACGGCGCGTGCACCTTCGAACGAGGCGCGACGGACGAACGCCGAGCGTCGCGCCAGCACGTGCTCGACCCGTTCGCCGTCGGCTGATGCCACCACCCAGTCACCGACGGCGACTTCGGCACCGATGTTGCGAACCCGTTCCGGCCCTCCCTCGACGTCGGTCGGCACCAACAGCGTGCTCCACCCGCGGTCGATGCGCTGCACGCGGGCGGGGGCCTGCGGACTGTCCAGTTCGTCCCACGAAGCTTGGAGGTCGTCACCCCATCCGAGCGCCGCCCGTGTCATCGCGATCACCGGGATCGACGGTACCGAGGTGTCAACAGTCACAGTGAAACCCTCTTAGTTCGTAAGAAACCTACTAGACATTCGGTGACACGCCCTGCGTAGCATCGCGATCATGCTCGAACGCCTCGCTCGTAGTTGTGTGCACCACCGTTGGATCGTCATCGGCGCGTGGGTCGCCGTGTTGGTCATCGTCAACGGCATCGCCGGCGCCGTCGGACCAGATTGGCGCACGGAGTTCGTCCTCCCCAGCGGCGAGGCCAAGGAGGTGCAGGACCGGCTGGAAGCGGTGCTGCCCGATCGGGCCGCGTTCTCGGCTTCGATCGTCATCAAGGCCGAACAGGGCATCGACGACCCGGAGGTCCAGGAGCGCTTCGAACAGCTGATGGCGATCGCCGACGAAGCCGAGGGTGTCACCGTGAACCCGATCCAAGTCTCTGAGAACGGAACGATCGCGTTCGTCCAACTCGACGTCGCCGACCGCCCGTTCGAAGAGTTGGTCAGCGACGGCAAGGAGATACGTGACGCCGGCGACGAGCTACCACCGATCGAGGGTGTCCAGATCGAGTACGGCGGCGACCTGTTCTCCGAGTTCGAGCTGCCCGAGAGCGAGGTCTACGGCATCCTTGCCGCCGTCGTCATCCTGATCATCGCCTTTGGATCGGTGCTGGCGATGGGCCTGCCGATCGGCACCGCCCTGTTCGGACTCGGGTGCGCGACGGCGATCGTCACCCTGCTCAGCAACCCGATCGCGATGCCCGACTTCACCACGGCCATGGTCGCGATGATCGGCATCGGTGTGGGCATCGACTACGCGCTGTTCATCGTCACTCGGTATCGAGAGGCATTACACGCCGGGCTCTCGCCGGAGGATTCGGTGGCCGAGGCGATCGACACCAGTGGCCGAGCGGTGATCTTCGCCGGGACGACCGTCGTCATCTCGTTGATGGGCCTGACGTTGATCGGCCTGGAGTTCGTCACCGCCGTCGCCCTGGCGGCCGCCGTTGGGGTGGTCCTGATGGTCCTCGTATCCCTGACGTTGCTCCCGGCTCTCCTCGGGTGGGTTGGCGACCGCATCGACATCACGACGCGCGCCGCCCTCATTTCCGTGGCCCTCGTCGTCGTCGGCGTGTTCGCCGGCGTGGCGTTCGGCGCCGCGGCCATCTCGCTCATCGCCATCGTGCTGGCCATCGGCGTGTTCGCCGCCAGCTTCTTCTTCAAGGGTTCGCTGCGCCAGCACGTCCCCCACCGGAAGGAGCCACCCAAGGAGCAGCGCTTCTGGTACCGCTGGAGTCGCGTCGTCCAGCACCATCCGTGGCGCAGTGCGATCGGTGCCGTCGCCTTCCTGCTGATCCTGGCGATCCCGCTGCTCTCGCTGCGCCTCGGCTTCGGCGACTACGGCAACTACCCCGAGAGCCAGACGGTGCGACGGGCCTACGACTTGCTCGCCGAGGGCTTCGGGCCGGGCAGCAACGGGCCGTTCTTCATCACCGTGGAAGGCGATGCGGCGACCGATCCGGATCAACTCGATGAGTTCGTCGGGGCGCTGAACCCGAACGAGGACCTCTCTGACGGCGTCGCCTTCGTGACGGTGGCCGACGAGGACGTCGACGACCTCGCGCTCGTCCTGCTCTACCCGGCGGGCGCGCCCCAGGACGCCGAGACCGACGACCTCGTCGACGAGCTCCGCAACACCGTGATTCCGGCCACCGGCGTCGACGCCAAGGTGGGCGGGGCGACAGCCGGCTCGTCGGACTTCGCCGCGTACATGGGCGAGCGCATGCCGTGGCTCCTCGGCGTCGTCCTGCTGCTCAGCTTCTTGTTGTTGATGGCCGTGTTCCGCAGCATCCTCGTGCCGCTCAAGGCGGTGATCATGAACCTGCTGTCGGTCGGCGCCGCCTATGGCGTCCTCGTGGCGATCTTCCAGTGGGGCTGGGCATCCGAGCTGATCGGTGTCGACCGCAGTGGACCGATCGACGCCTGGATCCCGATGTTCCTGTTCGCCATCGTGTTCGGCCTCTCGATGGACTACGAGGTGTTCCTGCTCTCGCGGATCAAGGAGGAGTACGACCGCGGCGTCCGGCGTGGCCGCCCTGACAACAACCTTGCCGTGGCTGACGGACTCGCAATCACGGCCCGCGTCATCACCGCGGCGGCGCTCATCATGTTCTGCGTCTTCGGCGCCTTCGTCCTCGGCGACGACCGCTCGTTGAAGTTGTTCGGACTCGGCCTGGCGGTCGCCGTACTGATCGACGCCACGATCGTGCGCCTCCTCCTCGTGCCGGCCACGATGGAGTTGCTCGGCGACAAGAACTGGTGGATCCCCAAGTGGCTCGACCGGATTCTGCCGAAGATCGACGTCGAGGGCCACCACCGCGAGCACCACGATGTGGACAGTCCGCTCTCGGAAACTGGCGAGGAGCAGGAACGCCAACCAACGCCTGTCTGACGGAACGCGCCGCGACGTGCGGCGCTGGATAACCTCCGCGTCCCAGTGAGTAGACCACTCGTCGTCGTCGAATCACCGGCGAAGGCCAAGACGATCTCCAAGTTCCTCGGCGACACCTACGACGTGCGCGCCTCGGTGGGGCACGTCGCCGATCTGCCGTCCAAGGGACTGGCCGTCGACGTCGACAACGGGTTCAAGCCGACGTACGAGCTCACCGAACGCGGCGCCCAGGTGGTCAAGGAGCTGCGTGCCGCGCTGAAGGACGCCAGCGAGCTGTACCTCGCGACGGACGAGGACCGCGAGGGTGAGGCGATCAGCTGGCACCTCCTCGAGCACCTCAAGCCGAAGGTGCCGGTCAAGCGGATGGTCTTCCACGAGATCACGGCGACGGCGATCGATCACGCCGTGAGCAACCCACGGGGAATCGACTACGGCCTCGTGGACGCCGCCGAGACCCGGCGGATCCTCGACCGCCTGTACGGCTACGAGGTCTCTCCGGTGCTGTGGCGGCGGGTCAATCGCGGCCTGTCAGCCGGTCGGGTACAGAGCCCGGCGGTGCGCTTGATCGTCGAGCGCGAGCGGGAGCGGATCGCCTTCATCGCCGCCGGCTACTGGGACATCGAGCTGACCACCGCGACGTCGCCGTCGTTCACGGCGACCCTCGTCGCCGTCGACGGCCGGCGCGTCGCCACCGGCAAGGACTTCGACTCGTCGGGTCGTCTGGTCGGCGATGCCGTCGCCCTCGACGAGCCGACGGCGCGTTCGCTGGCCACGGGCCTCGCGCCGGCGACCTTCACGGTCCGCAGCGTCGACGACAAGCCGTACCGCTCGCAACCGAAGGCCCCGTTCATGACGTCGACCCTCCAGCAAGAGGGTGGCCGGCAGCTGCGCTGGTCGTCGTCACAGGTGATGCGCGTCGCCCAGGGTCTCTACGAGCGCGGCTACATCACGTACATGCGCACCGACGCCGTCGTCCTGTCGGACGAGGCACTGCACGCCGTCCGCGCGGCGATCACCAACGAGTACGGCGCGCCCTTCCTGTCGCCATCGCCGCGCCGCTACACCTCACGCGTGAAGAACGCCCAGGAAGCGCACGAAGCGATCCGCCCGACCACCCCGCTGAGGTCGCCGCAGCAGCTCGCCGGCGAGCTCAACGGGCACGAGCTGGCCCTCTACCGCCTGGTGTGGCAGCGCACGCTGGCGAGCCAGATGGCCGACGCCACCGGCCACACCGTCACGGTGCGCATCGGCGCCACAGCGACCGACTCCCGCGATGCCGAGTTCTCGGCGTCGGGGACGACGATCACCTTCCCGGGTTACCGCCAGGTGTACGTCGAGGCGCGCGACGAGGGCGACGACGCCACTTCCGCCGTCGAACGCGAGGAGTTGCTGCCGCAGCTGGCATCCGGCGACACGGTCCCCGTCGACGAGTTGGAGCCGCGGGGCCACTCCACCTCGGCGCCGCCGCGCTACACCGAAGCCTCACTCGTGAAGCGTCTCGAGGAGCTCGGCATCGGCCGACCGTCGACGTGGGCGTCGATCATCCAGACCGTCCAGGACCGTGGTTACGTGTGGAAGAAGGGCCAGGCGCTCGTGCCGACGTGGACGGCGTTCGCCGTCGTCGGCCTCCTCGAGCAGCACTTCGACGAGCTCGTCGACTACGCGTTCACCGCCAAGGTGGAGACCGACCTCGACGCCATCGCCGCCGGCCAGCAGAAGAAGGACGAGTGGCTGCACGAGTTCTATTTCGGCGAGGATCCGGCGAGCGACGAGGCGCTGCCCGGGCTCAAGCGGCTCGTCGAGGAGAACCTCGACAGCATCGACGCCGCCGCCATCAACACGTTCCCGATCGGCCACGACGCCGATGGCGAGCTGGTCGTCGTCAAGCCCGGTCGCTACGGCCCGTACGTCAAGCGGGGCGACGACACGGCCGGCGTTCCCGACGATCTCCCGCCAGACGAGTTGACCATCGAGGTCGCCCTCAGCCTGCTGGCGGCCCCGAAATCCGACGAGCCGATCGGCGAGGTCGACGGGCTCCCCGTGTTCGCCAAGACCGGCCGGTACGGCCCGTACGTCCAGCTCGGCACGCCCGAGGCTCCACCGCCCGGACTCGAGAAGCCGAAGATGGCCAGCCTGTTCAAGTCGATGTCGCTCGAACACCTGACGCTCGCCGAGGCCGAGTCGTTGCTCAGCCTGCCGCGCACCGTGGGCATCGACCCTGCCGATGGCGAACCGATCCTCGCCCGCAATGGCCCGCATGGTCCGTACGTGCAGAAGGGCAAGGAGTTCCGATCACTGGACACCGAGGAACGCTTGCTCACGGTGACGCTCGACGAGGCGATGGCCTTGCTGGCGGCCCCCAAGGTGTACAAGCGCGGCGCCCGCAACATGGCGGCGCGCGGACCATTGCGTGAGTTCGGCGACGATCCGGTCAGCGGCCGTCCCGTGGTCGCCAGGGACGGACGATTCGGCGTGTATGTCACCGATGGAGAGACCAACGCCTCGATCGGCCGAGGCGATCGCATCGAGGAGATGACACCAGAGCGGGCGTTCGAACTGCTCGCGGTCCGTCGCGAGCAGGTCGTCGCCAAAGGCGGCCCGACGAAGAAGGCGGCTCGCGCCAGGAAGTCACCGGCGAAGAAGTCGAGCGCCAAGAAGTCGGGGGCCAAGAAGTCGGCGCCCAAGAATGGTGACGTGGAGTGACCCTGCCGCCGTACATCGCCCTCGAGGGGGCGGAGGGCAGCGGCAAGTCCACCCAGGCGGCGTTGCTCGCCGAATCGCTCGGCGCAGTGCTCACCCAGGAGACCGGTGGCACGGCGATCGGCCGGCGGCTGCGCCAGATCCTCCATGACAACGACGTCGTCGAGCTCGACGCTCGGGCCGAGGCGTTGATCGCCGCCGCCGATCGGGCGCAGCACTTCGCCGAGGTCGTGCACCCGGCCCTTCGTGCCGGGCGGACGGTGGTCAGCGATCGCAGCGTCTACTCGACACTCGCCTATCAGGGCTACGGCCGCCAGCTCGACCTCGCCGAGTTGCGCCGGTTCAACGACTGGGCACTGCAGGGCGTGTGGCCGTCGCTGGTCGTGTTCATCGAGGCTGACCCCGATGTCGTCGCCGATCGGCTCAACGGTCGCCAGCTCGACCGCTTCGAGCGCGCCGGCGAGTCGTTCCACGAACGGGTACTCGAGGGGTACCGGCGCCTCGCCGCCGCCGACCCGCAGCGCTGGATCGTCGTGCTCTCCGACGGCGCCAAAGCGGAGGTCGCCGCCCGGGTGCTCGACGCCGTCCGTCAGCGACTCGGTGCCGATGGCCACCGGGACTGACGATCGCACGATCTGGTCCGACGTCGTCGGCCAGCAACGGGCAGTCGACACACTGCGGCGGGCGGCAGCCGCCCCCGTGCACGCCTATCTGTTGATCGGGCCGCCGGGCTCGACGAAGGACGAAGCGGCCCGGGCGTTCGCCGCCCTGTTGCTCACGGGAGACGAGGCGGCTGACACTCGCGACGCACGGCTCGTGCTCGCTGGTGAGCACCCTGACGTCCGCGAGGTCGTGCGCGTGGGGCCGGCGATCTCCGCCGAGCAGGCCGCCGAGATCGTCCGCCAAGCGGCCCTGGCGCCGGTCGAGGGCGATCGCAAGGTGCTGATCCTCCACGAGTTTCACCTGCTCAACGCCGTTGGTGCCGGTCGCCTGCTGAAGACGATCGAGGAGCCCCCGGCGTCGACGCACTTCATCGTCGTTGCCGACTTCGTGCCGGTCGACCTGGTCACGATCGCGTCGCGTTGTGTGCGCGTCGAGTTCGGTTCGATCGCCGATGCGCCGCTGACGGACCAGCTCGTCGCCGAGGGCACGGCGCCGGACCAAGCCGCGCAGGCCGCCGTCGCCGCTGGCGGTGACCTCACGAGGGCCCGCTTGCTCGCTGCCGACCCACAGTTCGCCGAGCGCCGCCGGGCGTTCGCCGAGCTGCCGCGCACACTCGACGGTACGGGCGCCACGGTCGTCGCCGCGACGAACGACCTGCTGGCACGCATCGAGGCCGCCGCCGCGCCGCTCGCCGCCCGCCAGGCTGCCGAGCTGGTGCAACTCGACGAGCGCGAGCAGCGCCTCGGCACCCGCGGCAGCGGCCGGTCCGCCATCGAGGCGCGGCACAAGCGCGAGTTGCGCCGCCACCGCACGGACGAACTGCGCAGCGGCCTGGCGGCGATCGCCGCCACCTATCGGGATGCCCTCGTCGACGGCACCGCCGTCCGCGACGACGCGGTCATCGCCGCGGTCCATCGCATCCACGCCACGCTGGAGTCCTTCGAGCACAACCCGAACGAGACACTCATGCTGCAGTCGCTGTTGTGGTCGTTGCCAGCGCTCCCACCGCGCTGACACGCCAGCTCAACTGCTGCTGACGGCACACACCTGCTGGCGGCGCAGACACAACTCGACCTCGGTCTCCAGCTTGTCTTGGTCCCAGGCGTTCCAGAAGTCGGCGTGGGCGGACGCCACAGGTCCGGACGACAGCGCCAGTTCACGGGGATCGACGTCGCCATAGTCGATGACGAGCTCGAGCAGCGGGATCGGCACGGGATGGCTGACCGGGCACTGGCCGTCGTGACTGCCGGCGACATGGGCCCGATGATCGGCGCTGTCGACGTGCGCCCCGTCCCAGCAATCGGGGAACACGATTGTCAGGTGCAGCCCGGCGGCGTCGCCGCAGGAGGGCGGAGCGGCCGAGCCGGGCACGCCCGGCCGACACGTCCACCCGGCGTCCGCGCCGAGCATGCGCAGGTCAGGTGGGTACGCCGCAACGGTCGTCGGGTCGACGCGCGGGCCGGCCCGGTAGTACGCCGTCGCCCGACGCGGGACGATCGGTGTGCCGCCGGCGTCGAGCAGCGACGGCGCCCAATAGGCCGCCGTGTCCAGGCGTTGCTGACAGGTGGTCGGGGCGCCGAGAAGCTGTTCGTAGGTCGACGACGCCGACGTCGTGGTGTTGCCGAAGAAGTCGTGACGGTGGCTGGCGCCGGCGTGGCCGGGATGGACGATCGGGTCGTCGAACGACGAGTGCGACCACCCACACTCGACGACGAACTGACCGACTCGCCCCTGCGGCCCGGCCCCTCCCGCATCGACGAGGGCGCCGGGGACGGCGATCGACGCGGCGATCGCGACGATCGCGGCGATCGCGCCGGCGCGAGTCGCCGTCATTCCTCCGGGGCGTCGGGGACGGTGATCGCGTCGAGGTCGACGGTGGGCGGCATGTCGGTGGCCGGCGCGGCCGGCGCCGTCGCCGCGTCGGGCATGTTCTCCAGCACTTCCGGCTCGGGAAGCTCGGCCTCCTGATAGTCCACACTCGGTGGGCCACTCTCGGCGGCGGCGATGAGGGCGCCGAGGTCGAGGGCCCCAGTGGCCCAGTCTCCAGAACCATCGCCATCACACGGCGCCAACGTCTCGAGGTCAGCGGGCGCAGAGGTCGCGAACGTGTTCCCGGCGAAGCAGTTGCCGAGCGCCGCCGGGTCGGACGAGACCGTGGCGACTCCGATGTCGGCGACCCGGCCGTCCTCGACGACGTTGTCGGTGACGGTGTTCTCGTAGGGATCCCACAACAGCAACTCGGGTGGCGCCGAGCTCACCGGGTCGTCCTTCGTCTCGGCGCACGGCGTGTCCCACTCGTCACGGCCCGGCTGATCGTCGAGGGCCTGTTCCTCGGGGAACGGAGCGAGTCCGATTCCTGTCACGTCGTGGTCCCACACGAGGTTTCGGGAGATCACGTTGCCGACCCCGCCGATGATGAGGATGCCATTGCCCATCGCCAGCAGCGCGTTGCCGATGGCCGGCGTGTCCGGTTGCGAATTGGAGTACACGACGTTGCCGACGATCGTCGTCTCTCGCTGCGGGTAGCACAGCTCGTAGCTGCCCGAGTTGGGCACGATCCCGGCCCGGTTGTTGTTGAACCGCGAGTTGACGATGAGCAGGTTGCCGCCCGCGTTGGTGCCGGAATAACCGAGCCCGTTGTACTCGGCGTGGACGTCGTCGATCACGGCGTCGCACGGGTAGCACTGGCCGATGTAGACGCCGGCATCGGGGCTCCCGGCGGCGTAGGTGTGCTCGAACAGGCCATTCACCGAGTCGAAGGCGTAGAGCCCGTAGTCGCCGTTGCGGTAGGCCGTCAGGTACGAGCCGCGGTAACCGTCGACGCCTGTCCAGAAGAAGCCGTTGAACGTGTAGTTGCGGGCGGTCATGTTCTCGACCGCCACGCCACCCGCGCCGAGGACGCGAATCCCGTTGTCGAGCTGGAACTCGCCGTCGAGGACCACCTCGTTGCGGTCCAGGCCGCGGATCGTCAGTTCCGGCGTCGTCACGTTGACGGCCTCGTTGTACACACCGGGCGAGACGAGGATGAGGTCGCCGGCGGCGGCGGCATCGACGGCGTCCTGGATCGTCGGGTGATCGGCCGGCACCTCGATCGTCGTCCCGCCTGCCGGGGCGGGAGTCGTTGCGGGGGAACCGGACGCCGCGGCCGACAGCGGTGCCAGCGCGGCGAGGATTCCGACGACGGCGACGATGGTGCGGGTGGGGGAGCTCACACGTCCTGACATTAGGCGCACTGCCGTCAGGCTGTGTCCGTGACGACGACGGTGCCGGTCATTCCGATCTCGTGAGTGCCGTGGATCGTGCAGTAGTACGGGTACTCCCCCGGCTCGGTGAACACGTAGCGGTACTCGTCGCCCGGCCGGAAGTCTTCGGCGGCAACACCGAAGTCGAAGTCCGACAGCAGATCGTGATCGTTGCGGCCACGGTTGACCCACACGACTTCGGTGCCCGCCGCGACCTCGACACGTTGCGGCCGGAACGTGTTGTCGATCGCCTGGACCTCGATCGTCGCCGTCGGTGGTCCCGGTGCGATCGATTCCGGCGGGCCGGGTGGCGGGCTGGGTGGCGGCGTGGCCGGCGGGCTGGGCGGCGCAGGGGCGGGCGTACTGGCCGGCGGCTCGGACTGCCCAGCGAGCGGACCGTCATCGGTGCAGCCAGTGACGGTCGCCCCACCAGCGGCGATGACGGCGGCGCAGACGACCCGCGTCGTGAGCTTCACGAGCGCAGACTACGCGGTCGAGCCGATCAACTCCTCGTCCCGGCTCGCCCCATACACATCGAGAGCGGCCAGGGCGATCGCCGCCAACGCGAAGGCGCACATCGCCGCGCCGATGCCGTACAAGTCGAAGGCGGTGAGCGTGACGACGATGGCCACCGTCGTCCCGACGCGAACCGAACGCGAGTCGACCAGCGGTCGGACGATGATCATCTCCACCGCTTGCAACGTGAGTAGCAGGACGAGCATGGTCGCGCCGACGACCCAGCTGCTCGAGCCGAACGCCAGGAGCAGCGCCGGTACCCCACCGACGACGACGCCGATCAGCGGGATCGCCGTCATCAGGCCGACCGAGACGCCGAGGCTGACCGGGGCCGGGAGATCGAGCAGCCACGCGGCCACGCCGACGATCAACCCGTTGATCAGCGAATGGCTGATGGTCCACAGGATGTAGACGCGGCCGCGTCGGGCGCTGATGAACAACACCCGGCGAACGGTCTGGCGTCGTCCGAGATCGTCGAACTGACCGAGCAGCCCGAGCACATAGCGCCGGCCGAAGCCGAGCAGGAAGAGCATCAGCACGCCGGTCACGAGAAACGTCGGTAGACGTCCGAACGTGCTGCCGAGCGTCTCGCTGCGCACCGACTCGTTGATCCGCTCGACGAGATCGGCAACTCGCGACGTGACGTCGATGTCGGCGGCCCAGTCGTAGCGGTCCTCCAACCCGCTTGCGGCGCGCGGGGCGGCCCGCTCGAGATCGTCGAGCGAGTTGAGCAGCTCACGCGTGATTCCGGCGACGACGCCACCGACGACGGCGATCATCGTGACGATGACCACCACGATGCTCAGGGCCCGCGGCAGGTAGCGCTGCAGGAGGTTGACCAGCGGGTCGATGAGCAAGGCGACGAGCGAACAAGCGACAATCCATCCGACGATCTGATGAGCCGCGACAAACGCGTTGCGCACGAAGAACGCCGTGACGACGCCGGCGGCGACGACTGCCGCGGCACCCGGCGTGAAGCGGACGAGCCTGGCCGGCGGTCGTGGACTCCGTGCGACGTCGTCGCTCATCCTCAGCGCGGCCAGCGGTCCCGGGCCATGTCCGAACGGTAGCGACGCGATCATCGCCGGTCGGGGATGCGGGATCACCCACCGATGACCCGACCGCATGCCATCATCGACTCGGTGAGTGCCTCGGCCGACGCGGGTGAGCCGTCGCCACTGGTGTTCGAGCCGTCACCGGCCGCCCGCTTCGCCCCTCGCTTCCGGCTCGATGGCACCACGTTTCTCGCCACTGTTGCCGGCGTGCTCGGCGTCCTGGCCGTCCTCGCCGTGCTGCGCAACTCGTCGACAATGCTCACGAGGATCGGCCTCGGCGTACTCATCGCCCTGGCTCTGGACTCGGTCGTCAATGCCGTCACTCGCCGCCTGCACGTCCGGCGCGGCCTCGCCGTCGCCGGAGTCGCCGCGGCGGTCGTCGGTGTCGCCGCGTTGGTCGTGACCGTCCTCGCGCCGCGCGCCGTCGCCGAGATCCAAGGATTCTCCGAGCAGTTTCCCGAGACGGTGGGCGAGCTCGAACGGCTCCCCCTGGTCGGCGGGTGGGTCAGCGACCAGGACCTCGTCGAGCGGGCCGAGCGGTGGGTCGCCGACCTGCCCGAGGAGTTCACGGACGAACGCTTGGAGGAGTCGGCACGATCGTTGCTCAGTGGCGTCGTCAGCATCGCCGTCGTTGTCGTCGTTGCGGTGGCCGTGCTCGTCGACGGCGAGAACCTGGCGATCCGCTTCCGACGGCTGCTCAGCCCCCAGCGCCGCGCCCAGGCCGACGAGGTCGGTCGGATCGTGTACGACACCCTGGGGAGCTATGTCGGCGGCTCACTGACCGTCGCCGTGATGATGGGCCTGTTCGTCCTCACTGTTGGCCTGCTGCTCGGCGTCCCCCTCGCCCCGCTGGCGGCCGTGTGGGCGATGCTCACCGACCTCATCCCGCAGATCGGTGGCGCCCTCGGCGGAGTCGTGTTCGTCGCCCTGGCGCTCACCGACAGCGTGTCCACGGCGATCATCGCCGGAGGTCTCTTCGTCGCCTACATGACGATCGAGAACCACGTCATCCAGCCGGCGGTGATCGGCCGGTCCGTCGATCTGACCCCACCGACGACGATGGTCGCCGCGCTCATCGGTGGCGCGGTCGGTGGCATCCCAGGCGCGCTCGTCGCCACGCCGCTCGTGGGCGCCGCGAAGCACCTCTTCCTCGAGGTTCGCGGCCGGCGACCCCCGATCGCCCCGACGGAGTGATTGACTCCGTCGCCGTGATCCGAGCGCACCGCGCCGGCGGGTTGGCCGCCGCAACGGCGACTGTCGCCGTCGTGCTGGCAATCAGCGCCGCCGGTGCCACGGCCTCGACGCCGCCGTCGTCCACCGTGCCACTCTCGCCCGGGGGCGTCATGGCTGGTCCGGACGGTGGCTTCGAGGTCCAATTCTCGGCTGCGCCGATCGTCATCACCGATCCTGCGGGCACGTCGACGAGCTATCTCGCCCGCGTCGACGAAGACACCGAGACGGTGAGCGTCGTGCCACCCGCGGCGTTCGGTGCTGCGTCCGAGGCGTCGGCCACCGACCGGGTGGCGCTGTTCCTCGACGCATCGGGTGACGGCATCGACGTGCTCGCCAACACGCCGACGCGCCTCGGCCCGTTGCCGGCCGCCTACTTCATCTCGCGCATCACCCTCGCCGACGGCAATCGAGCCGTGCTCTACGGGGCCGTGGTGGTCCGTCCCGGTGACGTCAACTACGTCGTCTACACCGACATCGGCGGCGACGACGCCGACCGCGCCCGCCACTTCGTCGAGTCGTACACGGCGGTGATCGCGCCACCGCCGCCGACCGCACCGCCGACGACGTCTGTCTCCGCGACCACCTCCACGCCGACGACGGCGCCATCCTCGACGACGACGACGTCGGCGGCGACGGCAACGACGTCAACGGCCCCCTCGACCACGTCCGCGCCGACGACGGCACCGGCGCCAACGACCACCGTGCCGGCCGGCGCCACGGTCTCGTTCGACGAGGACTGGTGGATCGAGTTCCCCGACGACGCGGCGGTCACCTTGCGAGCATCATCGGCGGACGGTTTCGCCTACGCCGAGTACGCCGCAGTCGTCGGTGACGACGTGCTCAGCGTGCGGGTCACCGAGTTGCCGGCGGCCTTCCGGTGGGACCAGGCCAGCGCCGCCGAAGCAGAAGCTGACCGCACGGGCAGCACCGTGGTCAGCTCCGAGGTGTTGACCGTCAACGGTTCCCCGAGCGTGCGATTCACCCTCGACAACGCGGACGGCGCAAGCACCACCATCCTGTATGTGCGTACCGGCGATCAGCTGTATCGGGTTGCCTACGCCGACGGCGGGGCGCCCTCCGACCGGGCGGCGACTGCGTTCGTCGACTCGTTCCACCTTCGCTGAAGGCAAGACGGTATACACGCTGTTCCAGACGCCCGGTACACTCGGTCGCCCGCCGGAGTAGCTCAGTCGGCAGAGCATTTCACTCGTAATGAAAAGGTCCGGGGTTCGATTCCCCGCTCCGGCTCCGTGTCAACGCCGCCCTCCAGGCCGCCGGGTTCGAGTTGCTCAGCGAGGGAGACTCGGGGTTCTTCCGCCGCGACGACCGGCCAGCGCCGCACAACCTGTACGCCAACATCGCCGCGCTGTGGCCGCAGCTGACCAGCTCTGGCAACGCCGTCCCCGCCTTCGAGTACGTCGCCCCCGGCACGGAGGTGACGGGCACGCCGGTGACGTTCGCCCAGATGATGGTCGGCGGCTACGACGTGCGCTGGGACTGGGACGCGACCCAGCGGCTGTTCCTGCGCTCGCAGCTCGGCTCGCCGCACGAATTGGCGGACGGGCAGGCCAGCGCCAACACTGTGATCGTGCTCGTGGTCGCGTACGGGACGAGCCCCGCCGGTGGCGGACCCGAGGCGCAGACGATCGGGACCGGAGCCGCCGTCGTGTACACCGCCGGACAGAAGATCGAGGGCACGTGGACGCGCCAGAGCGCCACCGAACCGTTCCATCTGGAAGCCGGCGGCCAGCCGATTCTCATCGCCCCGGGACGGACGTGGGTCGAGTTGGTCGACGCACAGCACAACCTCGCCGACGGCTGAACCGTCGCTCGTTCTGGGCGGCCAACAGCGTGGAATCCGGACCGCAGGCCACCCGGATGTCGATCTGGACCGCAGGCCGCCCAGAACGAATCGGGTCGGATCGGCGTCAGGGTCGCCGTTCCGATGTGACAGCCAATCGTTAGGGTCCAGACGGTGACCCCGTCCGCTCATGTCGTCGCCTCCTGGCAGCGCGATGCCGTGCACGTGTGGGGGTGGGACGGTGTGCAGACGATGCCTCCGTACTGGCTCGTCGGCGGGTTCCCAACGTCGGGCCGCCTGGGTGCACCGTCGCACCACGGGTTCCACTCCTCGCTCGACGTCGTCACGCCGTCGGGCGAGCGGCTGCGCCCGGTGTCGGTCCGTCTCGACGCCATCGCCGGCCTCGACTGGTTGCGCGCCGAGGGCCTGGCGAGTGACTCGGTGCGGTGGTTCGGCGCCATCGCCGCCCTCGCCGAGCGGGTGGTCCGCGCCGGCCGCCTGCATCCCGTTTTCAACACACCCACCGAGCCGAGCCCCCACGAGGTTCCCGACGTCGTCGGCGAGATGCGCTGGATGCCGACGAACGACCCGGCCGCCGAGACGCATCTCGACAACCTCGCCGCAGCGATGCCCGCGATCTGCCTGCCCGACGTGCCCTCGGACGACGTCGAAGGACGTCGCCGACTCATCGGCTCGATCTACGTCCAGTTCGTGGACAACACCGCCCGCGCTCGACTGCAGCGGGCCGGCTGGGAGCCCGATATCCCGCGCGGCCGATCAGCGACCAACGCCGTCATCCGGTTGATGTTCCGCGCCCTGACGGGTCAGGACCACCGCGTGCGGATGACGCAGTCCGCCCATGCCGATGCCGTGGGCCCGGTGGCCGACATCGTTCGCCGCCTTGGCGCACGCGCTCGCGGCGAGCCGGCACTGATCCGGCGGCTGCGGCTCGTCGTCCCCGACGACCGCCTCGATCCGTGGCGCGTCGACCTCGAACTCGTCGACGAGAACGATCCCGGGCGATGGTGCAGTGCGGCCGACGTCTGGGACGGCAACCCGCTGGCCAGCGAGGTCGCCGGCGCCCCGCACCAGCTCGTCGTGCTCGAGTCGATCGTGGTCGAGCTGGCACGGACGGTCGCCCAAAGCGTCGGCGTGCTCCACCCGCTCACCGAACTCGACCGGCCGGCGGCGGTCGAGCTCGACGTCGAGGACGCCGACGAGTTCCTGGAACAGGCGCCCGCCGCCCTGGAGCGCCAGGGCATCGAGTTGATCGGGCCCGAGCACCTCGTGCGGGCGACCGTCGCGGTACGCGGCCGCGCCGCCCCTTCGCCGGCGAGCGATCGGACCGCCGGCTTCAACCGGGAAACGATCGTGCAGTGGACCTTCACCGTCGCCGACGGCGACGGTGGTTCGGCGATCTCGGCTGCCGAGCTGGCCAGAGCAGAACAGACCGGGGCGACGCTGCTGCACGTCGGCCACCGCTGGGTGCGCATCGATCCCGCCGCGCTGCGCAAGGTCCGCGCCCGGCACGACGCCTACCTCGACCAGATCGAGCAGCTCGCCGCCGCCGGTGCCGACGGAGGGACCAACCCGATGGCCCTGCTGCAGATCGCCGCCGACGCCGCCGCGGCCGGCGACGACCTCGGACTCGATGACGGCCTCGATGTCGCGGCTGCGGACGGCCAATCGGTATCGGCGGCGTGGTCCGGACTGCTCCTCGGTGGCCTGCCCGACACGACGCTGCACGAGGAGATCGAACCCGGGCTGTTCACCGGCCAGCTGCGGCCCTACCAGCGCCGCGGCCTCAGCTGGTTGCGATTCCTCGAGCGCCTCGGCCTCGGCGGCTGCCTCGCCGACGACATGGGCCTCGGCAAGACAGCGACCACCCTCGCCCACCTCGTCGACCGACCGGGCCCGCATCTCGTCGTGTGTCCACTCTCGGTCGTCCACAACTGGGAGACCGAGGCCGCTCGCTTCACGCCGACGATGACCGTCACCGTGCATCACGGCGCCCAGCGTCACGGCGCCGGCGACGACGGTGGCGAGCCAGCGGCCGTGCTGGCGGCCAGCGATCTCGTCGTGACCACCTATGGCCTGGTCACCCGCGACCTCGACGTCCTCGCCGAGGTTCCCTGGGCGACCGTCGTGCTCGACGAGGCGCAGTTCGTGAAGAATCCGGGGACCCGCTCCGCCCGCGCCGTCCGCAAGCTGGCCGCCGGCCAGCGCATCGCCCTCACCGGAACGCCCGTCGAGAATCGCCTGTCGGAGTTGTGGGCGATCCTCGACTGGGTCAACCCCGGCATGCTCGGGTCACGCGAGAAGTTCCGCCACCGTTACTCCAAGCCGATCGAACGGGGCGACGACGGTGCGGTGGCCGCCGAGGCGGCGGCGGCGCTGCGGGCGCTGACCCGACCATTCGTCCTGCGTCGCACGAAAGCCGACCGGCAGCTCGTTCCGGAACTGCCCGACAAGATCGAACAGGTCGCCTGGGCTGGGCTCACCCGCGAACAGGCGGTGCTGTATCAGAAGGTGGTCGACGAGCTGCTCGAGCAAGCCGGCCATCACGAGGGGATGAAGCGCCGCGCGATCGTCCTCGCCGCGCTCACCAAGCTCAAGCAGATCTGTAACCACCCGGCCCACGCTCTCGGGGACGGGTCCCGCCTCCACGGCCGCTCGGGCAAGCTGATCCGGTTCGACGAGCTCGTCGACGAACTGGTCGATGTCGGCGAGCGGGCGCTCGTGTTCACTCAGTTCGTCGAGATGGGTGTCCTGCTGCGCCGGCACCTCGGCGAGCGATTCGGGTGGTCGGTGCCGTTCCTGCGCGGGTCGACCTCGAAGCCCGGTCGCGACCGGGTCGTCGCCGAGTTCCAGGCCGGCGCCGGCCCACCACTGCTGCTCGTGTCGCTGAAGGCCGGGGGCACAGGCCTCAACCTCACGGCGGCGAGCCAGGTGATCCACTACGACCGCTGGTGGAACCCGGCGGTGGAGAACCAGGCCACCGACCGTGCGTGGCGCATCGGCCAGGGCCAGACCGTGCTCGTCCACAAGTTGGTGTGCGAGGGCACGGTCGAGGAACGCATCGCCAAACTGATCGACGACAAGCAGGCGCTCGCCGATCTCGTCGTCGGGCACGGCGAAGCGTGGCTGTCCGAGTTGTCGACGTCCGAGTTACGTGAGCTCGTCCGCCTCGACGCCTCGGCGCTGGCCGGCGCGGTGACGTCATGAGCCGGCCACGACGGACCATCGGCGACCAACCCGGCAGGCTGGTCGCCACGATGCTGCGCGCCCTGGCGGCCGAGTTGTCCGATCCCGGCCGCTACTCGCGCGCCAAGGCCTATGCCCGCGACGGTGCCGTCATCGAGATCGACACCCGCCCGGAGATCGTGTCCGGGCTCGTGTTGGGGAGTCGTCGCGATCCGTACGAAGTGCTCCTCGTCGCCGACCCGGCACCAGCCGACGAGATCGACCGCGCCGATCCGGCCGCCCTCGGTTCGATGACGATGCTCATCCCCGGACGTGACGAGCTGTCCGTGTCGTGCACGTGCCCCGACGCCGGCGGGTCCCCGGGCGTTCTGTGTAAGCACGCCGTGGCCGTGCTCTTGGTGTTCGCCGACGAGACGAGCATCGAGCCGGGCTTGCTGATCCGCTGGCGCACAGCGTCCGCCAATCGCGACGCCCGTCGCTCCCCCGTCACCCGCCTCCCCCGGCGGGGGCGGGCCCTCGCCGGGTCGCCGGCACGAGTCGACCCCCTCGCCGGCATGCTCGATTCCCCGGTATCAGTTCCCCAGCTACCGGTGATCGAGCCGCGGGCGGCACCCCAACCACCGACTCCGGCCCTCGACCCGGCGGCACGCCTGGTGTACGACCTCTCGGCCGACGCGGTCGCCACGATGTCGGGATCGCGCTGACCGCTTGCCGACCTGCACGAGGCCGGCGTTCGTGTCCCGCCCTGCGCACTTAGTCGCCGGTGCTCGCCAGGTCTGACGGGTTACGGTGCCGAGTCGTGGCCGATCCCGCGACGTTCGAGGCCGACGCCATGGAGTTCGCCCCGCAGCTGTATGCCGCAGCGTTGCGGATGACGCGCAACGAGGCCGACGCCGCCGACCTCGTCCAGGAGACGTACCTGCGCGGGTACCGCGGCTACGCCAATTTCACCGCCGGCACCAACCTGCGCGCCTGGCTGTTCCGGATCCTCACCAACACGTACATCAACATGTACCGATCGCGCCAGCGTCGGCCCCAGGAGACCGACCTCGCCGACGTCGAAGATCTGTACCTGTACCGCCGACTCGGAGCGATCGAGGCGGCCGCGGCCAGCCGTTCGGCCGAGGACCAGCTGTTCGACATGATCGCCGATGCCGACGTCAAGCAGGCGCTCGACGACCTTCCCGAGTCGTTCCGGCTTCCGGTGCTGCTCGCCGATGTGCAGGGCTTCTCCTACAAGGAGATCGCCGAGATGCTCGACATTCCAATCGGTACCGTGATGTCTCGTCTCCACCGGGGAAGAAAGGCGATGCAGAAGTCGTTGTACGAATATGCCGAAGCCCACGGTTTCGCACCACCGGCCGCCGACGCGAGCCGCACCTGAGCCCATGGAAGATTGCCGACAGACCCTCAGCGAGCTGGAGATGTTCCTCGACGGCGAGTTGTCCGAGGACCAGCATCAAGAGGTCCTCGACCATCTCCACGCGTGCATGGAGTGCTTCCACACCTACGACTTCCAAGCCGAGTTGCGCCAGATCATCGCCGCCAAGTGCGCCAACGAGACACTGCCCCCCGGGCTTGCCGAGCGCATTCGGCAAAGCCTCACCGACGAACCCGCCTGAGCCCCGGCCCATTGATCGGCTCGGCGCTGAGTACGATCGCTGACCATGGTCGCCGCCAACATCTGGTTCTGGTGGGTCGCCGTCATCATGTTGATCGTTGGCGTGCTGACCGTTGTCGGACTCGTCGTCGGCTATCTCAAGAACGTCACGGCGTTGAAGTATCCGAGCCGTAAGCACCAGCAGTTGGAGTGATGTCGGGCGGCGACCCGCTCGCCGAGGACCTGCTCCCGCGCTGCACGTTCCCGTCCGCCGGCTCGACCGTCACGTGCGCGTTCTCCGGCGGCGCTGACTCGACGGCGCTGATCATCCTGGCCGTTGCCGCCGGCCTCGAAGTCACTGCGCTGCACGTCGATCACGGCCTGCGCCCGACGTCGAGTGCCGAGGCCGACCAGGCGGCCGACATCGCCGCTCGGGTCGGCGTGGAGTTCGAGCGCCGGACGATCACGGTCGCGGCCGGCGGCAACCTCGAAGGGCGCGCCCGTGATGCGCGGTGGGCGAACCTCCCGCCAGATGCGCTCACCGGCCACACGGCGGACGATCAGGCCGAAACAGTGCTCATCAACCTGCTGCGCGGTGCCGGGACCAGCGGGCTGGCGGCGATGCAGCCGGGCCCCACGAAGCCGTTGCTGGCCCTGCGCCGAGCCCAGACGAGAGCGTTGTGCGCATCGTCCGGGTTGCGTCCGATCGACGATCCGAGCAATGCGGATCAGCGGTTCGTGCGCAACCGCGTCCGGCACGAGGTCCTCCCGCTGCTCTCCGACGTCGCCAACCGCGACGTCGTCCCACTGCTCGTACGCACGTCCGACGTCCTCCGCGCCGACGACCGCCTGCTCGATCTGCTCGCTGCGGAGATCGACCCGACGGACGCCCTGGCACTCGGTGCTGCGGATCCGGCCCTCGCTCGCCGGGCCCTGCGCGCGTGGATCAGCGCCGGTCGCTATCCGCCGGACGGGGCCACCCTCGACCGGGCGATGGACGTGGTCCGCGGGGCCGCCCGGGCCTGCGACCTCGGCGCCGGCCGACGCCTCCAACGGCATCGTCAGCGCCTGGAAATCGTCGACACCGAGTCCCGAGCAAGGAGGCCGGCAGGGCAGTAACCTCGGCCAACGGTATGGGCAGTCCGTGGGTTGAGATCGGGACGCTCGTCGCGTCGCCGGCTCGTTGACGATGGCTACCCGACTGCGTGGCCGGTGGGCGCTCGGCATCAAGCCCCGCCACTTCACCTGGATCCTCACGGACAAGCTGGCGATCTGCGAGCGGCCCGGTGGCTACGGCGAGAACCACCGTCGGGTCCGTCGCCAGGAGGAGATCATCTGGATCCGGGAGAACGGGTTCGGGTGCGTGATCTCGCTGATCCCCGCGCCGCACAACTTGCACAACTACGACGAGCTCGGCGTCGTGTCGCGGCACCGACCGTTCAACGTCGAAGACGTCGACACCTGGCTGCGGGCGTTCTACCGAGAGTTGCACGAGCTGCTCAAGACCGGCACCAAGGTGATCGTCCACGGCGAGGAGGTCGGCGACCGGATCATCGGGGTGATGGGCGGCTACATCCGCTGGGCCGGGCTCGTCGACGACGACACCAAGGCGATCACGATCACCGAGCGAATCGCGTCGCGCCAGCTCGATCCGTTCGCCCGCGGCATCATCCTCAACGCCACCAAGCTGCGCTGACCGGCCGGCGATCGCTGCCACCTGCACCGCCGTCCGGTAGCGTCGGCCTCGGTGGCGGTGGTTTCACGGGAACCAAGATGACCGCACGACCGGGGCGGCGGGTCCTGGTCAGCGGGATGGGTGGTGACTTGGGGTCGCGCGTCGCCGTGCACCTCGAGCGTGAGGCATGGGTCGGCGAGCTGCTCGGGATCGACACCGACCCGCCCCGGCGACGGCTCAAGCGGGCCGAGTTCCACCTCGCCTCGCCGCACGATCACGATCGCATTCTGGCCCTTGTCGAGCGGTTCAATCCGCACGTCATCGTGCACATGTCGGTGTGGGAGCCGTTCAGCCGAGCCAACCCGAAGACGGCCAAGACGCTGACCTCGGAGGCGGCGATCTCGACGCTCGGCGCAGCCGCCGAGAGCCGGGCACTGGAGTCGATCGTCGTCCGCAGCGGCATCGAGGTCTACGGCCGGGCCCGCGGCGCGCCGACCCGCCCCGACGAGTCGGCGCCGATCGCTCCGACCTGCGAGTTCGGCCGGTCGCTCGCCGAGATCGAGATCACCGCCCGTGACATCGGGCGGCGGATCGGCGTCCCTGTCGCCGCCGTCCGCCTCGGGAGTGTGCTGGGGCCACACGTTCCGAGCCCGCTCGGGCGACTGCTGCGCATGCCGTTCGTACCGTTCAGCGTCCTCGCCGACCCGCCGTTCGCCGTTGTCGAGGACGTCGAGTGCGCGAGAGCGTTCGTCTCCGCCACCGAACGGCGCCTCGACGAGCCGGTCAACGTGCTGGCCCACGGGGCGATCACCGTGCTCCAGGCGGTCCGTCGCGGCGGCCGTATCCCGGTACCGCTCGTTGGCCCGGACTGGCGCTTGGCCAAGGTGGTCAGCGGGCTCGCCGGGGCGCCGATCCCCGACCATGTGCTGGAGACGTTGCACCGCGGTCGACTCGCCGACAACGGGCGGATGGGCGAACTGGTCGGGTTCACGTCCGCCGTGACCACTGGCGACGTGATCGACAAGCTGTATGCCTGGCCATCGGTGATTCGTCAGCCGGCGAGCAGGCAGGTCGCCTGATGGGTGACGTCATCGAACTGCCGCGACGTGGTCTGTCGACGCCGGTGGCGACGCTGCAGTCGATCTCCCATGCGGCATCGAACCGGCTGTTGGCGTCGTGGGACATCGACGAATGGGGCCGCGACGACATGTGGGTGCGCGCCACCGAGCGGCTGACCCGGGCGCGCTGGACGACCCTGACGGGCGGCCTCGAGCTGGTCCCGGGCACCGGGCCGGCAATCGTCGTCGTCAACACGCGCCGCTTCCGCCTCACCCAATGGTGGGTCGCCGTGACGCTCAGCGAGGCCCTCGGCCGGCCAGTGCGGTTCGTTGGCCGATCCGACAGCGCGCCGTTCGGCGCCCTCGCCCGGCGCCTCGGAGGGCTGCTCGCCCGCCCCGACGAGATCGCCGGGGCGTTGCGCCACCGGCAGCTCCTCGTGGTCGGCCTCACTGGCACGCTCGATTCGCGACACGTCGGCACGTGCGATCCGTCGCTGCTCGGACCGGCCGTGGAACAGCGCGTGCCGGTGTTCCCCGCCGCGGTGACGGCATCGGAGTCGTCGCGATCGGCGCGGATCGAGGTTGCCCCTCGACTCGCCGCGCCCCGTCATCGGCGCGGGCCGCTCGGCGAGGTCGAGCTGGCTCGCCGCGTGGAGACCCAGATCAGCGCGATGCTCGAGTCGTTCGGTGGCGCACACACCGGGACGCCGCTGGACTGGCTGCCGTGGCCGTCGGGGGGGAGCTGACGTGTCCTACGTGCGCAGCGCGGATGGCTGCCGGATCCACTATCGGGTCACCGGTCGGTCGTCGGCGCCGCCGCTGCTGATGATCCAAGGCCTCGGCATGGACAAGCACGGCTGGGACATCCAGCGATTCGTCTTCTCCCTGCGCTACCGCGTCATCGCCCTCGACAACCGCGGCGCCGGTCGCAGCGACAAGCCGACCGGCGACTACGACCTCGGCCAGATGGCTGCCGACGCGGTCGCCGTGCTCGACGACGTGGGAGTCGACCGAGCCCATGTCGTCGGAGCCTCGATGGGCGGCGCCATCGCCCAGTTCCTCGCCGTCCTGTGGCCCGAACGGGTCCGTTCGCTGACCCTCGTCTGCACGTCGTGTCGCAACCAGCTGTGGCGCAAGGAGCTGCTGGAGTCGTGGGCGTGGGACGCCGAGAATCGGGGGATGGGGGCGATGGCCGGGCACGCCGCCCGGTGGGTGATCGGCCCGCGGTCGTTCAGGCGTCTCGTGCCCCTCGTCGGTTGGCTCGGACCGCTCGGTTTCGGTCGCTCCGCCGAGGCGTTCGCCGCCCAGGTCGACGCGATCCTCGCCGCCGACGATTCGCTGGCGGAGAGGCTGGCGACGATCTCCGTGCCGACGCTCGTCGTCGTCGGCAACCAGGACATCCTCACGCCACGCGGCGACAGCGAGGAGCTCGCCGAGGCGATCCCGACCGCCGAGCTCGTCGTCATCAGCGGTGCGGCTCACGGCCTGATGATCGAGCACGCCACGACCTTCAACCGGATCCTCGGCGACTTCCTGTCCCGCGCCGAGCGGGCGTACCAGGATGGCGACCTCTTCGGCGGGGGTGCGGGGGCAGAGGCTCTGCCGGAGCCCCCGCTGCTGACCGATCCGGCTTTGCCGGTCGGTCAGCGATAGATCTTCGGTGCCGGCCGCCAGGCCGGCTCCACGAGCTCGAACGGAAGGCTCCGCCTTCCGTTCGAAATCAGCAGGCGACGGCGACGATGGCTTGTTCGCTGAGGTCGAAGATCGAGACGAACTCGGTGCCGTGCTCGTCGAGGAACTCGGAGAACGAGGCGGCGTCCGGATCGCACTCGGTGCGGTCGATGACCTGGGCGTAGGGCACTTCCCAGCCGTTGACGAGGCGGGCGAACCCGTCCTCGAGGTCGACGATCGCCGGCAACTCGAAACGGAACTCGGCGCCACGCATCGGCATCAACGCGAACCACACGACCGTGTCGCCGAGTGACTGGCCGAGCACGGCGCACTGGTAGGCCTCGGTGAGGTTGTCGCACTGCACGACCCCCGGGGTGCCGGGGAACACCGTGACGTTCTGCCCGTTGGGCATCACCAGGGTGAGGTCGCCGCTCACCGTGTCGTTGGCGGTCATCGCGAATCCGTCGGCCGTGATCGAGGCGACCAGCGAGATGAAGTCCATCCGCCTCACGTCTGCGTCGTCGGCGCCGGCGGCACCGGAGCCTCCCTGGCGCGATCCGAGGATGTAGACGACGAGGGCGAAGGCGCCGAGAGCGACGAGGGCGGCGACGAATCGCCACGAGAGGACCTGTCGCATTCAGTTCAGGGTATCGGTGGCCGCGACGGCCTTCCGGGCAGCCCGGCCGGCAGCCTGGCCGATCTCCTCGATCACTGCGTCGTCGTGGCCGAGCCCGACGAAGATCGCCTCGTAGGCGCCCGGTGCCATCGCCACGCCCTCGGCGAGCATCGCTTGGAAGAACGCCGCGTAGGCCCGCTCGTCGGTGCGTCTGGCGCCGTCGAAATCGACTGGCGTCGGGACGTCGCCGCACACGATGCCGACCAGCGTGCCGACGACGGGGAACGAGGCAGCGAATCCACCGGCTGCGCACGCGTCGCGCAACAGGGCGGCGAGCCGCCGGGCACGGGCCGACAATTCCATGTACACGTCGGCGTTCAGCTCGCCGAGCGCGGCGAGCCCCGCCGCCGTGGCGATCGGGTTGCCGGCCAGCGTCCCGGCGTGAAAGACGTTGCCGAGCGGAGTGAGCGTCTCCATCACCTCGCGCCGGCCGCCGATCGCCCCGATCGGCAGGCCGCCGCCGATCACCTTGCCGAACGCCGTCAGATCGGGCTTGACGTCGTACTTGGCCTGCGCTCCACCCGGATCGATGCGGAATCCGGTGATCACCTCGTCGAAGACGAGCAGGGCGCCGACTCGGTCGCACTCGGCGCGCAAACCGTCCAGGAATCCCGGCTGGGGGGCGACGACGCCCATGTTGGCGGCGACTGGCTCGACGATGACTGCGGCAACCGTCTCGTCGAGCTCGGGCACCCGGTTGTACGGGACGACGAGTGTCTCGGCAACCGCTCCGGCGGGAACGCCCGCCGTTCCTGGGATGCCCAAGGTGGCGACGCCACTGCCGCCGGCGGCGAGCAGAGCGTCGGTGGCGCCGTGGAAGTTGCCGTGGAACGACACGATGCGGTCGCGCCCGGTGAACCCGCGGGCGAGGCGCACGGCCGTGCTCGTGGCCTCCGTGCCGGAGTTCATCAGCCGAGCCTGCTCGCAGCTGGTGACACGTGTCGCGATCTCCTCGGCGAGCTTCATCTCCCGCGGTGTCGGTGCACCGTACGAGGTGCCGTCGCCGGCCGCCGTTCTGATCGCCGCGGTGATCGCCGGGTGACCGTGGCCGAGGATGACGGCGCCGTAGCTCTGCACGAGGTCGATGTAGCGACGACCCTCGACGTCGAAGACGTACGGGCCGTCGGCGCGGGCGACGACGTAGGGCTCGCCACCGACCGCCCGGAAGGCGCGGATCGACGAGTTGACCCCTCCGGGGATCGCCGCCGCCGAGCGGGTGAACAGGACGTGATTGGAACCGACGCCCTGCCCGGTGCAGACGACCGGATCGCAACCGGCGGTGGGGCAGGTGTCAGGATCGCAGTACGGGATGGCGGTCACGAACGACCGGGACCCTCGGCGAACCATCTGGCGAAGTACGTGAGGATGATGTCGGCGCCGGCCCGCTTGATCGCCGTGAGGTGCTCGAGAGCAACGGTGTCGTGATCGATCCAACCGTTGGCGGCCGCGGCCTTGACCATCGCGTACTCGCCGCTCACGTGATACGCCGCCAACGGCACGGTGACTCGGCGGCGGGCGGCGGCGATGATGTCGAGGTAGGCCAGCGCCGGCTTGACCATCACGACGTCGGCGCCCTCGGCGATGTCGGCGTCGATCTCCCGCAGCGCCTCGCGGCCGTTGCGCCAGTCCTGTTGGTGCCCCTTGCGATCGCCACCACCGACGATGGTCACGTCGACGGCGTCGCGGAACGGGCCGTACAGCGCACTGGCGAACTTCGCCGCATAGGCGAGGATCCCCACGTCGGTGAACCCTTCGGCATCGAGCGCCTGGCGAATGTGGGCGACCTGCCCGTCCATCATCCCGCTCGGGGCGACGACGGCGGCTCCGGCGCGGGCCTGGGCGACGGCGACCTTGGCGTAGACCTCCAAGGTGGCGTCGTTGTCGACACGGCCGCCGGCGTCGAGCACGCCACAGTGGCCATGATCGGTGTACTCGTCGATGCACAGATCGGCGATCAGCACGACCTCGTCGCCGACGTCGTCGCGCAAGTCGGCGAGGGCGAGCTGGGCGATGCCGTCGGGGTCAAAGGCCGCACTGCCGGAGGGGTCCTTGTGCGCCGGAACGCCGAACAGCACGATTCCTTTGACCCCGAGGCCGGCGAGCTCGGCGACCTCCTTGCGCAGGCTTTCCCGGGTGTGTTGCACGACACCTGGCAGCGACGCGATGGGCAGCGCCTCGTCGATTCCCTCGCGGACGAACAGTGGAGCGATCAGGTCGGCAGTACGTACCGTCGTCTCGGCAACGAGCTCGCGCAGCGCAGGGGTCGCCCGCAGGCGGCGCAGTCTGGAGACCGGAAAGTCAGCCATCGGACTCATCGTACGGGCAGCACGCCGACGACCGCGGCGACGATGGCGTCGTCAGTGGGCGCATCGGCGACCGCCGAAACGGGGAGACCGTGGGCGGCGGCGACGTCGGCGGTGCGCCGACCGATCGTGACGATCGCCGCCGTCACGGCGCCGTGTTCGTGTTGCGCGACCGCCTGCGACCACGCCTCCACCGCTGAGCCGCTGGCCAGGACGACGGCGTCGGCGCCGGCAAGCAGGCCGAGCTGCGTGGCGTCAGGCGGGAGCGGTCGGGTGACGTACGCCTCGACGGCCACGACGTCGTGGCCAGCGGCCCGCAGTCCGGCAGCGAGGTGCCCGCCGGCGCGGTCGGCTTGGGCCAGGAGCACCCGGGACGGTGTCGTCGGAAACGCGGCGAGGAGACCGTCGCTGTTGGCCTGCTCAGGGACGAGGTCGACGGGCCGACCGACCCGCCCTCCGAGTGCCGCCGCCGTGGCCAGCCCGACCGCGGCGAGCCGGACGTTCGGGACGCCGGCGGCGGAGTCGCCGACCGCCTCGGCCCCGGTGGCCGAGGTGACCACCAACCAGTCGAACGTGGCGAGCTGGCCGAGCGCGGCGCGCAGCTCGGAGCCGCCGTCGGTTGGTGGGCCGAAGGCGATCAGCGGGACGTGCTCGACACTGGCCCCGGCTGCGGTGAGGCGAACGGCGAGGCTCCCCGGGGACGGACGGGTCACGACGACGGTTCGTCCGGCGAGCGGCACGTCGCTGGCCACGCTCACGAGCCGACGGCGGCCCGCGCCCGTCGGGCCACGGCGGCGGCGAGCGCCACGGCGCCATCCACGTCACCCGGCACCGTGACCGTCTCCCGGAACTCCGTCGGTGGTTCGTCGCCGGCGAGGAAGGCATGCAGCTCCCCGGCGACGCAGTAGGCGCCGAGCGGCAGGGTGCACCCGGCGCCGAGCTCGGCGAGGAAGGCCCGCTCGGTGGACACGGCGAAGCGTGTCGCCGGATCGTCGACGCCGGCGAGCAGGCGCCGCGTCGCCGAGTCGTCGGCGCGACACTCCACGGCGACACACCCTTGGCCGACGGCGGGGACGAAGACGGCTGGGTCGAGGCGTTCGGCGACGTGCTCGGTCAAGCCGAGCACGTCCAGTGCTGCCACCGCCATCACGATCGCCCCACCATCGGGGATCTGCTCGAGCCGTCGGGCAATGTTGCCGCGCAACTCGACGAACTGCAGGTCCGGGCGAACGCTGGCCAGCTGGGCCCGGCGGCGCACTGAGCCGGTCGCCACGACGGCCCCCGTGGCGAGCCCGGTGAGCGGCCGGCCGACGAGGGCGTCGGCGGCGTCACGCCTGGCACAGAAGGCGGCCAGCCACAGCCCGCCGGGTGATTCGCTCGGGAGGTCCTTGGCGGAGTGCACGGCGGCCTCGGCGCGACCGTCGAGCACAGCCTGCTGGACCTCTTTGACGAACACACCCTGACCACCGATCGTGTGCAGCGGTACCGACTGGTTGCGGTCGCCGGTCGTCTCGACGAGAACCAGCTCGGTGGGTCGTCCGGTCGCCGCGGTGATCGCCTCGGCGACGAGGTGGGCCTGGGTCCGGGCCTGTGGGCTACCCCGGGTCGCCAGCCGCAGCGGTGCCGCCCCGGCCACCCGTCAGCGTGAGCCGAGGTCGAAGAGGTCGCTCACGGCCGCGGCGTTTCGTTCGCCCTGTGGCGTGCCCGCATCGTGACGCAGCCGCACCGACGGCGCGTGGAGCAGTTTGGCGACGATCGACTTGGTCAGCGCCTCGACCGCATCGTGGTGTGCCTCGCCGAGCTCCCCGAGCCGGGACGAGTAGCGCTGCACCTCCGTACTGCGGATCTGTTCGGCGCGTTCGTGGAGCCGGGCGACCAGCGGAGCCGCCTGCCTGGCCGTCGAGTCGAGCAGGAACTGCTCGAGCTGGTCGGCGATGATCGCGCGCACCCGACCGGCCTCGGCGGCGCGTGCGTCACGTCCCCGCTCGGCCCACGACCGGACGTCGTCGAGGTCGAGCAACGTCACGCCGGCGACGGCGGCGACGGCACGGTCGACGTTGCGCGGCAGAGCGATGTCGACGATGAGCAGCTCGGCGCTCCGCGACGAAAGCATGTCGGCGGTGATCAGGCTCTCCGAGCCGGCCACGCAGGTGACGACGACATCACTGTCGCCGATCGTCGCCCGGAGGTCGCCGAAGCCGGCGACTCCGCCGTCGACCTTGGCGGCCACGGCGCGGCCGCGATCGACGCTGCGGTTGACCACCGTGATGTTCGTCGCCCCCTCCTTGCGGAGCGACGACGCCACGCCGGAGCCCATGTCGCCAGCGCCGACGACGACGACGCGGCGCCCGGCGAGGGTGCCGAGGCGGGCGGCGGCGAGCTCGACGGCAGCGTGGCTGATCGAGGTCGTGCCGCGCCCGATCGCCGTCTCGGACCGGGCCCGCTTGCCCGTGCGCAGGGCGTGGCGGAACAGCAAGTCGAGCGTCGAACGGAGGCCCCCAGCCTCAGCGGCGAGCTGCCACGCCGAGCGCACCTGCCCGAGGATCTCGCTCTCGCCGAGCACGAACGAATCGAGACCGGCGGCGACCTCGAACAGGTGAGTCGCTGCGGCATCGTCGTGGAGGGCCAGCACGTGGGGATGCAGGTCGTCGAGCGGCAGATGGCCGAGGGCGGCAAGGAACTCGGTGACGTCGGCATGGGCGCCGTGGAACCGTTCGGCGACGAGGTACACCTCGGTGCGCCCGCAGGTCGAGAGCACGGCGACTTCGCGGATCGTGTCGCGCTGGGCGAGCCCGGCGACGGACTTGGCGACGTCGTCCGGAGCAATGGCCAGCCGTTCGAGCACGGCGAGCGGCGCGGTGCGGTGGTTCACACCGATGACGACGATCGACATGTGCGGCCAGCCTATCCGCCGTGGGCCAGGTGGGCCCGCGGCGCGGCCACCGCCGCGGCGGCACGGCGTTGCTCGTAGTAGCTCAGAATCTGCAGCTCGACGGCGAGGTCGACCTTGCGGACGCTGACCGTCGAGGGCACGGTGAGCAGCACGGCGGCGAAGTTGAGGATGCTCGAGATCCCGGCGGCGACGAGTCGTTCGGCGGCGACCTGCGCCGCTGGCGCCGGAGTGGCGACGACACCGATCGACACGTGGCAGCGCCGGACGATCGCCGCGAGCTCGGTGACCGGCCGAACCTCGATGTCGCCGATCCTCGTCCCCACCTTGGCGGGGTCGACATCGACGATCCCGGCCACCGGATAACCCCGCTCCCGGAAGCCGCCGTAGCCGGCGAGCGCCTGACCGAGGTTCCCGGCGCCGACGATCACGACCGGCCAGTCATGGTCGAGACCGAGCTCCCGGCGGAACTGGTAGATCAGGTACTCGACGTCGTAGCCGACACCACGCACGCCGTAGGTGCCGAGGTAGCTGAGGTCCTTGCGCACCTTGGCGGCGTTGACCCCGGCGAGATCAGCGAGCTCTTCCGACGACAGGTTGATGACACCTGCATCGAGTGACTCCGTGAGCAACCGCAGGTAATCGGGGAGTCGTGCAACTGTCGCCTCCGGAATGCGCCGTCCGCTCGCACCCATTACCTAGGACCATACGCTGCTCGTGCGCAAATTCACAAGCCAACCCGACCCGAGTGTTTGCGGCCGGCCGAGTGTTTCCGGCCGGACCTCGCGGCTCGTAGCACTCCGGTGACCGGAAACACTCGGGTCAGGTCAGCGGGCGAGGGCGTCGTCGAGGGAGTGACGCAGGAGCTTGCCGGCGGAGTTGCGCGGCAGTTCGTCGACGATCACGATCTTGCTCGGGCACTTGTAGCGGGCGAGTTGATCGCGGGCGAAGTCGATCAGCGTCTCCTCGTCGAGGTCGGCGCCGTCGGCGACGACGACGAAGGCTTTGACCGCCTCGCCGGTGTGCGGGTGCGGCACCCCGACGACACCAGCCTCGGCGACGCCCGGGTGACTGAGCAGGACCTCTTCGACCTCCGCCGGAAACACGTTGAACCCCGAGACGATGATCAGGTCCTTGGCCCGGTCGACGAGGTAGACGAACCCGTCCTCGTCGCAGTAGCCGAGGTCTCCGGTGCGCAGCCACCCGTCGGCGGTGAGCACCCGCTCCGTCGCTTGTGCGTCGTCGAGATAGCCGGCGAACACGTTCGACCCGCGGACCCACAGCTCCCCGGCATCACCGACGGGCACGTCGTCCTCGTCCTCGTCGACGATGCGCAGGTCGATGCCGTCGAGCACCGCTCCCACGGAGCCGTACCGCGGGATCAGCCCGATCGACGAGGTCACCACCGGCGACGCCTCCGTGAGTCCGTAGCCCTCGGCGACGACGAGCCCGAACCGTCGTTCCAACGACTCGGCGACACTCACGGGGAGTTTGGCGGCACCGGACGACGCCACGCGCACCGAGGCGAACGAGTCGGCGGGCGCCTCCTCGAACTGGCTGAACGCCACCCACAGCGGCGGAGCGCCGAACACCACGGTGACCCCGCGCTCGGCGATCGACTCGATCGCCGTCGCCGGGTCGAAACGTTGCACGATCAGCAGCGTTGCCCCGGAGAGCAGCGTCTGGCCGAGGACGACGTTGAGCCCGTACACGTGGTACAGCGGGATCACCCCGTAGACGACGTCACCTGGTGCGAGATGTTCACGGCTCGATCGCGCCTGGTCGAGATTGGCGCGCATGCTGCGGTGGGTGAGCATCGCCGCCTTCGGGGCGCCGGCCGTGCCACTCGTGAACAGCAGGGCAGCGAGGTGTTCGGCGCCCACGTCGACCACTGGCGCTGGTTCGGCGGCCATCACGTCGGCTGCCGCCACGGCGCCGGGAAGCTCGGCGGAGTCGGCGGCGATGACCGTCCGGATGGTCGGGATCGAAGTGCTGTCGAGATCGCGCCAGGCGGCCGAGCCGGTGCGGTCGACAACGGCGGCGATGGCCCCCACGGCGACCACCTGGCGGGCCAGTTCGAGGGGCGGGCTCGTCGGGTTGAGCGGGACGGTGACGGCGCCGATCCCGAGCAAGGCCAGGTAGGCAACCACGAACGGCAATCCATTGCTGCAGACGATGACGACCCGATCGCCGTTGGCGATCCCGTTGGCGAGGAACCCGCCGCGAGCGCGGGCGACCATCTCGGTCAACTCGGAGTACGTGGTAGAGCGGTTGCGGCCGATGATCGCGACGCTGTCACCAGCATGCCCGTCGATGATCTCCGCCAGATTCACCTACACCCCCTGTCCGGCCCCGAACGTACAACTCCCGAAATTTGATTGTGACACTTTTCGCATGCGCGATCGCGGCGTAGGCTCCCACCCGCTGAGACGCGCCGGGTTCGCCTGGCAGCGCCGACTTGGGCTGGTGCCATCGGGGGGTTGGCACCGGCCCTTGTCGCGTCTGGGGTCGACCGCGCCGGCGCGCCAGTAGGTTGCTCGCCGTGGGGCGTCGCTACGAGACCGTCAGCTTGCTCACCGACTACGGGCTCGACGACGAGTTCGTCGGCGTCGTCAAGTCGGTGATTCGCGAGCTCGCCCCGCACGTGACGACGGTCGACCTCACCCACGGCGTCCGCCCGTTCGACGTGCGCGCCGGATCGCTCGCCCTGGCTCGAGCAATCCCCTACGTGCCCGACGGGGTCGTCGTTGCTGTCGTCGACCCGGGGGTTGGCACCAGCCGCAAAGCGATCGCCGTCGAGGTTGCTGATGGCGCCGGCGTCCTCGTCGGCCCGGACAACGGCCTGCTGGCCCCCGCCGTCGCTCTCGCCGGTGGAGCGACTCGGGCGGTCGAGCTCGACAACAGTCGCTATCACCTCGCGGCGCCCGGAGCGACGTTCGCCGGTCGCGACGTGTTCGCTCCCGTTGCCGCCCATCTGTGCAACGGCGTCGATCTCGATGACGTCGGTTCGGCGCTCGACGCCGCCGTTCTCGTTCCGGGGATGATCGCCCTGCCGCGAACTGAGGCGGACGGGATCCACGCCGAGGTGCTGTGGGTCGACCGCTTCGGCAATTGCCAACTGAACGTCGGACCCGACGAGCTCGCCGCCCTCGACCTCGGCAGCACGGCCGACGTCGTCACCGTCACCTGTGGCGACGAGCGGCGCAGCGCCAGGCTCGTCGCCGCGTTCGGTGAGCTGACGACGGGCACCGTCGGCCTGGTGCTCGACAGCCAGGGAATGTACGCCCTCGCCCTCGACCGCCATTCGGCCGCCCACGAGCTGGCCCTCGGGCCTGGAGACCTGGTCATCGTCAGTCCCGCCGCCGACGCTGGGGCCTTGCCGGCGACACCCGTCGATCTGATCCGGCGCCAGTAACGTCGCGTCGATGCGACCGGCGACAACGCTGACGATTGCCCTACTGCTCGCCCTGATCCTCGTCGCCGGCGTGATCACCCTGATGCGCATCTGACGCGCGCGTCGTCGGCGTCAACGGTCCGGCGAGAGCTCGCGGCTGCGCCGCGTCGCCGCGGCGACAGCATCCCGGAACGCTTCACGCACCGCCCGGTCGTCCAGTACGCCGAGCCCGGCTGCGGTCGTGCCACCGGGCGACGTCACCATCACCCGGAGGGCTGCCGGGTCGCCGCGCTCGGCGAGTAGGGCTGCCGACCCGACGAGCAACTGGGTGGTCAGTGTCGTCGCCAGCTCGGTCGACAGTCCGGCGTCGACGGCGGCGTCGATCAACGCCTCGGCGACGAGGAACACATAGGCCGGCCCTGACCCGCTGAGCCCGGTGACGGCGTCGAGATCGGCTTCGCTGACGCGCACCACCAAGCCGACACCACCGAGGATCTCCTCGGCCCAGGCGAGGTCGTCGTCGCTCGCCGCCGACCCGCCGCTGATCGCCGAAGCACCCTGGCCGACGAGCGCCGGGGTGTTCGGCATCGCCCTGATCACCGCCACGGGCTCGGAGGTGACTGCGGCGGCGGCGCCCTCGATCTGGCGGATCGTGACCCCGGCGGCGATCGACAGGAGGCGGCGGGCGCCGTTGGCGACGGCGGCCTGCGCGGCATCGGGCACGTCGGGCGGCTTGACGGCGAGCACCGCCGCCGACCCTGGCGGGATCGTGGCGGCAACGTGCACACCAGCCAACAGCTCGGCGAGCTGACCACGCCGTTCGGCGAGGGTCTCGGCAACGGCGAGTCGGCCCGGCGCCACGATGCCGCCGGCGAGCAACCCGCCGGCGAGGGCCGCGCCCATGTTCCCGCCGCCGACGATGACCAGATCGAACGTCCCAGCAGCCATCGAGCAAACGTACCCGGGAGGCTGTCCGGGCCGCCGCAAGGAACCCGACATCCCCGATTGGCGAACGACCCGGACACCTCCCCTGGGCGTCGTCCGACGTCGCCAAGGGAAACCGTCGGGCGGTCAGCTCGTGGAAAATCTGCTGGCGAAGCCGATCCGCAGGAGGCCGCCGAAGACCTGTTCGACCGTGGCGTAGAGCGTTCCGATCGCCCGGTCCAGCTCGTCGGCGGTCACGGCCGGCAGGGGCAACTCGCCGCGCAGGAACACGGCGTCCTCGATGCCGATCGAGAAGTGCGCCCCGATGAGCCGCTCGTTGCGGCGCAGCAGGTGCTCGTACAACTCGCCGGCGTTCTCCTCCGGCGCCGGCATCACGTACGTCTCGTACCGCAGTGTTCGCTGGCCGAGGGTGATCCACACCGTGGTGATGTCCTTCTCCTCCCCCGCCATGCGCACGAACCACCGACGTTCGTCACCGTCGGCTCGATCGACGGCGCGCACGGTCGGCGTGGCATCAGCGAAGGTCGCCAGCCACCGGCCGATGTCGGCCTCGAGTTCGCCAAGCGCGCCGGCGTCGTAGAGGTCGCTCACCAGCGCCGATCGTACGACGATGCCAGCACCCCGGCTTCTGGAGCCAATTGTGAGCAACATACTGCTCACAATTGGCCTCGGAACGGGTCAGCAGGCGACGAGGGTGCGCTGCTCGACGAGGTCGGCGTACAGGCGGCGCAGCCGCGCGGCGGTGAGGCTCCACGTGAACCGCCGCGCCCGCACCGCGGCGGCGGCGCCCATCGCCGCCGCGCCGAGCGGGTCATCGATGATCTGCGACAGGGCGCGGGCGAAGCGTTCGGGCTGCCGCCCATCGACGAGCACGCCGGTGACCCCGTCGTGGACGACGTTGAGCAATCCGCCGACGGCACTGGCCACCACGGGGATGCCGCAGGCCGCCGCTTCGAGGGCCACGAGGCCGAAGCTCTCGCTACGACTGGGCACGATGACGACATCGGCGGCGCGGTAGTAGCTCGACAGCAGGTGGTGCGGTTGGGGATCGACGAACACGACACGATCGGCCACACCGAGATCGGCGGCCAGGGCACGCGTCAACTGCTCTTCGGCGAGTCCGTCCGTGCCGCTGGCGCCACCGACGATGACCAGCATGGCGTCGCTGCGGTGCGTCGCGGCGAGGGCCCGGACGGCGACATCGGGACCCTTGAGCGGCTGGATGCGGCCGACGTACAGCACGATCGGGCGGTCGGTGGGCAGGCCGACGGCGCGCCGCGCTCCGCCCCGGTGTCCGGGGGCGAAGAAGGCGTGCTCGACGGCCGGCGGGACCGTCTCGATGACCCCGTGGGGATCGCCGTACAGGCGGCGGAACTGCCGTTCCTCCTCCGGACAGCTGACACAGATGGCATCGCTGCAGCCGATGATCTCCGCCTCGGCACGTTCGCGCCACTCCGGCTCGAGGTCACCGCCCTCGGCTTTGACGCGGGCGAGGGTGTGGAAGGTGGAGACGAGGGGCACGCCGAAGCGATGCTTCAAACGGTGCCCGGCGACGCCGCTCAGCCAGTAGTTGCCATGGATCACATCTGCCCCACCGGTGGCCTCGAGGTGCTCGGCGACGCCGTCGGCAAACACGTCGACCTGTTCGGCGAGCGCTTCCTTGGGGAGGTCGAACGCACCGGCTGGGACGTGAACCACGGAGTGCCCGGGCTCGACGAGCAGCTCGACTGGCAAACCGGGACGATCGGCGCGCGTGTAGGTCGTGCAGTCGACGCCGGCCTGGGCGAGCGCCGCCGCGACCTCGCGCACGTACACGTTCATCCCCCCGCTGTCGCCGGCACCTGGCTGGACGAGTGGGGACGTGTGGAGAGAGAGCAGGGCGACCCGCGGCACGAGGAGTGAAACATTACCGATCCGCTCAACATTCCCCCGGAGCGGACGATGGGCCGCCGACCGCTACTTGACGAAGCTCTCGTACACGCTGAGCAGGGCCTGTTTCTGCTCCGGCGTCAACGCCGGATCGCTGCCGATCGCCTCCCGCACGCTCGGTCCGCCGTCCTGGTCGTCACCGAGCAGGCCGGCCCTGACGTACAACGCCTCGACGTTGATCTTCAGCGCCTCGGCGAGTTGTTGGAGGATCTCGGCCGATGGCCGGCGCAACCCTCGCTCGATCTGGGAGAGGTACGGGTTGGACACGCCGGCGATCTCGGCGAGGCGGCGCACCGACATGCTGGCGGTCTCGCGGTGGGTGCGAATGAACCCACCGAGTTCGACGAGCCGGTGCTGAAGCTCCTGACGTGAACCGATCATTGCGTTCCCCGGCCACGCCGGCCGCTACTGGCCGCCCCCTCGCTCGCGCTCGGTCGCGCGCATCGGTAGCGGGGGCTCGACCGGCTCATCACGTCTCCTCGGCTTGCTCGGCGCGCAGGCGCACCACGAGTTCCTCGGTGAGCGGGTCGAGCTCGTCGTACACCGCCCGCCGTTGCGCCGACACCCGTTGCTCGAAGCCATCGAGAGCGGCGATCAGCTGCTCCAGCTCCCCACGGGACAGTCGGTCGAGGTGGCTGAACCCATTGGCCGCGCACAGCTCGTCGAGTTCGACAGCAAGGGGATGATCGCTGTAGTCCTCAACTGGCCGCGGTGGCCGGGCCTCGTCGCCGAGGAGACGATCGGCGAGCACCTCGCGCAGTTCACCATGCAGGTCGCGGCGGGCGTAGACGGGAGTCGGGTCGCGGTCGTCACTCGACCGTCCGATGGCGTCGCGGGCCAGATCGGCGCGGCCGTGGGCCACCCGCCGCACGTAGGACACCGCGTCGTCGATCGCCTGCAGCTCGCCGCGGCGGCGACGCAGCTCATCGATCGGCATCGCCTGCGGAGCGGTCGGATCGGCGTCCGACATCAGGTACCTCCGGACACCGGCGGCAGGACGGCGACCTCGTCGTCGCCGTCGACCACCGTCGTCGGGGCGGCCGGCTCGCCGTTGACCCAGATTCGGCAGGTGCCGAGGACGTCGGAGAACGCCGCGCCGTAGCGCTGCCTCGCCGCATCGAGCACGTCGGCGACCGTCGCGCCGGGCACGTCGTCGTGCGACCTGCCGGCAGCCTCCCGCGCCGATGCGAACATCCTCACGATCGCCACGAACGCAGCGTATCGATGCCACTTGCGTCGAGCCGGACCACTCTCGATCGCCAGTAGTGTTCCCCGGCCGTGGGAACCGAACGTCGGGAGCGTCAGAAGTCCAATCGCCAGCTGCAGAAGCAGGAGCTGGCCAAGCAGGAGAAGCGCCGATCGATGACCCGACGGGCCGTGCTGATCGGCGTGGCAGTCGCCGCCGTACTGCTGATCGCCGTACTCCTCGCCGTCATCGCCGGGGGTGACGACGACGGCGGCGACGACACCCCGGCCTCGACGGTCCCGGCCGCCGTCGTCGACTCGAGCGAACCCTCGGCGAGCACCGCGGCCGGGGCGTCCGACGCCACGGAGACCACCGAGCCGGTCGGCACCACGGAACCGACGTCCACGACCTGACGTCGGCGGAGGTCGGCGATCACACGAGGTCGTCGCTGGCCACGGCCTCGCCGACCAACTCCCAGTTCCCACCGCGGGAGACCGCCGCCGATCCCGTCGGCAGGACGATCGTCGGCGTGGTGGCCAGCGAGCGGGTCCTGGCGAGTGCCTCGTCGCTCCACTGCTCGCTCTCCGGGATGATCGCCACGCCGAACTCCAGGCCCAATCCGAGGGTGAACGCACCGCCGCGAACGTCGAACATCGGGTCGCTCAGGGCGGCGGCCGATGGACCGATGGCGACGACGAGACCGCCGCGCTCGAGTACCCGTCGCAAGGCGGCGAAGACCGCAGTGTCCTTGAGCACACTGCGCAGGTGCATCGAGGAATCCCCGGCGAGGTACACCGCCGACGCCGCATCGACGATGGCTGCCGCCCCCTCGTCGTCGGCATCGTGACGTTGCAGCACCATCAGCGCTTCGATCTCCACGCCGAGTCGCTCGGCCCAGGTCATCGCCGCGGCGACCAAGGCGGCAGGCTCCTCGAAGGCGTCCGCCGTCGGCAACATCACGACGCGTTCGGCACCGACCTCGGCGAGCAGCCGACGGTCCAGATCGTCGTTGCTCTCGAACGCTCCCCCACCGCAAAACGCCAGAACTCCCGAACCGCTCATCGCCGGCACGGTAGCCGGGACGTGCCGACGACTGGCCAGCTCGCTCGACAGGTTACCGATGGGTAACTAAGCTCTCCGCATGGCCGAGGTGGACATCGTCGGCATCGTCGGTTCCGGCATGATGGGCGCCGGGCTCGTCGAGGTCGTGGCGCGGACGGGGCATCACGTCATCGTCCGGTCGCGGACTCGAGCAGGCTCCGAAGCCGTCGTCGCCAACGTCACCGCCAGCCTCTCGCGCCAGATCGACAAGGGTTCGCTGCCGGCCACGGCGGGCGACGAGATCCTCCGGCGGATCACCGCCACCGAGCATCTCGGCCGACTGGAGTCCTGCGACCTCGTCGTCGAGAGCGTGGTCGAGGACCTGCCGACGAAGCGTGAGCTGTTCGCCGAGCTCGACCAGGTGGTCAAGCCGTCGGCGATCCTGGCGACGAACACGTCGACGCTCCCCGTCGTCGAGCTGGCGATGGCGACGCAGCGCCCCGACCAGGTCTGCGGCATCCACTTCTTCAACCCGGCACCACAGATGCGCCTCGTCGAGGTCGTCCGCCCGATCACAGCCAGCGACGACACGATCAAGACGGCGTTGACGTTCGCCACGACGTGCGGCAAGGACGCCATCGAAGTCGTCGACCGCGCCGGGTTCGTCGTCAATGCCCTGCTGTTCCCGTACCTCAACAACGCCGTGCGGATGTACGAGCTGGGAACGGCGGCGATCGAAGACATCGATACGGCGATGTGTGGTGGATGCAACTTCCCGATCGGCCCGTTCGCCCTCCTCGACCTCGTCGGGCTCGACACGTCGGTCGCCATCCTCGAGGCGCTGCACGCCGAGTTCGGCGATCCGAGCCTCGCGCCGGCACCGACGCTGCGCCGCAAGGTGGCCGCCGGCCAACTCGGTCGCAAGACAGGCCGCGGGTTCTATCGGTACTGACCCGTGCAACAGAGTTTCAGCGGCGACATGCTGGTCGGGCATGCAGGAGCCGGAGCGAGTTTGTCCCGTCGAGCCGCCAGCGACCCGATGGGCGCTGCCCTCGCCACGCACTGCCAACCGCGATGGGATCGCCGGCGTCGGCGGCGATCTCGAGCCCGGGACATTGCTCGAGGCGTACCGCTGCGGGCTGTTCCCGATGCCGTTCGGGCGCCGGCGGCTGGCGTGGTTCTCGCCGGATCCACGAGCGACCATCCCTCTCGACGGGCTCGTCGTCAGTCGGTCGCTGCGCCGCAGCGTGGGCCGCTACGACGTGCGGCGCGACACGTCGTTCGATGACGTGATCCTGCGCTGCGCCGACCCTCGCCGAGCGGGATCGTGGATCACCCCGGCCTTCGTGCGGGCCTACCGGAGGTTGCACGAGCTCGGCTGGGCGCACTCGTTCGAGTCGTTCGACGAGCACGGGACGCTCGTTGGCGGGCTCTACGGTGTCCGCCTCGGCTCGTTCTTCGCTGGGGAAGCAATGTTTCATCATGCCCGTGACGCTTCGAAGGTTGCCCTCGTCCGTCTCGTCGACTGGCTCAACGTGACGGGCGCAACGTTGCTCGACGTGCAATGGCTGACGCCGCACCTCGCGTCACTCGGCGCGGTCACCGTCGATCGCGACGAGTATCTGCGGCTGCTTGCCGACGCCACCCACGAGGGAGCCGGACGATGACCGGACGGTCTGCGGCCAACGATCGACGCGACGCACCGTGGATCATGCGCACGTACTCCGGGCACTCCACAGCAGCGGCTTCCAACGAGCTCTATCGCACGAACCTCGCCAAGGGGCAAACCGGACTGTCCGTGGCCTTCGACCTCCCGACGCAGACCGGATACGACCCGGATTCGCCGATGTCCCGCGGCGAGGTCGGCAAGGTCGGCGTGCCGATCAGCCACCTCGGTGACATGCGCACGCTGCTCGGCGGCATCCCGCCGGCGCAGATGAACACGTCGATGACGATCAACGCCACGGCGCCGTGGTTGCTCGCGCTGTACGTCGCCAACGCCGCGGAACAGGGAGTCGACTCGACCGAGTTGCGCGGGACGACGCAGAACGACATCGTCAAGGAGTACCTGTCGAGAGGCACGTACATCCTCCCGCCCGAGCCTTCGCGCCGATTGACCGTCGACGTGGTGGCCTGGTGCGCGGCCCACGCGCCACTGTGGAACCCGATCAACGTCTGCTCGTACCACCTGCAAGAGGCCGGTGCGACACCGGTGCAAGAACTTGCCTACGCACTGGCGACTGCTGTTGGAGTGCTCGACGCCGTGCGCGATTCGGGACAGGTGCCACCGGAACGCTTCGCCGGCGTGTTCGCGTCGATCTCCTTCTTCGTCAACGCCGGGATCCGGTTCATCGAGGAGATCTGCAAGTTGCGCGCCTTCGGCGTGCTGTGGGAACGCGTCGGCAGGCAGCGCTACGGCGTCACCGACCCCAAGGCCCTGCGGTTCCGCTACGGAGTTCAGGTCAACAGCCTCGGGCTCACGGAGGCCCAGCCGGAGAACAACGTGCAGCGCATCGTCCTCGAGATGCTCGCCGTCACGCTCTCGAAGTCAGCTCGGGCGCGCAGCATCCAGTTGCCGGCATGGAACGAAGCGCTCGGGTTGCCGCGGCCATGGGATCAGCAATGGTCGTTGCGGATGCAACAGGTGCTCGCGTACGAGAGCGACGTCCTCGAGTACGACGACATCTTCGACGGCTCCCGGATCATCGAGGCACGCACGTCCGAGCTGTGCGACCTGGCATGGTCCGAGCTCGACGATGTGCTGGCGATGGGCGGCGCCTTCGACGCCGTGGAGACGTTGAAGTCTCGACTCGTCGCGTCGATGGCTCAGCGCACGCGGCTGATCGAGTCCGGCGACCAGGTCGTCGTCGGCGTCAATCAGTTCACGGAGACGGAACCGTCGCCGCTCGGTGGCGAAGGGGCGATTCTGCGAGTCGACCCGGCCGTCGAGGCAGCAGCAGTCGCCGGAATCACGTCATGGCGGGCGGAGCGCGACGCTTCGGCCGTCGCCACAGCGCTGACTGCGTTGCGGCGAGCGGCGGAGACCGAGGAGAACGTGATGCCGGCATCGATCTCGCTCGCTCGTGCCGGTGGAACAACGGGCGAGTGGGGCCAGGTGATGCGTGACGTGTTCGGCGAATATCGCGGGCCGACCGGAGTGGCCCGAGCGGGTGGCGGGAACCGCCGCGGTCTCGATGCGGTCGCCAGCTGGCTGCGGTCGCTTCCCGCCGGCCCGCCGCGCCTCCTCGTCGCCAAGCCGGGGCTCGACGGCCACTCCAACGGCGCCGAGCAGATCGCTGTCGCCGCCCGTGATGCCGGCCTCGAGGTCATCTACTCCGGGATCCGCCTGACGACCGAGCAGATCGCCGCGTCGGCGCGCGACGAAGATGTCGACGTGATCGGTCTGTCGATTCTCTCCGGTTCACACCTCGACCTCGTTCCCGACGTGATCGAGCGGCTCGCCGCATGCGGTGTCGACGCGCCGGTCATCGTCGGCGGGATCATCCCCGCAGCCGACCGATCGCGACTCCTCGACGCCGGTGTTGCCAGGATCTACACGCCGGCGGACTTCGACCTCACCCGCATCATCCGCGAGATCGCCGAGCTCGCCGTGGCCCATCGCGACAAGCAGGTCGTCGACTGAGCGGGCGGATCGTGCTCGCCGCGGCATGGTGGGCACTGGCCGGGTGCGCAGACGACGATGGGTCGGCCTCGACGGCTCCGCAGGTGGAGACGGACGAGTCCGTCGTACCTGGCTCGCCCGTTGGATTCGACCTCGAGGAGGTGTCGGTGACGACCACCGACGGCGGACATCGGACGATCAGCGTGTGGGTCGCCGACTCCACCGACGAGCGCGGTCGTGGGCTGATGGACGTGACGGACCTCGGCGAGGCCGAGGGGATGCTGTTCGTGTTCGACAGCGAGGGCGTCGCCCGGTTCTACATGTGGCAGACACCGATGCCGCTGGACATCGCCTTTCTCGACGCCGACGGCAGATTCGTCGACAGCGCCGAGATGGAGCCGTGTCTCGAGCCGTCTTCAGCCTCGTGCGCGCGCTATGCCCCCGACGAGCCGTTCTTGATGGCCCTCGAGGTGCCCGCCGGCGAGCTCGACGACCTCGGCATCGGTCCCGGCGCCCGCATCACCCGCTCGTGATCGGGACGCCCGGCGCCGACGTCAGTCGTTCTGGGCGGCCTTCGATCCACAACGAGATCTGGGCGGCCAACCGCCCGGAAACCGGACCGCCCAGATAGCCGTAGGTGCCCGCGACGTTGCCGTCGAGGTCGATGGACGTCACCGTTGCCAGTGGCGGGCCCGGGGGTCGACACCCCGGGCCCGTTCGCCAGCCGGTCCGTGCGGCGGTCGCCCAGACCGGCACTCGGCCACACTGGCTCCTTGCGACGGGACTCGCACCGCGACGCCGCCACGCGGGTGATCACTCCATCGCCGTGCCGCCTCAGTGCTCCCTTTCAACTCCGCCGAGTCGAATGCCGCCAAGCAAGGAGCGGCGACAACATAGCGCCGTAGCGCCGAACCTCACGCGCCGATCGTCAGATTGTTGATCGAATCAGATCGCCGGCGCTGGCGCACGCTGTTTGTCGACCCAGCGCTCCAGCGCCGGGCCCGACTCGAAGCTGCTGATCAGGGCGTAGCGCGGGGCGTGACCGTTGTGCACGACGACGTGCCACAGACGTTGAGTGTCGACGAGGAAGCGGGCACCCTTGTGCAACGGCAGCCGAACCTCGGTGTCGCGATCGGGCAGGCCGTCTGGCCCGTTGTCCATCAGCAGCATGTAGCTGTCGGGATTGTCCGTGAGCTCGACCCACGAGCGCACGACCCATCCTTCGTTGTCCGGGTTGAACCGGTTGTTGTCGTCGCGGTGGATCGAGCGGATCGCCTCGTCGCGGGTCTGTGGCTCGAGCTTGATGATCCGTACGCGGCCGAAGTTGACACCGACCGATTCGACGTAATCACGAACCGGGGGGACGATGTCGGCGTTCGACGTCCAGATGGCGTCCTTGTCCGTCTTGCCCTTGTCCCAGAAGCCGCGGCAGTCGAGTTGGCCGTCGGCCGAGGCGATCGGCGCGAAGTTCGTGTCGCCGCCGCTCTTCCAGTCCATGTACTCGAGGGCCAGATACTGCTCGCGAGGCACCTCGAACTCGGCGTCGCTGAGCGCCACGAACCCCGACTCGTCGAGGGCCCGAAGGCGTGGGTGGGGTGTGGCCAACGGGATGCGCGTACTCCAGTGGTCGGCGGTGGGCCAGAACGAGCTCATGGGTCGTCAGCCTAGGGGCCGGCCCGGCCGCGATCCGGGCACCCTCCATTGCGTTCCCCGGCGACGCAGGCCGTCGGTTGCCGCTCCCTCGCTCGCGCTCGGTCGCTCGCAATGAGAGCACGGGCTGTCAGGAGGATGTGGTCGTCGGGGCGACGGTCGTTGCTCCGGCGAGGGTCGGCATCGGCGGCGCCGTCTGGCCCGGGACGGTGGGCGGCAAGGCGACCGCGACGATGTCCTCGCGGCGCGGGATGACGAGGAACTGCCCGGCCTGGATGTCGTCGGGGTTGGTGACCTGGTTGGCGTCCATCAACGCCTGCACCGGGATGGCGTACGCCGCGGCGATCAACGTCAACGTGTCACCCCGCTTGACCTCGTAGTACTGCGGCAACGTCGTCGCCACAGCGAGCGTCGTCGACGTCGTCGAGGAGGTGGCGATCGGCGGGAGGGTCGGGCCGCTCTGCGGGTCGTCATCGTTCGAGCACGCAGCAATTCCGACGACTGCGACGGCCGCGACGACGGGCAGCGACGTCCAGTGCGCGCGCATGAGCCGGAATCGTAGGCACTAACCGGCGCGGCCGACCACGTAGTGGGCGAGGTCGACCAGTTCGTGGCGGGCGGTCTCGGTGATGGCCATCGTCGACAGGGCGTCGATCGCCTCGTCGCTGAGCCGGTCGATCGCCGCCTCCAACTGGTCGAGGGCCCCGGTGTCGATGATGACCTGCTGGATGGCGGCGATCTCCTCGGCCTCGAGGTCGGCGGCACCCACCCGGCCGAGCACCGACAGCTGGGCCGGTGTCGCCCCAGCCACTGCCCGGGCGAGCAGCGGGGTCGGCTTGCCCTCCAAGAGGTCGCCGCCCACCGGCTTGCCGGTGATCGCACTGTCACCGAACACTCCGATCACGTCATCGCGCATCTGGAAGGCGTCACCGAGGGGCAGTCCGTAGCGCGACAGTTGCGGGAGCAGCTCGTCTGCCCGCTCGGGGGCGGCGAGCAAGGCACCGAGGTGCAGCGGCCGCTCGATCGTGTACTTGCCGCTCTTGTACCGAGCGATCCGCTCGGCCCGTTGGATGCCCCGCTCGCCGCGTACGGACCCGACGATGTCGAGGAACTGTCCGATGTTCAATTCCGTACGTAGCTCGTTCCACATCCGCCAGACCGGGTCGGAAGCACCGACGAGGAGCTCGTCGGCGAGCACGAACGCCAGATCGCCGACGAGGATCGCCGCTCCCTCGCCGAACCGGCGCGACTCGCCCGACCAGCCGGCCTGGCGATGGGAATCGGCGTACACGGCGTGCGTCGTCGGCCCGCCACGACGGCTCGCCGCGTCGTCCATCACGTCGTCGTGGAACAAGGCAAAGGCATGCATCAGCTCGAAGGCCGCTCCGGCGTCGACGACGCGCGGGTCGTCGGCTCGGCCACCTGCTCCGACGAACCCCCACTGGCAGAACGCCGGTCTGAGGCGCTTGCCACCCGCCTCGACCATCCGCCGGATCTCGTTGAACGGGCCAGCCAGATCGCCGTCGAGCGCGGTCCAGCGCGCACCCTCGGCGGCGACGAAGCTGACGACCCGCTCGGTGACCCGCGCCGCGATCGCCGACAGACTGGCCGGCGGCGCGGTCGCCGTGAGCCGGGCGGCGGTCATGTGTCGGGCGCCGCCGGTGGCCCGTCGAGGTCGGCGATGACCTCGTCGATGCGCGCCCGCGCTGCGCCGATGCGCTGCCGGCACACGTCGATCAGCGCCGTCGCCCTGGCGACGCGGTCGGCGAGCTGGTCGACGTCGACGTCGCTGGCCTCGAGCTCGCCGAGGATCTGTTCCAGCTCGGCGAGCGCCGAGGCGTAGCCCGGCTCGGACGGCGACGGAGTGCCGGGGTTGGCGGTCGTGATCGGACATCAGGACTTCTCCTCGGTGCGGACGGCCACCGTGCTGCGCAGACGGCCGTCGGCGAACTGCGTCTCGAGGTCGGCACCGACCGCCACACCCACCGACGACCGCAGGATCACCCCATCGGCCCCCCGCGTGATCGTCCACCCGCGTTCGAGCATCACCACCGGGTCGAGCGTTCGCGCCCGCGCCGCCAGGGCGTCGACATGGCGTTGCTCGGCGGCCAGCACCTGCTGTGGTCGCACGGCCAGACGCGACGACGCCACGGCGATGCGACGCTCGGCGGTGGCGAGCTGGCGCCGCGCTCCACGCCGCAACGACGATGCCCGCGAGTTCAACCCCTCGTCGGCACGGCCGACGGCGGCATGAGTGCGGCGGGCGATGCGCTGGGCGCGGTCACCGAGGCGCTGCTCGGCGCTGTCGAGACGTTCCCGAGCCCGCACGATGGCTGCCCCATAGGCCCGCTCGGCGCGGCCGAGGTAGTCGCGCGCTGACTGCACGAGGAACTGGGCGCACGCCGTTGGTGTCTTGAACGAACGGTGGGCGACCTCGTCGGCGATGCTGCGGTCGACCTCGTGGCCGAGGCCGGTGAGTACGGGCAAGCTGGCGTTGGCGATCGCCATGGCGATCTCCTCGGCGTCGAACACGGCCAGTTCGTTGCGCGCCCCGCCGCCGCGGATGACCACCACGGCATCGAGTGGACGCCGAGCCAGCAGCTCGACGCCGCGGGCCACCATGGTGACGGCACGATCGCCTTGCACGCGGACGTCGCACACCGTGAGACGGAATCCGACGCCGCTGTTGCGCAGCTCGTTCTCGAAGTCGTGCCAGGCGGCGCTGCCCACGCTGGTGACGACTCCGATGCGCAACGGGACCGGGCTCAGCGAGAGGCGGTTGTTGCGATCGAGATGCCCGCCGGCGACGAGCCGGCGCAGTACCTGGTCGCGTTGCTGCGCAAGGTCGCCGAGCGTGAACCGTGGGTCGATCCCGCCCATCTTCAGGGTCAGCCTGCCGGTCGGGGCGTAGAAGTCGAGGAAGCCGTGGATGCGAACCTTCATCCCGTCACCGAGGTCGAGGCGATGCCGTTCGAGGAGCCGGCGCAGCCGCTCACGCTGCGGGGCGAAGAAGGCGACCTGCACGACCGCCTTGGTGTCGGCCTGATCATCGGCCAGCGTGAAGTAGGCGTGCGGGCCTCGCGAACTCCAGCCCTGGATCTCCCCACGCACCCACACGCCGTCGTCGAAACCGGCGCGCAGCCGGGTGTTGATGACGTCGGCGAGCTGGCTGACGGTGAACGTCCCCTCGGGCTGGAGGTCGGCGTGTGGTTCGTCGAACGACCCGAAGTCGAGCTCTGGCTGCGACATGACAGCTGGAGTCTTACCGGGATGGCATGGCCGCGCTACCCGCCGTCGCCGACGGCCCGCAGTGGGGCGATGTCGTCGGCGGGCAACTCACGCTGGTCACGGAGTCCTTCGATGTGGCGGACCGAGCGGTCGAGCGCCCGTTCGCGAGTGGTGGTGAGCTCGTCGAACTCGTTGTGCAGCGACACGAAATGTCGCTTCAACTTGTCGGTGGACGCCGTGTACTTGCGCCACTGCACCCCGAATTGACCGACCAGCTCGAGGATCTCGACGCTGCGCTGCTCGACGACAAAGTTGTCGAACGCCTGACGGATCACGCCGAGGAACGCGAACAACGTGAGTGGCGAGCACATCACGACGCGTTGCGTGAGGGCGTCGTCGAGCAGACCCGGGTCGTGTTCGTGGATGAACCCGGTGAGCTGCTCGTTGGGGAGGAACAGCAACACGTAGTCGACCGAGCGTTCGGCGCCCTCGTGGTAGTTGCGCTTGGCGAGGTCCTTGACCTTCGCCCGCACGTCACGGAGGAACGACTTGAGATGTTCGGCCCGCTCGACGTCGTTCGTCGCCGCGAGGTAGCGGAGGTAGGCGGCCAGGGGGAACTTCACGTCCATGTGCAGGACGTGGCCCTTGGGCAGCTCGAACGTGAAGTCCGGACGGCCGCTGGCGCCGTCTCCCCCGGCACTGCGCAGCTGGGACTGCTTGCGGTAGTTGACGTTCTCGACGAAGCCGCAGAGGCGCAGCACGTCCTCGGCCATCCGTTCGCCCCACTGACCGCGGGCTTGCGGGTTGGCCAGCGCCTCCTGCAGGGACTTCGTGGTGTTCGCCAGCATCGAGGCGACCTCGGTGTGGCTGCGTAACGAGGCGTCCACCTGACCGAAGCGCTCGGCGCTGGAGTCGCCGAGGGCGGCAACCAGTTCGCCGAGGCGGTTGAGCTCGCCGCGCATCTCCGCCCGCACGGCATCGAGGTTGGCACCGATGACGTCCTTGCTGGCGTCGAGCCCCGCCTGCAGACGGCCGGAGGCCTGGTCGAGGTGGCTGCGATTGAGCACGTCGACCTGGCGCAGAGCTGCGGTCACGGCGTCATCGCGTTCGGTGAGGTGCCGTTGATTGAGGTCATCGACGGCCGCGGCGAACGAGCGCCGGGCGGACGTCGCAACGGCGCGGGCGATGGCGGCAATGGCCAGGAGGGCCACAGCGATGATGGCTGTGACAACGATCACGTTCATATCCAAGAGCATGACAAGGGGGTGTCACAGCGTCGCGGATGCCCACGGTTTCGATGATTGGTGAGCGGAGCGTGTGACTCCCGACGGAGCGGCTCACCGATCAGGGCGCGGTTCAGCGGAAGGGGATCAGTAGGCAGCGTTCGTCGAGGCGGCCGAGGGCGTACGCCGTGTAGTCGAGGCCGAAGTCGGCGTACAACCCGCGGCATTGCTCACTCCAGGCCAGTGCCGCAGGCGACGAGAGACGATGGGCGATCTGCAGGATCCCGCCGTCGTAGACCTGGTACTCGGCCCACGTTCCCGGAAAGTCCTTGACGCACCCGACCTCGATGCTCGGGATGCCACCGCCCGCCCGCCTGACCCGATGGCGATGGGTGTGCCCCGCCATGTAGGCGGCGATCGATGGGCGGCGTGCGAACACCTCGTCGAGCGCCGCACTCGATTCGGCGGTGAGCGAGAATCCAGGGTCCTCCGACTCGGGACCAAGGCGCTGAGGATGATGGCCCATCACGACCACTGGGTTCGTCGACTCCTCGGCGAGCGTGTCGAGCCAGTCCAGCTGCTCGGAGTCGAGGTCGCCGCGGGAGTGCCCCGGCAGGGCGGTGTCGAGGAGACCGATGGCCAGCCCGTCGAGCTCGATCCACTGGTCCCCGGCATACCTCGTCTGACCGGTGATGCAATCGTGATTTCCCCGGACGGCGAACAGGCGCTCCCCGAACGGTGTCCGATAGCAGCGTTCGAACGCCGCGAACTCCTCGTCGGTGCCCTCCGACGTCAGATCGCCCTTGGCGACCACCGCCGCCCACGGCGTGACGTTGTCGGCCTCGATCAACTCGGCGACCGCCGCGCCGTTCATCACCTCGGGATACGGCGCAGCACCCAGCGGAACGCGCATGATCGGGCCGAGCGCGCTGGTGCCCACGCGGCCGGCCTCGGTTTCACCGAAGTGGACGTCGTTGACCGTGGCGAACCTGCACTGCAGCTGGCCGGAAGGGCGCGCCAGCGTGGCGAAGCTGATGCCGTGGTGCTCGTACGGCGTGGCCGGTTCGAGCCCGTCGACGACCTCCACCTCGGTCCCGTGATGGAGCGTGGCACTGAGCGTGGTGACCGTCGTCAGCTCCGTCCGGACCGGACTCGCCGTCCCGGGTCCGCCGCCAATCAGGTCCACGGGCGGGCGCGCCGCAGCGGGATCGGCTGACTCCACCACCGTCCGCTGAACTTCCACGCCGTCTGCCGGCGCGACGACCCATCGGCAGCAGCGGGTTGCGGCCACAGCAACGCCACCGCGGCGACGATCGCGGCCGCCTCCTCCTCGGTCGGCTCCGGGCTCACGTCGGCGACAGCTGGAGCTGGCATCGAGACGCACGCTAGCTGCGTATCCATCACCGCGAACTGGGCGGCCAACCGCCCGGAGAACCGGCCCGCAGGCCGCCCAGATCGGGAAATGGACCGGACGCCGCCCAGATCGATCCGGCACCGGGCCCGTCGGTCAGTCCGCTGCTCGGGTGACGAGGTCCTCGAGGCGGTCGAACGACACCTGCATGCCGCCTTCCATACCCGAGTTGATGTGACCGTCGCGGTGCTCCTTGGTGACGTGCTGGACGAGCGTCGACATCGTCGTCACACCGTCGACCTCCTCGAGGGTCACGGTGTTGACCGACGCCACGGAGTCGGGATCGTCGGTGATCCCCATCGCCACGAGACCCTCGAACGCCTCGGTCGAAACGATCCGGCGGGGCGCGTCGATCTCGCGGTACTCGCCGTGGAAACCGACCTCCTCGTCGCCCTCGCCGACGACGTAGCGCCACGACCCACCGACCCGCAGGTCGATGTCACAGACCTTCCAGACCGAGGTGTCGAACCCCCACCAACGCTGCACGAGCTCGGGGGTGGTGATCGCCTTGAAGACGAGCGCAGAGGGGGCATCGAACTGCCGGGTGATGAGGATCTCGGTGTCCGACGGCAGGGTGACGGCGGCCGAGCCGTGGCGATTGTGGGTGCTGGTGTTCATGAGTGGTACTCCGTTTCGAGGGTGGTTGGGGGGTCGGCGGTCGCCCGACTGCAGCTCGGCGAGCAAGTCGTCGAGCCGATCGAGCCGGGTGTTCCAGGTGCGCTCGAACGAGCGCGCCCAGTCGTGGACGGGCTTGAGGGCGGCACCGTTGACCCGGTACCACCGACGGCGCCCGTCGGCGCGGACGAGCACGAGCCCGACTGCTCGCAGCACACCGAGGTGCTTGGACACCTGCGGCTGGCTGAGACCGAGCCGGTCGACGAGCTCGCCCACCGTGACCTCCCCGTCGCCAATGGCGTCGAGGAGCTCACGCCGGCTCGCCTCGGCGACGGCGTTGAACGCATCCGTCGTCGTCGCTGATCGAGCCACGGCGACCATCATATTCCGATATCGGAATATATCAACATGCCACCCGTCACACCGCTCCGAGCCGCCGAGCGCCAGCGCCGCCTGCGTGGCCGAACGCAGATGCGGAGCGTCGCCAAGCGCGCCGGCATGGCCCGGGGACGCAATCAACGGCTGACCGGGCGCGGCGCCGTCGTCGTATCCTGTAGAGCGATGCAGTCGACGACGGTTGTCCAGGCCCCGCACACCCAGCCGCCAGCGGTGCTGCCCAATGCCAACGATCCGTGTTGGTGCGGTAGCGGCCGCAAGTACAAGCGCTGCCACCGCAGCACCGAGGGTCGGGTCCTGCAGGGGATCGTGAGCCCGATGCGCCCCGTTCCGACACACATCGCCCGACCGCCGTACGCCGCGACCGGCGAGGTCCACGATCTCGACGAGCCGCGGATCAAGTCGCCCGAGACGATCGAGCGGATGCGTGTCACCGGCCGGCTGGCCGCCGAGATCCTCCGCCTCGCCGGCGAACGGGTCGCTCCCGGCGTGACGACCGAGGAGATCGACGCCTACGTCCATCAGCTGTACATCGAGCGCGACTGCTACCCGTCACCACTCAACTACAACGGCTATCCGAAGAGTGTGTGCACGTCGGTCAACGAGGTGATCTGCCACGGCATCCCCGACTCACGGGCGCTGCAGGACGGCGACATCGTCAACCTCGACGTCACCGCCTACTTCGGTGGCGTGCACGGCGACACCAACGCAACGTTCTTCGTCGGCGACGTCGATCCGCAGAGCCAGCAACTCGTGCGGGTCACCGAAGAAGCGATGTGGCTGGGCATCGAGGCGGTCAAACCCGGGCGCGACTTGAGCGACATCGGCAAGGCGATCGAGACGCACGCCAAGAAGTACCGCTATGGCGTGATCCGCGCCTTCGTCGGCCACGGGATCGGCGAACAGTTCCACGGCGAGATCCAGGTCCTCCACTACTACGACGCGCGCAACTCGTTGACGATGCGCCCGGGGATGACGTTCACCATCGAGCCGATGATCAGTCTCGGGTCGTGGCACTTCCGGATGTGGGACGACGACTGGACGGCGGTCACCGCCGACGGCAAGCGCACCGCCCAGTTCGAGCACACGATCCTCGTCACCGACGACGGCTTCGAGGTCCTCACCGGCGGTGACGGCGCGGTCTCGCCCACCGCCCCATGGAACCGCTGACCCGCCCGATCTGGGCGGCCTGCGATTCATCGGCCGATTTCCGGACGCCAACGGCCTCACTGCGGCCAACGAACGTCGACTGACCGCCCTCAGCGGTGGCGGGCGCGACGAACATCGCGGGCGGCGACGAGGCGGCTGTGGCGATCGAACGTCGCGTAGTTCCAAGCCCAGTTGAGCAGCACGTTGGCTCGGTTGCGGAATCCGATCAGGTACAGCAGGTGGAGTCCCAGCCAGGCCAGCCAGCCGACCAGCCCGAAGAGCCGTACACCGCTGGGTAGCTCGGTGACCGCGTCGTTGCGGCCGATCGTCGCCATCGTGCCCTTGTCGTGGTAGCGGAACGGCTCGGTCGGCGCCCCGCGGAGCCTCCGGACGATCTGCCTGGCGGCATGTCGGCCACCCTGGATCGCCACCTGGGCGACCTGCGGCAGTATCGCGGTGCCATCGGTTCCACCGACGGTCGGGGCGGGCGAAGCGGCGATGTCGCCGACGGCGAACACGTCGGGTTGGCCGGCGACCGTGAGGTCGTGGGTGACGACGATGCGCCCGCCCTTGGTCAGTTCGACCCCGAGCATCTCGGCGAGCGGGTTGGCCCGCACTCCGGCCGCCCACACCACCACGCCGGCAGGCAGCACCGTGCCGTCGGCGAGATGCACGAACTTCCGACTGCCGTCGCTGGTGATCCTGGCGACTCCGACACCCGTCCGCACCTCTACGCCACGGCCTGACAACGTCCGCAGCGCACGGTCGCTGGACTGCGTCGACATCGCCCCGAGCAGCCGGGGTGCCGCCTCCACGAGCACCACACGTGCCGCCTGCACGTCGACGGTCGGGAAGTCCTTGGCCAGCACCCGGGTGAACAGCTCCATCATCGCCCCAGCGGTCTCCACGCCGGTCGGACCACCCCCGGACACCACGACGTTGAGCTCACCCCGCTCGACGCTGGCCGGGTCGATCGCCGCCCGCTCGAAACGTTCCAGCACGGCGAGACGGAGGTCGAGGGCGTCGTCGAGGTCCTTGAGCGGGATGGCGTGCTCTTCGACACCGTCGATCCCGAACGACGTCGACACCGCTCCGGCGGCGACGACGAGCGTGTCGTAGGGCAATTCGTCGACCTCTCCATCCCCACGGTCGAGGGTCAGCACCTTGGCGTCGAGGTCGATGGCCGTGACCGTCGCCATGTGCACGGTGACGTTGCGTTGGCGGCGGAAGATGCCACGCACGGCGTAGGCGACATCGTCGGCGTCGAGGCCGGCAGTGGCGACCTGGTACAGCAACGGCTGGAACAGGTGGAAGTTGTTGGCGTCGACGATGGCGACGTCGACGGGCGCCTCGGCGAGGCCCTTGGCGGCGGCCAACCCGCCGAATCCGGCACCGACGATCACCACCCGATGGCGGTGATCGAAGGACTCAATCACGCAGTCAACGGTACGGCGACGACGCCGGAAGCCACCATGACATCGGCCACGCACGGGCGTTCTGGGCGGCCAACGAGCAGGAAATCGGGCCGCAGGCCGCCCGGATCGAGAAGTGGACCGCAGGCCGCCCAGAACGGGAACGGTCGGGCTCGGCCTCAGCCCTCCGTGGCCGGGAGGCGGAGCACGCCGAGGACGCCGGCGGCGATCCCGGCGCAGCCGACGACGGCCGCCGCGGCGGTGACGCCGCGATCGAGCCAGAACGGCGCGTCCGTCGGCAGCAGCGCCTTCACCAGGCCGTCACGGCGCAGGAACGCCCACAGGGCCAGCTGCAGACCGGCCAGGGCGACGAGGGCGTGCGACACGAGCGAGCGTCCCAGCGTGATCGCCACGACGGCGGCGGCCGCGGCGACCGCCGGCAGCAGCCAGGAGATCGACGACGGCCCGGTCTCCGGGGGCACCGACGCCACTTGCCACCAGCCGATGCCGGCGGCCGCCGCCCCGGTGATCGCCAGCACCCAGGCGATGCGATGACGGGCGGACAACACGATCAGCACGGCAAACCCGCCAATCACCGCGCCGGCCACGAGTGGGACGCGGGAGGGCGCCTCCTGCCACACGACCGCCACCGAGACGCGCACATCGGAGCCGTTGACCTGCAGGGGGATGACCCCCGCCTGCACCTCGTCGCCGCGTGCACCCACCGGCGGCTCGGAGCTCATCCAGTGCGCGCGGTGGTCATGCCAGGCGTAGCTGCCGTCCGTGGCGACGGCAACCCACTGTGACTCGCCGTCGACACCGGCCGGCGGCGACGAGCGACCGGCCATAGCGACTCTCGTTCTCGGCCACGGTCGGCGACCGGCGGTTCTCCTCGACGGTGCCGTCACTGTTGAAGCGCAGGTACGGCTCGCCCCAGTAGCCGAGGACCACGACGGCGGTGCCCGGTTCGACGGTCAGCTCGACGAACGAGTCGCCGCCGACGACGCCGACATCGATCGTTGGCGTCGCCGGCTCGATGCCGACCACCTCGGTGGCGAAGTCCGTCGGCACCGCCGGGTCGGCGTGGGCGGCCCCGACCGGCACGAGCACCGCCCCGACCGCGATCGCCGCACCAGCCACCCTGATCATGCCCGGTCGGCGAGCAGCTGCTCGAGGTCGCCGGCGATGTCGTCGCTCGTCGATCCATACGGCCAGGTGAGCACGAGCCTCCCCGTGTCATCCACGGCGAACAGGCCCGTGTCCGAATGGGCGACGTCGACGTCGCCGTTGGGCCGGGTCGTCACCTGATAGCTGACCCCGAACGCCAGGGCCACCTCCTGCAGGACGGCGTCGTCGTCGAGGGCCACGGCGTGGGCCCCGGGGACGAAGCTGTCGACGTAGTCGGCGAGCACGTCGCGGTCGCGCTCGGGGTCGATGCTGACCATGACCGCGTCGATCCGATCGGCGTCATCAGGCTCGAGGTCGTCGAGCCCGCGGCGCAACTGGGCCAACGTCGTCGGGCACACGTCGGGACAGTTGGTGTAGCCGAAGAACACGACCAGCATGCCGTCGTCGGCAGCGACGAAGCGGAACGGCTCCCCGTCCCGGCTGACGTCAGGGACCGCGGCGACGTCGACCTCCGGCTCGGGGTCGCGGGTGAGGCCGACGAGCTGGCGGTCCTCCCCGCATCCGGCAACCGTCACGGCGGTGAACACGGTGACGAGAATGAACGCCCGACGCCCCGTCACCGCTCGCCACCCGTTGTGGCCGGTCCGTCGCCGAGCTCGCCGATGTAGGCGACGATGGCGGCGACCTCCTCGTCACTGAGGTCGTTGTCGGGCATCTGCACATCGAACCCGGCGGCGACGTCGGCACCAGGATCGGTGATCGCCCGGGTCAGGTAGGCCTCGTCGACGACGACCGTCGAGCCGTCGTCGAGCTCGATCGTCGCGCCGTACCGACCTTGCCAGCGCGGACCGACAGCGCCCGACCCGTGACACGCCGAGCAGCCGTTGTCGTCGGCGAGCTCGGCGCCCCGGCGAGCTTCGGCGCTGAGCCCTTCGAGGGAGTCGCTACCTCCATCACTGCAGGCGACGATCGACCAGCTGAGGACGACCAGCAATCCGGCGCCAGCCGCCGATCGAGCCCTCATGCCGTCCGCAGAGCGGTCCACCACCGCAGTAGCTCATCGCTCTCGGCGGCGCCGATCCCATAGGCGTGATGCACGGCGCGGGCACTGCCGGCCAGGTCACCGCGGTCATAGGCGGCGACGGCCTGCCCGAGCGCGCCGTCTGGCCACGGCACGGAGGAAACCAGCGCCGGGCGCAGCCGGACGGTGCGCGCCGACAACCCGGTTCCGGCGGCGGCGTGCCACAGCCACACCGAGGCGAGCGGCGACGACAACACCGCCGCCACGGCGGACAGCTCGCTGGCGTCACGAGGGATCAGGGGCCGCGCCGTCAACACGGGGACGGCGGGCAACATCGTCCCCTGACGGTCGACCACGCACTCGACGATGCGGGTCTGGTTGGCGATCAGCACCTTGGGGACCGCCAACCGCGTCGCCCAGCGGCGCATCCGTTCGTCGAGCAACGACACGTTGACGCGGGGCCGTTCGAAACGCCGGCGGTTGAACGTCACCGGCCGCTCCCCCCAGCGACAGCAGCCGGGATCGATCGCCCCGCTCGTGACCAACGGCGGACCGGAGCGGTGGTCGCCGACGGCGGGGATCAAGCCGTAGTACTCGTCGCGGAAGTTTGCCGTGACCGTTGCCCGGGAGCCCACACACCCAGAAGCGGTGACCGGCGGCAGATCGGGGATGCCCATCGCCTGGGTGACGACACTGGTCCACACGGGATCGCGGTCGCCCGAGGCGTCGCGCTGGTTCCGGGGAACCCGTCGTCGGAAGCCGACGGCACACACGACCACCGAGGCGTCGAACTGCAACCGTGGCGACCACCACGACCAGATCGGTTCGGCGAGTTGCTCGACCCGCGCCCGGATCGGGCCGGCGTCGCGGGAGCCGAGGATCGACTGCGGGAGGACCAGACCAACCCGCCCGCCGTCGCGGCGGGCGAGACCGACGGCCAGGACGAGGAACTCAGCGGCAGCGTCGGCATACGGGCCGCCCCCGCGATCGCTCGACCGGCCTCGTGACGTCGCCGATGCCAGCTGTGACAGATACGGCGGATTGCCGAGCACCACGTCGTACTCGGTCGGGCCCCACGTCCTGGTGAGCGCGTCGCCGACCTCGATGACAACGTCGCCACGTCCGGCGAGCGCGACACGTGCCGCGGCGACCGCCCCGGCGTCGATGTCCACCCCGTGGAGTGTGGCGATCCCGCCGGCGGCGGCGATGTGGTCGGCGGCGGCGGCCAAGAAGCGGCCGTCGCCGCATGCCGGATCGAGGACGGACACATGCTGACCTGGGCAGACCGGCGGCATCACGGCGTCGACGATGCGGTCGACAAGGGCTCGTGGCGTGGCGTACGCCCCGTGCTGACGCCGGCGCTGGCGCGCGCCGCCAGTCGTCGAGGACGGTTGCGCCGCAGCCACGGCAGCAGCGTATGGTCGGTGGCGATGTCAGGCGCGGAGAGTCGCTACGTCACGATCGACCGCGACAGCTGGGCGGCGTTGCGCGCGGCGACACCGTTGACGCTGCGCCAGGAGGACCTCGACAAGCTCCGCGGCATCAACGAGCGGATCGACCTCGATGAGGTCGCCGCCATCTACCTGCCGCTGTCCCGCTTGTTGAACCTGCGGGTCAGCGCGTCGCAAGATCTGGCGCGCGTTTCGTCGACGTTCCTCGGGGCGATGTCCCCCCGGGTGCCGTACGTCATCGGCGTCGCCGGCAGCGTCGCCGTCGGCAAGAGCACGTTTGCCCGCATCCTCCAGGCGCTGCTGTCACGGTGGCCGGACCATCCGCATGTCGACCTCGTGACGACCGACGGCTTCCTCCATCCCAACGCCGTGCTCGAAGAGCGCGGGCTGATGACTCGCAAGGGGTTCCCGGAGAGCTACGACACTCGTCGACTGCTGGCGTTCCTACGCGATGTCAAGAGTGGCGCCAGCGAGGTCCGGGCACCGGTGTACAGCCACGTGATCTACGACGTGCTGGAGGACGAGGAGACGATCGTCCGCCAGCCGGACATCGTCATCGTCGAGGGGCTCAACGTCCTTCAGGTCAGCAGCTCGGCGACCGAGTTCGTGAGCGACTACTTCGACTTCTCGATCTACATCGACGCCGACGAGGCCGACATCCTCGCCTGGTTCATCGCCAGGTTCATGGCTCTCCGCGAGTCGGTGTTCATGGACCCCAACAGCTTCTTCCGTCACTTCGCCGTGCTCAGCGACGAGGACGCCGTGCAGACGGCAACGTCGATCTGGCGCGATATCAATGGGCGCAATCTTCGCGAGAACATCCTGCCGACGCGGGAACGGGCATCGTTGATCCTGCGCAAGGCCGCCGACCACCGCGTCACCAGCGTCCGCCTGCACAAGCTGTAGACCTACAGCTGCTCGGCGAGCAGGAGTACCGCCGATGCGGCGCAGAACGCCAGCAGGATCGGCCGGAACCGCGGGCCGTCGGCGTGACGGCGCAACCACGGTGAGACGGCCAGCCCGATGACGACTCCGGGGAGCAGCAGGGCGCCGAGTCGCCACTGCCGTGCCGTCAGGTCGCCAACCAGCGTGAGGGCGACGATCGACAGCACGGTCCCGATCGAGAAGTAGGCGCTGAGCGTGGCGCGCACGACGGTCGGGCTGCCCCGCTGGTAGAGCAGGGCCATCGGTGGCCCTCCTACCCCCGTGGTGGTTCCCATGAACCCGGACACGGCCCCGGCGCCGACGGTCAGGCCGGTCGTCGTCGGCACCGACGGCAGCCAGATCGACATCGCCACGGCGATCAGCACGACGGTGCCCAGTCCGATCGAGAGCAGGCGGCTGCTCACTGCCGCGGCCACAACAGCACCGGCGACGACGCCGGGGATGCGCCCGGCGATGGCCAGCGCTGCGCTCCGTCGGTCGACATCGTTCTTGGCCCGCACGGCCACCGAGGTGGAGAGCGGCAGCACCGCGACGAGCACTGCCCCGGGAATGAAGTCGGTGTCGATGATCGCCAGGAACGGCGCCGACAGGAGTCCGAAGCCGAGCCCGATCGCACCTTGTACCGCCGCCCCGACGACGGCGATGGCGACGCAGATCAGCGCCAGTTCGACGGGCACGGGGCGGCGTCAGTCGTTGCTCGGCCGATTGACGAACCCGGTCACCAGGTCGACGTCGCCGAACACCGTGACGCTGTCGAGCGGCGACCGCCGCCACAACACCATCAGCAGGTCGTGAGCGTCGCCGCGTAGCGCGGCATCGGCCTTGGCGTGGCCACCGGCCACGGTGATGCCACCATCGGCGGCCGGTCGCACGGTCCACTCACCGTCGGCGTCGGTGCAATGCAGGTGAACGCTGCCGGCCAGCGGCGGCGCGTCGGCGGCCGCCAGGGGGAAGAAGAACTCGAGGAACTCGTCGATCCCGTCGGCGGCCAGTTCCGGAGCGAGGCGGTGCTCGCGATTCGCAGCGTGCTCGGCATCGACGCGATGGACCGCCGTCTCGTGGGCCATCCGCCGCGTCACCCAGGCGACGTCGTGTTGCGGAGTCCACGTCCACACCGGGGTCACCGGATCGGTGTCGGCGAGAACACGGAACAGTTCGGCAGCCCGTTCGCTGGCGAACGTGGCGACCGCCGTGAACGCCTCGTCGAATCCAAGACCGCTGCCCGGCCGCACCGGGTCCTCGTAGGCGTCCGGCGCGGTTGAGCGCTCGCGGACGATCCAGCCCCAGAAGTCGTGCACCTCGCCGATGTGCCACACGAGGTCGGCCGTCGTCCAGTCCGGACAGCCGGGCACCGCCGCCTGGGGGTCGGCCTGGCGGGCCGCGACGAGCAGGGCGGTCGACTCGTCGTGCAAGGTCGCCAAGAAGTCGTCGCGATCCATCAGCGGCGACGGTAGCTGGCCAGCTCGTCAGCGCAGCAGGGCGGGTACGTCGCGCAGCGTCTCTGCGGTGACGATCGATCCGTCGTGGTCGACGAGCTCGTGTTCCCAGGTGATGTGGTAGGCGACGTGCACGGCGTCACCGCCGATGGCGAGGACCGGGAGCACGTCGCTGCGCACTGAGTTGCCGATCATGCAGAAGCGATCCGGCTCGACGCCGAGATCGCCGAGGATCCGTCGGTAGGTCGCCTCGTCCTTCTCCATCACGATGTCGATGTGGGTGAAGTGGTGGGCGAGGCCCGACGACTCGAGTTTGCGCGACTGGTGGACGAGATCGCCCTTGGTGATCAGCACGAGGCGGTGATCGCGGCCGAGATCGGCAAGAACCTCGGCGACTCCGTCGAGCAGCCGCACCGGCTCGGTGAGCATGCCCATCCCGAGGGCCAGCACTTCGCCGACCACGTTCGCCGGGACCTTGCCCTGGGAGACCGTGATCGCGCACTCGACGAGCGACAGGGTGAAGGCCTTGACGCCGTACCCGGAGATCGGCAGGTGGCGCTGCTCGGTGGCCCGCAGCGCGCCGCGGATGTCAACGCCCACAGCGACGTAGGGGGTGAGCAGCTCGACGTAGCGCCGCTCGACCTCGAGGAACGAGTCCTCGCTGTGCCACAGCGTGTCGTCGGCGTCGACGCCGATCACGTCAAAACGCGTCATCGAGTGATGGCGTTGAGGTAGTTGTAGACGGTGATCCGGCTGACCTGCAGCCGGTCGGCGATGTCGTCGACGGCTTTGCGCAGGACGAAGGCGCCGCGTTCGTGGAGCAGACGGACGGCGTGCTGCTTCTCCTCGCGGGGCAACTCGCCGAGGCGGCCGCCGAGGTCCGACTCGACGGACTCGATCAGCCGGTCGAGGGCCCCGTGCAACGGCGGCGTGCGCACGGCGGCGACGACCACCCCCTCCCAGACCAGCGGGATGTCGGACGACTGCCGCTCGTCGGGGCGCACCAGGGTGGCGCCAACGGCGTCGAGCACCGGCCTGATGGCGTTGAGCAGCTTGTCGGAACTCACGGCGCCGCGCTTCCCTCGTCAGTCGCCGAGACGTGCAATGACACATGGGTGGCGCCGTTGGCGAAGGCCTCCCTGACGACGGCGGCGACGATGTCGGGCATCACCGCCCCCGGCGCCTGGCACGTCGTCCCGAACGGGCCGAACTCGACTGTCGCGCCGAGCGACTCGACTGCCGTGACGGCCGCCCGCACGTGCGGACCGGGATTGCCCTCGACGAACGGCTCGACGGTGAACTCGAGCTCCTGCACACCGTCAGCGTAGGACCACGGGGCGTTCGCTCCGGATCTGTGTCACGACCGACGACGTCGGACGTCATTTGTCGTGACACAGAAGCTGGCAGCCGCCGGGCGGGCTAGGCAACCACGCCCATGACCTGGGCGAGCGACGCCGCCCGCTGGGTGCATTCGTTGCCGGCGGCGGTGAAGGCGTCCTTCAGTCCGTTGAGCGCCGGATTGAACTGATCGTTCCAATCGGCCTCGAACTTGTCACGAGCCGGGCCCTGCCAGGTCGTCCCGGCGAGCGTCGTGAAGACAACCGACTGGATGTCGGCGATCGACTCGTTCTGGGCGACGAGCTTGCCGCCGAGCGCGGTGAGCTGGTCCGGATCGGCTCCGTACATTCCTGCGGGCATCGTGGTGCCTCCTGATTGCCGGCCGGCGCCTGGTGCACCGTGCTGCCTCCCCTGGGCGTCGCGTAGTTCCCGGACGGGAAATGCTTCCTACGATCGGGGCCATGAGTGCCGACGACGTACATCAGCTGGGCGAGCGCATCGACATCGACGCGTTGCGCGACGAGGCCGCCGGGGCGCTGTCCGGAGCCGTCGAGTTGCGCCGCACGCTGCATCGTTGGCCGGAGGTCGGCAACGACCTGCCGATCACCCAGGAACACGTGCTGGCGGCGCTCGAACCACTGCCAGTCGACGTGACGGTGCACACGACGACGAGCGGGATCGCCGCCCTGCTGACCGGCGGCCAGCCGGGTCCGACGGTGCTGCTACGCGGCGACATGGATGCGCTGCCGCTCACCGAGGACACCGGCCTCGACTTCTCGTCGAACCACGCCGACAAGATGCACGCCTGCGGCCACGACACACACACGGCGATGCTCGCCGGTGCCGCCCGCCTGCTCGCCGAGCGGGCCGGCGAGCTCGCCGGCCGCGTGCTGTTCATGTTCCAGCCCGGCGAAGAAGGTGAGCACGGCGCTCGCTTCATGCTCGACGAGGGCCTCCTCGACGTCCCGCCACTCGCCGACGGCACACCGTCGCCGGTCACCGGCGCCTTCGCCTTGCACATCACGTCGATGCTCCCGTCGGGCTGGCTGACCGTCCGCGGTGGCCCGACGATGGCGTCGGCCGACACCCTGCTGATCACGATCACCGGCCAGGGCGGACACGCCAGCGAGCCGTTCCGCGCCGTCGACCCGATCCCCGTCGCCTGCGAGATCGTCCAGGCGCTGCAGACGATGGTGACCCGCACGATCGACGTGTTCGACCCGTGCGTCGTCACCGTCGGGCGGATCGCCGCCGGCACGACCGACAACATCATCCCCGAGACGGCCCACATCGAGGGGACGATCCGGGCGGTCAGCGAAACCACCCGGGCGCGGGTGCACGGCAACATCAGCCGCGTTGCCGAAGGTATCGCCGCTGCCCACGGCGTGGCGGCGACCGTGGAGATCGACAACGGGTATCCGGTGACCGTCAATGACGGCCCGTTCGCCGACAACGCCCGGTCGCTCGCTCAGCTCGTCGCCGGAAGCCGCAACGTCGTCGAACTGCCGCACCCGATCATGGGCGCCGAGGACTTCAGCTACGTGCTCCAGCGCGTGCCGGGGTCGATGATGTTCCTCGGGGGCACGCCTCCCGGGGTCGACCCGGCGACAGCGGCACCGAACCACTCCAACCACGTCGTCTTCGACGAGCAGGCGATGGCCACCGGCATCGCCATGTACGCGGCAGTCGCCCTCGACCACCTGACGTCCTGAGCGGCGCTCATGGCGCTTCCGACGGCGCGTGGATCAGGCGGTGGCTGAACGTGCCGTCAGCGCGGAACGTGTACTCGACCGCGCCGCGGCGTGGGTCGCTCCACGGGTCGCGATCCTCTCCGACCAGGGTTGCCGACGGCGCCCACACGTGATGCCCGCGATCGGCGTAGCGGTGGCGGTGCCCTGAGGCGACGAGGCGCACGTCAGCACGATCGACGGCGCGATGGAACGCGGCCACGGCGCCGGCCGGCATCTCCCAGCCGTCATTGGTCTCGTCGGCCACCGGCTGATGGATGAACACGGCGACCGGTCGATCGACGGTGACGGCATCGGTCAGCCAATCGTCGTGGTCGGGATCGCCGAGCAGGTAGGCGTTGGCTCCGACGACTCGCCAGCCGGCGACGTCGATCGCGAAGCGATCGCTGCCCCACGTGGCGACGAAGGAGGCAACCCGATCCGGACGCTTGTCGTCCTCGCCGTAGAAGCCGACGTCGTGATTGCCGGGGATCGTCAACAGCGGGCTCGGCAAGGCGGCGAACACGGCGCTGGCGAACCGCCGATCGTCGGCGTCGTCGGGGTCCTCGAGGACGATGTCGCCGGTCAGGGCGACGACGTCGGGCGGATCGGCGGCGATCTCGCCGAGCAGCCAGCGCAGCGAGGCAGGCACGCCGTTGAGCGCCGACAGATGGGTGTCGCTCAACTGCAGCAGCGTGACCGCAGGTGCCGCATCGAGTTCGGGGGAAACCACCGTCTGATCGTCGCGCGTCCGCACGCGCGGCGCTGTTCCGGTTGGGGTGACCGGCCACGGCGTATCCTCGTTCCCATGGCAACCACTCTGATGGTCTGGATCGACCAGGATCTCTGCACCGGCGACGGGATCTGCTCGGAGATCTGCCCGGACGTTTTCGTCGGCCGCGACGATGGATTGTGGGTGGTCAAGGAAGAAGCGAGCCACTTCGGATCGACGATCGTCTTCGACGGCGCCGACGGCGCCGGACATGGCCCGGACGGCGGCAAGGGCGTCGCCCGCATCCCTGACTCACTCATCGACTCGGCCGTCGAGGCCGCCGAGGAGTGCCCCGGCGAGTGCATCATGATCGAGCCCTACGACCAAGCCGCCATCGACACCCGCGGCGCCTGACGAACGCCGTTCTGGGCGGCCCAACCCGTCGAAACCGGACCGCCGGCCACCCAGATCGAGAAGTGGACCGAAGGCCGCCCAGAACGGTCAGGGGCGGTGGTCGGGGGTCAGGCGCAGGGTCATCAGCTGGAACGGGCGCAGGGTCACCGCACAGATCCCGTCGGACACCTCGAAGTGTCGTTGTGGCTGCTCGAGCAGGTCGCAGGCGGCCGCCTGGGCGATGCGCCGAGGGATCGCCACGGTGGCGGCCACTCGATTGCCGGTCGCCTCGTGGAGCCGGACGACGAGGTCGCCACTGCCGTCGTCGGCGACCTTGACGGCGTCGACCTCCACACCGCGACCGATCACGGTGACGACTGGCGCCGGCAGGTCTCCGGGCGCTCCGCCACTGCCGGCGTCGACGACACGGAGCGGCAACTCCAGCCGTTCGGCCTCGGCGACGACGTCGGCGAGGCCGGGCCCGTGCGGCAACAGCGCCAGGGTCACGGAATGGCGTCCGTGGTCGGCGCCGGGATCGGGGTATTTCGCGGCCCGGGCCAGGCTGACCCGTATCGAGTCTCCCAGGAGGCCGTGGCCATAGCGTCCGTTGTTGAGCACGGCGACCCCGAAGTCGGGCTCGGCGAGATCGACGTAGCGATGGGCGCACACCTCGAACTTGGCAGCATCCCACGACGTCGAGGCATGGGTCGGCCGGCGCACGGCTCCGAACTGGACACCACACGTCGCCGTATCGGCGTGCACGTCGATCGGGAAGCGCATCGACAACAGGTGCTCATCGTGATGCCAGTCGAGGTCGATCTCGATGTCGAGGCGCGCTGAGCAGGCGCGCAGGACGTAGCGCACCACGGCAGACGACGGGCCAAATGAACGCCGCACGGCAACGATCCCGACGAGTGGCCCGGCAGCCTCGACCTCGATCGACTCGGCTGGTCCGACCGGGGCGGACGCCTCGATCGTCCACGACTCGAGGTCCCAGGCGTCGTACTGCACCGGGCGGTCGGCGGCCAACAACAGCTCGGCGCCGACACCCCCAGATCGAATCAGTTCGCGACCGCGGACGACGTCGATGACCGAGGTCAGGTTGCCGTCGAGCCCCCAGCCGACGGCGAGCAGCCCGTTGGACATCGAGCGGTCGGTGACGACCACCTGCGGCGCCCGCTCGCCATGGCTGGGCGCCAGCGCTGTCGCCGTCAACGGAGCGATCCCGAGACCCGGGGCGTTGAACACCGCCGCGACGCGACCGTCATCGAGCACCTGGATGGGACCGTCGCCACCCGGTGTCGCCGTCGTGACGACAACTTCGGAGCGCGGGAACGTCGCCGCGTTGGCGACCACCGCTCCACCCGATCTGAGTCCGGCGAGGCGGGCGTCGATGCGCTGTTCCAAGGTGCTGGCAACGCGGTCGAAGACCTCCTCGGCATCGGCGTGCACCCAGGCGATCGACGAGCCGGGCAGGATGTCATGGAACTGCTGGGTGAGCACCTCCTGCCACGTCTCGTCGAACTCGCGTGGGTCGGTGTCGGCGCCGCCCAGCGCGGCGGTGGCGGTCCACAGTTCCGCCTCGCGCAGCAGCCGCTCACACCGCCGGTTGCCGAGCTTGGTCCGCAGCTGGCTGGTGAGCGTTCCCCGATGGGTCTCGAAGTACAGCTCGCCACGCCACACCGGGACTGGGGCCCCGCCGGCAGCCTCGGACTCGACGTGTTCGAAGAACCGCGCCGCGGTGCCGAGCTCGACGCGTGGCAGCGGGTCGAGGTCGGCGAGACGGGCAGCCCGCGCCAGCATCTCGCGGGTCGGACCGCCCCCGCCGTCTCCATAGCCGAAGGGGATCAGCGACACGTTGCTCCACCGGTGCTCGGCGAACCGTTCCATCGACTCGCTCAGCTCGGCTGGACTGATCTCGGCGTTGTACGTGTCGACGGGTGGGAAGTGCGTCAGCACCCGGCTGCCGTCGATGCCCTCCCACCAGAACGTCTGGTGGGGGAACCGGTTGGTCCGGTTCCACGACAGCTTCTGGGTCACGAAGCGGTGCATCCCGCCGGCAGCAAACACTTGCGGGAGGCTTCCCGGATAACCGAACACGTCGGGGATCCACACCTCGGTACAGGTCACGCCGAGGTGCTCGGCGAACCACCGTTGGCCGTGGACGATCTGGCGGACGATGCTCTCGCCCGACGGCAGGTTCATGTCGGCCTCGACCCACATGCCCCCCACCGGGATCCATTGGCCGGCGGCGACCTTGGCGGCGATCCGCTCGAACAGCGCTGGTTCACGCTGGCGGATCCACTCGTATTGCTGGGCCTGCGAGCAGGAGAACACGTAGTCCGGTTCGTCGTCCATCAACGCCACCGCCGAGGCGAACGTACGCACGCACTTGCGCACCGTTTCGCGGATCGGCCACAGCCACGCGGTGTCGATGTGCGCGTGACCCGTGGCGATCGCCCGGTGCGCCGGTTCGGCGGTCCTGCTCGCCAGCGCCGGAGCGAGGATCGATCGAACGTCGGCCGGCGCCGCCCCGCCGGCGATGGCGTCGAGGCCGCGGGCCAACACGCTGAGCAGCCGCAGCCGACGCCGATCGGTGACAGCCGGTGTGCGCATCACTCCGTCGAGAACGGTGAAGTCGTAGAGCAACGCCTCGGCCTCCTCGTCGACGACCACGAGGTCGGCGCGAGTGAATTCGTAGAGCGGTGCCTCGCCGGCGGTCGCCAGCGAGCCGAGCGGCGACGGCCGGAATTGCGGAAACGTCGGGTTCGACGCCGCTTCGATGATCAGATCCACAGGTCCGGCGCCCGAGGTGACGGGTACGGCAGTGCGCCGTGGGTGGATGCCCTGCAGCGGTTCGCCTTGCGGTCCACGTACGAGGCCCTCGCATTGGAATCCGGGGCTATCGGCAGAGAAGCCGAGGTCGATGATCGCCTCGATGCGCCGCGACGCCCACTCGGTGGGCACATCACCGTGGCAGCGGAACCATGTCGTGCCCCACGGCGCTCCCCACGGCGAGGGCACTGGCAGGGGGCGCAGGGCGTCGAGCGACGGGCCGGCCTCGACGGTCATCGACACGCGATGGGGGTGGACCAGGGGCAGTATCCGCTCGTACAGCTCGCGATCGATGCGCTCTTCGACCAGCCGGCGATTGTCGTGCACTGCGGCAACGGTAGCGATACTGAAATATGCTTGACAGACGACCATGTCGCACGTCCAGGCGGAGCCACCGCTGACGTTCGGCGAACTGGCGCTGCGTCACCGCTTGACGCTCGTCGTTGCCGGCGCCGGGTGGGGGAAATCGGCGATGTTGCGCGGGCTGACCACGGCAGCCCCGAGCATCCAGGTGCGCCGCCCATCATCGGGGTGGTCCCCGTTCGCCCTTGCCCATGGCCTCGTCGGCGCGTTCGTGGCCAACGCCGGAACGCCACTCGACGAGGATCCGATGCCGCCCTACCCGGTGCCTGATTCGCCGGATCACCGCGACCAGATCAGCGCCCTGGCGACCACCGTCTGTTCCGTCGCCATGGGCGCCGTCGCCCACGACACGCTGGTCATTCTCGACGACGTCGACGTCGACGACGACGACCCGCTGGTGGCCTTCCTCGAAGCCTTGGTGCTCGGTCTTCCGTCCCCGGCCCACCTCGTCGTCGCCAGCCGCACCCAGCCGAACCTGCGCATCGCCCGGCTGCGGGCGGCCGGCGAGGTCGCCCGCGTCGGCGCCGAGGACCTGGCCATCACGCCCTCGGCGGTCGCCGATTTCAAGCTCGACCCGGGCGCAGACGCGGCCGTCCGCGACATCGTCGCCGCCACCGGCGGCTGGCCGCTGGCGGTGCACCTCGCCGTCGAGGTGTCCCGGCGCGGCGGTCCGTTGGACCGCGAGACGCTGATCGAGCACCTGCTCAGCCCCGACGCGATCCTCTTCGACTACCTCGCCGAGGACGTCCTGGCCAACCTCAGTGGCCCAGAGCGGGACTTGCTGATGCTCGCCGCCCATCTGCCCGAGCTTTCGGCAACCCTGCTCGGCGACATCGGACGCGCCGATCTCGCCACCCACCTCAAGCGGCTGACGTCGCAGCGCATCTTCCTCGAGCCAGTGCTCGGGCGCGCCGATCACGTCCGCACGACCGTTGTCGGTGGCTCGTTCCTCCGTCGAGCCCTACCGCCGCCACCGGCGACGACGCTCGATCGAGTGGTCCAGGCGCTGCTCGACGCCGGTGATCCGGAGAACGCCCTCGTGCTCAGTGCCCACGTCGGCGATCCACAGCGGGCCCGTGAGGTACTCCTGGCGATCGACCATCCCGATTGGTTGAGAGCCCCCGATGCCCTCGACGCAGCGCTGGATGTCGCCGAACGTGGCGGACCGCACCATCAGCTCATCGAGCTGCGCGCCGACCTCGCCTACCAACGCGGGCAGTGGACCGATGCGTTGCGGCTGTATGCCGACGCGCGGGCTGCAGGATGGCCAGAAAACGGCCACGCGAGCACGCAAGCGGGCGGGCCTCCTGTACCTGCGCGGGCGGCTCGACGAGGCCGACGAGGTGTGTGCCGCCGTGGCCCTCGACGAACGCGATCCGGCGTCAGAGGCCCGGTTGCTCTCCCTGCGCTCGGTGATCTGCTGGGCGCGCGGTGATGTCGAGGGGTGTGCTCGTTTCGCCGAACCGGCACTCGACCTCGCGACGCGCTGCGGCGACCACGGCGCCCTCGCCGCGGCGTACACGGCACGAGCGATGCTCGCCGCCCTGCACGGCGACCTCCCGGCCAACGCCAACTTCTACGACGTCGCCCTGCGCCATGCCGAGCGGTCCGGCGACGTCGCCCAGATCGTGCGTATCCGCACGAACCGTGGCAGTCGGCTCGTCGAGCAAGGCGAGTACGCCAGGGCCGTTGCCGAGTTGGACCTGGCCATCACGACGGCGGAGCTGGCCGGTTCCGACACGTTCTCGTCACTCGCCTACAACAACCGCGGTGAGGCCTACCTTGCCCTCGGCCAGCTCGACCTAGCCCTCGGCGACCTGCGCCGGGCGCACGACATCTGGACCCGGCTGGCCTCCGACCGGATCCTCTATCCGCTGATCAACATGGGCCTCGTGCAGCTGATGCGCGGTCAGCGCAGCGAGGCGATCGCCCTGTTCAACGAGGCCATCTGCATCGCCCGCAGAGAGCGTGATGCCCAAGGGCTGGTCCCGGCGTACATCGGACTGGCCAACGCCCTCGATCGGGACGACCCGGCCGGCGCAACCGAGGCAGCCCGCCAGGCGATCGAGGCCAACCACCCGCTGTGGATGGCCGACGCCTACATCGCCGCCGGCAACGTGGCCTGCCATGCCGGAGATCTCGACGCCGCCGTCGACTGGGCGGCGAAGGCGACCGAGCTCGCCGGCCAACGTCACGATCGCCCGGCGCTCGCCGAGGCGCTGCTGCTCCACGCCAACCTCGGCTCGAGTGAGTCGGCGACCTACGCCCTGCAGGCCAGCCGCCTGTGGCACGAACTCGGCAACCCGATCGGCGAGGCCCGCGCCGACCTGGCGCTCGCCCGCACGACCACCGGCCGGCGGCGTGAAGAACTCATCGACAGCGCCGAACGAAAGCTGCAGGACGCCGGGGCGTGGGGCGTCCTCGCCGACGCCCGCCGCGAACTCGGCGAGGGCGTCACGTCCTCGGTCGTCATCGCCACGCTCGGCGGATTCCGGGTGAGCCGGGACAGCGAGCTCGTGGACGTCAGCGAGTGGGGGTCGCGCAAGGCGCGCGACCTCGTGAAGCTGCTCGTCGCCCGGCGGGGCGCCCCGGTCGTGCGCGACGAAGTCACCGAACTGCTGTGGCCAGACGAACCCGACCGCTCGTCACGGCGCCTGTCGGTGCTGTTGAGCACCGTGCGCAACGTGTTCGACCCGCGCAAGCTGCGGAATCCCGACTACTTCGTGGCCGCCGACAACGACACCGTGTGGCTCGTACGTGATCACGTCGACATCGACGTCGAACGGTTCCTGGCGCTGGCTGCCGACGGCCGCCGGATGCTCGCGCAGGGCGATCGCGGACAAGGCGCGGGTGTGCCTCGCCGACGCGGCGGTGCGCTACCTCGGGGAGTTCTGCGCCGACGACCCCTACGCCGACTGGGCGGCCGGCCTGCGGGCGCTGGCCAAGCACACGTTCGTCGACACCTGCTTCGAACTGGCCCGGCTGGCCGACGACACCAACGAGTTCAGCGAGGCGATCCGCTACTGGCTGCGGATTCTCGACGTCGATCCCTACGACGAGGATGCCCATCTCGGCCTGATCAACTCACTGCTCTCCCAACGCCGCCACGGCGAGGCCCGCCAGGCCTACCGGCTGTACAGCGCCAAGATGGGCGAGCTGGATCTCGAACCGGCGCCGTTCCCCGCAGTAGCTGGTGGTTTGCGGACGGCCTCGGCTCCTTAACAAAACCTAAACCTGATCGGAACTGCGATGCGCATGATGCCGCCATGGAGGCGTATCCGCTCCCGGCGCGTCCGCTGCCGATCGACACCCTGGCACCAGCGGTCGTCGACCTGCGCGACCTCGTCGTCGACGACGGCGGGCTCTCCGGGTTGTCGCCATGGCAGTGGGCGCTGGAGTACGTGCGCCGATGCGTGACCACGTCGGCGATGGATCAGCACGAGGAGCTCGTCGAGGACCCGATCAAGGAGTTCGACGCCGGATCGGGTAGCGACCGGCACCAGCTCGCCCGGGTTCTCGAGGCGCTCGACCAGGGACGCCCCGTGGCCTTCTACGGGTGGTGGCCGACGGCCGAACTGGCGGCGGTGTCGGACATCTTGGGGATCGACGCGATGGACGTTCCGACGCCCGATCGCAAAGGGGCGGGGCTGGCCGACGGCCACGCCGTCGTCGCCCTCGGCTACGGATTGCACGCCGCCTTCCCGGGCGGCGGGTACCTGATCGTGCGCAACCCATGGCGCGACGTCGGATGGGGGCATGCCGGCGACGGGTACTTGCCGTTCACCTACGTGCGCGCCTACGGCACCGCCTTGCAGACCTTCCGGGGGGTGGGCGACGGGGCCGGTCATCGAGCACCGGCGGGCCGGCGAAGTGGGTTCGTGCCCGCCCCGGCGACCAGCGAGCCGATCGAGACGGTGATCTCCAACCGCGCTCGGTGCGCCGACCCACGCTCGTCATACACCGCCTTGTTCTTCTCCGAGAACCCGGTCGACATGGTCCGGGCGAAGGCGATCTGCACCAAGTGCACCGTCCGCGAGCTGTGCCTCAGCCGAGCCCTGGAACGGGCCGAGCCGTACGGGGTGTGGGGCGGCGAGTTCGTCTACGAAGGCAAGGTCGTCACCGGCAAGCGGGGCCGCGGACGGCCGCGCAAGGTGGCCCTGCCAACGAACGTCGACGAGATCACCGGGATGCCGATCGTCGCATAGATTCTCTGACGGGAACCAACCGTTTGTGCCGGTGGTGGAGTGGCGGCTCCACCGCCGGCACTGCGGGGTCGGTCCGGTGCGGACCGCACTAGCTTGCGGCCGATGGCTCAGCCGCTCGACGGGATCCGGGTTCTCGACTTCACCCGCGTGTTGGCCGGTCCCCATGCCACCCGGATGCTCAGCGATCTCGGAGCAGATGTGATCAAGGTCGAACCACCGGCCGGCGACCTGACGCGGTTCACGACACCGAAGGTCCACGGCCTGGCGACCTACTTCGTCCAGCAGAACGCCGGCAAGCGCAACATCAGCATCGACTTGGCAACCTCCGCCGGAGCGGCCGTCGCCGCCGAGCTCGGCGAGCACTGCGATGTCGTCGTCGAGAACTACCGCCCCGGCGTGATGGACCGCCTCGGCCTCGGTCATGCGACATTGCGCGCCCGCCAGCCGCGCCTGGTGTACGCCTCGATCACCGGCTACGGGTCGAGCGGACCGTGGACGGGACGGCGGGCCTACGCGCCAGTCGTCGGCGCCGAGGCGGGGATCACCAAGGGTCAGGGGGACGCTCGTGGCGGCACCTACACCAACGATCCGTTCAGTCACGCCGACCTGTACACCGCGCTCGAGGCGGCGACGGCGATCATCGCCGCCCTGTACCGTCGGGAGCAGACCGGGGTCGGCTGCTGGATCGACGTCTCGATGGCCCAGACGATGCTCTACGTCAACGAGCACCTCCACGACCAGCTGTACGACGGCGACGTCCACCCGGACTGGATTCGCAGCTTCGCCCCCGGCGACTACCTCGTCGTGCAGACGGCGAACGGAGATCTCGTGATGATCAGCGGGCACCCGGCCGAACGGGGAACGTTCGAACTGTTCGTCGCCGCCCTCGGCCTCGACGAGATGGCGTCATCGGGCCGATTCGACGATGTCCCGAGCAGGATGCAGAACTTCGCCGAGCTGCGCGAGCGCATCGTGGCTGCGGCAGCGACGTTTGCCGACGCTGCCGCTCTCGAGCAACGTCTCGGTCAGCACAGCCTGGCCGCCGGCAAGCTGCGCTCGGCACGGGAGCTGGCCGAGTCCCCATGGGCAGCCGAGCGGCGGGCGATCGCCGCCGTCGACGACCGGCGCGGCGGGACGGTTCGCATCCCCAATCCACCGTGGCGGTTCGACGACGTGGCCGGCGAGATCGTCGGCGAGCCGCGGTTCCGCGGCGAGGACAACCGCGCCGTGCTCGGCGAATTGCTCGGCTACGACACCGCCGCGATCGACGAGCTGGAAGCCTCCGGCGTGCTCTCCAGCCGCCCCCCGCGCCCCTGAAGTTCGTTCTGGGCGGCCTTCGGTCCACATCCCGATCTGGGCGGCCAGCAGCCCGGAATCCGGCGGCCGTTCGCCGCCCAGATCCGCTACGTCAGCAGGGTGTACTCGAACTCGGCGAGCTCGAGTCGGGTGTGCTGGCCATCGGCGCGCTGCTCCCGGGAACGCTGCTGCTGGCACCCGGACATCCGGACTCCCCGGCCGGCTGGAGGACGTGATCGATCACGTGGATCGTGGCGTCGGCCGTGATCACGTCCGGGCACACCACCGTGGCCTCGCCACCGTTGATCACGACCGTGTCGCCGTCAACGGCGATGGACAGCGTGCCGTTGAGCGTCGCCAGGTCGCCGAACAGCATGTCCGACGGCAACGCCTCGCCGACGACGATGTGATAGCCGAGAATCGAGTCGAGCAGCTCGGGGTCGGCCAGCAACGAGTCGAGAACGTTCGTCGGGATCTCGCTCATCGCCGCATTCGACGGAGCGAAGATCGTGAACGGGCCGGCGCCGGCCAGTTGGTCGTCGAGCGAGGACGCCGCGACGGCGGCAGTGAATGTCGAGAGCTCGGGAAGTTGGGCGGCAGCTTCGTGCACCGGGAGACCGGCCAGGACGGCGGGGTCGTACAAGGTGCACCCGCCGGGGGGACCACCCGCCGCCGCGTCGGGCGGAACGGTGGTCGCCGACGTCCGGGCGGCGACCGCGGTCAGCGACAGGCCGACGACAGCGAGCGTTGTGACGGCAGTACGGCGCATGGCAGTCATGCGGCGCGACAGTACTGCCGCTCGGCGAATGTCGCTCGCGAGCACACCACCACGCCGGATAGAAAGTGGACCCGATGCCGTTGATCGTCCAGAAGTACGGAGGCACGTCCGTCGCCGACCCCGATCGGATGCGCGCCGTCGCCGACAATGTGGCCTTCACGCGGCGCCACGGCAACGACGTCGTCGTCGTCGCCTCGGCGATGGGCAAGGCAACCGACAACCTGATCGCCTTGGCCGCCCAAGTCTCGACGACGCGCAACGGCCGGGAGATGGACATGCTGCTGACGACCGGAGAACGGGTCGCCGCGGCACTGCTGACGATGGCCCTCCACGACCTCGGTGTCGACGCCGTCAGCTTCACCGGCAGCCAGGTCGGGATCATCACCGACACGAGTCATGGCAAGGCCAAGATCGTCGCCGTCAAGGGCGACCGGGTGCGCGAGGCGGTGGCCGCCGGCAAGGTCGCCGTGGTGGCCGGGTTCCAGGGGGTCAGCACCGAGCGGGAAGTGACGACGATGGGGCGCGGCGCCTCGGATCTCACGGCGACGGCGCTCGCCAGCGCCCTCGGCGCCGACGCCTGCGAGATCTACACCGATGTGACCGGTGTCTTTTCGGCGGACCCGCGCATCGTGCCGCAGGCCCGCAAGCTCAGCCGGGTCAGCTTCGACGAGATGCTGGAGATGGCCGGTTCCGGATCCAAGGTGCTCGCCTTGCGCTCCGTCGAGTTCGCCCGCAACCACGGTGTCGACCTGCACGTGCGATCGAGCTTCACGTGGGAGCTGGGCACGTGGATCGTCAATTCCGATGACAACGAGGAGAAGTCCGTGGAAGATCCGATCATCTCGGGCGTCGTCACCGACGTCAGCGAGTCGAAGGTCACCGTGCTCGGCGTTCCCGACCGACCGGGCATCTCGGCGGCCCTCTTCGAGCCGCTCGCCGCCGCCAACGTCAACGTCGACATGATCGTGCAGAACACGTCGACCGAGGGCGCCACCGACATCAGCTTCACGATGCCGTCGGCGGACATGGCCGTCGCCGAGGACATCGTGCGCAAGGTCGCCGACGAGATCGGCGCCATCGGGGTCAACCACGACCAGGACATCGCCAAGGTGTCACTCGTCGGTGCCGGGATGAAGTCGTCGCCGGGCATCGCCGCCAGGATGTTCCGGACCCTCGCCGACGAGGACGTCAACATCGAGATGATCTCGACGTCGACGATCCGGATCTCCGTCGTCGTCGCCAGCCGCGATCTCGAGCGCGCCGCCCGCGCCCTGCACACCGCGTTCGGTCTCGACAGCGGCCTCGACTACGCCGCCCCGCTGCCCGAGCGACGCTGAGAGCGCGGCGCCCGCCTGCTAGATGGCGGCGGGCCTCTGCAACACTTGGCTGGTGGCGCGGCACTCGCAGTTCCTCCCGTGGCAGGTGGCCGGGCAACTGACCGACAGGCAACAGAGCGCCGACGACGTCGTCATGGCGACGGGTTGGGTGTTCAACAGTGCAAGCGGGTCCGACGCCCAGACCCTCGCCGAGTTCGTGTCGTCCGGGGACGTCGAGGTGTCGATGTATCTCGACGCCTTCGGACTCGCCGCCGACGAGACAGAACGGCGGGTACTCGTCGAGATCGGCTGCGGGATCGGCCGGATGACGAGTGCGTTCACCAAGCGCTTCTCGTGTGTGTACGCCTGCGATCTCGACTCCGGATTCCTCGAACGGTGCCGTGAGGCGGTCGCCAAGTTCGGTCGTGTCGACCGGCTGCGCACGATCCACGTGCCCGACGGGTGCACGCTCGACGTCCCCGACGGCGTCGCCGACCTGACGTTCAGCTACATCACGCTGCAGCACTGCTCGCGTGGCGATGCCCTCAGCCTCGCCGGCGAGTCGCTGCGCGTGCTGGCCCCGGGGGGCCGGATCGCCCTCAACTTCCGCCAACGGGTGTGGGCCGACGTCGCCCTGCTGCCCCTCGGCAAGGTGGTCCGTGCCGTGTTCGCGGTTCCCGGGCTCGGACCGTGGCTGTCCAAGCATCGGACGTTCACCCGGTTGGCCTGGCAGGTCAACCGCCTCGATCCCCACCATGTCCTCGGACCGATCCGCGACAAGGTGGACGATGTCGTGATCTGGCGCAACCCACGACGGTCGGCGCCGATCTGGGGCGCCGCCGGCGCCGAACTGCGGTACCTCGACGCGATCAATCCGGCGCACTGGTGGCTCGTCGCCAGACGCCGCTGAGTGACGGTACGGAATCCGGTACGCCCCGCTCACCAATGCCGGCCATAACCTTGCGCCATGCGCGTCGGAGTTGTCGGGGCAACGGGTCAGGTCGGGACGGTCATGCGGAGGATGCTCGCCGAGCGGGCCTTTCCGATCGACGAGCTGCGCTACTTCGCGTCAGCCCGGTCGGCCGGCACGACCCTGCCGTGGGCCGACGGCGAGATCACCGTCGAGGACGCAGCTGTCGCTGATCCCACAGGCCTCGACGTCGCCCTGTTCTCCGCCGGCGCCACGTCGTCGCGCGAGCTCGCGCCGCGATTCGCTGCCGCAGGAGTGACGGTCATCGACAACTCGTCGGCGTTCCGCATGGACCCGGACGTCCCGCTGGTGGTGTCGGAGGTCAACCCGGAGGCGATCCGCGAGGCCCGCAAGGGGATCATCGCCAACCCCAACTGCACGACGATGGCGGCGATGCCGGTGCTCAAGCCACTGCACGACGCCGCCGGACTGCGTCGCCTCATCGTCAGCAGCTACCAGGCGGTCTCCGGCTCCGGACTGGTCGGGGTCGATGAGCTCGACAAGCAGGTCCGCCAAGTCGTCGACAACGCCCGGTCGCTCACCCACGATGGCACCGCCGTCGAGTTCCCCGTGCCCGAGAAGTTCGCCAAGCCGATCGCCTTCAACGTCCTGCCGTGGTGCGGCAAGCTCGTCGACGACGGATCACTGGAGACCGACGAGGAACAGAAGCTGCGCAACGAGAGTCGCAAGATCCTCGACATTCCCGACCTCGCCGTATCCGGCACGTGCGTGCGTGTGCCGGTGTTCACCGGGCACTCGCTGTCGATCAATGCCGCATTCACCGAGCCACTCTCTGTCGAGGCGGCGACCGATCTGCTCAGCGGCGCACCGGGCGTCGCCCTCAGCGAGATCCCGACTCCGCTCGAGGCCGCCGGTCGGGACGCCAGCTACGTCGGGCGCATCCGCGTCGACCCGACCGTCGACGGCGGACGCGGTCTCGTCCTGTTCGTCAGCAATGACAACCTCCGCAAGGGCGCCGCGCTCAACGCCGTGCAGATCGCCGAGCTGCTGCTCGGCTGAACGTCGAGCGACGGTTCGCCCGATGTACGTCCTCGCCGAGGAGGTCGAGCTGCACCTGCCCCACGCCCAGTCGTTGAAGGACAAGCGCCAGGTCGTCAAGTCGATCATCGAGGGCGTCCGGCGGCGCTTCGGGATCTCCGCTGCCGAGGTCGCTCGGCAGGACTCGTGGCAGCGCGCCTGTCTCGGCTTCGCCGTGGTGTCCTCGAGTGCCAGCCAGGCCGAGGGGGTGCTCGACGACGTCGACCGCTTCGTCTGGTCGCGCCACGAGGTCGAGGTGCTCAGCGCCGACCGAACCTGGCTGGAGTAGCCGACCGCGCGCCCGAACGTTGGTCGCTGTGACGACGTTGGCGTCCGGGGATCGACCAATGAATCGGAGGCCGCCCAGAACGATCAGTCGGTGGTGCTGCCGTGGGCGTGGTCACAGAGGTGCGCTTCGCCGGCGGCGACTTGGCCGGCGGCGACACCTTCGAGGGCGGCGAACGGGCCGCATTCGTGGGGGACCACCCACACGTGGATCATCGGTGACTGGGCGAGGCGGACGAGCGGTGCGGAGCACTCGCCCGCCGGATCGGTGAGGCCGCCGACCCGCGGCGCCTCGGGATCGCTGGCGTCGAAGCACAGATCACCGTGGACGTGCCACTGCATCAGCGCCCCGCCGTCGTCGGGCACCTCGTCGAGCGTCGTCGAGTTGGGGAGCATGTACATCGCCGACACCAGCGTCCGTGAACCGTCTGGCTCGACGCGGTACACGAGGCTCTCCGGGTGGTCCGGGTCGAGAACCGTGTCGTCGTCGATCCAATCCCACTGGATGTAGTGCTCGAAGCCGGTGGCCTGGTCGCCGATCGAGTGGAAGCCGGCTGCCTCGGCGTCGGCGGTGTCGGCCCACTGCGGCAGGTCGCGCAGCGTGGAGGACACGAGGTTCTCGGCGAAGGCCTGCTGCTCGCCGGTGACCCCGGGAGTGCCTGACAGGTCGATCGGCCGATCTGGGTCGAACGGCACCGGCGCTCCAGCCGCGGTGGCTTCGCCGGCGCTCGCCGCCTCGTCGAGCGCCGCCACCGTCTCACCATCGTGGCTGTGTCCGTCGTCGTGGGCGCACTGATCGGTTCGGGTCCCGTCCGCCGCGGCGGCCTGCCCGGCACCGTGCCCCTCGAGGGCGGCGAACGGACCGCACTCGTGGGCCGCGATCCACACGTGGATCATCGGGTTCTCGCCGCCGGCGCGGACCGTCCCGGCCGGGCAGTTGCCGGCGTCGTCGGTGACCCCGGCGACTTGCGGCCCGTTGTCCCCTCCCCGCCAACACAGGTTCTCGTGGACGTGCCACTGCATCAACCGGCCGCCGTAGTCGACGAGCTCGGGATCGTCGATCGGCCGCTGGCCGACGATGAACATTGCCGACACCAGCGTTCGGTCGTCTCCATCGACGCGGAACACGAGCGACTCCGGCTGCGTCGGGTCGAGCCACACGTCGTCGTTGATCAACGAGTAGTTGATGTAGTGCTCGTAACCGGTGCGGGCATCGCCGATCGACTGGTAGCCGAGCTCGTCGAGAGCGTCGACGTCGGCGAACGCCGGCAGCTGCTCCTGGGTCGAGCGGACGAGCGCGGTCGCCCGCAACTGCTGTTCCGGAGTCACGCCCTCGACGTCGCTGAAGTCGACCGGTGCGCTTGGGTCGTACGGTCGTGGCCAGTCGACCACCGCAGCGGCCTCGGCAACCGGTGCTGCAGCTTGCTCGTCGTGGGTGTGCGCATCGCCGGCAGTCGTGTGAGTGCGAATGGTTGGTGCCGACGAGCATCGCCGCCAAGGTGACGACACCGACGGCGAAGGCCGGCAGCCCGAGGCGGACGATCGACACCGTGGTGCGACCGCGAACGAGCGCGACGAGCGCCGCGACGACGGCGATCGCACCGAGCGTGGCGCAGGCGGTATCGGTGAACTGCGGGTCCTCGGCAACCTCCAAGCCGTCGATCCAGCTGATGCCCCACAACCGCGTCGCTCCCCAGGCCGCCACCGCACCGAGGTTGACGAGAACGGTCAACGCGGCCGCCAGCCGGCCGCCCTTCACGAGGGCGAGCAGGCCGACTCCGAGCTGGGCGACGGCGACGGCCACGAACAGCCGGGCGAGCGTGGTGTTGTCGGCGTGGAGGCCGGCGACACCGGCGTGGATCGCCCCGGCCCCGATCGAGGCGAGGCCGGCGAGTTGCATGATGCCCACGGCAACCGACATCGTCCAGTCGTGGGAGGGGGGCGGAGGAGGCGGCAGGGGATCGACGACGACCTCGTCGTCGGACACCACTGTCTCGTCGCTCATTCGCTCGTCCTCCTCAGCGCGCCCGCCAACAGTGCGTCGCGTCGGGTCGCACGTCCTCGTGATCGGCGCCAGCCGTGTTCCAGCGCGAGTTGGTCGGGGTGAGAGGATTTGAACCTCCGGCCTCCACGTCCCGAACGTGGCACGCTAACCAAGCTGCGCTACACCCCGTAGCGGCTTGCCACCATATCCGCCCAGACCGCGGCTACCCCGCGGGGGCCGGTTCCGAACTGGCGTCGAGACTCTCGGTGTAGCTGCTGCCGGCCGCGACGGCGCGGGCCGCCCGGCGCAGACGCAGGGGGTCGAGCGGCTTGATCAGCCAGCCGTCGGCTGCGCACCGCTTGGCGAGGTGGACGTCGGCAACCCGGTCGAGGAGCAGCAACACCGGCACGGCCGGGAGGCGGCCGACCGACGCGTCGAGATGCAGGGCCATCGTGACCGCCATGCCGCCCATCGACCCGATCTGCAGGTCGACGATCGCCAGGTCGTACACGCCGCCCTCGTCGGACACGGCGGCAACTTGCTCACTGACCCGCCGACCGTCGCTGCACACCGTGAACGAGGTGTCGGAGTTTCCGAGGGCGGCGACGATGTCGTCGACGAGCCAGTCGGCGTCCATCGCCAGCAACACGCGCACGACGGGGAAATGTAGTGCAGGGTGTGTCGTGCTACTCAGCGCCGCCGACGAGGTGCTGGCCGACGTGGCCGAGTCCGTCGGCGTCGTGCACGTCGGAGGACAACTGCGGCACCTCGACGCACGGCGCCCCGGCGAACAGGGCGACGAACTCGTCGAGCGTCCGCAGCTCGGATTCGCGTCGCCGGCGCAGTTCGGCGAGGTTGTTCCACAGCGGTCGCTGCTCGGCCGCCGCGTCGGCTGCGGCGGCCTCGGCCTCGGCAGCGGTCCCGCCGCCGAACGGCGGGTGGACGCGGTTGGCGACCCCGGCGATGTTGTCGATGCCCTGCTCGGCGAGCTGGGCGGCGAACCAGGCGGCCTCGCCGACCGCTTCGCGGCGCGGGGCGGCAACGAGCACGAAGACCGTGGTGGGCACGCGCAGCAGGGCGATGACGTCATCGGCGCGTTGCCGGAACCCGGCCTCCATCCCGGCGAACGCCTGGAAGAAGGCGATGGCATCGGCCAGCACGTCCGAGCCGACCACCTTGCCGATCGTGCGCAGCACAGGCTGCGTCGCCACGTTGAACATCCGCATGCCTGGGCGGGCCGGGAGCATCAACAACTTGAACAGACGGTGGTCGAGGAAGCGGGCGAGCACCCCAGGGGCGGCGAGGAAGTCGAGCGCACTGCGCGTCGGCGGCGTGTCGACGACCACAAGATCGAATCGCTCGTCGGCGGCCAGCACGTGCAATGTCTCGGCGGCCATGTACTCCTGGGTCCCGCTCAGTGATCCAGCCATGTTGCGGAAGAACGAGTTGGCGACGATGCGCTCGGCCTGTTCCGGGTCGGCGGCGTGGCGGCGGACGACCGCCGTGAATGCCGAAGCGGTGTCCAGCATCATCGCCCACAGCTCACCGCCGTCCGCGCCGAGACCGGCGGTGTCGATGCGCTGTGGTTCGGCGCCCAGCTCGTCCACTCCCAAGGCGTCGGCGAGACGCTTGGCCGGATCGATCGTCAAGACGACCACCCGCCGCCCACGGCGCGCCGCCTCGATCCCGATGGCCGCCGCCACGGTCGTCTTGCCCACTCCCCCGGAGCCGCAGCACACGACGACCGCCGCGTCGTCGAGCACCGCCTGCAACGTCGTCGTGCCCGTAGCCGCTCATCGCGCCGTCCCGCCACTCCGCACGTCACCGACGAGTCGTGACAGTGCCGCTCCATCCAGTCGGCCGGCGACGAACGGGACGTGCAGCTGGTCGAGGGGCAAGGTGCCGGCCAACTGGGCGATGGCACTCGCTTGCACCTGCCGGCGCTCGGCGCGGTAGCGCGCCGCTGCGGTCAGCGCGGCGGCCGTCGGACCGTCGACCTGGAGGGCGGCGACGGCCTCGTCGATGCCGGCGGGTGTCGTCGGCAGGGGCTCGTCGAGCGCGTCGCCATCGACGGCATTGACGAACACCGGCGCCAGCTGCACACCGACGCGATCTTCGATGGTGAACGCGGTGGCGACCGTCTCGTTGACGGGTGTCGTCTCGGCGAGGGTGACGAGGGCGACCTGACAGCGGCGCGCGTCGCCGAGCATCGCCAGCACGTCGTCGGCCTGCGCCCGCACCGGGCCCCCGCTCACCGCGTCGCGGAGTCCGGCCGCCGACGTCAGCATCGTCACGGCGTGACCGGCCGCCGGCCCATCGACGATGATCGTGTCCCAGTCGCTGCTGCGCTCGAGCTGCTTGATCTTGCCGAGCACGACCAGGTCGTCGATGCCCGGGGCGGCGGTGGACACGACGTCGATCACCCCGGACGCCGCGAGGCGTTTGGCGACCCGGCCGAACCCGTGCTCGCGCAGGTACTCCTCGAGGGCGGCCGGAGCCGACAGGGCCAGCAGCGGCAGATCGCCGATCAGCTCGGCGAGTGCCGGCTTGCCGTCGAGCTCGACGGTGATGACGCGCCGCCCGGCGTCGGCCGCGGCACGGGCGAGAAGCGCCGTTACCGTGGTCTTGCCGACTCCCCCCTTCCCGGCGACGACGGTGACCTTCGCCGCGGAGAGCAGCGGCACGACGTCCACGGGCTCCGGAGGCATCTTTGCGCAGACTAGCGATCGGCTTGCTGATCACGGTGGTGACGATCGGCGCCTTCGCCGCGCCAGGCGAAGCCAGTGACGGCGGCGGTGAGGGTGAGGGCGAGGGTGGCGCCGGCACTGCCGCTGACGTCGACCTCGGTCGGGTGGACGTGTTGCTCGTCAGCGGGCTGTTCGATCGCATCGTCGTCGACGCCATCGAGGACGCCATCGAGGACGCCGCGGCAGCCGACGCCCAGGCGCTGATCATCCAGGTCAACAGCCGCGGCGCGGTCGTCGGGGACGAACGGATGGAAGAGCTGCTCGCCACGGTGGCCGAGTCGCCGGTGCCGATCGCCGTCTGGGTCGGGCCGTCGCGGGCCCGGCTGTACGGCACGCCGGCCCAGCTCCTCGCCGTCGCCGACGTCACCGGGATGGCGCCCGGGGCGCGGGTCGGCCACACCGGCGAGCTGCTCTCCCCACCGGGTGTCGACGTCCAGTTCGGCGATGCCGAAACACGGCTGCGCGGAGGGTCGGTCGGGCTCGCCGACGCCCGCGATCTCGAAGTGTTGCGCCAACGCGTGCCCGACGAGGGAATCCCGACGCTGACCAGCATGGTCAACGCCCTCGACGGCTACGTCGAGGACGGGCGGACGCTGCGCACCACCGAGCAGGAGGTGCTGCCGGACGGCACCGTGCGGTTCGCGACGATCGCCCCGGTGCGCCAATCGAGCGTGCCGTTCGTCGACCGCCTGTTCCACACCGTCGCCAGTCCGGCGATCACCTACCTGCTCCTGCTCGTCGGCCTGATCCTCATCGTGTTCGAATTCTTCACGGCCGGCGTCGGCGTCGCCGGCGTGGTCGGTGCCGGCTCGCTCGTGCTGGCCTTCACCGGCCTCGCCGCGTTGCCGGTGAACGGTTGGGCCGTCGGTCTGATCATCGCTTCGATGTTCGCCTTCGCCGTCGACGTCCAAGTGGGGATCCCGCGGTTCTGGACGGGAGTGGGGATTGTCGGCACGATCATCGGCAGCCTGTGGTTGTTCGAACCACTCCCTGGGGCGACCTTGCGACCGTCGTGGATCACGTTGCTCGCCGGCATCGGCGGGACCGTGTTGGCGTTCGTGGTCGGGATGCCGTCGATGGTCAGGGCTCGTTTCGCCACCCCGACGATCGGGCGTGAGTGGATGCTCGGCGAGCTCGGCGAGGTCGTCGTGGCCGTCGACCCCGACGGCGTCGTCAAGGTCGGCGACGGCAAGTGGCGGGCACGTACGAACCGGGCGACCCCGGTGGCTGCCGGTGCGCCGGTGCGGGTCGTCGCGATCGACGGGGTCACGCTGGAGGTCGAGCCACTCGAGGGCGCCGCCCGCGACCATCGTGAACGGCGTCGGTCCCCCGGCGACCATTCGGCGGGCGACGCGTAACGGAGTGTTCCGACGCGGTAAACCCTGTGTGAACACCGTCGGCCGGTCGTTGCCGCAGGGCACAGCGGTTTCTACGGTTGCCGGCGTGGTGACGGGAAACCTGATGTGGCAGCGTCTGGCCAGCTGTCGAGGCGAAGCCGGGCGCGACTTCTATCCACCCTTCAGCGGCGAGCGCAAGCGCGACCGCAAGGCGCGTGAGCTGCGCGCCAAGGCGGTGTGTGAGTCGTGCCCGGTGCGCGGTGAGTGCCTCGATCACGCCGTGCGCGACGGCGAGCGCTACGGGGTGTGGGGCGGCCTGACCTCCGACGAGCGCCTCTCCTGGCGCCACTCCGCCTGACCCGACTCGACCCCACTCCGCCCCACCCGAGTGTTTGCGGTCACCCGAGTGCTACCGGCGCGAAGGTTGGTCCGGAAACACTCGGGTCAGGCGAGGTGGTGGGCCCGGCGCAGGACGATCAGCCACGTGAGCAGCGCCGAGGCGGCGAGTAGGGCGATCGCCGCGAACCCGGCCTCGGCGAGGAAGCCGTCCTCGAACGCCCCCCACACCCGGGTCGTCAGCGTCTCGTAGCCGATCGGGGCGAGGAGCAGCGTCGCCGGCAACTCCTTGAGCACCGACAGCATCACCAACCCGGCGCCGGCGAGCAGGCCGGGGAGCATCAACGGCAGGTGAACGGTGGCGGCCCGCCGCACTGGCGAGGCGCCGAGCAGCACCGCCGATTCGTCGAGCGCCCGCGGCACCGACCCGACGGCCAGCTCGGACGAGCGCAGCGCCTGGGCACCGAAGTGCACGACGTAGGCGACGATCAGCAGCGGCACGGTCTGGTAGAGGGCCGACAAGCCGGGCGCGCGAAGGGCCCAGAACGTCAGGCTGAGGGCGATGACGAGACCAGGCACGGCGAATCCTGCGGTGATCGACGTCGTGACGGCGGCGGCGATCGGCGTGCGATGACGGACGGCCAGCACGGCGACCGGGACGACGATGGCGATGGCCACGACGCTGGCGACGACCCCGAGCCACGCGGTCGTCCACGCCGGCGCGGCCAGTGACGCGAGTTCGTGACGCAACGCCGCCACTCGCGACTCGTCGGCGTTGGCGACGGCGCGCCAGGCCCATTGGCCCAGCGAAACCACCGGCACGACGAGGGCCAGGCCGAGGACGAGCACCACGAACGCCACCGCCGGCGCCGTCCAGCGCCCGAGGATCACCGCCCGGCTGCGCCGCGTTGCCGCCCCGGTGCGATGGTCGAGCGGCCCGCGCAGCCGGCGTTCGATGAGGATCGCGGCGAGCGCCATGACGACGAGGATCGCCGCGGCCATGAACGATGCGGCCCGGTCGGCGAGTCGCGTCGCGTAGACGACGCGGGTCAACGTGTCGTAGCCGAGCAGCTGCACCGCACCGAACTCGCTGAGGCAATAGAGCAGGATCATCAGCGTGCCGCCGGCGATCGCCCCGCGGACGAGCGGCAGGGTGACCCGCCCGAAGGTCCGCACCGGTCGATCGCCGAGTAGCCGGCTGCTCTCCTCGAGCTGCGGTGGCAGGGTCGCCAGGCGAGCGGCCACCGGGAGGTAGACGAGCGGATAGGTGAACAGGGTGAGCACGAGCACGGAGGCCCCGAGGCCGCGAAAGCGCCGCGGCGGGTGATAGCCGAAGAACTCGAGGATCTCGCGCAGCACGCCGTCGGGTCCGAGCCCGGCGATGAACGCAGCCGCGCCGATGAACGACGGGAACACCAATGGCAGCGGCGCCAGCACCCGCCACAGTGGGGCGAGCGCCAGGTCGGTGCGCGTCAACAGCCAGGCGAGGGTCACGCCGATCACTCCGGCCGCCGTCGTCACGAGGGCGCCGAGCTGCACCGTCCGCCACGCCGGGGCCAGCGACTCCCTGAGCACCTCGCCGCGGTCACCGCCGAGGGTCAGCGCCCGCCACGCCACGTACAGCACCGGGGCGGCGAAGGCGACGGCGACGACAAGGCCCACGAGGTGCAGGATGACGGCCCGGCCGGTGACCGGCCGCGCCGGGACCAATTGCTCAGATGGCGTCTGATCGAAGGCCGGTTCGATTCCGAGTTCGGCGGCCGTGACTGCTGCAACGTCGTGCACTCAGCCCTCGAGCCCAGCGTCGCGAATCATCTCCCGCGTTGTCTCGAGGTCGGCCCCGAGGTCGTCGAAATCGAGGTCGACGTCACTCGCCGCGGCCAGGTCGACGTCGGGAAGCACATCGGCCGGCTCCACGCCATTGGCCAGCGGGTACTCGAACGTCTCGTCGGAGAAGTACCGCTGGGCCTCGTCGGAGAGCAGGAACTCGACGAGCTCGTTGGCCTCGTCGGTGTGCTCGGCGCCGGCCAGCACTGACGCGGCCGTGACGATCACGAGGCTGCCGATGTCGTCGGCGGCGAAGTTGTGATTGCGCCCGGGAAAGTCGGGGTCCTCGGCCATCGCCTGGTACACGTAGTAGTGGTTGACGAGACCGACGTCGATCTCGCCGCGCCCGATGGCGGCGACGATGGCGCTGTTGTTGGCGAACGTCACCGGGTCGTTGGCGGCGATCCCTTCCAGCCACTCGGTGGTCGCCTCGTCGCCGAGCTCGATGCGCATCGCCGAGACGAAGTCCTGGAACGAGGCGTTCGACGGGGCGATGCCGATGCGCCCCGACCACTCCTCCCCGGTGAGGTCGAGGACGCTCGCTGGCAGCTCCTCCTCCGGCACGATCTGGGGATTGAAGGCGAGCACTCGCTGGCGTCCGGACACGCCGACCCAGCTGCCGTCGCCGGCGTGGAACTGCTCGGGGACGAGGTCGACGATGCCGTCGTCGAGCGTGCCGAGCAGGCCGCTCTGATCGAGGTAGCCGACGGCTCCCGGGGACTGCGAGAGGAAGACGTCGGCCGGCGCCTGGTCACCTTCCTCCTCGATCAACAAGGCGAGGTCTGACGTGTTCCCGTAGCGCACCTCGACGTCGATCCCGGTCTCCTCGCTGAAGCGGTCGAGGATCGGCTTGACGAGGTTCTCCGTGCGTCCGGAGTAGATCACGACCGTGCCGCCGTCCTCGCCGGCAGTCACCGGGCCGGCCGAGGCCAGGGCGATCGCCCCACAGAGGGCGACCCCGAGCGCGCGTCGGATCATCACGGGGCCACGGTAGGGCGTCAGTCACGCTGCCTTCAAGGCCACCTACGGGTGGCGAGTAAGCGGACCTAATCGATGGTGCTTGGCCACCCGTGGACGATGGTGCCGACGAAGCGGACCGTGACGGCGTCTCCAGGATGGTGCTCTGGGGCGCCCGACGTCCGGACGGTCAGCGTCCCGGCGTCGGGGACGTCGACCTCGTAGCGGGTGTCCCGACCGAAGTAGCTGGCCGCGCTGACAGCGGCCGGCCCCGAGGACGCCAGGCGCAGCTGCTCGGGACGGCACAGCACCTGCCCGGTCCCCTCCGACAGCACTGCCGGGATCACCCCGATGGCCGTGACCGCGCCGTCGTCGCCGAAGCGCGCCTCGAGGAGGTTGGCCTCGCCCACGAACATGGCGACCCACGGTGAGGCCGGGCGAGCGTAGATGTCGGGGGGTGAGCCGACCTGTTCGATCGTCCCGGAGCGCATCACGGCGACGCGGTCGCCGAACGTCAGCGCCTCATCTTGGTCATGGGTGACGAGGATCGTGGTCACCCCGATCCCGGTGAGCAACCGGCGGACGTCGCTGCGCAGGTGGGCGCGCAGCCCGGCGTCGAGGCTGGAGAACGGTTCGTCGAGGAGGATCACCCCCGGCTCCGGGGCGAGAGCGCGGGCGAGGGCGACACGCTGCTGCTCGCCACCGGACAGCGTCCCGGGCATGCGCGTTGCCTTGTCGCCGAGCCCGACGAGGTCGAGCGAAGCGCTGCTGCGCTGCTGGCGACCCGCGCCGCGGGGTACGCCGTAGCCGACGTTGCCGGCGACGGTCTTGTGGGGGAACAAGGCGCCCTCCTGGAAGACCATCCCGACGCGGCGCCGCTCGGCGGGCACACCGCGTCCGGCCGTGACGTCGCGGTCCCCGATCACGATGCGACCGGCCGTCGGCGATTCGAGCCCGGCGATGCAGCGCAGCAGCGTCGTCTTGCCGCAGCCGGAGGGGCCGAGTAGGGCAACGATCTCGCCGGGATCCACGCTCAGCGAGACCCCGTGGAGCACACCCGTCGGACCGTAGGCAGCATCCAGCCCTTCGACGCTGACGCCCAACCCGGCCGGCATGGTCGGCGACGCTACTGGCGGGCAAGAATCGGGGACATGATCGATCACGTCTCCATCCAGTGCACCGACGTCGCCGCCGCCGCGGCGTTCTACGACGCCGTCCTCGCTCCGCTCGGTGGCACGCGGGTCCTCGATTTCGGCGAGACGATCGGCTACGGCACGGAGTTCCCGGACTTCTGGATCGGTGCCCAGCACACCGGCGACGGCTTCCGCGAGTCTCACCTCGCCTTCACCGCTCCCGACCGCGCTGCCGTGCAGGCCTTCTTCGACGCCGCCGTCGCCAACGGCGCCGAGGTGCTCCACGAACCGCGCGTCTGGCCCGAGTACCACGAGCACTACTTCGGCGCGTTCGTCCGCGACCCCGACGGCAACAACGTCGAAGCCGTCTGCCACGCCCCCGCCTGACCCCCCATCTGGGGAAGATCCGTGTCATTTCACGTTCTGGGGAAGATCCGAGTCAGGCCCTGATTCACAACTTCCCCAGATGCGTGGGGGCGGTCGGGGACGGCGCTCAGAGCGGCATGTTGCCGTGCTTGCGGCGGGGCAGCTCCTCACGCTTGGTGCGCAGCATGGCCAGGCCGGCGACGAGCTTCTGGCGGGTCTCCGCCGGGGCGATCACGTCGTCGACGTAGCCGCGCTCGGCGGCGGCATAGGGATTGGCGTACTTCTCGGTGTACTCGGCGACCAACTCGGCCCGTCGGGCAGTCGGGTCGGCGGCCTGCTGCAGCTCACGGCGGTAGACGATCTCGACAGCGCCCTGCGGCCCCATCACCGCCAACTCGGCCGACGGCCAGGCAAACGCCAGGTCGGCACCGATCGATTTCGAGTTCATCACGACGTAGGCGCCGCCGTAGGCCTTGCGCGTGATCACCTGGATGCGCGGCACGGTCGCCTCGCAATAGGCGTACAGCAACTTGGCGCCGTGGCGGATGATCCCGCCGTACTCCTGGTCGACCCCGGGGAGGAACCCGGGAACGTCGACGAACGTGACCAGCGGGATGTTGAAGGCGTCGCACGTGCGCACGAAGCGGGCGGCCTTCTCGGACGACTCGATGTCGAGTACGCCGGCAAGAACCATCGGTTGGTTGCCGACGATCCCGACGGTCCGCCCGTCGATGCGCGAGAACCCGCAGCTGATCGAGCGGGCCCAGTGCGGGAAGTACTCGAAGAACTCGCCGTCGTCGACGATCGCCGAGATCACCTTGTGCATGTCGTAGGGCATGTTCGGGCTCGCCGGGAGGATCTCGTCGAGCTCCGGGCAGAGCCGTTCGGGGTCGTCGCCGGAGTCGACGATCGGTGGCTCCTCCATGTTGTTCTGGGGGAGGAATCCGAGCAGGAAGCGGACCTCGTCGAGACAGGCCTTCTCGTCGGCGGCGACGAACGTCGCCACACCGGACTTCGAGGCGTGGCTCATCGCCCCGCCGAGCTCCTCGAGCGTGACCTCCTCACCGGTCACCGTCTTGACGACGTCAGGCCCCGTGATGAACATGTGCGACGACTCGCGCACCATGAAGATGAAGTCGGTCATCGCCGGCGAATACACGGCGCCGCCGGCGCATGGCCCGAGAATCACCGAGATCTGCGGCACGACACCCGACGACAGCACGTTGCGGTAGAAGATCCCGCCGTAGCTCGCCAGCGACACGACCCCCTCTTGGATGCGGGCCCCAGCACCGTCGTTGAGCCCGACGACCGGCGCGCCGACCTTCAGGGCGAGGTCCATCATCTTGTGGATCTTCTCGGCGAACACCTCCCCGAGGGCCCCGCCGAACACGGTGAAGTCCTGGGAGAACACGAACACCTTGCGCCCCTCGACCGTCCCCCAGCCGGTGATCACCCCGTCGGTGTACGGACGCTCCTCGAGGCCCGAGGCCTGGGCACGGTGGCGAGCGAGGAGGTCGAGCTCGTGGAACGAGCCGGGGTCGAGGAGGTAGTCGATGCGTTCGCGGGCGAGCAGCTTGCCCTTGGCGTGCTGGCGTTCGACGGCGTGTGGCGACCCGGCGGCGAACGCCTGCTCCCGGCGCTTCCGCAGGTCGTCGATCTTGTCCTGCATCGGGTCGCTCACGGGATTCGACGCTACTGCGCCGGCGTCACAGCAAGCTGACGAGGAAGGCCACGACCGCCGCCACGGCGATCAGTGCGGCGACAATCGCCAGCCACGTCGCCGAGAGCCGGCCGGCGACCCACTCGACGGCTGCGTACAGCGCCGTCACGGCGAGCACGCCGATCGTCACGTGGATCAGCACGGCGACGCCGATCCCGGCGATCCAACCGGCGACGCGGAACTTGCCCCACAGCAAGCCGATGACACCCGGGATGACGATCGCCGCGGCGATGCCGGCGGTCAGTTCGGCGGCGAACGACCGATCACCCATCCAACTCAGCTCATAGGTCAGCCACCAGTCGTCGGTCTGGTCGAACAGATCGGCGGTGGCGACGTACCCGAGCCAGGCGACGGCGAACACCGAGGCGACCATCACCCAGCGGAAGTAGGCCCGTCCGACGGGCGACGAGGCGGTGGCTTGCTGCGACCACATCGTCGCCAGTGTCACCGCCGTCCACACCAGCCAGCGGCGCACGAGACCTGTGCCGGTGTCCGCCATCCCGTCGCGGAACACCCGGTCGGCCTCGACGCGGTCGACCACCTTGCCCGCCGTGGAGATGTACGTCTGGGCTTCCTTACCGGGGCTCCAGATCAGCCCATCGTGGAGCAGCGCCGCCGGAAGGTGGGCGCCTGTCTTCGGCACGAGCCAGGTGAACAGCGCCGGGACCGACGTGAGATCGGTCTTGAACGTGGCGAACACCGGCGGGACGACGATCTCGCCGAAGTGCCGGTCGTCGTAGGCGATCCGCCGTCGCAGCACGAACACCTCCCGCGGTCGTCCCTTGGCGTCGGGCGCAAGTTGGCGATCGAGAACGACGAGGATGTCCTTGTCGGGGTCGGCCGGCTCGGCACCGACTCCGGCGTCGTCGCCGGGATGACCGCCGTCGTAGAAGCGCGAGCGCTGGCGGTCGAGCTTGACCGGCTGTTCCACGACCGCATTGTTCCCAAGCGCCACGCCCGAACTCAACAGATTTCGACGCGAGCATCAGCCGACGAGGTCGCGGCGCATCACTGCCCGGCGCTCCGTGGGGCGCGCGATGCACTCGAACCCGCACTCGGCGAACGTCTCCTCGCGACCGAGATAGTCGTCGGGCGAAGGCGGCAGTCCGGCGGAGCGTGGAAATCCTTCGATCGCCGGCGCCCCGTGGGAGCGAGCCAGTTCGACCGCCGCGTCGAGCAGGGCCCGGGTCACCCCGTGACCTCGCTCGCCGACGCGGACGAAGAAGCATGGCACGAGCCAGACGACGTCGTCCTCGGCCGGATCACGTCCGGCGAGGATCCGGACCCGCGGTCCGAGGGTCCGCGCGTAGCGCGATCGAGGTCCCACGGCGCACCAGCCAACGGGTGTTCCGCGGCGGTAGGCGAGCAGGCCGATCGGCGTGTCGCTCGCCCGGGCAAGGGTCTCGAAGCTCGTCCGATTGCCCTGCTCAGCCCACCCTGCGGAGAACTCTGCCCGGGTCGCGATGAAGTACATGCACCAGCAGCCGCGAGTCGTCCCGTTGCTCCCGAACAGGTCGGCGACGTCGTCCAGGCGCTCTGCGGTAACCGGTCGGACTCGCACGTCAGGTCGCTCGTCGGGCGCCACGACGACGCAGTCTTGCCGATGCCGTCAGCGGCCGCCGCTTACTGTCGGGAGGCATGCCGGCGCTCGGACCGATCCTGCTGACCGGCGCCGCCGGGCGCATCGGGTCGAGCCTCCGGGCGCCACTGCGCGAGGTCGCGAGCGAGTTGCGGCTCACCGACCGTGCCGCGCTGACGCCCGAGGCCCAGAACGAGACCGTCCACCAGGCCGACCTCACCGACTTCGAGGCACTGCGTCAGGCGGCCGACGGCGTCGAGGCCGTCGTCCACCTCGGCGGCGTGCCCAGCGAGGCACCCTTCGCCGAGCTTGCCGCGTCCAATCTCATCGGCTGCTACAACGCCTTCGAGGCCGCCCGCCTCGGCGGGGCGGAACGGTTCGTGTTCGCCTCGTCGGCCCACGCCACGGGCTTCTACCCGGTTGGCCACCTACTCGTCGGCGACGAGCCGCCGAGGCCCGACTCGCTGTACGGCGTCACCAAGGTGTACGGCGAGGCCCTCGGCCGGCTGTACCACGACAAGTTCGGTCTCCGCGTCGCCTGTCTGCGCATCGGCGGGTTCCAAGTGCGACCGATCGAGTCGCGCATGCGGCACAGCTGGCTCAGCGTGCCGGACGCCGCGCGCCTCGTGCTCGCCTGCCTCTCGTCGCCCGACCTCGGCTTCGCCGTGCTCTACGGCGTGTCGCACAATCGCCGCTCGTGGTGGTCGACGGAGCCGGCCAGACGACTCGGGTACACCCCCCATGACGACGCCGAGGAGTTCGCCGCCGAGTTGGGGGAGATCGACGACGGGCTACCCCAGGGCGGCGTCTTCGCCTCGCCGGAGCGCCACGGCGGGCGGTGACATCCCGCGCCACCGCATCTGGGGAAGATTCGTGTCATTTCCGCTTCTGGGGAAGATTCGTGTCGACGTCTGACACCGATCTTCCCCACATGCGCCGGACGGCGCCGCCTACGAGGACGCGTGGTCGGCGAACCAGGCGACGATCGCCGGCATCTCCTGCTCGAAGCCGCCGGGCACGTAGATGTTGAGCAGGCGAACAGGCTCGTCCGTGTCGTTGCGGTAGTCGTGCGACACGGTCGGTGGGACGCGCACGAACGAACCGGGTCCGACGGTGACCACGTCGCCGTCGAGGATGAACGTCGCGGTTCCGGAGAGCACGTAGAACGTGTCGTCGTTGGCCTCGTGGCGGTGCTCACCGGGTCCCTGCGACCCCGGCTCGAGCCACCACTCCGAGATCGAGTAGCGATCAGCGGTCTCTGGTCCGTCGGCCTTGAACACGGCGCGCATCGTGCCGCAGGGATACTCCCGCCCGGCGCCGTCGCCGAGCACGATCACTGACGATTGATCATTCATGTCCAATCGTCGCTCGACGGTGCCCGGTTCCGTCACCGCCCCGGCTCAGGGGTCTCGGCGGTGAACTTCTCGTTGGCGCTGCGCCAGGCCTCCATCGAGGCCTCACCGCGGACCATCCACGAGTGGCCATCGGCGAGAACCGGCTTGCCACCTTCGGTCATCATCCGGGCGTGCGGCACGCAGTAGCGCACGAACAGGGCGACCCGCTCGGCGCTCGTTCGATTCTCGCCCGAGCCGTGCAGCGTCATCCCGGTGAACGCCACGGCCTCACCGGCGGCGAGCTCGAGGGGCACCGTGTCGACCGTCTCCGCCTCACGCAGCGCCGGGTTGCTCGTCGAAACCTTGTGCTCGACGATGCCGCCGAGGTGCGAGCGGGGGGCGATGTGCAGGCAGCCGTTCTCCGACGTCGTGTCGGTGAGGGCGACCCACACCGTGATGTCGTCGGGGGGATCGAGCGTGCCGTAGCCATCGTCTTGGTGCAGCGGGATGTCGCTCGAACCGCTCGCGGCGTCCGGGAGCTTGACGATGAACTGGTTGTGCGTGAGCGCCAGATCGGGACCGAGGAGCGCCTCGGCCGCGTCGAGCTGCTGCCCGTCGCAACAGAACCGGCGGACCGCCGCCGAGACGTGCTCGAGCTGATCGATCACGACCAGACCGCTCGACGAGCCGTACCGGTCGCGTGGACGGAGCCGCCGCTCGGTCGCCAGCAGCTCGGCGCGCTCGTCGGCGTCGAGGATCTCACCGATCGGCAGGAATCCCTCTCGTCGGTACGTCTCGATCTCTGCCGGCCCGATCTCGATCACGGGTGCGCTCCTTCCTCGACGCGGTACACCACGCACGACTCGGGGTCGAGCGTCACCGCGCACTCGACGAAGCCGGGATCCTCGCTGGCCGCCAGGACGATCACCTCGCGACCTGAGCCGTCGACGCGGACCAGCCGCAGCTGCCCGTCGGCGAGCGCCAGCTCGCGGCGCGACAGCCGGACCGTGATGTCCCGGGGCACACGTGAGTCGCCCAGCTCACCGGTCTCCAGGTTGCCGAGCAGGACGTGGACCGCGTCGCCGCTGCGCCAGAGGTGGAAGGCCACCGGCGCCGACCGGTGCAGCTCGATCGAGATGGCTGCGCCCACGTCGGCCGGCGAGGTCGCCGAGCAGGCGCGCGAACCGGTACGCCGGATACGTCGACCCGAGTTGATACTTCGGCAGGAACTGGTTGAACGGCTCGGACCAATCCGTCGGCTGCCACCAGCACCACCCGTCGCGCGACGTCAGCAGCGGAGTGTGCCGGCTGGAGTACAGCACGTCGACATCATCTCCCACGCCGACGGCAACGTGGTCGGGGAGGTACGGGCGGTCGGCCGGCGGCACGTCCGGGTCCGGCCCGGTGCACACGTAGAAGTCGGATGGCATCCGGCGGTCGTCGGGTGTCAGCCCCAACCGGTCGGCGACCGCTGCCGCGATGACGTCGGCGCGGCCGACGACCGCGACGTCGGCATGGTCGAGTAGCGCCGCGCCGTCGCCCTCGACCATCGGTGGCTGGGAGATCAGCTGGCGGTCGCCGTCGATCGCGCCGAGCCACTCGGTTCGCGTCGCCGCCAGGATCGGCACGCCCCACTTCATCAGCAGGCCGGCCTGGTCGTCGATCCACTCACCGACCTGGTCGTCGGGCGACGTCGTCGCCAGCCGGGCCATCGACTGGCGGTGGTACACGAGCACCGGTCCGTACACGTTCTCGAGCGTCGCCGCACTGGTCTCGGCCCGATCGAGGATCCCGGCGACGAACGTCACGTCGTCCTCCGACAACAGCTCCATGTCCCCGTTGTTGAGCCACGAGACGTACGCCCCATCGCTCGGGCGCGGCCCATCGGGCGTCAGGGCGCCGGCGTGGGCGAACGCCCAGGCCCCCCACGTCAACTTGCCGGGCACCTGGTGCAACGTGTCCCAGTGCTCCCAACCGTCCCACGTCTCGACGAGGTGGTACAGCGCGCAGGGCTGCTCGCGCCGCTCGTTGGCCCGGGCGATCATCGCCGCCCGCGTCGTCAGGTTCGCCGCCTGGAACGTCCATCCCTTCCAGAGCTGGTGCCACCAGTCCTGCCACGCCCCACCCCACGTCTGCTCGATCCACCCATCGAGGTGGCCGTCGGCGATCAGCGCCTCGAAGTCGACGCATCCGACCCGCCAGTCGGCGACCGGACTGATGGCGCTGGAGTATCCGAGGAGCAGACGGTCCGGGGCGGCCTGCTTGACGTCGCGGAACAGCGCCCGGACGGCGTCGCTGAAGCGCTCCACGACGGCCGGGTCGGCAGGTGCGCGCCCTCCGTAGGGTCCGTTGCGGGTGTAGATCATCGGCCCGCAGAAACCGTCGCGCAGCAGCACCGAGTCGAACCCGGTGTACTCCGCAAAGCTCGCCCACTGCGGGCCGAACAGCTCGCCGAATGTTGTCCCCTCGGCGATCCCGCCGGGCGCCGACGCGTAGGGATACGTGTCGGCGCGCAACCGGTTGACCGGGTGCAGGTCGGGCATGTTGATGAACGACCGCGGTGCCTCGTACAACTCGGGGTGGCGTTCGTACCAGTCGCTGTCGAAGTCGTAGATCTTCAGCTCGGGCGGCCACACGACGTGGGCCCATTCGACGAAGAGAACTCCGCAGCGCAGATCGTCCAGGCCGTGACGCTGCGCGGCGGCGTGGAACTCGCCGACGAACTCGTGCAGGCGGCGGTATCCGACGGCTGCCCACTGCGCCGTGCGCCGGCTGCGCGTCGGGATCTTCTGCTCCGGATCACCGGTCCACTCGGTGACGAGATCGACGAGCCAGCCGAGGTTGAACAGTACGCCGCGCCGTCCACCAACGTTGGCGACGAGCGGGACGACACGGCCGAACAGATCGTCGAGGCGCGGTGCGAAGGGCTCGGTGGGATCGAACCACGTGAGGTCCATCTCCAGCCACCGGTCTGCCGGCTGCAACCGCGTCACCGGCCGGACCCCGCGATGAGCGCCGTTGCGGCGGCGTTGCCGGAACGCACCGCACCTTCGACGCAGGGTTGCCCGAGCCAGTCACCGGCGAAGACCAACGGCGGCGCCTGCCGGAAGCCGCGCTGCCGGGCGAAGTAGCCGGTTCCGACAGCCGGGACGGCGTGACGCCAGCGGATCAGCTGCACGACGTCGGCGTCGTCGAGGTGGAACAGCCGTGGATCGATCTCCCGCGCCGCCTCCCAGAGCCGTCGCGTCACGCTGTCGGCCGGCTCGTCGAGCAGCGGTGTGCTCGCCGCCGCCGGAGCGCACACGAGCGCCCATTCCCAATCAGCGGGCACCTGCCCCCACGCCCCGAACGCTCCTCCCCCGATCTCGACGGTGGCGACGAGCGTGTTGGGGAACACGTGGATGCCGCTGCGGGCGAGCCCCCGGCCGCGGCGGGCGGCATAGAGGCGCACGTGCGGTGCGTACGCGACGTCGGCGATCCACCCCGGACGGTGCTCGTGCTCGACGATGGTTGCCGCCACCGGCGCCGGGACGGCGACGATCGCCCCGTCGTACTGCTCGGTGCCACCGCCGTGATCGACGACGACGTGATCGCCGCTGATCGCGACCCGCTCGACCGCGACGCCGGTGCGCACGTCGAGACTGTCGGCGAGATGCCGCCACGGCGCGTCCATGCCCCCCTCGACGTGGAAGAACGTGCCGGTGGAGAGGCAACGCAACCACGACCGGACGAGAGCTGCCGACATCTCTTCGAGGCGGGCGAAGAACGGCCCCTCGAAGTTCGGGCGCACCACCCGGTCGCGCCCGTGCTCACCCATCCGCCGCAACTCGTCGATGGCGGGCACGGTGTCGTAGTCGAGATCGACGCGGAGATCGCTCTTCTGACGGACGAGAAGGGCGGCCATGTAGGCGAACAGTCGGCCCTTGTCCACCGGTGACAGGAGGCGAGTTGTGGCAATGCGGCGGATCGAGTTCGGTGTCGGTACCACCCGTCCGTCGAGCAGCAGATCGCCTCCACCGCGCAGCTGCATCGGCGTCAGCAGATGACGCAGTCCGAGCTCATCGAGCAGCGCGAGCGTGTCGGGATAGAAACTGGCCAGCCAGCCGGCACCGGTGTCGACCCAATGACCGTCGCCGTGGTGCTCGGTGTGGGTGCGCCCGCCAGGATGCGGTTCCCGTTCCAGCACGGTCACGGCGCAACCGCGCTGCCGGAGTCGGTGGGCCGCGGTCAGCCCGGCCGGCCCGGCTCCGATGACAACGATCGACAGGGGCATGCGGCGAGTCCGGTCAGGTCGCCCGGGATGCGCGGCGCTCGTCGGTCGTCATGGGGCAACCGCCGTGCCGTCGACCTCCAGGCCACTGACGAGATGGAGAATCTCGCGGCGGTCGGTCGCCGCCGTCTCGCGCAGGGCGACGAGACGGCCGAGGCGCATCACGGCGATGTGCGTCGCCAGGCGGAAGACGTGGTCGAGGTTGTGGCTGACGATCAGCTGGGTGAGACCACGATCGGCGAGCCGTTCGATGAGGCCACTGACGCGGCCCTGCTCCTGCAGGCCGAGCGCCGCCATCGGCTCGTCCATCACCAGCACGATCGAGCCCTCGTGGATGGCCCGGGCGATCGCCACACCTTGGCGCTGTCCGCCCGACAGGGTGCGCACCTCGCGGCGAACGTCGGGGACGTGGATCCGCAACTCGGCGAGCGCGGCGACAGCGTTCCGACGCATCTCGGCGCGGGCGAGCCAGTGCACCGGGCCCCACGAGTTCACCAGCTCGCGGCCGAGGAACAGGTTCTCGGCGACGTTGCGGTGATCGGCGAGGGCGAGATCCTGGTACACGGTGGCGATGCCCGGCCGCCTGGGCCGACGCAGGGGTCGCGAACCGGACCTCCTCGCCACGCAGGGCGAGGTGTCCGCGATCGGGCTGGACGGCACCGCACAGCATCTTGACGAGCGTCGACTTGCCCGCCCCGTTGTCGCCGACGATGGCGGTCACCGTGCCGCCAGGAAACTCGATGGAGACGTCGCGCACCGCGGCGACGCCGCCGTAGTGCTTCCACAGGCCGTGGGCCGCAAACAGCGGGGGCGCCGCGGCGGTTGCCGACCGCGCAGCGTCTGAGGAACCGGCGGTGGGAGCGGGATGGTCGTCGATCTCGGCACCTCTCAGTCGCGCCACCGGTCGAGCGAAACGGCCGCCACGAGCACGGCGCCCTGCACGAGTCGTTGGGCGTCCGACGCCACGCCGAGAAGAATCAGCCCGTTGGTGATCGAGGCGAGGAACACCGAGGCGATCAGCGTGTTGACAATGCGACCGCGCCCACCCGACAGGCTCGTTCCGCCGAGGATCACGGCGGTGAGCACCGGGAAGAGGGCGTCGACACCGATCGTCGCCTGGGCCCGGCCGACGCGGATCACCTGCATCAGGCCGGCGAACCCGGCCAACGCCCCGGCGACGACGAACACGATCGAGGCGGATGCGCTGCACATGGATGCCAGATCGGTAGGCCGCCTCGCGGTTGTCGCCGCTGGCGAAGAGGTGGGCCCCGAACCGGGTGCGCGTCGTGACCGCCCAGGCGATGGCGTAGAGGACGAAGGCGATCAGCACGGGGATCGGGATGCCCAAGACCTCGTCGCGGGCGAGGAACGACAGCCGGTCGAGTTCGTCGCCGAAGATGCTCGAACCGCCGGTGTACATCATCGCCAGCCCCTCGACGACACCGAGCATCCCGAGCGTGGCGACGACCGAAGGGATCCGCACGACGTTGACGAGCAGCCCGTTGACGAGTCCGATGACGGTGCCGATGCCGACGGCGATGAGGATCCCGACGTAGGGGTTGGTGCCCCCGATCACCCACGCCGCCGATACGCATCCGGCGAGGGCCAGCGTCGCCCCGAAGGAGATGTCGAGCTCGCCGAGGATCGTCACCATCGTCGCCCCGATCCCGATGATCGAGAAGATCGCCGCCTGGCGCAGCAACAACAAGACGTTGTCCTGGGTCAGGAAGGTGTCCGTGGCGATGCCGAGGTACACCGCCCAGACGGCGAAGATGACGATGAAGCCCTCGCGGCGAGGAAGTCGACGGCCACGGCGGCCCACGGTCGGGTGTCCCGGGGCGCGTCCGCGACCGCCAGATCCGTCATCCGGTGGTGGCGGGTGCCGTGTCGCTGCTCGCCTCGCCGGTGGTCGCCGGAGCCGTACCGTCACCTCCGGTGTAGACGCTGACCGGCACCTCGATGATCCCCGGCACGGCGCCGCCGCCGAGCCACTGGGCGAAGGCGTCGGCCGCCAACTCGCCGGTACCGACCGGGTTGGTGTCGACGCAGCCCTTGTACATCGTGCCGGCATCGATCAGCTCGACCGCCTGCGGGTCGCAGTCGATGCCGAAGATGAACACGTCGTCCGGTCCGCGCCCGGCGTTCTCCAGCGCCTGGTAGGCGCCGAGGTTGCCGGCGTCGTTGATGCCGAGCACGCCGACGATGTCGGGGTTGGCCTGCAGTGCCGTCTCCATCGACGTGACGCCGTTCTCGGCGGTGCCGCCGAGGATCCGCGGGAGGAACTCGGCGTCCGGATACGCCGCCGTGAACGTCTCTTCGATCATGTCGGCGCGGGCCACGAGCGACTCGATCTCCGGGTAGTCGGTGATCACCACCTGGATGCCACCGTCGGGATAGTTGGCGGCGGCGTACTCGCCGGCGGCAGTGCCCTCGGCGGTGGCGATGTCCTCGTCCTCGACGCTGATCGTCACCGCCCCGGACTCGGTCAGGTCGCGCCCGGCGACCTGGACGACGAAGATGCCGGCCTCGGTCGCCTCGGTCGCCGCCGGACCGATGCTCTCGCCACCGAGACCGGTGATGATGATCGCGTCGGCACCTGCGGAGATGAACCCTTCGATCCCTTGCAGCTGGCGGCTCGGGTCCTCCTGGGAATCGAAGATCTCGGCGCTGAAGCCGAGCTCCTCGGCCCGCGCCTGGATCGAGTTGTTGAGGTTGGCGTGGTACTCCGTGGCCATCGTCGCGGCGACGATGCCGATCATCGCGTCCTGGCCGTCGAGGGCGGCGATCTGCTCGTCGGTGAGCTCGATGACGTCGCTGGTGGCGGCGAAGTCGATGGTGCCGCCGGCGGCCGAGGTCGGCCCCTCCGGTGCGGCTGGTGGTTCAGTCGTCGCCTCAGCGGTGAACGCCGTCGTGCCGGCCAGCGTGGCCAATGCGCCCGCCGCGATCCAGCGCCTCTTCGTTGACAACATGGCTCCCCCCTCTGCGCCATCGCGTTGATGACGGCTGGTAACGGGTCTGTCTATCCACCCCGCCGAAGGACGGTCAAATTCTCGGCCCCGGCCGGTCAGTCGAGCTTGCGCAGCTCGCGGCGCATGATCTTGCCGGTGGACGTCTTCGGGAGGTCGGCGACGAAGCGAACCGACCGCGGCAGCTTGTAGGCCGCGAGGTGCGGCCGGCAGTAGTCGATGATCTGCGCCTCGGTGGCGTCCGCGCCGTCGCGCAGGACCACGTAGGCGCGGGCGAGCTCACCCTTCACCTCGTCGGCCTCGCTGCCGACGGCGACCAGCGCCACAGCCGGATGGCCGGCGATGACCCGCTCGATCTCGGCGGGATACACGTTGTAGCCACCGGTGATGATCATGTCCTTGCGCCGGTCGACGATGAAGAAGCGACCATGGCGGTCGGCGACGGCGACATCGCCAGTGTGCAGCCACCCGTCGGGCTCGATCGTCGCCGCCGTGGCGGCGTCGTTGTTGTAGTAGCCGAGCATCACGAGCGGGCCGCGCACCATCAGTTCCCCGGGTTCGTCGGCGGGCACCGTCTGGGTGGGGTCGTCGAAGCTGGCGACGCGGACCTCGATGCCCGGCAACGCCACGCCGATCGACCCGTGGACGTTCGGCGAGTACAGGGCGTGGGTGGTGCCGAGCCCGGCGAGTTCGGTCATGCCCCACAGCTCGATCAGCGGGGCGCCGGAGCGGCGCTCCCACGCCTCGATCACCGACGTGGCGATCGTCTGGCCGCCGACCGTGCAGCGGGTGAGGCTGGAAAGGTCGCCGGCGTCGATCTCGGGGGCCGCGAGCATCATCGCGTACATCGTCGGGACCCCCTCGAACATCGTTGCGTGGTGCTCGTTGATGCGGCGCAGCGCCTCGCCGGGATCGAAGCGGTCCATCAGCACCACCGTCCCGCCGGCCATGAACGTGCCGTTGATCACCACGTTGCCGTAGACGTGCGGGGCGGGAAGGGCGGTGACGACGGTGTCGGCGGCGGTGCGCACGTGCATCGTCGCCGTCAACGCGCAGTTGAGGTACACCGCCAGGTGCGACTGCATCGCACCCTTCGGGTGTCCGGTGGTTCCCGACGTGTACCCGATGGTCGACAGCGACGTGGGGCTGGGCGCATCCCGAGTCTCCAGGGCGACCGCCCTGTCGATCAACTGATGGAACGACTCCGTGCCCGTCAGTGCGTCGTCGAAGCTGACCACGGTCTCGAGACCGGTGGCCTGCTCGCGGAGGCCGACGATCGCCGGCGCCTTGTCGCCCGACGTGACGACGGCGCGGCTCCCGCAGTCGTTGAGGACGAACGCCACCTCTTCGGCGGTGAGCATGACGTTGATCGGGTTGACCACCGCCCCGGCCTTGACGATCCCGTGGTAGGCGACCACCCACTCCCAGCGGTTCTGCGAGTAGATCGACACCCGATCGCCCTCGTCGATGCCGCGACCGCGCAGCGCACCGGCGAACGCGCTCGACAGGTCGTCGAGCTCACGGTAGCTGAGCGTGCGACTCGCCGTGACCAGAGCGGTCTTGTCTCCGTACCTGGCCGCGGCGTCCGCAAGGATCGATTGCAACACTGGCGTCCCCCTCCTGTGCCGTCGCCGAGACTAGCGATGAGCCCCGACGAGCGTTAGACGGCTCAGCGGGAGAACTCCCAGGCAAGGTCGTCGGTGTCGGCGAGCACGATGACCGTGCCGGTTGCCGGTGTCCACCCGTCGTGGAGAAGGAGCACCTTGCCCCCCGAGCGGGCGAGCAACCGCAGGCCGGTGGTGCGGTACCGCTCGGCACCTTCGGTCTCGGTGACGAGCTGCTCCACGACGCCGGGCGCCTGGAGACCGAGCGGCGTGGCGCTCGTCACGACGGCGTGCGGGAGCCGCCCGACGCCAGCGGCGACATCCTCGGCGTAGTCCCGGCCGACCGAGGCGGCGTACTCCTCGAGCAGCCAGAACCCGGCGAGTGCTGCGGTCGCCACGATCAGGGCGGGTGGCAGCACGGTGACCCACAGCGCCGACGATGTCGGACCCCGACGGCCGATGACCTGTCGTCGCAGCCAACCGGCGTACGCCGCGAGCGTCGTACTCATGAGGAGCACCAGCGGCACGACCCACTCCCGGCGGGCGAGGACCTCGGCCATCGGGTCGATCGGCCACGGCGCGGACTGGCGCCCGACGAGGGCGCTGAACACGACACAGGCGGCGGCCAGCGCGGCGCCGGCCACGAGCACGATCTGGGCGGCGCCTGCCAGCCTCGCCCGGTTCGTACCGCGGTCGATCCAGTCGGAACGCAGCAGCTGCGTGAGCCGCAGGTGGCACCACACCCACAACAGGCCGAGTCCGAGGATCACGAGGAGGGGGACGTAGAGCGAGCTGATGCTGCGCAGCACGTAGTCCTGGGACGAGAACCCGAACAAGCTGACGTCGATGCTCATCGCCCGCGCCTGGACGTCGCTGCGGCGCCAGCCGAAGTAGAACATCACCGCCGCGCAGAGCGTGATGATCGCGCCGAGCGCGCCGAGGACGGAGAAGACGTCCTGGCGAGTGAGGCCCGTCGATGGTGCGGGCTCGGTCGTCACGGACTCTCCGTGGTCCCGGAGGCGGCCGCGGTCGTCACGGTGGTGCTCGTCGAGTCGGTCGGCGTCGTCGCGCCGGTCGTGACGACCGACGGCTCCGTCGTCGCCGTGTCCACGGCCGGCAGCTCCACGGCGGTCTGCAACGTGCCGTAGTTCGTCTCGACGGAGATCGACACGGTCTCTCCCTCGCCGGTGGTGGGCACCACCACGATGAACGTCCGCAGCGCGTTGTCCTGCGAATCCCCGACAACGCACAACACGGAGCCGTCGACAGTCGCCCGAGGGTTGGCGAAGCCGGTGATGCCCGGCGCCGACATGACCACCGGCACGCCCGGGGCCGGCACGGCCAGTGACTCGTCGTTGATGCACCGATCGCCCGTGCTCGCCTCCGTGGGTCCGACGTCGTAGAGGGTCGTCTGGCACGGTGAGTGAGTGCCCCTGGCCGGATAACGGACGAGTGGAGACCCACCCGGGTGCGCGGCCCGCCAGTCCAGGGCACGCTCGAGCATCTCGAACAGCTCGCCGTCGAGGCATCGCTGGTACGCGTTGCCTTCGGCCGGCGGCGCAGGCACCGATGCGACGTCGGGCCAGCTGCCCGCCCCGGTGAACACGCGGCACACGTCGGCGGCGAGCGTCCAGAAGGGGTCTCCGTCGGCGCGGTCGTCGATCGAGTCGCACGACAGGCCGGCGGCCCCGTCGGCGGCAAAGGCGGAGTACTCGCCGGGGATCGGCGGATCGTCCGGTCCCCACTGGACGCTGTCGATCTCGTCGTCGTCGCCACCACCAGCCGTCGTGCTCGGCGGCAGCGACGACGTGGAGCCCGGTGTCGTGGTCGTGGTCGTTGGGGTGGTCGAGGTCGAGGTCGACCCGGTGGTGTCGCCGAGATCGTCGGATCCGCACGCGGCGAACGCCACGACCACCAGACCGACGACTGCCACTCGATGCCCCCGCATCACCGATCCTCTCGTTCGTACTCCTGCTCTGTGGAGTCGCCGGATTCTCCGGTGATACGCCCGCACGGTCGCTGCCCGCCTGCCCCTCCACGGTCTGGGGAAGCTCCGTGCCAGCGTCTGACACGAATCTTCCCCAGATGGGCGGGGACCGCCGAGTACCTGTCAGCCGGCGCCCATCTCCTCGCGGAAGGCGTCGAGGTGACGGCGCTGGGCGTCGATCATCCGCTCGCGGTACACGCCGTAGACCCGGTCGGTGTCGCCGAGCGTGACGCCGGGGACCGTCGGCGAGGCGAACGTCGGCAGCTCGACATCTCGGGCCGCCAAGGCCACGGCGGTGCGGGCGATCAGCTCGTGGGTGAGGATCATCGCCAACACGGTCGATGCGCCAGAAACCGGCCGGCTCCAGCCGTCGACCGGGACGATGGCGTCCTCCACCGGTGCCCCGGTGTCGATCAGCACGTCGGCGACGTCGGCGAGTCGTTGGCCCGACGAGTGTGAGCCCGGCTGGTCGAGCATCGCCGCGCACGACACCGCCACGACGAACAATCCGCGCTGCTTGGCGTACAACGCGGCGTCGATCCCAGCCGCATTGCGCCCGGAGTGGCTGTAGACGACGAGACAGTCGCCCTCGTTGAGTGGCTGGTGAGCGAGGAACTTGTCGACATACCCCTCGGTACGTTCCAACCACAGCAGCTCGCGCACTCCACCGGCGCCGAGCACGTTGTGCCACATCGTGCGCGGGTCGGTCAGCGGGTTGAAGCCGACGTAGCTGCCGTAGCGCGGAAACGCCTCCTGGCACGGGAGCACGGAGTGCCCAGAGCCGTAGAGGTGGACGAGTCCTCCACCGGCCAGCGTGCCGGCGAATCGCTCAGCGACAACGTTCAAGCTCTCGTCGTTGACCGTTCCGGCGCGCTCGATGAGCTCGACGAGGCGGTGCAGGTAGTGGTCGGCCATCCGGTGGCTCCTTGGGTTGTGGGTGTGGTGATCAGGTGGCGCGCAGCGACGAGCGGATCTCGTAGCGGTCGCCGCGGATCGTCGACAGCGTGTACTCGAACGGGCCGCGGTCATCGCTGGTGATCCGCTCGACGAAGAAGACAGCGTCGCCGAGGTCGATGCCGAGCAACTCGGCGTCGCGGCGTCCGGCCCCGGCAACGCGATAGACCTCCTCGGCGAGGGTTGGGTGGATGCCGTAGCGCTCGCGCAGCAACGTGTACAGCGAACCGTCACCGACGTCGGCGGCGGTGAGCCCGTCAACCCGGTCATTACGCAGGTGCGCGGCCTGCACACCGATCGGCTGGCCACCGCCGAAGCGCAGACGCCGCAGGCGCACCACGGTGCTGCCTTCGTCGATCTCCAGCGCTTCGGCGATCGGCCCGGTGGCCCTCATCCGGCGGACGTCGAGCAGACGGTTGGCGACGTCGAGGCCGAGCGCCGACATCTCCTCGCTGAAACTGGTGAGTGCCCGCGTCCCGGCGACGAGGCGGGCCGAGCGCACGAACGTGCCGCGACCGTGCTCCCGTCGTAGAACGCCGGCCGTCTCGAGGTTGGCGAGGGCGTGGCGCACGGTGATCCGGCTGACCCCCAGGAGGTCGGTGAGCTGGTCCTCGCCGGGCAGGCGCGCCCCGGCCTTCCACGTGCCGCTGTCGATCGCCGCCCGGATCGACTGCTCGACCTGGTGCCACAGCGGCTCGGGGCGGCGCCGGTCGGGTCGGATCATCGTCGCCATCAGCCGCCCACCTCCCACCAGTTCTCACCGCGCCGCGCCGCCGCCAGAGCACCGGCCAACCCGGCCGATGGCCCGAGCGCGCCGCTCACGACCTCGATGTCGCGCAGGTGGGTCGGCAGTTGGCGAAGCAACGCGGCGCGCAGCGACGGAGCGAGCGTGTCGACGGCGTCGGCGAGTCCGCCACTGATGATCACCAGGCCAGGGTCGAGGAGGGCGACGGCACCAGCGAGTGCGGTGCCGAGAGTCGTTCCGACACGGTCGATCGTTGCCTGTGCACCGGCGTCCCCCGCAATGGCGGCGGCGACCAGACCGCGGCCGTCGACCGGTGGCGTCATCGCCGCTCCGGCCGCATCGAGGACCGGGCCGGCCGCATGCCGTTCGAGCCAGCCATGGCGATCGTTGCCGGGATCCGCCACGTCCGCGCACGCCCATCCGAACGACGCCGCCGCCCCATGACTGCCGCGCAGGATCCGCCCGCCGCTCAGCACGGCCGAACCGATCCCCGTGCCGATCGCCAGCAACACGGCGTCGGCCCGTTCAAACGCGGCGCCCTCGGTCGCCTCGGCGAGCAGGGCGAACTGGGCGTCGTTACCGACCGCGACGACATGGGCGGTGATCCCCGCCAGGTCGACCCCGTCGAGGTACGGCAGGTTCGGCACCCAGGTGCAGATCGGTCCGGCGACGAGCCCGGGCACGGCGATCGCCATGCCGCGGACCCGACCGAGTGGGGCGGCGGCGACGAGCATGGCGTCGAGGGCGGCACCGAGCTCACTGAGCCGTAACGGTGCCGGGCGGTCGGCGAGGAACGTCACGTTGCCGGCCACCGGCACCGAGGAGTCGGCCGGTGCCGCCCCTGCTCGAAGGCGCGTGCCGCCCAGATCGATCCCGACGACGATGCACGTTCATCCGGTCAACCCGCTACGGGCGATCGTGCGCACGAAGTAGCGCTGCAGGAAGGCGAAGACGACGAGCGGCGGGAGCACGGCGAGCGCCGCGCCGGCCATCACCAGGTTGGTGTTCTCCGCCGAGCGCGTGTAGCTGAGCAGACGGCCGAGGCTGAGCACGATCGTGTATTCGGCCTCCTGGCCGCTGAGCACCGTGAGCGGCCAGAGGTAGGCGTTCCAGTAGTAGACGAAGGCGAACAGGGCGAGGGCGGCGAGCGCCGGAGTGACGAGCGGGGCCACGATGCGTACGAGGATGCGCGCTTCGCCGGCGCCATCGATGCGCGCGGCATCGATCAGCTCATCGGGGACGCCCTGGATGAATTGGCGCATCAGGAAGATGCCGAAGGCATTGACGAGGTTGGGGGCGATGACGCCGATCAGCCGGCCGTCGAAGCCGATCTGCGTGACGATGCGATACAGCGGGATCAGGGTGACGATGGGCGGCAGGAACATCGTGGCGATGAGCACGGCGAACAGCGCGTTGCGGCCGCGGAACCGGTACTTGGCGAAGGCGTAGCCGGCCATCAGGCTCGTGGCCAGGATGCCCAGCGTCGTGACCCCGGCGATGACGAGGGAGTTGCGCATCGAGCGGGGCACATCGATGACGTCGGTGACTTCGCGGTAGGCGTCGAGCGATGGGTCGGCGGGGAACCACACCGGCGGCGACTGGATCGTCTCGGCCGGTGTCTTCAGGCTGGTGAGCAGCATCCAGACGAGCGGGAAGGCGGCGACGATGGAGCAGGCGATGACGAGCGCGCCGGCGAACGTCGCGCCTGCTCGGCAGCGTACGCTGGCTGGCCGTTCGACCTGCTCGACGTCCTCGCATCGGCGAAGCAGGGCGAAGACGAGGCCGACGGTCACGACGAGGGCGAGGAGCAGCATCACGGCCATCGCCGAGCCGAGCCCGCCCTGCGTGCGCTCGATGCCGACGCGGCGGATGTGGTACGTCAGCGTGTTCGTCGACCCGGCCGGCCCGCCCTGGGTGATCGCCGCGACCGGCTCGAACACCTGCACGGCGTTGATCAGGGCGATGACGACGACGAACAGCATCGTGCGACGGAGCAGCGGAAGGGTGATCCGCCAGAGCAGGCGGAGCCCCGTGGCGCCGTCGATGGCGGCGGCCTCGTAGACGACACCAGGGATTTGCGTGAGCCCGGCGACCATCAGCACGGTGAAGTAGCCGACCTGTTGCCAGACGTTGAGGATGACGAGCGAGCGCAGCGCCGTGTCCGGCGAGGACAGCCACGGCTGCGGTTCGAGCCCGGCCCATTCGAGTGCCTGGTTGAGCGGGCCCTCGGTCGGCGAGTACAACTTCGACCAGACGATGGCGACGGCGATCATCGGCACCATGTACGTCGAGAACAGGATGCCGCGCAGCACCCCGCTGCCGCGTACGGCGACGCGGTGGATGAGCAGGCCGAAGCCGAGCGACAGCGGGACGATGAGGATGATCGAGCTGGCCGCATAGACGACGGTGTTGCGGAACGCGTTGCGGAACTCGCGGCCCACCGGGCCGTCGTCGAACAGAGCGCGGTAGTTGTCCAGGCCGGCCGCTGTCGAAGACCCGAACGGCGTCTGCGACGACCAGTCGCGGAACGACAGCCAGATCGCCAGGCCGATCGGGAGGAAGACGAAGACGGCGAGGAGGCCGACCGGCGGAGCCAAGAAGGCGAACGTCCATCCCCGCCGCGCCCCGAGGCGCGCCGGCCGGCGTGGCGCGGCGGTGATGGTCGTCGTTGTTGTCGTCACGGTCGCCGGCGGATCCTGTCGGTGAGGATCCGCCCGGTCAGCTCTCGGCGGCGGCGGTGAGGATCGCCTCGCCGTCGGACTGCGCCGTCTCGCTGGCGCCGGCGGCGTCGGTCTCGCCGAACTCCAGCGCCTCGATCTGGGCCTGCAGCGCCTCGGTGAACTCCTGCCCGCCGAGCACGATCGGGAACGGCGTGGCCGCCTCCAATTGGCTGACGTAGCCCTCGAGGAACGGTGTCGACAGGCGGTCGGAGAACGCCTCGATGTCGGAGGTACGCGTCGGCAGGATGCCCATTGACATCAGGATGTTGCCCATCGCCGAAGATCCTTCCGGTCCGTCGGCAGGCGTCGAGTCAGGGCCGTTGAGCCAGGCGAGGAAGTCCCAGGCGGCGGCCTGTTCGGCCTCCTCGGCGGCTGAGCTGACGACGGTCATCCACGAGTAGGAGATGCTCGACGCCGACTCGCCACTCGGCCCGACGGGGATCGGTGCGGTGGCGATGTTGGCGAACTCCTCTTCGCCCATCCCGGTGCGCAGCGCCGACTCCCACCAGTTGGCCATGATGATCATGGCCGTGTTGCCGGCCACGAAGTTGTCGAGGAACGGGCCGGTGGTGTTGGCGTCAGCCGTGCCCATCGTCGGGTCGGTGACCTGCACGCCGGAGACGAGGTTCTCGTACAGCTCGAACGTCTCCAGCGCCTCGGGCGTGTTCAGGGCGGGCATGCCGTCCTCGCCGATCAACGCGCCGCCGTTGGAGGCGAGCAGCGAGGCGAATGGGTGGACGACGCCAGCGGCCCACGAGTTGATCAGCCCGAGCCCCTGCCGGGTGATCGTGTCGCCGTCACGCACGGTGAGTGCCTCGGCAGCAGCGATCAGCTCGTCCCATGTCGCCGGCGGCGCCTCGATACCGGCCTCCTCGAACAGCGCGGTGTTGTAGTTGAGGGCGTAGAGGTCGATCTCATTGGGCACGCCGTACAGCGCGTCGTCGACCGTGGCGGCGGTGACCACACCAGCCGGCCAGTTGTCGGTCACCTCCGTGGCAACGGCCTCCGGCGCCGCCACGACCAAGCTCGTCACGCACCAGCTCGGGGAGCCACAGGTCGTAGATCCCCGAGATCGTCGGTGCATCGCCGCCCGCCTGGGCCCGGATCGTCGTCAGCAGATCGCCGAACGGAACCGCCTGGATCTCCACCGTGACGTTCGGGTTGGCCTCGCTGTAAGCGCTCGCCGCTTCCTCGAGCAGGGCGACCGTCTCCGGCCCCCAGTGGGTGAGGAACGAGATCGTGACGTCCTCGCCGGCGGTGTCGGCAGGCGGACTGGTCGCGGCGATCAGCCCCGGTGACGCGGCAGTGACTGCGACTGCTGCGGCAACCGCCGCGAGCACGGTGCGACGACGTACGGACATGAGGACTCCCCTAACTCTCCGCTCGCCAGATCGCGGAGTTGATAGGACGTTATAACAACTTCGCGATGCATGCCAGCGCCGAACGCACAATGGGTCGCGCCAGCCGCCGCGCTCTTGAGCCATCTGGGCGTCGTCAGTCCCGAATGCGAGATCGTGGACGCCCAGATCACGTTGGGAACGCTCACTCTCCGTTTGCGCTCGGTGCCGTGCTGGGTACGTGCAGCACATCAGGCGAGCGATCGGAGTCGTGATGGAGCTGGGCTATTTCCTGTCGTCGGAGGAGCACGGCGCAGTCGTGAGAGCGGTGGTGTGGCACGGGCGACAAGACGTCAGAACCGAGATGGTGCCCGACCCGACGATCCAGGAGCCGACGGACGCCATCGTACGGGTCACGAGCACCGGGCTGTGTGGTTCCGATCTGCATCTCTACACGGTGCTGGCTCCGTTCATGACGCCTGGCGACGTTCTCGGACACGAGCCGATGGGGATCGTCGAGGCGGTTGGTTCGGGTGTCGACAACCTGGCCGTCGGCGACCGGGTCGTCGTCCCGTTCAACATCTCATGTGGTCACTGTTTCATGTGCGAGCTGGGCCTCCAGTCGCAATGCGAGACGACGCAGGTGCACGAGCACGGAACCGGAGCCTCGCTGTTCGGCTACACGAAGCTGTACGGCCAGGTTCCCGGCGGTCAGGCCGAGCTGCTGCGAGTTCCGCACGCCGACTACGGCCCCATCGTTGTTCCCGATGGGCCTCCCGATGACCGCTTCCTCTTCCTGTCGGACGTGCTACCGACGGCGTGGCAGGCCGTGCAGTACGCCAACGTCGGCAAGGGCGATTCGCTCGTGGTACTCGGGCTCGGGCCGATCGGCGACATGTCGTGCCGGGTGGCGCGCTACCTCGACGCTGGACGCGTGATTGCGATCGACCTCGTGCCCGAGCGGCTGGAGCGGGCGCGAGCGCGCGGGATCGACGTGCTCGATCTGAACGAGTTCGATGGCGACGCCGACGTCGTCACCGCGGTGCGCGAGATGACCGAGGGACGCGGCCCCGATGCCGTGATCGACGCCGTCGGCATGGAGGCTCACGGTTCGCCCGCCGCGCAATTCGCCCACAAGCTGACGGCGCTGATGCCGAACGTGCTCACCGAGCGACTGATGAGAATTGCCGGCGTCGACCGGCTGGCGGCGCTCCACCTGGCGATCGACCTCGTGCGCCGGGGCGGCACGATCTCGTTGATCGGCGTCTACGGCGGCCAGACCGACCCGATGCCGATGATGACGCTGTTCGACAAGCAGATCACGATCCGCATGGGGCAGGCCAACGTCCGCAACTGGGTCGACGACATCCTCCCGGTGCTGACCGACGACGATCCACTCGGCGTCGACGAGTTCGCCACCCACCACCTCCCGTTGAGCGAGGCGGCCTCGGCGTACGCGATGTTCCAGGAGAAGCGCGACGGGGCGATCAAGGTCGTGTTCCACCCCGGTGCCGGCTGACCAGCGATGCATGTCGTCGTCGTCGGCGCAACCGGCAACGTGGGAACGGCGGTACTGCGTGCGCTGCGGTCCGACCACGAGGTGCGTTCGGTGCTGGGCGTCGCCCGGCGACCGCCGCTTCAGCCGCCAGCTCCCGACGACAAGGTGCGCTGGCACGCCGCCGACATCTCGCGTGACCCGCTCGGCTTCGTGGCCGGTGCTGATGCGGTCGTCCACCTGGCTTGGCTGATCCAGCCCTCCCGCCAGGAGAAGGTGATGCGGGCGACCAACGTCGGCGGAACACGACGACTCGTCGACGAGGTGGTCGCCCGCGGTGTCCCTTCGCTCATCTACGCGTCGTCGGTCGGCGCCTACGCCCCGGCGCCCAAGGACACCCCGCTCGACGAATCGTGGCCAGCGACCGGCGTTTCGACCAGCACGTATTCGCGGCACAAGGCCGAGGTCGAATCGCTGCTCGACGGCGTCGAGCGTGAACACCCGGAGCTGCGCCTCGTGAGATTACGGACGAGCCTCGTGTTCCAGCGGTCCGCGGCGTCGGAGGTCCATCGCCTGTTCCTCGGGCGACTGATGCCCTGGCATCTACCGCGACCACTTCGACTCGTGCCAGGCGTGCGCCGGCTGGTGTTCCAGGCAACCCACGCCGACGACATCGCTGTTGCCTACGTGCGGGCGCTCACGCGGGACGTGTCAGGAGCTTTCAACATCGCCGCCGATCCACCACTCACCCCACGGCTGATCGCCGAGGCCGTCGGCGGACGTGTCGTGCCAATGCCTGAACGGCTGCTCCGACTGGCGGTCAGCTCGGCATATGCGGCACGACTCGTACCCGCCGAGGCGGGATGGCTCGATATGGCGACCAACACACCGCTGATGGACACGACCAGGGCGCGCCACCAACTCGGATGGAAGGAGATCCACCACTCGGTCGCGGCCCTCACCGAACTGCTCGACGCGATCGGTGATGGAGCCGGCGGCGACACACCAGCGCTCGCCCCGCGCTGAACACTCGGTCTGGTCGCCGGTGTCAACGGTGCCGGAGGGTCAGCCGGTGCCGGCCTGGCTGATCAGCGCTGAGGTCGGTGGATGTCCGTCCCCTGCGACGTCGCCATCGCCCGCGGCAATCGTGATCACCGTCGGTTCGGCGGAGGGTGCGATGCCCTCGTCGACCGCCGTGTCGGTCTCGATGACGTTGCCGAGCCCGCAGATCTCGAGCAACCGGACGACCTGGACACTGGGATTACCCACGGCGAGCGTGCGGTCTGATTCGGCGAGCCGATCATGGGCCACGAGCAGGACGCGCAGTCCGGTCGAGTCGATGAAGGTGACGTTGGCGAGATCGACGACGACGTCGCCGTCGGTCGAGTCGACGACGCCATTGAGACACTCCTCGAGCCGCGGTGCGGTCACCAGATCGAGTTCACCGTTGACGACAACGCGTTGCGTGATCTCCCCGAGAGCGACACGAACAGAGAATTCGGGCAGATCGACGGACATGGCCACCTCCAACGGACGCAACAAGGGCGACAGCCCTACTGGTTGAAGGCAACCCACACGGTACTGCCACACCGGCCAATCCGGCAATCAACGCAGGTAGCGAGGGGTCGGAGGTACCGTCACTCGACGGAATCGGCAGCGGCGACCGCCGCCTCGATGAGGCCGTTGGCTCGGGAGTTGCCGGGTTCATCGCCAGGTTCGCGGACGATGCCGTCCACCAGTGCGGACTTCTGCTTGACTCGCCCCTTGGGGAAGGGTCGATGATCGGCTCGTGCCGACCGAACGCTCGCCTGAACCGCTGCTCACGATCGGCGAGTTCGCCCGTCTGACCCAGCTCACCATCAAGGCGCTGCGGATCTACGACGAGTCCGGATTGCTCTGCCCGAAGCGGGTCGATCAGACGAGCGGCTACCGCTACTACAGCCTCGACCAAGCCCGTGTCGGCCGGCTCATCGGTCTCTGTCGGGCGACCGAGCTCGGACTCGCCGAGATCGCCCAGTTGCGCGCTGACCTCGACACCGACCCCGAACAGGCGGCAGAGCGTCTCGACGAACACCTGCGCCGCCTCGAAGCCCAGCACACGAGCCGCCGAGCGCTCATCCGCCACATCCACGCCATCATCCGCAGAGAGGACCCGCCGTTGTTCCCGATCCAGACCCGCCACGTCACCGCCCACCGAGTGATGTCCATGCAGCGTCGAGTCCGCGCCGACGAGACCGACGGTTTCGTCGGCGAGGCGAAGGCTGCGTTTCGGCGACACCTCGACGGTCGGACGCCGACGGCACCGTTCACACTGATCTTCCACGGCATCGTCGACCACGACAGTGATGGTCCGTTGGAGGCGATCCTCGGCTGCCCTGACGATGTGAACTCGAGCTCGGTGATCGGTATCCGCACCGAGCCAGCGCACGACGAGGCATTCACCACGATCACCAAGGCGCAATGGGAGTATCCCGCCATCCTCGCCGCCTATGACGCCGTTGCCGCTTCCGCCGAGGTGACCGCTCGTCCGCGGAGTCGACTTTCGTGTCGCGAGGTGTACCTCGCCGAACCCGACGACATCGGTGACGACGATCTCGTCTGCGACATCGCCTACCCGCTCGGTTGACCCCGAATCCGACAGCGTCCGAACGACGGCTCAATGATGACGACGATCAAGCGGTCAGAAGTCCTTGCGGCCCTCGAGTTGCGCAGCCCGTTCGGGTCTCGTGCGCTCGTACACGGCAATGCGTTGCGGGCCAGGTACTTCCAGCTCCGTGGCCTCGCCGTCGGGGAAGCCGAAGCGTGCGCTGAACCGGACACCTCGTTGGGCGAACTCGGCCTCAGCCGCGTCGAGATCCGAGACGCGGTAGATGAGCACAGGCTGCTCACCGTGCAAGTGCTCGGCGAGGAGCAGTTTCGGACCGGCATCGGTGAGCCGCAGCATCGCGACACGGGTTTCGAACGCTTCGATGGCGTACACCAACCTGGCCCCGAGGGCCTCGACGTAATACGTCGACTCGGCGGCGGCGTCAGAACTCGGGCAATAGATGAACTCCAACTCGTCGAACACCTCGACAGGCTCGCTCATCTTGGCCGTCACGGTGGAGTCGACGTGACCGTTGTCGTTCCGCGGGCAGATCGATCACCAAACCCCTAGGGTCACGGCGATGAGCGCTCAAGACTCCCCCGACACCATCGTTCTGATCCACGGGTTCTGGGTTACCCCGCGGAGCTGGGAAGACTGGATCACCCACTACGAGAAGAAGGGGTTCACGGTGCTGGCGCCGGCGTACCCGGGCTTCGACGTGGAGGTGGAGGCGCTGAACGCCGACCCGACCCCGATCGAGCAGGTGACGGTGCCGCAGATCTTGGAGCGTCTCGAGGGAGTCATCGGAGATCTCGATCGACCGCCGATCCTGATCGGGCACTCGGCTGGCGGGGTGTTCACGCAGATCCTGATGGATCGCGGCCACGGGGCGGCCGGCGTGGCCATCAACTCGGCGCCGACCGAAGGTGTGAAGCGAGTGCCGCTCGCCCAGGTCAAAGCGACGTTTCCGGTGCTGAAGAACCCGGCCAACCGGCACCGGGCGGTGGGCTTCACGTTCGAGCAGTGGCAGTACGCCTTCACGAACACGTTCGACGAGGAGCGTGGCCGGCAGCTCTACGAGCGCTACCACATCCCGGCATCCGGACAGATCTTCTGGGCGAGCGCGCTGGCCAACATCCACCCCGGCAAGGACGCCACGCACGTCGACTACAAGAACCCGAATCGGGCCCCGCTGCTGTTCATCTCGGGCAGTGACGACCACCTCATGCCGCCGTCTCTCCAGCGATCGAACGCCAAGCACTACAAGGCCGAGGGCACGGTTACCGAGGTCAAGGAGTTCACCGGCCCGCACCTGCTGCCGTCGATCGACGGCTGGGAGGAAGTAGCCGATTACGCCCTCGACTGGGCCCTGACCCACGCCACGACCGGCAGTTCCGATCCCGCGTGACCGGGATCCTGATTCCGGTGCCACAAACCGGTCACCACTGACCGACCGCCGGCACCAGAGTCCACGGCCAGCGCCGCGCTCACCGCCGACCACCCATTCGGACGGCGGTGAGCGGAGCGATCACTCCTCCAGGAAGCAGCTCCGGATCTGGCGGAAGGCGCCGATGCCGGCGGCGTTGCGGGCGGCGACTCGGAGGTCGTCGCAGCCGAACCCGGAGATCAGCAGGATCGCCGCTGTCTCCGGTGAGACGCCGTCGGGATAGGTCTCCCACACGTTGCCGGCACTCAAGACCTGGACGATGTAGTCGGTGATCGGCGATCCGTTGTTCGCCGGAGCGTCCCACAGCAGCAAGTAGCCCTCGAAGGCGGCGAACGCCTCGAGATTGAGTGGCGCTCCAGGCACTGTTCGCGGGATGGCGTTCGCCACGGCGCTGGTCGGGCTGTAGCCGGCAGCGTTGCGGGCGAAGACCCGGAAGTAGTAGCGGCTGCCGTTCGCCAGCCCGGTGACTGTGTGCGTCGTCGTCGTGCGCACGCCGTCGCTGATCGAGACCCAGCCGGTCCTCCCGTTCGGTGAGCGCTGGATGAGGTAGTCGGTGACCGCCGAGCCGCCGGTCGAGGCTGGCGCCACCCACGTCAGTCGCACCTGGCCCGACCCGTTCGTCGGTGCGGCGGTCAGCGAGCGGGGTGCCGTGGGGACGGTGCGCGGGATGGCGACAACGCTGGGCGAGGGCAGCGAGGAGCCGGCGGCGTTGCGGGCGAAGACCCGGAAGTAGTAGCGGGTGCCGTTGGCCAGCCCCGTCACCGTGTACGTCGTCGTCGTGCGCACGCCGTCGCTGATCGTCACCCACGCCGGCGCCCCGCTGTTCCAGCGCTGGATGACGTAGTCGGTGACCGCGTACCCGCCGTTCGATGCCGGCGCCACCCACGTCAACCGCACCTGACCGGAAACATTCGTCGGCCCGGCGGTGAGCGAGCGCACGGCAGTCGGCACCGGACGCGGGATCTGGCTGACGACGGTGCTCGCCGGCCCGTAGCCGGCGGCGTTGCGGGGGTAGACCCGGAAGTAGTAGCGGGTGCCGTTGCGCAGCCCCGTCACGGTGAACGCCGTCGCCGTGCTCACGCCGTCCGCGATCGTCACCCAGCCTGTCGTCCCGTTCGGCGAGCGCTGGATGAGGTAGTCGGTGATCGCCGAGCCGCCGTTGGAGGCGGGGGCCAGCCACGCCAGTCGGAGTTGCCCCGTCGCCGCCGGTGTGACGGACAGCGAGCGTACGGCCGCGGGAATCGTGCGCGGAATGGCGTTGACGACGTTGGACGACGGCGAGTAGCCGACGGCGTTGCGGGCGAGGACCCGGAAGTAGTAGCGGGTGCCGTTCGCCAGGCCTGACACGGTGAAGGCCGTCGCCGTGTTCACGCCGTCGGTGATCGTCACCCAGCCCGAGGTGCCGTTCGGCGAGCGCTGCACGGCGTAGTCGGTGACCGCTGTCCCGCCATTGGAGGCCGGCGCCACCCACGACACACGAACCTGGCCCGACACGTTCGTCGGCGTCGCAATCAACGTCCGCGGTGCGGACGGCACGGTGCGCGGCACGACGCTGACGACGGAGCTCGGCGATCCGGATCCCGCGATGTTCACGGCGCGCACCCGGAAGTAGTGGGTCGCCCCGTTGGTCAGACCAGACACGGTTGTCGTCAGGGCCGGCGACGTCGCGTCGGGGGCCGTCGCCCAGTCGGTCGAACCGTTCGGCGACCGCTCGACGACGTAGTCGGTGATCGGCGCTCCGCCGTCGGCCACTGGCGCGCCCCACGACAGCGTGGCCGCGGCGTTGCCAGGCGACGCCGCCGGTGCCACCGGCTCGCTCGGCGGCACGACCGTCGGCGCTGATGACGACGTCGGCGCACTCGTCGTGGTCGTCGTGGTCGTCGTGGTGGTCGACGTTGTCGCGCTCGTCGTGGTCGTCGAGGTCGTATCGGCGGTGGACGTCGTCGTCGTGTCGGCCGCCGCATCCGCCGCCAACGCCACCGTCGCCGTCGAGTCGGTCGTCTGCGCCGCCGGGTCGACTGCCGCGGCGGGCGGTTCACTCGGTGGCTGCGGATCCGTCGTCGCCGACGATGTGGCTGGGATCGCGGCGACGAGCGCCACTGCGACGAGTCCTCCGACGAGTGCTGCTCGTTCCATTCGGTTCATGGTCCTTCTCCTCCGTGACACACGGCCGTGTCAAACCTGCGCCGACCGAACCGCTCGACGCATCGGCCTGCCGTCACGGACTGTCACGATGGGGTCGTGACGCGAGTCCCTTGCGGGAGTGACGGTCGCTTCGGAACGGTGGGGGAATGACGTCCACCCGGCTCGCCGACGCCCTGCTGTGGACGTCGGCTGCCGTCGCCGTCTGCGGCATCGTCGGCTCGTTGCAGTCGGAGGGCTTTCCGGGCAACGGCGACAGCTGGACACTCGGCGCGGTGGCGATCGGATTCTGCCTGTTGGGTCGCCTCGTCGTCAGCCGTCAGCCGACGCTGCCGATCGGCTGGCTGCTGCTCGCCGGGGGGGCGGTTCAGGCGTGGTCGTTGTTGGCGTCGTGGTGGGCGTTGCAGGGTCTTGTCGGCGATCCCGGCTCGCTGCCGTTGACCGGCCTGGCGGCATGGCTGGCGGTGTGGTTGGCCCCGCTGCCGTGGGTCCTCGTGCTGGCTGCCCCCCTCGTGCTGTTCCCCGACGGAACGCCCCGGTCCGCTGCCTGGCAACGGTTCCTGTTCGCCGTCGCCACCGTCGTCGGGACACTCGTGGTCGCCACGGCGATCGTCGCCCTACCCGTTGCCGTCGACGACCCGCTCCAACTCGTCGACCTCCCTGGCATCCCGCGTGGGTCGACGGCCGAATTGGCGATCGGCCTGCGGGCAACCGCCCGTTGGGTCGGCTTCGGTGCCACGATCGATCGCCCTCGGCGGAGTCGTCATGGCGTGGCGGCGGGCCAACGGAATCGAGCGTCGTCGGTACTCGATCGTCCTCATCGGCGTCTCCGTGGTGATCGTCTGCTCCGTCATCGGGGCGCTCGTGCCCGCCGTGTCGGAACAACGCGTCGACGGCGCCCGAAGCGCTCGACGCCGTCGCCCTCCTGGCTCTCGCCTCGGCGATTGCCATTGCCGTCGTGCGCTACCGGCTCTACAACCTCCGAGTGGTCATCAGCCGCACGGTGCTCGTCGTCCTCGTCGGCGTGCTGCTCTCGGCGGTGTACCTCGCCGTGCTCGTCGTGCTGGCCAGGTTGCTCGACGAATCGACCGGCCTCTCCGTCCCGGGCGTCGCGGCCGCCGGGGCAGTGGTCGTGGCTACCGCCCCCGTTGTTTCGTGGGCCACGACCACGACCCGTCGGTGGTTCGGACGAGCGACCGACCCGACGACCGTCGCGGCTCGCTTCAGCGACCGGCGCAGACGTCGACGGCGATGCCGACTCCGTCGTGGAGCGACTCGCGGCCACGGTGCGCGACGAGCTGCGGTTGGGGTCGGTGGAGATCACCGTCATCGGCACCGAGCCGGTGGTCGCCGGTGCACGCCGGCGGGCCGGCGTGGTCGATGCCCCTCGACTACCAGGGACGAGACGTTGGCACCGTCGTCGTCACCGGGCGGCCCGGTGAGCGCATCGCCGAGGCCGACCGGCGCACGCTCGAGCAACTCGGCCACTACCTCGCCGTGACCGCCGAAGCGATCAGAGTCGGCGAAGATCTCCGCGACGCGCAACAAGCCCTGCAGGACGCCTACCTCGAAGAGCGCCGGCGGGTTCGCCTCGATCTCCACGACCGCATTGGCCCGACGTTGGCGAGCATCCGTCTCCGACTGCTCTCGCTGAAGCGCCGACTCCCTGGCGAGCCGAGCGTCGACGAACTCATCGACCAGACGGCCGACGCCATCCGTGAGGTGCGCCGGATCGTCGATGGCCTGCAGCCTTCGATCCTCGAAGACCTCGGGTTGGTCCCGGCGTTGCAGATCCTCGTCGCCGACACCCGCCAGGCATCGGGCATCGACGTGACGATCAGCACCGACGCCGACCTCTCCGACCTTCCGGCGCACATCTCCACGACCAGCTACCGCGTCGTCGCCGAAGGGTTGGCCAACGTCGTGCGTCATAGCAAGAGCAGCGTCTGCACGATCCAACTGACCCGGCTCGCCGATCAGCTCGACATCGCCATCCGCGACAACGGCTGCGGGTTCGATCCGACGACGTCCCTGACGGGGATGGGTCTGCGCTCGATCGCCAGCCGAGCGAGCGCGGCGGGTGGCGACGTCTCGATCAGCAGTACCGCGGGCGCCGGGACGACGATCGCCGTGAGGTTGCCGGCATGAAGGCGTCGCCGCTCCGTGTCGTCATCGCCGACGACCATCCGGTCTTCCGCGACGGGTTGGCGCACTTGATCGGCGACCTGGACGGGATCGACGTCGTCGCCGTCGCGGCCAACGGGCACGAGGTCGTCGAGCTCGCCGAGCGCGTCGCTCCCGACGTCATCATCATGGACCTGCGGATGCCCGAGCTCGACGGGATCGAAGCGACGCGCCGGATCACCGCCGCCGACCCATCGATCGGTGTCGTCGTGCTGACGATGTTCGAGGAGGACGAGCTGCTCCTCGCCGCCGTGCGCGCCGGCGCCCGTGGCTACCTTCTGAAGGACGCCGACGAGGACGAGATCGCCACCGTCCTGCGTGGCGTCGCCCGCGGCGAGGCGATCTTCGGACCCGGTCTGGCGGGGCGCATCCTCGACCACCTCGGCGCCATCCCGGCGTCCGCCGCCGCGGCGGCGCATCCGTTCCCCCAGCTCACGAGCCGTGAACGGGAGGTGCTCGATCTCGTGGCCCGCGGCAACAGCAACACGCAGATCGCCCGCACACTGTTCCTCAGCGAGCGGACGGTGCGCAACTACGTGTCGATCATCTTCACCAAGCTGGAGGTTGCCGACCGGGCCCATGCCATCGCCGCTGCTCGCGACGCCGGAATCGGCGCCCCAGCGGATTGACGTCACCCTCCGCCGAAGTTCTCGGCCACCTGGGTGAGGCGCACGCTGTTGCCGGACGGATCACGGAAGCCGGCGTCGATCCCGTACGGGCGCACCTCAGGTGTCTCGACGAACTCGACGCCGCGGGCGCTCATCTCCTCGTAGGTCTTCTGGCAATCGTCGGTCGTCAGGAACACCGTGCCAGCAAAACCTTTGGCCATCAGTTCTCGGATCTGACTGGCGCTCTCGTCGTCGATCACCGGTGGTCCCGGAATGGCCATCAGCACGATCGCCACGTCGGGCTGATCGGCCGGGCCGACAGTCAGCCAGCGGAAGTCGCCCATCTCGGGCAACGTCACGTCGGCGCGAACCTCCATGCCGAGCTTGTCGGTGTAGAAGGCGAGGGCTTCGTCCTGGTCGTGGACCCAGACTTGGGCGGTGGCAATGCGGATCATGGTTACTCCTACAAGTCGGAGCGAGACGGGGTTCTCGCTTCACGGTCGAACGTACTGATCGGCGTCGCGGCCGTCTTCTCGAATCGTGCGGTACTGCGGTCGCCCGTACACGCGGGTCACGCACATCGGAATGATTGCGTGGGCCATGGCGGGAACGTAGGCCGCCCGGTACTCCGTGGGTGTCTGACCGAAGTGGATGCGAAAGCTCGTCGTGAATGTCGGCTGGCTCTGGATCCCGACCGCTGTGCAGATGCGGGCGACCGTCCAGTCCGTCGTGCGCAACAACGCCGCCGCCCTCTCCAGCCGCCGGGTCAGCAGGTACTGGTGCGGTGATTCCCCGAATGCCCGGCGGAACTCACGGCTGAAGTGCGCCGACGACAGATGGGCGGCGCGAGCCATGTCGGCGACGGTGACCGACTCGGCATACCGACGGTCGGCGAGATCGCGAGCTCGGAGCAGGTAGCGGGCTGCGGGTAGCGAGGTCACCGCCGACCAGTGTGGCCGACCGACGCCAGTTCGTGGCCCTCGGCGACTCCCTCGCCACAGACAGCGCGCCGGGTTGGGCAATGTGGTGGTAGTGCTAGAGGCATGCGTCGCGACCTCGACGAGGCGATCGTCCGGCTGAGCGTGCTCGATGATCCGGCGCGGCGGGCGGCGTACCTCGCCGTGCGGACCGCCGACGCGCCGCTGAGCCGGGCCGAGGTGGCCGATGCGGTCGGTATCTCGGTTCGGCTGGCCACCTTCCATCTCGAGAAGTTGCTGTCCGAAGGTTTCCTCGAGGCGACCTACGCGCGCGACGAAGGGGCGGGCGTCGTCGGCCATCCGGCGAAGCGCTACCGCCCGACGGCTCTCGAACTCTCGGTGGCCATCCCACCGCGCCGCTACGACCTCGCCGCCGAGATCCTCGCCGAGGCGTTGGATCGAGGCCCGGCCGATCCCCCGCGGGAAGCGCTCGCTGATGTGGCCACCGAGTTCGGCCGCCAGGTCGGACGGCAGATGACGGCAGACACCGGCGACAGTCGCCTGCTCACGGCACTGCGCGTCCTCGGCTACGAGCCGGCGATCGACGGCGACGACGTGGTGCTGCGCAACTGCCCGTTCCGGCAGGTCGCCCAAGCACAGCCAGACGTCATCTGCGGGATGAACCTGGCCTTCGTCGCCGGCGTCGTGACCGGCACGCAGACACCGGCGCTGCGCGCCGTGCTGGCACCGTCACCGGACCGCTGCTGCGTGGTCGTTGCTCCCTAGGGCTTGCTACGCGATAACACCAGTGACTACTGTTGTTATTGCCAACTACCGGGACTTACACTGCCGCACCGCGCCAGACGCCGCGGCGGTCGCCCATCGGGAGGACGAGATGGACAGACGCATGGATCGACGGACCGTGGCCAAGGGAGCCGGCGTGCTCGCCGGAGTGGCGGCGATCGGAGGGCTGCCGGCAGTCGCCGAAGGCACGACGACTCCCGCCGAAGCGAGCTTGTACGAGCGACTGGGCGGCTATTTCGCGATCGCCGCCGTCGTCAACCGCTTCAGCGACGAGATCATCAAGAATCCGAAGCTCAACGAGAACCCGGCGCTCAAGGAGTGGAACGAGACACAGGCGGAATCACGGCTGCCGGGTCTCAAGTTCGGGCGGACCCTGTGGGTCGCGTCGGTGGCCGGAGGACCCTTCGAGTACACCGGATTGCCACTCAGCGAGGCTCATGCCGAACTCAACCTCAGCGCCGAGGAGTTCGCCGAGGTCGGCGCCGAGATCGTCCGGGCCCTCGACTTCTATGGCGTCCCGCAACGAGAACAGCAGGAGTTGGTCGAGGCCTACAGCGCCAGCATGACCGACGTCGTCACCGCAACCGAATAGGGGACTCCCGGGCGTTTCGGCTCACGCGAGCGGGCCGGCCGGGTGACCGGTGTCGCGCCTCAGGATCCGGCCGTCAGCTCGGCCAGCATCTGCTCGAGTGCCGCCTGATCTGGTGCGGCGAATGGCTGCGCCGACGGGACGGCTCCGAGCGCGGCCAGCAACCGATCGAGCATGGCGCCCGGCGCCGCAGGTAGATGGCTGCTCAGGATCGTGGTCGGCTCGATCGCTCGGATACCGTCGAGCTCTCTGGCGAACGCTGCGGTGTCGACCTTGTGCAGCCACGGCGCGTCGACGGTGGCCCAGAAGATCTGGCCCTCGCGTAGTTCGTCGCTGTTCAGGTCCGCGGCACTCTCCGGCACCGCCGACAGCAGTGCGCCGAAGCAGTCGGAGCTGAACAGGGCCCCGGACTTGCTGTCGTGAAAACCGGTCGTCGACGGATTGTCGAATGCCGGTGGCCTGAACGCGGTGAGAGTCCGGTCACCGACGACCATCTGTTGGCCGGGGTTGAGAAGATGAACCCGGTTCATCGGCAGGGGCGCGCTGAGGCTCATGATGCCGACGCCGGCAAACGTGGTGATGATTCGCAGGTCGCGGTTCTCGTCGAGCAACTGGGGCAGTGCTCCGATGTGGTCGAAGTCCGTGTGCGTGAGCCAGATCCATTTCAGGTCGGCCGGATCGATGACGGAGCGCAGCGCGGTCATGAACTCCTCGCGCTCGACGACGGCGCCGGTGTCGACGAGGAGTGGCTCGGGACCGTGGAGGACGAAGGCGTTGATCGGAACGAATCCGAAGCCCGGGATCGGGAAGCTCGACGTCAGCACGTCGATGTCGGGTGCCGCCTTGTACGTGGTGATCATGATGGGTCCCCGTTTCCGCCGTGGTCCGCCGTGGTCCGCCGTGTGGTCCGCTGACCATAACAGCGCGCCCACCCCGCCGGGAAGTCCCGACCGAGCGGGCCGCAACGTGGTCGATGTGTCGGGAGTTCGGCGTCGCGGAGAGAGATTGGCGCCGGCGTTGGTCCCGGGCGGTCCGGTTTGTAGCTTCTCGGCCCGTGCGGACAATTCAGGCGGGTGCACGAGGCGTGATCGCCGCGTTGATCGGTGGCTTCACGGTGGGGGTCGTGGCTCGCCTGCTGATGCGGGCCGTGACCGTGTCCGCCGACCACGAGGGCAAGTTCACCCTCGGCGGATCGGTGTTCATCGCCTTGATCTACGGAGTGGCGATGATCCCGTTCGGTGTTGTGGCGGCGTTGACGACTCGTTGGTGGCGTTGGCTCGTCGCTGCCGGCGGGTGCATCTTCTTGTGCCTTCCCGCGGTGGGGGTGGCGAGCGAGGAGATTGGCTCGACCGCCGGCCTGTCGGCGCCGAGGTGGGTGTTGCTCGCGATCACCTCGCTGGCCGTGTTCGCGACGATTGCCATCGCGCCTCTCGTGACGGTGATGCTCGTCGACAGGTGGAGGAGCCCGGCTCCCGCTCGTCGCACCGAGTTTGCTGAAGCCTGACGCGATTCCCCGTCCCGACAGCTCCACGGCGGCCACCGCCTGAACGTCGAACATCGGCGTGTGCCAGAGTCACCGGGCGATGGGTGCTGTCGCCGCCGCCACCGAGCTCGTGCCGCTCCCACCCACTGGCCGGCGACTACAGCGCCACCGGCCGGGTGCGTCTCGGCGACGCCGACCCGCATGGCCGGCTACGACTCGACGGGTTGGCGCGTCACCTTCAGGACGTCGCCAACGACGACGCCGTCGACAGCGGGCTCACCAACGCCGTCGCCTGGGTCGTGCGGCGCACCCTCATCGCCATCGATCAGGTACCACTGCTCGGCGAGACGCTGACCCTGACGACGTTCTGCTCGGGCACGGGGCGCAGTTGGGCGGAACGGCGCACTTCGATCCGCGGCGACCGCGGCGGATCCGTCGAGGCCGCCAGCCTGTGGGTCCAGGTCGACGCGGCGACCGACCGGATCCGGGCTCTCGACGACGAGTTCCATCAGATCTATGGCGACGCCGCCGGCGGACGTCGCGTCTCGGCCCGGCTCTCGCTGCCGGGGCCGGCAACCGACGGCATCACGAGCCGACCGTGGCCGATCCGCACGGTCGATCTCGACGTCCTCGGTCACGTCAACAACGCTGCGCAGTGGGCGATCCTCGAGGAGTCGCTCGCCGGCGGCCCATCGGACCGGCACGGCATCGCCGAGATCGAGCACCTTGCACCGGTCGACGTCGCCGACTCGCCGGCAACGCTCCAGCTCGCGGCATCCGATGCGACGGCCTCAGCGTGGCTCGTCGCCCACGACGCGCTCTGCACCATTGCGCGATGGAGGCCGGCTGCGGAGACCTAGCGCGACGCGACGACGAAGTCCCGACAAATCGCGCTCACTCCGGCCCGCGTGGTCGGGACTTCCATCGGACGAGGTCTCGCTCTGATCACCCGTGACGAAGAACCGTGACGGCGAAGTCGGCGTCGTCGTGCCACGGCCGCAGATCCCAGGTAGCGAAGCGGTGCTCGACCCGCAGCCCCGCCTCGGCCACGCACTCGTCGAATCGGTCGACGGAGAGCTCTTCGCCCGGCCGGAAGCCGACGACGACGAATCCGTCGGGGACCACATGGGCGGCGACCCGGCGCAGCACGTCGGTCTCCGTGGCGGGCGCCAGGAAGATCATCACGTTGCCGGCCAGCACCGCTGCGGCGAATGGCTCGGGCTCACCGATCGAGGGCAGGTCGAGTTCGCTGAGGTCGGCGACGAGCCATCGCGGGCCAGGGTGGTCAGTCATCGCCGCCTCGATGAGGCCGGGGTCGGCGTCGACCCCCACCACGGTGTGACCACGATCGTGCAGGACGGCGCCGATGCGTCCGGTTCCACAACCGGCGTCGAGCACACGCGACCGGGGCGGCACCATCGCGTCGACGAGACGGGCCTCGCCGCCGAGGTCAGCGCCGTCGGCGGCCAGCGTGCGGAACCGCTCGACGTACCACTGCGTGTGACCCTCCTTGGTGCCGGTCACCCAGCGAGTCGGCCTAGCCATCACCGCGAGGGTAGAGCCGGCACGCCCGCCCTGGCGTGAGCCGAACGGCGAACCCGTTGTGTCCATCGACCGGCAACTGAGCGATGATGGGGAGAGTTTGGGCGATGAGTTCGCTGGACGGAGGAGGTCCGAAACGCATGACCATGACTGCTTCACCAGGCGTTGGCCAAATGACGACCGACGCGACCGTCCTCGTCGGGACGACGAAGGGCCTGTTCGCGCTCAGTTCCGATGATGGACGTGAGCACTTCGATCTGACCGGGCCGACATTCCCCGGCGAGGAGGTCTACGCCACCTGCATCGACAACCGCTCGGGCACGACACGACTGTTCACCGGATCGGTCAGCAACCACTGGGGACCCGTGCTGCGGCGTTCCGACGACCTCGGGGAAACGTGGACCGAGGACGAGGCCGCGGCGCTGCGGTTCCCCGACGGAACCGATGCGTCGCTGGCCAGGATCTGGCAGCTGGCGCCCGGGCCGGCCGATGCGCCCGATGTGCTGTACGCCGGCGTCGAGCCCGCCGCCCTGTTTCGCAGCGACGACGGTGGGCGCAGCTTCGCCCTGGTCCAGGGGCTGTGGGACCACCCCCATCGCACCCAGTGGCAGCCCGGCGGAGGCGGCCTGTGCCTGCACACCGTGCTCGTCCATCCTGACGATCCGCAACGCCTGTTGATCGCCATCTCAGCGGCCGGCGTCTACCTGTCGGACGACGGTGGCTCGTCGTGGCGGGCGAGCAACCGCGGGATCGTCGTCGGCTTCGTTCCCGATGGCGAGGACCTCGAGTTCGGCCAGTGCGTCCACAAGGTCGCCCGTGACTCCAGCGATCCCGAGCGGCTCTATCTCCAGCACCATGGCGGCATCTATCGCAGCGACAACGGCGGGGAGCAATGGACGGCGATGACGGGGATCGCCGGGATGGACTTCGGGTTCCCGGTCGTCGCCCATCCGTCGCGACCGTCGACCGCCTACCTCCTGCCGCTGGAGAGCGACATGTTCCGCTGCACCCCGGACGGCCAGTGCATCGTGTGGAAGACGACGGACGCCGGCGCGACGTGGGAGCCGCTGACGAAGGGACTCCCCCAACAGGACGCCTACCTGAGTGTGCTCCGTGACGGGTTCACCACCGACGGGCAGGATCCGGCCGGCCTGTACTTCGGCACGCGTACCGGCGAGGTCTTCGCCTCGACCGACGACGGCGACTCCTGGCGACTGATCGCTCAGCATCTGCCCCCGGTGCTGTCGGTGCGCGCCGCGCCGACGTCGATCTGAGCGCGATGGACGTCCAAGTCCGCGTCCCCGCCCAGCTCCGTGACCTCGTCGGCGGCAGCGCCGTCGTCGAGTTGAGCGTCGGTGACGCGGCGGACCAGACGGCGACGGTGACGACGGTGCTCGATGCGCTGGCCGCCGAACATCCAGCGTTGGAACGCCGCATCCGCGACGAACAGGGACGCACCCGCCGTCACGTCAACCTGTTCGTCGGGGCCGAGAACGTGCGCGATCACGATGGGCCGGCCACGGCGATCCACGCCGGCCAGGATCTGTCGATCATCCCGGCCGTGTCCGGCGGCTGAGCGACGCCGACCGCGTTCCGACGCGGCGCGAGCCGATCGGTAATCTGCCGCCCATGGCGCTACCTGCAACACCGAGTCGGGAGTTCGTCACCGGGCTGCCCAAGGCGGAGCTCCACGTGCACCTCGAGGGAACCCTCGAACCGGCGCTGAAGTTGGCGCTCGCCGAACGCAACGGCGTGGAGATCGGCCAGCGCACGGTCGCCGAGGTCGAAGCGACGTACCACTTCGACTCGTTGACCAGCTTCCTCGCCGTCTACTACCCGGCGATGGAGGTGCTGCGCGAGCCGCGCGACTTCTACGACCTCGCCCGCGCCTACCTCGAGCGCGCCGTGGCCGACGGCGTCCGTCACGTGGAAATGTTCTTCGACCCCCAGGCCCACACGTCCCGCGGTGTGCCGTTCGAGAGCGTCGTCACCGGCTACCACCAGGCCGCCGCCGAAGGCGCCGAGCTGGGCATCGACGCCGACCTGATCATGTGCTTCCTCCGCGACCACAGCGCCGAGAGCGCATCCGCGACGCTCGAGGCCTCGGTGCCCTTCCAGGCGATGATCGTCGGCGTCGGGCTCGACTCCGACGAACGAGGCAATCCTCCCGAGAAGTTCGCCGACGTCTTCGCCCGGGCCCGCCAGCTCGGCTACCGACTGACGATGCACTGCGACATCGACCAGGTCGGCAGCATCGACAACATCCGCACCGTGCTCCAGGACATCCGCACCGATCGCATCGATCACGGCACGAACATCGTCGAAGACCCGTCGCTCGTCGAGGAGCTGCGCGCCCGGGGCATCGGGCTGACGTGCTGCCCGATCTCCAATCGTTTCGTCACCAGCGACATGAAGAATGCCGAGATCGCCCAACTGCTGCGCGCGGGGGTCCGGGTCACCGTCAACTCCGACGACCCGGCCTACTTCGGCGGCTACATCGCCGACAATTACCTGGCGCTCGCCGAGGCAGCTGGTTTGAGCAGTGCCGAGGTGGTGACGCTTGCCGAGAACTCGTTCGTCATCTCGTGGGTCGACGACGACCGCCGGGCGGGGTACCTCGACGAGGTCGGTCGCTACGTCCGCGACTTCGCTGACTGACCGCTTGATGACGACCCCATGGCCGTCGGCGGCCATCGATCGAGCGGTTGGCGCGGTGGTCGCGTCAGCGGTTGGCGACGCCCTGGGGGCGCCCTACGAGTTCGCCGGTCCGAACCCCTCGGCGCCGTGCGACCTGGAAGGCGGCGGGCAGTTCCGATGGGAACCAGGTGAATGGACCGACGACACCCAGATGGCCCTCGCCCTGCTCACGGTCCTCGCCGACGGCAGCACCGACTTGGACCGCATCGACACGGCGATGCTCGACTGGTTTCGCAGCGGGCCGCGCGACGTCGGCAACCAGACCCGCGCCGTGCTCAGCACCGCCGCCCGATCCGGCGACAACGTCCGGACCGCCGCGGCCCGCTATCAGGAACGCCACCCGGACGCCGCCGGCAACGGGGCGTTGATGCGTACCGGGCCGGTCGCCCTGGCCCACCTCGGTGACCGCGCCGCCGTCGCCGCGCTGGCCGTCGACGTGGCCGCGGCAACCCATCCCCACCGAGACAGCGTCGAAGCATGCGCGTTGTGGTCGCTGGCGATCGAGCGGGCGATCACGACCGCCAGGCCGAGCGAACGCTTCGACTTCGTCGCCGCCTTGCTCGCCGGGCTCGACCTGATCGATGGCCAGCGGCGCGACGTCTGGCACCAGCGGATCACCGCGGCAGCTGACACCGACCCCGCCGACTTCCACTCCAGCAACGGCTGGGTCGTTGCCGCTCTCCAGGCCGCCGTGGCGGCGATCACCACCGCAGGGGCCGGCGGCGTCGACAGCGACTGTCACCACCTCGTCGCCACGCTGCAGCTGGCCGCGCGCAGCGGTGGCGACACCGACACCGTGGCCGCGATCTGTGGAGCGCTGGTCGGGGCGCGCTGGGGGGCGTCGGCGGTGCCTCTCGGGTGGCGCCGCGTTCTCCACGGCCGCCGGATCTACGGCGAGCCGGTACTGCGGTGCAGCGACCTCGAAACACTCGCCAGGCTGGCGGTCAACAGCGGCCGGCCGGATGCCCGGGGCTGGCCCGGCGGCGCCGAGATGGTCCGTGGTTACGTCGAGCGCTTCGGCCTCTCGCCGATGGCGAGGGAGATCGACGGCGTGGCCTTCGGGAACGCCGCGGCCGTCCGATCAGCCGTCGACGGCGGAGCCACGGTCGTCGTGTCGCTGTGCCGCATGGGCACCGCCGACGTCCCCGACTCGGCCGAGCACCTCACCGTCCCGCTGATCGACTCGACCGCCGACGACAACCCGAACCTGGCGTTCGTCCTCGCCGACACCGCCCGCACGGTGCTGGCCCTGGCCGATGCCGGAGAGCGCGTGTTCGTGCATTGTGTGGCGAGTGAGAACCGCACCCCGACGATCGCCGCCGGGTACCTCATGGCCCGCGGCACCGCCAGGGCAACTGCCCTCGCCCGTATCGAAGAGGTGCTCGGCCGGCGGCCGATGCCGTTCCTCGTCGACGGCTTGGCGGCGGCCGAGCCATTGCTCGGCGGCGACGCGACGACCGCTCAGTAGGTGCGCGAAACGGCGATGTTGCCGGCCGGGTCGAGCAGGAAGACGGTGTCGCCACCGTTGTTCCACACCGCCGAGCCGGCGCGGCACCAGTAACGCTCCGTCGGGTTGTCGACGCCGCAACCGGTGAACAGCGTGACCACGCCGTCCGGCGGGAGCACGAGGTCGGCGAACGTGTAGCGGTGCGCCGACGACTCGTCACGCACGACCCATCCGGCAAGATCGAGCGGCGCGCTACCGGCGTTGACGAAGCGCACCCACTCGTCGTTGAGGTTGGCGTTGTCGTCGCCGGCGGCGTCGGGGTGAATCTCGATCACGACGCCGGCCGCGATACCGGCCGCCGACTGCGAGCTGCCGGTCGGCGCAGCACCGCAGGCATCGGGAGCCCACAGCCCGCGACTGTCACGGCGCGCGGCTTCCTGGAGCAGTGCGTAGCGGTCGTCGTTGGCCGTATCCGGTGGGTAACTCCTGGCGATCGCCGCGCCCTGCTCGACGAGCAGACCGCCGACGTCGTCATGGTCGGCGTTCACGACGTAGCGCAGTGCCCGGTCGAACTGGTCGACATCGGTGGTGTCGACGTACAGCCACACCGGTCCGCTGCCGACGAGCTCGACCAGTGCTTCGGTCGCCTCGGCGTACCAGCACTCGCCGCGCTCGGGCGTGTTGATGCCGATCAGGCGAACCGTCATCCTCGTGTCGCCGCGGGCGACGTCGATGGTGTCGCCGTCGACGACGTCGGTGACGAGCCAGGGCTCCCCAGGTGGCGGGGTCGGTTCGATCGCCGTCGCCGGCCCGGTGGCGACACCCGCGGCGACGGCGCTGGCCACGGCTGCCGCCAGGGCGAGTCGCCACGCTGTTCGGCCGCGACGGCGGGCGGTACGATTTGGTCGATGGCCCTGTACGAGTTCCGCTGCCGGACGTGCGATCGGCGCTTCGAGGTCCGCCGGGCGATGAGCGACGCAGACACGATGGCGACGTGTCCCGACGGTCACGACGACACGGTACGGCTGCTGTCGACGTTCGCCGCGCCGGGAATTACGTCAGCTCGCGCACCGTCGGCCGTCGCCAGCGGCTGCTGTGGCGGCGGCTGCGGCTGCGCCAATTGAACCGCCACGGAGTCTGCCGACGCCACTGACCGGGTATCGGGCTGTCATGTTTGATCTGCGCACGTTGATCCGCCCGCTCCTCGCCGCCCCGTTCATCGTCCGTGGCGTCCAAGCGCTCCGTGCGCCGGCGCCGACGCCTGCGCCGCTCGGCAGCAACGGCGGACTGACGGCGATGAGCCCCGAGACCCTGATGAAGGTCACCGCCGGGGCGCAGATCGGCGGGGCGGCGATGTTGATCCTCGGGTTCGTGCCGCGCCTCGCCTCACTGGTGTTGGGAGCGACGCTCGTCCCGGCAACGCTCACCAACAACCGCTTCTGGGAGGAGCGCGATGCCAGTCGGCGCAAGGGGCAGCTGCTCGACGTCGCCAGAGACGCCGGCCTGTTCGCTGGGGTGATGGCGGCGGCCCTCGACACCGGCGGCCGACCGTCGGTGTTCTGGTCGGGCCGCCGCGCTGCCGGCCGGGCGGCGCAGACGGTGGCCGAGGGCGTCAGCGGCGCCTACCACACCCTCCCCGGCGCCTGACGAACCCGCTCAGAAGTTGTCGGGGGGCGTCGGTTCGGGATCCGACGGGTCCGGCATTGTCGGGTCGGGGATGATCGGCGTCGGCGGCACAGGTTCCGGCCCGACGGGGTCGATCGGCCGGGGCGCCATCGGCTCTTGCGGATCGGGGTCTGACATCGGGGTTCCTCTCGTTGGTGGTGGCCTTCGGATACCCAGCCGACTCCGTTGCGAACCACGGCGACGAGCATGACGGCCGGGCGATGACATGATGTCCGGCGTGGCCGAAGCTGACCCGAAGGGTGACCTCCGTCGATACCTGCAGCGGGGGCGCGAGGCCCTGGTGTGGAAGCTCGACGGGCTCTCCGAGTACGACATCCGCCGTCCCCTGGTACCCACCGGCACCAACCTGTTGGGTCTCGTGAAGCACGTCGCCAGCGTCGAGGCCGGTTACCTCGGCGACACGTTCGGCCGGCCGTTTCCCGAGCAGTTCCCGTGGTTCGCCGACGACGCCGAGGTCAACGCCGACATGTGGGCGACGCCCGAGGAGTCGCGCCAACAGATCGTTGACCTCTACCACCAGGTGTGGGCGCACTCCGACGTCACGATCGACACGCTCGATCTCGACAGTCCCGGGCGCGTGCCGTGGTGGCCCGACGACGTCAACGAGGTGACCCTGCACCGCATCCTCGTGCACATCATCGACGAAACCAGTCGCCACGCCGGACACGCCGACATCGTCCGCGAGCTGATCGATGGAGGGGCCGGCGATCGCCCCGACAGCAAGAACCTTCCGTCCGTCGACGCGGCGTGGTGGGAGAGCTACCGCGCTCGCGTAGAGCAGGCGGCGATGAGTTCGGAGGTCGGCGGAGGTCGATAACGAGCATGACGAATCGAACCGCCAACCCGACCGTCGAGCTCGACGTGCCCTACAGCGGTCCTGGCGCCACACCGACACCGTGGGACCGAGCAGCGTCGGTGTTCGCCGACGCCGCGATCTACTGGCTCACGACCGTCCGGTCCGATGGCCGACCGCATGTCACCCCGGTGATCGCCGTCTGGCGTGACGCCGCCGTGCACGTGTGCACCGGGCCACACGAGCAGAAGGCGCAGAACCTCGCCGCCAACGACAACGTCGTTGTCGCGACGGGAACGAATGTGTGGGCCGGACTCGACGTGATCGTCGAAGGGCGGGCGGTGCGCGTCGCCGACGACGACGAACTGGCGGTGCTCGCCGCGGCGTGGGAGACGAAGTACGGCGAGGAGTGGCACTTCGACGTCGCCGACGGGGCGTTCCGCCACGAAGCCGGCGAGGCCCTCGTGTACCGCATCGCCCCGGCGAAAGCGTTCGCCTACGACCGCGACGAACCTGGCGGAGCGACGCGATACCGCTTCTGATCCAGCAGTCGGATTGCGGGAGAGTGGTGCGTGGACGACGCCACCACGCCGCCGCCGTGGAGGTTGCTGCATCTGCTCGACGGGTTCGTCACCACGCAGTTGCTGTACGTCGCCGCCAAGCTCGACCTCGCCACGGTGCTCGCCGATGGGCCACGGTCGGGCACCGAGATCGCCAGTGCCGTGGGCGCCGATCGCGACGCGCTGGTGCGCGTGCTGCGCGGTCTGGTCATCGAAGGCGTCCTGTCCGAGGAGGATGACGGGCGGTTCGCCCTCACGCCGGTCGGCGAATCGCTGACCTCGTTGCGCGGTGCGGCGATCGTCCGTGGTGAGTTGTACTACGGCTCGGCCGCCGGGCTGCTCGACACCGTGCTCGGCCGGGGCACGGCCTTCGAACGGATCCACGGTGCGCGGTTCTTCGATCACCTCGCGGACCACCCTGACCATGAGGCGGCGTTCCAGGCGTCGATGGCCGGACGCGCCGAGCAGGAAGCCAGCGCCGTGGTCGAAACGTTCGATTTCTCCGGCATCGAACAACTCGTCGACGTCGGCGGTGGAGGCGGGATCCTGCTGGCGGCGATCCTCGCCGCGCATCCCGCTGTTCGCGGCGTGTTGCTCGACCGCCCCGAGGCGATCGCCGGCGCCAGAGACCGGCTGGAGTCCGCCGGTCTCGCCGATCGCGCCGATTGTGTGACCGGCGACTTCTTCGACATCGTGCCGGCGGGTGCTGATGCCTACCTGCTGTCGCGTGTGCTCCACGACTGGAACGACGACGACGTCGGGCGCATCCTGACGACCTGTCATCGAGCGATGCGCCGCGACAGCCGGTTGTTGATCGTCGAGGCGATCATGCCGGAGCGGGCCATCGATCGGCCGGCGGCGATCCGCATGGACGTGCACATGCTCCTCCTGCTCGGGGCCCGGGAGCGGACCGCCGCCGAGTTCGCCGGACTTCTCGGCCGGGCCGGGTTCGACCTGACGCAGGTCGCGATGACGGCGTCGCCGGCCGGGCTCGGTGTGATCGAGGCCAGGTTGCGTTGACGGCATCCGCCGCACCGTCGGCGCCGGCGCCGCTGCGCGCCTTCTTTGGTCGCTGTGAGGACGTTGGCGTCCGGAAATCGACCAACGAATCGGAGGCCGCCCAGATCGGGTGGGGCGGTGGCGCGGTTGGACGGCGATGGTCGACCACTGGCGGCGGATCCTCGCCGACTTGGCGGAGGCGCCGAGCGGCGACGGTTGACACCGCGGCTGCTCATCGCTACTGTTCGATTTTGAAACGATTCACACCTTCGGACTCGGGGCCGAAGGGAGAAGGGGGAGTGGGCAATGAGTAGGGGACTCAGGGCTTTCGCGCACATCAGCGGAGTCGTCGTGGCCGCATCGATGGCCATGGCGATGCCCGTCGCCGCGTCAACGGACACGACCGCGCCGGCCGATGACGGCGCCGTCGAGTTGGCCGGCGGCGAGGACGTGACGTTGTCGTTGCTGATCGACAACACCGAGACGACGGTGCTGCTGACCGAGGGCCTGACGACGGCCTTCTCCGAGCTGCACCCCAACGTCTCGTTCGACGTCGAGGAGCGGCCCGGCGGCGCCGACGGCGACAACATCGTCAAGACCCGACTGGCGACGGACGAGATGGCCGACGTGTTCTTCTACAACTCGGGCTCGCTGTTGCAGGCCCTCAACCCGGCGGAGTCGATCGTCGACCTCGCCGGTGACCCGATGCTCGACAACGTCGTCGACGCCTTCATCCCGACGGTCAGCCAGGGCGACGGGGTCTACGGCGTGCCGTTCGGTTCCGGTCTCGGCGGCGGGATTCTCTACCGGACGGACATCTTCGAGGAGCACGGCCTGTCCGTGCCGACGACGTGGGAGGAGTTCGCCGCCAACAACGAGGCGCTCAAGGAAGCGGGTGTGACTCCAGTCGGCGCCTCGTTCGGCACCACGTGGACGTCACAGCTGTTCGTCCTCGCCGACTACTACAACGTCGCCCAAGAGGCACCGGACTTCGCCGAGCAGTACACCGCCAACGAGGCTCACTACGCCGACACGCCGGCGGCCCTGCGCAGCTTCGAGCGCCTCCAGGAGGCCTACGAGAGCGACTGGTGGAACGAGGACTACGGCTCGGCGACCTACGAGGACGCCCTGCAGATGCTGATCGCCGGCGAGATCGCCCAGTATCCGATGCTGACGTTCGCCCTGTCGGAGATCGCCGCCCTCGATCCCGAGGCCGCCCAGAACATCGGCTTCTTCGCCCAGCCCGGCGAGAGCGCCGACACCAACGGGATGACGTTGTGGATGCCGGCCGGCGCCTACATCGCGGCGACCACCGAGCACGAGGATGTCGCCAGGGCGTTCCTCGCCTTCATCGCCTCGGTCGAGGGCACCGAGGCGCAGACCGCCGGCGCCACCCCCTCAGGGCCGTACCTCATCGAGGGCGCCACGCTGCCCGACGACGTGCTGCCCGCCGTGCTCGACATCCAGGAGTACATCGACGCCGGCAACGTCGGCCCGGCGCTCGAGTTCCTGTCGCCGCTCAAGGGTCCGAACCTCGAGCACATCACGGTCGAGGTCGGCTCCGGCCTGCGCACCGCCGAAGACGCCGCCGCGCTCTACGACGAGGACGTCGAGAAGCAAGCCCAACAACTCGGCCTGCCTGGCTGGTGACGGGGACCCTCCACACCACTCACCCGAACGGGGTGGGACCTGAGCCGGCGGAGGCCCAGGTCCCACCCAACCGGACCCGCTCGATCGGCCGGCGCACGACCGTCAACGCCGATCGGCGTATCCGCACTGGTTCTACCTGCCCTCGGGCATCGTCTTCCTCGCCATCTTCGCCGTGCCCACGGGCATGGCCTTCTTCTATTCGCTGACCCGCTGGACGCTGTTCGACTGGGAGTTCATCGGGCTCGACAACTTCCGGCAGTTCTTCCGGGAACCGGCGCTGACCAACGGCCTGCGCAACACGTTCATCTACGCCGTCGTCACCAGCGGCCTGAAGGTCGTCCTCGGGATGGCCCTGGCCATGCTCGTCACCTCGCGGCTGCGGCTCAAGGGGACGATCCGCTCGATCGTGTTCTTCCCCGTGCTCGTCAGCTTCGTGGCCGTCGGCATCACGTTCAAGGTGATGATGCATCCGACCAAGGGCCTCATCAACCGGACGATCGACGTCATCGGAGTCACCGGTCCGAAGTGGCTGACCGACCCGCAGATCGCCCTGCTGTCGATCGCCCTCGTCGACGTCTGGAAGGGCGTCGGGTTGGCGATGGTCATCTTCATCGCCGGCATCGTGTCGATCCCGTCAGAGCTGCTCGAGTCGGTGTCCGTCGACGGCGGCAGTGCCTGGGCCCGGTTCCGCCACGTGATCCTCCCGCTGAGCACGCCGGCGACGTTCACGGTGATCCTGCTGTCGCTGATCGGTGGGCTGCGTTCCTTCGACCTGGTCTGGACGATGACCGGCGGTGGGCCAGGATTCACCACCGACGTCCTCGCCTCGACGATCTTCAAGAACTACCAAGCCGGCTTCTACGGCCTGTCGACGGCCGGCAACGTGATCCTGTTCCTCCTCGTCACGGCGATCATCTTCCCGTTGAACTGGTTCCTCCGCAAACGGGAGCTGACGTCGTGAGGCTGATCCGGCGGTACTGGCTCGACGTCGTCGCCCTCACCGTCATGCTCGTCGTGTTCGTGATCCCGTTCGGGTTCATCGCCCTGACGGCCGTCAAGGACCGGGCCCAATCGGCCCAGCTCGACTTCTCGTGGCCGACGTCGTGGCCGGTGTGGGGCAACATCGTCGAAGTCGTCACGACTCGCGACAACCTGCTCGTCACGGCGATGAGGAACAGCTTCGTCGTCACGATCGTGGCGGTGGCTCTGCTCATCGTGTTCTGTTCGATGACCGGCTTCGTGATGGAGCGGCGCCGTGACCGCATGTCCGCCCTGGCCAGCGCCCTGGTCCTCGCCGGCCTGATCATCCCGCCCGCCGTCGTGCCGACGATCTACGTGCTGCAGAAGATCAACCTGTTCAACTCGCTGTGGGGCTTGGTCCTCGTCGAGGTCGCCTACATCGCCCCGTTCAGCATCATCCTGTTCCGCGCCTTCGTGGCGACGATCCCTCGTCAGCTCGACGAGGCGGCGATGATCGACGGGTGTACCGGCCTGGCGCTGTTCTTCCGGGTGGTGTTCCCGTTGCTCCGACCGGTCACGATCACCGTGATCCTCACCGCTTCGGTGGCGATCTACAACGACTTCGTCAACCCGCTGTACTTCCTGCCGGGGTCGGACAACGCCACCGTCCAGCTGACCCTGTACAACTTCCAGAGCCAGTTCAACACGCAGTGGAACCTCTTGTTCATGGACGTGCTGTTGATCACCGTGCCCGCCTTGGTCATGTTCATCATCTTCAACCGCAAGATCGTGGCCGGGCTCACGACTGGCGCCGTCAAGGGGTAACTCGCCGATGACTCTCACCGTCACGCAACTGCGCGTCGAGCACCGCACCGACTCGCTCGGCATCGGCGTCACGACGCCGCGCCTGTCGTGGATCGTCGAGTCCGACGACACCACGTTCCAGCAGCAGTCCTACGAGGTCATCGCCGATGATCCCGACGACCCCGATGCGCAGCAACGGCGCACCGTGCAGTCGAACGACTCGGTGCTCGTCCCGTGGCCCTTCGACCCACTCCCCTCGCGGGCCCGCCGGCGGATCAGTGTCCGTGTCGCCGGCCCGGATGGTCAGTTCTCGGCGATCAGCGCGCCGCTCGACCTCGAAGTGGCGCTCGCCGATCCGACGGACTGGACGGCAGTGCCGATCACGGCCAGCTTCCCGGAATCGACCGTTGAACGTCCGATCAGGTTCCGCAGGCAGTTCACCACCCGGGGCGCCGTGATCCGGGCGCGGCTGTACGTCTCGGCACTCGGCGTCTACACCGTCACCTGCAACGGCGCGGCGATCGGCGACGAGGTCCTCGCCCCCGGCTGGACCTCGTACCGCCATCGACTCCGGTACGCCACCCTCGACGTCACGGATGCGATCGGCGACGGCGACAATGTGCTCGGGATCACCGTCGCCGAGGGTTGGTACCGGGGACGTCTCGGCTTCCACGGTGGCCGGCGCGACACCTACGGCGCCGACATCGGTCCGGTCGCCCAACTCGAACTGTTCTACGAGGACGGCAGCAGCGACACCGTGGTCACCGATCGCCAGTGGCGAGCAGCACCCGACGCGTGCATCGCCGCCAGCCTCTACGACGGCGAGACCTATGACGCCAGGCTCGCCGACGCCGCCTGGACGACGGTCGGGTTCGACGACACCGGTTGGGCCGCTGTCGACGAGCTGGCCTCGGTCGCCGACCGGATGGTCGCGCCGACCGGCCCGCCAGTCCGGCGCATCGAGACCCTGCGCCCCGTGGCGATCGAGCAGTCGCCGACCGACGTCACCGTCGTCGACTTCGGCCAGAACCTCACGGGACGGGTGCGCATCAAGGTGCGCGGTTCGGCCGGCGACGAGGTGACGTTGCGCCACGCCGAGGTGCTCGACAAGGGCGAGCTGGCCATGTGGCTGCTGCGGACGGCCGCCGCCACCGACACCTACGTCCTCGCCGGAGGCGACGACGAGGTCTACGAGCCGGCGTTCACGATCCACGGGTTCCGCTACGCGAGCATCGAGGGGCAAACCTCGGCGGTCGACACCGACTCGATGGAAGCCGTCGTCTGTCACTCGGACATGACCGCCACCGGGGGCTTCGACTGCTCCGACGAGCGACTCAACCAGCTCCACGAGAACGTGCGCTGGAGCATGCGCGGCAACTTCGTCGACGTGCCCACCGACTGTCCGCAGCGCGACGAGCGCCTCGGGTGGACCGGCGACCTGCAGGTCTTCGCCCCGACCGCCGCGTTCCTCTACGACTGTTGCGGGCTGATCGAATCGTGGTTGGCCGACCTCGCCGCGGAGCAGGCCGAACTGGGCACCGTCCCGGCCTACGTGCCGTGGGTCGAACTGATCTTCGCCGCGGCCCCGGCGGCGGCGTGGGGGGACGCGGCCGTCGTCGTGCCGTGGGTGCTCTACGAGCGCTTCGGCGACGTCGACCTGCTGCGCCGGCAGTACGACAGCATGCGGGCGTGGGTCGACCAGATCGCCACGCTGGCCGGGGACGACCACGTGTGGGCCGGCGGCTTCCAGTTCGGCGACTGGCTCGACCCCGCCGCTCCACCGCGCGACCCGGGCGCCGGACGCACGGACGCCGTGTTGATCGCCACCGCCTATCACGCGCACACGGCCCGCCTGCTCGCCCGCACCGCCGGCGTGCTCGGACGAGAGGCCGACCGGGCGCGCTACGACGAGCTCGCCGACCGCATCACCGACGGGTTCAACGCCGAGTTCGTGACCCCGACCGGGCGGATGGCCAGCGACGCGCAGACCGCCTACGCCGTGGCGCTGCGCTTCGACCTGCTGGCGACCGAGGCGCAACGTCGCCGGGCCGCGGCCCGCCTCGCCGAGCTCGTGCGCCGCGAGGACTTCCGCATCGGCACCGGCTTCGTCGGGACGCCGTTCGTGTGCGACGCCTTGGTCGACGCCGGTTTCGTCGACGACGCCTACCACCTGTTGCTGCAGACGCAGTGCCCGTCGTGGCTGTACCCGATCACGATGGGGGCGACGACCGTGTGGGAGCGGTGGGACAGCTTGCTGCCGGACGGCTCGATCAACCGCACGGAGATGACCTCGTTCAACCACTACGCCCTCGGGGCGATCGCCGACTTCCTCCATCGGGTGGTGGCCGGGTTGGCCCCCGCCGAACCTGGCTACCGCAAGCTGCTCGTCCGCCCGCGCCCCGGCGGCGGACTCACCCATGCGACCGCCACCCTGCGCACGCCGTACGGTGACGCTCGTGTGAGCTGGACTCGCCCCGGCGACCGGCTCGTCGTCGACGTCGTCGTGCCGATCGGCAGCTCCGCACGCGTGGAACTACCCGGCGCCGCGGCTGTCGACGTCGGCCCGGGGTCGCACCACTTCGACGTCGCCCACCGTGCCGCCGCGGCCGACCCGCCACGGCCGGCACCAGTCACGCCGCAACTCGCCGAGCTCGATCTCGACGAACTCGGCCAACCCGTGACGTGAGCGCACCGACCACCGGCATCAAGGACGTCGCGACACTGGCGGGAGTCTCCGTCGGCACGGTGTCCAACGTCCTCAACCGACCGGAGCGGGTGAGCGAACCGACCCGTTCCAAGGTGCAACAGGCGATCACCGACCTCGGGTTCGTCCGCAACGAATCGGGCCGACAGCTGCGCGCCGGGCGGAGCCGGATGATCGCCTACCTCGGCCTCGCCGTCACCAATCCGTTCTTCACCGACGTCGCCAGAGGCATCGAGGAGGTGGCCCGGAGCCATGGACTCGCCGTGTTCCTCGGCAACAGCGACCGAGACCCGTCACGCGAGGCGGAGTACCTGGAGATGCTCCTCGAGCAGCGGGTTCGCGGGGTGATCGTCAGCCCGTTCGCCGAGCTCACGCAGCAGTTCCTGCACCTACGGGGGCGCGGGGTCCCGGTGGCCCTCGTCGGCTCGACGTTGGGGCCGGACTGGTGCAGCGCGGCCGTCGACGACGTCCTCGGCGGCGAGGTGGCGGTCAACCATCTGCTCGAGCAGGGCCACCGGCACATCGCCTTCGTCGGCGGCGCGCTGCACGCCAGGTGTGTGGCCGACCGGCTGGTCGGCGCCCGTCGAGCGTTGGCCAGCGCCGGTGGAGATCCGGATGCGCTCACGGTGATCGAGACCGCCGGACTGCGCATCGAGGAGGGCCGGCGGGCCGGTGAACGCCTCTTCCAGCTCCCCCGGCGGCGGCGTCCCACCGCCGCCTTCTGCGCCAACGACCTCATCGCCATCGGTCTGCTCCAGCACCTCACCCAAGCCGGAATCGACGTGCCCGGTGAGCTGGCGATCATCGGCTACGACGACATCGAGTTCGCCGGGGCGGCCGCCGTCCCGCTGAGCACCATCCGGCAGCACCGGGAACTGCTCGGGCACACCGCCACAGAACTGCTCCTCGCCGAGACGAGAACGAACGAAGAGCACGTTCATCAACAAGTCGTCTTCGAACCGGAGCTGATCGTGCGCACCTCGACGATGCGAGTGCGTCGAAGCCGCTCGGCGTGACCCGGAGCACTGGATTCGCCGGCGACGCGACGTTCGAGCGCGCCGCCCGCGGCGGCGGGAAGCGCCGACCCAAGCCCTTGGCGGCGAGCTGGAAGAGGGGCACCACGTCTGGCAAGCCACGCAGTCGATGACTCCCCAGGCTGAGGAATCGAATGCCGGTGGGCGTCGACCCGCGTAGTGCCAACTTGGTGTCGGCGGACACGAGGACCTGCCCGCCGTGGGCCGCCCCGCAGATCCGCGAGGCGGTGTTGACGGCAATGCCGACGTAGTTCGGGGCGGACCGTTTGGGGTAGCCGCTGTGCATGCCCACCCGCACCCGAACCTCGACGCCTCCGGGCCACGACGACTGGCTCAGGGTCCGCTGCATCGCCACGGCCGCCTCGGCTGCCGCGGCCGGCTGCTCGAACACGGCGAAGAGCTCGTCGGCGCGCGTCTCGACGACGAGCCCCGATCGCTCGGTGCATGCACCTTCGAGGATCGTGCGGATGCCGTCGAGCAGCTCGCTGTAGCCGTCGCCGAGCCGGTGGACCAGCTCCGTCGATCCCTCGATGTCGGTGAACAGCATGGTCACGAAGCCCGACGGCAGGTGGCGCGGTTCGGCCCGGCGGCCGAGCTCGCGCTCGGACTGCAACTGGCCGGTGATGAACCCGACCGGAACGATGCCGAAGCGCTTGGCCGCCTTCAACAGACGGGTGCGGGCCTGCTCGCGAGCCGCCTCGTCCTCGAACACGACCTGGTTGAAGCGGGCCAGGGCGTTGCGGACGTGGGCGGCGTCGTGGATCGGCAAACGCCGGCGGCCGCGCGGGTCGACGTAGGCGAAGGCGGTGGCCGGCAGCTTGGCGCGATCGGCAGGCTCGAGCCGGGGCACGTCTCTGGACACTAACGGCAGCGCCACGCCGAGGGCCGTCCGTCGGTGTCGGATTCGGGTCAGGTCGCCCGTGACACTTGTCCGGACGCCGCGCTACTCCCCTGTCTGGCCGTCGATGGCCTCGCGGATCAGGTCGGCGTGACCGTTGTGCCGGGCGTACTCGTCGATCATGTGGTTGAGCACCCAGCGCAGCGAATACTGCCGACCGGCGCTCTCATGCGCCGTCCCTGCGGCCTCGGCGACGGAGTCGACGGGCACCGTGCCGATCGCTTCCAGCGGCAACTCGGCGGTGATTCGGCGGGACTCGGCGACCTCGCCGCGCCAGACTGCCACGGCCTGCTCACCGGTCATCGAGTCGAGGTTGTTGAAGTCCTCGTCGGGGTCGTCGGTCTCCGTGTACAGGCTTCCCGGGAACTCGCCGGCGATCACCGCCTGGAAGTACCACCGCTCGACCCCGGCGAGGTGTCGAACGAGCCCGAGCAGGGTGAGGTTCGACGAGGGCACGGCGCGACAGCGCAGCTGCTCATCGGACAGTCCGGCGCACGTCCGCATCAGGGCACCGCGCTGCCAGTCGAGAAAACACGTCAGCACGATCCGCTCATCGGCCGCCGCGGGCAACGCGAGACGGTCGTCGAACACCAGCGAATCGTAGGAAGTCCCGACCACGCGGCCGAAACGTGGTCGATGTGTCGGGACTTCGTCGGCGCAGGGTCACTCCGAACGTCGCGTTCGTCGGTTGAGGAACGTGTTGCTCAGCGCAGCGAGGCCGTACTCGTAGACGGCTGCACCGATGTTCGTACCGGCCAGGAAGATGAGTGCGTCCGTCGAGTCGACCGCGTCGCTCACCAGGGCGGTGCCGAACGCCCCGGCGTAGTACGGCGCTTCCTTGGCGATCTCGGTGACGATGTAGCCGGCGGCAGTCGCCACCCGACTCACACGTGCGCTGCTCGATCGACGACGCGCGACTTCGAACATCACTTTCGACGGAAGGTTGGTGCATGCCCCCGTGAGCTCGAGCAACCGCCAATTGGCCACGACGTTCTTGCCGAGCGCGCCAGCCCACAGCAGGTAGGTGACGGCGAGGAGCCCGATCGCCAGTTCGTGGGTGACCCCATCGAGCACGTGCGACGTGACCACCATGACCCCGACGGCGGTGGCCATGAGATCGAGCGAGATCACCGAGATTCCCGTGGCAACGATGGTGACGACCCAGCGGAGCGGGGCTCGTAACGGGTGCGATGCAGATGGCGCCGTCCCCGAGACGTTGGTGATCGCCATCGGGGTCGGTTCGTCGGATCGCTAGGTCCGGACCAGCGAGTGGGCTCGCTCGTCGACGGACGTGTCTGCCGGCCACGGCTCGCTGGAGCCCCGACCGATCGCCGTGGCCACGTAGATCTTCATCGCACCCCCTCTAGAGGGGGGACGAGCAACATCTGGGGAAGATCCCTGTCATCTCCTGATCTGGGGAAGTTCCGTGTCAGACGCTGACCCGGATCTTCCCCAGGAGCTCGTCCACCCCCTCGAGAGGCGGTGGACGACGCCGTGATACACGACGTCGACGGGCGTCTTGACCAAGCGTCACTTGTCGCATCGGTCGGCTCCCCGCTTCCGCGGGACCGTGTCAGCCAGAGATCAGCGCCGGTCCCGGTGTCTACAGTCGCGTCGGTGTCGTTCGAAGTTGCCGCCGACGCCTACGACCGGTTCATGGGCCGCTACTCGTCGCAGCTCGTGGCCCAGATGCTCGAGCTGGCCGATGTCCGGCCCGACCAATCGGCGCTCGATGTCGGGTGCGGCCCGGGAGCGTTGACGGCCGGACTCGTCGCGCGCCTCGGCGCCGCAGCCGTTTGCGCCGTCGATCCCTCCGCTCCGTTCGTCGCCGCGACCCGCGAACGGCACCCCGGCGTCGACGTGCGACAGGCGAGTGCCGAGCAGCTGCCGTTCGACGACGGTCGCTTCGACGTCGCCCTCGCCCAGCTCGTCGTCCACTTCATGGCCGACCCAGTGATCGGGCTCGGCGAGATGCGTCGTGTCGTCCGACCCGGCGGGGTGGTCGCGGCCTGCGTGTGGGACCACGCCGGTGGACGTTCGCCGGTCGCCGATTTCTGGCGCGCCGCGGTAGCGATCGATCCAGCGGCGCACACCGAGGCCGATCTCAACGGAGCCCGCCAAGGTCACCTCGCCGAACTGTTCGATGCCGCCGGACTCACGGAGGTCCACGACACGGTGCTGTCGGCGGAGGTGGCGTACGACAGCTTCGAGGACTGGTGGCAGCCGTACACCGCCGGCGTCGGCCCGGCCGGCGCCTACCTGGCGTCGCTCGCGCCCGACCGCCGAGAAGCCGTCCGCCGGGGCTGCGCGGAACTGCTCGGCCCACCACCGTTCACGGTCACCGGTCGAGCCTGGGCGGCCCGCGGCACGCGGTAGGTCGTTGCGTCACGGTACCTAGGCTCGGTTCGATGGACCTCGAGTTCCGCGGCGAGATCATTCACTGGCGCGGCCCTGCTCCGTTCCACTTCGTGACCGTGCCCGAGGAGCAGAGTGCGGCGATCGAGGCGGTGTCGTCGATGGTCACCTACGGCTGGGGCGCGATTCCGGTCCAGGCCCGCATCGGAGCAACGGAGTTCAAGACGTCGCTGTTCCCGCGGGGCGAGCTGTACCTCGTGCCGGTGAAGGACGCCGTCCGGCGGTCCGAGGATCTGGAGCTCGGCGACACGGTGACCGTCCGCCTGAACCTCGACGTCTGAGCTCCGTCACCCCACCCCCACCAGCCCGACCTGTCGGACGTTCAGGTCAGCGCCGGCTGGTCGAGGGTCAGCTTTCCAGCGTCGGCGTCGAGTTCGGCCAGCACGCCGAGCGGCACCGTGATCGGGTCGTCGCCGTGACCGAACCCGAAGTCGGCGAGGATCGGCACGCCGAGGTTCCCGAGGACGTCGACGACCACCGGCTCGGCGGGCTCGCAGTCGGCCCACGACCCGAGCACGACCCCGGTGGCGCCGTCGAACCATCCCGACCGACGCAGATGGGTGAGGTAGGAGTCGATCCGGTAGGCCTTCTCGTTGACGTCCTCCAACAGCACCAGCCCGCCACTCGCCGACGACGCCGACGGCGTCGCCACGGACATCGACAGCACCGACAGGCACCCGCCCGTCGTCACCCCGACCGCTCGCCCGCCGACCAATGGGTGCGCCGACGGCGGCGCCAGCACCTGCACGACCTCGGGTTCGAACAAGGTCGTCCGCAGGTGCAGTTGGGCCGCCGCCGAGCCGAGGAATGATCCCGTGCCCGACATCGGCCCATGCAGCGTCACCACGCCGAGCCGTACGGCCACCGCCTCTTGCAGTGCTGTGACGTCGCTGTACCCGAGGAGCACGGTGGGCTCGGCACCCCGCAGCGCCGGCCAATCGACGTGGTCGATCATCCGGTGCGCTCCGTACCCGCCGCGCACGCAGATGATCGCCCGGACGTCCGGGGCCGCCCACGCCGCGGCGAAGTCCTCGGCGCGACCCTCGTCGGCGCCGGCCAGATAGTCGTGGCGCGGATGCACGTCGCGAACGTGGGGCATCTCACGCACCTGCAGGCCCCACGACCGCAGGATCGCGATGCCGGCATCGAGGCGGTCCGGTGGCACGGGGCCCGACGGCGCGATGAGGGCGACGAGATCGCCTTCGCGGAGTCGGCCGGGCCGCACTCCGGCGGTGAGCGGTTCCGAAGATGGCGACGTCATCGGGCCATCCTGCCCAAGCGTCGGGGTGATCGAGAACTCCACCGGGCTCCGGCACGTTTGTTTCACCGTTCGCCGGTCGCGCCGACTATGTTCCAAAAGCACGTGGCGGACAAGCGCCACTCCGACCGGGGGAGACTGCCGAATGACGAGGAGACGGTTGATCGCCGCAGCTGCGGTGACAGTGGGAATCACGGGTTCTGCCGTGGGCATCAGCAGTGCCGCCGAGGTCGAAAGTGGGGCCGAGCCGGTCACCCTGCACCTGGCGCTCGACCAAGCCGACATGGCGACGTTACTGCCGATGGACTCGTACATCGCCGACAACATCTGGGTCCTCGACGTCGTCTACGACGGCCTCGTCCGCTACGACCCCGAGACCACCGAGCCGTACCCCTACGTCGCCGAGAGCATCGAGACGACCGACAACCAGGTGTACACGATCACGATCAAGCCCGACCTGACGTTCCAGAACGGCGAGCCGGTCGATGCCGAGGCATTCGCCCGGGCCTGGAACTACGCCGCCTACGGCCCCAACGCGATGGGCAACAACTACTTCTTCGAGCGCTTCGAGGGCTACGACGCCATGCAGGGCGAGACCGACGACGAAGGCAACGTCACCGTCGAGCCCGAGGCCGACACCCTGTCGGGCCTGACCGTCGTCGACCCGCTGACGCTCGAGGTCACGCTCAACGGCCCGTTCGCCGGCTTCTCCACGATGCTCGGCTACACCGGCTTCTTCCCGATCGCCCAGGCGTGCCTCGACGACATCGCGGCGTGCTCCGTGCAACCGATCGGCAACGGTCCGTTCCAGATCGACGAGTGGGAGCAGGGCGTGAGCATGACTGCCAGCAAGTGGGCCGACTACACGCTCGACGAGACCCCGAACTATGACCGGATCGAGTGGACCGCGTACGCCGGGGCGTCGAGCTGGCCCGACTTCCTCGCCGGCGACCTCGACACGAGCGAGCCGCCGCCGGCCGAGCTGGCCGCGGCCGAGGCCGACGCCGACCTGCAGTCACGCGTACGTCGAGCGACCCGGTGCCGCCCTCACGTACCTCGGCTTCCCGCTGTACCTCGAGGGCCCGTGGCAGGACATCGAGTTCCGCAAGGCGATCTCGATGGCGATCGACCGCCAGGGCATCGTCGACGCCCTACTCCCGGGCCAGCGGGTACCGGCCGATTCCTGGGTGGTCCCCGGTGGCGTCCCCGGCGGCGAGGCCGGCACGTGCGAGTGGTGCACGTTCGACCCCGAGGCCGCCGTCGCCGCGCTCGAGGCGGCCGGCGGCTGGCCGGAGGGCGAGACCCTGGTCATCAGCCTCGGCCAGGACGACACCGAGGAGCAACTCTTCCAGGCGATCGGCGACTCGATCCAGGCAACGCTCGGCATCCCCTACGAGCTCAACCCGACGCCGGACTTCTTCGCCAACCGCTCCGACCGCGCCTTCACCGGCCCGTTCCGCAACAACTGGTTCCCCGACTACCCGCTCAACGAGAACTACCTCGCGCCGGTGTACGCCTCGGGCAACGCCGAGGAAGGCAACACCAGCTTCGGGTATTACAACGCCGACTTCGAGGCCGCCATCGCCGCCGGCGACGAGGCGGCGACGCTGGAGGAGGCGGTCGCCCACTACCAGGAAGCCGAGGCGATCCTCGCCGCCGACTTCCCGACGATTCCTCTGGTCTTCTCGATGAACAAGACCTACTACAGCGAGCGTCTTTCCAACGTCGTCATCGACCCCTTCAGCGGCGCCACCAAGCTCCGCCTGGTGGAGGTGAGCGACGCCGCTTGATCGACGTGTTTGGTGGAAGTCCCGACTGAGCGGGCCGAATCGTGCTCGTTCGGTCGGGACTTCCTCGCCCGTCGGGCGGTAGTTGATGGGCCGCTACATCGCGCGGCGGTGTTTGCAGGCCGTGCTCACGTTGTTCCTCGTGGTGCTCGTCCTGCACCTGTTGACCACGCTCGCCATCCAGCTCAACGGCAATCCGGCGCTGGCGTTCTTCGGCGACCGCGTCCCGAGCGCCTCGCAGTTAGCCGCCGTCGAGGCGCGCTACGGACTGGACGACCCCTGCTACGACCAGCCGGGTAACCCGTGCCTCGGCCCGTTCGTCGACCGCCTGGCGGACTATGCCCATGGTGACTTCGGCACCAACCTGCGCGGTCGGGAGGTCACCGACATCGTCGCCACGGCGGCGCCGAACACGCTCAAGCTGTTCTGCATCGTGACGATCACCTGGCTCGTGCTCGGCATGACCCTCGGCTCGATCGCCGCGAAGTGGCGAGGCCGGGTCGTCGACCACGGCGTCCGGCTGACGAGCGTGCTGATCGACGCCCTCCCGGTGTTCGTGCTCCTGCTCGTCTACCGCTACGTGTTCGCCGTGCCGCTGTCGAACTGGGCAGAGGACACGTTCGGCGAAGACAGCCTGCCGGCCTTGTGGTTCCGTCCATCTTTCGACGCCGACCACCCGTGGGCCACTCTGCTCGTACCCGGCATCCTGTTGGGCCTGGCCGGGTCGGCGGCATTCATGCGTCTGGTTCGGGCCAGTCAGTTGGAGAGCTACAGCGGCGAGCACGTGCGCACGGCGCGCGCCAAAGGTCTCCCCGAGCGGCACGTGTTCACCCACCACGTCGTGCGCAACTCCTCGGTCCCGGTGGTCACCGCAGTGGGCCTGACGTTCGCCGATGCCCTCGGCGGCGCAGTGATCACCGAGGGGCTGATGAACATCTACGGCATGGGCGGCGTGCTCTGGGAAGCAGTCCGGGCCTCGGACGTGTCCCTCGTCGTCGGCGTCGTGACGATCCTGTCGATCGTGACCGTGGTCGTGATGATCGTGGTCGACATCACCTACGCCGCGCTCGACCCGCGGATTCGCTTTGAGTGAGCGAAGCGAGCTCATGCGACAGCGCGAGCGCCAGCGAGCCTGGCGCGGATGGGGTTCGGGGGCGCAGCCCCCGGTGAAGCGATGAGTGAAGACGCGACGACGCCGGAGGTGACGACGGCGGTCAAGGACGTCGCCGGTTCGCGAACGTTGACCGCTGATGCCTGGCACAGCTTGCGCCGGCGCCCCGACACCATCGCCGCCGCCGTGATCCTCGCCTTCTTCATGTTCGTCGTCGCCTTCCCTTGGGTGTTCACCGATACCGACCCGCAGAGCTGTCTGATCACGGAGTCGAAGATCCATCCTCAGGGCTTCGGAGAACCGCACCCGTTCGGCACCGACGCGTTCGGATGCGACGTGCTCGCCCAGCTCGTGTACGGCGCCCGCCCGTCGCTGCTGCTCGCCCTCGTCGTCGTCGGCACGTCGCTGCTGATCGGCGTGATCCTCGGCTTGCTCGCCGGCTACTACCTGGGATGGATCGACGCGCTGATCTCGCGGTCCATCGAGGTCTTCCTCGTCATTCCGCTGCTGCTGGCGGCGCTGCTCTTGCTGTCGCTGTTCCGCAACGTCGACGTCGGCTCGGGCACGTTCAGCGTCATCCTGCTGCCGGCCGCGGTGCTCATCATGTTCGGGTGGATGGGCTACGCCCGCTACATCCGGGCCAGCGTCCTCGAGTCCAAGGGGCTCGACTACGTGACCGCCGCGAGGGCCCTCGGCGCCTCCGACCTGCGCGTGATGTTCCGCCACGTGCTGCCCAATGCGATCGGCCCGGTCACCGCGCTGGTGCCGACCTCGATCGCCGGGATCATCGGCGCCGAGGCCGTGCTGGCGTTCCTGGGCATCGGCGTCCGCCCACCGGCGATCTCCTGGGGGATCATGATCAGCAACGGCGCCGAGTGGGTCACCGGGGGCTACGCCTACCTGCTGCTGTTTCCCCTCGGCTGCCTGATGGCCACCGTGCTGTCGCTCGTCGTGCTCGGCGATGCGCTGCGCGACGCCCTCGATCCGAGGCTGCGGTGAGCGAACCGGCCAACGCGCCGCTGCTCGAGGTCGAGGACTTGGCGGTCGAGTTCCGTACACGCGACGGCGTGTTCGACGCCGTCGACGGACTCTCCTACACCGTGACGGCGGGACGCACTCTGGCGATCGTCGGCGAGTCCGGATGTGGCAAGACGGTGAGCTCGCTCGCCGTGATGGGGCTGCTCGGTCCGACAGCCCGGGTGACGCGGGGCGCGATCAGATTCCGCGGCACCGACGTCCTGGCCCTGCCTTCCAAGGAGCGCCGCGCGTATGCCGGCGAACAGGTGGCGATGGTGTTCCAAGACGCTCTCGCCGCCCTCAACCCGGTGCACTCGGTGGGCTACCAGCTGACCGAGGTGTTGCGGGTGCGGCGGGGCATCGGCCGTGGCGAGGCGCGCCGCCGGGCGATCGAGTTGCTCGACCTGGTCAAGGTGCCGCGGGCCGCCGACCGGATCAGGGACTACCCGCACCAGTTCTCCGGCGGCATGCGTCAGCGCGTGATGATCGCCGCGGCCCTGGCGCTGGATCCGCAAGTGCTGATCGCCGACGAGCCGACCACCGCCCTCGACGTCACCGTCCAGGCCCAGGTGTTGCGGCTGCTCGCCGAGATCCAGCAGGAGCGGCAGATGGGTCTCGTGCTGATCACCCACGACCTCGGCGTCGTGGCGTCCGTCGCCGACGACGTGACCGTGATGTACGCCGGGCACGCCGTGGAGCAGGCCACCGTGGAGCAGATCTTCGCCGCTCCGGCGCACCCGTACACGCGGGCGCTGCTGCGGGCGATGCCCCGCCTGGCTCCCGACGACGCGACGTCAGACAAGGTGCACGGCGGTCGACTCGACGTCATCCCCGGACGCCCGCCCCGGCCCGGCGAGGTACCCGTCGGCTGCCCGTTCCACCCGCGCTGTGACGCCGCCCTGGACGTGTGCCGCACGACGCCACCGCCGTTGGTGGAGCTGCCGGGCGGACGGACCAGCCTGTGCCACGTGGCGACGGAGATCCTCGAGGCTGCTCGTGGCATGAGTCGGCGAGCAACAAGCGGCCTGCGTGGCCGGGGAACGCAATGAACGGCGAGGCGATCCTCGAGGTCCGCGACCTCGCCAAGGTGTTCCCGGTGCGCCGCGGCGTGGTGCTGCGGCGCACCGTCGGTGAAGTGCAGGCCGTCGACGGCGTGTCGTTCACCTTGCGCCGCGGCCGCACACTCGGCCTGGTAGGTGAGTCGGGGTCCGGCAAGTCGACGCTCGGACGGATGCTGGTGGGCGTGGAACGGCCGACCCGCGGGCAGGTCCTCGTCGAAGGCGTCGACGTCACGACGATGTCGCGGGCGGCCCGGCGTGAGTTGCGTCGCCGAGTGCAGATCGTGTTCCAGGATCCGTACACGTCGCTGAACCCGCGGATGAGCGTCGGCGACATCGTCGGCGAGCCGTTCCGCATCCACCCCGATGCCGTACCGAAGGGCGGGCGGGACCGCGCGGTCAAGGATCTGCTCGAGCTCGTCGGCCTCGACCCCGGCCACGTGCACCGTTATCCGCACCAGTTCTCCGGAGGGCAGCGCCAGCGCATCGGGATCGCCCGGGCGCTCGCCGTCAAGCCGCAGGTGCTCGTGTGCGACGAGCCCGTCTCGGCGCTCGATGTGTCCGTCCAAGGCCAGGTCATCAACCTGCTCGAAGACCTCCAGGACGAGCTCGGACTGTCGTACCTGTTCATCGCCCACGACCTCGCCGTCGTGCGGCACATCGCCGACGAGGTCGCCGTGATGTACCTCGGGCGGATCGTCGAGCACGGCACGGCCGCCGACGTGTACGACCGCGGCGCCCATCCCTACACGCGAGCGCTGATGTCGGCGGTGCCGGTCCCCGATCCGGCCGCCCGCCTGGCCAGCGCCGAGATCGTGCTCGAGGGCGACATCCCGTCGCCGGCCGATCCGCCGTCGGGCTGCCGCTTCCACACCCGTTGCTGGCTTGCCCTACGGCTGGCCGAGACCGACGAGCCGACCACCGACGGCGTGCCTCTGCGGTGCGCGACGGAGTCACCGGCGCTGACCGACGCCGCCGTCGGGCACCTCGCCGCCTGCCACTTCGCCGAGCGCACGGCCCTCGCCGTCACCGGGAGCAGCTCGTATGAACAGATCTGCCACGCGTCGTGGTCGTCCAGAACTCGCCGACCAGCGGCCCCGGCCGCCTGCTCGACTGGCTCGCCGATGAGCGGATCGATGCGCAGCTGGTGGCCGGACCGGACCTGCCCGAGCGGCTGGCCGGCGAGCGACCGGCGGTCGATGGGTTGGTGCTGCTCGGTGGCCGACTGCTCCCCGATGAGGATGAGCGCGCCCCGTTCCTGCCGCGGGAACGGGCCCTCGTCGACGAGGCGTTGACCGCCGGGGTCCCCGTTCTCGGCATCTGCCTCGGCGCCCAGCTGCTCGCCATCGTCACCGGCGGGGAGGTGACGGCGTGGTCCGGCGAGACCGAGCGGGGATCGTGCGCCGTCGAACTGCTGCCAGCCGCCGGCGACGACCAGCTGTTCGCCGGGCTCACCGACTATCAAGGGCTGCGCATGATCCAGAATCACCGCGACTCGATCACCACGCTGCCGCCGGATGCGGTGCACTTGGCGACGTCGGAGCAGTGCCGCGTGCAGGCGTTCCGCGTCGGTGCGACCGCCTGGGGCGTCCAGTTCCATCCCGAGACGCCGGCCGCCCGGCTGGCCGAATGGGACGAGTCCAAGCTGGCCGCCGAAGGCTTCGACCGGGCGGCACTGCTCGCTCAGGCGACGGCCGATGCCCCGATCAACACGGAACAGTCGCGGGCGCTGGTCGGTGCGTTCGCCGACGTCGTCCGCGAGGTGCGCCGCTGATGGGCAAGACCGGGTCCCATAGCGACGGCGTGCCGATCATCGCCTACTGCGTGCGACGCGCCGCGGGTCGAGTGTTGTCCGAGCGTCTGGCCGACGAGCCGTTCTACGCCGCGTCGACGGTCAAGCTGGCTGTCCTCGTCGCCGTGGCCCGAGCGCTGGAGGCGGGCACGGTGACCCTGGAGACGCCGCTGACGAGCGCCGACACGTTTCGTTCAGAGGCGCCGGGGGCGCCCGATTTCCACATCGACCCCGACGACCTCGACGAGGGCATGCCGGCGCCGGGCACGCTGATGCCGCTGGGCGACGTCGTCGAGCGGATGGTGGTCGTGTCGTCGAACGAGGCGACGAACATGGTGGTCGAGCTGGTCGGGCGCGATGCCGCCAACGCGGCGTTGGCCGACGCCGGGGCGACATCGAGCTCGTTCGGACGCAAGTACTCCGATTTCGCCGCCGCTGCCGCGCTCGGCGGCAGCCACGTCGCCACCGCCCGCGATCTGGCCGCGTTGATGTCCGGCGTCGTCAGCGGCACGCTCGCCGGGCGGGAGTGGACCTCGTGGATGACGGCGATGCTCGGCCGCCAGCACGACCGCCAACTCACCGCCGCCGTCCCCGACGGGGTGCCGTGCGGCTCGAAGTCCGGGTGGGTCGACGGGATCCGCCACGACGTCGCCTTCATCGGCGAGCCAGGGCCCCGACGCCCTCGTCGTTGCGGTCTGCACTCGTGGCTACGAGGAACCCGACGCCGAAGAAGCCCTCCGAGCCCTCGGCGCCCTCGCCCTCACGCTCTCGTCGACGTAGTCGTTCTGGGCGGCCTTCGGTCCACTTCCCGATCCGGGCGGCCTCCGGTCCGGTTTCCCGGCGTTCCGCCGCCCAGATCGGACTTCCGATTGATCAGGCGAGGTCGAAGCGGTCGAGGTTCATCACCTTGTCCCACGCGGCCACGAAGTCACGCACGAACTTGTCCTTGGCGTCCTCGGAGGCGTAGACCTCCGCCAACGCGCGGAGCTGGGAGTTCGAGCCGAAGACGAGGTCGACGGCCGTCGCCGTCCACGTGACCTCCTGGCTCCCCTGCAGGCGACCCTCGTACACGTTCTCGGCTGCGGCAGAGGTCTTCCACTCCGTGCCCATCTTGAGCAGGTTGACGAAGAAGTCGTTCGTCAACGTCCCCGGCCGGTCGGTGAAGACGCCGTGCCGGGCCTGGCCATGGTTGGCGTCGAGGGCCCGCAGGCCACCGATGAGCACCGTCATCTCGGGAGCGGAGAGCGTCAGCATGTACGCCCGCTCCACCAACAGCGTTTCCGGCGACAGCTTCTCTCCGGCTTGGAGGTAGTTGCGGAAGCCGTCCGCCGTCGGTTCGAGCACGGCGAACGACTCGACATCGGTCTGCTCCTGTGAGGCGTCCGTGCGCCCCGGCGAGAACGGGACGGTGACGTCGTGCCCGGCGCTCTTCGCCGCTTGCTCGACGGCCGCGCACCCACCCAGCACGATCAGGTCGGCGAGCGAGACCTTCTTCCCACCGGACTGCGAGCTGTTGAAGTCCTGCTGGATCTGCTCGAGAGCCTGCAGCACCGGGGCCAGTTCGCTGGGATTGTTGATCTCCCAGCTGCGCTGTGGTTCGAGGCGGATCCGGGCGCCGTTCGCCCCGCCCCGCTTGTCGGTACCCCGGAAGCTCGCCGCCGACGCCCACGCGGTGGAGACCAGTTGGGAGATCGAGAGCCCGGAAGCGAGGAGCTTCTCCTTGAGCGAGGCGATGTCCTCGTCGCCGATCAACTCATGATCGACCGCCGGGACCGGGTCCTGCCACAACTGGGCCTCGGGCACCCACGGGCCGAGGTACCGCGTCACCGGACCCATGTCGCGGTGCAGCAACTTGTACCACGCCTTGGCGAAGGCCTCGGCGAGCTGATCGGGGTTCTCGTGGAAGCGCTTGGAGATCGGCCCGTAGATCGGATCCATCCGCAGCGCCAGGTCCGTCGTGAACATGATCGGGGCGTGGCGCTTCGACGGATCGTGAGCGTCCGGCACGGTGTCCTTGGCCTCGGGATTCGTGGGTGTCCACTGCTGCGCTCCGGCCGGGCTCTTCGTCAAGTCCCAGTCGTACTTGTACAGGTTGTCCAGGTACCCGTTGTCCCACTTCGTCGGCTCGTTCGTCCACGCACCCTCGAGCCCGCTCGTGAGCGTGTCGGGGCCGGCGCCGCTGCCGTAGCTGTTCTTCCACCCGAGACCCTGGTGATCGACGGGACACCCCTCGGGCTCTGGTCCGAGGTATTCGGGATCGACGGCACCATGGGCCTTGCCGACCGTGTGTCCGCCGATGATCAGGGCGACGGTCTCCTCGTCGTTCATGGCCATCCGACCGAACGTCTCGCGGATGTCCCGGGCCGCATCGAGCGCGCTCGGGTTGCCGTTGGGACCCTCCGGGTTGACGTAGATCAGGCCCATCTGCACGGCACCGAACGGACCGGAGAGCTCCCGATCGCCGGCGTAGCGCTCATCGCCGAGCCAGGTGTCCTCCGGGCCCCAGAAGATCTCCTCGGGCTCCCAGATGTCCTCGCGCCCGAAGCCGAAGCCGAACGTCTCGAGGCCCATCGACTCGTAGGCGCAGTTGCCGGCGAAGACGAGGAGGTCGGCCCACGAGATCTTCTGGCCGTACTTCTGCTTGATCGGCCAGAGCAGCCGGCGGGCCTTGTCGAGGCTCACGTTGTCGGGCCAGCTGTTGAGCGGGGCGAAGCGCTGCGCGCCGCTTCCCGCGCCACCGCGACCGTCGGCGATGCGATACGTGCCGGCGGCGTGCCACGACATGCGGATGAACAGCGGCCCGTAGTGGCCGTAGTCGGCCGGCCACCAGTCCTGCGACGTCGTCATCGCCTCGAAGATGTCCTGCTTGAGGGCTTCGACATCGAGGCTCTTGAACTCCTCGGCGTAGTCGAAGTCCTCGCCCAGCGGATTCGAGCGCGGCGGGTGCTGGTGAAGGACCTCCAGCGCCAGCTGATTCGGCCACCAGTCCTGGTTCGAATTGGGTCGTTGCGCCTTGGGTTCCGGTGCGGGGATGACTGGGTTTTCGCTCTCAGACACGGGCGTCCGTCTCCTTTGTGGATGGTTGCTGCTGATGATGATCTGCTTGCTGTTGTCGCCGTGGCGGCAACGCACTCGGGGCATCGGCCCCAATAGATGACCTCCGCTTCGTCGACCTCGTATCCCGAGTCGTCGGCGGCGGTGAGGCACGGAGTCGCGCCGACCGCACAGTCGACGTCGACCATCCGCCGGCACGATCGGCAGATGAGGTGGTGGTGATTGTCCCCGACGCGATCCTCGTAGCGCGCCGGCGAACCGGCCGGCTGCAGGCGCCGGATGAGGCCCTTGTCGGTCAGCGCGGCGAGGACGTCGTACACCGCTTGATGGGAGATCGCCCCGATCTCGCCGCGTACGAGGTTGCCGATGTCGTCGGCCGTGCTGTGCGGCTGCTCGGTCACCGCCCGCAGCACTGCCAGCCGCTGGGCCGTCACCTGCATCCCGTGCCGCCGGAGCAGCGCATCGTTGTCCACGGGTGGGTCAACGGTTGGCGGCCTCGACACGCCGGGCACCCTAACGGCGATTACTGGAATCAGTCAAGATTCTGTATTGCTACGAACCTTCGACCCGGAACGTCGCCGCGGCTTGGTGGCGGGAACGTCGCGGTCGGTGCCGAGCAGTTCGGTCTGCAGCAGGTGGGTGACCCAGTGCCGATGCTGTTCGGGAGTCCAGGCGAGCTCGACGGTGAGCAGGTGGTAGAGCTCTGGGCTGGTGAGGGCGCAATAGCGCTGTCCGGCGTCGATGACCGACAATCCCGGTCGGAGCGTGTCGCCGAGCTGGCGACGGATGCGCTCGGTCTGGTTGGTGAGCCGTTCGGTCAGCAGTCGACGACCGAGGTCGGCGGCGAAGGCTTCGTTGTCGGCGGCACCGCGGATGATGGCGTGGATCGGGCGGGTGCGGGCCAGGATCCGGCAGCTGTACTCGACCATCTTGTCCAGCCGCTCGGAGGCCTCGGGCAATCGAGCGACCATGTCCCACCACTTGTCGTCGTCGGCGGCCGAGTCGTGAGGTCCCGTGATGTCCATGACTCCCTCGAGGAGTCCGCGCTTGCCGCCGAGCGAGAGGTAGATGGTCTCGGGAACGACGCTGGCGTCCTCGGCGACGGCGGCGACCGTGGTCCCGGCGTACCCGTGGGCGACGAAGAGCCGCCGTGCCGATTCGAGAATCCGGCGCCGGGTCTGCTGGGCCTGATCGGTGCGCAGGGGCGAGTTGTAGGCCCGCCTTGTCGTCGTCCTCTTGACGTTGTCGGCTATTCCGCTACAGTAGCACTTAATTCACTTCAGTTGAGATGAAGTGAATTGAGGAGGGACGGCATGGATCGTTTCGACGTCGATGACGTGAGTCTCACCTACGAGTTGAGCGACGGCGCCGAGCGGGTCCTGCTCGTGCATGCCAACGCCTTCGTGTCCTGGTACCGGCCACTCCTCGAACAGTTGCCCGGCATTGCGACGTTGTCGTATCGGCGCCGCCTCCTGCCGTCCGACGGAGACCGATACCGTCCGCTGACCGTCGCCGAGGACGCCGCCGTGTGCGCACGGTTGATGGATCACGTCGGCTGGCCGACCGCCCACGTCGTCGGTCACTCCTACGGCGCTCTCGTCGCTCTCCAACTGGCCATCGACGCACCCGTCGCGGGTCCGTTCGGTGGCGCTGCTCGAGCCCGCCGCACGTGGAATCTCCAGCTCAGAACAGATCGTCGCCGCCCTGCAGCCCGTCTTCGCCGCCTACACGGCCGGCGACAAGTCGGGCGCCGTCGACACGTTCCTGAACCACGTGTGCGGCGACGGCTACCGGGGCGTGCTGGACAGCGTGGTCCCGGGGGCCTTCGACGAGGCCGTCGACGAGGCCGACCTGTTCTTCCAAGCGGAGATGGCGGCCGTGCAACAGTGGAGCTTCGGGCCAGACGACGCCAAGCGGATCACCCAACCGGTGCTCAACGTCCGCGGCGCGAACAGCGTCCCACGCTTCGTGCAAGGAAGCGAACTGGTGCAGTCGTGGTTCCCCCACGCCGAGCGCCTGACGGTCCCGGACGCCGGACACCTTCTGATGGTCGCGAATCCGACCGCCGTCGCCCACGGGCTGATCGAGTTCTTCCTCCGACATCCGACAGCTCAAGACTGAGGCCAATTGTGAGCAAGATCCTGCTCACAATTGGCCCTGATCTGCGGTCGTGAGCGTCGAGTGCCCGTCGGGAATTGACGCAGGGCCTTGTGAACGTTCACAATCGAGCGTTCGCCTACAACGGAGGTCACCGTCGTGAGCAATCAAACCCCGCTCGCCGCCCGTGTCGTGATCGACCCCGCCGGGCGGGTGGCCCCGGTCAAGCGTCGGCTGTTCGGCTCGTTCGTCGAGCACCTCGGGCGCTGCGTGTACACCGGGATCTACGAGCCCGACCACCCGACGGCCGACGAGGACGGGTTCCGCGGCGACGTCCTCGCCCTCACCCAGGAGCTCGGCGTCTCGGTGGTGCGCTATCCGGGCGGCAACTTCGTCTCCAACTACCGCTGGGAGGACGGCGTCGGGCCGCGTGACCGCCGTCCGGTGCGCCGCGATCTCGCCTGGCGGACGATCGAGACCAACGAGATCGGCGTCGACGAGTTCATGAAGTGGGCCGGCCGGGCCGGTGTCGAGCCGATGCTCGCCGTCAACCTCGGCACCCGCGGGGTCGCCGAGGCGCTCGACCTGCTGGAGTACGTCAACCACCCAGCGGGCACGACGCTGTCGGACCAGCGCGTCGCCAACGGTGCTCCCGATCCGCACGGG